>CACMAX010000026.1 GCA_902611845.1 uncultured Pelagibacteraceae bacterium | reverse complement strand
AGGTTGGGAACTTAATTCTAATGAATTTACACACAACAAAGAAAAAAAATTGTTTGAGTACAGAGACTCTTGGCTTAAAATATTTGATTATAAAGCATTTTTTCTTCCATACTTTAATCACCCAGATCCAACCATTAAAAGAAAATCTGGATTTTTAACGCCAACTTATTCATCATCTGGTAATTTAGGAACGTCAGTTAACATTCCATATTTTAAAGTTTTAAGTGATGATAAAGATTTAACTTTTAATCCAAGGTTTTATGCTGATAAAAGTTTTTTATTACAAAATGAATATCGTCAAGCATTAAAAAATTCAAACATATTAAGTGACTTTAGTTTTTTAGTTGGAGAGGTTGGAACAAAAGGACATCTATTTTATAATCAAATTGGAAAAATAAATGATATCACTGAATATGAATTAAATTTTCAAAATGTTACAGGTGATAATTATCTGAAAAGTCATAAGTTAATTGAAACCTCCTCTTTAATCGATAATGATAGCTTATTAATTTCAAATTTAGATATTGCTTGGAAGTTTAAAGATTCCAATTTAGATACTTCTTTTAAAATTTTTGAAGATTTATCAAGAAATTATCACGATAGATATCAATATATTTTTCCAGATTATAACTTTTTAAAAAATATAGAAATACCGAATGATTACAAAGGAAAATTTATTTTTAACTCTTATGGTTATAATAAAAATTATGACACTAATATTACAGAAGCCTTACTTACAAATGACTTTCTTTTTTCTTCTAACGAATTTGTAAATTCAACAGGTCTAACTACAAATTACAGCCTATTATTAAAAAATTCAAACGACTATATAGATAAATCTACAGGGGCTGGTGAAAAAACAAACTATAATTTGTTTGGTACATTAAAGGTAGATAATAAAATACCATTACAAAAAAAGATGGGGAATTATACTCACTATCTTCAGCCAAAAATGTCTTTTAGATATAGCCCAAATGGAAATACCGATCTCTCTGATAAAGATATTATGTTAAATTACAATAATGTATTTAATTTAAATAGAATTAATACCTCATCTGAGGTTGAAAGTGGAGAGGCTTTAAGTATTGGACTTGAGTTTAACAGAAAAGATAATAAAGGTGTTAATATTCTAGATTTTAAAGTAGCAAATGTTCTAAAAACAAAAGATAACCATAAACTTCCATCTAAGTCGAAACTTAATAAAACTAGGTCAGATATTTTTGGAAATTTAAATTACAGAGTAAACAATAATTTAAAGATTGGTTATGATTATTCTTATAATAGAGATTTAAAGTATTCTAATTTAGATCAGGTTAACATGGATTTAAGTGTTAATAATTTTGTTACTAGCTTTTCTTATTACTCAGAGAGCAATGATTTTGGAGATAACAAAAATATAAAGAATGTGAGTAGAATGAATATTAATGATGAAAATAAACTTAAATTCGAGATTTCTAAAGATTTAAAAGATGATTTCACACAATATTATGATCTTTTATATTTATACGAAACAGACTGTATTTCTTTTAATATTAATTATAACAAATCTTTTTACAGAGATGGCGACTTAGAACCAAGCACAAGTTTGTCTTTTTTGGTGAAATTTATACCATTTACTGAATTAGGAGTTCCTAATATGGGTAAATTAATTAATAAATAAATGACTAATTTTAAAATTTTTTTAATATCAGTTTTTATAGCATTCACCTATTTTAACGACACATTCTCTCAAATTATCATAAAATATAAAGTTGGTGATAAAATTGTTACCAATGCAGATATCGAGTTTGAAAAAAATTATCTAATTTTTTTAAAACCAGGTCTAGATGAATTATCTAATGAAGAAATGAAGTTGATTGCTGAAAAATCAATTATTAGAGATACTATTAAAAAAAAAGAAATTGATAAAGTTTTCAAAGATTTAAATAATTTAGAAATTATCAATGGGGTTAAAAAAAGTCTCTTTAGATTCAAAAATGTCCAAAACGAAGATGAATTTTTAAAATTAATAAA
>CACMAX010000025.1 GCA_902611845.1 uncultured Pelagibacteraceae bacterium | reverse complement strand
TAGAAAATAATGTAAATTTAGTATCTTTTTCAAATATGAATATCGAAATTTCTTTTAATGATAAATTAAATAAAAATTTTGTAAAAGATTTATCTGAAAAATTGTTTGATTGGACAAAAAACCGGTGGTTAATTTCTTTTTCAAAAGAAAAAGGTGAGATGAGTGAAAAAGAGAAAAAAAATATTCTTAAAAAAAAAAAAATCAGAGAGTATGAAAGTTCAAGTGAATATAAAAATTTGTTGAAAGTACTTCCTGATATCGAATTGATTGATATTGAAAAAAAAGATGACTGATTTTAATAAAATTTTAGAAAAAGCAAAAGAGATAGAAAAAAAAATGAAAGAAAGTCAGGAAAATCTTAAAAAAATTGTGGTTAATGGTGTGTCCGGTGGAGATGTGGTTAAAATTACCCTCAACGGAGACGGAGAGATGACTAAAATTTTATTAAGCGATAAAGTGCTCAAAGAAGATAAAGAGATAATTCAGGATTTAATCACTGCCGCGCATAATGATGCCAAAAACAAATTAAAATCAAAAACTTCTGAAGAAATATCTAAAGCAACTGGTGGATTAGGTATGCCTGGATTTAAATGGCCTCTGTAATAAAATGCAAAATCTACCTGAAATAGATAACTTAATTAAACTGATATCTAAACTGCCAGGTCTTGGACCTAAGTCTGCAAAGAGAATAATTTTAAAAATGATTAATAATCGAAAAGAACTATTAAAACCTTTGGCTAACAATCTGGATGATGTGTTTAAAAATATAGAACGTTGTAAAATTTGTGGAACATTAAAATCTAATAACAATCCCTGCAATAATTGTGAAGATAAAAACAAAAAATATAGCAAAATATGTGTTGTAGAAAATATTTCCGACCAATGGGCAATAGAAAGTTCATCTATTTTTCAAGGTTATTATCATATCTTAGGAGGCACCATCTCTGACAGCGCAAATGGCAATAATAGAGAAAATTTGCTAATTAATTCTTTAATCGAAAGAATAAAAAATGACAATATTGATGAAGTAATTTTAGCAACCAGCGCTACAGTTGAGGGACAAACTACTTCTTTTTATATTCAGGACAGTTTAAAAAATACAAATGTAAAAATTTCAAAATTAGCTCAAGGTTTACCAGTTGGTGGAGAAATAGAAACTTTAGATGATGGAACACTTATATCTGCTTTTAAAAACAGAAGAGATTTATAAGTTCGTATAATTAACTTTTTTTAATTAATCTATTTAAATGTAATAGAGGTTCAGTATAGCCTGATGGTTGAGACTTGCCATGGAAAATCAACTCACATGCTGCCTTAAAAGATATTGATTTGTCATAATTTGGAGACATGTTTTGATATTCAGGATCTGCTTGATTTTGTTTATCAACTATCTTTGCCATTTTCTTAAGAATTTCTAAAACTTGTCTATTTGAGCAAATACCATGATGTAGCCAGTTAGCTATATGTTGAGAAGATATTCTTAGTGTTGCTCTATCTTCCATTAATCCAACATTATTTATATCTGGAACTTTAGAGCATCCTATTCCTTGATCTACCCATCTAACAACATATCCTAATATTGTTTGAGCCGAGTTACATAATTCTTTATTTATCTCTTCATTACTCCAATTAGGTCTGTCCGCTATCGGAATGGACAGAAGGTCATCAATGTAGTTTGATTTATTATTATTTAATTTTTTATGTTTTTCAAAAATATTTAACTTGTGATAATGCATTGCGTGCAAAGAGGCTGCAGTAGGAGAAGGAACCCATGCACAATTTGCTCCAGCTTCAAGATGTGATATTTTTTGATCTATCATATCTTTCATTTTATCTGGCATAGCCCACATACCTTTACCTATTTGGGCAACACCAGAGAATCCACATTTTAAACCAACATGAACATTGTTATCTTCATATGCAGCTATCCACTTTGATTTTTTCATGTCACCTTTTTTTATCATTGGACCTGCTTCCATTGACGTGTGCATTTCATCTCCAGTCCTATCTAAAAAGCCAGTATTTATAAAAAAAACTCTATTTTTTAATGTTCTAATACATTCTTTTAAGTTTACAGATGTTCTTCTTTCTTCGTCCATAATTCCACATTTAATAGTATTTTTTTCAAGTTTTAAGACCTCCTCAACTCTAGAAAAAATTTTATCTGTAAAAGCAGTCTCTTCAGGTCCATGCATTTTTGGTTTTACAATATATATAGAACCTGTTCTTGAGTTACCTTTTCTTTTTAAATCATGAATTGCTGCAGCAGTTGTAATAAATGCATCCATGATACCTTCTGGGACTTCAGAACCAT
>CACMAX010000024.1 GCA_902611845.1 uncultured Pelagibacteraceae bacterium | reverse complement strand
CTAAAAAATCTTAAACTTAATAAATTAAAAAACTGCAAATATATTAAATGTAATATCCAAAATAAAAATGAAATACAAAAATTTAAATTTTATAATTTTGATTATATTTATCATTTAGCATCTTTGGTAGGAGTGGAAAAAGTTACTAATACTGCAGAAACAATAAATTCAATTATAATAGGAACACAAAATGTTATTTCTTATTTAGTAAAAAAAAACTCTAAGCTAATTTTTGCAAGTACAAGTGAAGTTTACGGGAATAATCCTAATTTACCTTGGAATGAGACAGACCAAATGTTGGTTGGAACATATGATAGTCCAAGATGGAATTATGCAAAATGTAAAAGTATTATGGAAAATTATATAATGGAAGCAAGTTATGCAAAAAAATTTAAATTTCTGGTACTTAGATTTTTTAATGTTTATGGCCCAAGACAATCAAAATATTTTTTAATACCAAAGATAATAAAAAATTGTAAGAAGAATTTAATCTGTAAAATTTACTATCCTGGAAATCAAACTAGATGTTTTACGTATATCGATGACGTAATTTATTTTCTTTATAAAGCTTGTAGTAAAAATATAAGATTTAACGAAATAATTAATATTGGAAGTAACAAAAAATCAAAAGTCAAAGATGTAATAAAGCTAATTGTTAAAATAACAAAATCTAAGTCAAAAATTAAATTGTATAAATTAAATAGAATAAAAAATTCTAAATTTAAAGATGTAATAAATAGGCAGCCAGATATTAATAAAATAAAAAAATTGTATAATTGGAAACCTTCAACAAATCTTCTACAAGGTTTAAAAAAGACAATATTTTATTTAGACAATAATTAGATTTTTTCTATTAAAGAATTATTAATAACTAAGTAATCTAGATTTGTTTTCAAAAATGTTTCAATTGCGTGCTCTGGATTATTAACTATTGGCTCGTTTTCATTAAATGAAGTGTTGATTATTAGAGGTATATCCGTCTTTTGAAAAAAAGATTTAATTAATTGATAAAATTTTGGATTAATTTTTGCATCAACAGTCTGAAGACGTCCAGTTCCATCTACGTGACAAACAGCTGGTATTAAATCTCTTTTGTCATTTTTTATTTTGTAAACAAACGTCATATAATCCGCTGACTCATCTCTCTCAAACCATTTAATTGTCTCTTCTTTTAAAATTGATGGAGCAAATGGTCTGAAGTTTTCTCTTAATTTAATTTTTAAGTTAAGAATTTGTTTTGCATCCTTGTTTCTTGGATCCATTATTATAGATCTATTCCCAAGCGCACGAGGTCCAAATTCCATTTTACCTTGAAACCATGAAATGATACTTTGTGCATCTAATAATTCAGCTGTTTTAGAACACAATTCATTAAAGTTATCAAAATTTTTTACTTTAATTTTTTTTTCTGCTTTATATTTCTCTAATATTTGATTTGTATGTTTCCAGCTATAATCAATTCCTAAATAAGGGTTTGGTTGAAATATTTTTTTTTTATTTTTATTTTTTTCATAAAAACATGTTAGGGCAGATCCAATACTTCCTCCGGCATCTGAGGGTTCGTAAGGTACAAAAACTTTTTTAAATTTTGTTCTATCTAATATTTTACCATTGGCTAAAGAGTTTAAAGCACAACCACCAGAAAAACATAAATTATTTTGATCAAATTTTTCATATAAATCATTCAAATATTTAAAAAAAATATTTTCATAAACACTTTGCACAGATTTGCTAATATCAGCGACCTCCTTTGAGTATATAAACTCATTTTTTGAGTTAAGTTTTAATAATTCTTCTAAATTTTCTTTATTAAATAAATCTTTATATATTAAGTCACCATTCTTATCTAATTCTTGAATATTACAATTATGATGTTTAAAAAATTTCAAATCTAATTCGTACGACATATTTTTATATGATACCAAATCATATAATTTATTCTCATACTTATTTTCACCATATGCGGATAACCCCATTAGTTTGTACTCATCTCCATAATTCTTAAACCCAATAAACTGTGTTAAAGATTGATAAAATACTCCAAGGGAGTGGGGGAAATATATATTGCCATAAATCTCAGTATTATTATTTTTTGAAATACCATATGAGGAACTTTTAAAATCACCAAATCCATCTAGAGATAGACTCAAACATTCATCAAAAGGAGAGATCAAAAATCCAGAGTTAATATGTGATAAATGATGATCAACATAAATTATTTTTTTTTTTGGATTATAGTTAAAATTATCAATAAATATTTGATCTAAACTTTTTTTTTTTCTATATCTATAAAAGGCATTAGATAGCAGATCTCTAGATGGTATATTTTTTAGTAAATAAAAAATTTTTCTAAATGTTATTTTGGGGTTGGTATTTAATGAAATCAAATCAATGTCTTGCAAATCTAGATTATGATAATTTAAAATTTCTTTGATGGTATTTATTGGAAATGCTGAGGAGTGTTTCCTTCTATTTGATCTCTCCTCTGCCATTGCATTTATGACAATACCATCTTTAATTAGTGCAACTGAACTATCATTATGATAAAAGTTTATACCTAAAACGTGCATATGCTTCAGTTA
>CACMAX010000023.1 GCA_902611845.1 uncultured Pelagibacteraceae bacterium | reverse complement strand
GAAGTGGCATATACTTAATTGCAAATTTAGGCCCTGGTCCTAGAGATGGATTGATGACAGGTCTAACAAAAAAAACTCAACTTCCTATCGCTTTAATTCGAGCTACTTTAGAAATTTCAGCTGTTATATCTGGTTGGTATTTGGGAGGAACTGTTGGTTTGGGCACTATAATATTTGCATTTGGAATAGGCCCTGCTGTAGCTTTAGGAATTTATATTGTGGATAAAGTTACGAAGTAAATGTTTTTAGCGGACAATTAGTCGATTGTTAATACTGAATAAAAATTGTAAATATAAATCATGTCTATAAAAAATTGGATGAAAGAATCAGCGAATATACTATTTGACGATAGTAAAAATGATTTAAGAGCACTTCCCAAAACCGTTAGACTACAAATATTATTAGTTTTAAGTTTTATATGGACAACAGTATTTAGTTTATATGTATTTTCATATGCCACTTTTGCATTTGGTTGGGCAGGGACATATGTTGCTCATATAGGTTTAATATTTGCTGTTTATTATACTTTTAAACAATTTCACAGAGCTGAAGCCAAAGCTGTTAGCGTTTTTAAGACAAAAAATTTTGATCCATTTAAAATCATGACAATTGTTTTTGTTATAGTTTTTATTTTTGTTTTTTCTAAAGGTATTGAAGTATTGACGAGAACAAACTCTTACTCAATTCCATATGACGGACCTAGCAAATCAGCATTTGAAAAGTGGCTGCCATTTACCAAAAATAAATCTGAATAATAACTTTTTTAAGAAGCTTCTGATAACTTAGAGAGCTTTTTTCTCTCGTGAGGATCAAGCACAGCTTTTCGTAATCTGCATGAATTTGGTGTAATTTCTAGCGCTTCATCAGAGTTTAACATGCTCAATTGCTCAGCAATCGACATCTTTCTTACAGGAGTTAAAACAACATTTTCATCTGTTCCTTGTGTCCTCATATTTGTAAGTTTTTTACCTTTCATGACATTTATAATCATATCACCAGGTTTAGGTGACAATCCTACAATCATACCTGAATAAACTGGATCGTTATGAGTAACAAACATCTCTCCTCTTGCCTGTAGATTATAAATTGCAAATGCCACTGCTTTTCCTTGTTCCATAGAAATTAATGCACCATTTCTTCTGCCTTCCATATCTCCCTCAAATTTTCCATAGGAATGGAATATTCTGTTTATTACTCCTGTTCCTTTAGTTAGAGTAAGAAATCTACTAGTGTATCCCATTAAACCTCTTGTTGGTGCATGAAAGATTAATCGTTTTTTATTTTTTCCAGTATCTTTAAGATCTATTAACTTCCCTTTTCTTTTATTCATGGAGTCTATAACTTTAGAAGAGAATTCTTCATCAAGATCCATAGTAATTTCTTCAATAGGTTCTAATTTTTCACCATTTTCATTTTTTTGAAATAAAACTCTAGGAGGACTTACTGTCATTTCAAATCCCTCACGTCTCATTTGTGTTAATAATATTTCTAACATTAATTCGCCTCTACCACTTATTTCAAATGAGTCTTTGTTTTCATTTTCTGAAAAAGAAATTCCGACATTATTCTGAGCCTCTTGAACTAATCTCTCTCTAATTTGAGTACTTGTAAGTTTCTTTCCTTCGGTACCAGCTAATGGAGAACTATTTACTGTTATTTTAATAGACATCGTTGGTGGATCAATTGGGGTTGCTTGGATTGGTGTATCTACCTCAGTATCACATATGGTATCAGCAACATTTGCTTTTTCTAATCCAGCAATAACTACAATATCTCCAGCTTCGCCAACTTCTATTGGTACTTTTTTTGTCCCCTCGTATCTAAATATTTTTGTTAATCTACCTTCATCAACTTTTTCTCCATCAAGATTAATTGCCTTTATTTGTTGGTTTGCTTTTGCTGTACCTTGTGAAATTCTACCAACTAAACTTCTACCTAAAAAACTGTCTGCATACAAAAGAGTCGAAAGCATTGCAAAAGGCTTGGTCTTGTCAAATTCTGCTGGCTTAACATGATCTATTACTAGATCTAATAATGGGTTTAAATTATCTTTTGGACCATCTATTTCTTTAGATGCCCACCCAGATCTTCCACTTGCGTAAATAACTGGAAAGTCTAATTGCTCCTCGTTGTCATCATTCCCACTGTTACACAAACTCTTGCTTTTGATGTTTTGTAAAGTTCATTTAAAGGAGAATTACCTCTCAAATTATTATTTTTAAAATCTATAGTCATTTGTTGAGGGTCAGGATTGGTTACATCCGATGTTACTTGTATAGCAAAATCTGATTGATACTGGTTAGGAAAATATTTTTCAGCAAGTTCATTTAAAATAGTTGTAATTTTAAGTGCATGTTTTTGAGAAACACAAAAAACTAAAGTTTTGCCTATTTCATTTGTAAAAGGGTCTCGCATTGCATTTTGTATAAATGCATCACAAAATGATAGGTTTGTTTCATTAGATTTAAATTTTCGCTCAAAGTCCTTTTTAAAAAATGTTTGTTCAGGTACATCATTTCCATCTTTATCTACTCCTTTAAAAGTCAAACCTTCTTTACTCATGATATCTGCTGAAAGACCCGTTTCTACATCAACGACTTTAGGATTAATTAAGAAACCATCTTTAACTCCATCTAATAAGGTATATCTAAAAGTAGGTTCTCCATCATCACATCCAAAAATAGAATAAGTATCTAACATCAATCTTCTCTCTAATTGTTTAGGATCTGTCAT
>CACMAX010000022.1 GCA_902611845.1 uncultured Pelagibacteraceae bacterium | reverse complement strand
TCGATGATGCAGTAGCTGTATCAAACATATTTATTAATACAAACTTAGCAGCGTGTGGTGGTGTATTAGCAGCAGCAGTAATTACTAGATTAATGTATGGTAAAACTGATGTAGTTCAAATGCTTAACGGTGCGATTGGTGGATTAGTTGCAATAACAGCTGAACCATTAGCGCCAGCACCTATAGCAGCAATATTCATCGGTGCAATTGGTGGATTAATAGTAGTGTTTGGAACAAAACTATTATTCTCATTTAAGATTGATGATGTTGTTGGTGCAATACCAGCTCACTTATTTGCTGGAGTTTGGGGAACATTAGCTGTTCCACTAACAAACTCTGACGCAAATTTTAGTGCACAGTTAATCGGTGTAATCTCGATCAACGCATTTGTTTTTGTAGTATCATACATTGTATGGGCAATTATGAAAAACACTATGGGTATCAGATTAAGTAAAGAGGCTGAACTGAAAGGTACAGACGTAACTGAAACTGGTGTAATAGCTTACGCTATAAGAGACTAAATTTAACTCCCTCCCTTAAGTTAAACTAAAAAGGCCCCGTAAATGGGGCCTTTTTTTATTAAACTGTTTTTAAAAATTCTAACACTTCTTTTGCGTGGTCTTTAACTTTTACTGAACGCCACTCTTTAATAATTTTGTCATCTTTTAATAAAAATGTACTTCTTATTAATCCCATAAATTCTCTACCCATGAATTTTTTCATACCCCAAACTTTATATGCCTTAATTGCTTCTTTTTTTACATCTGCTACTAAATCAAACTTAATTTTGAATTTATCTCTAAATTTTTCATGACTTTCCATATTATCTTTAGAAATACCAATTACTTCACAGTCTAATTTTTTAAATTGTGAAAGAAGTGAATTGAAATCTTTAGTCTCAATTGTGCACCCAGGTGTATTATCTTTTGGATAAAAATATAAAACTTTGTATTTACTTTTAACTTTGTTTAATTGAAATTTCTCAGAATTTGTGGACGGTATTTTAAAATTAGGTGCAGTTCTATTAGCTATTTTTGTCATATTTGTTCTCTTCCCACAAATTTTTTATATTTACAACCGGAGATACTCCATAAATGGAATTTACGTTGGTTGCATGTATTGCAAGAGATGGAATTGGGCTCAAACATACCTCAGATTTAAAAATGTCGTGCAAAGGTTTTTCAAATGGAGAATGTTCTTTTTTACACATACTTAACAACTTATCAAAGTGCTTATTAACCATCCTATTACTTGTCAAAAAGGTGCACAAAGTCTGATCTATTTTCCTCCAATGAAATTGATTACCAAGGAGTACCTTTGTATCTTCTGGCGAAAAATATAAATAGGGATAATCTGTTGGGCACAGAAAAAGTTCATCATTTAAAATTGTTGAAAATTTTTCATAAGCAAACACCATTTCCTCAAGGCTATTTTTTTTATGAATGTAATCATCTTCAACAAAGTAAATTAGATCATCAGAATTTTTTGACATTTCAATTGATTGATGAATATTTGACATATTTGATTTTTGGGCATCTGTGACGTTTTCACTTTTTTCATTTTTATGATCGATAAATGATTTATACTTTTCAAAATCTAACTTTTCTATTTTGCTTTCAAAAAATTGACCATTTAAAATTTTATTGTATTTATTTAATATTTCTTGATCTGAATTGTGATCTATTATTGTTAATTTTAATTTTATGGACTTGAAGAGATCTTTTGATGAATTGATAGAATTTACTAAAGAATTTAATGATCTAATCGAATACTCCTCTTTTTTTTTATCGAATATTCTTTTTTTTGTTTGAGATAACATTAAAACAGAGGCACAACTTCTAAAAATAATTTCTAAAGCTTTTACTTTTCTCGTAATTTTTAGTGAACCCATTGGTATTGTTATTGATTTTTGTCCAATAGTGGAAAGATTTTGATTACTGGGATCCTTTAATGAAGGTATATCGTAATTGCTATTATTTATGATTTCGAAGCCAAAATATCGATTTATTTTAATTAACAGTTTTTCAAAAAATGAATTTTTTCTCTTTAATTTTAATTCTTTCACAATATAAGTGTATAGTAATATGAAAATTAAATCATCACAAACACTTGTTAACGAAGCTTTAAATCAAATCAAAACACTTTCTCCAGCTGAAGCTTTAGAAATGGTAAATTCTGATAAATGCAATTTAATAGATATAAGAGATATCAGAGAACTAGAGAAAATGGGAAGAATAGAAAATTCACATCATATTCCAAGGGGAATGTTAGAGTTTTGGATGGATCCAGATAGTCCTTACTTTAAAGATGGCAAGATCGACATGAATAAAGAAATGGTTTTATTTTGTGCAGGAGGATTGAGATCTGCTTTAGCAACGAAATCTTTAAAAGAAATGGGTTTCGAAAAAATTTCACATATTGATGGTGGCTTTTCTCAAATGAAAAATAGTGGCTTCAAAGTAGAAAAATAAGTCAATCAAATAGGGTTATTCTTTTTGCGAAAAAAATTCTTATTACCCAGTATATAAATATACCTAAAGGACCAACAAAATAAGTAATAATTAGAGGAAAAAAAACTAGTATTTTTGACATATAAAATCTCTGACTATCTCTAACAATCCAAGATCCACAAAATAAATTTATTGCTAAAAAGTGTGTCCAAAATAAAATTAAAAACTCATTACTCTCAAAAAGTTCAGCTAAGTCATAAAAACTTAAATATAAAATAAAGTTTTTATCAAAATCATATCCAGCAAAAAAGAATAAATATAACAAATAAACGTAAACACTTGCCATAATAAATGTTGGAATTATTGAAGTAACAAATAATCCACAAACTTTAGTTTGAGGAAAAATAAT
>CACMAX010000021.1 GCA_902611845.1 uncultured Pelagibacteraceae bacterium | reverse complement strand
CATAAAATTTTATCTTCTGCGTCTACTGCTGCAACACTATCTTCGTTATCACATATTGTAGATATTGCGGACTCTATAATTATATCACTTATTCCTGCTGCATCTTGAACAGCACTGAAAGCTTTAGGATTAATTATTATCTCAATCTTTAAATTATTGTTTTCTAAAATTATTGTTGTTGGATTATTTGGTTCTCCCCTGTATCCAATAAATTTATTTTTATCTACTAACTCAAACTCTTTATTATCTTTTAATATTTTTAAGTTACTTCCATATATTTTAAATCCATTAATATCTCTCCAATGAATTCCATTGATAGAGAAGTGATCGTTTAAAAAATTACGAGCAAATTTTATTACTTCTTGTCCTCTGAGAGGGTCATACTTTTGACTACCCGTTTCTTCAGACTCAATTATATCTGTTCCGTATAAACTATCGTAAAGACTTACCCATCTTGCATTAGCAGCATTTAATGTATATCTAGAATTCATTATTGGGACTACGAGTTGAGGACCTGCAATACTAGAAATCTCACGATCAAGATTTTTTGTATCTATTTTAAAATCGTTTCCTTCTTCCTTTAAATATCCAATTTCTTTTAAAAAATTTTTATACTTTTGATGATTAAATTCTCCATTTTTATTTTTTTTTAACCATAAATCAATTTCAGATTGAAGAGTTTCTCGAGTTTCTAATAGCTTTTTATTGATTGGTGCAAGTTCATTAATACTTTTATCAAATCCATCCCAGAAATCTTTTTCGTTAACATCCAATTCTTCAAGAAGTTCATTTTTTACAAAATCAGCCAAATTCTTTGAAACAGATAAAGTATTAATTTTAATAAATGAATCACTCATAATTTTTAAAATTTTGAAACCGTTGTATATGATAATCAATAAATTATGTCATTAGTTTATTTAAAAAAAATGTTATTTTTTATCCTAGAAAAAATGAAATTCTTATAATTTCATCATTTTATCGCCTAAAAATAATATATAATAAAGCAATGAAAAATTATTTAAATTTTGAGACTGATATAAAAAACTTAGAAACAGAATTAGATAAATTAAAAGATCCTTATAATCAAGATGGCATCTCAGAAGTTGATACAAGTAAAATAACTGATTTACAAAATGAAATAGATAAAAAACTTAAAGATGTGTATTCAAATCTTGATGCATGGCAGACAACATTGGTTGCAAGACACGAGGATAGACCTAAATCAAAATTTTTTATTGATAATTTATTTGATGAATTTATTTCACTTTCAGGAGATAGATTTTATGGAGAAGATAAATCTGTAATATGCGGATTTGGTAAGTTTAATTCAAAATCAGTTTTAGTAATAGGACAGGAAAAAGGTGAAAATTTAGACTCAAGGATTGAGAGAAATTTTGGGATGATGAGACCAGAAGGTTACAGAAAAACAATAAGGTTAATGAATTTAGCTAATAAATTTAAAATACCAATAATTAACTTTGTTGATACCCCAGGCGCTTACCCTGGAGTTGGCGCTGAAGAAAGAGGACAGGCTGAAGCAATTGCAAAGTCTATTGAATGTTCTATGCAACTGACTGTTCCAACTTTATCTATAATTATAGGCGAAGGAGGCTCTGGTGGCGCTATTGCATTAGCCTCATCAAGTAAAGTATTAATGTTAGAGAATGCAATATATTCAGTAATATCTCCAGAGGGATGCGCAACTATACTTTGGCGAGATCCAACAAAGACTTTAGAAGCTGCGAAAGCAATGAAACTTTCAGCGAAAGATCTTTTAAAACTGGAAATTATTGATGAAATAATACCCGAACCTTTGGGAGGTGCGCATCGAGATAAAGATCTTATTTTAGATAGTGTACGTAATGCTATTGATAGAAATCTAAGTAAGTTTCTTACATTAAATGAAGAAGAAATATTAAATCAAAGAAAGAATAAGTTTTTGGATATTGGAAGGAATAAAGGGTTCAGTACTAATGCAATGAATCAAGATAAACTTACTATTAAATATAATTTTTTTCAAAATTTGATTTCAAATATTAAATTGAATAAAAAATTATTTATTTCAACTACATCAATTCTTCTATTGTTAATTTTATTGACAGTGATTTTTTAATTTATAAGGCACCGCAGCAGTGTTTATATTTTTTTCCAGATCCACACGGGCAAGTTTCATTTCTTCCAATTTTACTTTTTGCAATTGATTTTAAGTTTTCTTTCACTTTGTATTGAGAATTATCTTCCTCTTCTTTCTGTATTATTTTTAAATTTAAAAGCATTGTGACAAGATCAGTTTTTAATTTTCCCAGTAAATTTTCAAATAATATAAAAGCTTCTTTTTTGTACTCCACTAAAGGATCTCTTTGTCCATAAGATCTTAAGCCAATTACTTGTCTTAATTGCTCTAGGTATTGAATATGTGATTTCCAATTTTGATCTATAATTTGTACCAATATTCTTTTTTCAATTTCTTTTCCTTGTTCAATGCCTAATAAATTATTTCTTTCATCTCTGTTATTTATAAATTTATCCTTTATTTTTTTTTCCATTGTTTTGAGATCTGAATTTAAAATTTCACCCAACTCATCATCAGTTATTGATTTACCTAAAGTCTGTTTTAAAGCTTTTGGAAATTCTTTAGAATTAGGAGATTTTTCATGTAATATTTTTTGTCTTTTTAAATTTTCTAGAACTTCATCTAAAAAAATATCTGAATAATTCACATCTTCTTTACCATCTATTACATTTTTTCGTTGTTCAAAAATTACATGTCTTTGGTCATTAAGAACATTATCAAATTTAATAAGCGTTTTTCTTATATCAAAGTTTCTTGCTTCAACTTTTTGTTGGGCTCTTTCAATCGCTTTATTTATCCAAGGATGATCAATGCTTTCACCATCTTTAAGACCAAGCTTTTCTAGCATTGAATTCATGGTTTCTGAGCCAAACAATCTCATCAAGTCATCTTCTAAACTTACAAAAAATATTGAACTTCCTTCATCTCCCTGTCTTCCCGATCGTCCTCTTGCTTGATTGTCAACTCTTCTACTTTCCATTCTTTCTGTTCCAATAACAAATAACCCCCCCCCTTTTTTTTACATCCTCTTTTTCAGATTGATCTTGTCCACCTAACTTAATATCAACACCTCTTCCCGATATACTTGTTGTAATAATTACTGAATTTGTTTTGCCAGCATTTGCAATAATTTCTGCTTCTTTCTCATGATTTTTAGCATTTAAAACAATATGTTTAATTTTCTCTTTTTCTAACAAATTCGAGTAATGCTCAGATTTATTTATGCTAGATGTGAAAACCAACAGTGGTTGTCCAATTTCATTACATTCTTTTATTTTTTGAATGAT
>CACMAX010000020.1 GCA_902611845.1 uncultured Pelagibacteraceae bacterium | reverse complement strand
TTATAAAAATAATTTTGATCGAAAAACTTAATTTCGTTGCTTTGTGTGTCAATTAAAATAGGTATAAAAAGAACCTCTGTTTCTTTTGGAACAGAAGAAATAACGTTTTTTCCTCTAATAAATGATAATAATTTTTTTTTGTCAAACTTAACCTCAAAATCAACCTCATAATTATTGTTTACAAATTTTTCATTTGTTATTGAAAAATTATCAATTAATGATCCAATTTTATTGTTTGGAACATCTTTAAATAAATTTTTATCTTTACTTTCTACAATTCTAAAAATTAATGTTTTAAATCCTTTTTTGAAACCCTTATTTATTACTTCATCTTTATTAAAATTTATGTCGTATTGTTCTTTAATTTTAATATTTTTAACTATGTAGTTGTCTGCAAACACTATAGTTGTGGAAAACTTGATAAAAACTAAAATGAAAAGTAAAAAAAAAAAGTATAAGTAAATATTAATTTTATTTTTGATTAAAAACATAATTTAAACATGAGATCGAAAAATTTTACATATGAAAAAAGTGGCGTAAGCATAAAAAAAGCAGATAAATTTATTAAATTTATATCCACAAGCACAAAAAAATCAAAAAAAAGTGTTAATTTTAAGAATATTGGAGGTTTTGGAGCACTTACAAAACTGCCAAGTAATTTAAAAAAACCGTATCTTGTAACTAGCACTGATGGAGTTGGTACAAAAATTGAAGTCGCAAATATACTAGGTAAATTTGATACAATTGGAGTGGACCTTGTGGCAATGTGTGTAAATGACATTATAGTCCAAGGAGCCAAACCTTTAGTTTTTTTAGATTATATATCAGTCGAAAAAATTCATACAAAAAAACTAAAAAATATAATTAGCGGAATTATTAAAGGCTGCAAATTAGCAGACTGTGAATTAGTTGGTGGAGAAACTGCGGAAATGCCTGGAACTTATTCTAAAGGGAAATTTGATATTGCTGGATTCTCTTTAGGACTGGTAGATAAAGATAAAATATTATTAAATAAAATTAAAGAAGAAGATTTAGTGCTTGCAATACCTTCCAGTGGTCTCCACTCAAATGGATATTCTTTAGTAAGACATATTATCAAAAAAAAAAAAATTAATATAAGAAGAAATTCATTTTTAAAAAAAGAATTATTAATACCAACAAAAATATATGTGATGCATGTATTAGAATTAATTAAAAAAAAATATTTGAATGCTTGCGCAAATATTACTGGAGGTGGATTAAAAGATAATATTAAAAGAATAATACCAGATAATTATTGTGCTGAAATAAACTTAGAAAAAATAAAAACATTGAAAATATTTAGATGGCTAAAAAGCCAAGGTGTTAGCGATAAAGAAATGTTAAAAACTTTTAATTGTGGCGTGGGTTTTTGTTTAATAGTACAGCGTTCAAACTACAAAAAAATAATGAGATTCTTTCCGAAAAAATATAAACCATATGTTATTGGAAAAATTACAAAAAATTCAAAAAAAGTAAAATTGAGTGGAAAAGTTATCTGGTAAAAAAAATACGGCAGTATTAATTAGTGGTAGAGGTAGTAATCTAAGGTCATTAATAAAATATTCAAAAACGAAAAAATCTTTAATTAGGATTGTTTTAGTTGTTTCTAATAATTTTAGTGCAAAAGGATTAGATTATGCCAATAAATCTAAAATCAATAATGTTTTTATCAAATATTCTAATAAAAAAAATTTTGAAGACCGTTTGTTAAGATTGTTAAAAAAAAATAATGTTGATTTAATTTGTTTAGCTGGATTTATGAAGATACTCTCAGGTAGTTTTATAAGAAAATTCTGTAAACCTATACTTAATATTCATCCTTCTCTTCTTCCTAAATATAAAGGACTAAATACTCATAATAGAGCTATTCAAAATAAAGATAAATACTCTGGAGCTACTGTACATATTGCTAATGAGAAATTAGATTCGGGAAAAATAATATTACAAAAAAAAGTAAAAATTCTTAAATCTGATAGTGGAACTACTTTAGAAAAAAAAGTTTTAAAAATCGAGCATCAAATATATCCAAAAGCGATTATTAGACTATTAACTAGTGATTAAAAAAAAAATCTAGTTCAATCTTAGCATTTTCAGGACTGTCTGAACCATGAACAGAGTTTTTATCAATTGAAATACCGTATTTTTTCCTCAAAGTGCCCTCCTCTGCATCAACTGGATTTGTTGCTCCCATTAACTTTCTATTTTCCGCAACAGCATTTTCTCTTTGTAAAGTCATGACAATAATAGGACCTGAAGACAAATAAGTACATAGATCGTTATAAAATGGTTTAGACTCATGTACTTTATAAAATCTTTCAGCTTCCTCTTTAGATATATGGATTTTTTTTTCTTTTATTATTTCAAATCCTTTATTTGTAAAGTCTTGCTTAATTTGATCTTGAAGATTTCTTTCAACTGCATCTGGTTTAATTATTGACAGAGTTTGTTCAATATTACTCATAGTTATCCTCAATTAATTTATTTAACAATCTAACTCCATAACCAGTTGCACCACCAGAGTTAAGCGCTCCTCCATATTTTGAAAATGCCATGCCAGCAATATCTAAGTGGGCCCAAGGAGTTTTATTTATTATGAATCTCTGCAAAAATTGCGCTGCTGTCGTCGAACCTGCTCCACCTACATAATTAATATTTTGCATATCTGCATTTTTAGAATTAATTAATTTGTCGAAGTTTTCGTTTAAAGGCATTCTCCAGAGTTTTTCTTCAACACTTTCACCTGCATCAATTAGTTGTTTAGATAATTTATCATTATTTGAAAATAGACCTGCATATTCTGAGCCAAGAGAAACGATTATAGCTCCAGTTAGTGTTGCTAAATCAACAATAAATTGTGGTTTAAATTTTTCTTCCGTAAATGTTAAAGCGTCTGCTAAAACTAATCTTCCCTCAGCGTCAGTATTTAAAACTTCAATTGTTTTTCCACTATAAGATTTTACAATGTCTCCGGGTCTTTGAGCATTTCCACTTACCATATTTTCTACAAGTCCAACAACTCCAACAGCATTAATTTTTGATTTTCTTAAAGCAAGAGTTTTCATTAAACCAACAACAGTAGCAGAGCCTGCCATATCATAGGTCATATCTTCCATAAATTTTGCTGGTTTTAAAGAATAACCTCCAGTATCGAAGCACACACCTTTTCCGACAAACCCTAAGGGTTTAGATTTACTTTTTGTGCCTTTCCATTCTATTGTTACTAAGTATGAACCTCTAATACTTCCTTGACCCACTCCCAATAAAGCATTCATACCCATCTTTTTTAATTTTTTTTGATCATATACATTAACTTTTAATCCAAATTTTCTTAATTTAACTATACGTCTTGCATATTCATCAGGATGTAGAACATTTCCAGGCTCAGATACAAGGTCTCTGGTAAGAAATACACCTTCTAAAAGTGAATTTAATTTATTTCTTAATATATTTGTTTTTTTTGATTTATGTCCAACTACATATAAGTTTGTTGTTATGTTTTTTGATTTATCAGTTTTATAAACATTAAATTCATATGATTTAAGTTGGGCACCGTGTAAAAACTTCTCTAATTGTATATTAGTGATTTTAGATAAATTTGTTTCAAAAAAGGATTTTTCAATTTTATTATTCTTAAGAAAAAGGAATAAATTAGATCCAAGTTTCTCGTAATCTAAAGAAGTTTTAGACTTCGTACAATTTACAAAAATATATGTTTTGCTATTTAAGTTTTGAATCAGAAATTTTGTATCTAAGAATAATTTATTTGCAAATAAAGATTTATTTAGAGATTTAACAATTTTGTTTTGGTTAGTTTTATCCTTTATTAAAATAACCTGATTATCTTTGGCTACTTTAGGAACTTTGCTTACAAAATCTAATTTTAGCTTCATTTTTTTGAAATATTTAATAGATATTGTTGTATATTTATTAAATTAATAATTTCAATGAATAAATTAATATTTCGCAAATTATTTACAGATATTTTTTCTTTTTTTTTATTATCCTCTCTTGCCATAACTTCAATAGTTTGGGTTATTCAAGGAGTAAATTTGCTGGATATAGTGTCAGAACAAGGACACAGTTTAAAAGTTTACTTTTTTTATACTTCTCTAAACTTACCGAAAATATTTAGTAAACTTTTAATTTTTACCTATTTTCTCACATTGTTTATTATTTTAATAAAATATGAGGAAAATAATGAAATATTAGTTTTTTGGACAAATGGTATAAGAAAAATTTCTTTCATAAATTTTATAGGAAAAATTTCAATACTATTTTTGGGTCTACAGCTTATGCTAAACTTAATTTTAGTTCCATATACTCAAAAATTAAAACAAGAATACTTGAAAAACTCAACAATAGGCTTTTTGCCCAAATTGATGAAGGAAAAAAAATTCTCAAGCATAAATAAAAATTTGACAATTTTTATTGAGAAAAATGAAAAAGATGGAATTTTGAAAGGAATATATATTAAAGAAAAACTTAATGATAATGAAAGTAAAATAATAATAGCAAGTACAGGAAAAATTATAAAAGATTTATCTAAAGAAAATTTCAAATTCAAGCTAATAGATGGAAGTATTACAAATATTGATGATAAGGGAAGTATAAATTTAAAATTCAAAGAAACTATATACGAAATTTCAAATTTATTTTCTAAAAAAAAAACACCAGATAAATTAAATGAAACCAAAAGTTTGCCGTTAATTAAATGTTTAGAAAAAAATATAATTAATAGAAAAGATAACAAACTAAGATGTATAGAAGATAATTCATTTTTAATTAAAGATGTATACGAAGAAGTTTTTAAGAGGATTGTTAATCCATC
>CACMAX010000019.1 GCA_902611845.1 uncultured Pelagibacteraceae bacterium | reverse complement strand
TGAGAAAATATATATGAAAATTTCCAAACAATTTTTAAGTTTTTTTTTGATGATTTATAAAAATCATGATTTATAGGTTTCTCTTTCATTATTTTATCAAATTCTTCACTAGTAAAATCTAGTTTTTTTTCAAAAAATTCTTTTTCTAATTGCAATTGATTTCCAGAAAATAAAGGTTTATTTAGTTCGTTGATTGCTTGTGCTCTAGTTATTTGATCTGATCTAATCAAAGCTGATAAATGACTTATTCTTTTATCTACATTAAATTTTTTTGGTAAAATATAACATTGATAAAATTTTGTAAGAATAGACTCATGATGTTTTCCTCCATATTCTTGCCAATTAAAATATTGTTTTAATACTTTTATTGCATTCAATTTGTTATAATTAATTCTATTTAATATTGGTATAAATTCACATTTATAATTGAAATAAAAAGTCAAATACCATCTCCAAAAATTTACCATCGGAAATGTCTTTATTTTTTTCGTTCCAAATTTACTTTGTATGTCTTTAATATTTTTATTATCAGATTTGAGCCAATTCCAACTTTTTGGTAAACCATTCTCAGACATATAATTATCACCAGAAAGTACATACTTGATATTAAATTTTTCACACATTTTAAATATTACTCCTGTGATTGCATGATCTGTTAAAAGTTCTAGGTCGATTACACCTGATTTTAAAAATGATCTTTGTAAATCCTTAAATTCCTCCCAATTAATTATATAATTGAAGTAATCGAAACCAGTTTTTTTTACAATTTTTTCAATATTTGATGTTGCGATATTTGAATTCCACCCATTATCTAATTGAACAATTAGTATTTTCAAATCAAGCTTGTGAGCTAAGTATGCTACATAAGAACTATCAACGCCACCACTTAAACCAAGCAAAGCATCATATTTTTTATTGGAATAATTTTTTTTTAATTTTTTACTTAAATTATCTAAGTTTGTTTTTTCAGTAACTTCGTCAAAAATGTAATCTTTTTTTCTTTTTTCGAATTCATTACAATAATTACAAATATTATTGTTATCGAATACAATTTCACTATCATTGAAATCATTCATTAAACATTTTGAGCAGGTTATCATTATCTCTTTTTAGCAATAATTAAAGTTATCCAAAATGGTGGCATGAATACTATCAAATTTCTTATTATTGCTAATATATTTTCAAACCAACCAAATGGATCACCTTTTAGTCCCCCAACATATAAATCAGTATTGAAACCAAAACTTTGTATAAGGCCCGCTTCGGCCTCAACACCCACTGGTTTGTGAGTTATATCTTCCCAAAAATATTTAAAATTCATATTTGAAAGAACAAATGGGAAAGCCACAACAAGTAAGCCATCCTTTTTTAATAATTTTTTTGATTGTTTTATGAATTTAATACGCTCTAAACTGTCTAAATGTTCATAAACTTGATTAGCAACAATGATATCAAACATTTTTTGTTTCTTTGAGTAAAAATTAAAATAAAGTTTATTATCTATTAATATTTTTTTGCTCTTAAAATCAGTTTCATATCCATATAATCCTTTTAGATTACCATTTTCATCTCTAAAAAATTTTGCTGTTGATGAAGTTAAAATATTTCCGCAACCAAAATCTAAAACTTTTTTATTTTTAAAGCTAATTTTTTTTCTATAAAATTTTGTATACCGTCCCCAAACATAATTTCTTTTTTTTGTAAAGCGAGTGTAAGCAAAGTCAGTATAATTTTTCATTTATATATATTTTGATAATAGTTTGTATAAAAATTTTTATAATTTTTATAATTATTTATAGTTTTTAATATTTCTGTATTATTTTTAATTAATTTTTTTTTCATTTTTAAATTATTTTTTAACTCCTTTATCTTAAGAACAAAATGGTTACAATCATACTTTTTTACTAAGCCATTTTTTGAAACGATTTCTTTAAGAGATCCCTTATTAGAAGATATTACTGGAATATTATATTTATATGCTTCAAGAACAGGGAAGCCATATCCCTCGTATTGTGAAGTTAACAAAAGAAAATTAGAGGACTTTATAATTTTAATTTTATTATATTCGCTAATATTAACCTTCTCAATTACAATATTAGATAAATTATTTTTATTAATATATTGAAGATTTTTTTTATTTAACTTTCCTATGCAAACTAATTTAAAATTTTCATGCTTAAGTTGATTTATAATTTCTAAGGCTAAAGATCTATTTTTGTAGAATATTGAACCAATATGAAGAAGAATTATTTCACTAGATTTCTTTGATTTTTTTAGTTTCAATTTTTTTTCATAATATGGCGTATATATAAATTCGACGCTCTTTTTTTTTGATATAAATTTTTTAAAATCTCTTTTAGTAGATTTAGATACAGCTATAATTGCTGATGACATTCTCATTCCTATGCGGTTTAAATTTCTATATATATAATTTTTAAGATCATTTTTTGGAAATCTGTATGGTATTAAATCGTGACATGTTATTAATGTTTTTCTAAAAATTAAAAATTTGAGATAAGCATTTCCATTATCTGAGATATGTACAAGGTTGTAGTTAAAAGATTTAAAAAATATATATATTGGAAAAAAAATATATTTATTGATTGATCTAATGTACTTATTGTTTGATCTCTGAAAGAATATATTAGTTATAGGGATACTTTCTATACGAATGCTTTTGCTATTTTTGATTAACTTGTAATGAATAGAAGAATATTTTTCCATACTGAATTGATTGTCTCTTTTATAATTTGTAATAAAAAGTATTTTAAGCATTTTAAATTATGTCAAAAAAATTAACTATCATTTTACCAGTATTTAATAATATAGAAACTTTGGATGATACTTTAAGTAGTATTTTAGACCAAACTGTGAAGAACTTTGACGTAATTATTATTGATGATAACTCGACAGACGGCTCAAGCAAAATATTAAAAAATTATGCTCAAAAACATGATTTTTTTTATAAAAAAATATTCACAGATTATGATAGTAAAATACTTAATGGTATAAATGTCGATACTGGGACGTCTGCATGCAATGAAGCTTTAAAGCATGCAACTTCTGACTGGATTGTGACTATAGGAGATGAAATCTTGTTGAAAAATTCTGTAGAAATTATTTTAAATATTATAAATCAATACAGCTATGATCATATAATTTTAGATGTTTTGAATATTAAAAAATCAGAAAACTCAAAAATAAGAAAAAAAAAATTTGATTTTGAAAAATTCAAAAAAAACGAGGGTCTTAAATTAATATCAAAAGAAAGGCTCTTAAAATTTACTCATTCACAAATAGGCATGATGAACAAATATTTTCCTCAATTTTCGTCTAAATTAAATTTTAACATAAAAAATAATTTTTGCTTAAGGAAATTTTTTTTTAAAAGCTTTAAACCATTGCCAGGAAATGCAGGTGGATCATTAATAAATAAAAGAGTATATAAAAATATTAATTATAATTATTTAAATCAAAGAATTTTTCCTTCATTCAATGGAAGAGGTGCCGACAGAGATTATAATTTTAGAATAATTAATAAATTTAAAAATTCAGTACAAATTTCACTTCCAATTCTACCATCAAATATGGACCATGAAGTAGATAATGAATTTTTAAAAAATTATTTAAAAGATTAATGAAAAAAAAAATAAAAATTTTAAATACAGAATTTGCTAATTTTGGTTCTATCAAAAATATTTTAAAAAAAATCGGGCATGAAGGTGTATTAATCGATAATTTTGATGATGTTGAAGATTATGAGAAAATTATTCTTCCAGGGGTAGGGAATTTCGAAAATATAATGGGAATATTAAAAAAAAAAAATCTAATAGAAAATACAAAAAGAAAAATTTTGGGTAAGAAAAATAAATTTTTATGCATTTGTGTAGGTATGCAAATTTTATTCAATAGTAGTGAAGAAAGCAAAGTACCTGGCTTATCTATTTTTCCTGATAAATTAGTGAAAATAAATAATCCTATTGTAAGAGTACCTCACCAAGGTTGGAATTTTGCTGTTTATAATAAAAATAATACAACACTTAAAAATATTTTTGAAAAAAAATTTTATTTTTCCCACTCATTTTGGTTACAAAATTTTAACGAAGAGATGATTTTAACAAATTCTTCATATGGAGATAGCTTCGTATCATCGATTATAACAAGTAATATATTAGCAACTCAATTTCATCCTGAAAAAAGTCATGGACAAGGTTGCGATTTGATAAAGTATTTTAGTGATGAATTTTAAAATTCAACCAAGAATAATTCCTATTTTAAATCTTAAAGATAATGCACTTATAAAAACTAAACAATTCCAAGAAAAAATTTATTTAGGTGATGCTTTGAATACAGTAAGAGTGTTAAACGATTTAGACGTAGATGAGTTGATCATCTTAGATATTTATTGCAGTAAAAATAAAAATAAATTGAATTATCCTTTAATTGAAAAGATAGCTTCTGAATGCTTTATGCCACTTACTTATGGTGGTGGTTTAAAAAATATTGAAGAAGTTAAAACTCTTTTTTCAATAGGTATTGAGAAAATGTCTTTTAATTCTTTGATATTTGAGAATTTTGATATTTTTTCTAAGGTTTGTGAAAAATATGGCGCACAAAGTGTTATTGCATCATTGGATGTTAAAATGCAGGGTGGTACGCACAATATATATTGCAATAATGGAACTAAAAAACTGGATTTCAGTCTGAAATATATTATTGAAAAGTTAAATAATTTAGGTGTTGGAGAAATCTTAATTACAGATATTGAAAAAGAGGGAATGAGATGTGGTTACAACTTTGATTTAATAAAAGAAGTTTCGTCAATGACAAATTTACCTATAATAATTAATGGGGGTGCTGACAGTTATGATGACTTTAAAAAAGCATTTACTTATGGTGCAACTGGTTTAGCTGCATCTTCATTATTTACAATAAATAAATCTTTTGAAACATTGATGATAAATTATCCAGACGTCAATGAAAAAGAGAAAATGTTCAAGTGAAAGTTTTACAAATACATTTTGACCCACCAAGTACAAAATATGGGACAGGTAATTTTATTTTCAATTTCTCAAAAAAATTAACTGAAAATAATTTCAAAACAACCAATATATGCTCAAATAGATACGATTTTGAAAATTTTGCTGGATGTTCAATTAAATACAGCTCTTTTAGATTAAAAAGAAGATTACCTTTGATTACATTCATTTATGAATTTCTATTTCTTGAAATTTACTCTTTTTTCTATCTTTTAAAAAATATGTCAAATTACAATATAATAATTTCATACGGTGAAGTGGGCTTTATGTGTTCAATACTATGTAAAATATTCAAAAAGAAGCATGTAAAGTATTTTTTTGTAATT
>CACMAX010000018.1:0-2500 GCA_902611845.1 uncultured Pelagibacteraceae bacterium | reverse complement strand
ACAGCTCCCCGCAACTTATCGCAGTATACCACGTCCTTCATCGGCTTTCAGTGCCAAGGCATCCGCCACACGCCCTTAAACGCTTAATTTATGCACAGAAAAAAATTCTGTGTTGAATTAAATTTTTGATAAACATTCATTTTATAGAATGTTTAGTGATTGTTCATCAATTCGAACAATCGGATATAGATATTGATAATATAAAATTTTTTTTACGAGATATAATAACTAAGTATTTCTTGGTGGAGGATAGCGGGATCGAACCGCTGACCTCCTGAATGCAAATCAGGCGCTCTCCCAGCTGAGCTAATCCCCCAGTAAAAATGGTGGGCCGAGAAAGACTCGAACTTTCGACCCCACCCTTATCAAGGGTGTGCTCTAACCAACTGAGCTACCGGCCCTTTTCGCAGAAGAGTGAAATACTAATTTTAAAAAGAGAAATGAGGACGGTCAACATTATCCTGTTGTATTTTTTAGATTAAGATTAAAATCTTAATCATCCTTAGAAAGGAGGTAATCCAGCCGCAGGTTCCCCTACGGCTACCTTGTTACGACTTCACCCCAGTCGCTGACTATACCGTGGTCAAGGGTTTTAAACCTTGCCTTAAGGTAGAACCAACTCCCATGGTGTGACGGGCGGTGTGTACAAGACCCGGGAACGTATTCACCGCGGCGCGCTGATCCGCGATTACTAGTAATTCCAGCTTCATGTACTCGAGTTGCAGAGTACAATCCGAACTGAGGCATCTTTTTAGGATTTGCTTGACGTCGCCATCTTGCTTCCTATTGTAAATGCCATTGTAGCACGTGTGTAGCCCAACACGTAAGGGCCATGAGGACTTGACGTCATCCCCACCTTCCTCCAGCTTATCACTGGCAGTTCTTTCAGAGTGCCCAACTAAATGGTGGCAACTAAAAGTGAGGGTTGCGCTCGTTGCGGGACTTAACCCAACATCTCACGACACGAGCTGACGACAGCCATGCAGCACCTGTGTTTCGTCCGGCCGAACCGAAAACTTTAATCTCTTAAAGTCGCGACGAACATGTCAAGTGTTGGTAAGGTTCTGCGCGTATCTTCGAATTAAACCACATGCTCCACTACTTGTGCGGGTCCCCGTCAATTCATTTGAGTTTTAACCTTGCGGTCGTACTCCCCAGGCGGTGTGTTTAATGCTTTCGCTGCGACACTGAAAATAAATTTCCAACGTCTAACACACATCGTTTACGGCATGGACTACGAGGGTATCTAATCCTCTTCGCTACCCATGCTTTCGTTCCTCAGTGTCAGTAATGATCCAGAAAGCTGCCTTCGCAATTGGTATTCTTTCTAATATCTACGAATTTCACCTCTACACTAGAAATTCTGCTTTCCTCTATCATACTCTAGCTAAAAAGTTTTGATGGCAGTTCCAGAGTTAAGCTCTGGGATTTCACCACCAACTTTTTTAACAACCTACGAACTCTTTAAGCCCAGTAATTCCGAACTACGCTAGGTCCCTTCGTATTACCGCGGCTGCTGGCACGAAGTTAGCCGGACCTTCTTATTCGGGTACAGTCATTTTCTTCCCCGACGAAAGAGCTTTACAACCCAAAGGCCTTCTTCACTCACGCGGCATCGCTGCATCAGAGTTTCCTCCATTGTGCAATATTCCCTACTGCTGCCTCCCGTAGGAGTTTGGGCCGTGTCTCAGTCCCAATGTGGCTGATCATCCTCTCAGATCAGCTATTGATCAAAGTCTTGGTAGGCCATTACCCCACCAACAAACTAATCAAGTGCAGGCTCATCCTTCGGCGCATAAAGCTTTCTCCGTGAAGACTTATGAGGTATTAGCACAAGTTTCCTCGTGTTATTCCTCACCAAAGGGAAGATACCTACATGTTACTCACCCGTCTGCCACTAAGTATTGCTACTTCGTTCGACTTGCATGTATAAGGCGTGCCGCCAGCGTACGTTCTGAGCCATGATCAAACTCTCAAGTTTAATAACGGCGCACACTAGCTTCTACATAAATACTAAGAATAATATTTATGTGATATTGAAGTGTGTACGACAAATTTTGGTAACCTTAACCGTCCACACTTCTCTTTTTAAAATATTTACAAATTAAATAGCTAATTGGGTATTAACCCAATAAATAACATTTTTTAAATGTTGAGTGGAACGCTTATAAATAATAATATTAATAAATCAAGATATTAGATTAATAAAAAATGGTATAAAATGCCCTAAAATCAAGGCTTTTTTTATATTTGTATGAAAATTTTTGAATTAAACACTTTAAAAGAGTACTCAATTTTTTTTTGGTTAATTTTAATCTCAATTATAGGAATATTAATATTATCAATTTATTCAAATGATAAGAAAGATCAGTCCGAAAAAATTAAATCAAGTTTAAATAATATTTATTTTAAAAAAACTTTAAAAGAGATAACTGAAAATTTAGACCCTAGATATGAGACTTTATATTATAAGTCAAAATCAGGAGATACATATCAAAGC
>CACMAX010000017.1 GCA_902611845.1 uncultured Pelagibacteraceae bacterium | reverse complement strand
AGTTAAAAAAAATTTTACAAAAAATTTAGTATATAAAGAAACTATTATCACTGATAGTTTATACAATAGTGCTATCAATTTGGGAATAACGGCAAACATTATAATTGAATTTGCTAGACTTTATGGTTTTCAAATAGATTTTCAAAGAGATATTTGGAAAGATGATAGTTTTCAAATAATTTATGAGGAATTTATTGATGAAGATAATCAAGTTGTTGATACTGGGGAAATTATTTTTGCAAACCTCAATTTACAAAATACTGACCTGCAGCTTTATAAATATGAATATGAAAAAAATAAAGTTGATTATTTTGATGAAAACGGAAAAAGTATTAAAAAAACTTTAATGAAAACTCCAATAAATGGCGCAAGACTTTCATCATCGTACGGGAAAAGAAAACATCCTATTTTAGGATATACCAAAATGCATACTGGAACTGATTTTGCTGCTCCAACAGGCACACCTATAATGGCATCTGGTGATGGTAAAGTTACTAAAGCTGGTTGGTGTGGTGGAGGAGGAAATTGTGTAAAAATTAAACATAATTCTGTTTATCAAACGGTTTATGCACATATGTCAAAATTTGGAAGAGGCATAAAAAAAGGCGTGAGAGTTAAACAAGGTCAAATAATTGGATATGTTGGGTCAACTGGTTTATCAACTGGGCCTCACTTGCACTACGAAGTCATAGAAAATGGAAAAAAAATTAATTCTCAAAAACTTAAATTACCGTCTGGAAAAGTTTTAAAAGGAGATGAAAGAAAAAAATTTGAAATTTCTAAAATAAAAATTGATGTTTTAAAATCAAATTTAATTACAAACTTAAATTAATATAATTAAATCTTTCCAATATTTTTAGGTTTTTATGTTAGTGATTTTATCTTTTTCCTGCTTCAAGTTTTCAATATCTTTTTTAAAGTCTTGTTCAATTACATTATCACTTTCATTCTGACTTTTATTAATTTCTTGCAGGCTTAAGATTCTTGTAAAATGGTCTGCATGTTGTAAATAGTTTTCTGACAATATTTTATCACCAGTTGATAATGCTTCTCTTGCTAAATTATTATATTTATCTATCAATTTGGCTGCGTTGTGATTATTTCTTCCTGGACTTTTATGTCTAAATTCTAGGTTGTTGGAAAAGTCACTATTATTTTTGTGTCCGTTTGTATTTCTTTTTCTAAAATTTCTCTCGTGATGAGACTTAAATCTATTTTTTCTATTATTATTACGAAAATTATTCATTATACTATTTTAGTAGAAATTATAACTCTAGGAAAAGATTGAATATCTCTACAAATTTTGTTCACATAAAAACCGTTTTTTTTTAATATTTGAATAGCATTTAGCATTTGATTGTTACCTAACTCAAAAATCAGTTTCCCGTTTAATTTTAATAATATTTTGCTTTTATTTATTATATTTTTTATTTTACTTAATCCATCAATACCAGCTTTGAGAGCAATATGAGGCTCAAATAACCTTACATTTTTTTCTAATCTCTTAAATTCAAAATTATTTATGTATGGAGGATTAGAAATAATAAAATCATATTTATTATATTCATACTTGTCAATATCGATGTTTATGAATTTTATTTTATTTTGTAAGTGATGCATTTTTGCATTATTTATAGCGACATTAAGAGCTTTTTTACTTATATCTATGGCAGTTCCATAACAGTATGGTCTTTCTTTCATTATAGAAAGTATTATACATCCTGAGCCTGTTCCAATATCTAATAATTGCTTAGACGTATCAAAATTTGTTAATTTTAAAACTTCATCAACAATTATTTCAGTCTCTGGTCTTGGTATCAATACATTTTTATTAACTATAAAATTATACTTCCAAAATGCTTTCTGTTTAAAAATGTATGCTATTGGTTCGTTATTTTTTCTTTTATCCAATAACTTTTTAAATTTGATAATATTAATTTTCGCAATTTTTTTATTCAAGTTAGTTAGTATTTCTTCTCTTGTAGAATTTAGAACTTTAGCTAATATTAATTCACAATCTAAATTATAACTATTTATATTTTTTAATTTAAGAACTTTACTACCGTAATTTAAAACCTCTAAATATTTCATTAATTAATTTTGCTCAATTCATCTTGTTGCGCTTGTAAGCTTAGACTTTCAACGAATTCATCAAATATTTCGCCTTCCATAAATTCATCTAACTTATGTAAAGTTAAATTAATTCTGTGATCAGTGACTCGACCTTGAGGAAAATTATAAGTTCTTATCCTTTCAGATCTATCGCCACTCCCAATTTTACTTTTTCTATCCTTTGATCTTTCTTGATCAACTTTTTGTCTTTCGTAATCGTAAATTCTAGATTTTAAAATTTTAAGCCCTTTCTCTTTGTTACGAATTTGAGATTTTTCGTCTTGCTGACTAACCACAATTCCAGTCGGGATATGAGTGATTCTTACAGCAGAGTCAGTTGTATTAACACTTTGACCACCGGGTCCACTACTTCTAAAAACATCAATTCTTAAATCTTTATCTTCAATTTTAATATCTAAATCTTCAGCTTCAGGAAGCACAGCCACAGTTGCCGCGGAAGTGTGCACTCTACCTTGGGTTTCGGTATCTGGAACTCGTTGAACTCTATGAACACCACTTTCGTATTTTAAAGAAGAATAAATATTTTTTCCTTTTATCAATGCAATTACTTCTTTAAGACCTCCTGCATCACTTTTTGATATTGAAATAATTTCAATATCCCATTTTTTTTTCAGACTAACTTTTTCGTACATTTTATATAGATCTGAAGCAAACAAACTTGCTTCAAGACCCCCGGTGCCTGCTCTAATTTCAATAATTGCATTTTTACTATCAGCAAGATCCTTTGGGAGTAAAAACAGTTTCAGTTTTTTTTCATTAATTTCATAATTATTCTTTAAGTTTTCTAGTTCACTATTTGCAAACTCTTTCATTTCAGTATCTGAGCTGTTATCATTTATTATATTGTTTAGATCTTCAGTGTCTTTTTGGAAGCTTAAATATTCTTTTGCTTGTTTTATTATCTCATTTAAATTTGAATATTCTTTTGAAATCTCAGCATATTTCTTTTTATCAATTTCGCTTGAGGATAGTTCTTTTTCAAGTTTAGTATGTCTATCAATTAAATTTCGAACTTTTTCCTTAGGAAGCATGTATTTATTACAAGTTTGAGACTTTTTCTTCTACCAAAGTAACAATTTTATTTATCATTTCTTTTGTCGTTACCTTCTCTGTTTCTAAACCATTTAAATACAACATATGATTATCTTTTCCACCGCCTGTAATTCCAATTTCTGTTTGTTTTGCTTCCCCAGGTCCATTAACTACACAACCTATAATCGACAAAGTGACAGGTTTTTTTATGTGTGATAATCTTTCCTCTAGTTGTTTAACGGTGTCAATAACTTGAAAAGCCTGTCTTGCACAAGATGGGCAAGAAATTATCTTTACACCTCTATTTCTCAAATTTAAAGATTTTAAAATTTCATTTCCAACTTTGACTTCTTCAATAGGATCATCAGAAAGTGAAACTCTTATTGTATCTCCAATGCCATTTAACAATAAGCTTCCAAACCCAATTGACGTTTTGATACTTCCAGGTAAATAACTCCCTGCCTCTGTAATTCCTAGGTGAAGCGGATAATCTGTTTTATCTGATAATAATTTATATGCAGCAATAGACAAAAATACATCTGAAGATTTAACACTAATTTTAAATTTTGAAAAATCCATATCCTCGATTATTCTTATATTTCTCAATGCACTTTCAACTAAAGCTTCGGGACACGGTTCTTTATATTTTTCAAGAATATCTTTTTCAAGCGATCCAGCATTAACTCCAATTCTAATAGAACAATTGTTATTTTTTGCAGCGGAAATGACTTCAGCAATTCTTTTTGTTTCTCCAATATTTCCAGGATTTATTCTAAGACAATCTGCGCCATTCTCTGCAGCTTCAATTGCTCTCTTATAATGAAAATGAATATCCGCAACTATAGGAACGTCCACGTGTTTAATTATTGTTTTTAAAGCCTCAGTTGATTTACTATCAGGGCATGAAACTCTTACAATATCTGCACCGGCTTCGGTAACTTTATTAATTTGTTCAATTGTAGATTTATGATCTGTTGTTAATGTATTGGTCATTGTCTGAACAGTAATTGGGTTGTTTCCACCAACTTTAATTTTACCTACACTGATCTCTTTAGTCTTCTTTCTATTAATTTTTCTAAATGGTCTAATTTCAGATGTCATTTGTCTAATTTAAATTCTTTATGTAAACATTTTACAGCTTTCAAAGCGTTTGTGCTTTTTATTAAAACAGATATTTTAATTTCTGAAGTAGAGATAACCTGTATATTTATTTTTTTTCTTGCAAGTGCTTGAAACATTCTAAATGTCACTCCTGGAGTAGTAATCATTCCAACACCGATTATTGATACTTTTGAGACATTTTTATCAAAAATTAATTTTTTAAAAACTATATTTTTATTTTTATTTATAATTTTTTTTGTTTTATTTAAATCATTAGACTTTATTGTAAATGTAAGATCTGTTTGCTTTCCATCAGCAGATATATTTTGAACTACCATATCTACGTTTATAGAATTTTGTGAAAGTGGTTTAAATATCGATGCTGCTATGCCTGGTCTATCTTTAACTCCTAATAAAGTTACTTTTGCATCATTATCTGTGGAAGAAATTCCTGTGATAATTTTATTATTAATAATATTTTTTCTTTTTGTAATTAATGTGCCAGATTTGTTTATAAATGACGATTTTACCTCAATATTTATCCTATTTAATCTTGCATCTTGTATAGAATCTGGTTGCATTACTTTTGATCCTAATGATGCCATTTCTAACATTTCTTCATAAGATATATTTTTAATTTTTTTTGCAGAATTAAGTTTATTTGGATCTGTTGTATATACTCCCTCAACATCTGTGTAAATAACACATCGATCAGCTTTAAAAAACTTTGCAACCATAATTGCACTTGAATCTGAGCCACCCCTGCCAATAGTTGTAATATTTGAATTTTTATCCACACCCTGAAATCCAGCAATAATAGGGATTCCTCCAGATTTTAAAAATTTTAAAATTTTAGTTTTATTTATATGTTTAATTCTTGAATATTTGTGTTTACCCTCTGTCACAATTGGTATTTGCCAAGCCATCCAAGATCTAGAATTTAAACCATTTGCTGCTAGATGGCCTGCTAATAACGAACACGAAATCTGCTCACCAGCAGAAACTAGAGTATCATATTCATTATCCGGAAAATTTTCACTGATTTTTTTTGACATATTGATCAACTGATTAGTAGTGCCGCTCATTGCAGATGACAAAACTATTACCCTATATTTTTTTGAGTAAGATTTAATTATTTTTGATACTTTTTTAATTCTTTGAATTGATCCAACTGAAGTACCGCCAAATTTTAATACAATAATTTTCATTGGTAGTTTTATTTACAAGCCTTATAATATTGATAAAATACATCTTATTTATAATGTCAATAAAGAATGAGTAATAATACTATAAACAAAGAAGAAGTAGAAAAATTTAGCAAAATTGCTGAAGAATGGTGGAATCCTAATGGGAAATTTAAACCACTTCACAAATTTAATCCAATAAGAATAGAATACATAAAAAACAATATTATTAAAGATTTTAACATTTCATCAAATCATAAACCATTATCAGGAATAAGTATTCTCGATATTGGATGTGGAGGAGGCTTACTATCCGAACCTTTAGCAAGACTTGGA
>CACMAX010000016.1 GCA_902611845.1 uncultured Pelagibacteraceae bacterium | reverse complement strand
TTTTCTGATATTTCAAAACTTGGAGTTTCTAGCTTAGAAAAACCAAATTTTAAAAAGTTTTCTTCGATCTTAGCAATTAAATTTTCTTTTAATGCTAATTCTTTACCATATCTATCAACAAAACCCGAAGGGGTATTTGCAGATAATTTTTTTTCTTTATTCATTTTTTGGTACACGGGGACAGATTCGAACTGTCGACCTTCGGTTCCACAAACCGCTGCTCTAACCAACTGAGCTACCCGTGCTCCTTCTACTGTTTTATACTAAATGTGGATAAAATTAAATTTATAAATAATTAAATAGCTAGCTTGCAGCCAGCATGAAAATGATGTCTGTGAGTTTCTCTGTTTATAATAACAATTTTAATCATTGCTGTGTAAGTAGCATTTTTTTTTTTAAATGCAAGCAAGAAAAAGCTTTGCACAGGAATAGCTATGTTTTTTAACATTTCCTATTCCTATACAAATATTTTTGATGAATTAAATTTTATTAACCTAATTTTTTCAAATTTACAGCGCTTGGACCTTTTTCGCCATCTTGGATTTCGAATTCTATAGCATCGTTTTCATTCAAAAATCTAAGCCCAGCTTCTCTAACTGCGCTCGCATGAACGAAACAGTCTTTTTCTCCGTCTTCTCTTTCAATAAAACCGTAGCCCTTCTTACCGTTGAACCACTTTACTTTGCCTTTTAATGTACTCATACTTTAGTTACTCTTTCTTTGTTATTATATAATTAGCTATAAATAGCTGCTGGATAGGTATTAGATTTTAATTTTGAATGCAAGCATAATGATGGATATTAATACCACATGGTGTGGTGGCTTCGGCGGGACTCGAACCAGCGACACAAGCCTTTTCAGGGCTCTGCTCTACCAACTGAGCTACGAAGCCATATTAGGATCTAAAAATTATACGACCTTTTGAAAGGTCGTATGGAGAAACTTCTAATTTTACTCTATCACCTTGTAAAACACGAATACGGTTTTTTCTTAGTTTTCCTGCTGTGTGAGCTGTAACGTTATGACCATTGTCTAGTTTAACTCTGAACATAGCATTAGGAAGAAGATCTGTTACCACACCTTCAAACTCCAACGTATCCTGTTTACTCAAATTATTTACTCCTCATTCTAGATTTAATACTTTGAGCATGATTGTCTAGTTCTTCATACTCAGCGAGATGTGTAGCGGATTCTCCTAATTTCTCAATACCTTTTTTTGTAAGTGTTATATGGCTAATTTTTTTATAAAATTCACTGAGATTTAGTCCAGATGAAAATTTTGCTGATCCTAAAGTTGGCAATACATGGTTTGACCCAACATTATAATCTGAGACTGCCATTGGAGAGTACTTTCCAATCATAATACTTCCTGCATTATGAATTTGATTTAAATATTTTTTATAATTAGCTACATTAATTTCTAAGTGTTCTGGAGCAACTTCGTTAATTGCTTCTATTATTTGCTTATCACTTTGAGCTAATACAATTAATCCATTATTTTTTAAACTTTTCAAAACAACTCTTCTTCTATGAACTTTTTTTATACTTTCTTTTATTTCTTCATTAAATGTATTTACTAATTTTTTATCTTTTGTAATTAAAATACACTGAGAGTTTACATCATGTTCTGCTTGTCCAATCATAGATGTTATAACTTGATTTAGATCAGTTTCACCATCTGCTAAAACACAAATTTCACTGGGTCCAGCAACCATTCCTTCTGTCCCAACATCACCAAAGACTTCGCGCTTGCTTCTTGCAACATAAATATTTCCAGGCCCAACAATTTTATTCACTTTTTGAATATATGCTAAACTTGCTATAGCTTGGGCACCACCCATTGAGTAAATTTCCTTAATTCCAACTTTTTTAGCTGCATAAAGAACAGCAGGATTTAGTTTTCCATTAAGTTTTGGATTGGCCAAAACAATTCTTTTTACACCAGAAATTTTTGCAGGCACTGCATTCATTAATAGTGTGGATGGTAAATTAGCTGGTACATAAATACCTACAGACTGTAATGGCACATGCTTATATTCAAGTTTATTTTTAAAATTATCTACATACTTAATATTTTTTGGTTTTTGTAGTGAATGAAACTTAAAAATTCTATTATAGGCTAAATCGATACTTTTTTTAATCTTAGGTTGTAATGTATTAATTGCTTTGTTTACTTTATCTTTTGATGGAACTATCTCTGTATTTTTACTAAATTTTTTCTCATACTTTAAAAGTGCTTTTCTTCCATTAATTTTGATGTCTTTTAAAATTTTTGGAACTATAGAAGTGTCTACTACTTTTCCAGATCTCCTTTTATCCAAAAAAGATACTAATTCTCTTTTATAATTTTTTTTCTTACAATTAATTACTTTTATCATTTTCAATTTTTTGGTCTTCTAACGTTACATCAATAACTTCTGTGGACAGTGTTATAATTCCATTTTTTGAAAATAATAGAACTATTTCAAAATTTTCATGTTTTTTAAAAATATCAATTGCAAATAACTCTAAAGTTAAATCTGCATTGGACTGATTAATGTTTTTAGACCTGGAGCTTTCAATAAATTCAAATTTTATAACACTATTAATAAGTTTGTTGCTATCTGTCTCCTTATCTATTCTTAAAACAGAAAGTAAAAAAATTTTTGCAGATGGCAAATATTTAATATCAGAAATTTTTACTTTAGACTCTGCGCATATTGCTGATATAATTTGTAAATCATCTGGAGATTGAGCGATTACCTTCTTTAAAAAATTATTCACTAAGATATTCTTTTAATTTTTACCCCAATTTTTTTTAATTTATTTTCAATTTTTTCATAACCTCTATCTAAATGATATACTCTATTTATAATAGATGTTCCTCTTGAAATAAAAGCTGCTAAAACCAAAGCTACTGATGCCCTTAAATCACTAGACATTAACTCAGCTCCCTCTAGATTATTAGTTCCTTCAATAATTGCCTTGTTACCTCTAATATTTATTTTTGCACCTAATCTTTTTAATTCTGGAACATGCATAAATCTGTTTTCAAATATATTTTCTTCAATTGTGCTTTTCCCATTTGCTCGAGTTAATAATACCATAATTTGAGCTTGCAAATCAGTGGGGAAGTTTGGATATTCTCCAGTTTTTAAAAAATCCAAACTTCTAATATTTTTTGGTCCCTTAATTTGAATTGTATTTTTTGTGGTCTTTATTTTGGCACCAATTTTCTTAAGTAAATTTATCTCTGTGTTAATAATTTTTGGCTCGAAGTTTTTAATTGTTAAGTTTCCACCATTCAAACATGCGGCAACACAAAAAGTACCTGCTTCAATTCTATCATTCATGATTGAGTAAGTTATACTTTTTAATGTTTTAACACCCTCTATTTTTAAAGTTCTTTTACCAATCCATTTGATTTTGGCGCCAGCGGTTTTAAGAAAATTTGTCAGATCCTTGATCTCAGGCTCTATAGCACAATTCTTTATTGTTGTTATTCCTTTTGCAAGACAAGCAGCAAGAATTGAATTTTCGGTAGCTCCAACAGATATTTTTGAAAATCTTATTTCTGAACCAGTTAACCCTTCCTGAGCTTTTGCATTAACATATCCTTTTTCGATTTGTATTTTAACTCCTAACTTTGATATGGCTTTTAAATGTATATCTATTGGTCTTACTCCTATACTGCAACCGCCTGGGCTACTTACTTTTGCTTTTTTATGTTTTGCCAATAAAGGACCAAGAACTAAAATTCCTGCTCTCATTGTTTTAACAAGAGAGTAAGGTGCAAAAAAATTATTTTTTTTTCCTTTTGAAATTAATGCAATTTTTTTATTATTTTTAAAGCTAATTTTTCTTCCTAGTGATTTTAGCAAATTAAGCATTGTATCTATATCTTTAACACGTGGAAGATTTTTAATGGTTACATTTTTATCGAAGAGTAAAGTTGCGGCAAGTATTGGAAGAGCAGCATTTTTACTTCCAGAAATTAAGACCTCTCCTCTGATCTTAGAGGGACCATTAATTTTAAATTTATCCATTTTAAATTTTGGGAAGCGTTACCCCTTTTTGGCCCATATATTTTCCATTTCTGTCGGCATATGAAACATCGGGTTTCTCACTTCCTTTTAAAAATATAAATTGAGCCACACCCTCATTTGCATATATTTTGGCTGGTAATGGAGTTGTATTAGAAAATTCAAGGGTCACATGACCTTCCCATCCTGGTTCCAAAGGTGTTACATTAACAATTATTCCACATCTAGCATAAGTGGACTTACCTAAACAAATAACCAAGACATCGCTAGGAATTTTAAAATATTCTACTGTTCTTGCTAAGACAAAAGAATTTGGTGGAATAATGCATTCATCAGATTCTTTTGTTACAAAATTTGTTGGTTTAAAATTTTTTGGATCTACAATTTCAGAGTTAACATTAGTAAAGATTTTAAACTCATTAGATACTCTTGCATCGTAACCGTATGAAGAAACACCAAACGAAATTTTTCCTTCCCTTATTTGTTTATCTTCAAATGGTGAAATCATTGCACTATCTTTCGCCATTTTGATTATCCACTTATCTGATTGCACTGACATTTATTTATTTTTTTTATTTTTTCTTTGAAAAATTTTTCTTTTTCTTAAGTTTTTACGCAAAGCTTCTTCGAGTTTTGCTTTTTTATCCTTCTTCGCGTCCATCTTGATTACTTTTTGTCTGGATTGGTAAGATGATCCAAAGTTATTATTTGATCTATTGGTATTGTTTTATCCTCTGGAGTTTTGGGGTCACCTTGTTTGGCTATTTTTTTTGCTCTTTTCTCAGCAAGCTTTTTTTCTCTTTTAGCCTGCTTCTCCATAGCTTTAGCTCCTCTTGTTGATTTATAATCGTAGTGAATTCCCATATCATTTACCTAGTTTAGATATATCCGATTTTCGTAAAAAATTAAGGCATTTATTTGAAAAAAACAATTTTATACACTAATTATAATTAAAAAATGCCCTCATAGTTAAATGGTATAACACATCCATGGTAAGGATGAGTTTCCAGTTCAATTCTGGGTGAGGGCACCAGCTATTTGTATAATTTTTTTCTTATTATAAATCCAATTAAAACCAGTATTATCATACCAATTATTGGCACATAAATATCTGGAGTTAAAAATATATCAAACATACTAGGAAGCTCTTGATTATCTTCAATTACATTATTTAACCCTGCGCCAAGTGAAGCTCCAACAAATAACTGGGGTGTCATTCCAATAACAGATCCAAAAAAGAAATTTTTAATCTTAACATTAAATAATGTCGGCAACATGTTTGATATAAAAAAAGGTATACCACCAACAAACCTATATATCAGAAAAAAAGTAAATTCATTTTTTTTAAATTTTTCAGTAAGGTTAGAAAACTTTGATGAAAATTTTTTTTTAATTAAATCTTTAAAAAAATAATTTGCACAAATATATAAAAGCGTTGCGCCTACAGATAAACCAAATACTATAAGGATTGTCCCTATCCATTTTCCAAATACAAATCCTCCAACTAAAAAAACTGGCGAACCAAATCCTAAGAGCATAACCCAAATAATCACTCCAATAAAAAATAATATGCTAGCAATTAAAAGATTGGAATTTTTGATATCATTTAGTTTATCTCTATTATTTTTTATAAGTTCAAAACTTGAAAAGTCGTCAAATGAGAAATAGCTAAAAAAAAGCAACAAAAAGCCAGTAACTATGGAAAGATATATAATACCGAGAATAATTTTTAATTTATTTTCATTTTCCATTTTGTTCTAATTTATTAAAAATCGCTGTACTTATATACATTAAATTGTATAACTACCGAAATTTAACAAAAAAGAAGCCTTAATATGAAACGTACATATCAACCTAGTAAAAAAGTGAGAAAAAGAAGGCATGGTTTTAGGTCTAAAATGAAGACGAAAGGTGGAAGAAAACTAATTAGAAGAAGAAGAAGTAAGGGTAGAAAAAAACTCACTGTTTAATGCAGGTTAAATTAAAAAGTTTATCCAAAAATGAGGATTTTAAATTTATTTTAAATGGTAAAAAAATTTCAAATAGATACTCAACAATTTTTTACAGGAG
>CACMAX010000015.1 GCA_902611845.1 uncultured Pelagibacteraceae bacterium | reverse complement strand
GCTGCAATATTAGAAAAATTATTAAAATATGAAAAAGTTCATTCAATGAAAGATATGAATGAATTGAAAATTAGATTAGGAGAAAACAGAAGATTTTTTGCTTATTTTCATCCAGCATTAGAAGATGAGCCAATAATTTTTGTTGAGATTGCGTTAACTAAAGGACTAGCTAAATCTATTCAAGAATTAACAAGACCCAATGATGGGAAAAAAGAAGATTATGATACAGCTACCTTTTATTCAATTAGCAACTGTCAAGAAGGGCTTTCAAGAGTTACATTGGGTAATTTTTTAATCAAAAGAGTTGTATATGAATTGCAGGAAGAACTACCTGATGTAAAAAATTTTGGAACCCTATCACCAATGCAAGGTTTTGCTGATTGGGTAAAATCATCAGAAAATGACAAAATAAGTGAGATAGTTCAAAAAGATAATTTTGTAAAAGTTGAGTTTTTAAAATCATTAGATCTTAAAATTGGAGATAGAAAATTTATAGATAATAAAGATTTACTAACAAAACTTGCTTTAAATTACTTAGCTGTACAAAAAAATGATCTAGGTTTTCCTATTAATGATGTATGCAGGTTCCATTTAAAAAATGGAGCTGAAATTGATGATATTGTAGTTAATGCTAATGTTTCTGATGTAGGATTTAAAAGGTCATTTGGAATTATGGTTAATTACAAATATGAACTTGGGAAAATTGAGCAAAATCATCAAGAGTATGTAAACGAAAAGAAAATTAATTTATCAAGCAAACTTAAAAAATATGTCTAGATTAAATAGAACTGTCTCTGTTGCTCCTATGATGGACTGCACAGACAAACATGAAAGATTTTTCTTAAGACTAATTAGTAAAAACGTTCTTCTCTATACTGAAATGATTGTCTCAGAAGCTATTGATAGAGGAGACAAAAAGAAACTATTAGAATTTGATATGAGAGAAAAACCTGTTGCTCTGCAACTTGGTGGTTCTTCTCCAAAACTATTAGGAAATGCAGCATATTTAGGTGAAGAATTTGGTTATGATGAAATAAATTTAAATTTAGGTTGTCCAAGTAAAAAAGTTCAGAAAAATAGATTTGGGGCTTGTTTAATTCAAGAACCTAATATTGTAGCTGATTGCCTAAGTGAAATGATTTCAAAAACATCTCTTCCTGTAACAGTTAAAACTAGAATCGGATATGACAATGTTGATCAATATGAAAATTTATACAATTTTATAAATATTTTGAAAGATACAGGTGTTAAAACTTTTATAATCCATGCAAGAAAGGCAGTGCTAGGAAAATTTACACCTAAACAAAATTTAAATATTCCACCTTTGAAATATGAATACGTAAATAAATTAAAGAAAGATTTTCAAAATTTAGAAATAATAATAAATGGCGGCATAACTTCCACCCATCAAATTAAAGAACATTTAGATAATGTAGATGGTGTTATGATTGGAAGATCTATTTACCATTCTCCTTACATGTTAGCGGATATTGAAAATAAAATTTTTAACAATAGTGAAGTTTTGACAAGGCAAGAAGTTGTTGAGAAACTAATTGAGTATGTAAAAGAAGAGATAAAAAAGGGTACAAGATTAAATCAAATTATGAGACATACCCTTGGTTTATTTCATGGCCAAACTGGTTCAAGTTTTTGGAAAAGATATTTAAGTGAGAATATGTGTGTAAGAGATGCCGATGTTAAGAAAATTGATCACATAATGGATAAAGTAAAGTTTAATCCACAAAGTATATCGGCAGGGCAAATTGAATAATACTCTTCTAGAGATTAATAATATCTATTTTATTTTTTTAATGATGGCAGCCGCTGTTCCGGTTGGTTTTTTTGCAGGTTTTTTTGGTATCGGTGGAGGATTAATTTCAGTTCCATTTTTATTTTTTGTATTTGAAGCATTTAACGTGGATAAAGATTATTTAATGCATTTATCTGTAGGGACAGCTTTCTCAATAACAATTTTAACTGCTACAGCCTCAGTATTAACTCATAGAAAGTATAATGCTGTTGATTTTAATATTATTAAAAATTATGGAACATTTGTAATAATTGGAGTTTTCTCTGGGACATTGATGGCAGCATTGATGAATACTAAAACATTGTTATTCTTTTTTTCTGCTGTTGTTTACTTTTTTGGAGCTTACTTGTTGTTACAAAGTGAAAAGAAAAAAAAAATTAAGAAAAAATTTAATATTTTTCCAAGAATAATATTTGGATTTTTGTCAGGATTAATATCTGCTCCTATGGGCATAACAGGAGCTATGATGAATGTTCCTATATTAAGATACTTTGGTTATCCTATTAACTTAGCAATAGGAAGCTCTGCAGCCATTGGATTTATAATAGCTTTATTTGGATCAATTGGTTTTTTTACATCTGGCTTGATGTTAAAAGCCGATATACCACTCAGTATTGGATTTATTAATATACCTGCATTTATAATTTTTGTTCCAATAACCACATTCATGGCAAGGATTGGAGCAAAAACAGTTCAAGATCTAGATAGAGTTAAAACACAAAGGTTATTTGGTGTTTTTCTTTATGTTATTGGTACTTTATTTCTTTATAGATTTTTAGTTACTTAGGAGACGAGGTGGTTTCAGTCTCCCTCCGCCACCTCAATTACATATTAAGCGATTCTCTAATTTTTTCTTAATTCTTTATAGTTGAATTTTAAATTTTTTGATCATAATCCCCAACTTTACCAGTTTGTTGAAGCAGATTATCAATAAAGTCAAAAATCTTCTTTTTTCTATCTTCAGAGGTTGGACTTTCAGTAACTACGACTAAAGAGGGTTTATTTGAAGATGCTCTAATTAATCCCCAAGACCCATCATCAAAAGAAAATCTTACCCCATTAACAGTCAATATCTCTCTAATTTCTTGATTATCTACTTTAGTTTTATTTTCTTTGATATTTTTCATTTTTTTAACTAAATTCTCAACTACTTCATATTTTTCACTGTCTTTACAATAAGGAGCCATAGTTGGACTTTGATAAGTCGTTGGTAATTCACCAAGTATTTCACTCATTTTTTTGTTATTTTTATCGAGTAACTTACAGACCTGTATTGCTGAATTAATTCCATCATCATAGCCATATCCCAAAGGTTTATTAAAAAAGAAATGACCACTTTTTTCAAATCCTGCTAAAGCGTTATCGGTATTTACCTTTCTTTTGATATGAGAATGACCAGTTTTCCAATAAATTGTTTCACATTTATTCTCATTTAATATTTTGTCATTGGAATAAAGTCCTGTCGATTTTACATCAACAATAAATTTACTATTTTGATGATCTTTTGAAAGATTTCTAGCAATTAATAGTCCTATTTTATCTGAAAAGATTTCATTACCTTTATCATCAATAACACCAACTCTATCTCCGTCTCCATCAAAACCAAATCCAATATCAGCTTTATTTTCTTTAACTGCTGAAGAAATTGCATGTAACATTTCTAAATCTTCAGGATTTGGGTTGTATTTTGGAAAAGTCCAATCAAGTTCACAATCAAGTTCAATTACTTCGCATCCAATACTTCTTAAAATTTCTGGCGCAAATATTCCTGCTGTTCCATTGCCACAAGCAACTACCGCTTTAATTTTTTTATTTAACGGGTTTTTTTTTATCAGATCATTTTTATAAACATTCTGAAAATCATCAATTTTTTTTATATTTCCCTCACCATTAATAAATTTTTGATTGAGAGTAATATCTTTTAGTTCTTTCATTTCTTCAGGTGCATGAGTAAGTCCTTTTTTGATACCCATTTTTACACCAGTCCAACCATTTTCATTATGACTAGCCGTAACCATAGCTATTGCATCTGAATTTAAATTAAATTGTGCGAAGTAAACCATTGGGGATAAAGATAATCCTATATCCTCGATTTTGCACCCAGTTGAAACTAAACCCTCTTTTAATTTTTCTTTGATATGTTCACTGTAAGACCTGTAATCTTGACCAACGATAATTCTTGGATTGTTTTTCTTTGTATGATTAATTATTTGAGTTCCAAGACCTTTGCCAAGTTGAACGATTCCATCGTCATCTATGTCTTTTTCGTATACCCATCGTGCGTCATATTCCCGAAAGCCGTAGGGATCAATTTTTCCCGAATTATTCATGTGGATATATGTACATTTTTTTAAAATTTTTATTGATAAATATTTAATAAGTTCTATAAATGTTCTATTGATTTACAATTTATATAGTATATCAGGTAAATCTACACACTATATCTAGTTATTTACTAGATTTTTTAGTATAAAGATAAAAAGGGAGTTTAATGAACAAAATATTGTCTCAGGCAATCAGGAAGGCTGTCTCTGATTATAAACCAGCAGAAAAAATCAGCAATAATGACAAAAGACCAGACTTATTTTCACTAAATAACAACACTGAGTTGTTTCAAAATTCTAAAGGGATAACTATTAAAATAGATAGATCTAGAGATAATAATTTAACAGATTTTGGAAGAGCAACACTAAGCGACAGGTACCTTGGAGAAAATGAGTCTTTCCAAGATTTATTTGCAAGAGTTGCGAGTCATTATGCAGATGACAACTTACACGCGCAAAGACTTTATAACTACATTAGTAATTTATGGTTTATGCCAGCAACACCAGTTTTATCAAATGGTGGAACAAAAAGAGGTTTACCAATTTCTTGTTTCTTAAACGAAGCGGGGGATAGCTTAACTGGAATATTAGATCTATGGAGTGAAAATGTTTGGTTGGCTGCTAAAGGTGGAGGTATTGGAAGTTATTGGGGCAACCTAAGATCCATTGGAGAAAAAATTGGAAGAGTTGGAAAAACTTCAGGCATTATTCCTTTCATCAAAGTTATGGACTCTTTGACAATGGCGATCAGTCAAGGCTCTCTAAGAAGAGGATCTGCAGCTTGTTATCTTCCAATTGATCATCCAGAGATAGAAGAATTTATTGAAATGAGAAGACCAACAGGTGGTGATCCAAACAGAAGATCATTAAATTTACACCATGGCGTATTAGTTTCAGATGCATTCATGAGAGCTGTTGAGTTGGACGAACAATGGGCACTGAAAAGTCCAAAAGATCAATCAGTACAAGCAACCGTTTCTGCAAGAAATTTATGGATTAGATTATTAACTGCAAGAATTGAAACTGGGGAACCTTATATTGTTTTCATTGATACAGTTAATAGAATGATACCTCAACATCATAAGCTTGCTGGTTTGACTGTTAAGACATCCAACTTGTGTAGCGAAATAACTTTACCAACAGGAATTGATAAAGAGGGTAGAGATAGAACAGCGGTATGTTGTTTATCATCTTTAAATTTAGAAACTTATGATGAATGGAAAGACGATGAAAACTTTGTTCCAGACGTAATGAGATTTTTAGATAATGTATTAACTGACTTTACTGAAAAAGCACCCGAGTCATTTAGTGATGCAGTTTATTCAGCATTAAAAGAAAGAAGTGTTGGTCTAGGAGTTATGGGACTTCATTCATTCTTCCAACAAAAAATGATTCCTTTTGAATCAGTGATGAGTAAAGTTTGGAATAAAAAAATATTTGAAAGCATCCAAAAACAAGTTGATCAAGCTTCAAAAGATTTGGCTGATGAAAGAGGTGCATGTCCAGATGCTGCTGATTATGGTATTAATGAAAGATTTTCAAATAAAACTGCAATAGCTCCTACTGCTTCAATTTCAATTATTTGTGGTGGAACATCTCCAGGTGTAGAGCCAATTGCAGCAAATAGTTATACACATAAAACTTTGTCTGGATCATTTAACGTTAGAAATAAATATCTAAGTAAATTATTAGAGAAACACGGTAAAAATGATGATGAAACATGGTCAAGTATAACAACTAATCAAGGCTCAGTTTCTCATCTTGATTTTTTAACCCAACAAGAAAAAGACGTATTTAAAACGGCTTTTGAATTAGACCAGAAATGGATTGTGGAATTAGGTGCAGATAGAACACCTCATATTTCACAAGCACAATCAATAAATATATTTATACCTGCAGATATTCATAAAAGGGATTTACACCAAATCCATTTCCAAGCTTGGAAAAAAGGATTGAAGAGCCTTTATTACTGCAGATCTAAATCAATACAAAGAGCGGAAAACGTGAACGATGCAAATTCTACAGATGTAACTGCAAACGTTTACAAATCAAAAAAACAAGAAAATCAACAACCAGAATATGAGGAGTGTTTATCATGTCAGTAGAAAGCCTAAAAGATACAAAACAAAAAATTATAGAACCGAAAAAAATGGGTCTATTAGTTGAGAACCCAGTTTATAAACCATTCAGATACCCATGGTGTTATGATGCTTGGTTAACTCAACAGAGAATTCATTGGTTACCAGAGGAAGTTCCACTTGGTGATGACGTCAGAGATTGGCAAAAAAATCTTTCAGAATCAGAAAAAAATTTATTAACTCAGATCTTTAGATTTTTTACTCAAGCAGATGTTGAAGTTAATAACTGTTATTTAAGACATTACACAACTGTCTTTAAACCTACAGAAGTTTTAATGATGATGACTGCATTTGCGTCTATGGAAACAGTTCATGTAGCAGCTTATTCACATCTATTAGATACAATTGGAATGCCAGAGTCTGAATATTCTGCTTTCATGAAATACAAAGAGATGAAAGATAAATATGATTACATGCAAAACTTTAATGTAAACTCAAAAGAGGATATCGCAAAAACTGTTGCGGTATTTAGTGCCTTTACAGAAGGTCTTCAGTTATTTGCAAGTTTTGCAATTTTATTAAACTTTCCAAGACACAACAAACTTAAAGGAATGGGTCAGATAGTTACTTGGTCAGTAAGAGATGAAACTCTTCATTGTAATTCTATGATTAGAATTTTTAAAGAGTTCATTAAAGAAAACCCTGAGATTTGGACTCCGAAACTTAAAAAAGAACTTTATGAAGCTTGCAGAACTATAATTGAACATGAAGATGCATTTATTGATCTGGCTTTTGAAATGGGTCCAATGCAAGGTTTAACTGCTCAAGAAGTTAAAGATTATATTAGGTTCATTGGTAATAGAAGATTAACTCAGTTAGGTCTTGAGCCAATATATGATGTTCAAAAAAATCCATTAACATGGTTAGACACAATGTTAAATGCTGTAGAGCACATGAACTTCTTCGAAGGTAGAGCCACTGAATATTCAAAAGCATCTACACAAGGTAACTGGATAGACGCTTTTTCCTAGGATTAAGTGATTGTAAGTCCCTGTATAAGTATTTGTAAGACTGATCCAGTATCAGGTCTGTGTTATGGATGTGGTAGATCTGATGAAGAAAAGAAAATCTGGAAAGACCCTGAAACAACTGATGATTGGAAAAATAACAATCTAAAAGAAATAGAAAACAGACTTTCGGGTTGGCAATTAGAAAGCTTTAAAAGGTCTTACAAAAACAAAATTGAAAAAGGCGTCTCTTTATACAAAGAAAAGCAAATTAAATAATATTACCTTTGATTTAGAAGCATTACTTTTCTGTATTTACTTCCTTTATATTTAGCTAATGGTCTAATCAATTTATTAGATGAATGCTGTTCCATTATATGAGCTGACCAACCAGTAATTCTTGAAATTACGAATATTGGTGTAAAAAAATCTGTATCAAAGCCCATTAAATGATAAGTCGGTCCTGTTGGATAATCTACGTTAGGATGAATATTTTTTTTATTGATCATTACTTTTTCAACGATATCGTAAATCTTTAGAAACTTTTTATCTTTTTTAATTTTAGCAACTTTTTTGAAATATTCTTTCATTGTTGGAACTCTAGAGTCGCCACTTTTATAAACTCTGTGTCCAAAACCCATCACAACCTCTTTTTTCTTTAATGCATTATTAATCCATTTTAAGGCATTCTCAGGTTTTTTGATTTTATTCATCATATGCATAACTTCTTCATTAGCTCCACCATGTAATGGTCCTTTTAAACTAGCAATTGCGCCTGTTATAGCACCATGAATATCAGATAAACTACTTGTAATAGTTCTAGCTGTAAAAGTTGATACATTAAAACTGTGCTCTGCGTATAAAATTAAAGATACATCAAACGCTTTTACAATTTCCTTTTGAGGTACTTTTCCAAAACACATATAGAAAAAGTTTTCTGCAAAAGTTAGCTCTTTTTTTGGTTTAATAATTTTTTTACCTTTTCGAATTCTATAAAAAGCCGCTAAAGCAGTTGGAGTTTTAGCTAAAATTCTTAAAGCTTTTCTTGTGTTTGCTTCCTGAGAATTATCTGTAGTTTCTTTATCTTCTAATCCCATAACACTTACTGCTGTTCTAGCGACATCCATAGGATGAGATTTCTTTGGCATGTGTTTAATTATTTCGTAAAGATTTTTCGATAAATCCCTATGTCCTCGTTCAATTTTTTCAAATTGTCTTAACTCTATACTGTTTGGTAAATCACCCTTTAAAATAAGATATGCAGCTTCTTCAAATCTACAAAATTCACACAGATCTTGAACAGCATAACCCCTATAGGTTAATGAGTTAATTTCAGGCATAACTTTAGAAACTTCTGTTTCATCAACAACAATTCCTAATAAACCTTTTTTTACTTCTTCACTCATTATTCATGTCCCTCTGTACTAAAATTATATATTTTCTCATCTAAAGAGTTGTATTTTTCATACTCAACTAGATCATATAATCTTTTTCTGGTCTGCATCTTATCTATAATATTATTTTGATGTCCATCCGCAAAAATGGCACGTAGACCATCCTCAACACTTTTCATCGCTAATCTTTGTGTAGTAACTGGATAAATAACAATATTATAACCAAGCTCTTCTAATTGTTTAAAATCTAGCAACTTCGATTTACCAAACTCAGTCATATTAGCTAGAAGATAACAATTTAATGATTTTCTAACTTTTTCAAACTCAGCTTCGTCTTTTAATGCTTCTGGAAAAACAATTTCTGCACCAGCATCAATATAGGATTTGCAACGATCGATCATTTTATCAATACCTTCTACGCTTTTAGCATCAGAACGTGCAATGATTTTAAAATTTTTGTCTGATCTTGCTTCTACACATTCTTTAATTTTTTTTGTCATATCCTCTTTAGGTATCAATTCTTTATTATCTAAATGGCCACATCTTTTCTGTTCAATCTGATCTTCTAAATGAATTGCTGAAATACCAGAATTTTCAAATGTTTGAACAGTTTCCTTACAAGATTTAAAACCTGTATCGACATCTACAATGGTTGGAAGATTAGTTACACGTGCAATTTGTTTTGATCTGTTGCTTACATCATTAAGAGTTGTTAATCCTATATCAGGATATCCCAAATCATTAGACATAACACCTCCTGATACATAAACTCCGTCGTATCCAATTTC
>CACMAX010000014.1 GCA_902611845.1 uncultured Pelagibacteraceae bacterium | reverse complement strand
TTATTTTGTATTACATTTTTTTTTTTTAGATAAGTTAATTGGATAAGAAACATCTCAACTAATAAATTTGGATTAGAAACTATATTTATTTCTTTTAAAGTTTTCAAAGTAAATTCCCAAAATAATAGTAAGGCTTTTGGATCTATTTCTTTTGATAAAGAAGTTATTTTTTTGTAATCACTATCATTTAATGAAAAATTATTCCCTCCATCTTCAATGTAAGATATATTCTTTACAAAATATAATACCTCTAAAAAATCATTTAAAAATAGGTCAGGCTCAATGCCTGTATCGTACAATTTTCTGTAATGATCTATTATTTTTTCTTCATCTCCTAAAAAAATTATTTCTAATAATTCTATGTATGAACTTTTATTGATATATCCAAAGATCTTTTGAGCATCCTCGAATGTCAGAAAATTCTTATTGTTAGAAATAGTTGCTCTATCTAATAAAGATAATGCATCCCTAACAGAGCCCTCTGATAATTTGACTATTAATTTAATAGCATTATCTTCAACATCTTTTTTTTCTTTTATTGTTATATTTTTTAAATAATCAAATAGTTCTTCGGACTTAACTCTAGACAAATCATACCTTTGACACCTAGATATAACAGTAATAGGAATTTTTTTTACTTCAGTGGTTGCAAAAATAAATTTTAAATACTTTGGAGGCTCTTCCAATGTCTTAAGTAAAGCATTAAATGCTTGCTTACTTAACATGTGTACTTCATCAATTATAAAAATTTTAAATTTCGCTAATGTTGGTGGATATCTAGAAAATTCAATTAGCTCCCTAACATCATCAACCCCAGTCTTACTTGCTGCGTCTATTTCAAGAACATCAATATGATTAGAATTTGCTATTGGATCGCATTGATTGCAAATTTTTTCGCACATGCCCTCGATAGCATTTTCACAATTCAATGCTTTAGCAACAATTCTGGCAAAAGTAGTCTTTCCAATTCCCCTAATACCTGTAAACAAAAAAGCATTAGCTGAATTATTATTTTTAATAGAATTATAAATTGTAGTAGCAATTTCATTATGACCAATCAAATCTTTAAATGTTTGAGGTCTATATTTTAATGCCAGAACTTGAGATTTTATAGTCATAATGGGAGACCTACCAACCTGGAAAAAACTCATTACCCTTGCTCTTTTTCAAGTCTGGGGGAGTTCATGGTAATCCCACCTGGAAGGCCTCCAAATGTATTATAACAATAATTTTTTCTAATCTACAATAAAGTTAATTATTTTTTTTCCCTAAATTCATGTGCTTTGTAAACACCTAGGACGTGCATATCTTCACAGTGGAAAGCAAGCTCTTCTAGTGAATTTTTTATTTTTTTGTCGTCCAAGTGTCCATCAATATCACATAAGAAAAAGAATGATGAAAATGAATTTTTTTCAGGGAAACTTTGAAGTTTCGTCATATTCACACCATTAATAGCAAAACCGGACAAAGCGGAATACAAAGCTGCCGGCCTCTCTCTAAGTTTAAATAATAATGATGTAATGAAATTATTTTTATCAATTTCTGGCTGAAGTATATCTTTACCCATTATCAGAAATCTTGTGTAGTTATCATTAACATCCTGAATATTTTCTTGTAAAATTTCTAAATCATAAATTTTAGCACTTAATTTTGATGCAATTGCAGCTTTTGTTTTATCTTTTTCTTCTGAAATATATTTTGCAGAACCTGCGGTATCAGCTCTAACATTGGCAGAAAATTTATTTTTTTTGATAAATTCTGAAGCTTGACTTAACGCTTGAGCATGGGAATAAACATTTTTAATGTCTTTTAATTTTGATCCTTTTATACCAATTAAATTATGATTGATTGGGAAAAAAAATTCTTCATAAATATTTAACCTATGTTTAAAAATTAAATATTCTACTCCAATGTTTCCTGTAGTTTTGTTTGACTCTGGTATGATTGCTCTAATATTGCTATCTTTATGTGCTTTTTCAAAACATTCATCGAAAGTTTTGCAAGGAATAGTCTCTGTATTCGGAAACATATGTTTTGCACAACTTTCACTATAACTTCCAGCAATACCTTGGTAAACAATTTTCATATTATTATTTATTCAATAATTTTATGTATTCTTCTAGATCTTTTTTAGTATCAATTCCAGAGGAAAAATAATTTGCCAATAGCACGTCGATTTTCATATTATTATCGATTGCTCTTAGTTGTTCCAGTCTTTCTTTGATTTCATTTTTGCTTTTTTTAAAATTAACAAACTTTTTTAAAGCTGAATATTTAAATAAATATATCCCGAAATGCTGGTATATATTGTCATAGCTATTTTCTTTAATTACTCTATGAAAATTTAAAGCTTCTGATATTGAGTTATCGGATATCCTGTTTTTTGTAATAACTTTTACAATATTTTGATTATTATAGTCTTCATTTTTCTCAATGTTGTAAGCTAATGTTGAAATATTTAAGTTTTTTTGTTTTGATAATTTATTTAAATTTTTGATATCTAAAGGATTAATCATTGGTTCATCTCCCTGCACATTAATAATAAAATCTATATCTTTTAAATCTAATTTCTGAGCGGCCTCAAATACTCTATCAGTCCCGTTTGTATGTTTGATATCTGTCATTATAAATTTACCTCCATTTTTTCTTACTTCTGAGGCAATTTCCTCGTCGCATGTTGCAACATAAACCTCGCCAATTTGGCTTTCTATAGCTTTTTCATATACATGCATAATTAGAGTTTTATTATTAATTTTTATTAACGGTTTATGAGGGAGTCTTGTTGCTGCTAATCTTGATGGAATTATTATAATTGAATTACTCATATATTCATATTTTATGCGTCTTTGGGACGCAAATTTATAAATTAAATTTCTTATAAATTTTGTTTAACATGTTATACGACCATATTAAAAAAAAATAATGGATTCATTCGAAATAAACAAAATTATTGCAGCCGTTCTTCTTATTGCACTACTTGTAATTGGAATTGGGAAAATTTCAGATATAGCTTTTCATGTAGATAAACCGGAGAAATCAGCTTACAAAGTAGATATTCAAGAAAGCAGCCAAATTTCAAATTCAACGGTGGAAAAAATTGAGGAAAAAGTTGATATTGCTGCATTGCTTGCATTAGGAAATGTTTCTCATGGAGAAAAAGTTTTTAAAAAATGTTCTGCTTGCCATTTAGTAAATAAAGGTGGAGAAAATAAAATCGGACCAGCATTGTATGGTGTAATAGGAAGAAAAGTTGCATCAAAACAAGATTATAAATATTCAAAGGCAATGGCAGCATATGACAAAGATTGGACATTTGAAGAGATGAATGGTTATTTAAAAAAACCTCAAAGTTATATTAAGGGAACTAAGATGGCATTTGCTGGATTAAGAAAAGAAAAAGACAGGGCATCAGTTATTTTGTATCTAAACCAAAAATCAGATAATCCGCTACCTCTACCTTAATTTTCCAAAACAATACAATAGAATACTTTTTTGAACATGAACTCTGTTCAATGCCTGTTGCCAAACGTGGGAATTTTTTCCTAAAAATACATCTTCCTCAACTTCGTCTCCTCTTGGCAAACAATGTAAAAAAATACAATTTTTTTTTGTGTAATTAAATATCTCTTTTTTAATTTTAAATTTTTTAAACTGTTGTTTTTTTCTTTTTTTATTCACTTTGTCATTAAGAGATATTACTTTATCAGAAAAAATTACATCTGCATCCAAAGCTGCTTTTTTTAGGTCGTGATAGATAAAGATTTTTTTCTTATTTTTGTTTACCCAATCTTTAACTTTCTTACCTGGTGCAAATTTTTTTGGACATCCAATAGTTAATCTAAAAGAAAACTTAACAGATGCTGCAATTAAACTATCCAAAACATTATTGGAGTCTCCAATCCAACAAATTTTTAATTTTGATATTGGTTTTTTTTTTATCTCCTCAACAGTAAAAATATCTGATAACACTTGAGTTGGATGAGATGATGGACTTAAACCATTTATTATTGGAATAGTTAAATGCTTTTGAAAATCATCAATTTTTTTATCATCATCAGTTCTCAAAATAAAACCATCACCATATGTAGATAGAATTTTAGCGGTATCAGCAATCGTCTCACCACCTTGTCCAAGATGAAGTTCATTAGATCTGAGTGTCAGTGTTCCACCTCCAAGCTGTTTAATGGCTAAATAAAAGCTTATTCTTGTTCTTGAACTAGCTTTTTCAAACATTTGTACTAGCATTTTACCTTTAAGAGGTGATCCTTTGTCTGGTTCCAAAGTATTTAATTTTTTTCTTTGTTTTTTTCTTTGTTTTGCATCAACAATTATTTTTCTAAGATCTTTACTTGGAATATCTTTTAAATTTATAAAGTGTTTCATTTTATCTGATTACAAACTTTGCTAATAATTTTTAAAGCTATATCAATTTCTCTTTTCGTTACATTTAATGGGGGTAAAATTCTTATGACATTTTCAGCTGCTCTAATAGTCAATAATTTATTTTCCATTAATTTTTTTATAAACTTAGTTTGGTCATTAAAAAGTTGTAAACCAATTAACAGCCCCACTCCTCTGACTTCTTTAATTATATTAGGATATTTAATTTTCATTTCATTAAGTCCGTGAATAAAATATTTTGACATTCTGTTTACATTTTTTAATAAATTCTTATTTATTTGATCCATGACTGCATTTCCAACTGCCATGGCTAAAGGATTACCACCAAAAGTGGAGCCGTGGGTACCTGGGACCATGGCTCTTGCAACTTTTTTAGACATTAAAACAGCACCTATTGGAAATCCTCCACCAATTCCTTTAGCAATCGGAACTATATCTGGTTTTACATTTGCATATTCGAACGCAAAAAATTTACCAGATCTTCCTATACCACATTGAACTTCATCAAGTATTAAAAGTATTTTATGTTTATCGCATAATTTTCTTAATTCTTTAATACAGAAGTCTGGGATTACTTTAATGCCCCCCTCACCGAGAACTGTTTCAATCATAATAGCTGCTGTATTTTTTTTAATTAATTTTTTAAGTTTTTTGTGATCACCAAATTCAAAATGATCAAAACCTGGAACTTTTGGGCCAAAACCTTCTGTCATTTTTTTTGAACCGCTTGCATGTATTGCTGCAATTGTTCTGCCATGAAAAGAATTTTTAATACAAATAATTCTATTTTTGTGCTTCTTACCAATCGAATAAAAGTATCTCCTAGCAACTTTGATAGCCGTTTCAGTTGCTTCAGCACCACTATTTTGAAAAATTATTGCGTCTGCAAAGGTTCTTTTAACAAGTTTATTTGCTAATTTTTCTCCCTCTGGAATTTTAAATGCATTTGATACATGCCACACTTTTTTTGACTGGTTATTAATTGCTTTAATTAAAGCTGGATGTGAGTGTCCTAAAGAGTTTACAGCTATGCCCTGAACAAAATCTAAATATTTTTTTCCATCAGAAGTTATTAAAAAACTTCCCTTCCCTTTTGAAAAAGAAAGATTTTTTCTTTTATAATTATTTGCTAAACCGCTCATGTTTATTTATAATTTTTTTTATTTATTACAAAGTGTATATTTCAACCACAAGTTATAAATATTCTTTTAAAATGTTGAAAAATAAAAAAAAAAATTGTTTTAAAAGAATATTTTGCAATATCATGTTGTTTTATAATATTAAAACACTAAATATAGTATTATGAGTTGGACTGAAGAAAAAGTAAACAAATTAAAAGAGCTATGGGGCAAAGGTAGCACGGCTAGTCAAATTGCAGAAATTATTGGGGGTGTTTCTAGAAATGCAGTAATTGGTAAAGCGCATAGACTAAACTTATCTTCTAAAATAAAAACTAGATCAAATATTTCAGTTAATAGAGAAAAAAATAAAACAAATATTAATCAACTAAATATTAAAGGAAGAAGAGGTAGGTTTAAATCACTTATTTTAGATAAAAATTTTGAACCTTCAAAAAATTTAACCTTAGAAGAATTGACAGATGAAACTTGCAAGTACATGGAGGGAAATCCAAACGAAAAAGATGCGAGTTTTTGTGGAAGAAAAAATGTTGAAAAATTTTCATACTGTCCTCTTCATTTGATGGTTGTTTTTCAACCTAAAGGTAAAAAAGAAGATGTTATGGATAAAGATGAAGAGGTGCCAAAATTTATAGAAAAGAAAATTAAATCTGCCTAACTTAAAAGTTTATTTTTTGCTTTCTTGTATTCTTCTTCTGATAATATTCCCTCGTTTTTAAGTTGATTTAATTTCAGAATTTCATCTGAAATATTTTCCTTATTTACCTCATGAATTTTTTCTTCTGTTGTATCAATGTTTTCGTTATCTTCAGACTTAATATTACGTCTTGCTTCTATTCCCATACTGATAGGTTTAGCCGAAATATAGATAACCACTATCAATAACAATAAACAAATCCCAATTACTAAATATGTCATCATTTTATTTAATTCACATTATTTTTATTTGCAAATTGACCACCGGTTCTCCAATTGTAACTATATTTATCAATCTCATTTTTAAATTCTCTGAGGCTTTCTAAACCAATGTCGAAATTATTTTTGTATTTGCCTGATATACAATTGTCATATTTTAATAATTTTAGTTGATCTTCAGTTAATAAAGGTTTTGGGAATAATTGTAAAATTTTAGCTGATAACTTTGCAATTTGGTAAGGTAATGGAAGTAATATTCTTTTTTTATCTATTGATAATAATAAGTTTTGTAAAATTTCTTTAAAAGATAATTCTTCAGGTCCAACACATTCCAAAGTTAATTGTTTATATCTACTATCTATCATTTTATGAATTATATTTACTAAATCAATTACATGTATTGGACTAAATTTTGTCCCACCATTATAATACAATGGAATAATTGGTAATTTATTTATTAAAGACATGAATTGAGTAGTAAAATTATCATCAACTGAATAAACAATTGACGGCCTAAGAATTATATAATTTTTGAAATTTTTTTTTATTTTATCTTCTCCCTGCAATTTACTTAATGCATAGCTACTTTCTTTGGCTGTTTCTATGCCCAAAGCAGATAAATGAATAAATTTTTCAATTTTGAAATCATTTGCTTTCTTTGATAATAGATCTGGTAAATCAGAATGAATTATTTTAAAAAAATTTTTTTTTTTTTCATACAAAATACCAATTAAATTAATACAGATTGAACAATTTTGCATTAATTCATCAATTTTTTCTGGATTAAAAGTTTTTAATTCAACTAATCTTAAGTACCCTGGATTTGCTTGGGTTTTTAAAATGTATCCGGCTCTATGGATATTCCTTGTAACCGCAGTAATTTTATAGTTATTTTTAGTTAACTTCCTTATCAGATTTCTTCCAATTTGTCCTGTAGCACCGAAAAGTAGAATTTCTTTTTGTTTCATATATATATTCTAACAAATGAGAATAGATATTAAATTACACGAAGATGATTTGCCAGATCAAATAGTGCTAAGTGACAAAATAGCTGTAGATTGTGAATTTATGGGCCTTAATGTTGAAAGAGATAAGCTTTGCTTAGTCCAAATTTCTACTGGAAATAATGATGCTCATATAATTAAATTAAACCGGGATAATTATATTGCTCCAAATTTAAAAAAAATATTAATTGATGAAAAAATAAATAAGATATTTCATTATGCAAGAGCAGATTTATTATTTATTAAAAAATATCTTAATTTAAACGTTAAAAATGTTAATTGTACAAAAGTAATGAGCAAAATAGCGAGAAGCTATAGTGATAAACACGGTTTAAAAGATTTAATAAAAGAGTTTACAGGCAATGATATAAGCAAAAATCTACAATCATCAGATTTCGGCGGTGATCTTACTGAAAAACAATTAAACTACTGCGCAAAAGATGTTATTTTTCTTCACGAAATTTACAATGGTCTAAATAAAATTTTGATAAGAGAAAAAAGAGACAGGTTGTACAATGATGCTATAAAATTTATTTATAGTAGAGTTGATTTGGACTTAGCATCTTTTACTTCGGATATTTGGTCCCACTAATGCAAAAAAATAGTTTAGAAAAAATAGGTAAAGATGTTATCAAATTTGAAATTAACGCTCTAAATAATTTAAAGAAAAGTATTAATAAATCTTTTTCAAAAATTGTAAAAATGCTTCTTAATTGTAAAGATGGTAAAATAATTATATCTGGTGTTGGCAAAAGTGGAATTATAGCTCGGAAATGGGCTGCAACATTTTCATCTACAGGGACTCCCTCATTTTTTTTAGATGCATCCGATGCTAGTCATGGAGATATGGGTCAGATTAGATCTAAAGATGTTGTTATTTTAATAAGTAATAGTGGAGAGAGTGATGAGCTTAAAAATATAATTCAATATGTTTCGAGAAATAAAAATATAAAACTCATTGGAATAACTTCAAAAAGAGACTCGATTCTATATAAAAATTCTACTTTAGCATTACTAATGCCGTTAATAAAAGAGGCAGGGCCTGGAAATATTGTACCGACTTCATCAACAACAAATCAACTAGCTTTAGGAGATGCAATTGCTATTGCATGTATGAAGTATAAAAATTTTACAAAATTTGATTTTAAAAAAATTCACCCAAGTGGAAGCTTATCAATAAAACTCAAAACTGTTGAAGATCTGATGATAAGTGGAAAAAAATTACCAATAGTAGATGAAAATATTAAAATGAAAAAAGCTCTAAAAATAATTTCATTAAAAAAATTAGGTGTATTGATCATACGAAAGAAAAATGGATTAACTAGTGGGATAATAACTGATGGAGATTTTAAAAGAATAGTAAATAAACATAATAAATTTGATAAGTTAGAAATAAAGAAAGTTATGAAAAAAAATCCAGTTACTATAGAAAAGGATACTCTTGCAGCTTCTGCATTATCTCTAATGAATTCAAAAAAAATAACATCACTTTGCGTTCATCAGGGAAAAAATACCAAAAAAACTATTGGTTTAATACATATGCACGATATTTTGCAGTCTAATATTAATTAATGTCTATAAAATCCTTGCTGCAATTTATATTATTACTTTTAATATTCCTAATAATCGGTGGTATTTATTTTTTGTATTTTTATTCTGGGCCATTAAAAGAAACAAATTTTATCAACACTGAAATAAACGATATAAAAAAAAATAAAATAGAAATTAATAAGTCAACAGATCAAGATGTCTTGGAGGATACACTTTTATCAAAAAATGATGCTGAGAAAAATTTAAAAAGTGAAGAAACATCAACAAAAAAAAATATAAAAGAAAATAAAAATATTAATGAAAACATAAATGATCTTGAGAAAAATAAAGAGAATAGTAAAATAGAAAATCTTACAAAAGAAATAGAATATATCACCTCAAACAGAAATGGTGACATTTTCAAAATTTCAGCAAAATACGGTAAAACTAATATTGAAAGCTCAAATATTTTAGATCTTGAAATTGTAGATGGTATAATTTCTTCTTCAGATAGACCGGACATATTCATTACATCAGACTTTGCGGAGTATAATTATAATAATCAAAACTCAAAATTTTATAGAAATGT
>CACMAX010000013.1 GCA_902611845.1 uncultured Pelagibacteraceae bacterium | reverse complement strand
CCAAAATAATTTTTCCACCTTAAGCAATAAGGGAATAAAAATTTATAAAATTGATACCAGCAAAATGAGAAATTATGTTTTATTAAGTTATTAATTTCATTACTGGACATTTCATTTTTTATAACTTTTTCTTCTTTTAAAATTTGACTAAAAACAGACAAAAGTGTGCATATATTTTTTAATGTATCATTTGGCTGTGTTGAATTGTAAGCACTTCTATCTATTTTAATCTTCTTACCTATTTTCTTAATTATTCCTTTTTTTTCTAAGTATTTAACCTTTCTTCTTACGCTCTCTTTTGGAATTTGAAGATCCTTTGATATTCTTATAAGGTTAATTTTCTCAATCTCTAATGTTTTATCATTATAAAAATTATTGAAAGTAATATTTAAATTATTTCGTCTGTAAAAATCAAACTGCTTACTAATCAAATAAATTAGAATTGTGTAAGTATCTATATCTTTGAACACTTTATAAGCACCGATTGTCCATTCAGACATAAGTTTTAAAAAAAAAGGACTTAAAATATCAAAATGATTTTTGAAAATTTTATCGATCAGCTCATCATCTAGTTCGGAATTTACACTTGGTAACTGCTTCATAATGTATCAAAACCCAATTTGAACAATTTTAAAAGTTGAGTCAACCCATTTTGAACAGTTAAATTCTGTAAATTTTTTTTACTATATGATTAAATAATTTAATGAGTACTGAAAGCTTAAACAGAACATCTAATATTGAAATACCTGAAAAAAAACCAAGAGTAATTCGAATGTCCCCTCGTAAAGTAAATATAGATGTTCTAAAGAAACGAGTAATCACTGAAAAGAAAAAAGAGGCACTTCAGTCAAAAATAATAATACTTTCAGTCTGTTTATCTATTGGAATACTAGGTTATTTTGCAGGTTAATTAGCTAATAGAATATCTAAATCCTTTTTAATATTTTTTGGAATTTTTATAGATTTTTCAGAGTTTGTTTTTGTTCTTAAAAACTTTTGCTCGCCAGGATAAAAGATTTTTTGTCCTTTTAAATTAGGTATTTTTTTTATTCTTTTAATATTTTTTTTTATCTCTTTTTTATAATCTTTAACAAATAGATTGTCTTTAAATGCTAAAAATAAGTGACCGATATTTTGTGGCCCAGAGAAATCATCAAATGGGTCTTTTACTTTGCCACCATGATTACTTCCAACAAATACTCCAGTTAAAATATCTACCATCCAAGCTAATCCAGATCCTCTAAATCCAGCTATTGGAAGTTGTACCCCAGCTAGAGCTTCTTTTGCATTTGTAGTTGGTTTACCAAATTTGTTTAAAGCAACGCCATATGGTATTTTTTTTCCTAACTTTTCTGCAATCCTAATTTTACCTCTATTAATCATTGACATTGATGTATCCAGTATAAATGGAACCTTACTATTTGTTTGAGTTCCAAAACATATTGGATTAGTTCCAAAGACTGATTTTTTTCCACCGAAAGGCGCAATAGCTGGAGGAGCATTTGTAAATGCGAATGTTATTAAATTTTTTTTAACCGCTTGCTCGACGTAGTATCCAGATAGACCGTAATGTCCGCTGTTTTTTACAGCAACTAAACCAATCCCTGTTTTTTTTGCATTTTGAATAGTTTTTTTAATAGCCTCATCTGCTGCAACAAAACCAATAGAATTATCAGCATCAATTATTGATATAGATTTTGATATATTTTTTACAGTTATTTTAGGTCTTGGATTAATGACTTTTTTTGAGATTCTTTCACAATACATTTTTAAACGAGACAATCCATGAGAAGGCGCACCTACAAGCTCTGCATTGATAATTGCATTTGCACAAATAATAGCATGATTTGTTTTCAACCCTCTTTTTATAAAAATTTTTTTAATAATAGATTTAATTTTTGTATTATTTACAGACATTAATAGAATGAAATTAACCTTTACCTCTCCAAGGTATAGTCTTATCTATAATTTTTCTCAAAGTTACGTCAAAAAGAAGACCCAACATACCCATTATAAAAATTGTGATCCAAATTACTTCATATTGAAAATACTTTTTGGCAACATTTTCAACAAATCCAATTCCAGTTGTACCTGCTAAAAATTCTGCTGCAACCAAAGTTCCCCAACACATACCAACCGCCACTCTAATACCTGTTAAAATTTCAGGTAAAGAATTTGGAAAAATAACATATCTAAGTATTTGTCTTTTAGAAGCACCAAGAGAATGTGCTGCATGTATTTTAGATAGCTGTGTACCTGATGCTCCAGCTCTAGCTGAAATGATCATTATAGACAATGAAACCATAAATAATAAAAATACTTTTCCAGTATTATCAATACCTAAAACCGAGATTATTAAAGGAGCCCACGCAAGTGGAGGTACTGGTCTATAAAGTTCAATTAATGGATCAAAGAAACCTTTAGCAAATCTATTTAAGCCCATGAAAAGTCCTAATGGTACACCAATCAATATTCCAAAAACTAATCCAAGAAAAACTCTTAAAAATGAATCCCAGATATGTCCATATGGAACAGGAATTTTAAATAATTTAAAATCACCTGTAACAATTTTTAAAACTTTACCTTTAAAATTTTGCTTAACCACACCATCTTTAGTGTGAACCGGATATTCTCCTGGCAAAACATCAGCTATCCAATCTGGCAATATAAAGCCAATTATTTGGCTTACATCCATCATATCAATCCAAAGAAGTGGGATATTTTTGTAACCTACACTTGGCTTAGACATTAAAATAAATTTATTAAGTGTATCTGAGGGTTTTGGTAACCATCTACCTGAACCTTGCTCAGAACAACTAGGACCACTTGCAACTATAGTTCCTGCAGGGAATAAAAGAATGTCAATTAATCTTAAACCCCCTTGCTCAGTTTTTTGAAGATTATCAAATTCAATAATTGCATTTTGCATTTCATTAAGAGCATTTGGTGGATAAATACTTGCAAATTCAATTCTTCTTGCAATTTTTACAATGTTTTTTGCGTAAGTAGATGCCACTTCCTCAGTGTCATCTAAATTTTTTCTATATAATTTTATCTCTGATTTAAGTTCTTTTATTGCATTTTTGAATTGAGGATTATGGTTTCTTAATTTAAAAAATTTATCGTTAATTTTTTTTAATTGTTCAGCTGCAGCGTGAAATTTTAATCCTCTATCTGTTTCAGGCACTAAAGGCACTTCAATAGTATTTTCTATTGATCCTGTTCCGGCACTTACAGTTACTATGCCCCAGCTTCCTTGCTCAGCAATTGCTTTTTGTCTTTCATTTTTTTGCTCTGGTGTTTCAAATGGATAATCTTTCTTTTGAAAATTAGTGCTTAACAATCTAATTTCATCAGTCATCTCATCTATTTTAATTTTTGTGTTAATCTCCATTAGATTATCGTTAGTAAGTAATGGAATTAATTTGTTTGTTTTATTAATAAAACCAACTAATGCAGTTTTCTGTATGTTGCTTAAATCTGGCGAATTTTGAATTTCTAAACTTATTTTTTTAAGATTTTTATTTTCTATTTTTATTATTGAAGTACTTTTGAATTCTCTTTCTTCAATTGGAAATTGATATTTTAATCCTAATAAAGACTCATTTATTTTTGCGACCTGACATAATTCATTTGCTGATTTTGGATAAAATCCTTTTGCAATATCCCAAGAATAATAAAGCCAAACTAACAATATTGCACTGCTTCCGACAATTATCCAATGAGTTCCACCTTTTGCTCTTTCTGGATTTCCAAAAACTGCATCAACTTTTTCAGTTTTTATTAAACGTCTTCCATAAAGTATGCACCCGATAATTGATACGACAATTAATATTGTTATTATTTGAGTAAACATTTAATTTTCTTTTCCCATAATTTCTTCCTCCATGTTCCAAATCATGGATAAAATTTCTTCTCTTTTTGACGAAAAATCTTTATTTTTTTTTATTTCTCTTAAATCTTCTTTTAAACCCATCTCTGCAAATGGAAGATTATATTCTTTATGTATCCTACCTGGTCTTGGTGCCATTACATACAACCTTTCACCAAGCAGTAGTGCTTCCTCAACCGAGTGTGTAATTAAAATAATTGTTTTTCCAGTTTCTTTCCAAATTTTCAAAACTAAAGATTGCATTTTTTCTCTTGTTAGAGCATCAAGAGCACCTAAAGGCTCATCCATTAAAATCAAATCAGGATCATTGATTAAACACCTTGCAAGAGCTACTCTTTGCTGCATTCCTCCAGACAATTGATATGTTGGGGTATTTCCAAATCCTTTTAAGCCAACAATCTCTAGCCACTCATCAACTTTTTTTGAAGTTTCTATAGGATCTTTTTTTTTCATTCTAAGACCAAAGTTTACGTTCTCTGCAACAGTCAACCATTCAAATAATGCACCTTGTTGAAAAACCATGCCTCTTTCAACTCCAGGTCCATCAATTTCTTTACCATTCAAAGTTATATTTCCAGATGTTGGTCTTAAGAAACCAGCTGCAATATTTAACAAAGTTGTTTTTCCACAACCAGAAGGCCCAAGAACTGTTAGAAGTTCTCCTTTTTTTAATTTGAAATTTAAATCTTTTAAAGCATGAACAGTCTCTCCTTTTGGAGTTTTGAAAATCATGTTTAGATTTTGAGATATCAAATCACTCATTAGCTGACTTTATATAAAATATTTACTTAAAAAAATAGGCACCAATAAAATTGGCGCCTATTTAATTATTCTAATCTTTAAATTATAAAGGTAAGAAACTAGTGTCTACTGCTCCACCTGGAGTTCCCATTCCTTTTAAGAATGCATCTAAGTTTCCGCTTTCCATAGATTTTTTAGTTTCTTCTGGAGTTAAGAATTTAAAACCACTTAAAGTGTCTTTCATATCAGCAATTTTCATCTCTGAAGCTTTTGACATAGAATTCATATCACTTTTTCCATTTCTATATCTTTCATTTGCTTCATGAGTTACTTCAATAAAAGTTCTCAACATTCCAGGATTTTCCTTCATAAACTTGTCTGTTACAGAAGTAATATCTATTCCTAAAATACCTGCATCTCTTGCTTCTTGAACAGTTAAAAGTCTTGATCCTACAGCAACTGCAGCTTTGATAGAATTACCACCAAATAGACATGCCATTACTACATCTCCACTTACTAATGCAGCCGCACCTTCTTCAGGGTCCATTTGAATTATATCCATTTTGCTTCTGTCAGCTCCGACAACTTTCATACTTTCGTCGAAAACGTACTCAGCCATAGTACCTAACGGAACAGCAACTTTTTTACCTTCTAATTCTGTTGCATTAGCTTTTGTTATTCCTGAAGCATTAGATGTTACACAAGTTGTTCCACCCATTCCGTACTCCATTGCAATATCAACTAATTTGATAGGTGCATTTGATTTTACAGCATTAATAAATGGTACTAAACCTTGTGAGTAAGAAATATCAATATCTCCTGCTAACATAGCATCTGTCATTGCCCCACCATTTGTGAAGTTTGTCCATTTTACTGGAACTCCTAAAGCTTTAGCAAAATTCTTTTTTTGCATGTCCTCTAAATTTGGACTTGGCCACTCTAGAAAGTATGCAACTCTAACCTCGTTCGCAGCAGAGTTTGCTGCTGTGATTGTTAAGTTTAGAGCAAATAAACTTCCTAAAATGAAACTAATTATTTTTTTCATTTCATCTCCTGTTAATTAAATTTAATTATCGATATTTAAGTTTAAATTTTCTTTTAAGTAAATGATGAATAAATTACACAGGCTTCAAAAGTCATAACTTACAACCTATAGTTGCGGTCATTTAACATAGCAAGTATGACTAAAATTTACTGGTTAATTTATATAATTAGTCTATGAATCGAAACATAATTATGAGTTCAGAAAAACCTCAAATACCAAATTCTTTAAATGAACATTGGATGCCATTTACATCTAATAGAGATTTTAAAGAGTCTCCAAGATTAATTGTAGAAGCAAAAGGTGTTTATTTAAAAAATCATCAAGGCCAAACTCAGATAGATGCAAGCTCAGGATTATTTTGCAATCCATTAGGACACGGAAGAGAAGAAATTATTAATGCAATTACAAATCAGTTAAAAAAATTAGATTATGCTCAACCATTTCAACAAGGTTTTGGTGGTTCATTTGAACTTGCAACAAAAATTTCTAAACATACACCAGGAAATTTAAATAGAATTTTTTATACAATTTGTGGATCTACCGCTGTTGAAACAGCAATTAAAATTGCAGTTGCATATCATAAAGCAAGAGGTGAAGGACATAGATTTAGGTTTGTTGGAAGAGAAAGAGGCTATCATGGAATGAATATTGGAGCTACTTCTGTTGGCGGAATGATTAACAACGTGAAAACATTTGCCAATGTTTTGATGCCAGGTGTTCTTCACATGAGACATACACATTTACCAGAACATAAATTTGTTTCAGGTCAACCTGAAACTGGCGCAGAGATGGCAGAAGATCTTGAGAGAATTTGTACAAATTTTGGTTCAGAAAATATTGCAGCTTGCATTGTTGAACCAATTGCTGGATCAACAGGAACTTTAGTTCCACCAAAAGGATATTTACAAAGACTAAGAGAAATTTGCGATAAGCATGGTATTTTATTAGTTTTTGACGAAGTTATTACAGGTTGGGGAAGAACTGGTTCGCCTTTTGCATCTCAAGAATACGGAGTTACACCTGATATTATAACAATGGCTAAAGCTACAACAAATGGAATAAGTCCTTTAGGTGCAGTTGCGTGTAAAGAAGAAATTTATGACACAGTTATGGATGGATCTCCAAAAGGAACAATAGAATTATTTCATGGTTACACTTACTCTGGAATTCCTGTCTCAGTAGCTGCAGGCTTAGCGGTTCAAGATATTTTTGAAAAAGATGATATCTTTAATAGAGCAAAAAATTTATCTCCATATTTCCAAGAAGGTTTAATGTCTTTAAAAGATATTGATGTTGTTGATAACATAAGAGGTTATGGAATGATGGGTGGTATTGATATTAAAATGCATAAAAAACCTGGCGCAGCAGGATTTACATGTTTCAAACACTGTTATGATGCAGGAGTTAACTTTAAAGCGACTGGAGATTGTTTAATTATTGCTCCAATGTTTATCTGTGAAAAAAAACATATTGATGAAATAATCGAGAAACTAAGAACTGGTATTACCAACTATTCAAAAAGCAAAAAAAATTAATTTAATTCTATGAAAATCGGGGTTCCAAAAGAAATAAAGCCTCAAGAAAATAGAATTGGACTCACTCCCGAAAGTGTAAAGGCATTAACCTCTAATGGCCATGAAGTTTTAATTGAAAATAATGGAGGTTTTGAAGCAGGATTTGAAAACGATCATTACGTATCAAGCGGAGCAAAAATAGTTAATACAGCTGAAGATATATTTAACGACTCTGACATCATCGTTAAAGTTAAAGAGCCACAATCTAGTGAAGTAAAAATGATAAGAGAAAATCAAGTTGTCTTTACATATCTTCATCTTGCTGCAGCTAAGGAACTGACACAAGGCTTAATAGACAGCAAATCAATATGCATCGCTTATGAAACAGTCACAGATAACAACGGAAGACTTCCATTGCTAGCACCAATGAGTGCAGTAGCAGGAAGAATGTCAGTTCAAGCAGGTGCACATTGTTTAGAAAAAAATCAAAAAGGCCGTGGTCTTTTGTTAGGAGGAGCTCCTGGTGTAGAGCCTGGAAATGTAGTTATACTTGGAGGTGGAGTAGTAGGAGAAAATGCTGCTATAATTGCAACAGGCATGAAAGCCAAGGTTAATATTGTAGATAAATCTGAAAAAAGATTAAACGAACTTTCCCAAATATTTGGAGACAAAATAATTCCCAACTTAAGCGACAAAACTGATTTAGAAAAATTAATTTCTGAATGTGATTTGTTAGTAGGTGGAGTTTTGATACCGGGTGCTGAGGCACCAAAATTAGTTACAAAGAATATGTTAAAAAAAATGAAAAGGGGATCAGTAATTGTAGATGTTGCAATTGATCAAGGAGGATGTGTTGAAACCAGTAAACCGACTACTTTTGCAGAACCAACTTTTATAATAGATGATATAATTCATTATTGTGTTGCAAATATGCCCGGTGGTGTTCCTAGAACATCAACAATTGCATTGAATAAAGCAACTCTTCCTTTTTTATCTAAACTAGCAAAAGATGGGTACTTAAAAGCTTTAAATGATGATCAAAATTTTCAAGCAGGATTAAATGTATTTAAAGGAGGTGTTACTCATAAAGCTGTTGCTGATGTATTTGGTCATGATTATTTACCAGCTGAAAAGGCATTGCTTAATTAAAATCCCTAATTTTTCTTGCTTTTTCATAAATTGACAAAAAAAAAATTAATTCTATATAGCAGTCATAATTTAAAAAATTATTCCTGAATTTAACATTCATTTATTTCTCTCTTTTTTGTTGAATTCACCTCCTCGAAAGGGGAGGTAAAAAGGAATTATATCCCTTTGTTTATTAAATTATATATTTGGTCTTTGTCAGTTAAACCAATTTCTCTTGCTACTTCACTTTCACCTTTAAAAACTACTATTGTAGTCCAATAATTAACACCTAAAGCTTTAGCAATATCTTCATGTTCTGTTTGCTCATAGAATAAAAATTCTACATCCTTAAAATCTTTCATTGCTTGATCGAAAACCTTTGTTTGTGCTGCGCAAGTTGAACAATATTCATTCCAAGAATTAATAACAATTGTTTTACCAGATTTTTGAATTTTAAATAATTTTTTCAGATCAAAGTTTGTGGTTTTTTCAAAACCAAATGAGATATTTGGTATCAAGAATAAAATAAAAAAGACAAAATATTTTTTCATGGGCTCTATTTAATTATCTGGTCATTCTTTTCAAGATGTTTTCTTTCAAAAATATTTGATGAAACAAAACAGCAAAAATATGTAATGAGATTAAAACTATTAATGTGTAATTTGAAATAACGTGAACATTGTAAAATTGATCTGCTAAATCAAAGTTATCTTCAATCCTTAATTTAAAAATAAAAAAATTTAGTTTTTCACCATTAAATAGCTTTTTTAAAATTCCTGATGTTGTTATTGTTAAAAGTGCGACATAAAGAGCGAAATGATTCAATTTCGCAATCAAGTTTTGTCCAAAGAATGCCTCAGGCATTAGTTTTGGGGACTTGCTAAAAAATTTATAAATTAACCTAAATAAGGTTATGTAAAATATAGATATTCCAACAATTACGTGCACATTTTCTATAGTTATTCTTAAATCTGAAAAATCCAATCTGACTAAAATAAACCCCATTGGTATCTGAGCAATTAGAAGGAGCAAAGTGAACCAATGGAAAAATTTAGCTAACCAACTATATTGTAATGCTATACTATTCGACATGAGCTATTTTATAAAAATAAATAATATTTTCAAAATAATGTTTATTGTAGCACTTTCTTTTTCATTTAACTCTAATGTTTTATCAGAAGAAAGCGCAAAAGACACAATAAAGAAAAGAAAATCTTTATTCAGTCAAAATTATAAACTAGCAAAAAGGATTAGTATTTTGCTTAACGAAGTTGAAATTGAGGACTCAAAAAAACTAATGATTAGAATGAGTGATAATTATTTAGAATTACTAAATTTATTTCCAGAAAATACAAAAGAGGGACATGGAACAGAGGCTTTACCAATTATTTGGGAAGAAAAAGATGAATTTAATGCTCTAATGAAAAAATCATCTGATCAAATGATAAAACTAGCCTCAATTATAGAAGACCAAGATGATTTTAGAGCAGCTTTGAAACAATATATGTGGTCGAGCTGTAAAGCTTGTCATAGCAGATATAGGGCTCCACACTAATGAAAAAGTATTTTTTTATTTTTATTATTTTATTTTATGCAGATACTGCTTTCTCTCATTCGCACTACCCCATAACTAGAGATTCATTAGAAGCAATTAAAAGTGGCAAGATATTATACAATCAATATTGTGTTTCTTGTCACCAAGCAAATTTAGCTGGAGCTACAAATTGGCAAGGTTTAGATGAAGATGGGCATAGAAAAGCACCGCCTTTAAATGGAACTGGTCATACTTGGCATCATACAGATGAGTTACTACATAGAATGATAAAGTATGGATTTGCTAAATTGATAAAAAATTATGAAGGCAAGATGATGGGTTTTGGTGACAAAATAAGTGATGAAGGTATTGATAACATTCTTTCGTACATTAAATCTTATTGGAAAGATGATATTTATGAATATCATTTAGAAATGAGCAAACAATGAGTTCAGAAGCAATTAATTTTAATTGGTCATGCAAGCATACTTGGAAAAGAAGCGCAAAAAATACTGCTTGGTGTTTACTAGGCTGTGCAATTGGTGACTTTGGAACTATATTGTATTTTCAGATAACAGGAATTCCCTGGCCTGTTTTAGCCATCATGACTTTAGCAATTATAAATGGTTTGATTACAAGTATTATTTTAGAAACTATAATTTTACTAAGACAAAAACTTGATTTTTCCAAAGCATTAAAGACTGCGCTTGGTATGAGCTTTATATCAATGGTCAGTATGGAAATAGCCATGAACCTCACAGATGTAATTTTAACAGGTGGAGCTATTTTAAATTGGTGGGTAGTACCAATAATGCTTTTAGTTGGATTTTTAACTCCATGGCCATACAATTATTGGAGATTAAAAAAATATAATATTGCTTGTCACTAAAAACATCTCTATATCAAATTAAGACCTCAGATAATGACTAAAGATTTAATAACAATTGATAGCCTTTCAAAGGTATACGACAATGGATTTAACGCTTTAAAAACTGTTAATTTAAATATAAAGCAAGGTGAAATTATTGCTATGCTTGGACCAAATGGAGCTGGCAAAACTACACTGATAAGTATTGTATGTGGTATAGTTAAACCAACTTCTGGAGTAATTACAGTAGATGGTTTTGATATTATAAAAGATTATAGAGAAACAAGATCAAGAATAGGACTGGTCCCCCAAGAAATTTCACTAGAACAATTTGAAACAGTGTTTAACAATGTTTCATATTCAAGAGGCTTATACGGAAAAAAGCCAAACCCGCAACATATAGAAAAAGTTCTAAAAGATTTTAGTTTATGGGATAAAAAAGATTTAAGGTTAAATCAGCTTTCAGGAGGAATGAAAAGACGTGTAATGATAGCAAAAGCATTATCTCATGAACCTTCGATATTATTTCTTGATGAACCAACGGCAGGCGTAGATGTAGAATTGAGAAAAGATATGTGGAAAGTTGTAGAGGGATTAAGGAAAACTGGAGTAACCATAATTTTAACAACACACTATATTGAAGAAGCAGAGGCAATCGCAGACCGAGTTGCTGTAATTAATCAAGGAGAAATCATTGTTGTTGATAATAAA
>CACMAX010000012.1 GCA_902611845.1 uncultured Pelagibacteraceae bacterium | reverse complement strand
AAACCCCATGTTCCTGCCAAACCATCTGCTTTAATTAACATTATGTATAGTGCTACTAAAACTGATGCAATAAACGGTGCTCCAAAAAATCTAACCATCACAGCTGCAGAGTGATCTATATTGTATTGATCTAAAAATGATTTTGTTGCTACCACTGTTCTAAAAGCATAAACAGCGTAAACGATAAAATGAACAATAAAAATACTTAAATAAATTATTCCATTAAATTTATCTAACATGATTTAACTTTATAAGATTCTTTTGTAGTTTTCAATTATCTTATCCCAAAGAAAATTTTCGGAATGTGTTTTGCACTCTTTTCCAAATTCAATATATTTATTTCCCTCAAATAAATTATCTATACTTGAATAAATTTCATCTAAACTGTTACCATCACAAATTAACCCCGTTTTATTATGAATAATTGCATCAGAAGCACCACCGTCTTTACCACCAATAGACGGTATCCCATATTGTGCAGCTTCAATAAAAGAAATTCCAAAACCCTCGACTGAAGTTTTGTGAATTATTGATGGCATTATAAAAATATTAGATTTTGCAATTAATGCATTTTTCAATTCATTAGAGATATCACTTAAAAAATTTACATATTTATCAAGATTTAATTCTATCACTAATTTTTTTAAATTTTCTTCTTCATCTCCATATCCTATACAAGTGTAAGTAATTTCAGGATATTTCTCTTTTAAATTTCGGATAGCCATTATAACTTTTTCATGATTTTTTCTTTTATCAAACCTTGATACAGTAATTAGTCTTTGTTTTTTTCCTTTTAGCATTTCTTCTGCTTGTTTAAGGTCATCTTTTGGAATTTCTTCAACGGGATCTACACCTGGATTTATGACTATTAATCTTTTTTCTTCAACTCCAAGACTAACAGCTAAATTTTTTGTAAAATTTGAGTTTGCCACCACATGGTCAACTTTATTTAAAACTTCTAAAACTTTTTTGTTTAATCTAGATCCTTTAGGGTGATTAATTTCTTTAGAATGAATTAAACATATTTTCTTTTTTTGGGATTTTATAAGTTCTAAACTTTTCCAGTGATCTGCAATGATACAATTTACATTTTTATTTTCATTTAAATATTCATTTATAAGCAAAGATTTTCTATATTTTCTTAATAATTTAACTCCACTAACTCTTTCAATTGTAAATGAAACTTTGTCATCAAATTTTTTATGATCTTTGTGATAATCTGCAAAAACTTTAACCATATCAATTTTTGATAAAGATCTTGCTAATCCCCACATCAGATTTTGCATACCACCAACTTCAGGAGGGAAAGTTCTAGTTATTATTAAATACATTAATTAGATGACCACTTAATACCACACCCCATACTTGGGAATTGTTCTTCAGGACCTTTACCTGTTTCTGAAACTTGTTTCATAGCAATAAATAAATCACTGTCTCCTGATCTAACAGGTTTTAGTTCCCTTAATTCTCTTATTCTTCCTCTATATTGAAGACCAAAATCTTTATCATAACCAAAAAAATCTGGAGTACATACAGCATCATATTTTTTTGCAATGTCTTGTTTTTCATCAATCAGGTAAGGAAAATTAAACTTATGTTTAATTGCAAACTCTATCATTTTTTCAAAAGAATCTTCTGGATAATTAATTGGATCATTAGAGCATATTGCAACTGAATTTATTCCTAAATCATTAAGCTTAGTACAGTCCTCCACCACATCTCTAATAATTGCTTTTACATATGGACAATGATTACAAATAAACATTACCAAAGTTCCATTTTCACCTTTTATATCATTTAATGATATTAATTTGTTCTCTGTAGATTTTAATTCAAAATTTTCTGCTTTTCTTCCAAAATCACATACTGGTGTTTTAATAGGCATAATGTAATAATATATAAATTATGTTTTACGATTTGGAAGATAAAAAACCAAAAAACTCTGGCGAAAATTGGGTAGCACCAAATGCAACTATAATTGGAGATGTCACATTAGAAAAAAACTCCAGTGTTTGGTTTAATGCTGTAATTAGAGGAGATAATGAAAACATTCATGTTGGAGAAGGTTCAAATGTTCAAGATGGAAGCGTTTTACATACCGATCCAGGTTGCCCTTTAAGAATTGGTAAAGACGTAACTATCGGCCATATAGTTATGCTTCACGGATGTACGATTGGAGATAATAGTTTAATCGGTATTGGAGCTGTAATTTTAAATAATGCAAAAATTGGTAAAAATTGCATCATTGGTGCAAAAGCATTAATAACTGAAAACAAAGAAATTCCGGATAACTCATTAGTGGTAGGTTCTCCTGGAGTTGTTAAAAGAAAACTTACAGAGGAAGAAATCAGGCAAATAACCGAAAATGCAAAACATTACCAAGATAACTGGAAAAAGTATTCTAAATCAGTATTTTAAATTTTATGAAAAAAACAATTTTATTATCAATCATTTTTTTACTTAACTTAATTTCAAATGTTTATGCTGACAAATGTTATGATAGCGATACAACACTAGTTATTTTAGATAGTGACAAAAAACCAGGAAGATATTTTGAGGATCAGCCTGATGTTAACGATGATTTCCAAGTTCACATTGTTTATACTCTATTAAAAGACTCAAAAGATAAAGAGGGAGATATAAATGGAGAATTGGAAAAATGGGTTGAAACCGCCAATAAATGGATTTTAAAAACAACTGCTAAAGCAAACAAGAAATCAAATTTTAATAATGGAGAAGGTCAGAAATTAAAGTGGGATAGACGTAAAGACGGAAAGTTAGATATTACGTTTCTTAGAATAAACAGAACCAAAAAAGACATGAAAAAGTCTAAATGGGGTAGTTGTGGAGGTGTATTTGGAAGATCCATTATTAATAATGGAATGAACAACCCTAAGAAAATATATTTTAACTTTGGAGATTTTACTCATAAAGATTGGCCATTTTCTGTTGGATTTCCAATTTTTAGTGTATTTTCAAAACATCAAAAAAAATACCCACTTAATAATAAAGAGGTTGGATATTTTATTTTACACGAGATTTTACATGCCATGGGTGGAATTTATAAATGTTCACCAAATTTTATCGAAGGACACAATACTAAAAAAACAAAAGACATGATGAGTTGGACGGGTGATGGAACAAATCATACTTTAGACCCAAAGAATGATGATTATTGGGGTCATAATAATAAAACTTGTCCAAACATGCAGGACAGTGTTTATTTTACACCTACATCAGATACACCTTTTGACCCTTTTGAAGTTACTTGTATACCAAAGGAAAAATGGAAATTTACAAAACATAATTATGAAAATATTTATGATAAAGATAAAGGTGAAGGTGGAGATTGTTTTTATGCACGAGACGACGTAGAAGCTCCATGGGAAAAAGAATTTGGTATTTTTCAAAGGAATTAAGTAAAAAAATATTTCTAATATGTCAGCAGGGTATGTAATTGCACAATTAAGAGTAACCAACCCAGAAAATTATAAAGAGTATATTGAAAAAGTTAATCCAATTGTAAAAAAATTCGATGGAGAGTTTTTAGTTAGAAATGGTAAATATCAAATATTTGATGGTGAAACTAAATTTCCAAGAATAATAGTTCTAAAATTTCCAAGTTATGAGAGAGCGCTAGAATGGTATAATTCTGAAGAATATAAACCCATTAAACAGATTAGACTCGATAATTCTGAGGGGACTAATATAATAATAAAAGGATTATGAAAAAAATATTATTAGCATTATTTGTCACATTATTTAGTTCATCATTATTAGCATCAGATGAAAAACCAGGTAGATTTTTTGAAGATCAACCAGATGTAACTGATGATTATCAAATTCATTTCATATACATGCTTACAGCCAGTGATGAAGATCGTGAGCTAGATATAAATGGTAAAATTGAGGAATATGCTAACAAAATGAACGCTCTTGTTGAAAAGTTTAGTAAAAAAACAAAAGGGTCTTCGGGTGTAAAAAAATATAAGTACGATTATCGAAAAGATGGAAAATTAGATGTTACCTTCATAAGATTAGATAAAAAAAGAAAAGAACTTCACAAACATATAAATAATAACTATCGTGCATACCTTTGGCTAAATGGATTTAATAATCCAAAAAAAGTTTATTTTACTTTTGCTGATGTAACTAGTCCAGATGGCGGAGAAGGTGGTGTAGGAATGGCATCAATGTTTCTTAAAAGCAAATACAATAAAAATATAAATAATATGGTTAAAACAGCTCTTCATGAAGTGCATCATGCGATGGGAGGAGGTTTTGCTTGCGTTCCTGGTATGAGTAAAAATGCACATTTTTCAAGTGGCCAAGATACCGATGCAAAACATATGTTTTTTGGAAAAGCTTATGTTCATGATGTTGAAGGTTGTCCAAAAGGAGAGGATAGTGTTTATTTAACTCCAACATCAAAAGATCCTTACGATCCTTTTAAGCTAATATGTCTAAATGAATGGGGAAAATATAATCATAAAAAACTTGTTAAACTTAGAGAAAAACAATTGAGCGATCTTAAAAAAGGCAAGTGGAACTATAGGAGTGGTGGATCTGGATGTAAGTTTACTTATTGGGATAGAAACGGCACTGGGGTTATGAAATTATTTAATAACGAACAAGCTAACAGAGAGTATAATAGAGATCCAAAAGGTCATTAAATAATCTAATCTCTTAATGTTAATATTTTAAAAGATAATTTTAATTTAGGAAATTTTTTACTTAAAGTTAACTTAATTTTTTTAAAAGAATCCTTGTGAATTTTCTTTTCAATAGTTGAATTAAATTCTTTCTTTCCATTTATTATTTTAGCTGCACCACAATCTTCGTGATTAATTACTATTAATTTTTTAATATTATGCAACTTTATTGAAGTTGATAAATTATCCAAAAAAGTAGATTGCCATTTTTTAAATTTTTTAGAAGTTACACCAATGGCTGATCCAGCAATAGTAAATGAGCTATACTTTCCAGTTAATTTCTTTTTTTTTAAATAATTAAAAACTTTTGGCTGAAACCTTGGATCCATACACGACAAAACCATAGCTTCATATTTTTTCATTATGGTACCAACCAAGTATCTTTACTATTATTAATGTCAAATCTAGCTCTTCGATGACCTTTTGCAGCTAAATATAACCACTCAATAGATTTAATTTTACACTGTATAACAGTAAAGTTTTTATATCCTTCTTCACTTTGTTCTTTTGTAAAATCAAAATTATCTAATTCAGGTTTTAAACCAGATGTTGGAAAATCAGATTCTGTACCTGGTCCATTATCTACTAAGTAACATTTACGACTTATATGTTGAGTTTTTTCCCAAGATTGTTTTGTTATATCATTATTGTGATTGATAATTGCTTCAACTTTTAATCTAACCTGTATTTTTTCATCTTTATCGTAAAATAACATCGATGAATTTGGGTTTTTTTCTAATATTTTAATTTTATCAGATCTAATATCACTGTGGAATTGTACTATATTATTTTGTTCATCTGATTTTCTAAGAACAACAATTCTACTTTCAATACTGTCTTTACTACCACAAGAAAAAACGGGTATTCTAAAAGGAGACGATCTATTAGTAACTGCATCAGTTAGCATTAACCAAATTTTCTTTTTTATTTCGGAAAAATCCTCGTAGTAGGGAACAGTGGTAGACACAATTATTTTTTCTTTTTTAATCTAGCTATTAAACTTGAGCTATCCCAACGGTTTCCACCCATTTTTTGAACTTCAGCATAATAACCATCAACAATTTCAGTTACTGGTACAGGCGAACCATTTCTTTTTGCTTCTTCAATACAAATTTTTAAATCTTTTCTCATCCAATCCACTGCAAATCCATAATCAAATTTATCTGCTACCATAGTTTTATATCTATTTTCCATTTGCCAAGATTGAGCTGCACCTTTTGAAATAGTTTCCATAACTTTATCCATATCTAAACCTGCATTAATTCCAAAATTTACTGCTTCTGATAAACCTTGTACTAAACCACCAATACACATTTGATTAACCATTTTAGTTAATTGTCCACTACCTGATGGTCCGATTAAAGTTACTTTTTTACTATAACAATCAATTATTGGCTCTGCTTTTTTAAAATTATTTTCATCGCCACCAACCATGACAGTTAATATCCCACCCTCAGCACCTGATTGTCCTCCAGATATAGGAGCATCTAAAAAACCAAATCCTTTATCTTTTGCAGCTTTATAAAGTTCTCTAGAAATTTCAGCAGACACTGTTGAATTATCTATATATACACATCCCTCTTTAGCATTATGAAATAACCCATTATCACCTAAAGAAACTTGTCTTAAATCATCATCATTTCCAACACACGTAAAAATAAAATCAGCATCTTTAGCTGCTTCAGATGGCGTATCAGCCATATTACCTTTGTATTCACCAATCCATTTTTCTGCTTTTGATTTTGTTCTGTTAAAAACAGTTACATTATGTCCTGCTTTTGATATATATCCTGCCATTGGATAACCCATTACACCAAGACCTATGAAAGCAACTTTAGAAGTCATATTTTTTTATGTTTAAAAATTTAAGTTTAAAAGTAATTGTATTTGGATTTATATTTACATTTTTTTCAAGCTTTGGACAGAGTTTTTTTCTTGGAATATTCAATACAAGTATAAGAGAGACACTATCGATAACTCATGGACAATTTGGCTCAATATATGCATCTGCAACATTGTGCAGTAGTTTATTACTTATTTGGGTTGGAAAGAAAATTGATGATATAAATATTTTCCGATTTGCAATCTTTGTAACATTGCTTTTATCTTTTTCTTGTTTTTTCTTTTCAAAAATTTCATCAATAGTTTTTTTATTCATTGCAATTTTCTTAATGAGATTTTCAGGTCAAGGAATGATGTCTCATACTGCAACAACAACAGTTTCAAGATATTTTACAAAATCTAGGGGTAGGGCATTAAGTATTTGCTGGTTTGGTTTATCTAGTGCTGAATTTATTTTACCTGTTTTAATGGTATTTTTGTTGTCATTAACAACTTGGCAAAATATTTGGACAGTAATTGCTTTATTAATTTTAATATTTTTACCGGTTGCATCATTCTTTTTAGTCCGAGCTGTTAAACTTGATACGAGGGAAAGCACTGAAGGTGAAGAATTTAAAGAGGAAAATATTAAGCAATGGAAAAGAATTGAAGTAATAAAAGATTATAAATTTTATATAGTAAGCATGAATATGCTGGCCATGCCTTGGATTGCAACTGGTGTATTTGTTTATCAGTCATTTATTACTGAATCAAAAAACTGGGGACCATTTGTAATTGCTCAGTCTTTTATGTCTTATTCAGTATTTTCAGTAATTACTCTTTTAATATCTGGTTTTTTAATTGATAAATTCACAAGTCGAAAACTTTTAATTTTTATGAATATTCCTTTATTTCTATCGACTTTTGTAATTATTTATTTTGATGCACAAATTACTGCATTTATATTTTTAGGTTTAATTGGAATATCAAATGGTTTGGCAAACGTTTTGGGGTCTTCTACTTGGGCTGAAGTTTATGGTGTAAAGCATATTGGATCTATTAAAGCTCTGACCACTGCACTTATGGTTTTTTCAACAGCTTTTGGAACTGCTCTTTTTGGTATTTTAATTGATATCGGATTTTCAATTGATAAAATTGCTATAATATCTGCACTTTATATACTTATTTCTTTTATCCTTCTTTTTTTAGTTAGAAAAAAATTAAATCCAATTTTAGTGTAAAAATACTTGATTTTGTTGATCTTGGAGTATATTTAATCGCCCATGGCAAGAGTTACCGTTGAAGACTGCATAGATAAAGTAGATAGCCCTTATGAATTAGTTTTGGTTGCTAAAGAAAGAGCTACTCAACTTAATTCAGGAATTGAACCTACATTAGATAGAGATAACGATAAGCACACAGTTATTGCATTAAGAGAAATAGCAGAAGAAACAATTAAAGTTCCAGATTTAACAGAAGCTGCAGTTTACAAACTAAGAAAACATGTAGAACAAATCGATGATACCTCTGAAGATGATGAAGATATTGGCGATGATTTTGAAAATCTTTACAAAGGTGAAATTTCAAAAAGCGGCGTACCAATTCTTCCTTCGAAAAGAGCTAGAAAAGTACCTGAAAAAATTCAAGTTTCAAAAGAAGATCTTGCTGAATTATCACCATCAGCTCAACCAGATGTTAACGTTGAAGCTCCAAGCGAAGCTGAAGAAAGTGATGATGTTTCACTAGATCAAGTTTCAGAAGCAGAAGAACAAGTTTCAGACAACGTAAACGAAGAAGAAAATAATTCTTAATTAAGAAAACTCTTTTAGTATTTTTTCCCTGTGTTCATCAAGATCAGGAATGTCCCCTCTAGTACTTTTATCCTCGTATGAAGACATTTTTATGGGATTTCCTGCCAATCTAAAATCACCAACTACTTTATGATAGGCTTTAACAATCATGTTTCTCGCCTCTACTTGAGGATTTTCTACTGCTTCTTTAATATTAAATATTGGTCCGCAAGGTATCTTTAATTTTTCCATTTCACTAACCCATTCAGAAGTATTTTTTGAAGAAAGCTTATCTTCAAAAATTGATTTTAGTTCATTCATATTTTCACATCTGAGTGAATTGGTATTAAATCTTTTATCACTGATCATTTCAGGTATACCTAATACTTCACAAAGTTTTTCATATAATTTGTCGTTACCTGCAGCAATAATTATATAACTATCTTTTGTTTTAAATGCCTCAAAAGGAGCGATTGAAGGATGTCTAGATCCCATCGGTTTAGGAATTTCATTTTTAGATAAATATCTTGCAATCGCATTTTCTAAAATCGCAATTTGACAGTCTAACATTGAAACATCTATAAACATTCCCTTGCCTGTTTTTTGTCTATCATACAAAGCTGCATTAATTCCGATTGCAGTAAAAAGGCCTGCTGTAATATCACCAATTGATGTTCCAACTCTTGTTGGTTCACTATTTGGATGACCTGTAACACTCATCAGTCCACCCATTCCCTGAACGACCATGTCATAAGCAGGTAATTCTTTCAAAGGTCCAGTTTGACCAAAACCAGATGCAGATGCATATATTAATTTTGGATATTTTTTGCTTACATCTTTCCAACCATATCCCCATTTTTCTAAAGTACCTGGTTTAAAATTTTCTACTAAAATATCTGCTTTTGCTAAAATTTTATCAAAGATTTTTTTATCATCTTCATTTTTTAAATTAAGAGCAATACTTTCTTTTCCTCTATTCAGTGACATAAAATATGCTGAATAGTCTTTTACAAAAGGTCCAAACTTTCTTGAATCGTCACCAATTTCTGGAGCTTCTACTTTAATTACACGTGCACCGAGATCAGATAAGATCATTGTACAATATGGACCTACTAAAACCCTAGTAAGATCAACAACTAATAAATTTTTTAAAGGACCATCCATAATAAGTACGTCATTTCCTTATATTGACTCTTCTGCTCAAGTTCAATTTAATATCAACATTATAAATAAAAAGGGGAAAACTATGTTAAGAAAAATAACATTATATTTGTCTTCAATAATTATAGCTTTTTCAATAGTAGGATCTGCATACGCAGTTACATTAAAAGCAAGTCACCAATGGCCAGGAACACCTAGAGCTGATGGCTCTTTTGACCCACGTCATGAAATGGTACAAATTATTGCTGATGAAGTTAAAAAAGCAAACGTTGATTTAGAAATTAGAATTTATCCAGCTAAGTCACTTTATAAGCCAAAAGAACAGTGGAAACCTATGACTACAGGTCAATTAGATATTTCTGCTTTCCCATTAGCTTATGCATCAAAATTCCATCCAGAGTTTGATGCTACATTAATGCCAGGAACTGTAAAAAATCATGAGCATGCATTGAGATTTAATAAAGGTCCAATGATGACTGAGATTAAAAAAATAATCAGTGATGCTGGTGTTGTAGTACTATCTGATGCATGGTTAGGTGGTGGTTTTGCATCAAAAACTAAATGTATCAAAAATCCAAGTGATGCTAAAGGACAAGTGATGAGAGCTGCAGGAAAAGCTTTCAACCAAATGTTAGAAGCTGCTGGTGCAGGTATTCAAAGTATGCCATCATCTGAAATTTATACTGGATTACAAACTGGTGTATTAACAGGTGCAAATACTAGTTCAGGAAGTTTTGTAAGTTACAAAATTTATGAACAAGTAAAATGCGCAACTCCTCCAGGAAAATTTGGTTTATGGTTTATGTATGAGCCAATTTTAATGTCTAAGAAAAGCTACAATGCTTTAAATTCTAGCCAACAAGTGGCTTTAATGAAAGCAGGTAAAGTTGCTGAGAAATATATGACAGCTCAAGTAGAAAACTTAGATAAAAAGTTTGAGGAAGCATATAAAGCTGCAGGTGTTAAATTAGTGTATATGGATGCTGATGATCATGCTGCATGGGTTGATATTGCAATAAAATCATCTCACAAAGCTTTTGCTGAAAAAGTTCCAGGTGGCGATAAGCTAATGGAAATGGCTTTAGCAGTTAAATAAAATAATATATAAAGAACCCCTATTTATTCTCTGTAAGTAGGGGTTTTTTTTATGAAAGAAAAATACTTAAAATTCTGTGATAATGTTGCAAGAGCTTGTGGAGCTTTTGCAGTTCTAGCTTTACTGTTATCAATTCTTGTAATTGTAGAATTAGTTTTTGAAAGATACTTTTTTCAAAGAGCAATAACATGGCAAACTGAGCTAGTTACAATGCTTCTAGTTGCTTCAACATTTATTGGAAGTGCATATGTTTTAAGTGAGAAAGCTCATGTGAGTATGGAGTGGATCTATGATTTCTTATCAAAAAAAAATATATTAAGACTTAAAATTTTTACCTCATTAGTCAGTTTATTATTCTTCTTAATTTTATTCTATTTTGGTTTTTTAATGGTTGAGGAAGCGTTTACTAAAAATTATTCAACAGGAACTGTTTGGGATCCTCCTTTATGGGTACCATATTCTTCAATGATGATAGGGGCTGCGCTAATGATTTTGCAATATATAGCAGAGATTATTAAGCTTACAGACGAAAAGGATACTAACTAATGGATCCATTAATAATTGCAATAATCGTTGCTGTTTTTACTTTGATAGTTTTATTTTCAGGAATACCGATTGCATTCGGTTTAAGTTTTGTATCAATAGCTCTTTTAGTTGCTTTCGAAGGTTTTCAAATGCTAGATGTTTTTGCTGAAACTTTCTATGCAGGTTTAAATTCGTTTGTTCTGCTTTCAATACCAATGTTTATTTTAATGGGAATGGCAGTTGCTAATTCTCCAGCAGGAAAAGATTTATATACTGGATTGGACAGATGGTTATGGAGGGTACCTGGAGGTTTGGTTATCTCTAATATAGGAGCTTGTTCAATCTTTGCTGCACTAAGTGGATCAAGTCCAGCAACTTGTGCTGCAATCGGCACTATGGGAATTCCTGAAATGAGAAAAAGAGGATATTCAGATCAAATTGCAACAGGAACCATAGCAGCGGGAGGAACATTAGGAGTATTAATTCCTCCAAGTATTGTTTTAATTGTTTACGGAATTGCAACCGGAACATCTATTGGAAGATTATTTTTAAGCGGGTTGATACCTGGATTTATGCTTGCAGGTATGTTCGCTATCTGGGCACTGATACACAGTTACTTTATTGACAAAGATTCAGCTAAAGCTCTAAAGAATAGAACGCCTCCAACTTTCAAAGAAAAAATTGAAGTGTTACCAAGGATACTTCCTTTCTTAGCAATCATTGCTGGTGTTTTATATGTTTTATATGGTGGTGTTGCTACTCCATCAGAGGCTTCAGGGGTTGGAGCTTTTTTAGTTTTTGTTTTGATTGCAGTTGTCTACAAAATTTACCAACCAAAAAAAATATGGAACATTGTTAAAGTTTCAATGAAAGAAAGTGTGATGATAATGTTTATCATTGCAGCTTCTTATCTTTTTGCATTTACATTGTCACAACTTTACGTAACCCAATCATTAGCCCAAAGCATGGTAGAGATGAGCTCTAATAAATGGGTGGTATTTATTTTAATAAATATATTTTTGTTGATTGCAGGTTTCTTTTTACCTCCAGTTGCCGTGATTGTTATGACTTCAGCAATATTATTGCCAGTTATAACTCAACTGGGATTTGATCCGTACTGGTTTGCAATTGTATTTACAATTAATATGGAAATTGGTCTTATTACGCCACCTGTTGGATTAAACCTTTATATAATCAAAGGCATTACACCAGATGTTAGTTTGTCAGAAATTTTAAAGGGATCTATACCATTTATGATAATTATGGCTTTAGCTATACTTATTTTATGTATTTTTCCTGAGATTGTAACTTGGCTACCTGACAAAATAATGGGTAAAAGTTTAGGTTTTTAATATATAAAAAACACCATGTTAAATATAAAAAGAATATTTGAGACAATTGCTGATGCTGGTCAAAAAATTTTAGAGAAAAAATCTTTAAAAAAATTCTCAAAAAAAAGGGATTTGATCGAGCTATGTGATGACCTATTATCATCTAAAGGAGCAGCATTTGGAATTACATTAGCAAGGGATATTCTCTTTAGATATCATAACTTATCTCATGAAGATAAATTAAAATTCTTACTTCAGGTGAATGAAAAATATAAACCTGATACAGCAAATATTGACAATGCCATTAAAGATTATACAGAAAATAAAAATAGTAAATCAATTTTAAATTTATCAAGAATTACATCAG
>CACMAX010000011.1 GCA_902611845.1 uncultured Pelagibacteraceae bacterium | reverse complement strand
AATAGAAAAAATGAATAGTAAGGAAATTATATATAAAATAATTTATAATAATAATCCTGAGAAATTTCTGAATATCTTAAAAGTAAATGATATAAATATAAATTCATCTAGTGATATTTGGAATATAGAATGAGGGAATTAGATCAAAAACTCTTAGACTTTGGAATTGCCGAAAGTTTTGATGAAAATGATTATTATGTTTCTAAAAGTAATTATTTCGCAAAAAATATTATAGAGGCATGGCCTAAATGGGAAAAAAAAATTGTCAACTTGGCTGGGGAAGAATATTCTGGCAAAACACATTTATCAAACATATTTAAAAAAAAAAGTAATGCTTTGTATTTAAATAGCAAAGACATCGAAGACAATATTTTAAAAAAAATTAAAATTTCAAACAATATAATAATTGAGGATTTAGAAGAAAGTTTTGACGAAAAACTTCTTTATTCAATATTCAATTTAGTTGAACAGGATAATAAATATTTGTTAATCTCATCAAAAAAGCCAATAGATACAATGAAATTCACACTTCCAGACTTATTATCAAGATTAAAGAATTGTATTATCGCTAATATTGAAAAACCAGACGATGAGTTGATATATGCAATTATTTTAAAAAGTTTCTCCGATAGACAAATTAAATTGGATAACAAAATTATAGATTATATTATAAAAAGAATTGCTAGATCGTATAGCAAAATGCGTGAATTTATATATAAGATTGATGAATTGAGTTTAAAGAAGAAGAAATCTATTAACTTAAAAATAATAAAAGAGATAATAAATTGAGTAAATACAGGACACACACTTGCGGAGAACTAACTTTAAATAACAAAGATCAAACAATAAAGTTATCAGGCTGGATAAATAAGAAAAGAGATCATGGAAATCTATTATTTTTAGATTTAAGAGATCACTATGGACTAACTCAATGTGTAATTGATGAGGGTAAAAAAATTTTTAAAGAAATAGAAAAACTTCCATTAGAAACTGTAATACAAGTTGAAGGTAAAGTTTTAGTGAGGGAAAAAGATACAATTAACAAAAATTTAAATACCGGGGAAATTGAGGTTAGAATTGAAAAGTTTAAAATTCTTGCAAGAACTAAGGAATTGCCACTACCTGTTTTTTCTGATCAAGAATACTCTGAAGAAATTAGATTAAAGTATAGATTTTTAGATTTAAGAAGAAATAAAATTCATAATAATATTATTTTAAGATCTAAAATTATCTCATTTATTAGATCTGAAATGCAAAAATATGGTTTTCTAGAATATCAAACACCTATATTAACTTCATCAAGCCCAGAAGGTGCTAGAGACTTTTTAGTACCAAGCAGACTAAACCCTGGTAAATTTTACGCTTTACCTCAAGCGCCACAGCAATTTAAACAATTAATCATGGTTTCTGGTTTTGATAAATATTTTCAAATTGCGCCGTGTTTTAGAGATGAAGATGCTAGAGCGGATAGAAGTCCAGGAGAGTTTTATCAGCTTGACTTAGAAATGTCTTTTGTAGAACAAGAGGATGTATTTAAAATAATTGAAGAGTTATTTGTAAATTTATTCAAAAAATTTTCTTCTAAAAAGTTACTTCATGAAAAATTTCCTAGAATTCCTTTCAGCGAAGCTATGTTGAAATTTGGTACTGACAAACCTGATTTGAGAAATCCTTTAGAAATAGCAGATATTACTGAAATTTTTAAAAGAGATGATGTTAACTTTGAAATATTTAAAAAATTAGTAATGAGGGGATCTATAGTTAGAGGAATTGTTACAAAAAATACATCTGAAAAACCAAGAAGTTTTTTTGATGGAATTGATAAATGGGCAAAAGATGAAGGATCGTCTGGTCTTGCATATTTTTCTATTGAAAATTTGGATAAGTTGAGTGCCAAAGGACCTGTTGGAAAATTCTTTTCTGAACAGTCCCTAAAAGAGATTATGACCAAAATGGGTGCCGAAGTAGGTGACACAATATTTATGTCTTGTGGAAATAAGTCTGAAGTTGAAAAATTATTAAGTAATGCAAGAAATAAAATAGCAAACGAATTAAATTTAATTGACGAAAATATTTTTTCATTTTGTTGGGTAGTTGATTATCCAATGTTTGAAATGGATGAAAATACAAAAAAGATTGAATTTAGTCACAACCCATTTTCTATGCCCCAGGGTGATACCGATAACTTAGATCTTTCAGAACCCTTAAAACTGAAAGCTTTTCAATATGATATTGTTTGTAATGGTATTGAATTGTCTTCTGGAGCAATCAGAAACCACAAACCAGATTTAATGTATAGACTATTTGAAATCGCTGGTTACTCAAAAGAAAAAGTGAATGAGAAATTTAGTGGCATGATTAATGCCTTAAGTTTTGGAGCACCTCCTCATGGTGGTATTGCTCCTGGAATAGATAGAATCGTGATGTTATTAGCAGAAGAAAAAAATATTAGAGAGGTAACTATGTTTCCAATGAATCAAAATGCTCAAGACTTAATGATGAATGCACCTTCTGAAGTAGATGAAGATCAACTAAAAGAACTTAATATTTCAAAAAGAAAAAAATAATTATTTTTTTCCTTTAAGGTTTATTCTTATATCCGATAAATCCACTAGTTTCTTTTTGTAATCGTTTCTAACAAATCCTTTACTTGTAATATCTTTTACAAGTTTAATTAATTGATTTTGATCTTCGCTATCTTGACTTTCGTTTTTGTCAGAATTTCCAGTTATAGACGGGGTGTGAGCCAAATCCTCTCTATTTAAGTAAGAAATTGCAAGCTCTCTAAAAATATAATCTAATATTGAACTTGCGCTCATGATTCTATCGTTTCCATAAACTTTTCCTGAAGGTTCAAATTTTGTATCTAAATATGCATTTACAAATTCATCTAATGGAACTCCATATTGAAGACCTAATGATATTGCTATCGCAAAATTATTCATTAGAGCCTTTACTAGCTCACCTTCTTTACTAGTATCGATAAAAATTTCTCCTATTTTACCATCTTCATATTCACCAGTATGCAAATATACTTTGTGATTGCCTATCGAAGCTTTTTGGATATAGCCTTTTCTTCTATCAGGCATACTAAATCTTTTACCTATATTATCGGTGATATTTTTTTTAAAATTTTCATCAATAGGTTTGGACTTAAGACTATTTTTAATTTCTTGACCACTAATTGGCTGAGAAACTACATCAACTTTGTTACTTTTAGCATCTTGAAGGTTTTTTGTTTTTCTATTATCTAACTTAACATCAATAACCTCAAATTTTCCATCGTCTTTATTCTCTAAGTTTTTAAGATTTTCTTGATTTATGTCATCTAAATAATGTGATACTTTAAAACTGCAAGTGTAATATGTTTCAACTAAGTATTTTGCCATTGTAATCCTATTTGTAAATTGAATCTTGGTAAGAATTATGTATATACATTTTTAAAATATAGTCTAATTTTAAATTTACAATTTTAAATTGAAAATAATATTAAAAATGTTCAAAGAAATTTTTACATGGTGGAATAAACAAACATTTGGCACAAGACTAAATACAATTTTTTTTGGAAAATTAATTGGTGAAGATGCTTCAGGTAACAAATACTATGAAAGCAAGTCGGGAAAAAGATGGGTTATTTACAACGGAGAGGTTGAAGCATCAAAAATTCCTATTGAATGGTATTCATGGATACATCGGACTGGAAATAAAATAGAAAACAGTCATGAATTAGACAAATATAAGTGGCAGAAAGAGCATATGCCAAATCAAACAGGAACTGAAAATTCCTATCACCCAAATAAAAATAAAAGTAAAAATGCTACAAATAAAAAATACACTTCTTGGAAAAGCTAAAACGTATTTTCTTATTTTATTTATTTATCATTTGTTAACAATTAATTCTCTAAGTGAAAATCAACTTAAGACTGAAAATTTTGCTGTTTTGACAATATTGGATAAAGTAAACTCTCAAAGCGACATTGTCGAGGTTGAAGTTGGCACAGAATATAGATTTAAAAATCTCTTAATAAACATATTAAAATGTAATAATTCAAAATTTGATGATGATCCGGAAGTTACAGCATATATGCAAGTAAGAGATACAGTTAATAAAGATCAGAATAAAGTATTTATTTTTAATGACTGGACGTTTGCCTCATCTCCTTCAATTAGACCTTTTGACCATCCTGTCTACGATATTTGGTTAAAAAAGTGTTACTCTTAAAGTAATTTTTCTTTATCAAGCCAACTCACATTAAAATCTGAGTTTAAAAATTTTTTATGATTTAAAAGTATTTTATGCAAGTCTATTGTTGTTTTTATACCTTCTATTACAAATTCATCGAGGGATCTTCGCATTCTTTGAATTGCCTCAGTTCTATTTCTTCCGTGACATATTACTTTACAAATCATACTATCATAGTAAGGGGTTACCTTATATCCTTGAAAAATTGCTCCATCTACTCTAGTTCTAAAACCTGATGGTTGATGACACATGGTAATTTCTCCCGGTGAAGGTTGAAAATTTTTTGTCACGTCTTCTGCATTTATTCTGCATTCAATTGCGTGACCTCTTGGCTTAATATCTTCCTGTTTTAATGCAGTATTGCCATCATATGCAATCCAGATTTGTTCTTTTATTAAGTCAATTCCTGTTACTACTTCTGTTACTGGATGTTCAACTTGTATTCTTGTATTCATTTCTAAAAAATAAAATTTTCCATCTTCAAAAATAAATTCTACTGTACCGGCTCCTTCATATCCAATTTGACTTACCATTTTGACAGTTTTCTCAAAAAGATCTTTTCTTATCTGATCATTCAGTAAAGGACTGGGAGTTTCCTCAATTAACTTTTGATGTCTTCTTTGTATAGAACAATCTCTCTCATGAAGATGTACAGTTCTATTTTTACCAGATAATACTTGAACTTCGATATGTCTTGGATTTTGAAAAAATTTCTCAATATATACTTCGTCGTTACCAAAAAATTTTTTTGCCTCAGTTTTAGCGGTCAAAAATAAGTTTTCAAATTCTTCTTCTTTTGTAACAACTTTCATACCTTTTCCACCACCACCACCAGCTGCCTTTATCAAAACTGGATATCCAATTTGTTTACATATTTTTTTTGCTTCATTAAAATCAGATACACCCCCATCAGAACCTTCAATTACCGGAAGACCATATTTTTTCGCAATTTTTTTTGCTTCAATTTTATCACCCATCATTTTAATTAATGAGGATGATGGACCAATGAATTTAATTTTGTTCTCTTCAAGAATTTTTGCAAATTCATAATTTTCAGACAAAAAACCATAACCTGGATGAACAGCTTCAGAATTTGTCAATTCAATAGCTGACATAATAGCTGGAATATTTAAATAGCTACTTACCGCTTGGTGTGGACCTACACATATACTTTCGTCAGCTAATCTAACGTGCATACTATTTCTATCAACATCAGAATGAATGGCGACTGTTTGTATACCCCATTCTTTACATGCTCTTATGACTCTAACAGCTATTTCACCTCTATTCGCAACAAGAATTTTTTTGAACATTATTATTCAATTATTGCTATGGTATGTCCATATTCAACAGGTTGACCATCTTCGACGCAAATTTTTTTTACGGTACCAGCTATTGGAGATGGAACATGATTCATTGTTTTCATAGCTTCAACAATCATTATTGTATCACCTTTGTTAATTTTTTTACCGACTTCTACAAACTTTTTACCACCAGGTTCTGGTGCTAAATAAGCAGTTCCTATAATAGGCGATGGAACTTCTGTCCCACTAACATTATCTATTTTAATATTTTCTGTTTTTATTTCTGATTTTATTTCTTTAATTGATGCTAAATTTGATCCAGAAGATTTTGATACTTTAACTTTTATATCTTTTTCAGTGTATTCTATCTCTGTAAGATTAAATTCATTTAAATATTCTGTAAGCTCTTTGATTATATTTTTATTTATTTTCATTTAACATCTCATGCATAGAATTTATGGCTAAAATATATCCATTTATTCCTAATCCACAAATTATTCCTGTAACAACACCACTTATTATAGATTTATGACGAAATTCCTCTCTTTTATATATATTTGATATATGAAGTTCAATTATCTTGCCTTTAAATATATCTAGTGCATCTCTAATTGCAACTGATGTGTGGCTATATCCACCTGCATTAATTATAATTCCATCGAATTCGTTTCTGGCACTTTGAATAATATCTACGATTTCTCCTTCAACATTTGATTGTTTCATTATAAGAGTTAAATTTAATTCTTTAGATTTTTTCTCACAAATATCCTCTAGGAATTTATAATCTTTGCTACCATATTGTGATTGTTCTCTTTCACCTATTAGATTAAGATTGGGACCATTAATGATTAATATTTTACTCATGAATTCTTTATAATATATGAATATTAAAAATAAAATAAAAATAACTGTAAATGGCAAGCAAATGCAAATAATTCCTAAATTTACACTCAAGAGCTTGATTACAAAATTAAAAATGCCATTAAATAAAATAGCTATAGAGCTAAACAAAAAAATTATTGACAAAAATAGAATTTCTAAAATTCGATTAAAGAAAGGTGATAAAATAGAAATTGTTCATTTTATCGGTGGTGGATAATGATTGACAAAAGATTTAAGATAGCAAATAAGATTTTTAAATCGCGCTTGATAGTTGGGACTGGAAAATATAAAAGCTTCAGTGAATGTGCTAAAGCTATTAAGTCTTCTGGTGCAGACATAGTGACAGTTGCAGTTAGAAGAGTAAACATATCCAATAAGAATAAAGCTAGATTAATGGATTATATAGATCCAAAAAAAATAACATATTTGCCTAACACAGCCGGATGTTTTACTGCAGAAGATGCAATTAGAACTTTAAGATTAGCAAGAGAAATAGGTGGATGGAAATTAGTAAAATTAGAGGTATTAGGTGACAAAAGAAACCTTTTTCCTGAAATGATTGAAACTTTAAGATCTACTGAATTATTAACAAAAGAGGGTTTTAAAGTAATGGTTTATTGCAATGATGATCCATTAATGGCAAAAAGATTGGAAAATGCAGGTGCTGTTGCAATTATGCCTCTTGCTGCTCCAATTGGTTCAGGTCTTGGAATACAAAATAAAGTTAATATTAAAATTATTAGAAAACAAACAAAATTACCTTTAATTATTGATGCTGGAATTGGACAAGCTTCTGATGCTAGTATTGCAATGGAGTTAGGATGTGACGGTGTTTTAATAAATACTGCAATTGCAAAAGCTAAAAATCCATCTCAAATGGCAGAAGCTATGAAGCTTGCAGTAATTTCTGGAAGAAAATCATATTTGTCTGGAAGAATTAATCCAAATTTATTTGGATCTGCATCAACTACAAATAAAGGAATTATTTAGTTTTTTTCTTATAAAATTTTTTTCTGAACTTCCTTTTTTTAAATATCTTTCTCCCTTTATTTTTAGCAATATTATCATCTTTTTTGTTTTCAATTTTTAAAGCTCCAAGTTTCTCAACTTTTTCAATTTTATCTAATACTTTCTTTGTTTTTGATTTGAACTCAATTATATAGTCTTCTAAATTTAAATCATTATTTGTATTTAAATCAATTTTAGCTTTATACTTTTTTTCAAAGTATTTAACTACTTCGTCATAGTGATCAGTAATATGTTTTTCAATTTTATCGTTAATAGTTAATTCTACTAATTTTGCATTATGTTCTAATGATTTTATTTCAATTAATTTAAGTATTTTCAATACAAAGGTTTCATCTGTCAATTTCATGTGCCATTTGACATTACTTTCTCTTAATCTCTGTCTTGACATTTCTAGTAATCCAAAATTACTTATTCTACCAATTTGAATTCTTGCTCTATCATTTCTACATTTCTCTTTTAATTTTCTTTCAACCTGTCTTCGATTATTGAAACTAAGCATATCAATAAAATCAATTATTATTAATCCAGATAAATCTCTTATTTTTATTTGTCTTGCAATTTCTTCTGCTGCTTCGATATTTGTATCAAAAGCAGTGCTTTCAACATTTTTTTGTTTTATTGATTTTCCTGAGTTTACATCTACAGAAACTAGTGCCTCAGTTGGGTTTATTACTAAATATCCACCTGAAGTCAGTTTCACTTCTGTCTCAAAAATTTCAAATAATTTTTTTTCTATATTTTCTTTATAAAAAAGGGGTACTTTATCTCTATATTTTTTAACTTTTTTTAATTGATTTGGCATCATTAATTTCAAATAATTTTTTGTTTTTTGATATCCTTCATTTCCTTCAACATATATATTTTGAGTATCATCATCGTACATATCTCTTATACATCTTTTTATAATATCACTTTCTTGGTGAATTAAAGATGGGGCAATTGAATTTAATGCGTTATCTTTTATTTGATCCCAAACTTTAATTAAATTTTTTAAATCATTCTCGATTTCATTTTTTGTTTTGTTTGATCCTGCTGTTCTAACTATAATTCCCATCTCTTTTGGTATAGTTATTTCATTTAATATATTTCTAATTTTTTTTCTTTCTCCTGGATTAAATATTTTTCTAGAAATTCCCCCACCTTTGGCTGTGTTAGGCATTAAGACTATGTATTTTCCAGCAATGGAAATAAAAGTACTAAGCGCTGCTCCTTTTAAACCTCTTTCATCTTTTAACACTTGAACCAAAATTACTTGATTTGGTTTTATTACTTCTTGGATTTTGTATCTTTTTGATGGAAATTTTTTCTGATTATTTATTTTATCTTTTTCATCGTCCTCTTTTTTTTCAACAGGATCATCAATTTTAATTTCCTCTTTACCTTCAAGAATTTTATCTTCTATGTTTTCACTTTGTTTTGAAAGTTCCTCTCGAACCTTCTCTTCTTCTTGTTTTATTTTTTCTAAATCGCTTAAAGGTAGCTGATAATAATCAGACTGGATATCATTAAAAGATAGAAAACCATGTCTTTCTCTTCCAAAGTCAACAAACGCTGCTTGTAAAGAAGGTTCAATTCTACTTACTTTTCCGAGATAAATATTATTCTTAATTAAAGTGTTGTTTATACTTTCATATTCATAGTCTTCGATATGATTATTACTTTTAAGAACAACTCTAGTTTCATTAGGATGCGATGCATCGATATATAAATTTTTTGACATAATATTGCTGATTTTTTCATAAGTTAATTTAATAAATTCTGTGCCTTAAGAATAACAAATTCGCAAGATATTTAAACTAAAATGCAAAAGTTCTTTAAAAGATTACTAATATTTGGATTATTGTCATCTCTTCTAATACTATTATCAATAATATCTATTCTTTGGACTTATTCCAATAAATTGCCGGATTACAAATATCTTAAAAATTATAAACCACCAGTATCAAGCAAGCTTTATTCAGGAAACGGAGTGTTAGTAAGCGATTTTTCATCTGAAAAAAGAATTTTTGTTCCATATTCTGCTATATCTCAAACCGTGATAAATGCTTTTTTATCTGCGGAGGATAAAAACTTTTTTGACCATCCAGGGGTAGATGCCAAAGGAGTTTTAAGAGCAATTAAAAATAACTTATTTAATCTACTTTACTCAAAAAGATTAGAAGGTGCCTCTACTATTACCCAACAAGTAGCAAAAAACTTTCTTTTAACTAATGAAGTAAGCATTGATAGAAAAATAAAGGAAGCAATATTAGCTTTTAGAATTGAGCGTGTTTTATCAAAAAAAAGAATTCTAGAGCTTTATCTAAATCAAATTTATCTTGGTGAGGGTAGCTATGGTATAGCATCAGCTAGTTTAAGATATTTTAATAAACCAATAAGTGAACTCAATTATGGAGAGGCTGCACTTCTAGCTGCTCTTCCAAAAGCACCAAGCAAATACAATCCATATAAAAACAAGGAGTTAGCAAAATTTAGAAGAAATTTAGTATTAAATAATTTATTAGATAATGGATTCATTGATCAAAAACAACACTCTAAATTAATTAACTCTAAAATTAAATTACAAAAGAGAAAAAGAATTTACCTAGAAGATTCTAGATATTATGTAGAAGATGTTAGAAAGGATGTAATTGATAAATATGGATATGATAAAGTATATAAACAAGGATTTAACATCAAGACACCTTTGGATTTAGAATTACAAAAAATTGCTACACAATCACTTAGGAATGGTTTGCAAGAATTTGATAAGAGAAAAGGATGGAGAGGTCCTCTATCAAATATAAAAAAATACAAAAATTGGAAAAAAGATCTTAAAGACTTAAATTTAGAAAAATCTTTCGGATGGGAATTGGCTGTTGTTACTAGAATTGACAAATTTGAAACAGTCATCAAAACACAAAATGATGATAATGGAACAATTAATTTTAATGATATTGATTGGACGCGAAAGGAATTCAAAAAACTATTTAAAATTGGTGACATAATTTATGTCAAGAAATTATCTAATGGAAACTATAGTTTAAAACAACTTCCAAGAGCTAATGGGGGCATTGTTGTGATGGATCCATATAGCGGAAGAGTATTAGCATTGTCAGGTGGATTTAGTTTTAAACAAAGTGAATTTAATAGAGCATCTCAAGCAAAACGTCAGCCTGGATCTGCATTCAAACCTTTCATATATGCTTTAGCATTAGAAAATAATTTTTTACCAACAACATTAGTATTAGACGCACCTATAGTATTAGATCAAGGAAATGATTTAAAAATGTGGAAACCAGAAAATTACGGCAAAAAGTTCTACGGACCTTCAACACTAAGAACAGGTATAGAAAAATCAAGAAATCTAATGACTGTCCGAATAGCTCAAGAATTAGGTATAGACAAAATTATAAATTTTTCAAAAAAATTAAATATTTATGAAAATCCAGATGAACTTATGTCAGTATCTTTGGGCTCTGCTGAAACGACTTTGTTAAAAATCACAAGCGCTTATTGTTCTTTTTTGAATGGTGGAAAATTAGTTAATCCAATATTAATTGATAGAATTCAAGACAGTGAAGGAAAAACTATTTTTAATAATGAAAAAAGATTCTGTGAAAATTGTGATTTAATTTCATATGAAGGAACTAGTAAACCAGTTATTAAAAATAAATATCAACAGATTTTTTCACCACAAACAGCCTATCAGATTACTTCTATGTTGAAAGGTGTTATAGAACGTGGAACTGGAAAAGGTTTAAAAGAATTGAAACTTGAATTAGCTGGCAAGACAGGAACAACAAACAAAAATACAGATACTTGGTTTATAGGATTTACATCAAATTTAGTGGTTGGAGTATACATTGGCTATGATAATCCAAGGAGTTTAGGTAAATTCGAAACAGGTTCAAAAACAGCAATGCCAGTTTTTAAAGAGTTCATAAAAAAAACAGCAAATACTTTTAACGCAAGGCCTTTTAAAGTTGCAGACAATATAAATATGATGGTCATAGATGCAAAAACTGGAAAAAAAGCGAATCCTAAAACCAAGTTAGCCATAATCGAGTCATTTAAAAATAATGATAATAATCTAGATAATATATCTAACAATTTTGATAGTAGATTAAATACAACAAATATATTAAAATTTTATTAATGGATCAGGAAATACTAAATATTAAATCAGAAATAGAAAAAATAAATCAAAGAATAAAGGAGTTTCTTTGAAAAGACTAAGATTTCAGAAAAAATAATTAATTTATCAAATTTAATAGAAAAAACAGATTTTTGGCAGGATAAAAAAAATGCTGAAAAAGTTTTACGTGAAAAAACTAATTTAGAAAAATTATTAAATAATTTTGAAGAAACATCAAATGAAAGTAAAGATTTATTTGATATTTATGATTTAGCTATTGAGGAACATAATAATGAAATGATTAAAGAGACAACCTCAAATATAAAAATGCTCTTTGATAAAATTAAACAAATTGAAATAAGATGTTTTCTATCAAATGATAATGATACATTTAATAGTTATTTAGAATTTCATGCAGGTGCTGGAGGAACTGAAAGTCAAGACTGGGCTGATATGTTAAGAAGAATGTATATGAAGTGGGCAACAAAAAAAAATTTCAAAATCGAAATTATTAGCGAACATAAAGGCGATGAAGCTGGCATTAAATCTTCAATAATTAAAATAAGTGGAGATTACATAAACGGATTATTAAAAAATGAATCAGGAATACATAGACTTGTCAGAATTTCTCCGTTTGACTCTGGTGCTAGAAGACATACAAGTTTTGCCAGTGTTTGGGTATACCCAGTTATATCTGAAAATATTGATGTTGAAATTTTAGAAAAAGATTTAAGAATAGATACATACAGATCTAGTGGAGCGGGAGGTCAACATGTCAACACAACAGATAGTGCAGTAAGAATTACACACCTGCCAACAAAAATTGTGGTACAATGTCAAAATGAAAGATCACAACACAAAAATAAAGAAACTTGCATGAATATGTTAAGAGCAAGGCTTTATGACTACGAGTTAAAAAAAAAAGAAAAAGAAAATGAAAATCTTGAAAATTCAAAGTCAGAGATTGGATGGGGTCATCAAATTAGATCATATGTATTACACCCTTATAAAATGGTAAAAGATAATAGAACTAATTTTGAAAGTTCTAGTCCTGAAAAAGTATTAGATGGAGAAATAGATAATTTTTTAGAAAGCTCTCTATATAAATTAAATGCGTAAAATAATTTCTATAATTACAATTTCAATAATAACTGTCTTAGTCGCAATTTTAATATTTTTAACAACAACAGGAATTAGAACAGATAATTTTAATAGTTTAATAAATGAAAAAGTTAAAGAGATTGATCCAAAGATAAAATTAAAATTAAATCAAGTAAATTTTAAATTAAATTTGTCTAATTTTGAATTTGAGATTTTTACCTTGGACCCTCAAATAGCAATTAATGAAAAAGATATTGAATTAGAAAATATAAAGTTTGATCTAAATATTTTTGATTATATAAGCAATAAAAACCCAATCTCTGAAATATCAATAATTTCCAAAGAAAACAATATTGATCGATTTATAGATTTTATAAATGAATATGACTTTAATTTAGCAAGAACTTTAATTTTAAAACAAATTAAAAAGGGTAAAGTAAAAGTAATATCCAATATAACATTTGATAAAAATAGTCCCAAAAATATTCAGTATACTCTCAATGGATCAGTAACAGATGCAGAAATAAAATTACCTAAGCAATCAAAAATTGAAAATGTTAAATTTGATTTTTTAGTAGATCAGGATGTTATAAATCTAAATGAAATAGAATTATCATTTGATAAATTCCTCATTGCTTCAGAAAAAATAAGAATTAAAAAAATTAATAATTATTTTGAAATCTCAGGAAATTTTAAAACAAATGAGACTAAAATTAATTTAAATAATTACA
>CACMAX010000010.1 GCA_902611845.1 uncultured Pelagibacteraceae bacterium | reverse complement strand
TTTTAGGAAATTTCTCAAAATCCTTTAATATTGAAAACAAAATTTACTTTGGAATAGGCGCTTCTATAGCTTCTTTTTTATTTTTCTTTTCTTTAGGATACTTATCTAAGATTTTTTCAAACAAATTAAATAATAGAAGCTTTTGGAAATACATAAATATTTTTATTATAATATTTATGTCAGGTATAGTTTTTTACATTATTAGAGATATTATTTATTAAAGATTTTTTTTGATAATTTATTAACCTTTAAATGGTTCCCATCAAATCCGTATTGAGTGTGATATTTTCCAGGAAATGCAACACATTTTATGTCTGCACTTAAAGCAGAATTTAAACTTTCTTCTGTATCTTCAATTGCCACACATTCGTCTGAGTTAATATTCAAGTATTTTAAAGCATAATTATAAATATCGGGATATGGTTTTTCTCTTAATATGAATTCATTATTGCCGATAAAATCAAAATCTTTTTTTTCAATTCTTCCTCTTAACGAGTTAAAAATAGAATTGATATTGTTACTCGTTGTTGAGCTAGCAAGTCCAATTTTTATTTTGTTCTTTTTGCAAAATTGAATTATTTCTTTTACACCGTCTCTAGGCTCAACTTTGTGTTTGTTTAAATATTCATTAAAAATTTTGGTTTTTAAATTTCTTATTTTTTTTCCATCTATTTCAACACTAGTATCTTTTGCGTAATCATTGATTCTCGTAGTTCCACCTGATTTTGACAATAGTTTCCTGTATATATCTTCATCCCAAAACCAGTCTAATCCACTTATTTTAAAAGCTTCATTAAATGCATTTCTTTGAAGATCTGATGTCTCAGCTAAAGTTCCAATAGAACCAAATAAAACAGCTTTGTAACTCATTATCCCTTCACAGCACCAGCTGTTAATCCACTGATTACTTGTCTTTGGAAAAACATAACTAACATAAATAAAGGAGCAGTAGCCGAAACAACTGCAGAAACAGCCCACATCAAATTACCTTCATGTTGATTTGTTCCAAGATAACTTTGGATTTTGGGTACCATAGTATGATTTTCCTGATTTAATAAAAGAGCTGTCACTGTAAAATCATTATACGCAAGCATTAAACTAAATAATCCAGCAGTTATTACTCCAGGCCACATAACTGGCATAATGATATGTCTAAATGCTTGAAAATAAGAGCAGCCATCAATTAAAGCACTTTCATCAAGTTCTTTAGGAACAGTTTTAAAAAATGAATACAATAACCACAAAGTAAATGGTTGATTTATTGCAACAAGAACAACGATGGTCGTCGGTAGTATTCCCCAAATTTGTAATTGAAAAAACGGAAATAAATAACCAGAGACTAATGTAATATGCGGCATTGCTCTAAAAATTAATGCTGCAATTAAAATCCAAAATGCATAATTTCTTGTAGACCTAGATAAAGCGTAAGCTCCTAAGGTCCCGAGGAACAGAGAAATGGTTACAACAAAAAATGTAACTATAACTGTATTCCTAGATGCTTTCCAAAACTCTCCTTCAGTCCATGCTTGACTATAAGCATCTGTTGTAAACTTTCCTCCAGTTTCTAGCAACGTATTGAATGCTGTAATAGCATACCACCAGTCAGCTCTTGAAAAAAAGTCAGCTCTAACTTTAAATGACCCCCAGAAAGTCCAAATAAAGGGAAAGCATGCAACCAACAACCAAACTATTATAAAGGTTGTATTAAAAATTTTTAAAGCATTCGATCTTTTATCAAGTCCGTATTCCATTTATCTCGCTGTCCTAAATTCTTTCCAAGTTCTTATTAAAACTGGTGCTAAAAGTATCGCTATCCCAACAATTGTCATCATTGAAGTGGCAGCGGCTGAACCAAATAATATTACTTCCTCATTTACCAGGTTGTCATAAATCAACCAAGACAAAGACTGAGCGCTTCCTTCAGCACTGAAACCAATTATAGGCTCAAAAACTCTAAAATTATCCATCAATGAAATGAGAGCAACAAATGTAACTACAGGATAAATATGAGGCAAAACAATATGTCTTACTCTCTGCCATCTTGATGCTCCATCAATAATAGCTGCTTCAACAGGTTCTTGGGGAACAGTTTGTAAAGCTGCATAAAATACTACAAAAGCAAATGGTGAATGATGCCAAATTCCATATATTATTATAGTTATCCAAGTAAGAGTTTTTGAGGATTTTAACGATAAATAAGGATCATCCATTAACATTTGCAAATTTGCACCAATAATTCCTTCTGCATCTATCATCCAAAATAAAACTAAAGAACCTACCAATGGAGTAACAATCATCGGCAATATGGTTCCAAATATTAATGGTCCTCTAATTCTTCTAGTTACTGCATTAAGACTTAATGCAATTATAAATCCTAAAAGTAAGACGTTAGGCGTTACAAACAAACAATAAGTTAAAGTAAAAATTAGAGCCTTGTAAAAGGGTAGATTGGTAACTTGATCTACAAATTCCCCAAAACTATTAGTTTCATTCCAAAATTTTCCAATTTCTTCTATTGCAAGATGATTTCTATCGACATAAGTCCCAAATCCGTTGAATTTTCCTAAAGGCTTTTCTTCTCGAATTTTAGAGGTTTTTTCTTGGTCAACAACTATTGAAACTGTACATCCAAAAGGATCACATTTTTTTACTTCCTTAACAACTTGGTCGTGCTGCGCATAAAATGATTGTATCCCTGTTGAAATGATAGGAAGACCTATAAATAAAATCATTGCCAATCCAGTTGGCAAGAAAAACCAAAAAAAAGTTTTGTTAGGCATTAATGTAATAAGTGGGGATTTTCATCCCCACCTAAAATTTATTGATTATAGAAAGCCTTGTTCTTTTGCTTTACTCATGTAAGCTGCTTCAACATCTTTTAAAGCTTGTTCTGCTGACTCTTTACCTTGTAAAAATTCAACAATCTCACTTCCTAATGCACCATGCATTAAACCCATTTGTGGTAACATTGGATATGGTTTAGCTTTCATTTTAACAGCTTCGATAACTCCAATTGATTTTGGTCCAGGCTTAAAACCTTCAATTAACCAAACAGCTTGATCCGCTGCATCTGCAACCATCTTTTTGTTAGCAGCTGCGTGTGCCAAAGCTCTAAATGTTGCTTCAGCATCAGCGTCAGATCTATTTTTTGCCAATGTGAAACCATCCCACCATAAAGTCGCCGCTGGTATGTTTCCTCCAGCAACCGTTGCTGGTCCGGTTAATTTAGTTGCAGCTGTAATTTTTGCATCACCATCATCATCAAGCAATGTTCCTGATCTTGATGCCCAAAGAGTCATTAATGCAACATTTCCAGATTCCCATTCAACTTTAATAGCTTCACTATCGTGCGTTAAATAATCTGGGTTACTTAAACCTGCTAATTTTTTTAGCATATTTAATGTTGCTACACCTTTTGCATTGTTAATGTTTGGTTGAGCAGTTCCTGCTTTAAAGAATTCTCCTCCATGTCCAATATACATGTTAACGAATTCTTCTGCTAAATTCCAACCAGCTTTGTATGCTGCTGCGTAAGGATATTGCATTTTACCAGATGCTCTTATTTTTTCTGATGCCGCTACTACTTCCTCATATGTTTTAGGAACAGCTATATCCAATTCTTTTAAAACATCTTCTCTGTAATATAAGTGCTGAGTATTTGCCATAAAAGCAACTGCCATTATTTTTCCATCAATTGTTATCAATTGAGAGTCTTGTATTCCTTTTCCATATTTCTTAACAAGATCATCTAGTGGTCTAATTAAATCTTGGTTCATTAAAGGAACTATAGAGCTATTTGCTGCAATTCTTGCAGAAAACTCTGATGGATTTGCAGTTAAAGCTGGCACAGCAATTTTATTGTGCTCAGATGAGTGTGTGACTTTAAAATCTGCACTTCCTTTACATCCTTTAGCCGTTTCCACGAAAGTTCTTAAAGCTGGAAAATCATTAGCTAAAATATTTATTGATCCACTCTTAATGTTACAATCTGCGTAAGCAGAAGTTCCAAAAAGAAGAAGCAATAAAGAAATTAATATTTTTTTCATATTTGTTTCCCTCATTAAATTTAAATTTATGATTAGAAGGATATATATTCCAAAAGGAATTTAAAAGTATTTTTTAAATCGCATTTGACGCAAGCTCTGCACCTGCGACCAAAGAATCAAATTTTTTGTAAACAATATTTTCATCCACATTTCCAAAGCCAGCAAAAGTACTAAATCCACAATCACTTCCAGCCATTAATTGGTTTTTATCAATTACTTTTGAATACTGAATTATTCTATTTTTTACTAACTCTTCATGCTCTACAAAGTTTGAGGTTGAGTCTATTACACCAGGAACTATTACTTTGTCATTAGGAAGTTTTATGTTCTCAAATACCTTCCATTCATGAGCATGCCTTGGATTGGATGCCTCGATTAAATAAGTTTGGATATTTGCTTTTAAAGCAATAGGTAATATTTTTTCTAATCCAATATCGTGAATATGTGGTCCTTCATAATTTCCCCAGCAGATATGCATTCTTAACTTAGAGGCATCGATATCTTTGATTGCTTCATTAAGACATTCGATTTGTTTTTCAGCTCTTACTAAAAATTCTTCATCTGATACATTTTTAAAAGTCATATGTCTTGCTAGCGCAAGATCTGGGCAATCAATTTGCAATAATAAATCATTCTTTGTTATTTCATCATATTCAGTTTTCATAATTTTTGATAATGCTTCTAAATAATCATCATCATTTTTATAAAATTTGTTTGGAAGGAAATTTGAAATTACTCCTGGTGAAGCAGAGTTAATAAATCCTTTAGGATGGTTATTTTTTTTTAAAGCTGATTTTAAATTACTGATATCTTTAGTAAGAGACTTAGTATCTTTGATTTTTAAATCAGCAGTACAACATGGTCTTGTATAAGCAGGTGTACCACCTGATTTTGCAATTTTCTCTTTATATGATGGAAAATCATCCAAGTCTTTAGGAGCTCTTCTTTCGCTTTCACCACTAAAGCCATGCAACCGATCCTTTACATAAGTTGCATAACTTATTTTTGACATTTCACCATCGCTTATAATATCAATTCCGATATCAATTTGTTTTTTTACAATTTTATTTACATCTTCTTCAATTATCTTATCAAGTTCTCCTTGATCGAATAATTCATTTTTATCTTTTTTAAAAAGCATCTCAGATAGCTTTTTTGATCTTGGTAGACTTCCAACATGTGTGGTTTTAATTTTATCCATAGTATTTACATTAATATTTGTTTCCAAATAGCCACTTCATCAAACAATACCCATTCTCTTATTATTTTATCATCTCTTAATTCTGCATGATTTATACCCATTATAAATAAATCTTTGTCAGTCTTTTTCCCAAATTCTTCACTGTCTTTAGAGTGCTTACCACTTAAAAACCATCTGATCGTAGCTTTTTGATTGTTATTTTTTTCGTCCAATGATGCAACATGTTCGATTGTAAACTTTATTTCAGAAAATATATTTTTTAAAGATCTCCAATATTTAATTATATCTTCTCTGCCATTTCCAACTTTATTACTTGGCCAAAAAAGACTGGCTGCCCTATCATAATCTTCAAAATCATAATCATTATTAAATATTTTCTTTAAAATATTGGAATATATATAACCTGATGAACCTTCGTTAACTTTTACTGGAGTATACTCTGACTTTTTATCAGAAGATCTATCAAAAACTTTGATAGCTTTTGATACGCCACCTTCTTTATCAATTAAATGCCTTGCAAATTTCTCAGGTGTATAACCTAGCTGTCGAACCATTGCACCTTGATCTCTCACAATCCACTCATCATAAACTTGATTATTTTTACATGCACAGTCAGCTATAACTCTATAAACAATTTTGTTTCCAGTTTTTTTTCCGTAAAATCCGTCCTTTAAATGTGTAGCTTTGCTCAGAATTCTGTGAGATGAATGATATCCTTCATCGTCATTTCCACTCCAAATTACATCTTCACCTAATAATTGTCTGTCTGGAAATTCGTCTAAAGTTTTATAGGTTGCATCAATAACAGGTTTAAAACCATAGGTTATCCCAAAAGGTGATCTTACAGGGATATTCTCTGAATAATATTTGGATATCGACTCGACATCTTTCCCTTCCCAAATTTGTTTAGTAATTTTTAAAATGTAATCAGTTAAATTTTTATAATTACTATCAAATCCTTTCATTAGATCTGACTAACAAAATTTAAAATACTATTTTCTGAATTATTACAAGAGATATCTATTTTGCTACTCAAAGGAACTGAAAAAGTATCCCCTTTTTCCAATTTTATATTTGATTTTCCAATTACTATTTCCCAATTACCTTCTTGAGCAAAAAGAATGGTTGGCTTTATACATTCAATATCTTTAATTTCACCAGATATAGAATTTAATGTTGTTAAATTAAATCCAGTATCTTGTTTGATTGAAGGTTCATAAGTTTTTTTATTAAATTTGTTTCCTAATACTTGATATAATTTAATACCATTAACTTCATCGCTGATATTGTTTTGTTTAGTTCTATAAATATTTTTTTCTAATTCTTCTGGCAAATAATTATCAAATCTTTCTAATTCATCTTGAGTGATAGGCTCTATCATCTTTCTACCGTTAGGTACTTCAACCTTTTTTAAATCAATTAACGAATTATCATCAAGCAATGCCATACCAGTCTCTTTTGCCTTTTTTAAAATTTCTGGAACCCATGTTATTATACCAGGATCATCTCCGCCTAATACAACGAACATCAAACTTTCTTTATCTCCAACATTTTCAAATGCTCTGAACATATTTGTAGGCATTGAGATTATATCGCCAGCCTCTAATATTGTTTCTTGTTTTCCATCAGCACCCCAATAAAATCTCCATTTACCTGAGTAAATTACAAACACTTCAGCCGTAGTATGACTGTGAAGACCAGATCCGTTTTTTGGCATAGCACTCACAGCTCCTAAATTATACCCGTGTAAAGACTGTATTTTTATTAATTGTTTGGTGTCTTCAGCAACTCCACGTCCAATAATTGTATAATTTTTTCTTTCCTTATGACCTTCTAGCCTACCTTCTACAAAAGGAAGACTGCTTGGAACCAGTTCATTAAATTTTGCCAATCTATCAATCATATTCTTGTTATTTATGTCTATTTAAATATAAATTGCAACTTATGCAAATAGAACAATTTGATACAGGACTTAAAAATCAAAATAATTTTCAAGAATTAAAAATCACAGCTAAAGAAAATAAACAAAATAAACAAATAGTTAGAAATTATTTGAACAATACTTACAAGCTTGGACCATCTAATATAGAAGAAAATTTAAGCAAATATTTTAGCGAAGATGTAAACATTAAATGTTTTTTTCCATTAAATGAATTTAAAGGTTTGTCTAATTTTAGAGATAAATTTTGGACACCACTTTTTGATGCGTTTCCTGATTTAGAGAGAAGAGAACAACTCGTTATAGGTGGAGCCTTTAGAGATAAATTTCAAGTTGGAACAATATCTACCTTATCAGGAATTTTTAAAAAGAAATGGCTTAATGTAGAGCCAAATTTTAAAATGGTAAATTTAAGATGCTGTGAGATACACGAATTAAAAAACAATAAAATTATTGAAAGTCACATTTTAATCGACACAATAAATTTTCTAAATCAAGTAGGGAAGTTTCCAATAAATCCTTCAAGAGGGTATGAGGGCATTTGGATGACACCAATAAACACAGATGGTGTAAATTTTTACGAAAATAATTTAGAAGTTTCAAAAGCTACTCTAGATCAATCTCTTACCATGCAAAGAAGTTTAAACATTAAACCAGAATTAGAAGCATCATCTGACTCTGATTTAAAAGAAAAACTTCTTAATCACCCACAAAAAGATTTTTGGCATGAAAAAATGATTTGGTATGGACCTAGCGGTATAGGTACGGCGCGCTCTTTGGAAGGTTTCATTGACCATCATCAACTTCCTTTTAGAAAAACATTTAAAGAGAGAAATTACTGGGAACTAGGACATTATTGTGAGTTAGGAGATGGTAAATTTTCACTTACTGCTGGATGGCACAGTATACAAGCAGTGTATGGTTCAAATGATTGGCTAGGATATAATTCAAACAAAAATAAAGTAACCATGAGAGTTATGGATTTTTACCATCATGATGAGGGAAAAATTAGAGAAAATTGGGTGCCAATAGATTTGGCACACATACTCAGCCAGATTGGAGTAGACATTTTTAAATAGTAAGAATTTATTTTAATGAGGCCGTAGTTTAACGGCCTCAAAAATTTAAGATTTTAGTTTATCCACTTATTTACAGTAGACATATTATTTTTAACCCATTCTTCTGCCATATCGTCAGCATCCATTTCATCTCTTCCAACTTTTAATATCCATTGGTTGATTACTTTAGGGTCCATAGCCATTTGACTTAAAAATTTAGCAGCTTTTGGATTTCTTTTTTCCAAAGATTTTGAATAAGCTACATAAATAGTCGCTTGTCTACTTTTGCACGGAAACTCTGATACTTCTAACCAATCTTCAGCATCTAAGTTCATATTTGAATCACATCCTTCAGTGTAAGCAGGCTCACCAATTTCATGTAAGTCATAAGCTGCATGTAACCATTCTGGTGTCCAATAATAAAATAATATTGGCTTTTGATTATCAATTGCATCTTTTAATTGTGCTTTAAAAGTATCTTGTGGAATAATATTTGGTTCCCAAAGGTCAGTTAAACCATAACTTTTAAATTTAACTTGCCACATTTTTGTAGATTTCCATCCAGCATCACCGGCCCAGTATTCACCTTTACCATTGCCGTCTGTATCAAACATCGCTGCAATGTTTGGATCTTTCATTGCTGCAACATCTGGAACTTTGCTTTTTAAAAATGCAGGAACATACATATCTTGAGTTCCTTTATAAGGTGTGTTGACAGCTACAGTTTTGTTTCCATCAATATATTGATCCCAAATACCTTGTCTATTCGGCATCCACAAATCTGTATAAACATCAATTTTTCCATCACCTTTGTCCATTCCAGCCATTATCAAGTTACCATCTGATAATCCCTGAACAATTTCTGCTTCAGAATTCAGAGGTCCATTAATGACAGCTTTAATAATGTGTCCAATAACTTTTGCACCAGTCCAACTTAAGTCTGAGATCATTACTTTCTCACCTGCAGCTTTAGCTGAAGTTGTAACAAGCATTATTGAAGAAAATATTAAACCTAATATTAGTTTTTTCATTTTTCCCTCTCTTTTAATTTAATGAAAGAATTATCTAATTTTTAAATACTATAATCAATTACTATTTTTCTATTATTTTGTAGCTTTCTGTACAACTCTATCAATGATCATAGCTATAAAAGCAATTGCAAGACCTGCTAAAATTCCTCTTCCAATTTTTGTGTTCGCTAAAGCCTCAACAACTATTAGACCCATTCCTCCGGCACCAATTAAAGCAGCAATAACAACCATTGATAAACACATCATGACTACTTGATTTATACCAGCCATTATAGAGGGAAGGGCAAGTGGTAACTCAACACTATACAATAGTTGTCTTTCAGTAGAACCAAAAGCGAGAGCTGCTTCTTTAATTTCTGATGGAACTTGTCTAATTCCTAAAGCTGTTAATCTTACTATTGGGGGCATTGCAAATATTACAGTTGCAATAATTCCTGGTGGTTTTCCAACAGAGAAAAAAGCAACTGCCGGTATCAAATATACAAATGAAGGAATCGTTTGCATAACATCTAGAATAGGCCTTGTAATTGTTTCAGCTCTATTTGATTTTCCAACCAAAACCCCCAAAGGCAGTCCAATTGCACAACAAATTAAAGTAGCGGTTAATACTAAAGCCATAGTATCCATTGCTGTATTCCAAAAACCAAACAAAGCGAGATAGATCAATGCAAAAGCCACAAACATGGTAACTCTAAATCCTGCAATCTTATGAGCTACAAGTAAAAATATTCCACCCGTGATTATCCACGGTGTTCCAACAAATAAAGCAGATATTCCTTTTAATAATGACCTTATTCCATCTGTTGCAGCATCAAAAACATATCCGTGAAATGCAGTTAAATAACCAACTTTTTCTTCAATTTTTTGTGAAACATATTTATTAAGAGTAATTGTAGGCATTCCTTCTCTAGGAGGTTTTTTCTTTACATATCTAGTGCCGTCCTCATTTCTTGGATAGCTAACTTTAACAGGTCTATCTATCCAAATTAAAATAGGAAATTCAGATATAAAGAAACAATCAAATCTTTTTTTAAAAGATACCTCAGCACCTTTTTCCATTGCTCTATGTTGTTTGATACAAGTTCTTTCATCAGGAGCGAATTGTGATGATCTATATAATGTTAAAGGCCAAATTAATGCTAAAACTAAAAAAACGTTTATAAGTCTCGAGAAGTTAAAACCTGATGATGTTTTTTTACTTATTTGCCACTTATCAAATTGTTTGATGTAAACTCTATCTGCTAACCAACCAATTAATATTCTTCCTATAATAATAGTTAAAATTGCATAAATTAAAGAACTATCTTGCCAGGTTGAGTATCTATCAACCAAAAAATCTTTTTTATCTAATATTGCTTGCTCAATACCAGCCCCATATCTAAAATATAAAGTAATATTTACCGCAGCTATTAAATCTAAAAATGAACTCAGAAAAAAAAGAAACCAATTCCCTCTTAGAGCACACCAAAAAAAACCTCCTAAAAGAGCCGAGTAGTTGATGTGATATAATTTTAATTGGTTTCTTTGAATTAAACTGAAAACTTTACTGTAATATTCGCCGTTTTGTTGGGCAAAATCTTTGAATGAGTTTTTTACTGTTTTTTCTTTACTCATATAGAGGAAAGACTACATCATTCTTTTAGTTTGAAAAACCATATTTTCGAAGTCTAACATCACCAGTTCTAGCATGCGCTTCCATTCCCTCGTACCTTGAAATTCGAGCTGCAGCAGCACCGACTTCTTTATTAGATTCTTTGTTCATTTTTTGGTAAGTAACAGTTTTTATAAATTTTCCAACGTATAAGCCACCAGTATATTTTCCTGCTCCCTTTGTTGGTAAAATGTGATTTGGTCCAGAACATTTATCACCATATGCAACTGTTGTTTCCTCACCTAAAAATAATGAACCGTAATTTTTTAAATTTTTTAAATACCAATCTAAGTTCTCAGCCTGAACCTCTAAATGTTCAGGAGCATATTCATCACTAACCTTTAACATTTCTTCTTTGGTATCACACATAATTATTTCTCCATAATCTCTCCATGCAGCATCAGCATTATTTCTGTTGTGTTCAGGTAGTTCTTGAATAACTTCCGGAACTCTTTTCATCACATAATCGCATAAAGATTTATCAGTAGTGTAAAGCCAAGCTGGAGAATCAGGGCCATGTTCAGCCTGTCCAACTAAATCATAAGCAATTATTTCTTTATCAGCTGTATGATCAGCTATTATGCCTATTTCTGTCGGTCCAGCAAATAAATCAATTCCAACTTTTCCAAATAAAATTCTTTTAGACTCTGCTACAAATTTATTTCCAGGTCCAACAATCATATCTACTTCTGGATTACCAAAGCAACCATATGCAAGCGCACCAATTGCCCCTATACCACCAATGTTCATAATTACATCTGCACCACAAAGGTTAGCCGTATAAATTATAATTGGGTTTGCACCATTTGAATCTTTGGGTGGACTTGTTGCAATTACATTCTTTACTCCAGCGACTTTTGCAGTCGTTACACTCATTATAGCAGAGGCGATATTGTTATATCTTCCACCGGGTACGTAACACCCAACCGTGTTTACAGGTATTAATTTTTGTCCTGCTATTAAACCAGGTGATAATTCAACTTCTGAATCTTTTCCAAGATTTTCAAGTTGATGTTCTGCAAACTTTCTTACTCTTTCATGAGAAAACTTAATATCATCTTTAATTTTTTGATCTAAAGTTTTGTTTATTTCTTCAATTTTTTCTTTGCTAACAATTATATCACCTTCATAATTATCAAATTTTTTTAAAATATCTTTAACTCCTTGATCCTTTGTTTTTTCTAAATCTTTTAAAATTGAACTTACTTTAGTTCTTGTTTCATCTTCACCTGTAAATGCAGTTTTTTCAGCTTTTTTTATATAAGTAATTGCCATTATCTTTCCTATAATTTTATAAATGTTTAAATTATAAAAGATGTTTATTCAACAGAAGTTTAATCTAAAGCAACAACAGCTGCAGCTATAGAAGCAAGTCTTGCTGTCGCATCATCTGATCTACTAGTTATAACAACAGGCACTTTACCTCCAACAACTACACCTGCTGCACATGCTCCCATAAAATAAATCATCATTTTTACAAGCGCATTTCCAGTTTCGACATTTGGAACTAATAATACATCAGCTTCTCCAGCAACTATATTCTCAATTCCCTTAATAGAGGCAGATTTTTTTGAAATGCTATTGTCAAATGCTAAGGGTCCAAAAATATCAGCATTAAAATTTTCTTTACTTGCCAATTCAGTTAATTCTTTAGCTTCAACCGAACTCTGTACACTATCAATTACTTCTTCTGTTGCTGAAAGGACAGAAATCTTTGGTCTTGGAATATTAATTCTATGACTAAAATCTATAACATTTCTTAAAATATGCATTTTAGTTTTTAGGTTAGGAGAAACATTCAATGCCCCATCGGTTATGATTAATGGTTTATCATCTTTTTGTAATGTCATATGCCAAATATGACTTAGTCTTGTTTTTCCAATTAATTTATATTCTCTTTTAAGAACTTCTTTCATCAATATATCAGTATGAATATGTCCTTTTACAATAATTTTTATTTTATCTTCCGATGCAAGTTTTGTTGCAATTCCAGCTGTATTATTTTCAACTGGCTCATTAATTATTTCAAAATTTGATATGTCAAATTTAAGCTCATCTGCGCATTCTTGTATTTTTTGTTTATCACCTATTAATATTGGGGTGATCAATTTTTCAGAGACAGCATCCATTACTGACATCATTGGTAATTTTTTACCTGCATTTACAATGGCTGCTTTTACACCTCTTTTTTGATGAGCTATATTAAGTAGATTTACAGGACAAACTGTGGATTTATCAGATAACATATGAGTTTAAATATTTGTTATGGTTCTAAATATCAATATTTTTTATTACGTTCGATATAAAAATAGTTTAAAATTGAACAAACGATGGAGATAGTTACAAAAATTGCACCTATAGCGTTAGCCCTTATAATGTTAGGTCTTGGATTGGGCTTATCAACTAGAGATTTTTTAAGAGTTATAAATAATCCAAAAGATTTTACAGTCGGAATAATTTGTCAATTAATCCTTCTCCCAATCGTCGCTTATATTTTACTTTTAATATTAAGATTACCAGTTGAATTAGCATTAGGATTAATGATTATTGCTGCAGCTCCTGGAGGAGTAACATCAAATGTTTTAACAAAATTTGCGAATGGAGATGTTGCATTATCTATTTCGTTAACAGCAATAGTTAGTTTAATTAGTATTTTTTCTGTTCCATTTATTGTTTTTACTTCAGCAAAATTATTAGGTGTAACTGATTTATCCTCAGATATTACAATGACTGGTATTGCTCTTAAAATGGCACTAGTTGTATCTGTGCCAGTAATTCTAGGAATGATAATTAGAAGATTCGCTGAAAACTTTATTTCCTCTAATATTAATATTGTAAATAGAATTACAGGTATTTTATTTATTGTTGTATTTGCAGCAATATGGATTGAGGAAAGAGAAAATATAATATCATACTTAGGTCAAGCGGGTTTAGCTGTTTTGATATTAAACGTAGTCATGATGACTTTGGCATTTTACATTGCAAAAGGTTTTGCAACTGGAATACCACAGAGAAAATGTATTTCTTTAGAATGTGGATTACAAAATGGAACTTTAGCTGTATTTGTAGCAACACAAATTTTCAATGATGTCGCTTACATGGTTCCCACAGCTGCTTATGCCTTAATAATGTATATAACCGGATTTATATTTATATACATTCTTAAAAATTCTAATTAAGATTTATTTGATTATAGGTTCTTTTTATAAAAACATTTATTGATTTTATATTTTCATCTTGAATTTTTGACATATCTTTAAAATTTTGTTTACTGACATCAAAATTTATCAATTTATTTTTGTCTAAAGAAATAAATTTGTTTTTTGTTAATTTTTTAATTTTTCTTACAA
>CACMAX010000009.1 GCA_902611845.1 uncultured Pelagibacteraceae bacterium | reverse complement strand
AAAATATAATTAAATATATAAATTTAAATGATTTTAATTCAGCTGCATCAAAATTCAGTATATCAAATAGTTCTACAAAAGGTGGCCAAATAGGATGGATTAAAGAAACTTTGTTGTCAGAAAATTTGAGCTCCTTACTGAGTAAATTGAAAGTTGATGAAATAACAAAGCCTATTAAATATCCAAATGGTTACCTTATTTTGAAGATTAATGACAAAAAAGAGATAAAAAATCAGATTAATTTAGATACTGAGTTAGATGAAATAGTTAGGTTTGAAAAAAATAAGCAGCTAAATCAATTTTCTTTATTGTACTATAAGAAACTAAAGCAAGATATTATTATAAATGAATATTGAATATATTTTAATAGTTCTTGGTGAACCATATAGTACTTTTTCTGAGATCCTTGGAAAATATTTTAAAAATAAAAAAAATTTAAAAAAAAAAATAATATTAATAGGAAATTTAAGTCTTTTAAATAAACAACTAAAAAAATTAAGGCACTCGTTTCCTTTACACGAAATTAGTGATATAAATTATGCAAAAAATAATATAGTAAATATTATTAATATTAAATTTAAACATAAAAAAGTTTTTAATAAAATCTCGAATTATTCAAATAAATATATTGAAAATTGTTTTAAAAAGTCTCTTGATATTCTAAAAGATTACAAAGATAAAGCTATATTAATTAACGGTCCTATTTCAAAAACAAATTTTTTAAACAGAAGGTATTTAGGCATCACAGAATATTTATCAAAAAAAACAAGGTCTAGAAATGAGGTTATGCTTATATACAATAATAAACTATCTGTATCACCTTTAACTACTCACATACCAATAAAGTATGTTTCAAAAAGAATTAACCAAAGTAAAATAACAAAAAATATAGTTCAAATTAATAATTTTTATAAAAAATATTTAAGAAAAAAAATTAAATTAGCTGTTTTAGGTCTTAATCCACATTGTGAGACAATTGATAAATTTAGTGAGGAAAAAAATATAATTATTCCCTCAATCAAAAGGCTAAAAAAAAAAGATATAATTGTTGATGGACCTTACCCAGCAGATACTTTTTTTATAAAAAAAAACATTAATTATTATGATGTAATTTTAGGCATGTATCACGATCAAGTTCTAACTCCCATAAAAACTATTTACAATTTTAAAGCTATAAACATCACAATTGGACTTCCATTTATTAGAATAACACCTGATCATGGTCCAAATTCAAAAATGTTAGGAAAAAACAAATCAGACCCCTCATCTTTTGTTTACGCAATGAAATTTATAGAGAATTTAAAATAATTATGAAACCTAAAAAAAGTTTAGGACAAAATTTTTTAAATGACAAAAATATTCTTTCAGAGATTGTAAATGCTGGGGATATAAACAAAAATGATACAATTTTGGAAATAGGACCTGGAACTGGTAATCTTACAGAACTAATATTAAAAAAAAATCCTAAACATTTAATTGTAATTGAGAAGGATAAAAATTTATCCCTCAAATTAGTAGATAAATTTAAAAATAAAATAAAAGTTATTAATAAAGATATTTTAGAATGTTTTGATGAACTTAAAATTAATGAACCTTTAAAAGTATTTGGAAACTTACCTTATAACATATCAACAAAAATTTTAACATCTTTTATTAAACAAGATCATTTAGATAAAAAATATAAAAAATTTATTTTTGTATTTCAAAAAGAAGTTGCGGACAGAATTGTAGCTGAGGAAAATACTAAAAGTTATGGGAGATTAACTATTTTGACTTCGTGGAAAACAAATAGATTAAAAGTTTTTGACATTTCTCCAAACTGTTTTTATCCTATGCCGAAAGTTTGGAGTTCATTAGTAACTTTAATACCTAAATCAAATATATTAATTTTAAATAAAGTCAAAAATCTTGAACATGTAACTAATATTTTTTTTAATCATAGAAGAAAAATGATTAAAAAACCGATGAAATTACTTTTTAAAGATTATGAAAATATTGCAAAAAAAATAAATATCAACCTAAATTCAAGACCACAAAATATTACCGAAAAACAATTTTTGGAAATTTGTAAATTATATGAAAATCTAATTTAATAGTTTTTCAATGTGTTTTTTTATAAAATTTCGATTATAAATTTTTTTATTAGTATTAATTGCATACATTATTTTGTCATAACATTTTTTTAAATCATCATTAATTACAACATAATCATATTCAATCCATCTAGATAAATCTTTTTTAAATTCTTTCATTCTTTTTTTTACAGTTTTCATATTTTTTTTCTCTCTCTTTATTAATCTTTTTAAGAGTTCTTCTTTTGATGGAGGTAAAATATAAATTGTTAATAGTTTACAATTTAATTTTTTATTTCTTATTTGTCTTGTGCCTTGCCAATCAATATCAAATAAAACATTTTTTCCTTTTTTGAGTTGTTGGAACACTAAATTTTTTGAAGAGCCATAATAATTGTTAAAAACTTTCGCATGCTCTAAAAATTCTTTTTTTTTTATCAATTTTTTAAAAATATTTTTAGAAGTAAAGTGATAGTCTTTTCCATTTTTTTCGTTAGGTCTTGGATGCCTAGTTGTATGTGAAATTGAAGTTATAAAATTTCTATTTTTTGATATTTTTTTTACTAGTGTAGTTTTTCCTGCACCAGAAGGTGAGGATAGTACAAACATTCCACCTTTTTTAAAGCTGGACATTAATTATAAAATTTAATTTGCTTTATTTTCAATAAACTTAACAGCGTCACCAACAGTTAAAATTTTTTCTGCATCACTATCTGAAATTTCTGATCCAAATTCCTCCTCGAAAGCCATAACTAATTCAACTGTGTCTAAACTGTCAGCTCCTAGGTCATCTATAAAACTTGATTCCTCTGTAACTTTAGCTTCATCAATACCAAGGTGATCTGCAACTATTTTTTTTACTTTATTTGAAATATCTTCTGACATAATTTCCTTTTTAATTAAAATTGTTAATAAATATTTATATTATTTTGTCAACTAAAATACATACCTCCATTAACATGCAATGTTTCTCCCGTTATATAATCCGACAAACCAGAAGATAAAAATACTACTGCATTAGCAACATCTTCGGGCATTCCAAATCTTTCTAAAGATATTTTATCCTCAAGTATTTTTTTAAAGCTATCACTAATTTTATCTGTCATTTCAGACTTTATAAATCCAGGTGATATGCAGTTGATCTTAATATTTTTTTTTCCATATTCTAAAGCAAGACTTTTAGACATTCCAATTAGACCGGCTTTGGATGCTGCATAATTTGCTTGCCCAATATTTCCTGTATGTCCAACTATCGATGTAATATTAATAATTTTACCATTTTTATTTTTTAACATTTTTTTAATTACATTCTTACTTAATAAAAAAGTTGAAGTTAAATTAAGATTTATCACTTTATTCCACTCTTCATCTTTCATCCTTATAGTTATATTGTCTGCTGTTACACCAGCATTATTAATCAAAACATCAATTTTATTTTGAAAAATTTCGTTACACTCGTTTATAAATGTCTCTATTGAAGGATGATCTGAAATATCAAATTTTTTTACATTTATATTAGAATACTTATTTTTAAGTATGTTTAATTTATCTTCGTTTGTACCGGTTGCAATTATGTTAGAATCACATTCATATAGTTTGTCAAGTATTGCACTACCTATTCCACCAGTAGCACCAGTTAAAATTATATTTAAATTTTTTAAATTAATCATTTTCAATATTATTTAAGTCTTTTAAATTATTTACTTGATTTAATTTTATATTTCTATCAATTCTTTTGACTAATCCCGATAGTACTTTGCCAGGTCCTATTTCAATAAATCTATCAATACCTGAATTTATCATATAAATTATACTCTCTCTCCACCTAACTGGCTTCTCAATTTGCTCAATTAATAATTTTTTTATTTCTTCAGATTTATTTGTTGGTTTAGCTGTTACATTTGAAATTATATTTAAATTTGGATCATTAAAATCTGTTTCCAAAATTCTTTTTCTCATATCATCTGTAGCCTTCTTCATCAAAGGGCAATGAAAAGGAGCGCTAACTGTAAGATTTACAAATTTAATATTTTGTTTTTTCAATTCATTACTAAATAATTTTAATGAATTTAATTTTGCACTGACAACAATTTGGCCAACAGAATTATCGTTAGCAATAAAACATTGAAATATTTCTCTGTTATTTTCAATTATACTTTTTATTGTATTAATATCTGATCCAAGTATAGCTATCATTCCACCTTGTCCTTGTGGTACAGCTTCTTGCATAGCTTTTCCTCTATATTTTAACAATTCAATAGTTTTATGAAAAGTCAATGAATTTGCACAGCATAAAGCTGAATATTCTCCAAGTGAATGTCCTGCATAGAATTTTGCATTTTTTATTTTAAAGTTAGTTTCATTTTCTATTACCTTAAAAATAGAGTAACTAACTAAAAATATTGCAGGTTGCGTAATTTCAGTAAGATCTAAATCTTCTTTTGGTCCATCGAGAACAATTTTGCTTAAATTTTTGTTTAATAATTCATCTGCTATTGAGAAATATTCTTTTACGTATTGATAATTATTGTAAAATTCTTTTGCCATCCCAACAATCTGGGATCCTTGGCCAGGAAAAATTATAGAAAACATATAAATGTTTATAAATTAAGCTTTTTTTTATATTGTATTTAAAAATTTATAATAGTATATCCTCAGTTTTTCTAGAAAATTATATGAACTTTTACGAACACACTATAATTGCAAGACAAGATACTTCTCCTGCGCAAATCAAGCAGTTACAAGAAAAGTATACAAAACTAATAGAGAATAATAATGGTAGTATTTTAAAATTTGAAAGTTGGGGATTAATGCATCTTTCTTATTTAATTAAAAAAAATAAGAAAGGGAATTATCTACACTTTAAAATTGAGGGAGATGGCACAACTATAAGAGAATTGGAAAAAACAGAAAAAATTGATAAGAATTTATTAAGATATCTAACCGTGAAAATGAAAAAATTAGATCTTGAAACAGACTATTTTAAAAAAAGTGAGGAAAACTTTAAAAAGTAAATTAGGTCATGAAGAAAAGAAACGTAAAAAAAAAGAATACACAAAATAATTTTTCAAAACTTAGTGTTTTCCAAAATCAAAAGTATAAATTTAAGAAAAAATGTCCACTATCTGGAAAAGGTGCCCCAGTTATAGACTATAAAAATGTTAAATTATTAAAGAGATACATATCAGAAAATGGAAAAATATTACCTTCTAGAATTACATCTGTAAGTCAAAAAAAACAAAGAGATTTGTCATTATCAATTAAAAGAGCTAGAAATTTAGCGCTAATATAATTATGAAAATTATACTATTAGAAAATGTTAGAAAAGTAGGTTCAATAGGTGAAGTAATTGATGTGAAAAGAGGTTTCGCTAGAAACTTCTTGATTTCTAAAAAGAAAGCACTTTTTGCATCTAAAGAAAATATTAAAGAAGTTGAAAAAATAAAAGCAGAGTTAGGAAAGAAAGATCAAGAAAAAAAAGCTAATGCAAAAGAGATTGAAAGTAAATTAAACAATAAAGAGTTTACAATTAAAAAATTAAGTACAGAAAATAAAGAATTGTATGGCTCAGTTAAACCAACAGAAATATCTAAGATTATAAAAGAGCAGCAAAATATAGATATTAATCCGTCAATGATACAACTATCAAAAGAAATTAAAACTTTAGGATTGTTTGATGTAATTTTAAACTTACACTCAGAAGTTCAAAGTAAAATTAAAATTAATGTTGTAGCACAAGAAGAAAACTAAAAATTATACATTTTTTTCCCCAACTTATAATTCTCTTTGTTATTAAATCATAATATAATTAATATATCTAATGTCCCAATCATTAAATATTATAAATAATAAGTCTGAAGAGTTGCCTAATAATATAGAAGCAGAACAATCTGTGATTGGATCAATTTTGTTGACTAACGAAATTTTTGATGAAGTTAGCTTGATAATTTCAAATAAAAATTTCTACGATCCTATTCATAAAAAAATTTTTGAAGCCTTGGAAAAACTAATTTATGGAGGACTTTTAGCTAATCCAATAACTTTGAAAAATTATTTTGAAAAAGAGAAAGATGATTTAAACATTCCTGAATATTTAGTAAAAATTACAAAATTTTCTACATCATCAAGACAGGCAATAGAGTACTCAAAGCTTATTTTTGATTTATATGTAAAAAGAGAATTAATAAAAATATCTGGGGAAATTATTGATCAAGCAAAACTCAATGATTTAAATACTGATGGACAGAAAATAATCGAAAATTATGAAAAATCTCTTTTTGATCTTGCTGAAAAAGGATCTTTTAGCTCATCTCTAATAAAATTTGATGAAGCTATGAGGCAAACAATTGAAATGGCGTCAAATGCATATAAAAATGAAGAGGGAATCGTAGGAGTACCAACCGGTTTAAAAGATTTAGATGACAGACTTGGTGGTTTGCATAAATCTGATCTGGTAATAATTGCTGGAAGACCGTCTATGGGTAAAACAGCACTAGCTACTAATATTGCATTTAATGCAGCAAAAAAAATCCAAGATAATGGAGAAAAAGGTTCAATAGCTTTTTTTTCACTTGAAATGTCATCAGAACAACTTTCAACAAGGATTTTAGCTGAACAATCTAGGATAAAATCAAATGATATAAGAAGAGGCAAAATTTCAGAAGAACAATTTGATAAATTTATAGAAACCTCAAAAGATATATCTGAACTACCTTTATACATTGATGAAACACCGGCTATTACTATTGCAGCATTAAGCAATAGAGCACGAAGAATTAAAAGGTTGTACGGTCTTAATATGGTCGTGATTGACTACATACAATTGATGAGAGCCTCTAATTCTAATAATGGTAGAGTTCAAGAGATATCTGAAATAACTCAGGGTTTAAAAGCTTTGGCTAAAGAATTAGCAGTTCCAGTATTAGCTCTCTCTCAACTTTCGAGAGCGGTAGAGCAAAGAGATGATAAAAAACCGCAATTATCCGATTTGAGAGAATCTGGTTCGATAGAACAAGACGCAGATGTTGTAATGTTTGTTTATAGAGAGGCATACTATTTACAGGGAAAAGAGCCCAGACCAGCGACGGTGGAGCACGCAGAATGGCAAGCAAAAATGAACGAAGTCTCACATTTAGCTGAGTTGATTATTCAAAAACAAAGACATGGTCCAACTGGTAATGTTATGCTTGAATTTGAGGCAATGTTTACCAAATTTAAGGATATTCAAAATAATTAAATTAAATTATAAAAGCTAATAGTTGATGTTAGCCAAATTATATCAAAATATTGTTTTAAAAAAACCTAATTTAATTTTAGTTTTATTATTAATTTGTTTATGTTTTTTTGGCTATTATTCTAAAAATTTTAGACTTGATGCATCATCTGAAACTTTATTAATAGAAGGTGATCCTGATTTAAAATATTTAAACGAAATAAACGAAAGATACGGTGCGAAAGAATTTTTAGTTCTTACATACACTCCAAAAGGGGGAATGATAGAAGAAAATTCTATCAAAAACCTAATAAAATTAAAAAAAGAAATTAAAAAACTTAATTGGGTGCATAGTGTAATCACCCTATTAGATATTCCTTTACTAAACAGCTCCGATGAACCGTTAATAGAGAGACTGCAAAACTACTCTACACTTAGATCGGACGGTATTGATAAAGAAAGAGGGTTTAATGAAATATTGAATAGCCCAGTTTTCAGGAATTTTGTAATAAGTGAAGATGGTAAAACATCTGGTATTATAGTTTATTTAAAGTCCAAAGATAAAATACAAGACTTTAAAAGTAAAAAAGACGAAGAGATATATAAAGATAAATTAAAAAAACAAAATCATCAAAATATTTTAGAGATAAGGCAAGTAATAAAAAATTTTAGTTCAACAAGCAAAATTCATTTAGGTGGAATACCTATGATTGCTGATGACATGATGACCTTTATTAAAAATGACATAATTGTTTTTGGACTTGGAGTTTTTTTATTTATTGTTGCAACTCTTTGGTATGTATTTAGAAGATTGATATGGATAATTGTGCCTATAAGCAGTTGTTTTTTTTCAGTTATAATAATGACAGGACTTCTTGGTCTCTTAGGGTGGAAAGTTACCGTTATATCATCAAATTTTATAGCTTTAATGTTGATACTAACTATGGCTATGAATATTCATATTAGTACAAGATATCTTCAGCTTTCAAAACAATTTCCGAAGTTAAATAAATTTAAAATTATTTCTTTAACAACAAGCAAAATGTTTTGGCCTATTTTATATACAGCTTTGACAACTATATTTGCTTTCTTGTCTCTAGTGTTTAGTGAAATAAAACCAATAATAGATTTTGGATTTATGATGACTTTTGGTCTAATAATTTCATTTCTTATTACTTTTAGTTTATTGCCAACATTAATTAATTTATTTAATTTTAATAAAGTTGCTTTAAATGAGGAAAAAAATAGTAAAATTACTAATTTTTTCAGCAACGTTTCAATTTCAAATCAAAATACAATATTAGGAACAACTTTAATAATTATATGTTTAAGTATATTGGGAATTTCAAAACTTGAAGTAGAAAATAGTTTTATAAATTATTTTGATAAAAATACAGAAATTTATAAAGGAATGAAACTTATAGATGAAAAATTAGGTGGTACAACACCACTTGAGGTTATTTTAAAATTTCCAAAACAAGATAATGATGAACAAAAATCTGAGGATGAAGAAGACGATTGGGGTGATGAAGATGAGAATGATGAAAAATATTGGTTTACTAAAGACAAAATTGATAAGATAAAAAAAGTTCACAACTATTTAGACTCTTTGGAGCCAATTGGAAAAGTGCTTTCCTTTTCATCTATTATTGACGTTGCCACTCAATTAAATAACAATAAAGAGCTAGGTTCATTAGAAATGGGTGTCTTGTACACTAAGATACCAGATAATATAAAAAAAGAAATTGTTGATCCATATATATCAATAAAAGACTCGGAAGCTAGAATAAGCTTAAGAATTAAAGACTCCTTAGATGATCTGAGGAGAAATGATTTATTGATTAAAATAAATTCTGATCTTGAAAATAAATTAGATTTAAAAAAAGATGAATTCAAATTAGGAGGTGTATTAATTCTTTTTAACAATCTATTGCAAAGTTTATTTAAATCTCAAATCTTAACTCTTGGATTTGTAATGCTTGGAATATTTATAATGTTTGTTATTCTTTTCAAAAATTTAAAATTAGCTTTAATAGGCGTTGTGCCAAATTTTATAGCAGCCTTTTTTATACTAGGTTTAATTGGATTATTGGGAATTCCTCTTGATATGATGACAATAACAATTGCCGCAATAACAATAGGTATCGCGGTAGATAATAGTATTCATTATATTTACAGATTTAAAGAGGAGTATGCAAAATTAAAAAATTATAATAAGACATTAAAACTGTGTCATTCAACAGTTGGAAAAGCTATTTTAAATACTTCAATTACAATAGTATTTGGATTTTCAATTTTAGTAATGTCAAATTTTATACCAACAATTTACTTTGGTGTATTCACGGGGATTGCTATGTTGCTTGCAATGATTTCGGTTTTAACACTTTTGCCTTCTTTATTGCTTAAAATTAAACCATTCAATTAATGATTGAGACTATTCAGGATTTTTTAATACGAGTAACATTATTTGATTATATTTATTTTGTATTAACCATTTATTTTTTAATTCAAGGATCTAGAAAAGGTTTTGTTTTAAGTTTATTGTCAGCTGCCAAATGGGTTTTGGCATATATCTTAACAATTTATTTATTTCCTAAAGTAAAACCGTATTTTGAAGGTATTTTAGATAGTGAATATGTGCTTGATATAATTGTAGGCGTAATATTATTTATATTAATAATATTTCTTATTCTTTTAGCAAATAAAGCAATAAGTAAAGTTATTACTTACTCTGGATTAGGTTCAGTCGATAAGGTTTTTGGTTTTTTTTTTGGAATCGCTAAGAGCTATATTTTAATTGTTTGTTTGTTCACAGCTATTGATGTTATCTATGATAGCAAAAAATGGCCATTAAATTTAAAAGATTCACTAACATTTCCTTGGGTTGAAAAAGGTAGTATCTATCTTATAAAGGTATTTCCAAATCAAAAACAATATGAAGATGCTAAAGAAAAAGTTCAAGATGTATAATCCTAAATTAAAAGAGGAATGTGCAGTCTTTGGCATAAGCAATACACCAGAAGCATCAACATTAACTGCTTTAGGACTTCATGCGTTACAACATAGGGGTCAGGAAGGTTGTGGAATTGTATCATTTGACGGTGAAAAATATCACTCTGAAAAAAGATTTGGCCTAGTTGGAGACAACTTCAATGATGAAAAAGTCTTAAAAAATTTACCTGGAAATTACGCTATAGGTCATAATAGATATTCTACAACAGGAGGAACTGCTTTAAGAAATGTACAACCATTCTTTGCTGATACTAATTCAGGTGGAATTGGAGTTGCGCATAATGGGAATCTAACGAATGCAATAACACTAAGAAACAAAATGGTTGAAGAAGGCTCAATCTTTTACACAACATCAGATACAGAAACGATAGTAAAACTTATAGCCAAATCAAAAAGACCAAAGACAATCGATAAAGTTATTGATGCTCTGTTTCAAATTCAAGGAGGTTATGCATTGGTTATGATGACACAAAATACACTTATTGGTGTAAGAGATCCTTATGGAATTAGGCCTTTGGTTATCGGAAAACTAAAAAATTCTTATGTTTTTGCATCTGAAACATGTGCATTTGATATTATTGGCGCAAAGTTTGTTAGAGAAGTTGAAAATGGTGAAATTGTTTATGTAGAAAATGATGTATTGAAAAGTATTAAGCCATTTCCTCAAAAAAAAGTAAGACCATGTGTATTTGAATATATTTATTTTTCAAGACCAGACAGTATTTTAAATGGCAAAACAGCTTATGAATATCGTAAAAAATTTGGAGCAGAATTAGCTAAAGAAGATAATTTAGATGCTGACTTAGTTGTACCTGTACCAGATTCTGGAAATGCAGCTGCATTAGGTTACGCGGAAGAAAAAAAAATAAATTTTGATTTGGGTTTAATTAGAAATCATTATGTTGGCCGAACTTTTATAGAGCCGTCACAGCAGATTAGAAGTTTGGGAGTTAAATTAAAGTTAAATGCAAATATTTCAGTTATAAAAAATAAAAAAATTATTTTGGTTGACGACTCTCTTGTTAGAGGGACTACTTCATCAAAGATTGTAAAAATGTTATATGATAATGGTGCTAAAGAGATACATGTTAGGATAGCTAGTCCAGAAATAAAATTCCCAGATTTTTATGGAGTTGATACACCTACAAAAAAAGAATTATTAGCAGCAAATAAATCAGTAGATGAAATAAAAGAATTTATAAAAGCACAATCACTTAAATTTTTAACTTTAGACGGCTTATATCGAGGAATGGGTTTTGATAAGAGAAATGACGCGTATCCTCAGTTAACTGATCATCATTTTACTGGCGATTATCCAGTAAAAATAATTGATGAACTTGGAGGAGATAAAGTTACACAATTATCTTTATTAAGCACAGGGTCGAGTAATTAATGAAGAAAGTAAATTTTACTGAAATGAAAAATGGTTCTAGAGAAGATTACGAATTATTGGAAAAGTATGAAAAGAATTTTGAACGTAAAACTGCAGATAGATTGCTTAAGTATCTTGCAAGTCAAACTACAACTCTTGAAGGCTATCAAATAACAAGATTAGAACATTCCTTACAAGCAGCCACAAGAGCTTACAAGAATGGAGAAAGTGAGGAGATGGTTGTTGCGACTTTACTTCATGACATAGGAGATGACTTGGCGCCCATGAATCATTCTCAATACGCAGCGTCAATAATCAGACCTTATGTTTCAGAAAAAACATACTGGATAATACTTCACCATGGACTTTTTCAAACTTATTACAGTGCTCATCATTTAGGAGGTGATAGAAACGCTAGGGATAAATTCAAAGATCATAAATATTATCAAGATACAGTTGATTTTTGTGAAAAATATGACCAGTCTTCTTTTGATCCTAATTACAAATCTATGTCTTTAGAAGAGTTTGAACCAATGGTGAAAAAAATATTTGATAGAAAACCTTTTTATCATCACTAATTTTTAAAAGAAAACATGACTAATAAACTTAATGAAGAGAAAAGTCCGTATTTAAAACAACATAAAGATAATCCAGTCAATTGGTTTGCTTGGAATAAAGAAAGTTTAGAACAGGCAAAAAAAGAAAAAAAACCAATATTTCTTAGTGTTGGATATGCAAGCTGTCATTGGTGTCATGTGATGGCTCATGAAAGTTTTGAAGATGATCAAACTGCTAAAATAATGAATGAAAAATTTATAAACATTAAAGTTGATAGAGAAGAAAGACCTGATTTAGATTATGTTTTTCAAAGAAGTTTATCTATTTTAACAGGAACCCAAGGAGGTTGGCCTTTATCGATGTTTCTCGATGAAAATGGAGTTCCTTTTACTGGTGGAACTTATTTCCCACCAAAAGAAATGCATGGAAGACCAGATTTTCAAAAAGTTCTAAATAATGTTTCTGACGTATATAATAAGAATAGAGAAAAAATTCTCGATCAAGCGCCCCAAATGCAAGAAATATTTGGTAAAATTAATCAAAGATCAGCAGTATTAAATCAACCATTAGAGCCATTTTTAGAAAAAATTATACAGCACCTTGATAAAGATAATGGGAGTTTCAAGGGAGCTCCTAAGTTTCCCCAATTTTATTTATTTGATGCAATGTTTTATTTTTATTTAAAAACAGGAAAAGGAGAATACTTTAAACCTGTTGAAACTTTACTATACAATATTTCGTCAAAAGGAATGTATGATCATCTAGCTGGAGGTATAGCAAGATACACTGTTGATGAAAATTGGATCATCCCTCACTTCGAAAAAATGCTTTATGATAATATTCAATATATAGGATTGTTAAATAAGTTCTTTCAAAAAACTAATGATCTTTATTACAAGAAAAAGTTAGAGCAGACTATAGATTTTATTAATTCAGAATTTAAAAATGATTTTGATCTTTATGGGTCTGCTTATGATGCCGATAGCGATGGTGTTGAAGGAAAATATTATGTATGGAATTATGCAGAACTAAAAAATACTCTGGGTTCTAAATTTAATTTATTTGCAAAAAAATATAATTTAACTGAAGAGGGAAATTTTGAAGGTAATAATATTTTAATAGAAACTCATAATAAACTTTCCGATGATGAGATTAAAGAAATCTCAAACACAGAAAAAACGTTATTAGATCAAAGAAATAAACGTACTAAACCATTATTTGATGATAAATCTCAAACTGATCAAAATTGTTTTTTATTAGAAACACTTCTTCTTTCATCGCTAGTAACTGATAATGAAGAATTAAAACAAAATACTCTTGTTAGTATAAAGATATTGGAAAAATATTTGTCAGACAAAATTTTCCATTGCTATCAAGACACAGAGATTGACGCTTTTTTGGAAGATTACGTATACTATGCTAGTCTTTTGATAACTATTTATGAGTTAGATGGAGATGTTAAATACATCGAAAAAGCAAAAGATATTTTAATAAAAACCTGGGAATACTTCTTTGATAAAAAATCAGGCTTAATGCAGAAAAATAAAATATTAGACAATGATCTATTTGTACAACCAGTAGATCTAAATGATAATAATATACCCAATGGAAATAGCATATATTTGAACTTATGTAATAAAATATATATAATAACTAGCGATAAAATATGGTTTGAAAAAATTGATATTTTAAAAAAAAGTTTCCACCAGGTTTTAAACTCAAACTTTGCACAAATGTTTAGTTTTGTAAAATCATTGGATATTTGCAATGAAAGTATATCTTTTACAATTCATGGAAAGCAAAATTTAGATCCTAATATAAAAAAGTATTTGCAAAAAAATTTTTTTACTAGAGCTACATTTAAATATCTAGATAATGAAGCAAAAGAGGCAAAAATTGTTATATGTAAAAATCAAACTTGCTCTAACAAATTAAGTAATATAAAGGAAATTGAAGATTATCTAAAAAGAAACAATATAAGCTAATGATAGAGACAAAGGAACAAATAATAGAACATTTTAAGTCAGGCTCAAAGGATAAATCTAATTTGAAGATTGGAGTTGAGCATGAAAAATTTATTTTTGATAAAAAAACAAATACCAGAATTGATTATTCTAAAATCAAGAAAATGTTTGAAAATTTATATGAGTTTGGCTGGAAACCTATTTTTGAGGAAAAAAATCCAATAGCGTTAACTAAGAATGGTAAAAGTATTACTTTAGAGCCTGGTAATCAAATAGAGTTATCTGGAGCAAAATTAAATAATATTCACGAAGCTTGTGCTGAGTCTCATGAATATTTATTTGAGTTAAATCAGGTAATTGAAAAATTAGATTTTAAAATAGTAAGCGCTGGATATGATCCTATATCTAAACTTGAGGATATACCTAATAATCCAAAAAAAAGGTATGAGGTTATGACCAAAGATATGCCTGTTGGAGGAAAACTAAGTTTGGATATGATGTATAAAACTGCAGGTACGCAATTAAATTTAGATTATACCTCAGAAGAAGATTTTATAAAAAAATTTAAGTTGGCAAATAATTTAGTTCCAATATCTATCGGACTTTTTGCAAATTCCTCTATTGTTGAAAAAAGTAATAGTGGATACTTATCTTACAGATCTAAAGTTTGGCAAGAAACATCTAGAGGTGGATTGCCTGAGTTTTTTTTAAAAGATGTAAATTTTGAAAAATATGCAGATTATATTATGAATTATCCAATCTTATTTTTACAAAGTGAAGGTAATTATATATCTGGAAAAAAATATTTATTTAAAAACTTTATGAATGGAGAAATTAAAGAAATTGGAAATAAAATTCCTAGTACTAACGATCTTGATACACATTTAGGAACAATATTTACAGAGAACAGATTAAAACAATATATCGAATTAAGATCAATGGATGCGTGTGGATGGGAGTGTTTATGTGCTGGTCCTGCCCTATTCACTGGATTACTTTATGGAAATCTGGAAGAAGCTTTAGATTTAATTAAAAATTGGGAAACTAATGAAGTGCTTTCAGCTTATAAAAATGCCCCTAAAAATGGCTTAAAAACTAATTTGATGGGCAAGGATATTTCGTATTGGGCAGAGAGATTAATAGACATATCAAAATCAGGATTAAAAAAGAGAGACTTTTTAAATAGAAAAAAATTAAGTGAAGCTAAGTTTTTAGATCACTTAGAAAAAATTGTAAAAAGTAAAAAAACAAATGCAGATAATATAATAAGTAAGTATTCAAATTCCGAAAATTTGAATGATTTATATGACCAATAAAATTGTTGCTATACAAGGTGATAATTTAAAAAAAATAAATATCAAAACAGATACTACTATTTTTTTAGCTAATGAAGCTCAAATCAAGGGTTATAAATTATTTTATTATTATCCAGAAAATTTATCGAATATAAGAGGAAAAACTGTAAGTGAAGGATATTTTATTAAAATTGATTATTCAAAAAAGAAATTTTATAAAATTTTAAAAAAATCAAAATTAGACTTATCCTTTGCAAAATATATTTTGATCAGACAGGATCCACCTTTTAACTTGGAATATATTTCTACAACATTAATGTTAGATAGAATCAAAGATAAAACAAAAATTATTAATGATCCTACTTCAGTAAGAAATATTTCAGAAAAATTTTATTCTTTAAATTTTAAAAATTATATGGCGGATACAATATTTACTAAAGATTTGATTGAAATTAAAAAATTTTTCAAAAAACATAAAAAGATAATAATTAAACCTATTCATAGCTATGGTGGCAATGATATAAATCTTATTTCAGGAAAATTTAATTTGCTTAAAATAAAAAAAATTTTGAAAAAACACGGTCACATTATGTGTCAAAAATTTTTAAATAAAATTAAGTTTGGAGATAAAAGAGTTTTTATTATAAATGGTAAGGTTTGCGGAGCCATATCTAGAGTTCCAAAATCAGGGTCAATATTGAGCAATATGAGCAAAGGTGCAAAACCTAAAATCGCATTTTTAAGTAATAAAGAGCTAAAAGTTTCAAATATAATTGCAAAAAAAATTAAGAAAGACGGAATTTACTTTGCAGGAATAGACTTTATTGATGGAAAGTTAAATGGAGATATAAATGTAACATCACCAACGGGTATAAAAACATACTTTGATTTATCTCAGATAAACTTGGCTAAGACTTTTTGGAAAGGTTTATAGTTGAAAGACTTATCAAATCAGCAAAAAGGATCATCTCTTGCATTTATAGCTGTGATGTTCATCACACCAGATTCACTTTTTATAAGATTATCTTCGATAGATACTTGGGGATTACTGTTTTATAGAGGTGCGATACCATTTGTAGCTGTATTAATTGGACTTCTTATATTTTATAAAAAAAACTTTATTAAAGCATTTTTGAATGTTGGTTATGCTGGTATTTTTTATATTATAAGTTTTTCGATTTGTAACATCACATTTATAATATCAATCCAAAATACAAATGTAGCAAATACATTAATAATGATTGCAATGGCACCAATGCTTTCGGCAATCCTTGGTGCAATATTTTTAAAAGAGGTTCCCGATAAGAAGACTTGGATAGCTATAGCTATTACTTTAGTAGCTGTAATATATATATTTTATGACTCTCTTGAGATGGGTAACTTATTTGGTGATCTTATGGGTATAACAACAGCTTTTGGACTCGCCACCAACGCGGTAATAATCAGGTCGGCAAAAGATAGAGATTTGCTACCTTCAGCAGTTGTCGGTAAGCTTACAGTAGCTCTATTTGCTCTCTTTTTCGTTGAAAGTTATGAGTTAGTTGAAAAAGACCTGATTTATATACCTTTAATGTGTATTTTGTGTGTAGCAATACCATTCGTTTTGGTGACGATTGCTCCAAGATTTATACCTGCCGAGGAAGTTAATCTGTTTTTTCTTCTAGAGACCATTTTAGGACCCATTTGGGTTTGGTTAGTTATCAAAGAACAGCCGAGTATAGAGACAATAGTTGGTGGACTTGTAATTATTTTCACTATAGCTATTCACTCTTATCTAAAATTAAAATCTTCTTCTAAATAAAATTATTTTTCTTTTTGTCACAAATTTGTCTTGATTTAAAATTAGATCGCCCATAAACACCGCTAATTTTATGAACAAAATTATAAAAAACTCTTGGGCTCTCTTTATGGGTATGGCATTTATAATGCTCGCTCATGGTTTTCAAGGTACTCTTTTAGGTGTTAGAGCAGTTAAAGAAAATTTTGGTCTATCATCGACAGGTTTTTTGTTTTCTGGATATTTTGTTGGATATTTTATTGGAGCAAAAATTATACAATCATTAATTCATAGAGTTGGGCATATTAGAGTATTCGCAGCTTTTGCTTCTGTCACTTCAATTGTGGTCTTATTACACTCTATTTTTGTAAATCCTATTTCGTGGTTTGTGCTTAGAATGATTTCTGGATTTAGCATGGTTTGTCTTTATACAATTGCTGAAAGCTGGTTAAACGATAGATCTACAAATAAGAATAGAGGTAGTGTTTTATCAATCTACATGATTGTTATGTATGCCTCTATGGCGATTGGAATGTTTTTCATAAACTTTAGTAAACCAGAAAACTTTCAACCTTTTATACTGATATCTTTATTTATGTCATTGTCTCTTGTTCCAATATTATTAACGAAAAGAAAGGCTCCAAACTTTAAAAAAATATCAGGTATGGAGCTAAAGGAAGTTTATAAGTCATCACCATTTGGTGTTGTAAGTTCTTTTTTAATTGGAATATCACATTCAGCTGTTTTCTCATTGATTGCAGTTTATGCTACATCGATGAATTTTAGTATTTTAGAAATATCAATAGTAACTTTTTTATTTGCTATATCTGGAGCTATATCTCAATGGCCAATAGGAAAATTATCAGATGTTTTAGATAGAAGAATTGTAATTATTTATACAACATTTGGAGCAGCTTTATTTTGTTTTTTGGCGATTATTTCCTCGGGTCAAATGTATATGCCTGCAGGTTTAGCTACATCAAAAATATTTTTTTATATCTGTATAATGTGTTTTTCTTTTTGCAGTCTACCAATGTTTGCATTAATTTTTGCACACACAAATGATTTTATACCAAAAGAAAAATTTGTAGCAGCAGGAGCAGGATTACAATTTGTTTTTGGTCTTGGTGCAATTTGCGGTCCTTTTATGTGCTCATTATTTATGGAATTTTTAGGAGAAAATGGATTTTTTATTTTTTTAATTATATTTCATTCATTTATTGGTTTATTTGGAATATATAGAATGCAAATTAGAGAATCTGGAGATAACCCAGATTCACAATTTGCACCTATGCCTCAAACAATTACTCCAGCCGGTATAGAACTTAATCCTTCAACTGAACCAATAGATGAACCAAATAATTTGAACGAATTTAAGAAAATTTAGTGTAAGTTCAAAATTATGAAAACAGCATTAATATTCGGATCAACTGGATTAATTGGTGGAATATTACTTAAACTGTTAACTAATGATCAAAAATATAAAAAAATTAAGGTTTTTGTAAGATCTTCTACTTCAAAAATTGATCCCAAAATAGAAGTTATTCAAACAGATTTTACAAAATTAGAAAATATTAAATCAGAAATAAAAGGCGATGATTGTTTTTTTTGTATTGGAACTACAAGAAAAAAAACACCTAACAAACAAGATTATATAAACACCGAATACAATTTACCTGTAACAATTGGAAAAATTTGTAGCGATAATTGTGTACAAAATTTTACTTATATTTCTTCATTGGGTGCCAGTTCAAAAAAAACAAATTTGTATTTAAAAAATAAAGGTATGGCTGAAGAAGAATTAAGAAAACTAAACTTTAAAAAATTTATTGTAATTAGACCTTCATTTTTAATTGGAAAAAGAATAGAGGAAAGATTGGGAGAAAAAATAGGTATTTTCGCCATGAAATGTATATCGCCAATTTTAGTTGGAGATTTAAAAAAATATAAATCGATAAATGCAGAAATAGTTGCCAAATCCATGATAAATATATCAAACAGCGAAATACAAAGCGGAGTATTTGAACCACCTCAATTATTACAAATTGGACGAGAATAAATTTTTTATAAAGTAATAAAATATTAAAAAAAATTATTTAAGTGCTATAATACATTTCAAGGAGGTATCTATGGCTAAATTTTTTTTAATGGGAAATTTTACAGAGAAAGCATTCGCAGGCTTTTTAAAAGATCCAGGATCAGATAGATCTGAGGTTGCTAGAAAGTGTTCTGAAAGTGTTGGTGCTGAAATGAAATCTTACACATATTTAAGAGGACCCTATGACTTTATAGTTGAAACTCATGGCACATTTGAGCAAATGGCTGCTATAAAAATGGCTACTGAGGGAAGTGGTGCACTTAAAAATATCGCCATTTGTGAGGAAACACCAATGAATGAAATTGCAAATCATGCAACAAAAGTATCAAGTGGCTATAAAGCTCCTGGACAATAATATAACTGGTAGCTTCATTAATTATGGAGCTACCAATTTAAAATCGAAACTGTCAAAATATCTCATTCAAATAAAGTAATATTGATCTATTAAGAAAGTTATGAACAAAAGAAAATTTATAAAATTATCTATATTTGGATCATTATTATACAGTATTTTTCCATACAAAATTTCATTAGCTGAAACCAAAAAAATAATTAATCAAAATTTAACAGAAGCCCAAAAAAAAATAATGTTTGAGGAAGCAACCGAACGACCATTCTCAAGCCCTCTTAATTATGAGAAAAGAGAAGGTTTTTATCACTGTGCAAATTGTGGAGCTAAACTATTTAAGTCTAGTTCGAAATTTGATAGTGGAACTGGTTGGCCATCATTTACAGAGGCGCTTCCTGGAGCTTTTAAAACTAAGGTTGATTACAGCTTTGGCATGAAAAGAATTGAATACCATTGTGCAAAATGTGGTGCTCATCACGGACATGTCTTTGAAGACGGTCCTGGATCGACAGGAAAGAGATATTGTAATAACGGCTTGTGTTTAATATTTAAGCCATCATCATAAAACGGAGGAATAATGAAGATATTGAGTATATTGAAAGGGGTTGAATTAGTTATAGCAGATTTAGAAGTAAATTTGGGAGAACAAGTGAGAAGTGCACCTACGTTATGCGCAAGATACAATGGTAAGATTATACCTTTAAATACTGCTCAAGATGGTCGACCTATTCTTATGAGAGAAGAAAACGCTTTAGAAAACTAATTTTGTATTTAGTTGCGTCAACTTAATTAATTTATTTACAAGAAAATATTATAAAAAATAACTATGACATTTGAATTACCAAAACTAGATTATTCTAATGAGGCTTTGTCTCCAATAATGTCACAAGAAACATTAGAGTTACATCATGGAAAACATCATCAAACCTACATAACAAATCTTAATAATTTTATAAAAGATACAGACATGGCTGAAATGTCATTGGAAGATATAATTTTAAAAAGCTCAAAAGATAACTCTAAAGCTGGGATATTTAATAATGCAAGCCAGCATTGGAACCATAATCTTTTTTGGAAGTGCATGAAGCCAAAAGGTGGTGGAAATATTCCTTCAAAACTTAAGAAAAAAATTATTGAAGATTTTGGAAGTGTTGAAAAATTCAAAGATGAATTCAAACAAGCAGGTATAACTCAATTTGGATCAGGTTGGTGTTGGTTATCTTTAAATAATGATAAATTGGTTGTTACAAAAACAGCTAATGCTGCTAATCCTTTAATTGATAACTTAAAACCAATACTTGGTTGTGATGTCTGGGAGCATTCATATTACATTGATTATAGAAATAGAAGACCTGAATATTTAGATAAATTTGTTGATAATCTTATAGATTGGGAATTTGTTGAATCTCTATTAATATAATTAATCCTAGAACTTTTTGAGATAAATCAAATAGCCATTTTTAATTTTGAAGCAAATAGACTTATATTTCAGAATATGTTATTTTAAATTATGAAAAAAATTTTTGTTATTGCATTATTAATTTTTATCTCAAATACAGTTCTTAACGCAGAAACAATTAAACCAAAAAAAACACCACTAAAAAAATTATCTAAACAACTAGGCAATGGAGAATTAATTAAGATTAATTCATATCAAACTTCTGATTATAAAGGTATTATGGAGGGCTGGTATAAAGAGAGCCCAATAATAGTTGATGCTCTTATTACTTATCCAAAGGGAGAAGGTCCTTTTCCTTTATTATTAATCGTTCATAGTAGTGGTGGTGCTGATGAATTTACTGCAAATTGGTTAGAGTTTATGAGAGATCAACAAAAACCTTTGTTAGACATGGGGATAGCGACAATGTATTTAGATAATTTTTCTGCGAGAGGTGCGAAACATACTTATACAGATCAATCAAAGGCTTCTATATGGTCTACTTATATAGATGTGTTTATGGCATTAGAGTATCTCAGCAAGGATCCAAAAATAAATATTAAAAAAGTAGGTGTCTCTGGTTATTCAAGGGGAGGAAATCTTTCAATAATGGCTGCAGAAAAAAGATTGAGAGATATATTAGTTAGCAAAGATCTTTATTTTGCTGCCTCTCAACCAAGATCTGCTGAATGTGGAATTACTGGAATGTTTAGAAATCCAACTCCAGTTAAAGAAACTAAAATTTGGTATGTACATGGTTTAGCTGAGGATTATACCTTGCCAGGTCCATGTGTAGATATAATGGAAAAAATGCAAGCTAAAGGTGCTGATATTAGAATCGATTTAAGAGAGGGATGGTATCACTTATTTACTGGAAATTATGAGCCAGAAATTGAAAAAAGAACTCAATATTTTTGGAAGTGTCCTAATTTTTACACAGAGGATGATGGGAATCCTAATAAAGAGTTCATTGATTTAATTATAAAAAATACAAAAATAAAAAGTTTGGATGAATTTAATGAGTTATCACGTAAAAATCCAAGAAAAGCTTTTAAAACAATGTTCAAGGGTCTTAAAAAAGAAAATTGTATTGGAAAAGGTGTTACTGAAGGGGGTAACCATGGAAAAACTTTTATGCCAGAGTATTTAGCTTTTTGGAAAGAAAATTTATTAAATTAATTTAATTAAAAAACTCGATCTACAACTCGATAATAAAGAGATAAATCAAAGATTAGATTTTTGTGAACAAAGAAAACGCAAGTAAACTGTGGAAAATGATACAGGAAGCTGGCGATTATTTAAATGGTCAACTTCCTGATCATCCAAATCATCCAAAAGGAAGAAATCCATATGCTCATGTAGCAATATGTGTAAAAAACAAATTTAATTCTACTTATAAAGATATTCCTGATGACAAATTTGATGAAGTAATCAACTATATTAAATTTTTAAAAGAAAATCCTAGTTAATTAGATATAGTTTTTAGAAACTCTTCTACTTCACTACTTTTGGTATTCCAAGCTGTAACAAGTCTAACCGTCTTACCGCCTAATTCCTCATTGCTCATCATATATTCTTCTGAATTTAAATGCTCAACCATCTTTTTTGGCAGTTTAACAAAAACTTCATTTGCCTCAGTTGGATATTCAAGTTTAACTTGATTACTAGAAACTAAACCATCGCTTAATTTTTTTGCCATCAGATTTGCATGTCTTGCATTTTTTAACCAAACATCATTTGAGATATATCCATCTAATTGTGCAGAAACAAAACGCATTTTAGACAATAGATGACCGGATCTTTTTAACAAAAAAGGTAAATTGCCAACTAATTCCTTATTAAATATAATAATTGCTTCAGCTGCTATACATCCGTTCTTCGTTGCCCCAAAAGATAATATGTCAATTCCTGATTTCCATGTCATTTCTGCAGGTGTAACATCAAGTGAAACAAGCGCATTAGCGAACCTAGCACCATCCATATGTACTTTTAATTTTTTTTTATGTGCAATTTCAGAGATATTTCTAATTTGATCTAAAGTATAAACTTCACCAGTTTCTGTTGCTTGAGTTATGCTAACAATAGATGGTTGAGTATGATGCACAATTCCAAACCCTCCAATATTATCATTTAGCTCATCAACTGTTATTTTGCCGTCTTTACCGTTTAATGGAACAAGTTTTGCTCCACCTGTATAAAATTCAGGGGCTCCACACTCATCAACATTGATATGAGAAAATTTATGGCAATAAATATTTCCAAATGATGGAGAAATAGCAGAAAGTGCTAAAGCATTTGATGCAGTTCCTGATGCTGTGGGGTAAACAATTACATCCTTTTCGAAAATTTTCGAAAATTTTTCTTGTAACACACCTGAAATTTCATCGTTACCATACGGAGGAGCAATACCATCATTTGCTTTGATAATTGCATCCAAAACTTCTGGACAAGCTCCTGTCACATTGTCTGAAGCAAATTTTACTCTTTTACGTTTTGTATTAATTTTTGCGTTCATTTTATTGTTTTGGAAAATAATCTTTTAAAGTACCTTCTCTATAAACATCGGCTGTACAACAATGAAGGCCTCCACCAAAAGCATATGCATCTCTCAATTCTACAGGGATAACTTCCATACCTAATTTATCTAACTGTTCAGCTTGATATTTTTCACTTTTTTCAACGCATACAGTTTTAGGGTCAAGAACTAAAACATTCATTGATAGCCATACTGAAGAGTAACAAAGTGGTGGTGGGGTATTATGAGCAGGTTGTGCAGCATCAATAATTTCCCATCCATTATCTTCAAATAATTTTCTTTGTTCTTTTGGAAGTCTTCGTTGTGGATTATTAATAATTAACCCTTCTTTAATTGGGGTAAAGGTTGCATCAATATGAATTGGATAAGGATCGCCTGGGAAATTTACAGCATGAACTCTATGATCCTTAAAATGTCTTTTTATCCAATCAATTCCTTTTAAGTTAGTTGTAAATCCGTGTTGTACAACCAAATCCTTTCCAAATCTTAAAATATCTGCGGCATCAAATAATGGCTCTTCCTCGGTTGTGACAAAGTATTTATTTTCTGTCCATTCAAGTCTTTTAGTTACACCAATTTTATCTGATAAATAATCTTTTCTATAATCGGCATCTGTTAATCTGGGTTTTGGCGCTGACTCATGTCTCATATTTGGATCTTTATTATAATAGTCTTTTAATAATGGTCTGTAACATAGGTACTCAAACCATCTGCACCTGTAGCTCATTGTAGCTTCTAATATTTCATTTCCCACAGTTAACAAAACATCTCGAGGTGGCATACATCCAAACATAGTTTCGGCTTTCCAGTCAGGAGTTGACGTTGGTTGATTAAAATCTAAAGGTGTTGGTCTATCAACTTTTATTCCCCTTTTTTCAAGCAAATTTGAAAAGTTATCTAATAGTTCATTAGCTTTATCGATAGTGTCCTTAGTTCTTGGACCATAAGTTCCTCGCATATCAGAGTCTTCTGGAACTTTAGCATCTAAAGCAGGTTCAGGTGCTGGAATACAAGTACCATCTGCTCTTCCAACAATTACATGTTTTAATGGATCCCATTCATTCCAACTATTAACAATCTTATTATTTTGAACCATGTAAAATTAATTTAATCCAATAAATCTTCTATTAGATTGCATTATCATACTATAATAAAAAATAGCTAAAAATATAAAGAAGCCACCAATAATTGTATTAGTTGAAGGAATTTCATTTATTCCAAGCCATGGCAGCCAAACCCAAAATATTCCTCCTATTACTTCAGTCAAAGACAATAGCGTTAAATCAGCTGCAGGAATATGTTTAGACCCAATTGAATAAAGAATTAAGCCCATGCACACAAGTGTTCCATGAGTGGCAAATAATGCTTGATTTTTATTTGAAGATAAGAAATTTGCATCGTTATTTAAAAGCATAACTGTTGAAAATAAAAAACAAAATAATCCTGCTATAGCAACAGTTGTAAACTTAGGAGTTTGTTTTCTCCATCTCAGACTTACTGAAAAAATTGAAAAACCTAGTGCAGATACTAATCCAAAAATTAGACCCATTAAAGAATTTTCTTCGGTATTACCGTAGGCCATTACTATTATACCAAATGCAGCGACTAAAATTGATATCCAAACTGTGATTGAAATTTTTTCTTTCAAAAATAGAAAACCAAGTAGCGCGGTTATAAAAGGCATTGCAGCTAAACATAATAAAGTTACTGCTGCTGTCGTGTTAGTAATTGACCAAATAAAAGTTATCATTGCTGTTCCTAAACCGACACCACCTATAATTCCAGATATCCCAATTTTAAAATAATTTTTATAAAATGAAATTCCTTCTTCCAGAAATAAGTAAACATTCAGTAATAAAAAAATAACAATGCCTCTTGCAAACAAGTATTGCCAAGGGACAGTTTCGGGTTGGTCTATATGTCTTACAACATATGGTCCAAATGACCAAAGTATGCCTGCAAATAAAACAATTGGAATAGCTACTTTAGGATTTTTTAAATCAGGCATAAATTAATTTATTTTTTATAAATTTTTAGTGATATTATTAAATAAATATGGATTTAGATATAATAAAAATTGCATCCGACACGACTAATAATAAAATATTGAAAGATTACACTCATAGATCGAAATATAAAAATAAAACTTGTGGCGATATAATTGAAATGAGAGTTAATATTAAGAAAAATATAATACAAGATATTGGGTATCAGACAAAATCCTGTGTTTACTGTCAAGCTTCTGCAAGCTTAATATCTCATAAACTTATCAAAAAAAGTAAAAATAAAATTAATTATTTATTAAAAAATCTTATCGATTATTTTGAAAATGAAATTAAACCTTTGCCAAAAAATCTAAATAAATTTAATAAATTGTTTAATAAAAAAAATATATCTAGAAAAAACTGTGTATTAATGCCATTAATTGCAATTAAGAAACTCAGCATTGATGAATAATTTAGATATTAAAAAACCTGCTATCGCTGCAATATTTTCTACTATGACAATTGGGGTTTTGTCATTGCTTACTTATAAAACACCTTATGGATTATTTTTGATTGCTTCCTTTGGTTCTACAATGGTTTTGCTTTATGGGTATCCAGAAAGTCCTTTTGCAAAACCTAAAAATATATTTTTTGGTCATTTTTTAACTTCACTTGTTGGCGTGATATTTGTGAATTTCGTTCCACTTCCGATATATATTATTATACCTGTTGCTGTTGGAATAGGTGTCGGATTAATGATTATTCTTAATGTAACCCACCCTCCTGCAGGAGGAAATCCTATAATTGTGATCATGGGGTCAGTTTCATTTGAATATTTAATTTCCCCAGTTATAAGCGGATCAATTATTGTGATAGTTTTTGGCATAATCTTGAACAAATTTATTGCTAAAAGGAATTACCCAAAATAAACACAATTTGTTTGCTAGTCCTATTTAACTTGTGCTAGTCTTTTCAAATAATAATTAATAATTCAGCTTAGAGAAGCTAGTAATAGGAGTAAAAATGAAAGTACTTTGTGTATTGTATGATGATCCAAAAGGAGGAATGCCTAAATCTTATCCTCTGTCGGATTTACCAAAATTAGAGAAATATCCAGATGGAATGACATTGCCATCGCCTAAAGGAAGAGATTTTACACCAGGTCAATTACTTGGTTGTGTTTCAGGTGAACTTGGTTTGAGAAAGTTTTTAGAGAGTAATGGACACGAATTGGTTGTTACTAACAGTAAAGATGGAGATGGATGCGAAGCGGATAAACATATTGTTGATGCTGACATTGTTATCTCTCAACCATTTTTTCCTTATTATTTAACTAAAGAAAGAATCGCTAAAGCTAAAAACCTTAAGATGGCAATAACAGCAGGAATAGGTTCTGATCACGTTGATTTACAAGCAGCAATGGATAATAAAATTGATGTTGTTGAAGTAACTTTCTGTAATTCTAGATCAGTTGCTGAACACATAGTAATGATGATTGTTTCAATGGTTAGAGATTATCACAATCAACATAGAATAGTTAATGAAGGTGGATGGAATATTGCAGATGCTGTTCAAAGAAGTTATGACGTTGAAGGAATGCATATAGGAACCGTTGCTGCTGGAAGGATCGGATTAGATGCACTTAGAAAAATGAAACCATTTGATGTTCATTTGCACTATTTTGACAGACATAAATTACCTGACAGTGTTGAAAAAGAACTAAACTTAACTTTTCATGAATCAGTGGAGTCTATGGTAAAAGTTTGCGACGTTGTTACAATTAATTGCCCACTTCATCCTGAAACTGAAAATTTGTTTGATGATGAAATGATAAGTAAAATGAAAAAAGGAGCATACATAGTTAACACTGCAAGAGGTAAAATTTGTAATCGAGATGCAATAGCTAAAGCCCTAAAAAGTGGACAGCTAAGTGGTTACGCAGGTGATGTATGGTTTCCACAGCCTGCTCCAAACGACCATGTATGGAGAACAATGCCAAATCATGGAATGACACCTCACACTTCTGGTACATCTTTATCTGCTCAAGCAAGATATGCAGATGGTGTTAGAGAAATATTGGAATGTTTCTTTGAAGGAAAAGAAATTAGAAATCAATATTTGATCGTAAAAGATGGCCAATTAGCAGGAATGGGTGCGCATTCTTACAGTAAAGGGTCTGCAACTAGTGGATCAGAAGAAGCTGCTAAATATCAAAAAAAATAAAATAGATTTATTAAAGGTATGCTATTTAAATAAGTAGCTACCTTTAATACCATAGATTTAAACCCTCATTATTATATATTTTAGATATGAGGTTATTTTACTACTTTTTACTATTATTTCTTGTATCGACATCATTCTCTCATTCAAAAGATAAAGCGTATTTTGCAGGAGGTTGCTTCTGGTGCATGGAAGAATCTTTTGAAATGTTGGAAGGTGTAGAAGAAGTTATATCAGGTTACTCAGGAGGGATCACTGCAAATCCAACATATAGAGAAGTCACCTATGGAGATACTGGTCATTTTGAGGTTGTTGAAATAATTTATGACAAAGAGAAAATATCCTATAAAGAACTCTTAAAAAACTTCTGGCTTAATATTGATCCATTTGATGCTTATGGCCAGTTTTGCGATAAAGGATACAGCTACAGATCTGTAGCATTTTATGAAAACGATTATCAGAAAGATTTAATTGAGAAAGATATAAAAAGATTAGAAAAGAAATTTAAAAAGAAGGTAGTCACATATGTTAAAGAATTTGAGATTTTTTACAAAGCAGAGGATAAACATCAAGATTACTATCAAGTATATTTAGAAAATTATTTAAAATATAAGAAAGCATGCAAAAGAGAGAGAATACTTGATATTATTTGGGGATCATAATTAATGCCTGTAACAAGCAAATTCGTAGCTTTAAAAAACTATATCCCTACAGGTTTGCCAAAAGAAACTGACTTTGAAATAAAAACAAAAGAGATATCTTTAGATGCCAAGAACAATATATTGGTTTTAAATTTATGGATTTCAGTTGATCCTTATATGAGGGCAAGGATGACTGAAAGAAAAAACTATAAACCACCTTTTAATATTGGTGAAGAGATGGAAGGTTATGCGTTAGGAATAGTTAAAGAATCTAAAGACAAAAATTTTAAAGAAGGAGATATTGTTTTTAGTAATTTTGGAATGAGAGATTACTTTGTTTGTAATTCCAATGATCTAAAAAAAATTGAGCCAATGAATATTCCTATACAAACATATCTAGGTTCACTTGGAATGACAGGTCATACAGCTTATATAGGACTTTTTAAACATGGTGAATTAAAACCAGGTCAAACAATCCTTGTTTCTTCAGCTGGAGGTAGTGTTGGATCTACTGTTTGTCAAATTGCAAAAAATATGGGTTGTAAAGTAATTGCAAGTACAGGATCAGATGAAAAAGTTAAATGGTTAAAAAATGATTTAAAAATTGATCATGCGTTTAACTATAAAAAAATTGAAAATCTTGTTTTGCATCTTAAAGAAGTTTGTCCTGAAGGATTTGATTTATATTTTGATAATGTAGGTGGTGATTTCTTAGAGTCAGCTATTTTTCAAATGAAGAACTTTGGAAGGATTGTAATTTGTGGAAGGATATCCCAAATGAATGCAACTAATCCTGGCTCTGGTTTAAAAAATATGGCTCATGTTCTTGTAAAAAGACTAACTATTAAAGGTTTTATAATTTTTGATCATGAAAATGATAGAGAACAGTTTGAAACCGATATGACTAAATGGTTATTAGAAGATAAAATTAAATTTAAAGAAACTGTTTACGAAGGTATAGAAAATACGCCAAAATCATTCATTGATTTATTAGAAGGTAAAAACATTGGAAAAATGCTTGTAAAAATTTAATTAGAATTTTTATGAAATTTTTAAAGAAGTTTTATAGACCCTTTTTATTAACCTATATTTTTTTGAGTATAGCTATCAGTTTTTATCCATCATTTGATTTTTACTCACTAAAAGGTCAAATTCTTATATTTGCTGTATCTTTTTTTAATGGGATGATGGGAGTTTACGTAAAAAAATTATAAGACGTAGGGCTCGGGTCTTGCTGAGCTATTTAATACTCTTTCGACTGCAAAAACACTAATATCTATAGTTTGATAATTGCCTGTAGTTATTAATTCAGTTAGAGCTCTACCAATTCCTGGTGCTTGCATTAAACCTCTGCCGGTAAATCCTGAGGCCATGTAAACATTTTCATATTTTGGATGTTTTCCAACTACAGCATTATTATCTAATTTGTTACAATCATAATATCCAGCCCATCCACCTGTTAACTTTAGTTCTTCAAATGCTGGTATTCTTTTTGCAAGAGCAGGCCAAACTAATTCTTCAAAATCATTCCATGCAGGTTCAAGATCTTCTGCATCAAATACTGAAATTGGAGAACCTGCTAAATATTCTTTTCCTTCTGGTCGCCAATATACTCCTGTTGTTAGATCTCCGGATAATGGCATCTCTGGAATATGTTTAGGACATTTAACTCTAAAGACTGTATGTTTTTGAGGTACTACAGGAATATCTTCAAGTAGTTCTTTAGTCCAGCACCCAGCTGCAGAAATAATTGTCTTTGCATTAATTTCAGATAGGCTCTTAACTTCTCCCTTAATGAATTCTGCCCCAAGATCAATTGCTTTATGCTTTAATGCGCTATGAAATAAAAATGGATCAATCCATCCCTCGCTCTTGTTATCAGTAAATGTTGCAGTTTCAATTCCTTCCTCATTAATGTAAGGAAAATATTTTTTCAATTCAGAACCTTTAATATTTTTTGTACCCGCTTCACATTCTTTATGATTTTCTAAAGCTCTGTATTGCTCTTCTGCATGATCTGGTCCAAACATTAGAAGGTATCCATTAGGCACCATGCTAGCTGTTGGATTTGGATTTTTTTCAGTTTTTAATAATTCTGGTATTTGAAATATAAATTCCCTTGCAAATTTTCCTAAAAGAATATTTTCTTTTTGAAAAAACTGTCGTCTAAATCCACCAAGTGATAATGGGAATGACGCAGTTTTATAAGTTGGATCCCTTTCAATGACTTTTACTTTTCTGCCTTCTTTGGACATAAAGTATGCAGTTGCAGCTCCAATTATACCACCACCTACTATTACAACATCATCCATATTAGTTTATCAAAAAAATGTTTATATTTAAAAGCAATGCAAAACAACACCATAACAAATATGGAATCATCAAATACATGCTTAATTGACTTATATTCTTATATTTAAATACCAATAAAACAATAAATATAATTAACACAACAAGATTTAAAATTGCTAAAGAAATATTATGGAAACCAAAGAAAACAACACTCCAAGTTGTATTAAAAAAAAGATGAATGAAATATAAAAATACAATATTTAAATTTTTCGTGTTTTTATGCCACGCATTCCATATGGCTATTGTCATAAATAAATAAAGTAATGTCCATACTGGCCCAAATATCCAATCTGGTGGATTGTATTGAGGTTTAGATAAATTTGAATACCAAGGTTCTTTAAAATTTATAGTAACCAAACCTCCAATAAATGAAGCTGAAAACGTAGTAATTGCAAAGAGAATAAAAGATAAAATTTTATTTTTTAGCATTTAAGTACTATACAGCAGTTAAATATGAATAAAAAAGTAATTTGGATCACCGGCGGAAGTACAGGAATTGGCAAAGCACTTGCGTTAAAATTTGCTAATAATGGATGGACAGTTGCTATTTCTGCAAGAAGAGAAAATTTATTAAAAGAAATCGAAGATAAGCATCAAAATATTAAATCTTTTCCACTTGATGTAAATGATAAGGAAAAGTGTAAGTCTGTTTTTGAAAATATAAAAAAGGAACTTGGTGACATCGAAATTTGTTTTTTTTCTACGGGAACTTGGGATCCAAAAAAAGAAAAAGAAATTGATGTAGAGCAAATTGAAAATGTATTTAAAGTAAATTTTTTTGGAACATTAAATTGTATAAAAGCAGTTGAAACTCATTTTCGAGAAAGAGGAAAAGGTATTATTACCATTGTATCTTCGATTGCAGGATACAAAGGCTTACCTAACTCAAGTGGCTATGGACCATCCAAAGCTGCTTTAAGTAATCTTGCTGAAAGTTTACATTTTGATTTTGGAAGATATGGCGTGAGGGTTTGTTTAGTTTCTCCAGGTTTTATCAAAACACCAATGACTGATAAGAATGATTTTAAGATGCCTTTTCTAAAAACTCCAGAATTCTCGGCAGACAAAATTTATGATGGGCTTATTAATGGTTCTAATTTTGAAATACACTACCCAAAAGAATTAACTTTGATCCTTAAATTTTTAAAAATAATACCTGATCGATTATATTTTTATTTAATACGGAAATTAACTAAATTACAAAAAAAATAAAATTAATCTTTAACAAACATCACAGTCAACTCTGCAACTTTAATTCCAAATTTTGTCATCTTAGCTCTGTTGATAGCTACTCTTTCGTCTTGCATAAATATCCAATCATCAAAAGTAATTTTGATATTTTTTCCTTTCACAGGAACTAACAAAACATACTCAAATTTAAATGCTGGGCCATATGAGTACCCCTTAGCCTTACCAACTACATCGCCTGCAGTTCCCTCGTAATTATGTTCATCAATTTTATCTATTACCCATTGCCTATTTTGTATTTCACCATCATTCCAAATAAATTTTTCGTCTAATATAAGTTGTTTGCCATCCCACTTACCGTCTAGGTCTGCTGAAAATTGTCTTGTAACTTTACCTGATCTATTTTGTAGTATACCCCAAGCTTTGACGTTTCCGCTTAAATATTCTTCAATTATTAGTCTTGGTTTTTGATCTTTAAAATCTTCTGGTTTCATAGATTGATTATTTATACAGCTTGTAATTAATCCTGTGAAAATTATCAATAAAAATACTTTAAAAAATTTTTTGTTAATCATATTAAATTTTATTTTGCATGGAAAATTGAATTAAATCTATATTCTTTGATTTAAACCCAGCTTCACAATATGACAAATAAAAATGCCACATACGTTTAAATTTATTATCAAATCCATGTTTTGAAATCTCTTCCCATTTTTTTAGGAATTCATCTCTCCATATTTTTAAAGTATTGGAATAGTGAGAGCCATATGACACGTATTTTTTAATTTCTAAACCGTTGCTACTAGATAAATCATATAATTTTCTTTTTGATGGCAAAAAACCTCCAGGAAATATGTATTTTTGTATAAAGTCTTCTTTGGTTTTATATCTGTCAAATAAACTATCATCGATTGTTATCGCTTGTATCGCGGCCCTTCCATTCTCAGATAGATTTTTTTTAATACTTTTAAAATAATTGACTAAATAATTTTGCCCAACCGCTTCTATCATTTCTATAGATGCGATAGAGTCATATTTGTCTTTTACATCTCTATAATCTTTCAAAAATATATTCACTTTTTCATTCAATCCTTTTTCAAATATTCTTTTTTTTGAAAATTCAAATTGCTCTTTAGAAATTGTTATACAATCTAATTTTACATCGTAATTTTTACCCACATATTCAGCGAAGCCACCCCAACCACAGCCAATTTCTAAAATTTTATTTCCTACGTTTGGCTTTATTAATTCTGTAAGCTTTTTATATTTATTTAGTTGAGCAGAAAATAAATCGTCTTTTTGTTTTTCAAAAATTGCACTTGAATAAGTAAGTGAAGGATCCAACCATAATGAAAAGAAATCATTTCCTAAATCATAATGTTTTGAAATATTTTTCTTACTTCTACTCTTATTATTTTTTATGAAAATACTCTTTAATTTATTAATCATTGATAAATCAAAAATACCTGAAAATTTATAGACAATTTTTATATTTTTAGCTGTTATTTCTATTAGATTAGTTAGATTATCTGTTTCAAATTCATTTCGCATGTACGCTTCTGCAAGTCCTACACTTCCCGATTTTATTATTTGAAGTGTTAAACCAGGTTTGTTAATTTTAATCTTTGCTCTTAATTGTTCACTCTCGTTACCAAACTTATATATTTTGCTGTCATGATTTTGAATTTCAAGAAATCCATGCTTTATTAGTTTTAGAGAATTAAATACGATTTTATCTGACAAAAGATTAAAATTCATTTTTTTTCAAACGTAATATTATTTTTTATTTTTATGTTTTTTTTAACTAACTTAACTCCCTTTAACCATAATTTTAATGCTTCAAAATGAATTGCGGCAATAACTTTAAAGGTCATTAAAGGGTGAGAAATATAAGATGTTAGCATATTTTTATTGTTAATTTCTTTTGCAACCCCATCTTGTGAAGCATATAACAATTTTCCCCCCTTATCACTTTGATCAATTATTACGGATAACATTTTTTCAGGTTTGAGGATTCTAAAATTGTATTTACTTTTCATTTCAATAAATGGTGAAACGAAAAACTTCTTCTCACAGCTATTTGTAATTATTTTTTCGTCGTTGACTTTAAATATATAAGTATGTTGCTCACCAAATGTATTTTTAACTTCATACAATATAGCTATAATTTTTGAATGATTATCATAAACGAAAAAAATACTTAATGGATTAAATACGTAACCAAATATTCTAGGATAACAAAGCAATTTTACCTTTATGTTTTCAAATTGAATGTTGTTTGATTTTAAATTTTCTATTACCCAGGCTTTTAAATCACTACCATCTCTAGGTCCGTGATCTTTGTCATAAAAACTTAAAATATTAAAACTATTATTAGAAAAAATTTTAATTTTTTTTTGTATCAAATTAATTTCATCAAGATCTAAAAAAAGTGAGAAAACGTTGTATTTAAAAAAGTGATATTTTGGCTTAAATCTTTTATGAATTACTTTACCTTCGTAAATATTGGAATTTTTAATCATTTAGGTTTTCAATCATATTAATGGATGATTTTATTCCATCTTCATGAAAACCGTAACCAAAATAACTTCCACAAAACAATACATTTCTTTTATTTTGTATTTCTTTTAATAATTTTTGATTATTCAAAGCATCTTGATCAAAATAAGGGTGGGTAAAAGTAACTTTTTGTAGGATTTTTTTTTGATCTATTTCAAAAAAAGGATTTAAGGTTAAGAAAATATTTTTTTCTGTCTTAAGATTTTGTAATAAGTTCAACCAATAAGTTAATGATGTCTTACTAATATCTGATTTATCAACTGAGGAATTCCATGAAGACCAAACTTTTTTATTGTTTGGCATACATACATCGTCAGTATGTATTACTGCTAGATTGGATTTATATTTAAAATTTGAAAGTATTTTTTTTTCATCCTCAGTCGGCTCATTCAAAATTTTCAATGCATCGTCTGCATGAGTAGCGATGACAACTTTATCATAGTCAAAAAATTCGTTACTAGCACCGTAATATACTTGAACACCAATTTTATTTCTTTTTATCGAACTAATCTTATAATTTTTAAAATATTCTCCACTTATTTGAGTTAATACTTTCTCTACATAAGTTCTACTTCTGTTGGTGACTGTGTACCATTGTGGTCTATTTTTTAATTTAAAAAGTCCATGATTTTGAAAAAATTTTAAAAAAAATTTAATTGGCATTTGATTTGCTTCTACTGGGGGCATTGACCAGATAGCAGAAACTATTGGGATTAGATGAAAATTAATAAAATTTTTTGACCATTTATTTTTTTCAAGAAATTCACCAAGAGTAATCTCTTCATTTAAACTTTTAATTTGATCACACTTTTTGTAGAAATTAATAATATCAAAAAACATTTTTAAAAATTTTAAATTAAAAAGATTAGCTTTATTTGCAAAAATTCCGTTTAAACCTCTACCACAATATTCATAATTTGTATCTTTTACAGAAACAGAAAATGACATATCGCTTTTTTCAATTTCAATTTTTAATTCGTTAAAAAAATTTATGAGATTTGGATAAGTTTCATGATTAAAAACAATAAAGCCAATATCTACAGGAACTTTTTTACCATTAATTAAAGTATCTAAAGTATATGAATGACCACCAAAATGATCCTCGCTTTCGAATAAATCAACATGATGTTTTTTGGAAAGCTTTTGTGCTGCTGATAAACCAGAGATTCCTGATCCGATTACTGCAATTCGCATTAAGGCTATGCCGCGTCTTCTTTAAACTCATCCATACTTGGACATGTGCAGAATATATTTTTATCTCCATAAACATTGTCTACCCGAGCAACTGGAGGCCAAAATTTGTTTTGTTTTAAAAAACTTGCAGGATATGCTGCTTCTTGTCTTGAATATTTATGTTCCCATACATCTGATGATAATTCAGTATCAGTGTGAGGAGCGTTTTTAATTGGATTATCAATTTTATCAAATTCACCTGATTTAATTTTTTCAATTTCTTGTTTAATCTTAATTAAAGTGTCACAAAATCTGTCTATTTCTGATAAACCTTCGCTTTCAGTTGGTTCTATCATCATAGTGCCAGCTACAGGCCATGACATAGTTGGTGCGTGAAATCCAAAATCTATCATTCTTTTTGCAATATCTTCTTCAGTTACCCCTGTTTCAGATTTAATATTTCTAATATCAATTATGCACTCGTGTGCAACATTGCCATTTGCACCTTTGAACAAAATAGGAAAGTGATCTTTAAGTCTATGAGCAATATAATTTGCGTTTAAAATTGCAACTTGAGTAGCAAGCTTTAATCCTTCTGATCCCATCATTTTAATATACATCCAAGAGATTGATAGAATACTTGAACTACCCCAAGGAGCTGCTGATACTGCTCCAATTCCACTTGTTGGTCCGCAATCTTTTATTACTGGATGATTAGGCAGATAAACTTGTAAATGTTTTTTACAAGCTATAGGTCCCATTCCAGGTCCACCACCACCGTGAGGAATACAAAATGTTTTATGCAGATTAATATGACAAACATCTGGACCAAAATTTCCAGGCTTTGCAACTCCAACAAGGGCATTTAAATTTGCTCCATCCATATAGACCTGTCCACCATGTTTATGAACTAACTCACAAATATCAGTTATTTTTTCCTCAAATACTCCATGGGTAGATGGGTAAGTTACCATTAAAGCTGCAAGATTTTCTGAATGTTGCTCTACTTTTTTCTTTAAATCATCGAAATCTACATTTCCCTCTTTATCACAATTAACAACAACGACTTTCATTCCAACCATTTGTGCGCTTGCTGGATTTGTACCATGTGCCGAACTTGGGATTAAACATATATTACGATGAGCATCATCTCTATCTAAGTGGTACTTTCTTATAACCATTAGACCTGCATATTCTCCTTGAGCGCCTGCATTAGGTTGTAGAGAAACACCGGAAAAACCTGTTATAGATCTTAACCAATTTTTTAAATCAGTAAACAAATCTCTAAAACCTTCCATTTGTTCAACTGGAACAAAAGGATGAGGTTCTGCAAATTCTTTCCAAGAAATCGGGATCATTTCAGCGGCAGCATTTAACTTCATTGTGCACGAACCAAGTGCTATCATAGTTCTATTTAATGCTATATCCTTATCCTCTAGCTTTTTAAGATATCTAAGCATTTCAGTTTCTGAATGATATAAGTTAAAAATTGGATGCTCTAAATATTTTGAAGTTCTTAATAAATTTTTTGGTAAATTAGGTAATTTAACTGAAGGATCCTCTTTTTTTATTGATTCTGCAGCATTAAAAATTTTTAATAATTGATTTACTCTATAAACGTTTTTTCTTTCATCGAAAGAGACAGCAAGCATTTCAGAATTTACTTTTCGTATATTAACTTTCTGATTTAGAGCATTTTTATAAATTTGATCAGTCTTTTCTTTGGTAATAATTGTAACAGTATCAAAAAAATAATCAGAATAAATTTCATAACCTGACTGTTTTATTTTATCAGCAAAACTTTTTGCTAATTGAGAGACTCTTTCAGAAATATTTTTAATTCCATCTGGGCCATGATAAATAGCATATGCTGCTGAAACAATTGCTAATAAAGCTTGTGCAGTACAAATATTGCTTGTCGCCTTATCTCTTCTGATGTGTTGCTCTCTAGTCTGTAAAGATAATCTATATGCCTTGTTACCATGTCTATCAACCGACACACCAACAATTCTACCAGGCATCGATCTTTTATACTCGTCTTTAGTTGCAAAAAATGCTGCATGTGGACCTCCATACCCCATTGGTATTCCAAATCGCTGAGAGCTCCCAACAGCTATATCAGCACCAAGTTCTCTTGGTGTTTTTAATTTTGCTAATGCTAATAAATCACAAGCTAATACAGCCATACCGTTTTTTTTATGAATTTTGCTAATTGCTTCACTAGGATCTTTAATATCTCCTAAAGTTCCAGGATATTGTAAAATTCCACAAACTAAATCCTCTTTTAATTGATCTAAAACTTCATCTTCTTTTCCAACTAAAACTTTTAAACCCATTGGTTCGGCTCTAGTTTGAATTACATTTATTGTTTGAGGATGGCAATCCTCAGACACAAAAACTAAATTACTATCTTTTTTATTTAATCTATGACTAAGACCCATGGCTTCTGCTGCTGCTGTACCTTCATCCAATAAAGAAGCATTAGCGATATCCATTCCAGTAAAATCAACAATCATTTGTTGAAAGTTTAATAACATCTCAAGTCTTCCTTGAGCTACTTCAGGCTGATAAGGTGTATATGATGTATACCAACCTGGATTTTCTAAAATATTTCTTAAAATTACATATGGCGTATAAGTTCCATAATAACCCATTCCAATAAAATTTGAGTAAACATGATTTTTTTTTGAAATTGCTCTTAATTTTCTTAACGCCTCATATTCCGAATTAGACTCTCCGATATTAAGCTCACCTTTAAACATTATTTTTTCTGGAACAGTGTTATTCATTAAATCATCTATTGATTGATAATTTAATTCTTTTAACATTTTTGATTGGTCTTCTTTAGAAGGTCCAATGTGTCTTTTTATAAAATCTTTTTCTGAATTTGGTAACATTATGCTGATGTCTCCTTTGCAAATTTTTCATATTCTTCTTTACTCATAAGACTATCCATTTCAGATTTGTCTTTTATTTTAAGTTTAAAAAACCATGCAGACTCTTCTGGGTCTTCATTTATTTTTGATGGATCATCAACTATCATTTGATTTGTATCTATAACTTCTCCACTAACAGGAGTGTAAACATCACTAGCAGCTTTCGTTGACTCAACCACTCCAGCAGTTCCATCTTTATCGACATTTGAACCTTTCTCTGGGAGTTCAGCAAATACTATATCCCCAAGCATTTCTGTTGCATGCTTGGTTATTCCAATTGTAGCTTCTTCTCCGTCTAGTTTAATCCACTCATGTTCTTTTGAATATTTAACTTCAGACATTAATTTCCCCTTTTACGTAATTTTTTTTATAAAACGGTAAGTTACAAATATTTGCGGGAATTTTTTTTCCTCTAACTTCAAGAAATATTTTTGTATTTACAGTTGAATAACTATTATCGACATATCCCATTGCTATTGGATGTTCAACGCTTGGTCCAAATGTGCCACTTGTTACTTTCCCAATTTCTTGATTTTTATCATTGTAAATTTTGGTATTTCCTCTAGCAATTACTTTGCTGTCTGGTTTTATGCCAACTCTCAATTTTTTTACTCCACTTTGAAATTGGTTTTTTAAAACTTCTGATCCAACAAATTCAGTCTCAATTCTGCTCTTAGGTATTGCCCATTTTAGATTAGCTTCGATAGGACTTGTATCGTTGTCTAAATCATTTCCATACAAGCAGAGTCCAGCTTCCATTCTTAACGTATCTCTTGCTCCTAAACCAATCAATTTAGATCCATTTTCTATCAAACTTTCTACAAAAGTTTCAGCATCACTATTTTTTATAGAAATTTCAAATCCATCCTCACCAGTATATCCTGATCTAGTTATGTATACTTTTTCATTTTTATAGACATGGTTGTTTCCGTTCATAAATTTTAGACTGTCACAACCAGGTATAACTTTATTTAAAACATTTTTTGCTTCGGGGCCCTGCAATGCAATTAATGACAATGACTCGTCAAGATTTAATTTATATTGATTATCAAGTTTAGATTTTATTACTTCATAATCATTATACTTACATGCAGCATTCAAGATAATTAAAAATCCATCAGATGTTTTGGTAATTATCAGATCGTCCTGAATTCCTCCTTTGTTATTCATTAAAAATGAATACTTACTTTGATTAGTTTTCAATTTTTTCAAATCCGCAGGAAAAATCTTTTCAAGATCATTTGTAAGATCATCACCACCCGATATAAATAATTGACCCATATGAGAAACATCAAAAATACCAGAGTGTGAACGTGTGTATTTATGCTCTTGTATAATTCCATCTTTATATTGGATGGGCATTTGATATCCAGCAAACTCTACAAGCTTTGCGCCGTACTTAATGTGGAGATTATTTAACGATGTTTTTTTTATATTCATATTAACTCTATATGCCCCCTCTGTCTTTTTGCCTGAGAGATTTGCTCCTTCGGCGAGAATTATTCTCTTTCCAGAGTTAATATGTACGGTCCATTTGCCTGAGAGTTTCCGGGGTGGTTGCTCCTTCGGCGCTACAAAAGTAGTCTCTCCCGTATAAATTCTTATATCATAACTAATATAAATTTATAGCTCTAATTTGTTGCACTTTTTTTTTTAATAAGTGAAAGAAATTGTATTAAAACTGCAAATATCACTATTAAACCACCAATTAAAACGCTGGTTGGAGGATTTTCATTTATAAACATCCAGGCCCAAAAAGGTCCTAAAACTGCCTCTGATAACATTATGATTCCAACTAAGGCTGAAGGTGTAGATCTTGCACCGATTGTAATAAAAATAAAACCAAAACCAAGTTGAAAAAAACCAGCTAAAAATCCCAAAAAAATGTCATTTAAAGATATAAAGATCGTTTTAGACATAAAATATCCAATGATCAAAGCAATAACACCTGCAATAAATTGTAATGGAACCATATCTACACTTGGAAATTTTCTAACTATTAAAATTAATGTTGCGAATGATATTGGCATAATAAAAGCAGCAATATTTCCACTCATTTGTCCAATTGTTAATGAGCTTCCAACCATCAAAATTATTCCTGAAATTGCTAAAACTATAGAAGTTAATGTTATTAAGTTTATTTTTTCTTTTAAAAATATATATCCAAAGATTGCTAAAAATAATGTTTGGGTTTGAATTATAAAATTAGTATTTGCTACAGTAGTATTATACATCGCAAAAACATAACCACTAAAGCCACAGGCAAGTATAATGCCTCCAATAAGACCAGGGATTCCAGATTTATAAAATGCCGAAATAAAATTTTGCTTATAACTAATAATTAGAAAGATCAGAACTACAATTATAAAAAAAACTGATCTCCAAAATAGAATCTGCCATAGAGTGGAGCCTTCGAAAGATTTGACTATCAACCCTCCAAAACTTAAACTGAAAGCACCAAAAAAAATCAAAAGCGGTCCTGGTAATTTTGTAATTAAATTCATTTAATTTGAGAAATAATATTATTAGTCTCCATCTGATAAAGTTTATATAATTTTTCAGCATCCTCTAAACTTACATCTTTAAATTTAATATTAGATCCTGGTGTTAATTGTACCAGTCGATCATAGTCAGCAGATATGACGGTTGCAATCTTTGGATATCCACCAATAGTCCCATGATCTGATAACATAATTATTGGATCTCCAGCAGATGTTATTTGAATTACACCTTTTACCAAACCTTCAGATTTTATATTAGGATCAACGATATTTTCAATTTTTGGACCTTCTAATCTCATACCCATCCTGTCTGAAAGTTTTGTAATTTTAAAACTTTCTTTAAAGAATTTATTTTGTGAAGACTCAGAAAAATAATCATAGTTTGTGCCTTTAATGACCCTTATATTTTCAATAGTGCTACCTAAGTAATCAAGTTTTCTTTTGTTAAAAGAATTATTAATATCAATTATTTCAATTTCTAAATCTTTAGAAAATTTATTCCCGTTATTTGGTCCAATTTGAGCTTGTGTATTTATTGAACAGCTTCCCCAATAATAATCAACACCAAAAGTTCCATTAATCGAAAAATATCCATAAACAGACTTGTTGGTTGAATGAATGTCAACTTCATCACCATTTTTTAACAAATAACATTGGTAGGAATTACCATCAATAACATCTTCTTTTGTTATAATTTTAAATGATACATTTCCAGAAATACAAAAAAAAATATCTTTTCCGAAATACTTCAAATGCGGGCCTTGATAAGCAAATTCTATTACCGGTGAATTGTAATCATTTTGTAGAAGTGAGTTTAACAATTGAAAATTTCTTTTATCCATCGCTCCACTAAAAGGAATACCAATATGGTATAAATTATTTCTTCCTAAATCTTGATATGTGGTGTTGATACCAGCTCTTAAAATTTTAAAGTAGTTTCTATGTTTTGATTTCATTATATTGATCTAAAGTTATTCTATAAAATTTTATTGTATCTCCTGGATTAACAAGATTAGGGTTTGATTGATTAGATGTGTCGAAAATATTTTGTGGTGTATTTCCCAAAATATTCCATCCCCCAGGTGTTTCAAAAGTATATATATTGCAAAATTGTTCCGTTATTCCAACTGAACCTTTTGGAACTTTAACTCTTGGTGTTTCTAATCTTTTTAATCTCATATCCTTTTCAAGATCACCGAGAAAAGGCATGCCAGCCACAAAACCTGTCATATAACAAAAGTAATTTTTGCTAAAAAATTTTTCTAGGATTATTTCTGATTTTAATTTTAATTTATTTTCAACTCTTTTAATATCTAATGCAAAGTTATTATCACAACACACAGGAATTTCGATTAAGTTTTTTTCTAATTTATTGTTTTCTTTAATCTCCATATTTTCAATTTTTTTTTTTAAAGATAAAAAAGAATGTATATTTAAATCATATGAAATTATTAATTTATTATAAGATGGAGTTAAGTTTGTAATACCTTTTAAATTTAATTTTTTTATATGGTAAAAATATTTGATAACATTTGAATTAATTTCTTGATTTACATCACTTCCAAAATCGCAATACAAAGCTGCGTCACCAAGATTTAATATATTTTTTATCATACCATGTTATACTTATGATTTATTAGTATGGAAATTAATATCAATTGTGATTTGGGTGAAAAATCAAAGCATCATTCAGATGAAAATGATCCAAAATTACTGGAAATTGTCAATTCAGCTAATGTTGCTTGTGGTTATCATGCTGGTGATGAAGATAGCATGAACCAAGTTGTAAAAATTTGTAAGAAAAACGGTGTGAGCATAGGTGCGCATCCATCATTTAATGATCCAGAAAACTTTGGACGTAAAAGACTAAATTTATCGTCAGATGAAATAAATAAATTGTTAATTGATCAGTATGAAATTTTACAAAATATAGCTGAAAAACATGGTGAAATCGTTACACATATTAAACCACATGGTGCATTAAATAATATGGCTTGCGAGGATATTGAGCTTGCAACTATCATTGCAAAATCAATCTGCAATTTTAATAAAGATTTAATCTATTTGGTACCCACAGGTTCAAAAATGGAAGAGGCTGCAAAGAAATTTGATATGAGGATAGCATGTGAAATTTTTGCCGATAGAAATTATGAAGATAATGGAAATTTAGTGTCTAGAAAAGAGCCTCATGCACTTATTACAGATCCAGATAAAGCAAAAAGTCACGTTTTAAGCATGGTTCAGAACCAGGCCATTAATTGTCACAGCGGAAAGCAAATACCTTGTGAAATAGACTCTGTGTGCATACATGGGGATAATGAAAGTTCACTATCTACAGCTATATCTATAAAAAATAATTTAATAGATAATGGCTTAGAGCTAAAAACACTAACTAACTTAAGGAAATTTAAATAATGATAAAAAAAATATTTTTTTCAATGTTCTTTTTAATTTTTTTTGCAGGAACATCTTTTGCTGCTGGTTCAAGTGACTCGAGCTCAAAGGAAACGTTATATGATAAAGCTGTACAACAAATAAAAATGGCAAAAAAATTAGAAAAAAAAGGTAAAACCGAGAAAGCGATTAAAAGATACGAAAGAGCAATTAAATTTTTGGTAAAGTCAAATAAGATGAAACCAAATAAAGCAGATACTTTAAACTATCTTGGATTTGCAACAAGAAAAATTGGTGATTTTGAAAATGGTGAGAAATATTATCTTCAAGGTTTAGCGATTGAGCCAAATCACATAGGAATTAACGAATATTTAGGTGAATTATATGTTGCAACCAATAGAATGAATTTAGCAAAAGAAAGATTGAATGTTCTAGAGGGATGTAATTGTGAAGAATACAATCAGCTAAAAGGTGTTATAGACGGATCTAAAAAATCAAAATACTAGTTTATATTTTTTATCATTTGCTCAGGCATCCAAAGAGCAATTTCTGGAAATATCACAACCAAGATAACAGCAAAAATCATTAGCAAGAAGAGTGGAAACGCACTTCTTGCTATATAACCCATATCTTTATTAGCCATACCCTGAAGAACAAAAAGATTAAAACCAACCGGCGGCGTGATCTGAGCCATTTCGACAACAATAACTAGAAAAACACCAAACCAAATCATATCAAAGCCTGCTTGTCTAATCATTGGTTCAATTATAGCCATTGTTAAAACTACAGCAGAGATACCATCAAGAAACATTCCAAGAATTATATAAAAGATCATTAAAACAAAAATTAAAACATAAGGAGAAAGTTCCATTCCTTCAATCCATAGAGCAAGATTTCTTGGCAATCCTGTAAAACCCATTGCCAAAGATAAAAAAGTGGCTCCAGCTAATATAAAAGCTATCATGCAAGAAGTTTTAGTAGCACCCAAGAGAGACTCTTTAAATGTTCTTAAAGACAAACTCTTTTGAAAGTATGATAAAATTAATGCACCTACTACGCCCAAAGAAGCTGCTTCGGTTGCGGTTGCTATACCAGTATAAATTGAGCCAATAACTGAAACTATTAATAATATTACAGGTATCAGTTTTCCTGATTTCCTTACCTTTTCCATAAGTGAGAAGTCTTGTTTAAAAGTAGGCATGGATTTTTTATTTATTAACGACCAAATCATTACATATGTCATAAAGATCAACGCAATCATTATTCCTGGGACAATTCCTGCAATAAATAGTTTCGCTATCGACTCTTGGACAGTCACACCATAAATAATTAAAATAATTGAAGGTGGAATTAGAAGACCCAGCGTTCCTGAACCAGCTAAACTTCCAAGCAGAATACTTTCTGGATATTTTCTTTTTCTTAGTTCTGGAATAGACATTTTTCCTACAGTGGCTACAGTCGCTGCAGAAGATCCTGAAATAGCTGCAAATAAAGCACATCCAACTACATTAACATGCACTAAGCCACCAGGTAGTTTCTGCATCCATGGAGATAATCCTTCAAATAAATTTTCAGATAACTTCGTCCGAAATAAAATTTCACCCATCCAAACAAATAAAGGAAGTGCAGTTAAAGTCCATGAAGATGAGGCTCCCCAAATTGTTGTTGCCATCGCATCACCAACTGGCCTTGTAGTGAACAGCATCATTCCTATTGATGAAACTCCAACCATGCTTATAGCGACCCAAATTCCCGATCCTAAAAATATCAAGAGAACACTTATGAAAAATATAGTAAGTAAAATTTCAGTCATTTTTTTTTGTTTGTATTTTCAAAACTAATTGATGAGATACACATATGAAAAATATTAGTGATCCTAAAGCAACACTAGTTTGTGGTATCCAAATTAAAATTTCGTCAGCTCCTTCGCTTCTCTCTTGAAATTCATAAGATATTTTTAGCATTTTCAAAAAATAAAAAGCTAGATAACCAGAAAATATAGTTGCAACTATCAAACTCCATAATTCCAAAAATCTCTTTTTAATCCCAGTAGCTTTTTCTAAAAATAAAGTAATTCTAATGTGACCACCTTCTACGAAAGTATAAGATAAAGCAAAAAAAGATGAGGCAGCCATACAATATCCAGAATATTCAGCTAGGCCTCTTATATAAAAACCAAATATTCTTGATGAAATTCCAATTAAAATAAAAACTGCAACCAAAATAAGAAAGAATGCAGCGATATAGCCTGAGTAACTATAAAGATTATTTAGAAATTTATTGACTTTAGTAAACATATAAAAAGGCCGTTTAACACGGCCTTTTTAATTATAATGATTTAATTATAAGCAGCAAGAACACTAGCACCTCTATCGCCAGCTTTTTTCTTCCATTCTTCTGCCATTGTAGCACCAACTTTTTTGAAATGACTTTCAAGGGCTGCATTTACTTTGCCTACTTTCATTCCAGCATCAGCTAAAGCTTTTTTATCAGCAACATTTCCTTTTTTTGAAAGTGCCCAACCTTTTTTCTCAGCAACTGCTGCCTCTTCCATAATCATTTTTTGTGTAGCTTTATCTAATTTATTCCAAGAACCTCTGTGAGCTACAATCATATTTTTTGGAAACCAAGCCGCAATATCATAAAAATACTTTACTCCATTTTCCCAAATTTTACTGTTCTTACCAGTAGTTGGTGAAGTAATCATACTTTCAACCGCACCAGTTGAGAATGCTTGGCTTATTTCAGCTGCTTCTATTTTTGTAGGTGCCATACCGGTCAATTCAGCCATTCTAATAGTTGCAGAATTATACGCTCTAAATTTTAAACCTTTTAAATCAGCAACACTGTTAATCTCTTTTTTACTATAAAGACCTTGCGCAGGCCATGGTACAGCGTATAAAAATACAAGACCTTTTTGATCTAAACCTTTGATTATTGCAGGCTTTGATGCTTGATACAGTTTCATAGCATCATCATAAGATGTCGCAAGAAATGGTTGCGAGTCAATCTCTAATAACGGATCCTCTTTACCTAGAGCCGACATAAATCGCTCACCAATTTGAGCTTGTCCAGTTCTAACAGCCCTAAATATCTCTCCACCTTTAAATAGAGATCCACCTGGGTGTGTTACTATTGTTAATTTTCCCCCACTTTTTTCTGAAACATTTTTAGCAAATTCAGCTGCATTAGCAGAATGGAAGTTGCTTGCACCATATGCTAGTGCCATATCCCATTTTTCTGCGGCAAAAGCATTAGCAGTTAAAAGAACAGAAAATAAAACAGAGAGCAAAATTTTGAAAAGTTTCATAAATCCTCCATATTTCTAAAAAACATATCTCATTATGTATTAAAACTTAAATCAATAAAAATTTTTGATGTTTTATTGAAAAATAATAAATAATTACTATTATAATAACATCTTGATCGAACAATCACTCATTTTACTGCAAATTATATTTATAGATATTATTCTCGCTGCAGATAATGCAATAATAATTGGATTAATAGCAGCTAATTTTGTACCAAAAAATAGAAAAAAAATAATATTCTGGGGAGTAGTTGGAGCGTTAGTTTTCAAAGTTATATTTGCAATATTTGCAACATATTTATTTAAGTTTTACTTCATTAAAATTCTTGGTGGATTACTTTTAATTTGGATTGTTAATGACTTAAGAAAAGATTTATTTGAAATTCAAAAAATTAAGTCTCCTAAAAAGAAATCTATGGAACCTTCATTTATCAAAAGTATTTACAAAGTGTTATTTGCAGATATTACGATTAGTTTTGATAACGTTATTGGCGTTGTGGGTGCCGCCAAAGGTAATTTTGGTTTTATGATTTTTGGCTTGGTATTATCAGTAGTTCTTACTGGAGCCTTAGCTACTTATTTAGCAAATTATATACAAAAACATTTATGGATAGCTTATATAGGTTTAGGCTTTATATTATTGGTTGCTATTCAATTAGTAATAGGTGGGCTAGTCGATTTAGAAATTTTAAATATTAATGAAAAATATATAAAGTATTTCTAATATTACCAAGTTCCAGTATTTTCCATTGATGACCAGGGCTCTTTAAGAGGAAGATTTCCTTCCTGAAGTATTTCTATTGATATTTTATCTGGTGATTTCACAAATGCCATATGACCATCTCTAGGTGGTCTATTAATTGTATAACCCATATCCATTAGTCTTTGACATATTTCGTATATATTTTTAACTCTATAAGCTAAGTGACCAAAATTTCTAGATCCCTCTCCTAAATTGTCACCGTCCCAATTATAAGTTAGTTCAATTTCTGCATTATTGTCGTTTGGTGCAGCTAAAAAAATTAATGTATATCTGCCTTTTTCATTTTCCATTCTTTTTGTCTCTTTTAAACCCAGTCCATCACAAAAAAATTTTAACGACTCCTGAATATTAGAAATTCTGATCATTGTGTGTAAATATTTCATAGTGAAATTATAATTTATTTCTATTCTAGTTCAATAGTACTTGGTGGTTTAGAAGTCACATCATAAACTACTCTATTTATACCTCGAATATTATTAACTATTTTATTCGATACCATTTGCATAAATGATTTATTAAATTGAAAATAATCCGCTGTCATCCCATCTTCAGATGTTATTGCTCTAAGCAAACATAAATATTCATAGGTTCTATTGTCTCCCATGACACCAACAGTTTTAACAGGCAGTAATGCAGCATAAGCCTGCCATATCTTATGATATAGATTGTTTTCTCTTAATGCATTTACAAAATAATTATCTGCTTCTTTTAAAATTTTTATTTTTTCTTTAGTAATTATGCCTGGCATTCTAATTGCTAAACCAGGACCAGGAAAAGGATGTCTAGAAATAATTTCTTTACTTAAATTTAATTCTAGACCTAACATTCTAACTTCATCTTTAAATAAATACTTCAATGGCTCAACCAATTTTAATTTCATCCTTTTCGGCAGACCACCTACATTATGATGAGACTTAATTTTTGACGTTTGACTTCCTGTTACAGATTTACTTTCAATTAAATCAGGGTATAGAGTTCCTTGAGCTAAAAATTTTACATTTTTTATTTTTTTTGCGTATTTTTCAAAAAGTTTGATAAATAAATTTCCAATAATTTTTCTTTTTTTTTCTGGATCTGTTACGTTTTTTAATTTGCTTATAAATAATTGTTCAGCATTTACATAAATTAAATTCAATTTAAATTTTTTTCTAAAAGTATTTACTACTTGTTTTTCTTCGTTTTTTCTGAGCAGGCCAGTATTAACGAATATACAAGTTAGGTTTTTTCCAATCGCATTGCTAATTAATTTTGCTACTACACTGCTATCTACACCACCAGATAATGCACAAATTACTTTAGAATTTCCAACTTGTTCTTTAATTTGTTGCATAAGTTTGGATTTTTGATTTTTTGATGTCCAATTTTTTTTAATTTTACAAATTTTAATTACAAAGTTTTTTAATATTACTTTGCCTTTAACTGTATGGGAAACTTCTGGATGAAACTGTATGCCATATATTTTTTTTTTTACATTTTCTATCATACATAATTTCGAATTTGAGGATTTTGCTATAACTTTAAAACCTTTAGGTAATTTAATTACCTCATCTCCATGGCTCATCCATACATTGGTGGATTTTTTTGAAAAGAAATTTTCGGTTAAAGCGCTTTTTTTTAATTTTGTAACTTTTGCTAACCCAAATTCTCTTGATTTTGCTCGTTTTACTTTACCTCCTAATTCTTTAGAGATTATCTGATGGCCAAAACAAATACCTAAAATTGGAATATTTAAACTTAATATACTTCTATTGAATTTAACTTTTTTATTTTGATAAACATTTAAGGGACCACCTGATAAAATGATGCCTTTCACATTTTTTTCATTTTTGTAGTTTTTAAGTTTGTTGTGACTTATAATTTCACAAAAAACATTTAATTCTCTTACTTTTCTTGCAATTAATTGTGTAAACTGAGACCCAAAATCGATTATTAAAATTTTATCTAGATTATTTTCAAGACGCATCTTTTTTTTTCAAACTCTTTTAGGCGTTTGTTTATAGATGCGATTTTATCACAAAGGTTCGAGCATATTTTCTTAAAATCTTCTCTAAGTTCCTCTGCTTTAGAAAAATTAGATCTTTCTAACTCAATATCTATTAATAGATACATTGCCTCTTCGTTGTTTGGCTCGAGTAGTAAAACTGTATTTATATTTTTTTCCAGTTCTGTTTTGTTTTCTTCATTTTTAAATATTTTTGCTAAATATAGATATGACTTTGAGTCTTTGGGATTGTATACAATATTTCTTTGAAATAAAAATTTTGAATCTTCATATTTTTTATTTTCATAAAGGCTTTTTGCTTCATCAAAAAAATTAACTTTTTCCGCGTTAACATTAAAAACTAAAGTAAAAAATAAAATTATTGCTAAGGTAATTTTTTTTATCATCTTTTTATTTCGTCTATGTTATGTACCATACTTTCATAAAAACCTGCTTTAGTAATTTTGACAAATTTTGGTTTTTTTCTGAGATCTTTGATTCTTTTTGCACCTAAGTATCCCATTGATGATTTTAAACCCCCTACTAGTTGGTAGATTATTTTTTCAACTGTGCCTTTGTATTTAACAAAACCTTCAACACCTTCTGCTACATATTTTGAAGTATCTTTTTGTTTTGATTGAAAATATCTATCTGCTGATCCTTTATTCATTGCTCCAATAGATCCCATGCCTCTAAAACTTTTAAATAATTTACCACCTCTTTTAATAATTCTTCCTGGAGCCTGATCTGTTCCTGCAAATAATGATCCAATCATTACCGCATCTGCTCCTGCTGCAAGTGCTTTTGCAATATCCCCAGAAAATTTGATACCTCCATCAGCTATTAATGTTGTTTTACTTTTGCCCATACCTTTTTTTACATCTAAAATTGCACTTAACTGTGGAACTCCTATCCCTGCAACTAATCTTGTAGTGCATATAGATCCTGGTCCAATTCCAACTTTTATAATATCTACTCCTTGCTTAATCAGAAATTTAGCTGCTTCTGCTGTAGCAATATTACCTGCACATAAAGCTGTTTTAGTTGGTTTAATTTTTTTAATTTTTTTTATTATTTCAGCTACTTTTTTTGTGTGGCCATGAGCTGTATCAACAACAATTAAATCGATATTTTCTTTTAAAATCTTTTGAGCTCTTATGTGTTCGTTTAAACTTGCACCAACAGCTGCACCAACTAATATTTTTTTTGCTTTTACTTTTCTTATTTCTTTTATCTGATCATTTATTGATAAATTTCTATGTATAACACCTATTCCACCCTTTTTACCGATTGAAATAGCCATGTTAGACTCTGTTACAGTATCCATTGCTGAAGTTAGAAGGGGTATAGAAATATTTAAGTGTTTTGATAATTTAACTTCTGTCTTTACTTCTGAAGGTAAAATTTCAGAATAATTTGGTGCTAAGGTTACATCATCAAAAGTGAGCGCTTCTTTGATAGGATCCATGTCCTTATATAAACGATTCTTAAAAAAATGAAAGTATCTATCTTAAATTTTTGCAGATTAAGAAACTTTCTTTAGAGTCTTTTCTACTTGCTGGAGGCTTATAGACATTAAATTTTACAAAATTTTTTTTTGAAAATACAATTATCTCATTAAATGAAGTTCCCATAAATAATTTTGAGACAAAATAGCCATTTGGCTTCATCATTTTTGTAGCGAAATCCAAAGCTTCTAAAACTAATTCTCCAGTTACCATAGAATCTAGGTTTTTGTTTCCCGTAGTATTGACTGCCATATCTGAAATAATTAGGTCAATTTTTCCACCAAAATAATTATTAATTTTATTTTGTTGCTCAGTATCCGTAAAATCTCCTTTTAAAATTTTTACATTCTTTATTTCTTCTATTTCTTTTAAATCTATTGCTAAATGCTTATTACATTTTAAATTACTTGATATATATTGAGACCAACTTCCAGGAGCAGCTCCAAGATCTATTACTGATATATTATTTTTTAAAAATTTAAATTTTTCGTTAATTTCCTTTAATTTATAAACGGCTCTTGATCTATATCCTTCAACTTTTGATTGTCTAACATAAATATCTCTTCTCTGCTTATTAATCCAATTTTTTGAGATTTTATTTTTTTTCAATTAGTTTTGAACCTTAAAGATTTCGAGATTTTATTATTATCCAAAGTATTTAATTCTATCTCTAGATTTTTCTCGTTTCTCATATCTTTATCATTTACTTTAATACCACTAGCTAAATGTATAATTCCAATTTTATGATTTGGTAAAAAAGGTTCCACAAAAATTTTATTCTTTTCATCAAACTTTGGAAGTAAGTTGCTAGCTAACCAGTTGCAGTTATGAGGAAGAAATTCAACATCTACATTATCAATATATACGCATATATTTATTGCTAGTTGCTCTGAACCAAATATTTGTCCATGACTAAGAGTAGTTTTTAAATTTTTTTGCCAAACATTCCAGCAGCTAGATTCTTTTTCTAATGAGAAAACACCAATATTAATATGCGGAGCAAATGCTAACTTTCTTGCTTTATTAATATCAATTTTAGATTTAATAGCATGTTTAAAATTTTGAGATTTTATAATGGCTAATTTTCCAAACAACCAATTAACGTTACTTAATATTCTATATCCAGGTGTCATTGTCTGGGTAATGCCTAGTTTACCATTATCACAAGCCTTAAAATATAAGTCTATTGAGCTCCAATCTTGAACCCAAGCATCACAATCAATCCACAGGTATTTTTTATAGTTTGGAAAATATTTTGGAAGAAACGCTCTTGATACCTGACTTTTTAGCCATTCTTTACCTTTAACTTTAGATTGTGGAACCTCAATATCCCATTCAGCTTTTTTGATCTCGTCTACTTTATCTTTTAGAAGAGCGGTTTGCTCCTCTGTTAAACCCGCATCAAGTATACAAATAGCAACCTTTTCACTGTA
>CACMAX010000008.1 GCA_902611845.1 uncultured Pelagibacteraceae bacterium | reverse complement strand
AATTAGTGGAAAAAATTACTAAATAGAGAGGATGTCATATGAGTGAAAATATAGCTTTTATAGGAGTTGGTAATATGGGAAACCCAATGGCCTGTAATTTAAAGAACGCAGGGAAAAAGGTTAAGGTTTTTGATGTTTCTAAAGAAATGATTGATAAAGCAGTTGAAAATAATCTTGATGTTGAGAAGGATTTTGGAAAACTAATCAATAGTGAAACGTCTGTAGTAATCACTATGTTACCCGAGGGAAAACATTCAAAAGAAGTTTATTTAAAAGAAAATGGTGTTCTAGATAAAGTTTCTAAAAATTGTCTACTAATAGATTGTTCAACAATCGATATAGATACCTCTAAAGAAATAGGAAAGAAAGCAAATGAAAAAGGTATTAAGATGATTGATGCACCAGTAAGTGGTGGAGTGATGGGTGCACAAAAAGCAACTTTAAATATTATGGTTGGTGGATCAAATGATGCATTTAATCAAGCTTTACCTATTTTAAAATTAATGGGTAAAAATATTTATCATGCTGGAGAGATAGGAAGCGGAAACGGTGCAAAGATTTGTAACAACATGTCTCTTGGAATAACAATGATTGCTGCTTCAGAGTCATTAATGTTAGCAAGAAGATTGAATATAGATATAAAGAAAGTTCATGAAATTATGAAAAATGCTTCCGGAAATAGTTGGCCTATTTCAGTTTATCCACCTTTACCTGGATTAATTGAAGGAACTCCATCTAACAATAAATATAAGCCAGGCTTTTCTGCAGGTATGATGAACAAAGATTTAAAACTTGCAAATGAATGTGCTAAAAATGCAAATGCATCTACTCCATTAGGAGAGATGGCATTAGAAATATATTCAAAATTTTGTGAGGATGGAAACAGTTCGAAAGATTTTTCTGCTATATCAAAGGTAATTGGTGGAGATGCTTGGGATTATCCAATAGAATAATTACCAAGAGGAATTTGGACTCTCCAAAAATTTTAACTCATCCGGTGTAGATTTTCTCCCCATAACTTTATTTCGATGCGGATATCTATGAAATCGTTTAATTGCAGCGGTATGATCTTTCCAAAATTTTTTTATCTCATTATAGTTTGGATGATTAGATAAATAATTATCTAACAATTTATATGCTCTATCATGATCTATAACTTCTTCACTGTGAATGTATGGCAATAGCATGAAAAAACGTTGATATTCATCCATTTGATCAAGATACCCGTTATAGACTGCATCATTTACAATCAGTCTTGCTTTATGATCAAACTCAAAAGCTTTTTTATCATCTCTATATAAATTTCTTGAAAATTGATCCAATAAAATAACTAAAGCTAGAGTACTTAATGGTTCATCTTGCCAATCATCATATTCATTTAAAGTAGCTTTTTCATGATCATCTTTGAATTTGTCTCTAATCAATTGATCAAAATTATCATCTCTTTTAAATCGCTTTTCAACTACCATATCATCAAACCAAAAATCTAATATTGCTTTGGCTCTATCATTCATAAACTTTGTCAACTTTTACCTGATATGATTCAACAAGTCTGTTAGTTTCATTTGCCATTGCTACAACTGCAATAAGTTCGCTTAACATCTCTGTAGTAGCACCTTTAGATTTAGCAGCGATACTGTGAGATTTAATACAATACTCACAACTATTTGTCATTGAAACTGCAACATAAATAAGCTCTTTTGTCATTTCATCCAAAGCACCTTTTTTCATCACTTGCTGTATAGAAGTCCAAGTTCTCTCTAAAGTTTCTGGGTTGTTGGCCAACATTTTCCAAAAATTGTTTATGTAGTCTGTATTTCTCTTCTTTTTTATATCTTCAAATACCTCTTTCACTTTTCCTGTAGCATCAGCTTCTTCAATCATATTAAAAACTGCCATTTCACCTCCTTAATTGTAAATTGTTTCTATTTTAGGCATTAATCTTAATAATTCCTTAGTATATTCATGATTTGGATTTTTAAACAACTCTTCCGTCTCAGACACCTCGCATAGTTTTCCATTCCTTAAAACTCCAATATCATCACACATTTGTCGAACAACTGGTAGATCATGACTTATAAAAAGGATAGTTAAATTAAGTTGTTCTTGTAAATCTTTAAGTAAATTTAGTATTTGAGCCTGAATACTCACATCCAAAGCAGATGTTGGCTCATCACAAACTAATAATCTTGGTTTTGTTGCTAATGCTCTTGCAATAGAAATTCTTTGTCTCTGTCCTCCTGAAAACTCATGAGGATATCTTTCGGCTGAAGACTTGGATAACTCCACAGAGTCTAAGAGATCATTTATATACTCATTTAATTCATTAGAGCTAATATTTGCATCATGTAACTTTATAGGTTCAGCAATGATATCTTTAACCTTAAGCCTACCATTCAACGAAGAGTACGGATCTTGGAATATCATTTGAATTTGTTTTCTAAATTTAAGTAATTCTTTGTTACTTTTTATATTATTAATACATACATCATCAAAATAAATTTCACCTGAGGTGGGTTTAAATAAATTAACAATCATTTTTGCAATTGTAGTTTTTCCACTGCCACTTTCACCAACAAGTCCAAAAGATTTTCCCTCTTGTATATTAAATGAAACAGTATCAACTGCTAATACATTATTTTGAGATTTTTCTGTAAAAAAACCTTCATTAAAAGTTTTACAGAGATTTTTTATTTGAACTAAATCTTTTTTTAAAATCTCTCTTTTATTCCATCTGTTTAAAATTTTTAAATTAATGTTTTCCTGGTTATTGCTTTCTTTCTCTATAATTTTAAATCTGGATATTTTTTTATTTGTGGGTGGAACAGAACTAACTAAACTTTTCGTATAAGTTTCTTTTGGCTCTGTTAATATTTGCTTTGTTGTTCCCAATTCTACCAAATTACCATTTTTCATGACAGCAACTCTATTGGTAGTCTCTGCTATAACTCCCATATCATGTGTAATTAATATAACTGCTAAGTTTCTCTCTTTAGTCAGTTTTTTGATAAGTTCTAATATTTGTGATTGTATTGATACATCAAGTGCAGTTGTGGGCTCATCTGCAATTAACAACTCTGGTTCACAACATAGAGAAAGTGATATAACAACCCTTTGTCTCATACCTCCTGAAAATTGATGAGGATAATCATTAAATCTTTTTTCAGCATCTTTTATGCCTACTTCTTTTAAAAGATTTATTGCTTTTTCTTTTGCTTTTGAGTTACTGAGGTTTAAATGAGTTTGGATTGTTTCAATAAGTTGTTGTCCAATTGTTAAGATAGGATTTAAAGATGTCTGAGGATCTTGAAAAATAAATCCAATTTTTTTTCCTCTTAAACTTAGAATATTTTTTTTATTTTCATGAATATTTATGTCGCTTAAATAAATTGATCCTTTAGATACTTTCCCTGGTTCGTCAATTAAATCAATTATTGCATTTGCTACAGTACTTTTTCCAGACCCAGATTCCCCAACTAATCCTACAATTTCTCCTCTTTTTATCTCAATATTAATATCTTTTGCAGCATGAACTGTCTCTTTTCTCAATTTATAATCTACACTTAAATTTTGTATTTTTAAAAAACTCATTTTTTCAATTTAGGATTAAGAGTGTCTCTCATCCAGTCTCCTAATAAATTAATGGAAAAAGCCAAAACAACTAAGAATATTGCTGGAAAAAAAGTTATCCACCATTCACCAGAAAATAAAAAGTCATTTCCAAGTCTTATTAATGTTCCTAAAGAAGGAGTAGTTGGAGGAACGCCAACACCTAGAAAACTCAATGTGGCTTCTGCAATTATTGCTAATGCAAGACCTATAGTTCCTATAACAAGTACTGGTCTCATAATGTTTGGAAGAATATGTTTAAACATTACTATAAAATTAGAAACTCCAATAATTGTTGATGCTGAGACATAATCTTTATTTTTTTCAACTAAAGTTGCTGCTCTTGATACTCTTGCAAACTGTGGCCACTCTGAAATACCAATTGCAAAAATTAAAACATATATTGCCATCTCGTCATGAAGTTCACGCGAAATTATACCTCTCGCAATACCATCAACAAGAAGTGCCATCAAAATACTTGGAACTGTTAACTGAACATCAGTTAATCTCATAACAATCATTTCATACTTACCACCAAAAAAACCAGCAGTAAGACCTAATCCAACTCCTAAAATTAAACTAAATAAAATTGCTGAGAAACCAACAATCAAAGATATTCTAGATCCATAAAGAATAGTCGATAACATATCTCTTCCTTGTCCATCAGTACCAAGTAAAAATTCTACTTTTCCTTCGCTAGTCCAAGATGGTGGGGTGAATGCATCCATTAAAGATAAAGAAGATGGGTCGAATGGATTATAAGGTGTAATAAATTCTACAAAAAATGAACAGAAAAATATTATTGCTAATAAAATCGAAGAAACTATTGCTGTAGGAGATTTTATAAAACTAAAATAAATTTCACTATCTTTTATTTTATCCCAAGTTGTTAAAGCTTTATTATCCACTAGCTGAATCTCCTTTAACTCTAATTCTTGGATCTATAAAGTAATACAAGATATCGACTATAAAATTTATCATTACAAAAACGAATGCTATAAATACTAAATATGCTGACATAATTGGAATATCTACAAACTGAACAGCTTGAATAAAAAGAAATCCCATACCTGGCCATTGAAATACTGTTTCCGTAATTATTGAAAAAGCAATTAATGTTCCAATATTTATTCCAGCAATAGTTATTACTGGAATTAGTCCATTTTTAAGTGCGTGCTTATAATTAATGCTTTTTTCATTAATGCCTCTAGCTCTTGCAAACTTTATGTAATCAGTCTGAAGTATTTCCATCATTTCAGCTCTGACGAGTCTTATTATATAGGTCATTTGAAAAAGACTTAAAGTAACTGATGGTAATATAATTGCTTTTAAACCTGATATGGTTAAAAAGCCTGTCGACCAAAATCCTAGATCTACCACCTCACCTCTTCCAAACGATGGTAGAACGCCTAATATAACTGCAAAAAGATAAATAAATAAAATACCAATTACAAAAGTTGGAAGAGAAACACCTAATAAAGAAACTGCTAAGATAAAATCACTCAAAAAACCTTTTCTTTTTATGCCTGTATATACTCCCAATAAAGTACCAGAAACCAATGCAATTAGAGCAGATATTAAAACTAATTCAATTGTTGCTGGTAATCTTTCAATGATTAATTCAGATACAGGTCTTCTTAATTGATAAGATATTCCAAATTCTCCTTTAGAGGCATTAATTATAAACCTAGTAAATTGTACATGAATTGGGTCCATTAAACCCAAGGTTTCTCTTAACTCAGCTCTTTCTTCATCTGATGTTTCCTCGCCTACCATGTTATTTATTGGGTCTCCTACAAAATTAAAAAGAGAAAAAGATACAAAAGCTACGACAAGCATAACCATTGCAGATTGAAACAATCGTTTAAAAAAATACTTTATCAATTTATGAAATTTTATTTTTATACAAGCCCTTTAATTAAAAAGGGCTTGTAATAAATTATTTAGTCAAAGCTCGCAAAACGGAATAACGGCTCGTTATTCGGTCTTATCGGAACATTAACATCTTTTTTTGCAGCCCAAGATATAACTTGGTGATGTAAAGGAAGATAAGAAATATCATCTTTTACTATTTTCCAAGCTTTAGCTATCGCAGCATTTCTCTTATCTAGGTTAACTTCACCTTCCATAACTCTTATCGCAGCATCTACATCAGAGTTGCTAAAGTTAACTCTGTTCCAGCTTGCTCCACTTTCATATAAGTAATGGAAAACATAATGACTATCTAAAGTTGGAACTCCCCAACCTAACATATAAAAGTCACCTTGATTATCTTTTAGTTCTTTAAAGTGCTTACTTTTTGTTTGGGCAAATAAATTTACTTTAACACCGATTTTACCTAACATACCAACAACAGCTGTGCATATAGCTTCATCATTTACATATCTGTCATTTGGACATCTAAGCTCAACTTCAAATCCATTCGGATATCCAGCATCAGCTAGAAGTTTTTTTGCAGCAGCTACATCATAAGGAAGTCTTTTATCAAGTTCCTCTGTGTATCCATTAACACCTGGAAAAGTAATTATTCCAGCAGGTTCACTTAAACCTCTCATTACTTTTTTCTTAATTGCCTCAATATCTATAGCTTGATAAAGAGCTTGTCTAACTGCTTTCTTTTTGAATGGATTATCACCTGTATTACCTGTTCTAAGTTTATCTGCTCCCTGATCCATACCAAGGAATATAGTTCTCATTTGAGCAGTGCTTTCAACTTTGTGAGCAGGTGAATTTTTAATTCTAGCTAAATCTTGCACAGGTGCATCAGTAACAACATCAATTTCACCAGATAAAAGAGCTGCAACTCTAGTAGCTGCATTTTTTATAGGTAGTAGATGAATTTCAGTTACTTTATCATCTTTCATTGTTCCCCACCATTTTTTATTACGTTTGAAAACTGTTTTAGTGTTTGGTTCTCTTAATGTAATTTTAAATGGTCCAGTTCCCATAGCATTTGTAGCTGAAAATGTTTCTTGTCCAGCATCCCAGTTCTGCGCCATGACTGCAAAATTCTTTTCACTCCATTTTTTTGACATTATAAAAATGTTTGAAAGTTGGTTTAAAAGAATTGGATTTGGTTTACTTGTTGTAATTTCTACTGTGTAGTCATTAACTGCTTTTACACCTGATACTGTACTAATATATTCTTTAAAATCAGATGTTCTTTGTTTTGCTCTTAAAATACTAAATACAACGTCTTCAGATGTAAATGGAGTTCCATCAGAAAATTTAACATCTTCTCTTAATTTAAAGATCCAAGTATTAGGACCTTGAGTTCTCCACTCTGTTGCTAGTTGAGGTCCAATTTTCATATCTAATCCTCTGGTAACTAGAGCTTCGTATACTTGTCTAGATACTTGAGTGGTAGGACCTTCGTTTTGAGCATGAGGATCAAGTGTTAAACTATCACCCTGCATTGACCATTTAATAGTTTTTGCAAATACTTGTGTTGGAGCAAAAGCTAGAAAAAAAGCCAATAAAATTTTTATAAAATACCCATACTTCATTTCTCTCTCCTATATTATTAAAATAAAAATCTAACTTATTAATTATGTAAACTAAAGTGATTTAATTCACTATTTTTTTGAAGTTTTCGTAAAGAATTTTAGAATATTTGTTCATAGATTGAATGTTGTCTTTCGCATCACTATCAAATTTATCAAGAGCTCCTTGTCCTAACTGACTCTCTAAAGCAGACTTATATTCAGGCACACATCCCCATTCTCCTACAGTGGTATCTTTTATCTCTATGTGAAATTGAATACCGTAAGCATGTTTTTTGTATTTAAAAATTTGGTATTTCGTTTCAGGAGATGATGCTAAAAGAGTTATATCATTATTATTTTCTAGATTTTGAACTTCATATGAATGCCATTGGAGTGATTTAATAATATCAGGATATTCTTTAAATAATAAATCGTCCTTTTTACTGTTTAAAAAATTAATGTCTAAAATACCTATCTCTGGATTTTTTGATTTAACTACTTTACCTCCAACTACCTCTCCTAATAATTGACAACCTAAACAAAAACCTAAATATGGTTTATTTAAGTCTACTACAAATTCTTTGATTTTTTTTTTCTCTTCTATTAACCAAGGGTAATCTTTTTCCATCCAAGTATCCATTGGTCCGCCCATACAAAACATTGCATCAAATCCAGTTAAATCATCAGGTATTTTTTCTCCTTCGTCAAGTTCTACAGTTTTAATATGAACTTTATCCTTTAACATTAAATCTTTAATATAACCAGGATCCTCAATTTTAATGTGTTGAAGAACAATTATATTTTTCATGTAGCTGGCTTGAGTAATTTTAAAATTTTTTTATGATTTGATAAATTATTTGAAACAATTATGTTTCCACCTAATGAAGCATCTTTATTATCCCATGTAGTAATTATTCCACCTGATGCTTTAATAATTGGTATTATCGGATGTATGTCCCAAATTTTGTTTGCACATTGAGCTACAATATCTAGTCTTCCCTCTGCTAATTGGCAATATGTTAGTGCATCGAAACATGGAAACTGCATTCTCTTGATAAATTTCATTATTTTTTTTTGTTTTTGAAAAGATAAAGTTCCGTGAAAAGCAGCAGCTAATTTCAAATAATCAAATTTTATTTTTTTGTTTACTTTTAATTTTCTTTTTTTTCCATTTTCAAACACAAAAGCAGATTTATCATCTTGATTTAAATAGTATCTTTTCATTCTTGGAAAATTTGCTAAACCAACTATAGGGGCGTCGTTATAATTTAGAGAAATTAAATTGCTCCATGTAGGATTTCCAGCGACAAATGATCTTGTCCCATCAATTGGGTCAATTATCCATGAAAATAGACTTTTTGTTTTTTTTGCACCAAACTCTTCACCGATAATTTGATGATCTGGGAACTTATCATTAATCTTTTTTCTTATAAATTTTTCAAAAGCTTTATCAGCACTGGTAACGGGATCATAACCTTTACCTTTTAACTTGTTATTAATTGTAAAAGTTTTGTTAAGTTTAGTATAATAAAAATTAGTTAAATCCTTAGCAAGCTTATTCAAAAAGGTGTAATAAATCTTGAAATCTTTTGTTTTTTTGAAGGTCATTTATCTGATGAGTAATAGTTAAAATATACTACTAGTTCAAATAAAATATCTTGAAAATTTTAGAATTTGATAGAAGAATCCAGATAGATGAAAATAGAAATCGATTCTAAAAAAGTATTTATAAATAGTGGGAATAATAAAGAAGAAATACATCCATTTTGGCTTAGAGAAAGAATAAATAACGAAGATGCTCTGGATAAAGGAAATCAACAAAGATTATTTGATCCAAATTCTATAAATACTAACATTGATATAGAAAAAATTGAGAATGAAGATGGATTACTTAATTTATTTTTCAATGATGGAACCAATTATAAAATAAAAGAAGATCAAATATTAAATGAGTATAAATCGCAAAATTTTGATCCTATTTCAATTGATAAAATTAAATGGGATTCAAATTTTAATAATTTTCAAAAATTTAAATTTGAAAATGATATTTTTGAAAAAAAAATCATGTATGATTTATTAGTATCATTCTATAAATATGGTTTTGTAGTTTTAACTAATGTTACAACTGAAGATAATTTTATTATTAAATTTGCAAATTCAATTGGCAGTGTCAGAAGAACCAATTTTGGGGAATTTTTTAATGTAAGATCTGTGCCTAATCCAAATGATTTAGCTTATACATCATTAGCATTATCTCCACATACAGATAATCCGTATAGAAAACCAGTTCCTTGTGTTCAATTATTGCATTGTATTACAAATAATGTGAGTGGAGGAAATTCTACCTTGGTTGATGGTTACACAGTAAGTGAAAAAATCAAAGAGGATTATCCAGAATATTATGAAATTTTATCTTCAGTTAAAGTAAAATTTAAATTTATAGACAATACAGTTGTTCTAGAAGATATGTCTGAGTTAATTAAATTGGATGAAAAAAATAATTTTAAACAAGTTAGATTTAGTCCAAGATTAGATTATGCTCCGATATTAGAAAAATCAAAATTGGATTTATTCTATAAAGCTAGAAATAAAATTTCTGAATTATATAACTCTGATAAATATAAAGTTGAATTTAAATTAGAAACTGGAGATTTATTAATGATGGACAATCATAGATTACTTCATGGAAGAACAAAGTATGATGTTAACGAAGGTGATAGATATTTACAAGGATGCTACATTGATTTCGACAGTACAGAAGGTAAACTTAGACATTTAAAAAGAAAATTTAATCTTTAAATAATTCTTTTATTTTTTCTTCAGCGTTTTTTATCGACTTTTCATAATCTAAAGCCATTTGATCTGCTGCAACTATATCGATTTTTTTAATACCAAAAAAATTTAACATATGTATCAACCACGGAGTTAAAAAGTCTTCTTCCCCTTGTATTTTTGTTCCACCAGAAGTAATTACTAAGTAGACCTGCTTATCTTCTAATAAACCTTTTCTTCTTCCGTCATCCCCGTATTTAAATGTCAATTTTACTCTGGCCGCAAGATCTGCCCAAGCTTTCAGTGTTGCTGGTGGGCCAAAATTATAAATTGGCACTGATATAATGATTACATCACATTCTTTTAACTCCGATACTAACTTGTCAGACAATTCAAACATTTTTTTATGTTCATCTGTTTGCTCATTCTCAGGAATTTTCATTCCAGACTCAGTTAAACCAGATATAAAAAGCATTTCGTCATCTAGGTCTCTATAAATGACCTCATCATTATCTTTTTTAACTTTATCAAGTACTTTTTTTGCAAGCATCCTTGAGGTAGAACCTTCTTTTCTAGCACTACAATCGATTTGGTATATTTTCATTTTTATCCAAGTTTTTGAAGTATAGGAAAATACTTTAATATGTAAAATCCTAAAGCTTGTAACTGGTTTGTAATCATTAATATTCCTGTTATCAATAATAATCCTCCACCAACTCTTGAAATAGTTATCATTTTTGATTTTAGATTTTTTGTAACAACCATAAAACGTTGAATCAAATAACCTGATGCAATAAATGGCAATGCTAATCCAAGTGAATAAAACACAAGTAACAATATACCTCGGTTCAAACTTTGCTCGATCGAAGCTAAAGCTAATATTGATCCCAAAATAGGACCAATACATGGAGTCCATCCAAATCCAAAAGCCATACCAACTAATATGGAGCTAAAATTTCCTGATTTAATCTCAGTATTAATTCTTTTTTCATAATTCAAAAACTTAATATTAATTAATCCCATAATATGAAGGGAGAAAATGATTATAATACTTCCTGCAATAATTCTTAATTCAAAAGAGTTACTTAAAATTAAAGAACCTAAAAAAGTTGCGGTAGCTCCAAAGCTTATAAAAACAATTGAAAAACCAAAAGTAAATAAAACTATGGGGAATATATTAATTGTTTTTTTTTCTAATAACTCATTTAAAGAGCTTCCAGAAATATAAGATATATATCCAGGTATTAATGGAAGTACACATGGAGATAAAAAGCTTATCAATCCAGCTCCAAATGCAACAAATAATTCTATCATTTAACCAGTATTTTTCATTGCAGCTGAAATACCTGCAATAGAAGTTAATAATGCATCATTAAGATCATTTTTTTTATCTGAATTTAAATTTTTGTTTTTGATTTTATTCATAACTACTGCTTGAATTATATTTAATACTTCTGTGTAAATATTTCTTACAATAACTCCTGATCTAAATTTTTTCCTATCATATATAATTTCTTTTGGCGTAATCTTTTTATTTAATTTTTTAATAACTCTGAATTGGAACCTGAGTTTTTTTCCAACTCTTTTTAAATCTTTGTCAGCTAAATACTCCTCATATATTTTTGAAATATCTGGGTCCACTTTTGAAATTACCATATCCAATATATCCATCATTGAATTGAAGAAAGGCCAGTTTTTTTCCATATCAATTAGTGTTTTTTCAAATTTTTTAATTGATGAATATCTTAAAGCTTCTGCACTTCCAAGCCATGCTGGGAGCATTAGTCTTATTTGTGTCCAAGCAAATACCCAGGGTATTGCTCTTAAACCTTTGATATTATCAATATTCTTTCTTTTAGACGGTCTTGATCCAATTGAAAGTTTTCCTAAAGACACATGTGGCGTAACGGTTTTAAAATATTTAATAAAATCTGAACTTTGATTAATATTTTTTCTATATGAACTTTTTGAAATATCAGACATTTTTTCAATTAGATTTCTCCAATCTTTTTTAGGGACTGGCGGTGGTGTTAATGTTGCCTCCATTACCGCTCCTATATAGCTACATAAATTATAAATTGCTAAAGGCTGATATCCATATTTCTGCTGAATAACTTCTCCTTGATCAGTTATTCTAATTTTTCCATTAACTGTATTTGGTGGCTGAGATTTTAAAGTAGCTTGAATTGGGCCTCCACCTCTGCCCGCTGAACCACCTCTTCCATGAAAGAAAGTGACATCTATTTTATATTTTTTTGCAATTTTAATAATTTCTTCTTGAGCCTTATATTGATGCCAACTTGCACAAATTTTTCCAGCATCTTTGCTTGAGTCTGAATATCCAATCATAACTTCTTGTTTATTTTTTATTAAATCTCTGTACCACTTTAATGAAAACAAGCTGGCCATTATTGATTTTGCATTAATTAAGTCATCTAATGTTTCAAATAAAGGGACAACTCTTAATTTATCCTTAATGTTTGCTTCTTTTTGCAAATATAAAACAGAGAGAATGTCAGATGCAGATGATGTCATTGAAATAACATAAGCCCCTAAACATTCAGACGGCTCTTCAGATAAAATTTTAAATGTTGACCAAACTTCTTTATTTTCTTTATTTTTAAAATTAAAATTTTTTATGAAATTTGATTTTTTTTTCATCTTAGATGATAAAAATTTAATTTTTTCCTTCTCACTCCATTTTAAATAATTAAGTTTATTTTTTTTCTTAATAAGTTCATTAATTAACTGTGAGTGTCTAGATGACTCTTGTCTAATATCTAGTTTTGCCAGATTAATTCCAAAACATTTTGTTCTTCTCATTAAATCTAATAATTCACCACTCGCTATATTTTCACTTTGATTTTCCTCTAAAGACTCACGGACAATTCTAAGAGGTTTTAAAATTTCTTCTTTTGAGTTTAATAATTTGTTATAGTCCAAAGGTTTTTTGTTCACTATAAACTGTTCAATTGCTCGATGAGTAAATCGCATTTTATCTCTTAAAGGTCTTAAGAAAACTCTGTAAGGTTCAAATGATTTTCCTGTAAGTCTTTGAATTTTTTTTGAACACTTTTTCATTGAATATGATCTAATTAATTTAGTGAGTTCTTTTTCATACAATTTTGCTGCTTCCCATCTTGATAATAGCAAAACTTCTTTGGTTACTTTTGATGTTACATTTGGATTTCCATCTCTATCACCACCCATCCACGATCCAAACTCAATGGGATTAAAATTTTTTGGCAAACTTTTACCCATATTTTTCAAAAATATCTCATTAAGTCTCCTGTAGACTTTTGGTACTGTTTCCCAAAGACTGTCCTCTATTATAGCAAGACCCCAGCGCGCTTCATCGGCTGGAGATGGTTTAGATCTTTTAAGATCATCTGTATTCCAGATAATAGTAAATTCGTCGTGAATTTTTTTATTTAAAGATTTTATTTTTGAAGAGTGATCTTTAAATAACTCTCTATCCTCAAGTATTTCTGTAATTTTATGATATTTTTGAATTAAAGTTCTTCTTTTGACCTCTGTTGGATGGGCTGTCAAAACTATTCCAATATTTAGATTTTTTGCAAAACTATATATTTTATTATTATTAATTTTTTTATTTTTAAATAATTTCTCAAAAATTTCTTCTATAAAAATATTTTTTTGATTTTTACCGTCTCTTTTATTTTCATATTGATTCAGTTGTCTAGATGCATCAATGGACTCGGCTAAATTTATAAAATTCATAAAATGATTAAATGCTCTTGCAAGCTTGTAAGTATTTTTAGGATTTATACGTTTTATTTCATTAGAAATTTTTTTATATGATCTTTTTTGAATTTTATTTGCTTTTGATAACTTTCTAATTTTCTCAACAAGATTATAAAAGCTTTTCCCTTCTTGTTCTTTAATTACATTTCCTAATGAATTTCCTAAAAACCTAACATCTTCTCTCAAAGATTTTGTAGGAATTCTTTCATAATATAAGTCTCTTTTGATCACAATTTATTATATCAAAAAAGAGATTATATTTGGATTAAATTGCAACTACTTTTGATTTTTGTTCACCAAGAAGTTCAATTGAAAGCCTCATTTCATCACCTGCTTTTAAAAATTTTTGTGGCTTCATTCCCATTCCAACTCCTGGGGGCGTTCCTGTGGTAATAATATCTCCTGGTTGAAGGGACATATATCTACTTACATATGAAACAATATGATCTACATTAAAAATCATTGTTTTTGTATTACCCGTTTGCATTCTTTCGCCATTTAAATCTAATTCCATATTTAGGTTGTTTACATCATTAATCTCATCTTTGGTTACAAGATATGGGCCAACAGGACCAAATGTATCGTGCGATTTTCCTTTTACCCATTGTCCCATTTTTTCTATTTGCCACTCCCTCTCGCTTACATCATTCACTAAACAATAGCCTAAGATATAATCTTGTGAATTTTTTTCTGGAATATTTTTAGCATTTTTTCCAATAACTAAACCTAGCTCAACTTCCCAATCTAGTTTTTTTGAATAGCTTGTAATTTCAATATCATCATTTGGTCCATTAATTGAACTAGTTGCTTTCATAAAAACAATTGGTTCTGTTGGTGGTTTTGCTCCAGTTTCTGCGGCATGGTCAGAGAAATTTAATCCGATTGCAATAAATTTTCCTGGTTTAGTTATACATGAACCAAATCTAGTATTTTTTGAAATTTCTGGAAGCGATGATAAATCAACTTTCTTGATTTTTTCAAATGTTTCAAAATTTAAATTAGTTGGATCTAAATCATTTATATATTTGGAAATATCTCGCAAATTTCCATCTTTATCCAATATAGCTGGCTTTTCTTTATTTTTTTCTCCTACTCTTAGTAATTTCATTTCATCTCCAATAATTATTTATAGCTTTTGTATAACGAGCTATGATCATAATTACCTAAACCCTTTTTAACAAGCTTATTATACATTTTTTTTACTATTTTGGATAAAGGTAATTCTAACTTTTTATTTTTCGCACAATCAAGGATGTTATTCATATCTTTTAATTGCGAAAAATTTTTTCCTCTTGGTTTAAAATCATTTTTAATCATTCTTAGTCCGTGAGTTTGCAAAACTTTACTGTCGGCCCATCCTCCTTTTAATGCTTTGAGAATATTAATTGGATTTACGTTATTTTTTTGTGATAGTTTAATTGCTTCTGCAACAGATCCGATTGTAATTCCAACTATTATTTGATTAGCTAATTTTGCTATTTGACCTGCAGAATTTTTTCCAACTAGAACAGGATTGCCTAATTTCTTAATTATATTTAAATTTTTAGAAAAAACTTTCTTATCTCCACCAACCATTATGGCGAGCTCTGCATTCTCTGCACCATTTGTGCCCCCCGAAACTGGTGCGTCTAAAAAATTAATTTTATATTTTTTTAATATTTTTGATAAATTAATTGCTGTTTTTGGATTTGCAGAGCTCATATCTATAACAGTAGATCCTACTTTTAAATTTTTTAAAAATTCTGAGTTGAAATATATTTTTTTTATAGCCTTATCATCAGATAACATTGTAATTATTAGATCTCGGTCTGAAACAACTTCATTTAAAGAATTACATACTTCTGCGCCAAATTTTTTTAATTTAAGGGCTTTACTTTTAGTTCTATTAAAAACTTTGACTTGATATTTTGACTTGAGGAGATTTTTTGCCATTGGATATCCCATTAAACCTATTCCAATGAAACCAATTTTAACTTTTTTCATATTTTATTGATTTAATTCACCAGATCTTCCTAGATCAGCAGCTCCTCTTACGCCGCTAGAGTCACCATGAATATGTTTTAATACTTTTGTATTAACAGTGTCACTAAACACATATTTTTTTAATTTAGGATTTATATTCTCATAAATTTGCTTCATATTTGAAACACCTCCACCTAAAACTATAGCTCCAGGATCAACAATATTTATGACTTGGGAAAGCCCTCTTGCTAAATAGTCTAGATATTGAGAAATAAATTCTAAAGATTTTTCATCTCCATTATTAGCATTATCTTGTATAATTTTAGCATCGAGATTAATTTTAAACATATCATAAAAATGTCTTGAGAAACCTGGGCCCGATAGAAAAGTTTCTATACATCCTTTTTTTCCACAATAACAATCATGTCTATTCCATTTGTCATTTGAGCCCAGTGGCATCTGATTATGGCCCCACTCTCCAGTTATGTTATTATGACCATTGATAATTTTATTGTTTATAACGAGACCTCCACCAACTCCTGTTCCAATTATTACCCCAAAAACAACATCATCATTTTTTCCTGCTCCGTCAATTGACTCCGACAATGCAAAACAATTTGCATCATTTTCTAAAAAAATATTTCGATTTAATCTAAGTTCTAAATCTTTTTTTAATGGTCTATTATTTAACCATGTTGAATTACCACCTTTTATACAGTCGTTTTCAAAAGAAAGAGCTCCAGGAGAGCCTACACCTACACTACATTTAGATTTATATTTATCTTCTAAATAATTTACTAGTTCACAAACTATATCAAGTGTACCGTTGTAATTTTTTGGAGTTGATTTTCTTATTCTCTCTAACTCATTACCTTTATTATCTAATATAATCGACTCTGTTTTAGTTCCACCTAAATCAATACCAATATACATTTTAATATGAGCTTGACTGCTTCCAGATGTTAATATTACCATCTTTTGCAGTTTTATTAATTATTTTCATTTCAGAGGCTGAAAAACTAAGCTTGTTTAGACTTTCCAAATTCTCTTTTAATTGATTTAAACTTCTAACTCCTATTAGAGCAGATGTTACATAATTATTTGATAAAACCCAAGAGATTGCCATTTGAGATAAAGATTGCCCTCTTTTAATTGCAATCTTATTTAAATCAGAAACAATCTTTAAGTTTTTTTTTGTTATTAATGATTTATCTAAGTATGATGTAACATCACTTGCTCTTGAAACTTTAGGTATCTTTTTTAAATATTTATCTGATAGCATTCCTTGAGCTAGTGGGGAAAAAGCAATACATCCAATTTTTAGTTTTCTTATTGTCTTAGTTAAATCTTTTTCAATCCATCTATTTATTAGCGAATATGATGGTTGATGAATAAACAATTTAATATTTCTTGATTTTAAAATTTTGTAAATTTGATTTGTCCTTTTTGAGGAATAAGATGAAATACCAATGTACAAAGCTTTTCCAGATTTATAAATACTTTCTAAGGCATCTGCTGTCTCTTCTAAAGGTGTATTTGGGTCAAATCTGTGTGAATAAAATATGTCAAAATAATCAACTTTCATTCTCTTTAAACTTTGATCACAACTTGCAATAATATGTTTTTTTGATCCCCATTCTCCATAAGGACCTTCCCACATATCATAACCAGCTTTAGATGATATGATGAGTTCATCTCTATATTTTTTTAAGTCTTTAATTATTATCTTTCCAAAATTTATTTCGGTACTTCCATATGGTGGGCCATAATTATTCGCCAAATCAAAATGAGTAATACCTCTATCAAAAGCGTAAAATAAGATTTTTTTAATATTTGAAAGTGGGATTTTGGCTCCAAAATTATGCCAAAGACCCAAGCTTATTAAAGGCAATTTTACACCGCTGTCACCGCATGTCCTATATAACATATTTGAGTATCTATTTTTAGATGCAGAGTATTTCATAAAAAAAATATTAAATTAAATACATTAATAAGTAGCTCTTCCCCCGCTTAGATCATAAACTGCTGCAGTCGCAAAAGAGTTTTCTTCACTAGCTAAATAAGTTACTAAAGAAGCCAATTCATTAACTTTTGCAAACTTATTTCTTGGAATCTTTGAAAGCATGTAATTTATATGCTCTTCGGTCATTTGATCAAATATTCTTGTTTTTGCAGCCGCTGGTGTTACGCAATTTACTGCTATATTTTTTAATGCTAATTCTTTTCCTAGAGATTTTGTTAAACCAATAACTCCAGCTTTTGATGTGCTATAAGCTCCAGCATTAGGATTGCCTTCTTTTCCAGCAATTGATGCAATATTCACTATTCTTCCATAATTATTTTTTTCCAAATAAGGAACAACTGCTTTGCAACAGTAAAATACTGCATTTAAATTTAATTGAATTACTTTTTCCCATTCCTCAATAGGATATTCTGCAACTGTTTTGTTCATACCGGTTATCCCAGCATTGTTTACAAAGATATCTATTTTATTATGTTCAGTCTCAATATCTTTTAAACTTTTAGAAATCTCTTCAAAGTTACATACATTTACAATTTTATAACTTATGTTTTCTGAATTTATTTTTTCAATGGCTTTCTTTGCTTCTTGTTCATCAATATCCCATATAACAACTTTTGCTCCTGATTGAATGAATCTTTCCGCTATTGCAAATCCAAAACCTTGGGCTCCACCTGTTATAACTGCAACTCTGTTACTTAGATCAAACTTTATCATTTTTTTTCTTTCTCTTTATTAATGGAAAACTTAAAGCAATTAAAGATAAAACAAAAAATGTTAAAGCTATAGGTCTTTGAAGGAACATTAACCAGTTTCCATCGAAAATAACAAGCGATTGTCTTAAAGTTCCCTCTACTAATTCTCCTAAAATTAAACCTATAATTACAGGTACAACTGAAAATCCATATCTTCTCATAAAAAAACCAATAACTCCAAATAATAGCATCAACCAAACATCAATAATTGACTGATTTAAAGAATATGTTCCACAAACAGAAACTGCAAAAATCATCGGCCATAATAATTTATTCGGAACTAGAGTTATTCTTGCAAATATTTTAGCTCCAAAAAATCCTAATACGAAGAATAAAATATTTGCGATTAGCATTGATCCAAATATTCCATAAAGAAACTCAGGTTGCTCTCTAAATAAATCTGGACCCGGTCTTACACCGTGTATGATTAATCCTGTAAGTATTACTGCTGTAGTCGCACTACCAGGAATGCCTAAAGCTAGTGTTGGAACCATAGCTCCTCCAGTAGCAGCATTATTTGCTGCTTCAGCTCCAGCTATTCCTTCAATTGATCCTTTTCCAAAATCCTCAGGTTTTTTTGACCATCTTTTTGCTTCAGCATATCCTATTAATGATGCAACTGTTCCTCCCTCTGCTGGTAAAACACCAATGAATGATCCTATGCCGCTAGATCTAATTATTGTTTTCCAAGTTTTTTTATAATCATCGATTGATGGAAGTTTAACTGCCTTTAAAGCTACTCTATTGAATATTTGATTAATTAAAATAGATTGAGTTAACATTTCACTAATAGCAAATAAACCTACTACTACTGGAATAAAACCAATACCTTCAGTCAATTCGTTAATTCCAAATGTAAACCTATCTATAGATGTCATAAAATCTTTACCAACAGTTGAAATTAGAATTCCAAAAGCACCAGCAATTAAATTTTTAATAGGACTACCTTCGCCAATTGATGCAAGCATAGTTAATCCAAAAATTGCTAGAGCAAAATATTCAGGTTGACCGAATTCGTAAGCTAAATTTGCAAGTAAAGGTGCAAAAAATATAAGAACTACAACACTAGCAATTCCACCAATTACGCTTGAGACAGTTGCCATACCTAAAGCTCTACCAGCTTCTCCTTTTTGTGCTAAAGGGTAACCATCTAAACATGTGGCTGCTGCTGCAGGGGTTCCAGGGGTATTTATTAAAATTGCGGTAATCGCACCTCCATAAGTTCCAGCACAATAAATTGCAGTCAGTAATACAATTGCAGATAGTGGATCTAGTGTCATCGTAAATGGTAATATTAAAGCACCGCCTGTTGTTGGTCCTAGTCCAGGAAGAACTCCAAGAATTAATCCAAAAATTGTTCCAAAAAATAAAACAATTAATAATTTATAACTAAATAAAGGAGCAAAGATTAAACCTAAATTTTCCATTTTATCCGTAATAAAGATTTGTAATAATTCCAGGTGGAAATCGTAATCCTAAAATTGTTTCGAAAAATACAAAAACAATTAAAGGAAATATAATTGATACCATTATTAAATAGGTAACTCTTCTTTCTCCCCAAAAGTAAGAAACTATGATTGAAAGTAATGCTATGCCTAAAAAGAAATCTAAAAATTTTGAAACAATTATAAAAACTACAAATGAAAGTAAAGTGATATAAAATGAATTAGGTAATTTTTTTTCATTTTTCCAGGGATTTTTTAGAGAAATAAAATAAGTTAATAAAGTTAATGCAATAATTAAAATTAATAGGGCCTTTGGAAATGTTGCTGGCTGGATACCTCTATTTAATATAGGAGGCACTATATCAAAAGTAAAAGTAAAATATAATAGGATTGAAGAAATTACTATTATTACAGCTGATACAATGAATGAACTTTTAAAAAAAAGGGACAAACTTTTGTTTGTCCCTTTTTCTTTATGTACATCATTCATTTAAATGTACAAAATTTACTAATTTATGTAACCCAATGCTTTGAGTTGAGCTGTCATTTCAGCAAGCATTTCTTCCATTTGCTTGCCCCATTCATCTGCACCTACAACACTAGTCTCATCAAGACCAATTTCTGTTAGGAAATTTTTATAGTAGTTGTGGCTCATAGCTTTCATCATTCCAGCTTCTAGTTGTTTAACTCTGTCTGCTGGAGCACCTTTTTTAGTTACGAAACCTCTAACAGTAGATAAAGAAACAGGTATTCCTAATTCTTTAGCTGTTGGAGAGTCTCCAATTTTAGCCATTCTATTATTTGCTAATACAACTGAAACACAAAGTTTACCTTCATTTATTTCAGTTAGGGCCTCACCTAAATTTAAAACTCCTACATCAATATCCCCCTTTATTAGATTAGTTTTAATTGGCGCAACACCTTTGTAAGCAACAATAGTTGGATCTTTTAATCCACCTTTTTTAGTAAATGCAATTGCACTAACATCATCAATTCCACCAGTGTGAGTTGTTCCATATTTTAGTGATTTTGATTTTTGCGTACTAATAAATTTCTTAGCATCTTTAATGTCATTATTACAGTTAACAACAAATAGTTGAGGATCATCAGTTCCTCTAGCTAGCGGTTGCATATCACTTATTTTGACTTTTGTTTTACCTAAAGCCATTGATACAGCGTGACCAGTAGTCCAAGTCAAAGTGTGATTACCATCAGCAGGAAGTGTCATCATATAGTCCATAGATGCAGCTCCACCACCACCTTTTTTATTAACTAATTGCATGTCTTGTTTTAAAACTCTTCTTGCTCTTAACAACATCATTCTAGTAGTAACATCTGTACCACCACCAAAACCAGCATGAGTAATTGCTTGTATTGGATGACCATCTGCTTTTGCAGATGTAATCATAAGTGGAAGTGCTACAACGAAAAATTCAGTTACTAAAAAAGCAGCAGCTAAAAATAGTTTAAAGCTTTTTTTCATTATTTCCCTCTTAAGTTAATTTATATTTAAACATTTAATCATAATCTGTTAGAAACAGTAAGAAAAAAGATGACAAATAAGAAAAAAAATATTGCTTTATTGCTAGGAGATCCATCGGGTATTGGACCTGAACTTATATCAAAACTTTTGACCCAAAACGAACTATCGAATGCAAACATTACTATAATTGGTGAAAAAAATATTTTAAATGCTGGAGATAAAATTTCAGGAAATAATTCAGACCTAGAAATAGTTACTGATTTTGATGAAATAAATTTTGATAAAAAAAGTAAGTATTTTTTAGATATCTCTAAGGGTAAAAACAAAGATTATAATTTATCAGAGTGCTCTGCAGAATCTGGAGAAACAGTTTTAAATGCATTAAATTTAGCACTAGAACTTGCGAAAGAAAAAAAAATTGATGCTATTAATTTTGGTCCTTTTAATAAGACAAGCTTAAAACTAGGTGGATGTAAATTTGATGACGAATTACATCATATGGCTGATAAATTAAATGTAAAAAGTTTTTTTTGTGAATTTAATGTTGTAGATAATTTTTGGACTGCACGAGTGACATCTCATATACCTATCAAAGAAGTTCCAGAACATATTAAGAAAGATAAAATAATGAAGCCAATAAAATTGATTAATGAAGCAATGAAATTAAACGGTATAGAAAATCCAAGAGTTGCGGTTCAAGCTCTTAACCCTCATGCAGAGTTTGGTAATGAAGAAAAAGATGAGATAATACCAGCAATAGAGGAAGCAAAAAAACTTGGTATTAATGCTGATGGTCCTTTACCATGTGATACTTCTTTTATTACAGCATTTAAAAATAAAAATCATGATTGTATTGTTGGAATGTATCATGATGCTCTTCAATCTGGACTAAAGGCTTTTGGATTTGATAGAGGGGTAACAGTTCAAGGTGGTCTTCCAATTCCAATAACAACACCTGCGCATGGAACTGCATTTGATATTGCTGGAAAAAATCAGGCAAATTTGGAGCCGACATTGCAATCGTTTAAAATTGCATTAAGAATGGCTCAAAATTTAAATTAAATGTCTAAAATTAAAGATATAAGAACAAAAGTATATCAATGGAATGGTAAAACAGTTCCTCCACAAAATAATTTTTGCACAAATGCATCAGATTTACTTTATGAAAAATCAGACGCCATGGGTTCTTTCAGATTTCATGAATGGTTAATTTGTGAAATTGAAACTGATGATGGTAATATTGGAATTGGTAATGCAGCTCTTGCACCTCAGCTAGTAAAAAAAACTATTGATGAGTATCTTAAACCATTAGTTATAGGGGAAGATCCTTTTGATTACGCTTACATCTGGGAAAAAATGTATAGAAGAACTCATGCTTGGGGAAGAAGAGGTTTGGGTATGGTTGCAATATCTGCAATTGATATTGCTATTTGGGATATATTAGGAAAGTTAACTAACAAACCCGTATTTAAATTGTTAGGGGGTAGAACAAAAGAAAAGATACCTGTTTATGCATCAAAACTTTATAGCCAGCCTATCAAAGATTTACAAAATGAAGCTGAAAAATATAAAAAACAAGGTTTTAAAATGTTTAAAATGAGATTTGGTTGGGGGCCAAAAGATGGTCCTGAAGGGATGAGGAAAAACATTGAACTTGTAGAAGCTGTAAGAGAAGTAATCGGGGATGATACTGACTTAATGTTAGAATGTTATATGGGTTGGAACCTAGATTATTCTAAAAGAATGATACCTAAATTGGTAAAATTTAATCCAAGATGGTTAGAAGAACCAGTTATTGCTGATGATATTCATGGGTATGCGGAACTGAATAATATGAACGCTATACCAATTTCTGGGGGAGAACATGAATTTAATCTATTTGGTTTTAAACAATTGTTAGACCTCAAAGCAGTTAGCTACATTCAATATGATAATAATAGAGTTGGTGGATTTACAATCGCTCAGAAAATAAATGCTCTTGCAGAGGCTTATCAAGTTCCAGTAATTCCACATGCAGGTCAAATGCATAACTATCATTTAACAATGTCGAATTTTAATTGTCCTATCTCAGAGTTTTTTCCAGTTCATGATGTAGAAATTGGTAACGAACTATTTTATTATATTTTTGAAGGTGATCCTGCTCCAATAGATGGAATGATAGATCTAGATGATAATGTTCCAGGTCTTGGTCTTAAGATTACAGATAAATATAAATCAGAATTTAAAATTATTGAGTAATTAGTAATTTTCTACTTCATTGATACTTGGTATTGAATTTGCAGCCCCTTCTTTAGTTGTAGAAATGCCAGCAACTTTGTTAGAAAATTCTAATGCATCAACAATTTTTAACGATTTAGCTAATGCCACACTAAAAGCTCCATTAAATGCATCTCCTGCTCCAGTAGTATCTTTTACATCGTCTTTTAATTTATGAGCATCTACAAAATGGCTTTCGGTTCCATTTGAAAAATAAACTCCTTTAGAACCTAGAGTTATTAGAATATTTTTGACTCCTTTTTTTAAAAATTCTTTAGCTGCATTTTCTATTTCAGATTTTGTTTCTATTTTCTTTTCTAAATAAAAACTAGCCTCAGTTTCATTTGGCGTAAAATAGTCTATGTTTTTAAAGTCATTGTCAGATATTTTTGAAGCCGGAGCTGGATTTAAAATAGTAATTGATCCAGTATCTTTAGCTTTTTGTAAAGCATAACTAGTAACATCATATGGTGTTTCTAATTGTGTTAAGAATATATCTGACTTCTCGATTGCTTTTAAATTATTATCTATATCAGAACTATTTAAAGTACCAGCAGCGCCTGGTATGATGTTTATTGCATTATCACCTGTATTAGCATTAATCATAATTCCAGCAACACCAGTTGAGTAATTTTTGTCTTTAATAATATAATCGGTATTTACTCCAGAGGATTTATATAAATTTAGTGCCATTTCAGCATTATTATCATCACCTATTTTTGTTATAAAACTTATGTTTCCACCAAGTCTTGCTGCAGCAATGGCTTGGTTAGATCCTTTTCCACCAGGTCCTATTAAGTGTTTTGTTCCTAAAATAGTTTGCCCCACTTCAGGAATTTTTTCACCAATAAAACATAAGTCTGCAACAAAAACTCCAAATACACATATAGATTTCATTTAATTAAGACCAGACTTTACCGTCAGGAAGAATAACTCCTTTAGTAATAATAAAACATCCAAAAGGTCGAGCATCTGTAGTGGTTACAATACAATATGCTTTTTTTGCTTCTTCATAAAAATTTTGTCTTGAAATTGATCCAACTTTCCATTGAGGACCAGAATTATTTTTTACTGCTTCAATAAATTCTTTATGAGTTTCAGTTAGTTCTTCTGGTTTATCATCTACTTCCATTCTAAGTGCAGGTGAGCCCCCTTGTGATACGGTAAAACTATCTAATGGAAAAACAGATAAAATTGCATTTGCTGCACTTTTAATATCTACCCCATCTAATCGTATTACATTCTTGTTCATAGAGTTTGCAGGAAAATTAGCATCAGCAAGAATAATTTTCTCGCCATGACCCATAGATCTTAAATGAAAAAGTAAATCAGGGCTTAAAACTGGGTTAATATTTATTAACATTAAAAGATTATATTACATAAAAAAAAAGGGTGGAATAAAAATTCCACCCTTTTTAAATGTTATAGACTAATGATTATTTAAAATCGTTAGCGTTTTCTTTTGTTACTAGTTGTGTTCCAGTATCAATGTTTGGATCAATACTTCCACCATTAGCTAACTCAAGTGCATATTTAACACCATAAGCACCCATGTTATATGAGAACTGAGCAATAGTTGCAGTCATTTCACCTTTTAAGATACTTGTAGCAGCATCTGGAGTTGCATCAAAACCAACAACAACAACATCATTCATATCTGCATCTTTAAGAGCTTGCATAGCACCTAAGCCCATATTGTCATTTGAAGCAAATATTGCTTTGATGTTAGGATTTTTCAAAATAATAGACTCAGTAACTGATCTACCTTTAGCAGTATCCCACTCAGCTGTTTGAGTAGCAACTATATTTAAACCACAATTTTTAAATCCTTTAATTGCACCGTCTCTTCTTAGTAAAGCTGTTGATTGAGACTCTATTCCAGTCAAAATTGCAACATCTGAACCTTTTGGAGTTTTGTCACAAATGAATTTAGCAGCTAATTCTGCTCCATTCATATTGTTAGTTCCAATAAAAGTAACACCTTCATTGATCCCTTTTGTATCTACGAATACAACTGGAACACCACTTTTGATAGCGTCATCTACAATTGGAGCAAATGCATTTGGATCTCCTGGTGCAAGAGCTAAAGCATCAACACCTTTAGCAAGTTGGTCTTCCACTTGGTTAATTTGCGCTTGAACATCACCTTCTTGAGGTGGCGCAACCAAGATTAACTTAACACCTAATTTTTTAGCTTCTTCTTCAGCACCTTTTGTAACAGAAGCCCAGAAAGGATTTCCAGATCCAGGACCTTTAATACTGAACAAGATTTTTTTACCATGACCATCAGCAAAAGAAGCTGAAATCATGCTTATCGATAAAAAAATTGCTGATATTAAAACAACAATTTTTCTTGATAGTTTTCTCATAAATTTCCCCTTTAATAATTATTAAAGCTTAATTTAATAAAATTTTTAAAAAAAATTCAACTGTTTACAGGGTCTCTAATGAAAGCAACTATTCAACTTTGACGTGATTATTTTCTCGTGCCGAAATCTCTTCTTAAAACATCCACATAAACTGCTAATACAATGATCGAGCCAATCAATACTTGTTGCCAGAAAGAACTTACATCCATCAAATTAAGTCCATTTCTTAAAATTCCCATAATCATTACTCCGGCAAAAACTCCAAGAACAGTTCCTCTACCACCAAAGAAACTAGCTCCGCCAATTATACATGCTGCGATAGCATCTAATTCAGATTGTAATCCTGCATTAGGATAACCAGAGTCCGTTCTTCCTGCTAAAATTAATGCTCCAATACCTGATAAAAATCCACAAAGTGAATAAACAATTATTAAAATTTTATTTACATTAATTCCAGAGGCTCTCGCTGCACTTGGGTTGCCACCAATTGCATAAATCCACTTTCCTGTTCGACTATGGTTTAAGAAAACCCAAAAAACAAAATATACAACAGCGATTAAAACTAAGCTTACGGGGAGATATTGAGATTTCTCTAATCCTAACCAGGTAAGATCTATTCTACCATGACCTAGGTACCTAACTTCATCGGTAAATCCACTTATGGGTGTTCCGCCTGATATAAGGTTTCCTGTTCCTCTAAAAATATAAAGAGTTCCTAAAGTCATTATAAAAGGATGAGGCATTCTTAATAGTGTTATCCCCAAACCATTTACCAACCCACATAAAAATCCAGCAAACAAAGGTACTAGAACAACTATAAACCAAGGTGCTCCAGCTTTAGCTACTATTGCTAAAATCATCAATGAAAGCATCATTATTGAGCCAACTGATAGATCTATACCCGCAGTCACAATAACCATAAAAACACCTAAAGCTAACATTGATTGCCAAGATATTTGTTTGAATACATTTGTTACATTTCTCCAAGACAAGAAGACATCTGGTTGCAAAATATGCATTACCAAGATCATGATAACTAATAATAGTAAAATCCCATATTTTTCAAAATATGGAATAAGTTTTACATACAAGCTATCTTGTTTTTTTTCCTTATCTTCCATTTTATTTTTTTCCCATAATCCAACCAATGACTTCATCTCTTGAAGTTTTATCTAATTGAGACTCAGCAAAGTTTGTTCCTTGAAAAAGTGCCATTACTCTGTCGCAAACAGTAAAAATATCATCCATCCTATGACTTATTACTATAACACCTACGCCAGTACTTTTTAATTTGTTAATTAAGTCTAATACTTTTCCAACTTCTTTTATTGCTAAAGCAGCAGTTGGTTCATCCATTATAACGACTTTGGCATTAAATGCTGTTGACCTAGCTATTGCAACTGCTTGTCTTTGTCCTCCAGATAATTCCTCTACTTTCTGATCAGCACTTTTAACATTTATTTTTAGTTTCTCTAAGTGTGCGCTTGTCATTTCTTGAATTTTTTTAAAATCTAGAAATTTTAAGAAGCCAATATTTTTTGTTGGCTCTCTTCCTAAAAATATATTTTCTCCAATAGGTAAATTACCTGCCAATGCAAGATCTTGATAAACCATTTCTAAACCTAAATTTTGAGAGTCTTTTGGGCTATCTAACACATGTTCTTTGCCCTCAAAAAATAAAGCACCTGCACTTGGTTTGTACAAACCAGATAAAACTTTCATTAGAGTAGATTTGCCTGCACCATTATCTCCTACTACACCTAAACATTCACCTTCGTGCACTTTTAAATTTACATTTTCTAAAGCAGTTATTGTTCCAAAATACTTTGTGATACCTTTAGCCTCTAAGAGTAATTTATTTGTTGAAGTCATTTGATTTAAATTAAAAAAAAAATTAATTAATTGCAACAGGTTTTGACCTTAAAAGATAGACAGTTTTTCTTAGAGCTTTTTTACAAAATCTTGGATTAAGATTTTTTGAAATTAATTTCATATCTTCAAAAACAATATTGCCCATTTCCTTAAATGCCTCGTCTAAAGCACCCGCTCTATGTGCTGAGAATAAAACATTTTTTAATTTTCTTATTGGGTCATTTTTTTTAACTGGTTCTTCCGGAAAAACGTCAAGTGCTGCATAAATATCACCTTTTTTAAGTCTATTTTTTAAATCTTTAAAATTAACGACTGCAGCTCTACTCATCAGTATAAAAAGTGAGTTTGATTTCATAAGATTTAGTAATTTTTTATCAATCAATCCTTTGTTTTTTGTAGTAATTGCAGCAAGTACATAAATAACTTCACATTCTTTAAACATTTTTTTTAAAGTAATTGGTTTATATCCTTGATTAATTATTTTTATGTTAGGTATCCAAGGATCATAGATATTTATTTTACTCGAAAAAGGTTTCAATAATGGAACTAAAGCTTTACCTAGGTCTCCATATCCCAATAATCCAATTTTTTTGTCTGATAACAATGAAGCCTTAAGATTTCCATCTAATCCATACTTTTCCCTTTTGTTAATAAAATCCTGATTTGCTCCATGAATATTTCTAAGAAGAGAGAGTGTAAATCCAAGTGCAATTTCTGCGACAGGTTTTGAGAAAACAGGTGAAGTTGCAATAACGTGAATACCTTTATCAAAGCAATAATTATAATCCATATTATCTAAAAAGTTGCTTTCGACATTTATTACTGCTTTCAACTTTTTTGCTTTTATTAATAAAAATTTAGGAAGATCAGGCTGTCCAATTATAAATTTCGCTTTATGAATATTATTAATATAAAAATTTTGTTTATTTATTTTTGGTGCGAAAATAAGCTTAAATTTATTTTTTAACTCATTTAATTTTGGTTTTGAGAAAATAAGCTCCATAGTTCTTGGATATGGATCAACTATTGCAATATCTTTCATGATCTATAAGAGAATTTTTTTTACTTCTTCTTCTGTAAATCTTTTTGGCTTTTCACACTTAGTTTTTATTTTTTGAGGTACTCCAGTTGTTGCAGCTTTCATAGTAGACTCAATTATATCTAAAACATGAAGAGATAGCTCTCCGGAACATCGATGTTTTTTCTTTTTTTCGATTGAATATAACATCTCAGACATTCCAACACTTCTATAGTTTGCATTTGTTGGTGATTCATTAGATCTACCACTTGCAGATGTAATATTTATTTTTCCTAAATGCATTTTATCAGTTTTATGTTCACCCCAACGACCACCCTCTGTAACAGAAATATAAACAGATCCACCAAACATATTCGGATCAGGAACGATAATTGATCCATTAGTTCCATAAAGTTCCATATGATTTCTTTGATGATTAATAACATCAAAGGATAGAGTGACTTGAATAATTGCTTCATTATGAAATTGAATTGTTGCTAAATAAGTAGTTGGTGTTTCAACCTTAAATGTTTTTCCTTTATTCGGACCCGCTCTATAATTTCTTCTTTTAAACGCCGTTAATGTTCTACCTTGCACCTGTTTAGCTGGCCCTAAAAGATTAACAAGCGTTGTAAAAAAATAAGGACCCATATCTATTACTGGTCCTCCCTCTTTTTTATACCAAGACTCTGGTTTTGGATGAAAGTTTTCAACACCAGGAAATGCAAAGATTGCGTTTCCAAGTTTGATTTGTCCAATCAAATCAGAGTCAATTAATTCCTTTGCTTTTTGTCCACCTCCTCCAAGAAAAGTATCCGGCGCATTACCAATATATAATTTTTTTTGTTTTGCCAAAGCCACTAGCTCTTTTCCTTTTTGAAAGTATGTTGCTAATGGTTTTTCTGAATAAACATGCTTACCTGCATTTAATACTTTTTTTGATACAGAATAATGTGATTGAGGAATTGTTAAATTTAGAATTACCTCAATATCTTTATCTTTTAGTATTTCATTAACAGTCATTGATTTGATGTTGTATAATTTCGCACATTTCTCAGCTGCTTTTTGATTAATATCTGCACATGCAACGATTTTGAAATTATTAAAGTATTGGTGTCCCCTAAAATATGTTTCTGCGATATGGCCACATCCTATGAGACCAACCTTAAAAACTTTATTCATGAATTTTAGACACCTTGTCTTTGCTTTGATTTTCCTTCTTTATGAAGTTTTAATGCCTCTTCATTTTCTTTTGTTGATGGCATTTCTAAAGTAGGACTTTCCCAGTAAGCTGAACCTTCTAGCCACTCATAAGAATGAGTTTTTATTGAAATTAAGTAAGTTACATCAGATTTTTTAGCTCTTTTAAATGCTTCCTCTAATTCAGAAATAGATGATACCTCCTCAGATTTTGCACCCATACTCTCTGCATGTTTAGCAAAATTAACAGGTACAAGATTTGGAGCTTTTGAACTATTAAATAGACAATTAAATTCTTTCCCGCCTTTAAATAATTGTAGCCTGTTAATAACGGCATGGCCTCCATTATCACATAAAACTATTATTAATTTATTATTTGTTATAACTGATGAATAAATATCTGAATTAAAAAGTAAATAAGATCCATCTCCTACAAAAGCTATTACTTCTTTATCTGGGTTGGCCATTTTTACTCCTAATGCACCAGAAATTTCGTAACTCATACAGCTAAAACCCCATTCGGTTTCATGTGTATTTAATTCTTTTGGCCTCCAAATTTGTACAACTTCTCCAACCAATCCGCCTGCTGCAGTAACAGCAATGTCTGTTGGATCTGAATTACGATATATTGCTCCTACAGCGTGTGCATAACTAGGTAGTTCTTGATTAGTTGGACCACTTTCTTTATCTACATAATCATTCCAATTTTTTAATTCATCTCTTGATTTTTTATGCCATTCATCAGGTGCTTTCCAAGCTCCCAAAGCATTTGATAGCTCTTGTAAGCTTACTTTTGCATCACCTATTACTGATTGCGCCAAATGTTTGCTAGCATCAAATCTAGAGACATTAACACTAACAAGTGAAAAATTTGGGTTCTCAAAATTTGCCCACGACCCAGTTGTGAAATCAGCTAACTTTGTTCCAACAGCAATAGCTAGGTCAGTTTGTTTTGCTAAATTATTTGCTGCTTTGCCACCAAGACCACCTATGGGACCTAAAAAATGAGAGTGGTCTCTCTTCATTGTAGAGTAGCCCATAACGGTTTGTGTAACTGGTATATTGTGTTTAATTGCAAAATTACTTAGATCTTCCATTGCATCAGAGTAGAAAACCCCTCCACCTGAAATCAATAAAGGATTTTTAGATTTTTTAATTTGCTCAGCTGCTTGTTTTATTTGAAAATCATCAGGTCTTGGTCGTCTTATATTATGAACTCTCTCTTTAAAAAATTCCTCAGGATATTCATATGTTTCACCTTGAACATCTTGAGATAATGATAAGCAAGCTGGTCCACAATCTGCTGGATCTAACATTGTTTGGATTGCTTGAGGTAATGTTTGTAAAATTTGTTCTGGTCTTGTAATTCTATCAAAATATTTTGTTACTGGTTTGAATGCATCATTCTGAGTAATGCCAGGATTATTAAAATGCTCTACTTGTTGTAGAACCGGGTCAGGCATTCTGTTTGCATATGTATCTCCAGGTAAAAATAAAATTGGAAGTCTATTGCTCATAGCAACTGCCGAGGCTGTAACCATATTTGTAGATCCTGGTCCAACTGAACTAGTTGCAACAAAAAATTGTTTTCTTCTTTTAGCTCTAGCATATGCTATTCCAGTCAGAGCCATATTTTGCTCATGATGCCCTCTATAAGTTGGTAATTTATCTTGATTTTCTTGTAGAGCTTGTCCTAAACAAGCAACATTGCCATGTCCAAAAATACCAAAAGCTCCAGCAAATAACTGCTCTTTTTTACCATCTATTAAAATTTTTTGAGCAATAAGATGTTTTATTATTGCATGTGCACAAGTGAGCTTTATTTTTTTCATTATTCTATATATAAATCTTTAACATTTAACAATTAAACACAATTTAAAAAATATGTATAGCAATTTTGGTCAATTCATTGATGGTCAGTGGCAACAAGCAGAAAAAAAAGAAACTTATAAAGTTATCAATCCAGCAACAGAAGAAGTTTTAGGAGAAGCATCAAAAGCGTCCTCTGTTGACGTTCAAAAAGCATTAAAATCAGCAGAGAAAGGACTCGAAACTTGGAAAAATACCACTCCATGGCAAAGGTCTTATGTAATAAGAAAAATTGCAGATTTGATGCGTGAAAGAAAAGATGTATTAGCTAAATGGCTTACACTTGAAGTTGGAAAACCTCTTAAAGAAGCAATTGGAGAAGTTGGTGGTGGAGCAGATATATTTGAATGGAATGCAGAAGAAACTAAGAGAATTTATGGTGAAACATTACAAAGTAGATTTCCAGAAACAAGAGTTCATGTTTACTATCAGCCAGTAGGTGTTGTAGCAGCACTTGTGCCATGGAATTTTCCTATAGTTTTAGCATCTAGAAAAATTTCAACTGCACTGGCTGCTGGTTGTTCAGTTATTTGTAAACCAGATGTAATTACGCCTGGAGCAGTTATGGAACTTGTAAATATTTGTAAAGATGCTGGAGTACCTGATGGAGTAGTCAATTTATTATCTGGAGACCCGGCTGAAATATCAAATGAATTACTTGAATCAAATATAATAAAAAAAGTTTCTATAACTGGCTCAACACGTGTTGGAAAATTAATACTTAAAAAAGCTGCAGATAAAGTTCAAAGAGTTACAATGGAATTAAGTGGTCATTCTCCATTTATAGTATTTGACGATGTTGACATGAATAAAGTTGCAGATATGGCAATAACAGCAAAATTTCGTAACAATGGTCAAGTTTGTATATCCCCAAATAGGTTTTACATTCAAGAAACAAGAAAAGAAGAATTTATAAATGCTTTCGTAGATAGAGCAAAAAAATTAAAAATTGGAAATGGTATGGATGAAGGTACTGACTTAGGACCTTTAACAACAGCAAATCGTTTGGAGGAGATTGAAAAATTAGTTGAAACGACAAAGAGTGAAGGCGCAAAAGTTGTTTTAGGTGGGGGTAGACCTTCAGGATTTAATAAAGGTTATTATTTTGAACCAACCGTATTTGATGATGTGCAGGATAATTTTACAATTATGAAAGAAGAACCTTTTGGTCCTTTAGTGCCTGTTTTAACTTTCAAGGATTTTGACGAAGTAGTAGAGAGAGCAAATAATAATGACCTGGGACTTTGTAGCTATTTATATACAAACTCAATGGACAAAGCTAATAGAGCATCAGAGATGATGGAAACCGGTTGTGTAGCAGTAAATACAGCTGCAGTTGCAGTTGCTGAGGCTCCATTTGGTGGAATAAAACAAACCGGTTATGGTCGTGAAGGTGGATCTATGGCTATAAAAGATTACCTTAATATAAAGTATACCCATATGGGTCTAAAAACCTGAGTAAATGAGAAAAAATAAAGCCAAAGAAATAATTAAAAATGGCAAAGCTGTAATCAATGGTTGGTTACAAATTCCAAGTACTGTTTCGGCAGAAACAATGGCTCAACAAGGATGGGACTCATTAACAATTGATATGCAACATGGGCTTGTTGATTACACGAATGCAATGCCAATGATGCAAGTGATTTCAGCGACAGAAGTCGTGCCTTTGGCAAGAGTTAATTGGAATGAACCTGGTCAAATTATGAAAATTTTAGATGCTGGATGTTATGGAATCATTTGCCCAATGGTGAGTAATCGAAAAGAAGCAGAAAGATTTGTTCAAGCATGTAAATATCCACCAGATGGATATAGAAGTTTCGGTCCAATGAGAGGGTTAATCTATGGAGGACCTGATTATGGAGATCATGCAAACGATGAAATATTAAAAATGGCTATGATTGAAACTAAAGAAGCTTTAGAAAATCTTGATGAAATTATGAGTACCCCGGGCCTTGATGGTATCTACATAGGGCCTGCTGATTTAAGTTTGGCTATTGGAGAAAAGCCTGGTTTTGACAAAGGTGAAGATACTAAAGCTTATTCAGAAATACTTAAAATATTAGAGCATGCAAAAAAAAACAATATATTTGCTGGAATTCATAATGGAAGCACTGACTATGCAAAAAAAATGATTGAAAAAGGTTTTCAATTTGTAACAGTTGGAGCAGACTCCAGATTTATAAGTGCGGGTGCAAAAAATACAGTTGAAAATTTAAAAGGCACAGTGAAATCAGAATTATCTAAAGCCTATTAATAAATAAAGTATAAACTTTTACGAATGAAAAAAATCTTAATAATAGGATCGATACATAATCACGGTATTGATTTACTAAAAGTAAATAAAAATTTTGAATTTGAAGTTGTAGACAATACAGATACAGAATTTTTGAAAGATAAAATAAAAGACTGTGATGCAATAAGTATTAGAACATCTAAATTGTCAAAAGAAATCATAGACTCGGCTAAGAATTTAAAAGTGATATCTAGACATGGTGTAGGCTATGACAACATAGATCTTGAAGCAACCAAGCAAAACAATATCACATTAGCAATAACAGCTACAGCAAATGCTCAAGCTGTAGCAGAACATGTTTTATTCATGCTATTCAGCATCGCAAAAAGAAATAATATGTACAACGAGACTGTAAAAACTGGAAAGTTCAGCGATAGAACTAAGCTTCCTAAAACAATTGAGTTATGGAATAAAAGTATCTTAATTGCAGGTTTTGGTCGTATTGGAAAATGCTTACTTAAAAAATGTAAGGGTTTAGAAATGAACATTTTTGTTTATGATCCTTTTGTCAGCGAAGAGGAAATTAAAAAAGTTGGTGGCACTAAAATTAATGATTTAAATGAGAGTTTAAATAAAATGGATGCAATTTCAATTCATATGCCTTTAAACGAAAATACAAAACATTTAATCAATTATGAAATGATAAAAAAAATGAAAAAAAATTGTATTTTAATTAATGCTGCAAGAGGTGGTATTATTAATGAGGAAGATCTTAATAAGGCTTTAAATGAAAATTTAATTTTTGGTGCAGGGCTTGATGTTTTTGAAAAGGAGCCTCCATCTTTAGATAATCCATTGCTAAAAAATGAGAAAGCATTTTTAAGCCCTCATTCAGCGGTATTTACCGAAGAATGTTTGTCTAGAATGGGTATTGAAACAGTCCAAAATATTATTGATTTTTTTGACAATAAATTGGAAAAGTCAAAAATAGTAAAAATTTCATGAGTTTAAAATTAAAAAATTTTGGATTGTTAGAGTTTCTTATCATTATATCGGCTGTTTATGTTGTAGGAATGTTGATTTGGACAGCGAGTACAAGACCTGAAGTTGAAGCTCGTGCAAATTTAGTAAAAGAAAATCATAAAAAAGTTGTCGATTTTATTAATGGCGAAATTAATAATTGCGGAAATAATGATGAAGGGAAAATAACAGTTTGGGGTGATCCATGTAATGCTGAATGGATAGCTGAAAAAGTTGTTAATCATATAAATGATAATCTTAAGATTGAAAATCCATTTTCAGATGACAATAAAGTTAAAACAGACCCTGACCCAAGAATAAAAGCAGAAGGAAAAGCTGGTCAGTCAGTAGAAATGGGTGTTATTTTTATAATGTCATCAAATTTTCTAGCAGAACCAGGATCAGAATGGATAGTTGGTACTTGTTTTAAATCTCCATGTGTGGCTGCTGGTAATAATGAATTAACTTCTTTATATAGATAGCTAATTATTTTTAATTTCTAAATTTGCACTTCTTAAAGTTTCAATTAGATATTTGTATCCAATTTTAGCATATTCAAAAGGATTTGCTTTTGCGGGATCTTGCTCCGCTTCTACAACTAACCATCCAGAATAATTTTGTTCTTTTAACAAGTCAAAAAAAGGCTTGTAATCAATGCAACCATCTCCTGGAACAGTGAAGGCTCCTTCCAAAAAAGCCTGTCTAAAACTATAATCGTGATTTAACGAATTATCTAAAACATTTTTTCTCATATCTTTGCAATGTATATGAATTATTCTTTCTTTAAATTCTTTATAAATTTTCAAACTATCGCCTTTTGCAAATAACATGTGTCCAGTATCTAAAGTTAGTTTGACACTACCATCTGTGTTTTCTAATAATCTTCTTGTATCTTCTTCACTTTCAATGCAAGTTCCCATATGATGATGGTAAGCAAGAGGCATGTCTTGATCCTCTAGATATTTTCCCATTTCTGAAATTTTTTTATAATATTTTTTAGACTCATCTAAATCCATTCTAGGTCTTTTAGACAAATTTATATTTGGATCACCTTGAATAGAACCATAAACTTCGGCAAAAACCATACAGGGTGCTTTACAATCTTGAAATAGTTTCAATTGGTTTTGAATTTTTGATTTTTCCTCCTCAAAAGTATTTTTTCTTAAATTTGCTCCATACCAACCTGAACATAATTTTAAATTATATTTATTTAATATAGGAATTAATTCTTTTGATGTTTTTGGAAATTTTCCCCCAGATTCTATTCCTTTAAATCCTGCTTCACTAGCTTCGGAAAGACATTGTTCAAGCGAGGTATCACCACCAAGCTCAGGCATATCATCATTGCTCCAAGCTATTGGGGCTATACCTAATTTTACTGACATAAATAATAGTTTTGTTATGATATTAGATGCTTCAAAAAATTAAACCTAAAAAATTTAAACTTGGAATTGTTGGAGGAGGACCTGGATCTTGGATCGGGCATGTTCATAGGATTTCATCGAGATATGATGACAAATATGAAATCGTTGCAGGGGTATTTTCTAGAAGTGTTGATAAATCTAGGAAATTTGGACAAAGTATAGGTTTAGATAAATCTAGATGTTATTCAAATTACAAGGAGATGTCTGAAAAAGAAGCGAAAAGAAAAGATGGTATTAATGTTGTAGCAATAATGACACCACCATCAAGTCATCAAATTATTGCAGAGAATTTTATAAAAAAAAATATACATGTAATTTCAGACAAACCATTTGCTGGAAATCTTGAGCAGGGGAAAAAACTATATAAAGCGATAAAAAATAACAAAAAAATTAAATATGCACTGACTCACAACTATTCATCTTATCCAATGGTAAGAGAGGCAAAAAATTTAGTAGAGAAAGGAAAAATTGGAAAAGTTGAATATATCAATGTTGAATATATTCAAGATTGGACAGATGGTAATAAAATTTCAAAATCAAATTCAAAAAAGGTTTTTAAATGGAAAGTTGATAAAAAAATTGTCGGTGTATCAGCAGTTCTTAATGAAATAGGATCACACGCATATCATCTAGCAATTTATATTACAGGCCTTAAAGGAGAAAAACTGATAGCTGATGTAAGTAAATATTCCAAGGACGTTAATATGGATAATAACGCACAAGTTTTTGTTAATTTTAACAACGGTGCTAAAGGAATTGTATGGACATGTGTAACAGCTAAAGGTGGTGTTTATGGTTTAAGAATTAGAGTATATGGGTCTAAAGGAAGTTTAGAATGGGTTCAAAATGATCCAAATTATCTAAAATTTAATCCAAGTAATGGAGCAGTTAAGTTTTTAGAAAGAGGATATACAAAAGCAAATTTTTCAAAAAAATTTTCTAGAGTAAAATTTGGTCACCCTGAAGGATATTTAGATGCTTTTGCAAATATATATAAGGAATTTGCTGAATATTTAAAATCAAATACAAAAAAAAGATTTTATTTTCCTAACGAAGAAGAGGGTTTGGAGACTGCTAAATTCATTGATGCATGTAAGAAATCATCATTAAAAAAACAATGGGTAAAAATTTAATTAACGTAGCATTATTCGGTTTGGGAAGAATAGGGCTAATGCATGCAAATAATTTAATAAATAATAAAAATTTTAATCTTAAATATATTTTCGATGTTAATAGAAAACTTGCAAAAAAAGTTTCAAAAAATCTAAGTTGTCAAAATATTGAAAGTCCTCAAATAGCATATAAAGATAAAAAAATTGATTGTATTTTTATATCTTCCACTACATCAACTCATCTTAAATTTATATATGAAAGTATAAGAAGTAATAAAACAGTATTTTGTGAAAAACCTTTAGATTTAAATTTAAAAAAAATTCAAAACTACGAAAAAAAAATAAATAAATTTAATCATAAAATTCAAATTGGATTTAATAGGAGGTACGATCCAGGTCATAGTTCTCTAAAAAATAATTTAATAAAAGGTAAGATAGGAAAGCTAGAGAAAATTATTATTACCAGCAGAGATCCGGCTGCTCCATCTATAAATTATTTAAAAGCCTCAGGTGGTATTTTTAAAGATATGATGATCCATGATTTCGATCTAGCAAGATATTATGCAGGTAAAGATGAATTTGTTTCTATATTTGCTACAGGGAGCAATATTTCTAATAAATACTTCAATAAACTTAAAGATTTCGAGCTTGCTACGGCAATTTTGAAAACAAAAAATGGTGTTCAATGTATTATAAGTAATTCGAGACATTGCAGTTTTGGATATGATCAAAGGGTAGAGCTCTTTGGAAGTAAAGGAATGATTATATCTAATAATATCAAAGAAAATGAGATTAGTCTGTATTCTAATAAAAGTACGAATGCACGTTCAAGCTTTAAACATTTTTTTATAGAAAGATACGATCAGGCATATAAAGAACAATTAAATGATCTTGCCAAATTATTCAGATCAAATTTGAGACCTAAAAGTGGTTTTATAGATGGAAAGATTTCAATACAAATTGCTGAGAGTGCTATCAGGTCATTAAAATCAAAAAAGTTTGAAAAAATAAATTATTAAAAATCAACTTTGGGTTGAATACAACCTGCTTCTTTACAATCTAAATAAATTTATGTTAGCTTTAAAGTTTAAAAGTTAACTTTTATTTAAGAGAGGAAATTGAAAATGAAAACAATAAAGAACTTTATATTAGCTGTTGCTGCATGGGCAATGATGTCTGTATCAGCATTAGCAACTGATATAATTGTTGTTTCACATGGACAAGCTAATGACCCTTTTTGGTCGGTAGCTAAAAATGGAGTTGATGCCGCTTGTAAAGATATGGGAGTATCTTGCAAATACACTGCGCCTGGAACTTTTGACATGGTTGAAATGGCAAAACTAATTGATAACGCTGTATCACAAAAACCAAAAGGTATTGTAATTACTTTACCTGATGCAGCTGCATTAGGAAAATCTGTTAAAGCAGCAATAGCTGCTGGTATACCAGTAGTTTCTATGAATTCTGGTTCGGATGACTATGCATCATTAGGAATTAGTGCACACGTAGGTCAAACTGAATTTGAAGCTGGCGTTGGTGGCGGACAAAAAATGAAAGCTGCTGGAGGAAAAAAAGCTTTATGCGTTAACCACGAAGTTGGAAACGTAGCGCTTGATAGAAGATGTGCAGGTTTCAAAAAAGGTTTTGGTGGATCTGTTGATATTCTTGGAACATCAAATGACCCAACTGAAATTCAAAAAGCTGTTGCTGCAAAATTAGGTGGTGGATATGACACTATTCTAACTTTAGGAGCTGGTTTATCTGGCGAAGCAGCACTAAAAGCTTTAGAAGCTGCTGGTAAAGTCGGAAATGTTAAATTAGGAACATTTGATATGTCACCTAACATGTTAAAAGCTGCTGCTGCAGGTAAAGTAGAGTTTTTAATTGACCAACAACAATATCTACAAGGTTATTTGCCAATAGCTATTTTTGCTCAGTACATGAGATGGGGAACAATGCCTGCTGGTGTAGTTATGACTGGACCTGGATTTGTTACTCCTGATAATGCTGCTAAAGTAATTAAATGGGCAGCTCAAGGTTATAGATAAAATCTATATTTAAGGCCTGACTAAATTTTATAGTCAGGCCTTTTTTCAAAATTTAAATGTCATTAAAATCAAAAAGTATTTCATCAAAAAGTAGTCTTAATAAAGACGAGCGTCTAAAAAAAATATCACCACTAAGAGTTTTATTGAATAGGCCTGAGTTAGGTGCATTAGGTGGCTCAATACTTGTATTTATATTTTTTGGAATTGTAGCTGGCGATACTGGTATGTTTAGCGCCTATGGAATGCTTAATTTCCTCGATGTTTCCGCTAATTTAGGAATTATAGCAATAGCAGCAGCGATGTTAATGATTGGCGGTGAATTTGATTTGTCAATTGGATCAATGATTGGCTTTGCTGGAATTTGTATTGCAATTCCTGCGATTTATTGGGGTTGGCCTTTATGGATGAGTATAGTTTTTGCTTTCGCTATGGCAGTATTGGTTGGATACTTTAATGGCATAATGGTTGTCAAAACTGGTTTGCCATCTTTTATTGTAACACTTGCAATGCTTTTTATTTTAAGAGGTTTGACATTAGCGATTACAAGATTGATTACTGGCAGAACTCAAGTTCCAGGTCTAAGAGTATTAATTGAAGATGATCCATTAGCATGGTTATTTGCTACAGATACTTTTAAATGGCTTTTTACTTGGTTGGGATCATTAAAATTGATTGAACTAAGAACTGATGGAACTCCTCTTGCAACTGGAATACCTCCTTCAGTTATTTGGTTTATTGCATTAACATTGTTTGCAACATGGATATTGATGAAAACAAGATACGGTAATTGGATCTTCGCATCTGGAGGAGATAAGGTTGGAGCAACAAATGTGGGTGTGCCTGTTGGAAGGGTAAAAATAAGTTTATTTATCGGTACGGCAGTCGCTTCTACTATTTTCGCTTGTATTCAAGTGTTAGATGCGGGTTCTGCAGATACTATGAGAGGTACTTTAAAAGAACTAGAAGCTATTGCAGCTGCTGTTGTTGGTGGGTGTCTCTTAACAGGTGGGTATGGATCTGCAATAGGTGCTGCTTTTGGTGCAATTATATTTGGGACTGTATCTATGGGAATATTTTATACAGATGTTGACACTGATTGGTTTAAAGTTTTCTTAGGAGCAATGATGTTGATAGCTGTAGTGTTTAATAACTATATCAGAAAGAAAGTGACTGAGAGTAAATAATGTCAGACTATCTCGTTCAATTTAATAATATTAGTAAGTTTTTTGGAAAGGTAATAGCGCTCAAAGATGTCACTATGAGATTAAAAAAAGGTGAGATCATGTGTTTACTTGGTGATAACGGAGCAGGAAAGTCAACTTTAATTAAAACTTTAGCAGGTGTTCATAAACCAGATGAAGGAGAAATTATATTTGAAGATAATAAAATTATTTTTGACTCACCCAAAGATGCTTTGGATATTGGTATAGGAACAGTTTATCAAGATCTAGCATTAGTTCCTTTAATGAGTGTTACTAGAAATTTTTTTATGGGAAGAGAGCCTCAAAAAGGTATTCCTTTCCTTAAAACTTTTGATGTGGAAAAAGCAAATCAGATAGCAGCAGATAGAATGGGACAGATAGGTATCGATGTTAGAGATCCATCTCAGGCAGTTGGAACTATGTCCGGTGGTGAAAGACAATGCTTAGCAATATCACGAGCTATATATTTTGGAGCAAAAGTTTTAGTTTTAGATGAACCAACTTCTGCTTTAGGAGTTCATCAAGCATCAATGGTATTAAAATATATTGTAAAGGCTGCGTCTGAGGGATTGGCTGTAATTTTAATTACTCATAATGTACATCATGCTTACCCTGTTGGTAATAGTTTCACTGTACTTAACCGAGGAAAAAGCATGGGAACGTTCCAAAAAAAAGATATATCTAGAGAAAAGCTTCTTAGTATGATGGCTGGTGGTGAAGAATTAGACAAACTTGAAGTCGAACTTCAAGAAATGGATAGAATTCACAACAAAAATTAGATATTACGCCATATATCTTTACCATGACAAAATCATTTCCTTTGCTCTTTATATTATTATGGTCTTCGGCATTCATATCTGGGAAAGAAATTGTTCAAAACGCTTCTCCATTTGCGGCTTTAGCATTTAGATTTGGGATTGTAACAATTGGTTTTCTCGTATTTGCTTATTTCAGTAATGATAAAATTTTTGGAAAATTAAAAAATATTATTGAGAGTCTTTCAACAGGTATCTTATTTCATGGGATTTATTTAGGTGGATGTTGGTATGCATTTTCAATTGGGATGCCAGCTGCAATTGTAGCTTTAATAGTTACACTTCAACCAATTTTAACAAATATTTTATCTGGTCCAATTTTTGGAGAAAAAATATCTTGGAAACAGTGGGTAGGTATCAGTTTAGGTTTCATTGGTTCTGTCACTGTCTTAGGTATTGATTTTGGAAAAGAAATTCCTCCTTTAGGATTGTTAGCTACAGTCTTGGCTTTATTTGCAATAACAGCTGGAACATTGTGGCAAAAAAAATTAAGTGGAAATTTAGCTTTGTCAGTTAACAATGCATATCAAGCAATTGGTGGTTGCCTTTTTAATCTATTGTTAATGTTTATATTTGAAAATGCTTACATAAATTTTACAACTAGTTTTATATTAGGTATGTCTCACCAAATTATATTAGTTTCATTTGGAGCTTTTACTATTCTTATGTTTTTAATCAAAAGGGGTACAGTGGGCAAAACTACTACTTTATTTTTTTTAGTACCTCCTACTTCAGCAGTGATGGCATGGATACTTTTAAATGAACAATTAACGTTTACTGACATAATTGGTTTTTTAATAACAACAGTTGGAGTATTTATAGCTACAAGGGATAAAAAAAATGGATAACAATTTTTTTAAAAAAATAAGAATATTAGATGGTGGCATGGGTCAATTATTACTTGAAAAAGGAATGGTATCTATGGGGACCTTATGGTCTGCAAGCGCTTTATTAGATGAAAAATATCATCAATTGTTAGTTGATACTCATCTATCATATATCAGCGCAGGCTCAGATGTTATTGTTACAAATACTTTTAGTTGTAGAAAATTTAGATTAATAGAAAATAATGTTGGTAATCAATTCAAAAAATTAAACGAAATTGCATGTAAACTTGCAATCAAAGCTAAAGATTTATCAAAGAAAAATGTATTAGTAGCTGGATCAATTCCAAGCCAAAGAGACACTTATATAACTGATGATCGTGATATCAAATTAATAGAGGAAGATATGTTTGAACAAGCTGATATTTTAAGTGAATTTACTGATTTTTTATACTTAGATGTTATTAGCAGTACTAATGAAGTTAAAGCCGCTCTTAATATATCTAAAAAATTAAACAAAAAAGTTTTAATTGGAATACATTTAAAAAAAAATGGTGACCTACCCTCAGAAGAAAAAATTGAGCAATTACTTGAAATTATTCAAGATGAAAATACACTTGGTGTAGTTTGTGCATGTATTTCTCCAGAAATATCTCTATCCGTATTAGATAAATTTTTAAATTGTGAAGTACCATTTGGATTTAAAATAAATTTGTGGGGAGTTGATGAACCAGGCCCAATACAGACATTTAATACAGCAAAACCTAATGAAATTGGAGTAAATCCAAATCAATCTTTAGGAAAAAGAGATAATTTTGATGCAAATGAATTTTACAATTTATCAAAAAAATTCATAGAAGGTGGGGCAACAATATTAGGCGGATGTTGTGAGACAAAACCAGAACATATTAGCTCTATATCTTCATTTAAATAATAATTTTTGTATCTGCTTTTCTAACAAAATAAATTCCTACAACTACAGCCAATAAAGATATTAATACCTTGTAAGTTATTAATTCACTTAAAAATATATAGCCTAAAATAATTCCAAAGATTGGAATTAAGTATGAGACTTGAGATTGAAAAATTAAACCATTCTTTTTCAAAATTTTAAACCTCAAAAGCCACGCAACTCCTGTTGGTACTATACCAAGATAAATTACTGACATGGTTGAATTTATTGATGGAGTATTTTCCCAAGGAGTTTCTAATAAACACACTAAAGGAAATAAAATCAGAGTTGCCCAAATTAATATAGATCCAGTAACGTTTTCGTTTTTTTTCTTGCTAATTTTAAGTGTTAAAACTCCACCTATTACATAACATGTTGATCCAACTAAAATTAATATTGCTGAAAGAAAATTATTGTCATCAATTAAAATATTATCAGAAAATAGATAAACAATTCCTGCAAATCCAATTAGTATCCCAACAGTTTTTGCAAAATTAAATTTTTCATTTTTTGTATAATAGTGACCTAATATGGTAGAACTCAAAGGAGTAGTGGACATCAAAATTGCAGCCAAATTACTTTGTACAGATTTTACTCCATAAGCAATTAAAAAGAATGGTATAACTAAATTGATTAGTCCTATTAACATGAACCAATGCCAATCTTTAGAAAATGCTTCAATTACTATTTTTTTATAAAAACATAAAATTAATACTGGTATAGATCCAAAAAATACTCTCAAAAAAGCAATTGTCATTGGACCGAAAGATTCTGTTGCAATTTTTATATTAAAAAAAGCAGATGCCCAAATTATTGATAATAATGTTAATAAAATATAATCTGTTAAATTAGCCTGCTTCATTCTGTAATATCTTTCACATCACCTTTTGTAACTTGAATTAATTTTTCATAATTGATCTTAAAAATCACATTAGGATGACCAGCTGCAGCAAAAATATCTTTAAATCTGCTTAAAGAATTATCTATAAATATTCGGATTTTATTTATATGACCTACAGGAGATACACCTCCAATTGTATATCCTGTTTGAGATTTAACCTCGTCAGCAGAAGCCATTCTTACATTTTTTTTTTCAGAAATTTTTTTTAATTTATTTAACGAACATCTTTTGTCACCAGAAACTAAACAAAGTAAAAAATCATTTTCTATCTTAATAAGTAGACTTTTTACAATTGCTCCTACTTCACAATTTAATGATTTTGCTGCATCCAATGCTGTTTTTGCTGAGTTTTCCAATTCAACAACTGATAGATTTTCGTCAAACTCTTTAAGACACTTCTCGGCTCTTTTAACAGGTTCTTTATTTAATAAAGTCATATTCAACTTATGATTGATTAAAAAGCACTGAAATTATTAGCAAAACTATATGTTTAAATTGCATAGGTGATATCCTCATTATATGTATTCTTTATTATAACAATATTGGTAATTAACCCAGATATTTAATTCTACAGGAGATAATATGAGCGCAAGCAAAGTTCTAAAAATGATGAAAGACAAGCAAATTGAGTTTGTCGATTTAAGATTTACAGACCCAAGAGGTAAATTACAGCACTTAACTATGGATGCATCGGTAGTTGATGGGGACATGTTAACAGATGGTGTATTTTTTGATGGATCGTCTATTGCTGGATGGAAGGCAATAAATGAGTCTGACATGATATTAAAACCAGATTTAAACAGACAAATAGTTGATCCATTTACATCTCATAATACTCTTGTTTTATTTTGCGATATTTTAGATGCAATTAAAAGAAATCCTTATGAAAGAGATCCAAGAGGGATAGCGAAGAAAGCTGAAGCTTATTTAAAGAAGACTGGTATAGGTGATAAAGCTTACTTTGGTCCAGAGCCAGAATTTTTTGTTTTTGATGATGTAAAAATCAAAAACGACATGAATGAAACAAGTTTTTCGATAGATAGTACAGAAGGACCTTATAATTCTGGAAAAAGTTATGAAAATGGGAATATGGGTCACAGACCTGGAGTTAAAGGTGGATATTTTCCAGTCCCTCCAGTAGATAGTGCTCAGGATATAAGAGGTGAATACCTAAAAGGTTTGAGAGACGTAGGTATCACAGTTGAAAAACATCACCATGAAGTTGCTCCAAGTCAACACGAACTTGGAATGCTTTTTGGTACATTGGTTGATCAAGCTGATAATGTTCAATTATACAAATATGTAGTTCAAATGGTTTCACATTCATTTGGTAAAACTGCTACGTTTATGCCTAAACCTGTAAAAGGTGATAATGGATCAGGAATGCACGTTCACCAATCAGTTTGGAAAGGAAAAACTCCAGTTTTTTCTGGAAATAAATATTCAGGTTTGTCACAAACTGCGCTTTATTATATTGGTGGAATACTTAAACATGCTAAGGCGATTAATGCGTTTTCAAATGCTACAACAAATAGTTATAAAAGATTAATTCCTGGTTTTGAAGCTCCAGTATTGCTTGCTTATTCTGCAAGAAACAGGTCAGCATCTTGTCGAATTCCGATAACGCTAAGCAAAAAAGGAGCAAGATGTGAAATTAGATTCCCAGATGCATCTGGTAATCCATATTTAACATTTGCATCTATGTTAATGGCGGGAATTGATGGTATCAAAAATAAAATTGATCCAGGCAAATCCTTTGATAAAGATCTTTACGCTTTATCAGAGAAAGAAGTTAAAAAAGTTCCAACTGTTTGCGGATCATTAAGAGAAGCAATGGAAAGTTTAGATAAAGATAGAAAGTTTTTAACTCAAGGTGGAGTATTTACTGACGATCAAATTGATGCTTATATTGCTCTTAAATTTGAGGAGATACACAACTTTGAACATACACCTCATCCTATTGAGTTTGATATGTACTATAGTTGTTAAATAGCTTTTTTATTTTTTAGCTATTTTATTTTTTCCTAAACCTTTTTTAACCACGTAGTTGAGGGTGCCATGTGCGCCCGCTTCTACCGGTTTAATTAAACTTCTGAATAAAGATTTTCTTTTTTGAGTTTTAACTTCAGAGTTAATTAGGTTTTTATGCTCAAAAGTGTTCATATCAATGATTCTATCATTGATATGCAATTAACGCAATGCTGATATGCGTATATTAAATACTATATTTTGAAGGACTCCCCACATCCGCATCTCTCCGTTTCATTCGGGTTATTAAATACAAATTGTGAAGAAAATTTCTCTTTTTTAAAATCCATTTCTGTTCCAAGTAAATACATTACCGCTGCAGAATCTATAAATACTTTTACACCTTTGTCTTCTATTACTTCGTCATTTGGGTTTGCTTCTTTTGTATACTCCATAACATAGGACATCCCTGCGCAACCACCAGACTTAACACCGACTCTAACTCCTAAAGAGTCTTTTTCAGCATTAGACATGATTTCTTTTATTCTTTGAGCTGCGTTATCGCTTAATGTTATAATTTGTTTTGTCATAAATTTAATTCAAGTTTTGCAGCTTCAGACATCATTGATTTGTCCCATGGTGGTTCCCAGACTAAATCAAGATCTACTTTTGAAACTTCTTTAATTTCTAATATACTGTCTTTAACTTCTTTAGGCAAACTTTCAGCTACGGGACAATTTGGTGTGGTTAAGGTCATTTTAACCTTAACTTCAGAATTATTAACAATAATATCGTATATCAATCCTAATTCATATATATTAACAGGTATCTCTGGATCATAAATTTTTTTTATTTCAGCAATTACTTTTTCTTTAAGATCCATTTTCATTCCTCTGTTTTTACAATTTGATCTGAATTATCTAATGCTGATGTAAGAGTATGCCAAGATAATGTTGCACACTTTACTCTCATAGGATATTGTTTAACACCCGATAAACTCATTAATTTAGTTTTCTCGTCATCTTTTAAAATATTAGTTTCTAAAGAATCTTTTTCTTTTATCATTCCTAAAAAATCACTTACAATTTCTTTTACCTCTTTCTCTTCTTTACCTCTAACCATATCAGTCATAATTGATGCCGATGCCATTGAAATAGCGCAGCCATGACCTTCAAATGCGATATCTTCAACTTTTTTATTTTCATTTAATCTGAGATAAACATGAACATTATCACCACATAAAGGATTATTTCCCTTTGCATCTTTATTATAATTATCAAACTTTCCTAAATTCCTTGGATTTTTTCCATGGTCTAATATTATTTCTTGATATAAATCTTTTAAGTCCATTTTAAGTTAAAAATTTTTTTACATTTATTTATTGACTCATCAAGCTTATCAATATCATCTTTTGTATTATAAACTCCAAATGAAGCTCTTGCAGTTGCAGGTAAATTTAATTTATCATGTAATATTTGACAGCAGTGATGCCCTGCTCTAATAGCTACTCCATCTTCATCAAGAATTGTTGCAATATCGTGTGGATGAACACCTTCAATAGTAAATGATATAACCCCACCCTTTTCTTTTGGATTTCCTATAATATTAACTGAATTATTTTTTCTTAACTTTTCTAGTCCATAATCTAATAATTCTTTTTCATGTTTTTCAATATTTTGAATACCAATTTTTTCCATAAATTTTATGGACTCATTAAAAGCTATAACTTGAGCTGTAGCCATTGTTCCAGCCTCATATTTATTAGGTAATTCACCATAAGTGATACCTTCTTTTTTAACCTCATTTATCATTCCTCCTCCACCTTGATATGGGGGTAAATCTTCAAGCCATTTTTTTTTAGCATATAGAATACCAATTCCAGTTGGTCCGTACATTTTATGTCCAGATATTGCATAAAAATCACAATCAATATCCTGCATATCTAATTTTAAGTGGGGCGCACCTTGGCAACCATCAATTAGAACCGGTATATTTTTCGAATGAGCCAATTGCACAATTTCTTTGATAGGTAATATTGCGCCTGTTACATTCGATAAATGACTTACACTAATTATCTTTGTTTTGTTTGTAATTTTTTTTTCTATAGCTTCTAATGTTACTTCGCCATTATCATTAATTTCAGCAAATTCTATTTTTATATTTTTTGCTTTTCTAAGAAAATGCCAAGGAACATAATTTGAATGATGCTCGAGTTCAGTCAACAATACTTCATCTCCTTCAGATAAATATTTTTGGCCAAAAGTGTTAGCGACTAAATTAATTGCTTCTGTAGCACCTTTGGTAAATACAATTTCATCTTTATCTTTAGCATTAATATATTTTTGAACTGAAACTCTTGTTTGTTCATATAAATTAGTTGCAGCAACTGCCAAATAGTGAACACTTCTACCTACGTTAGAAAACTCTTTTGTATAAAAATCATAAATTCTATCTACAACAACTCTTGGTTTTTGAGATGAATTAGCGCTATCTAAATATACTAAATCATTATTTTGAATTTTATCATCAAAAATTGGAAATTCTCTTTTTATGTCATCTATGTTCATTAATTTAATCCAATCATTTTTTTTATTAATTTTTTAATTTCTTCATCCGTAATTTTTTCAACAACATCTAAAAGAAAACCGTTAATTAATAATTTCTTTGCAGTTTTTTGATCTAAACCCCTAGACATTAAATAAAAAATGGAATTTTCATCTAAACTACCTGATGCTGAACCATGTGAACATTTAACGTCATCAGCATAAATTTCTAGTTCAGGCTTTGCATTAAATTCTGCTTGTTCATTTAAAAGCACCGCTTTACTTAATTGATAACCATCAGTTTTTTGAGCTTTAGAATCCACATATATTTTTCCTTGATAGACAGACTTTGAACTGTCATCAATTACGCTTTTTATTAATTGATAACTTTTCGTGTTTTCATACGAATGATTAGTATTAGTTCTTATTTCGTGGTGTTTATTTTTAGACAATAAGTGTATTCCATTAATAAATGCTGACGAATATTGGCCTTCAAGATTACAGCTGACTTCATTTTTTATATAATCTGAACCGGATGAAAATATAAATGTTTCAGAAATACTATTTCCTTTTTGAGTAATACTAGAATAATCATATTTAATATTTGTATTACTTTTTTTATCTATTTTATAATTCTTAAGAATTGCATTTTTACCAAGATTAAAATTAAATAAATTGTTAATGAAATTCTTTTCTGAATTATCGTCAGAAACATTAATAATTTTTATTGAGCTGTTTTCTTCTAGATCAAGGTTAAGTTGAAAATTAATATTTGTTTTGCTCACTTTCTCATTTGTTATTTGATATATAATTAAAGGCTTTTTGAATGAATAATTTTTTTTAACTAAAATATTATGTATTTTATTAGAAAAAGAATTATTTAGACTTAAAAGAGAATTATCATCATTTGGGTTTTGGTTAAAATTATCTAAAGTCGTTAAGTTAATTTTATCGCTTTCTTCATATTCAAAACTCAATTGCTCAACTTTACCGTTAACAATAACAATTTTATTATGCTCAATTTCCTTAATAAAAATTTCGTCATTAATTTCATTTTCAATATTGTAATCATTATAAAATGTTAGTTCTCCAATATTTTTTTGAATTATCTGGTTTATATCTGAAAATTTCCAGTTCTCTAATTTTCTGCTAGGAAATCCATTTTTCAAAAAATTATCTAGAGCTTCTTTTTTTAATTTAATCTCTTGGTTTGAGAAATTAGACGTGCTTATAAATTTATCAAAATCTGTTTTTAATTTTTGTTCCATTTAATTGAAATTTTCATATCCTTTTTTTTCTAACTCTAAAGCTAATTCTGCACCTCCTGATTTAATAATTTTTCCACCCATAAGCACATGTACAAAGTCAGGTTTTATGTAATCAAGTAATCTTTGATAGTGTGTTATTATAAGAAAGGAATTATTTTTTTTTCTTAATGCATTAACTCCATCTGCAACTATTTTAAGAGCATCAATATCTAATCCAGAGTCTGTTTCATCCAGTATAGATAATTTTGGATCTAAAATTGACATTTGTAAAATTTCATTTTTCTTTTTTTCACCTCCAGAAAAACCTACGTTTAATTGACGATTTAATTTTTCTTCATCAAATTTTAGTTCTTTTGCTTTTTCCTTAACTAATTTTAAAAACTCTAAAGCATCTAATTCTTTTTCGCCTCTAGCTTTTCTAATTGAATTTAAGGATGTTTTTAAAAAAATATTTGTATTCACCCCAGGTATTTCCAAAGGATATTGGAATGCCAAAAATATACCTTCATGTGCTCTTTCTTCAGTTTCAAGATCAAACAAATTTTTATTTTCATATAATATTTCTCCTGATACTTCGTATCCCTTTTTACCTGATAAAATATTTGACAAAGTACTTTTTCCTGATCCATTGGGTCCCATTATTGCATGCACCTCACCTGGTTTTATCTCAAGATTAAAACCACTTAAGATGGATTTTTCTTGAATTTTTGCATTTAAATTGTTTATTTTTAACATTTAACCAACGCTTCCCTCTAAACTTATTCCAACTAGTTTTTGAGCCTCAACGGCAAACTCCATAGGTAATTGTTGTAAAACCTCTTTACAAAAACCATTAACAATAAGTCCTACCGCTTCCTCTTGATTTAGTCCCCTTTGCTGACAATAATGAAGTTGATCTTCACTTATCTTAGATGTGGTCGCTTCATGAGCGATATTAGAATTTGAATTTTTATTTTTAATATAAGGCACGGTATGTGCTCCACATTTATTACCCATCAACAATGAATCACATTGAGTATAATTTGTTGAATTAGATGCATTTTTAGAAATATCTACCAAACCTCTATAAGTCATATCAGATTTACCTGCGCTAATACCTTTTGAAATAATCTTACTTTTTGTATTTTTTCCCAAGTGAATCATTTTAGTTCCTGTATCAGCCTTCTGATGATTGTTTGTAATTGCAATTGAATAAAATTCACCAATTGAATTATCGCCTTTCAATATACAGCTTGGATATTTCCACGTTATAGCAGAACCAGTTTCTACTTGCGTCCATGAAATTTTTGAATTTTTACCTTTGCATAATCCTCTTTTTGTTACAAAATTATATATTCCCCCTTTTCCATCTTTATCTCCTGGATACCAGTTTTGTACTGTAGAATATTTAATCTCTGCATCATCCAATGCAATTAATTCGACATTTGCTGCATGCAATTGATTTTCATCTCTCATCGGCGCAGTACATCCTTCTAAATAGCTTACATAACTTCCTTTATCAGCAATGATTAAAGTTCTTTCAAACTGCCCAGTATCAGATGCATTAATTCTAAAATAAGTTGATAGCTCCATTGGACATTTTACATTTGGCGGGATGTAAACAAACGATCCATCGGTGAAAACTGCTGAGTTTAATGTTGCAAAGAAGTGATCAGTAATTGGTATAACTGAGCCTAAATATTTTTTAACTAAGTCTGGATATTTTTGTATTGCTTCAGAAATAGAACAAAAAATTATTCCTTTTTCTGTTAAAGTATCTTTAAAAGTTGTAGCAACAGATACAGAGTCAAACACTGCATCTACTGCAATTCCATTTAATCTTTTTTGTTCTTGTAAAGGTATTCCTAATTTTTTATAAGTTTCTAACAGTTTAGGATCTAAATCTTCTAAATTTTTTGGTTTTTTTTTAAAACTTTTAGGTGCAGAATAATAATATAAATCTTGATAATCAATTTTTGGATATTTTGGTTTTTGCCAATTAGGTTCTTTTAGTACTTTTAATCTTTCAAAAGCCTTTAATCTCCACTGAAGTAACCAGTCTGGTTCTTTTTTTATATTTGATATAAATCTTATAACGTCTTCATTTAAACCCTTAGGTGCTTTAAAACTTTCAATATCAGTTGAAAAGCCATATTTATAATCTTTTAAATCTTCAATTTGTTTATCTCTCATTACAGTCTATTTTCAGTTTTATTTATTAGGTCTCCAAGTTTTTTTTCTTGAAAGAATACGTTTATATGTGTTTCTAATTCATCCCATAAATTGTGGGTTATACATTTTGCAGACTTTCCATTGCATCCTTTCTTTGATTGCTTTTGACACCCGATGGTTTTAACCTTTTCTTCTACAGCGGAGAGAATATCAGAGATTTTAATTTCATCTGGAGTTTTGTTTAGAGTATATCCACCTTTCTTACCTCTAATACTTTTAACAATTTCATTTTTTTTTAATTTTAAAAATAACTGTTCTAGGTAAACTAATGATATTCCTTGTCTTATAGAGATATCTCTTAGTGAGATTGGCTCGTTATTTTTAAACCTCGCTATGTCAGCTAAAGCCATCACAGCATATCTGCTTTTAGTTGATAGTTTCATATTTTCCGCAATTCACGGGCTTTATATATACCTGACTAAATTAGTCAAGATTATGTAAATTTAAAACACTTGCATTTTGTCGCTTAATTTTGATAGAAAAATATAATTTTTTTTTGAGACTGATAATCAATGCCATCTACTGATACAAAAATTTCAGAAATTTTTATTCCTGGTCCTGCTGGTAGACTAGAAGCAAAGTATTTTAAAAGTAAAAAAAATACTTCTCCTATTGCTTTAGTGCTACACCCGCACCCTCAATACGGTGGTACCATGAATAACAAAGTTGTTGTCGATACTTTTCAAACTTTTGTAGATAATAATTTTTCAGTTTGCAGAGTAAATTTCAGAGGTGTTGGAAAAAGTGACGGTGAATTTGATAATGGTCAAGGAGAACTTGCTGATGCAGCTGCTGCATTGGATTGGTTAGAAAGAGAAAATTTTGATAATTCACAATGTTGGATATCAGGATTCTCTTTTGGTTCATTGATTGCAATGCAATTATTAATGAGAAGACCAGAAATTAATAGATTTATTGCTATATCACCTCAACCAAATGTTTATGATTTTTCATTTTTATCCCCATGCCCAACGTCTGGTCTTGTAATTCACGGAAAGAAAGATGAGCTGGTTCCTTTTGAAGATATTAATGAATTAAATAAAAGATTGAGTGCTCAAAAAGGAATTAAAGTAGAATTTGATATTATACCAGATGCCAATCATTTTTTTTCAAAAGCAGACAGGTCTTTAATTAAATATCTCAGTAAATATATAAAAAAAGAAACTGCTTTATATTAATAATTTATTTTAATTTCACCACCTGTAACAGGATTTAAAACATTAGTCGTAGTAGGATAACTAATTATTTTATTAAGATATGATCTAATTGATAAATATGCAAATGCTTGGGACTCTATAAAATCACCATCTATACTAAATTCATCAATTAATTTAATTTTATATTTTAATAATTTCTTAATATGGTTGACTAATGTTATATTTTTTCTTCCTCCACCACATAAAATAATTTCTATTTCATTATCAAAATTTTTTTTTATATTTTGTGAAATTATTAATGCTGTAAAATATGTTAACGTAGCTACAGCATCTTCAAATTCTAAACCTTTAACAAAACTAAAATCAAATTCCTTTCTATCAAAAGAATGTTTTTCCTGTACATTATAAAACTCATGTTCATAAAATTGATTAATTACATCTTTATTTATATTTCCAGATGATGCTATATCTCCATTTCGATCATAATTTATTCCTTTTGTTTTTTTTAAATATTCATCAATCAAGACATTTCCAGGACCAATATCTTTCGCTGCTAAAGTATTTTTAAAACAGTAAGTATAATTTGATATTCCCCCTATATTTAAGATTAAGGTAGGATTTTTTATCTTAAATTTTTTTATTAAAAGCTCATGATAGACAGGAGTCAATGGGGCACCTTCCCCACCATTTTTAATATCGTTAGCTCTAAAGTTAAAAATTACTTTTTCTTTTAATTCTTGAGAGAGTAAATTTGCATCTCCCATTTGTATAGAATATCCATCTTTAGGTTTATGAATTATTGTTTGTCCATGAAAACCAATTAATTGAATATTTAAATTATTCTCACTAATAATTTTCTTTGATATTTTTGAATGATAAAGAGTAAGATCTCTATCTAAAGATTTATAAGTGCTTATATTTTCTTCTATATCTAATCTATTATTTATATTTAAAATAAAAGAAGAAAGTCTTTTTCTAAATTCTTCAGGATAATTGAAATACTTATTATCTATTATTTCTAAATTATTTTCACCATCTGATTTGATAATACTTGCATCAATCCCATCAAGAGATGTACCACTCATTAAACCTAGTGCTATAAAAGAATTATCCATTATTGATTATTATTTTTATTTAAATATGTATATTAAAAATACCATTTATGAATGAATTTTTAAAAGAATTTAAAGACAGAGGATATTTTTATCAATGCACAGACGAAAAGGCTCTTTCGAAGAAGCTGAATGAAGGGAGTATAAAAGGATATATAGGCTTTGATTGCACCGCTCAAAGTTTACACGTAGGTAGCTTGCTTCAAATTATGTGCTTAAGATTAATGCAAAAACATGGACACAAACCAATTGTTTTACTTGGGGGTGGAACTACTAGAATAGGAGATCCATCTGGAAAAGATAAAACAAGAAAAATTTTAGAAGAAAATGAAATAGAAAAAAATATAAAAAGTATAGAGAACATACTAAAAAAATTTTTAGAGACAAAAGATGAAAAAGTGGCTCCAATTTTTGTTAACAACTACACTTGGCTAAAAAATTTAAATTATATATCTTTTCTAAGAGATATAGGAAAACATTTTACTATAAATAAAATGTTAAGTTTTGATAGTGTTAAGTTAAGATTAGAGAGAGAGCAATCATTAAGTTATATGGAATTTAATTATATGATTTTGCAAGCTTACGATTTTCTAGAATTAAATAAGAAAGAGAACTGTTTGCTCCAAATTGGAGGGTCAGATCAATGGGGCAATATTGTTAACGGAGTTGAACTCATTAAAAGATATTCATCTAACGAAGTTTATGGTTTAACAACAGAACTTATAACTTTAGCATCAGGTGCTAAGATGGGTAAAACTGAAAGCGGTGCTATTTGGTTAGATAAAAAATTATTTTCAGTTTTCGATTATTGGCAATTTTGGAGAAATACTGATGATAAAGATGTATTAAAATTTCTTAAAATGTTTACAGATTTAAATTTAAACGAGATTGAAAATATAAGCACTCAAGACATAAATGAGCAAAAAATTATTTTAGCAAACAAGGCTACTTCTATTCTTCACGGAACTAATGAAGCTGCTGAAGCAGAAAAAATAGCAAGAAATTCTTTTTCAGGAAACTCATCTGGTGAAAATTTGCCAAATACAAAGATAAATATCTCCAACATTGGTAATGACGTAGTTAATTTAGTCTCAATTATTGATAAAAACCTATCTAAAAGCGAAATAAGAAGATTAATAAAATCTAATGGTGTTAAAATCAACAATCAAATTATTTCAGATGATAAATTCATAATTTCGAATGAACTTATAAAAAAAAAAAATTTTATTAAGCTCTCAATCGGTAAGAAAAAACACTACAAAATAGTAATTTAATTAGAAATTTTCTCCAAAGTTCTGGTAATAAATCTTGGAGTTAAAGTTTTGATTGGATTGACAGAAGTTTTAAGTTTTTTAGGAGGTCCTTTAATTTTAAAACTTACACCGAAAACGCCTTCACCAATTTTTTTTCCAACTAATATTTCACCTAACATAGGTATTTTTGAAATTGTTTTATTAACAGTTGTTGCTGGAACAAGTGTTCCCTTCAAACTTGTTAATTCATCTTTTACAATATAACCCTCCATCATAAGCGAAATTGCTGGACCTATCGCATACATCTCTTTAATTTTAGTATTATTTCCTAAGGTCTCATATTCCATCTCAAAATCGGTAAATCGTATACCTTCACCAGTGAGTAGATCAGCAATCCCTTGAAGTGATGCCAATGTTAAAAGCTTTGCAAGAACAGGTACTTCTTGTACTTTAAAATCGATAATTTTTAAATTTGATTTTGTTTTACCCTCATAATTAAGTCCCTCATATATTAATTTACCTTCTTTAAAACCCTTTATAAATTTGAAATTTCTAATGAAAGGTTCTGGTTCTTCGATTTCTAAATTGGTAATTTTTTGTTTTTTATTATTAGTAAAAATGCTTAAAACAAATTTGGTCTTATTATTTAATTTTGCATTTATATT
>CACMAX010000007.1 GCA_902611845.1 uncultured Pelagibacteraceae bacterium | reverse complement strand
ATATCACTCATGTCTTGTTGCAAAGTATTGGTTTGAGCAAAATACAAGTTTAGATGTGAGTGTTGATATAGCTTCTGAATTTAGATATCGAAAAATTAAGTTTAAAAAAGATTGTCTTTATGTTTTTGTTTCCCAATCTGGAGAGACTGCGGATACATTTGCTGCATTAGATTTGTGTAAAAAGAATAATGTTAAAACTTGTGCAGTAGTAAATGTTGTTGAAAGTTCAATTGCAAGAGATGCAGATCTAGTTTTACCTATTCATTGTGGCCCAGAAGTAGGTGTTGCATCTACAAAGGCTTTTTTAGGACAAATGTTAGTTCTTTATTTATTATGTACTAAGCTTTCTTATGAACAAAAATCAATTAATAAAAAGGACTATCAAAAGAAAATAAAAGATTTAATGTCTTTATCTAAATCTGCAAAAAATACATTGAATATTGAAGATAAAATTCAAACACTTGGAAAAGATTTTGCTAATTCTAAAGGGTCAATGTTTTTGGGCAGAGGTTATTCATATCCAATTGCACTTGAAGGTGCTTTAAAACTAAAAGAGCTTGCTTATGTTCATGCCGAAGGTTATCCAGCAGGGGAAATGAAGCATGGACCTCTTGCACTCATAGAAGAAGGTATGCCTGTAGTGGTAATTGCTCCAAGAGATGAGCATTACAAAAAAACTATTTCAAATATGCAAGAAGTTATATCTAGAGGAGCAAAAGTTTTACTAATAACAAATAAAAGTACTGATGAAATTTACTCAGAAAATATTTGGGAGCAGATTGAAGTCGATGCCATATCTGATGAACTTATTCCCTTTTTGACAACTATACCTTTGCAAAAGCTAGCTTATTACTCTGCACTAGATAAAGGATACGATATCGATAAACCAAGAAACTTAGCTAAATCTGTCACTGTTGAATAAATAATAAAGTCTGTTAAAACAATTTTGAGTTGAAATGAAAAATTGGAAAATAAATAGCTGGAGAAAATACCCTGTCAAACATATTCCTCAATATGAAGATGAGAAGGAATTGGAGATGGTTTTAAATAAATTGAAAACCTTTCCTCCGTTAGTTTTTGCAGGTGAAACAAGACATTTAAAAGATCAGTTAGCAATGGTAAATGATGGAAAAGCTTTTCTATTACAAGGTGGTGATTGTGCAGAAAGTTTTGCGGAATTTCATCCTGACAATATAAGAGATACCTTTAAGGTTATTCTTCAAATGGCTTTAGTGATGACTTACTCAGCTTCTTTACCTATTGTAAAACTTGGAAGAATTGCTGGACAATTTTCAAAACCTAGAAGCGCACCAACTGAAAAACAAGGTGATAAAGAATTACCAAGTTATTTGGGAGACAATATAAATGCAATAGATTTTAATGAAAAAGCTAGAAGACCTGATCCAAAAAGAATGTTTAAGGCTTACTCTCAATCTGCATCAACTTTAAACCTTTTAAGAGCATTTTCAAAAGGTGGTTTTGCTGACTTAAATAAGGTTCACTTATGGAATTTAGATTATATTAAGAAAAGTCCCCAAGCTAAGAAATTTAAAGAATTAGAAGATAAAATAGCAGATGCATTAGCATTTATGGATGCTTGTGGAATTACATCCGATTTTAATAATAGATTATACACAGTTAACTTTTGGACTTCTCATGAAGCTTTACACTTACCATTTGAGGAAAGTATGACTAGAGTAGACTCAACTACTGGAGAATATCATGATACTTCAGCTCACTTTGTTTGGATAGGCGATAGAACAAGACAATTAGATGGAGGACATGTAGAGTTTTGTAAAGGAATAGAAAATCCAATTGGTATCAAATGTGGTCCGACTTCTAAACCTGATGAGATTGCAAAAATATGTGAGGTTATAAATCCTAAAAACGAAAAAGGAAAAATAACTCTAATTTCAAGATTTGGTCATCAGAACGTTGAAAAATTCTTACCAAAATTAATTAGAGGAATTAAAAAGGAAGGTTTAAATGTTGTTTGGTCATGTGATCCAATGCATGGCAATACAATTAAATCAACTACTGGTTTTAAAACAAGACCGTTTAATGATGTTGTTAGTGAAGTTAAAAATGTATTTGCAGTTCATCAAGCAGAAGGTTCTTATGCAGGAGGTCTTCATGTTGAAATGACAGGACAAGATGTGACAGAGTGTACAGGTGGAGCAAAAAAAATATCAGATGCAGATTTATCAAGCAGATATCATACACACTGTGATCCAAGATTGAATTCGGATCAAGCTATAGAATTAGCATTTTTAATTTCAGATGAGATAAAAAAGAATAGTTTGTATTCTAAAACTGCAATTAAAGCGGCATCTTAACAGTTTAAAAATAATTTTTTTTTCTTATATTCAAATTATGACACCTAAAGACAAAGTAAATCACATCAAAAATTGGATTTCAGATTATGTGAATTCTATGCCAAAAAAAGCTCAATCTTTAGTTATTGGTATTTCTGGTGGAATAGACTCTTCTGTCTCAAGCACATTAAGTGCAATGACTGGTTTAAAAACAATTGTTTTATCAATGCCTATTAAACAAAAATCTGCACAACATGATCTAAGTTTGGCACATCAAGAATGGTTAAAGAAAAATTTTAGCAATGTAGAGGGACACACAATAGAATTAGATGGTTTATTCAAAACATTTGAAGGAACACTAAACAATTTTGGTAGTGAACATGGAATGGCAAACTCTAGAGCAAGATTAAGAATGACAACACTTTATCAAGTAGCTGCTGCAAATAACGGAATAGTTGTCGGAACAGGAAATAAAGTTGAGGATTTTGGAGTTGGTTTTTATACAAAATATGGTGATGGTGGAGTAGATATTTCTCCAATTGCAGATTGCAATAAAACTGAAGTATGGGAACTTGGTAAAGAACTTGGAATTTTAAAAGAGATTATTGATGCTCCTCCAACAGATGGTTTGTGGGACGATGGTCGTACTGATGAGGGACAGCTTGGTTTATCATATAAAGAATTAGAAGAAGCAATGGATAATGAAAATTCTGTAAATCGAGATAAATATAATACAATTCGAAGTGCAAATTTGCATAAAATGGAACCTATTCCAGTATGCAAAATTCCTAATTAATCAAATAGATTCACAAATCTACAATTTAGGTATATTCCTAGTTGTATGGCTAAAGATATATTTTTAACTAATAGTCTTGGTGGTAAGAAAGAGAAATTTATTCCCAAAAATGACAAATCCATAGGCATGTATGTTTGTGGTCCTACTGTTTATGATGATCCACATATTGGTAATGCAAGACCATTAGTTGTCTTTGATATTCTGTATAAAATTTTAAAAAATAAATATGGATCAACATCTGTAAAATATATTAGAAATATAACAGACATAGATGACAAAATAATTAAAGCATCTAATGATCAAAATATTTCTATAAACGACTTAACTTTAAAAATTACTGAAAATTTTCATAAGGATTGTAACTACTTAAAATGCGAAATACCAAACAGTGAACCAAAGGCAACAGAAAATATAAAACAAATGATTGAAATGATCATAGAACTAGAAAAAAAAGGATTTGCATACTCAAAAGATAAACATGTTTATTTTGAAGTTAAAAAATTTAGTGATTATGGAAAACTATCTAATAAAAAATTAGATGAATTAATAGCTGGTTCGCGTGTAGAGGTTTCAGAAATAAAAAAAAATCCTGAAGATTTTGTATTATGGAAACCGTCAATAGATAAAGAGCCTTCATGGGACTCTCCTTGGGGCAAAGGTAGACCAGGTTGGCATTTAGAATGTTCAGTTATGTCTAAAAGATATTTGGGTGAAGAATTTGATATTCATGGTGGCGGTAGAGACTTGATTTTTCCTCATCATGAGAATGAGATTGCTCAATCAAGGTGTGCAAATGAAACAAATTCTTTTGCAAATTATTGGGTTCATAACGGATTTATAACTCTTTCTAATGAAAAAATGGCAAAATCTCAGGGAAACATATTAAAAATAAAAGATTTTAAAAAAAAATATAATGGCCAAGTTTTAAGATTAGCATTAATTAGTGCTCACTATAGACAAGGATTAGATTGGAATGAAAAACTAATATCAGAATGTGAAAAGACTTTAAGCAAATGGTATTCAGCATATTACGATGTTCATAAAGATACAATATTACCAAATGAATTATTAGATCCTTTATATGACGATTTAAACACACCAGGCTATATTGCTAATTTACATTCTTTATATAGTAAAGCTTCAACTGGAACGAACGAAGATAAAGCAACTTTTGTAAAAGCTTGCAATTTTATAGGTCTATTAACCGATACTTCAGAAGAGTGGGTACAAACTAAAAAAAATATAATTTCTCTTTCAGAGGATGAAATTAATTCAAAAATAGATGAAAGAAATAAAGCAAGAGATGAAAAAAATTATGAATTAGCTGACAAAATTAGGAAAGACCTTTTAGATAAGGGTATTTTAATTGAAGATAAAGATGGTACAACCTCGTGGAAATTAAAATGAGTAAAGAAAAAATCTATATATTTGATACAACACTTAGAGATGGGGCACAAACACAAGGCGTTGACTTCTCATTAAATGAAAAAGAAAAAATTGCTAAATCTTTGGATAACTTAGGAGTTGATTACATAGAAGGCGGTTGGCCAGGAGCAAATCCAACAGATACAGAATTTTTTAATAAGGATCAGAACTTTAAAAATGCTAATCTTACTGCTTTTGGTATGACTAAAAAATCTGAGCATAGTGCAAAAAACGACCCTATGTTGTCATCTTTGATTAATTCAAAGAGTTCATCCATTTGTTTATTTGGTAAAAGTTGGGATTTTCATGTTGATGTAGCCTTAGGTATTTCAAACAATCAAAATTTAGAAAATATAAGCGAGAGTGCAAAGCATATAGTTAATTCAGGTAAAGAATTTATGTTTGATGCGGAACATTTTTTTGATGGTTATAAATCAAATCCTGAATATGCAATATCATGTTTAAAAGCTGCATATGATAATGGCGCAAGATGGATTGTTTTATGTGATACTAATGGAGGGACATTACCTCACGAAATTTCGAAAATTGTTGAGGAAGTAACAAAACATATACCTGGTAAAAACCTTGGAATTCATGCTCACAACGACACTGAAAATGCAGTTGCCAATAGTTTAGTAGCTGTGCAAGCAGGAGTTAGACAGGTTCAGGGTACAATAAATGGACTTGGAGAAAGATGTGGTAATGCAAATTTAATGTCTTTGATCCCAACTTTTTTTCTGAAAAAAGATTTTTCAGACAAATATGAAATAAACATTAAACCAGAAAAAATTAAAAATTTAACACAATGTTCGAGATTACTAGATGAAATATTGAATAGAAAACCTAATAAACATTTACCTTATGTGGGTGCTTCTGCATTTTCTCATAAGGGTGGAATGCATGTGTCAGCTGTACAAAAAAATCCAAAAACCTATGAACATATTAATCCTGATGAAGTAGGCAATGCTAGGAATATTGTTGTTTCTGATCAATCAGGTCAATCTAATATAATGTCTAGATTAAATGCAATTGGCATTAATATTAAAAAAGACGATCCAAAAATTAAAAAACTTCTTCACGAAGTAAAAGATAGAGAGTTCATAGGATATAGTTACGATGGCGCTGATGCATCTTTTGAGCTTTTAGCTAGAAGATTGATGGGTGAAATACCAAGATATATTTCAATTAATGAATATGATGTTTCAGTTAAGAAAGATTCTACTGGAGAAGTAATATCATTTGCAAAAGCAAAACTAGAGGTAGATGGTCATGAAATATTATGTGAAGGCGAGGGTAACGGACCTGTTAATGCTTTAGATAATGCAATTAGAAAAAATGTAAACAAACTTGAAAAATACTCAGAGTACTTAAAAGATCTAAAATTAGTTGATTATAAAGTTAGAATATTAAATACAGGAACTGGAGCTGTTACTAGAGTTTCTATAGAAAGTGCAGATTCTAAACATGGTAATTGGTTTACAATAGGAGTTTCTCCAAATATTATTGATGCATCTTTTAAAGCTCTAGTTGATAGTTTAGACTATAAGCTATTTAAGGATAATGCTCCTGCAAGTACTTGATGTCATTTAAGAATATAACTTTCATTTTACACAAACCTCAATTGTCAGAAAATATAGGAGCCTGTGCCAGAGCTTTAAAAAACTTTAATTTTAATAATCTATCAATTGTTAATCCAAAACCCTCATTTCCAAATGATAAAATTATTGCAACATCTGTAGGGGCAAAGGATATTATAAAAAAAGCAAAAGTATATGAGAATTTAGAAACATCATTAAGTAATTTGGATATATTGGTTGCAACATCTGCAAGATTTAGAAATAAAAATATTAAACATATATCAATAACTGATCTAAATAAGATTAATTACAAAAAAAAGGTTGGTTTTCTTTTTGGGTCAGAAGCATCTGGATTATCAAATAATGAAGTTAGTTATGCTGATTATACTTTACAAATTCCAAGTAATAAGAATTTTAGATCTTTAAATTTGTCTCATAGTCTAATTATAGTAGCTCAAATAGCAAGTAGCCTAATTTCAAATAAAAAGTTTACCTTTGAGAAGTCTAAAAAAATTAAAAGTGCCAATAAGAATGACATTCAAAGAATGTTAAATTTATGCATTAATAATTTAGAAAAAAAGAATTTTTTTCACCCATCTGAAAAAAAACCAATCATGATGGAAAATTTAAGAAGTATTTTCTATAAACTCAATCTTTCAGAAAAAGAAACTCGTATTTTATCAAGTGTATTTGCTGGTTTAAGTAAGGAAAAGGTTGATTGACAAAACATAACTTAGGCTTATAAAGCCTCATATTAATGACTAAAAGATTAAACTCTAAACATAAAGTAGATAGAAGATTAAAAGTGAACTTGTGGGGCAGACCAAAAAGTCCCTTCAATACAAGAGCTTATCCTCCAGGACAACATGGACAAACAAAAGCTGGAAAACCTTCAGACTACGGAATTCAACTTCAAGCAAAACAGAAATTAAAATCTTATTATGGTAACATGAATGAGAGACAGTTTAGAAATGTTTATAAAAAAGCAATCATGAAAAAAGGTGATACTGCTGAAAACTTAATTGGATTATTAGAGAGAAGATTAGATGCAGTGATATATAGATCAAAGTTATCAAACACTATATTTTCATCAAGACAATTGATTAACCACGGTCACGTTAAAGTAAATGGAAAAAAAGTTAATATATCAAGCTACCAGGTTAAAGAAGAAGATACTATAGAAATTAGAGATAAATCTAAACAACTTGCTTTAATTGATATTGCTCTTGCTAACAAAGAAAGAGAAGTTCCAGAATATCTTCAACTAGATGAGAAGAATAAAAAAGTTAAATTTGTTAGAGTTCCTTCTTTCGAAGAGGTGCCTTATCCAGTTGTAATGGAGCCAAATTTAGTAATTGAATATTACTCTAGGTAATTAATCTTTAGCCTTAAAGTTTATTCCTTTAGACTCAAAGAGTTTAGCAAGTTCTCCACTCTCATACATTTCTTTCACGATATCGCATCCGCCAATAAACTCATTTTTAACATATAATTGAGGAATGGTTGGCCAATCACTAAATACTTTTATACCTTCTCTCAGCTTTTGATCTGCTAAAACATTTACGCCTTTAAAATTTACTTCAAGAACCTTTAAAATATTTGAAGTTGCCATTGAAAATCCACACTGAGGTGCATCTGGAGTACCTTTCATAAAAAGACATACATCATTATTTTCAATTTCACTTTTTATTAAATCATTTGTTTCTTGTTCCATTTAAATTTCCTTTGTTTTAATTGCTAAAGCGTGAAGCTCATTTCCCATTTTACCTTTTAAAGAATTATATACCATTTTGTGTTGTTCTATTTTACTTTTACCTGAAAATTCAGATGATGTCACTGTAGCAGAATAGTGATTTCCATCACCTGCTAAATCTTGAATTTCAACTTTTGCGTCAGGTAATCCGTCCTTAATTAAACTCTCAATTTCTTTTAAATCCATTGCCATTAGCTATCCATATACTTCTTTAACCAATATTTATGTGCTTCTGATAATTCTTCAATAGGCAAATTGATATCAGCATTATATTTAATGGAATTGCCATCTATTATTCCTAAATCGTCATAATGTACTGAATATTTGTTTAAAATCTCGATTACTTTCTTCAAACTAGCTTCAGGTATTTCGATAATGTAACGAGCCTGATCTTCACCAAAGAAATATTCATATTTATTTGTTAAACCTTTAAGTGAATTAATTTTTATTCCCTTTTTTCCTTTAATACACATTTTTGATACTGATGTTAAAATTCCACCTAATGATACATCATGGCAACTCACAATAAGATTTTTTTTAGATAAATCTAATACAGTCTCACCAATGTTTTTTTCATTAAATAAATTAACTGTTGGTGGGGGGCCTTTTTTTTCATTTAAAAGCTCTCTTGCAAAAATACTTTGATCTAAATGCCCATCGGTTTTACCAATTACATAAACTAAGTTTCCTTCAGTTTTAAAATCCATAGTAAGCATTTGTTGATAGTCAGAGATTAATCCTACACCTCCGATTGTTGGTGTAGGCTTTATGCCTTTATCTTTTGTTTCGTTATAAAACGATACATTTCCAGATACGACTGGAAAATCTAGATACTTACTTGCTTCTGTAATTCCTTCTACGCATTCTACAAATTCACCCATATTTTTTTCTTTTTCTGGGTTTCCAAAGTTTAAACAATTTGTAATAGCAATAGGTTTGGCTCCAACTGAAATAAGATTTCTATAACTCTCACAAACTATTTGTTTTCCTCCAGTTAATGGATGTGAGAAACAATATAATGCAGACGAGTCTACTGATGCTGCTACCGCTTTATTGGTCCCATGAACTCTTACAACACCAGCATCACCTCCTGGTTTCTGAATTGTGTCACCCATTACTGTATGGTCGTATTGATCCCATATCCATTTTTTATCTGAAATATTTGAATTACTTAAAATCTTCTTTAAGCAATCTGATAATTTTAGAGATTTAAATTCGTCTTTATCAAATTTTAATTTTTGAGGTAATTTAGTTTTTTTCCAAGGACGATCATAGATTGGAGCATTTTCAGCAAGAAGATCAATCGGTATTTCAGCAACTTTTTTATTATCAAATATTAATTCTATTTTTTTTGAATTAGTTGTTTTACCTATAACAGCAAAATCTAAGTTCCATTTATCAAATATTTTCTTCGCGTGTTCTTCTTTTCCTTTTTCAAGAACTATAAGCATTCTCTCTTGGCTTTCAGACAACATTATTTCGTATGGTGTCATTTTTTCCTCTCTACAAGGAACTTCACTTAGATTTAATTCAATTCCAAGATTTCCTTTTGATGCCATTTCTACACTCGAAGATGTTAATCCTGCTGCACCCATATCTTGAATTGCAATAATTGAATTATCAGCCATTAATTCTAGGCACGCTTCAAGTAATAATTTTTCAGTAAATGGGTCTCCGACTTGAACTGTTGGTTTTTTTTCCTCAATTTTGTCATCGAAAGTTGCTGAAGCCATACTGGCACCATGAATTCCATCTCTTCCAGTTTTAGAACCTACATATATTACTGGTTTATCTAAACCGGCTGCTTTTGAGTAAAAAATTTTATTTTTATTTACTAAACCAAGGGTCATGGCATTTACTAATATATTACCATTATACGACTCATCAAAAGTTGTTTGGCCAGCAATTGTTGGAACTCCAATACAATTACCATATCCACCTATACCCTTAACAACTCCTCTTAATAAATTTCTTGTTTTTTTATGTTGTGGTGAACCAAAATGAATTGAATTTAGATTTGCTATTGGTCTTGCTCCCATTGTAAATACATCCCTCATAATTCCACCAACTCCGGTTGCTGCACCTTGATAAGGCTCGATAAACGAAGGGTGATTATGGCTTTCAATTTTAAATACAATTGCATCGTCATCTCCAATATCAATTACACCAGCATTTTCTCCAGGTCCTTGAATGACTTGCTTTCCCTTAGTGTGCATTTTTTTTAAATGTTTTCTTGAAGACTTATATGAACAATGTTCATTCCACATTGCAGAAAATATTGCAAGCTCAGTTAAATTAGGTGTTCTCTTCAGAAGTTCACATATTTTAGAAAACTCTTCTTTTTTTAATCCGTGATCAATTGCAACTGCTTCTGTGACTTCCATTATTTAAAATTATCCAAGATATTTTTGAAAAATAATGAACCATCTTCACCTGATAAATATTTATCTATCATTCTCTCAGGATGAGGCATCATTCCCAATACATTTTTATTTTTATTAAATATTCCAGCTATATTTTTAATTGCTCCGTTTGGATTAGTGGATTCATCTTCTGCACCATCTTCTCCACAATACGTTACAGCTATTTGATTATTGTCTTCCAATAATTTTAATTCATCATCACTACAAAAGTAATTTCCTTCATTATGGGCAATATGAAGTTCTAAAACATCCTTTTTTAAATCTTTGAAATATTTATTTTGTTTATCTTTTACTTTTACATAAACATTACTGCATATAAAATTAAGAAACTTATTTTGTTGTAAAATTCCAGTTAGTAGACCAGTTTCAGTTAATATTTGAAATCCATTACAAATACCTAATACCAGACCTCCAGAATTAGCAAAATCGATTACTGATTTTATAATTTTTGATTTAGAAGCAATACTACCACACCTTAGGTAATCACCATAAGAAAAGCCACCTGGCAATACTATTAAATCTGATTTTGGAATAGATTGATCATTGTGCCAAACCATTTGATTTTTAAAACCAAATTTTTTTAGAGCTACATCCATGTCTCTATCACAATTTGATCCTGGAAAAATAATGACTGATGATTTCATTTATTAAACTATTTTGTAATCCTCAATAACAAGATTGGCCAATAGCTTTTTGCACATGTCATCTACTAAAGACTTTGCTTTATTTTCATCTTTCTCTTTAACTTCAATTTCAAAATATTTACCTTGTCTTACGTCTTCTACATTTTCAAAGTTCATTCCATTAAGTGTTTGTTGAATAGCCTTTCCTTGAGGATCTAAAACTCCATTTTTAAGAGTTACAATTACTTTAATTTTCATTACTTCTTTTTAATCTTTACTGCTTGAGGTTTGGTGTATTTTAATGGCCTTATATTTGATTGTTCATGAAGTATATCTAATCTTCTTGCTACTTCTTGATAAGCTTCAATTAGATTACCAAGGCCTTTTCTAAATCTATCTTTATCTAATTTTTTATCACTATTTACATCCCATAGTCTGCAGGTATCTGGGCTTATTTCATCTGCGAGCATTATCTCTTTTTTTCCATTTTTTTCATATCTTCCAAATTCCACCTTAAAATCTACAAGTTTAATTCCAACACCTCTAAACATGCCTTGAAGAAAATCGTTAATTCTATTTAATTCTTTATTAATTAAGTTTAATTCATCTTTTTCCATCCATTTAAAAGCTAATATGTGTTCGGTGCTTACTAATGGATCTCCTAAATCATCATCTTTTAAGCAATATTCTATTAATGGACTATCTAAGACTGTACCATCTTCAATACCCAATCTTTTAGTTAATGAACCAGTTGCAATATTTCTTACAATAAATTCAATAGGTATAATTTCAACATGCTGAACGAGTTGTTCTCTCATATTTAAACGTTTTACTAAATGATTTTTGATACCAACATTGTTTAATTGAGTTAATATATGTTCAGAAATTCTATTGTTTAAAATTCCTTTACCATCCATCACTGCTTTTTTTTGATTATTAAATGCGGTTGCATCATCTTTGAAATGTTGGATAACATATTTCTTATCGTTACTTGCAAAAATTATTTTTGCTTTACCTTCGTATAATTTTTTTCCTTTTTTCATTATTTGAATACTCTTTTAAATATATAATTTACATTTTTTAAGTGTTTGTCATAAGTAAAGATTTTATCTAATCTTTTTTCACTTATTTTACTAGTGATCGATTTATCACTTTTTAAAAGTGTTAATATGTTTGTATTCTTTGCAAAACTAGCTTTTGCATGAGACTGAACCAATCTATACGCTTTCTCTCTAGCGATACCTGATTTAGTAAGTTCTAACATTACCTCTTGAGAAAAAACAAGACCTCTTGTTAAGTTTAAATTTTTTATCATCGTTTTTGGATAAACAATCATTTTCTCTAAAATTCCTGACAGTCTAACTAAAGCAAAATCTAAAGTTATATTTGCGTCTGGACCAATATTTCTTTCAACACTTGAGTGAGATATATCTCTTTCATGCCACAAAGAAATATTTTCTAAAGCTGGAATTACATAGCTTCTTACCATTCTTGCAAGTCCTGTAAGATTTTCACTTAATATTGGATTTTTTTTATGAGGCATAGCAGATGAGCCTTTTTGATCTTTTGAAAAGTATTCTTGTAATTCATAAACCTCTGATCTTTGTAAATGCCTTATTTCTGTCGCAACTCTTTCAACAGATCCAGCAATAATCCCAAGAACTGCAAAATAATGAGCATGTCTATCTCTTGGTATAATTTGAGTTGAAATCGGTTCTGCTTTCAATTTTAATTTTTTTGCAACATAAGTTTCGATTTTAGGATTTATATTAGCAAACGTTCCTACAGCTCCTGAAATTGCACAGGTAGATACATTTTCTATTGCATCTTTCAATCTTAATTTATTTCTTTTAAATTCTTCATAAAATGAAGCTAATTTTAGTCCAAATGTAATTGGTTCTGCATGAATTCCATGACTTCTTCCAATACATGGTGTTAGCTTATATTTTTTTGCCTGTTTTTTTAGAACAGATAAAATTTTATCAATGTCCCTTAATAAAATATTTCCTGATTGAACCAATTGAATATTTAAAGTTGTATCTAAAACATCAGATGATGTCATACCTTGATGAAGATATCTTGCTTTCAGACCCGTTTGTTCTGTAATTGATGTCAAAAAAGCAATTACATCATGTTTAACTTTTGCTTCTATATCATGAATTCTTTTAACTTTGATTTTACCTTTTTTTTTAACTAATGACGCAACTCCTTTAGGAATAATTTTATATTTTTCCATCGCCTCAGCTGCAGCAATTTCTACATCTAGCCAAATTTTATATTTGTTTTCTTCAGACCAAATACTGACAAGTTCTTTTCTAGAGTATCTTGATATCATTAATTATATGGGGGCCTCGTATAACCTTTAACAGATTCTGTGAAAATTTCACACGAATCTTCTGTGATACCAACAGTATGCTCAAATTGTGCTGATAACGATTTATCTTTAGTTACTGCTGTCCACCCATCATTTAAAACTTTTGTGTCATATTTTCCATAATTTATCATTGGTTCAATAGTAAAAGTCATACCTGGTATTAGTTCTTTGCCAGTATTTTTAGATCCATAATGAAGTATATTAGGAGGTTCATGAAATACATTGCTTATACCGTGCCCACAAAAATCTCTTACAACTGAATAACCTTTGCTTTCAACATAAGATTGAATTTCAAATCCTATATCACCAAGTTTTTTACCTGGTTCTAAAATAGATATTGCTTTCATCAATGAGCTATAGGTTGCTTCGATTAAATTTTTTGCCTTAACTGGAACATTTCCAACTTCATACATTCTACTTGTATCTCCATAATGATTATCAACGACCGCTGTCACATCAACATTAACTGCATCTCCATCTTCCAAAACTCTATCAGAAGGTATTCCATGACAAACTACATGGTTTAATGATGTGCAGAGTGATTTTTCAAAACCTCTATAAAATAATGGAGCTGAATAGCCACCATTATCTTTTATAAATTCATAACCTAATTTATCAATCTTATCAGTTGATACTCCTGGTTTAATATAATCTGTAAGCATATCCAAAGTCTTTGATGCAAGCTTTCCAGCAACTCTCATCTTTTCAAATTTTTCTTTATAATTACTCATCTATAATATTAATTTTTTTTTCAATTTTAATCTCTTTAGAACTAAGTTTGCATCTATAAGCAAGAAATTTTACTCCAGCTTTTTTTGCTTTTTTGTAGTTTTCAAAATAAATATGATCAATATCTTTTGCAATTCTAAAATTATTTATATTTTGAATTTGCGTTAAAAATAAGACATATGGTTTATATCCTTTTTTAATTGATTTAATTAACATATTTAGATGTTTTGTTCCTCTTGATGTTACAGCATCAGGAAATTCTGCAATATCATTCTCTCTAAATAATGTAACATTCTTTACTTCTATTAAATAATTATCACATAAAAAATCAAATCTGGTATCATCACTAAATTTAAATTCTGGTTTAATATTTTTAATAGTTTTAAATTCTGATATTAATTTATTTTCTAATCCATGATTTACGATTTTGTTAGCTCTATGAGTATTTACCCCAACGTATCTTTTTTTTGCTTTAATAATTTCTAATGTAAATTTCAGTTTTCTTTTTGGATCATTGTGTTCTGTAACTAGAACTTCATTACCTTGATCCAAGAGACCCTGCATAGATCCAGTGTTAGGACAATGTGCCGTTATAATCTTGCTATTTACTTTTATATCGGCGAAAAATCTCTTATATCTTTTTAATAATTTTCCTTTAATAAGGCTATCTGTAAATTTCATACAAATTTACTTATATTTACATATGCAAAATAAAAAAGAGATAAATGCTGGTATTTTAATTATCGGTAATGAAGTTCTGTCAGGCAGAACACAAGATGTTAACACAAGCACATTAGCTATTTGGTTAAATTCATTAGGCATACCTGTTGCAGAAGTTAGAGTGATTCCTGATGATGAAAATATTATTATAAATACTATTAACGAACTGAGAGAAAAATATTCATATATATTTACCACAGGAGGAATAGGACCCACTCATGATGATATTACAGCAGAATCTGTTTCTAAAGCATTTAATATTGAATACGGTTTTCATAAAGAGGCTTTTTCAATACTAGAAAATTATTATAAGCCAGGTGAATTTAATGAAGGTAGACAAAAGATGGCTAAAATGCCTGTTAGCGCTAATTTAATTTTAAATCCATCTAGTGGTGCGCCTGGCTTTTATGTTGAAAATGTATTTTGTCTTCCAGGAGTTCCATCTATTATGAAAGCTATGCTTGGAAGTTTAAATAACCTTTTGGTTGGAGGGGAGCCAATATTGAGTGAAACAATTAATTTAAGAACTGTTGAAAGTGAAATAGCTAAATCTTTAACAGAGGTCCAAAATAATAATTCTGAAGTTGAAATTGGAAGCTATCCATTTTTTAAAGCTGGAAAATTAGGAGTATCAATTGTTGTTCGATCAGTTGATAAAAAAAAAATAGATAAATGTAATTCAGAAATACTTAAATTTGTTAAAGATAAACAAATTGAAATAGTTGAGCGTTAATTATGCTTTATTTTGCTTACGGTAGTAATCTGAATCATTTTCAAATGAAAAGAAGATGTAAAGATTCAAAATATCTAAAAAAAATTAATTTAAAAGGTTACACACTTAATTTCAGAAGCAAATATCGTGCAGCAGATATAGAAAAGAAAAATAACTCCATCGTGCCTGGTGGATTGTATGAGATATCGAAAAGTGATGAAAAAAAATTAGATATTTATGAAGACTATCCAATTTTATATAAAAAAATGTATTTTAAGTATTACAACAATATAGTGATGACTTATATAATGCCTAAAAAAACAATTTTTAGATATCCAACCGAAAGATATCTAAATGTGGTTAAACAAGGCTATAAAGATTGTAAATTAGATCAAAAATATCTCAAAAAAGCTTTAGTGAACTTTTAATTAATGCTTTCAAAATCTAAAATATTTTTTAAAGGTATAGTTGCTGTTTTACCTCATATGTTATCAGTAATTCCTTTTGGAATTATAACTGGAGCTATTGGTGTTGAATTAGGTTTTGATCCAATTTTAGTTTACGCAACTTCCTTGATTATTTTTGGTGGTGCTTCACAGATAATATTTATGCAACTTTTATCAGGTGGCGCTTCATCATTAGTAGCAATTACATCAGTTGGAGTAATTAATTCGAGACATTTATTATATGGAGCAGTTTTATCTGAGTATTTAGAGAAACTGAGCTTTATTAAAAAATTAATTATATCTTATTTTATTGTGGACCAAGGCTTTGCAGAATCTAATAAGTATTTAAGACAGAATAAAAATTTATCTAATCCACATTATTATGTTCTTGGTACAGGAGTAACACTTTGGTTTTGTTGGCAGTTATCCACAATTAGTGGAATTATATTGGGCTCATTTATTCCCGAAGAATTGGGTTTAAAATTTGCTATCCCTCTCACTTTTTTAGCGATTATTGTAAATGACTTAAGAAAATTAGATCATGTTTTTGTGATGTTGGTATCTGGATTTGCATCATTAATTTTATTTAATGCGCCATTTAAATCTTACATAATATTATCTCCTATAGTCGCTCTAATTGCTGCATTTATAATGTTGAGGTTTAAAAAATGACCTGGTTTTCAATTATAGTATCTGGAATTGTTACTTATTTCTCTAGAATGGCCATGGTAGCTTTAATTGATAGAGAAATGCTTGGAACAAAAGTTAAAGAAGTTCTTAATTATGTTCCAGCAGCTGTATTTCCAGCAATAATATTTCCTGGTGTTTTTTTTAATGATTTTGGTTTTTTAGTAGAAATCACAGATCCAAAAATTTATGGTGCAATTGTTGCTTTAGTTGTTGGATTTTACTCAAGGAGTGTAATCGCTACTATTGTTTCAGGATTATTATCTTATTGGTTTATTATTTTTTTCTTATTAAGATAGATCTGTGTATTTATATACTAAACTTCAAAATTTAAAAAAACCAATAAGAGTTGCTTTTGTTGGCTGTGGGAAATTTGTTTCAATGTTTCTCGCTCAATATAATCAATTAAACAAAATCATTATAGATACAATCATAGAACTTGATATTGAGAGAGCAAAAAAAAATTGTTTAAATAGTGGATTAACTAGCGAAACTATACAAAATATTAATTTTGCAGATAATTTAGACAAAGTTTTTAATAGAGAAATTGATGTATTTATTGAAGCTACAGGTAATCCCATAGCAGGCACAATCCATGCAAAAAAAATAATAGAAAATAAGAAACATGTAATAATGGTAAATGTTGAGGCAGATGTTTTATGTGGAAAATATTTATCTGATTTAGCAAAGAAAAATAATGTGATCTGTTCAATGGCTTATGGTGATCAGCCATCATTAATATTAGAACAAATTGAATGGGCAAAATTAAATGGGTTTGAAGTTGTATGCGCAGGCAAAGGTACAAAATATCATCCATCATTTGAATATTCCACACCAGAAACTGTTTGGAGTCACTATGGTATAACTAAAGAGAGAGCCGAAAATGAGTCAGGGATGAATCCTAAAATGTTTAATAGTTTTTTATGTGGAGATAAATCCTCAATTGAAATGTGCGCGGTCAGTAACGCAACAAATTTAAAGTGTCCAAATAATGGATTAACTTATCCGCCAATAGGAGTTTATGATATTGCAAAAAAACTAATACCTAAATCTGAAGGTGGTATATTAGATCATTCTGGTCAGGTAGAAGTGATTTCAAGCATTGATTTTGATAAAAAGGACATTCCTAACGATCTTAGATGGGGAGTATATATTGTTATTAAAGCTCAAAATGAATATGTAAAAAATTGCTTTAAAGACTATGGTATGGTTACAGATTCTTCTGGAAGTTATTCAGCTATTTGGAGACCTTATCACTATATTGGATTAGAGTTAGCTCAATCAATTTATTCTATAGTTCTTGATAATAAAGCTACGGGTCATACAAAAAATTTTAATGCTGAAATAGCTAGTCTTGCAAAAAAAGATTTAAAAGCCGGTGAACGACTTGATGGAGAAGGGGGTTATTGTGCCAGAGGAAAATTAATTTCCTCAGAAAAATCAAAAAAGGAAAAGATTTTACCTATGGGTTTTACTGATAATGCAGTTTTAAAAAAGGATATAATGAAAGATGAATTTATAACATTGGATGACGTTGAACTAAATTTGAAAAAAGAAATAATTGAAGCTAGGCAATATCAATATAGCTTAATTTAGTTAATTAAATTAAATTTATCTTTTAATTTTTGATATATTTGCTCTGTTACATCTTCCCATTGATTAAATTTTGTTTGATTTATTTCCGTCAAAGATTTGTAAGGATTTAATTTATAAAGAGCTCCCCATCTCCAATCTGGATATAAATTAAAAATTCCCCAAGTTTCTTTATTCAGCATAGATGATATGTGCAATATTCCTGTATCAACTGATATTAATAAATCAAGACATTGAATTATTGAAGTTATTTCTGCAAGATCATATTTACCACAATCAAAAATTTTATCTTCATTGAAGTACTTTTTATCACTCTCCCAAACTTCATTTTGTAAAGCATAATAGTTGATATCTAGATCTAAAATTTTTACCAAATTTTTTAATTGAATTGACCTGAATGGCTGATTAGGACCATTAAAGGATCCTGACCAAACTAACCCTACATTTGGTTTTGATTTGCCCATTTTATTTTTCCAATATTCTACTTGGGCAATATTTTTATAAATTAATTCATCATGCAATTCATATTTATTTTTATAAAAAAATTTTACTAAAGATCCTAATGAGATTATAAAATCATAATTTAAATTCTTAATAGTTTCTTCAGTTTCAATTTTTATGTTTTTTAAATCACCTCTAAAAATATTTTTTATATTTTTATTGACTACAAAACTTACACTTTTAGCGATGTTTCCCAAAGAATGAACATATTTAGAAAACATAATTGAATCGCCTAAAGCTTGCTCACTAAATACTAAAATATTCTTATTTTTTAAATCCTCGCCTTTCCATTCTTTAGCATTATTTACTTTATTTGTGTTTTTTGAGCCTCTATATTCATAATATTTCCATCCATCTTCAAAATTACCTTCTCTCAAAAACCTTATGCCAACAAAGTTATAAAAATCTTTATCTCTTTTGATTGTATCTAATGAACTATCAAATAAGAATTTAGCCTTTTTATTCTCACCTATGTTGAAATAAAGTTCTATTAATACTACTAAGAACTTAATATTATCTTTGTTACTTTCTAGTATTTCGATTGCCTCTTCAAAATTTTCTTTAAGAATAAAATATTGAGCTTTATTGTATAAAAAACCAATAAAATTTTTATCGATATTTTCTACTTTTAAATAATATTCATCTGCTTTTTTTTCGTTTTTAAGTTTAATATAACTTAAAAGTAAATTATTTATAATTATCTTATCATTTTTTTTAATTTCACTTGCATTTAAAAAATATTTAAGTGCAGTTTTTGGCTTATTATTTTTTAGATAAATACTACCAACGTTGTTTAATGCTTTTAATTTATTTGGACCTTTTAAATTTAAACATTTTTCATAATACTCAATAGCTAATAAATTTTGGTTGGATATTTCATACGCGTAAGCAAGTTGATATAAAAATAAATCATTTGAATTATCTAAATTACACAATTTTATTGCAAAATTAATTGCATCTTCAAATTTTCCTTTTTTAATACAAATGATGTAGAGATTCTTTAAAGGATCCTCAAAACTTTCATTTAGCTCATGTGATATTTTAAAAAACTTTTCTGCAAGAACGGAATTATTTAGCATAGAATGTATAACACCTTTAAAATTATTAATTAAATAGTCATTTCCTTTTACATTATGCTTTTCACATTCTATTAAAGCTTTTTTCAAATTCCTTGATTTAATATTGTTAACAATTTGTTCTAAATTATTCATAAATTAATTAATAAATTACATTAAAAAATTTACTTATTAAACTTGTTCAATTATAAATATTAGCATAAATACTCATGAAAATAACTCATGCCCTCGTGGTGAAATTGGTAGACACAAAGGACTTAAAAAACATAGCGTTGAGATATTTTATAGTCTCACACAGTCTCATACAGTCTTAAATCCCATCAAATCCTACATTTTAATAAAACCTTAACCTATTATTATTTGAAAATATGTATAATAAATTTTCTTAAACTAGACGTAGACTAGACGTTAAAGAGATAGAATATTATTATTAATATATATGAAAAAATTTTTAATATTTTTATTATTTTCAATTTTTACTTTTACAAATCCAATATTAGCAGAACAAATTTATTCAGATGAAGCTAAGGAGATGATGGATGATCATGTTAGATCCAGTGAGCTTCTTAAGGTTCCACTACCTAAAGTGAATAGAATTATAAAAGACTATGACAGATATAAGTTTTATCGAACAAATATACAGGCCAATAATTGGTCTCACACTAATTATCTTTGGAAAGATGAGATTGATGGAAAAATTTTATCAAAAAAACTATGCACAAAAGTAATAAGTGAATTTCAAGTGCCAAGCACTCCTACAATTCAAGAAAAAATTTTTAAAAAATGTCAGAGATCTTTAATGAGTTATGCCACAATAGATTTTGAGGGAGGAATCGATTTACATGGAGAAATAATATTAAAAATTGCAACTGCCAAAAAAGATAATTGGGTTTACAAAAATTCAGGGAAGGATAATTTTAATCCAAGAGACTATCAGTTATGGGGTGTTCTTTCTCCACTAGTAACATTTTATGCAGTTAATTATGATCAATTCAATTTTACAGAAGATCAGCATAAAACTATCCAAAATTATTTTAAAGATAAAGCAATGATTGAACGACTTGATAGAGATGGCAATCGTAGTAGAACAAAACTTTGTCCAATTAAAAATCCTATGAAGCTGAATAGAAAAAAATATAAAGTTAATAATTGTGGAACTGTAAGATTGAGATTTGCTTCAGCTGAATTAGCGTTGGCTATAGTTATGCAAGATAAAGAACTTTGGTCTAAAGGGTTGTGGGATTTAGACTATGTTTTAAGCATGATTGGTGACGAAGGATATTTTATTCCAACAGCAGCAAAAGGTTGTAAAGCAATTGGATATTCATACTCTACAAGCCAATTATTTTCTACTAATGTGGAGTTATTGAATTTAGCAAAATTTAATCTTCTTGATTATAAAACAAGACATGGAAAAACTTTAGCTGAAGCGTACGAGCAACTTTTCAAAATATATGATGATATTACTTTAATAAAACATATAGCAAAAAAAGGAGTTGGCGCAGCATCATGTGGAACAAAACCTTTTAAAACACATATGGAACACGTTATTTATGAACGAGGTGGTCTTGAAAATTACCAGCATGATTTGAAAATAGGGAGGATCCCGGACAAACAATCTTATATCAATTGGTCAATAAGATTTGTGACAGAGAAACATCCTGAGTGGCTTGAGGATAAATTTTCACCTCATGAAGTTAAAGTTCATCCATTCCATGGTGCATATTATCATATTCAACCAATAGAGATATTTAATGCAAATATAATGTCAGAAGGGGACAATTTTTGGACAAAAAAACTATCTGAAAAACCAAAAGATTATGAAAAAAAATTTAGATATTCTGAATTTAAAATTTTTAACAATATGTTAGGTGGTACATTTAAGCTTAAATCAAATAATGTAAAATTTGCATCAAACACAAATCCTATTAAGCCAAATAAACAAAAAGATCACCAATTATATAAAGCATTTATCAAAGGAAATTTGATATCTGAAGATGATAAAAATATTAAATTTGATGGAGCATTGGTTTACCAGGATAAATTAACAGATGAAATGAAGGATCAAATTTTAGCTGTTTATATAGGAAGGAAGGCAGATGAAGATACAATCATGCCTTTGTTTAGACACCGTGAAAATATTATAAATAAATGTGGCATGTTATTTATGGAGTTAAATTTCATTGAGGGCGGTTGGATGAATTTTGTAAGTGAAACTAATAATGTAAATTTTGCAGAAAACCAACAATGTATTCATAATTATTTTTCTGAGTCTAATGATGCTGAGTCTTTGGAATTATTTGAAGCTATTTTAGCTGGGACAAATTCTATATTAAAATATTTAAAAGATAATGAAAATTTAAGAACTTTACCAAATGATATAAAAAAAATAGCTAAAGCGAAAATAACCGAGGAAATTGCAGAACCAATGAAAGATATTTTTACAATATTTAATTATGAAAATGGAATATTTAAACTTAAATCAAATAATGTAAACTTCTCATCTAATACAAATCCAATTAAACCAAAAAGGCAAAAAGAAGATCAATTATATAAATCAATTATTAAAGGAAATTTAATAAATGAAGTTGATAAGAAAGTTAAACTTGAAGAAGCTTTAGTTTATAAGAGAAAACTTGATACTGATGATCAAATTTTAGTGATTAATATTGGAGAAGAACCAGGAGAAGATGCTATTATACCTTTCTTTAGACACAGCGAAAATATTCAAAGTAAATGTGGTTCTAGATTGTTAAATCAATGGGGCTGGATGAGCTTCATAAGTATGACTAAAAATGAGAAAATTGCAAAAAACCAACAGTGTCACTATGATTACTTTAAAGAAACAGACGACGTTGAGGCTATTGAATTGTTTGAGAGCGTTTTAGGTGGGACAGATTCCATTTTAAATTATTTACAAGCCAATGTTAAATAATAATTAGCTAAAATTAAAATAGGATTTTATAGGACAACTAGACGTAGACTAGACGTTAGAGAGATAAAATAAAAAAAATTTACTTATTCCTCTTGTTCAATTATAAATATTGGCATAAACACTCATGAAAATAACTCATGCCCTCGTGGTGAAATTGGTAGACACAAAGGACTTAAAAAGTATTCAAAAATAAGGTTCCACTAATAAACTCAACATTTTTTGATAAAATTGAACTAGTGTAGTTCTAGTGTAGTTGGTAGAATGACGAAATGTTTTACTACACTAGAGGTAGAACGATACAAATTAGGTACACTAGTTTAATTTTATGAGAAATAAAAAAATAAAAACTGATTATCTCAAAAAAAGAGAATTACTTAATTCATACAACTTCTATAAAGCAGAACATAAAAAATTACCTGTTAGTGAAGAAGAATATCAGGAATTAAAAGATGAAATTTTAATCCTAGAAAGTCGTTATCCTAGTATCAAAAAAATGGGTGATGACTTGATTATCAGAGCAACATTAACTTACGGTGATGGCAGAAGATATAATGGAGCAATAAAAAGTGCCGAAGAACAAATTCCGCATGGATATGGCACTATGAGTTTAAACGATGGTAAACTTGACTGGGATTATGTAGGTGAATTTAAAGATGGAGTTTATGATGGAAAAGGAGAGTTTGTTTCAATTGGTTATTATTCTTATAAAGGGGAGTGGAAAAAAAGTCACTTTCATGGAAAAGGTAAATTTGTAAACGAACAAACTAAAGAGATATATGAAGGTGAGTTTAAAGATAGCAGAAAAAATGGTTATGGTGTTTTACTTGTTGCGGATCAATTTAGAACGGAGGGTCAATGGAAAGATGATGAATTACACGGCAAAGGTAAAATAACATATTTGAAAGACATTGAGGATCAAGAAAAAGGAACCATAATGAAAGGAAATCTCAAGAAAGGTAATTTTGATGGTTTATGTGAAATAATTTATCCAGACGGTGAAATTTTAGATTGTATGTATGTAAATGGTAAACGGACTAAAGCAAAATTTAGAGGAGAAAAAAAATGGCATATCTACAAAAAGTAAACAATTTTTTACTACACTAGAGGTAGAACGATATAAATTAGGTACACTAATGAAAAAAAATATTTCGGTTAAATTTGGTTTTTACTTTAAAGATAAAAACGAAGTAATTTCAACAGCAACTAACAATAAACATTTCCCCCCGAAACAATTGAAAAATATTAAACCTAAAATTTATTCAGTGCTTAAAGGATTAGAGTCAGAAAATATTCTTAAGGCAAAAGATATCATTTTAAAAATAGATAAATTTAAAATAAAAAATGTATATGACGTATTTAAAGCACGAACAAAACTTAAGTGGAATTCTATTGTTAATATTGAAGTTAAGAGAAACACACAAGTTTTAAATTATGATTTAAAAATTAAATCATTTGATAATTGGAAGAGGAAACAATCAAGAATAGGCATACATGTTGAAAAAAAAGCAGGTTTCATAGTTGTTTCATCTGTTGATATGATGTCATCCGCATTACCTGAATTTTTATCTGACTCAACTTTGAAAGTTGGTGATCAGTTAGTTTCAATAAACGGTAAAAATATTAATGAATTAGAAGATTTTTTTTTATCAATTCAAGATATGGTACCAGGTATAATCGTTAATTTTAAATTCTTAAGAGATAATTTTCCAATGGAGGAAGATATTAGGATCATAAGTTTTAATGAATTTATAAAATTAAATAGAAAGTTTTGTAAACAATATTGGCCTAAATCTGTATCAGGTCTTTTAGTAAAAGAGTATGAAGATAATGATTTTTATTTAAATGAAAAATACAAACAAAAAATTTTGAGACCTGAGTGGAATACTAAAAAAGTATTAAAGATTGCCAAAAAAGGAATTAAAAAGGGTCGTTATAAATTGACCAAAGCAGGAAAATTAAGCACAAGAAAAAAACAAATCAGATTTATTTCTTAAATAAATTAAAAAATGTTTAAATATGAGGAAATTTTAATTTAAAACTAGTGTAGTTCTAGTGTAGTAATGGAAAATAAAAAATTTGATTTTTAATGTTAAAAAAAGTAAGTAATCACAACTCAAATAATGCCCTCGTGGTGAAATTGGTAGACACAAAGGACTTAAAATCCTTGCCCTTTTGGGAGTGCCAGTTCGAGTCTGGCCGAGGGCACCACTAATGGTTAATCCTTTTGTAATTTCAGATAAAAACTCTAGATCATTTAAAATTAAAAATGCAGTTTTAAAAAAAATAAAAACAAATTCCTTGTCAAAATCTAATTTAATAATTGTGATTGGCGGTGACGGTTTTATGCTCGAAACTTTAAAAAAATATAATAAATACAAAAAACCTTTTTATGGAATAAATTCTGGAAATTATGGTTTCCTTATGAATAAATTCTCTGAAAAAACCAATTATAAAAATTTAATTAAAGGAAGATTAGTCTCAATATCTCCATTAGAAATGAGAGTAAAAAATAAATCAAATGTTATTAAAAAATGTATAGCAATTAACGAAATTTCAGTTCTTAGACAAAGTAGACAAACAGCATCATTAACTATTTCAAATGGTAAAAAACAAATTATAAAACATTTAATTTCTGATGGTGTTTTAGTATCAACACCAGCTGGTAGCACAGCTTATAATCTTTCAGTTCATGGTCCTATTCTTAGCCTAGACTCCAATAAGTTATCAATAAGTCCAATCAGTGCTTTTAGACCAAGGAGATGGAAAGGAAAAATAGTCAGTGATAAATCTAAAATTATGATCAAGAATTTAAATTATTTAAAAAGGCCTATAAGCGCTGTAGCTGATAATATTGAAGTAAGGAATGCAAAATCAATATCTATTAATACTAACAAAAAAATTAAATTTAATTTAATTTTTGACAAAAATAGAAGTCTTCAGAAAAAAATTAAAATCGAACAATTAAGAAACGAAATAAATTAATGGTGCCCCCGCACGGACTCGAACCGCGGACCTATTGATTACAAATCAATTGCTCTACCAGCTGAGCTACAAGGGCACGTAGAGTTTTGTATTACGATTTTTAATATTATCAAGTTTTATTTTTATATTGATTTATGTAATGAAAAACAATTGCAGCACTATTGGATATATTTAAACTCTCTATATTTTTGTTTATATCTATTTTAACTGAAAAATCTGTATATTTTTTTGTATGTTCTCTCATGCCAAATCCTTCTGATCCAAAAAGTAAAATATTATTTCCATCCCATTTAATATCATTAAATTTTTTTTCACTTTTTGCTTCAAAACCATAAACCCAAAAATTATTTTCCCTTAAATACTTAAGAGTTGTATTTATATTTGATACTTCAAATATATTTATATGTTCCATACATCCACTAGCAGATTTGTACATTAGCTTACTTTCTGATGGAAAATGTCTCTCCTTAATAATTATTCCATCTATATCAAAGGATGCTGCACTTCTAATTATTGAGCCTATATTTCTCGAATCTGTTACCTCATCCAAACAAGCAAAAGTTAAATCGTTCTTTATTTTTATAAATTCTTTTAAGTTATTTTTTTCAAAATGTTCTATTTCAGCAACATATCCTTGATGAGTAATTCCGTCTTTCGAACAGTATTTATCAAGTTCTTTTCGAGTTTTGTAATAAATTTTTAAATCTTTAAGAAGATTTTTTCTAGAACTTACTCTGTGTATATTTTTTTTACTTTCTTCAGTAAGAAAAATTTTCAAAACTTTTCTTTTGGGATTTTTTAATGCCTCTATAACCGCATGTTTTCCAACTATAAAAAAAGATGATTTGCTCATGATAAATGTAGAATTTACTCCGTTTTTTAAGATATTTTCCTATATTTCACGTATTGCATTTGTACAATAAAAATATATAAAACGCATGTTGTTTAAAGCTTTATTGAACATGGGGTGCTTCCCCCTAAAACTTTGTTAAGGAGGGGTACCAAAGCGGTCAAATGGGGCGGGCTGTAAACCCGTTGACTTCGGTCTTCGAAGGTTCGAATCCTTCCCCCTCCACCATTCAATAAATATTTTTTATAACGAGGAGTGTACTTGGGTGTTGCGGGTGTAGTTCAATGGTAGAACGCTAGCCTTCCAAGCTGGATGTAAGGGTTCGATTCCCTTTACCCGCTCCAAAAAATAAATTAAGGAAAAAAATAAAAGAGGTAAACAAGTAATGTCAAAAGAAAAGTTTGTAAGAAATAAACCGCACTGTAATATTGGTACTATTGGTCATGTCGATCATGGTAAAACAACATTAACTGCTGCGATCACAAAAGTATTAGCAGAGTCAGGCGGTGCACAATTTACTGCTTATGATCAAATTGATAAAGCTCCAGAGGAAAAAGAAAGAGGAATTACAATTTCAACTGCTCACGTTGAATATGAAACTGAAAAAAGACACTATGCACACGTTGATTGCCCAGGCCACGCAGACTACGTGAAAAACATGATTACAGGTGCTGCACAAATGGATGGAGCAATATTAGTAGTTAACGCAGCAGATGGACCAATGCCTCAAACGAGAGAACATATTCTTTTAGCAAGACAAGTTGGTGTCCCAGCAATAGTTGTTTACTTAAACAAAGTTGATCAAGTGGATGATAAAGAAATGATTGAACTTGTTGAAGAGGAAATTAAAGATTTATTAACATCATACAAATTCCCAGGAGATAAAACCCCAATTATTAAAGGCTCTGCATTAGCAGCCGTTGAAGGTAGAGATGATGAGATTGGAAAAAATTCTATCATGGAACTTATGAAATCTGTTGATGAATTCATTCCACAACCAGATAGACCAAAAGACAAAGATTTCTTGATGCCTGTTGAGGATGTATTCTCAATTTCAGGAAGAGGAACAGTTGTAACTGGTCGAGTAGAATCTGGTGTAATTAAAACTGGAGATGAAATTGAAATTGTTGGAATCAGAGAAACAAAAAAAACTGTTTGTACAGGTGTAGAAATGTTTAGAAAACTGTTAGACTCTGGAGAAGCTGGAGATAATATTGGAGCTCTATTAAGAGGAGTTGAGAGAACTGATGTTGAGAGAGGACAAGTATTGTGCAAACCAGCTTCAATTACTCCACATACTAAATTTGAGGCACAAGCTTACGTATTAAAAAAAGAAGAAGGAGGAAGACATACACCTTTCTTTACTAAATACAGACCTCAGTTTTACTTTAGAACAACTGATGTTACAGGTGAAGTCGAGTTACCTGCGGGCACAGAAATGGTAATGCCAGGTGATGACGCTAAATTTACAGTAAAATTAATTACACCTATTGCAATGGCTGAAAAATTAAATTTTGCCATTAGAGAAGGTGGTAGAACAGTAGGAGCTGGAGTAGTAACTAAAATTATAGAGTAAACTCCATAGGAGTGTAGCTCAATTGGTAGAGCGCCGGTCTCCAAAACCGGAGGTTGGGGGTTCGATTCCCTCCGCTCCTGCCAAAAAAAAAATTATGAAAAACCCGCTTAAATTTATTCAGGATGTAAAACAAGAAGCATTTAAAGTTACTTGGCCAACAGGAAAAGAGGTTATTCAAGGATCTTTAATGGTTGTTGCAATGGCTATTGTGGCTGCTTTATTTTTTCTTTTATTAGATCAAGTCCTACAATTTTTTTTAGAATTAGTTTTAAAGGTTAATCTGTAATGAAAAATTGGTATATCGTACAATCTCATTCTAGCTTTGAAAATAAAGTTGCTAAAGAAATCAAAGAGGAAGCAACTAAAGCAAATATTTCGGATAAAATTGATGAGATTATTGTTCCTACTCACGATATAACCGAAGTTAAAAGAGGAAAAAGAGTTCAAAGAAAAAAAAAATACTTTCCAGGCTATGTATTACTAAAAAGTGAAATGGATAATACAATTTATCATATGATAAAAAATCTTAAAAAAGTAAGTGGTTTTTTAGGAACTAAAGGAACTCCAATACCGGTATCAGAAAAAGAAATTGAAAAAATACTTGGTCAAATTAAAGACGGGGTAGTACAGCCAAAATCAGGTGTTGAATATAACGTCGGAGAGAAGGTTCAAGTTATAGATGGACCATTTGCCTCGTTTAGTGGATTAGTTGAGGATATAGATGAGGATAAACTAAGATTAAAAGTTTCTGTTTCAATATTTGGAAGACCTACACCAGTTGATTTAGAATACAGTCAGGTAGAAAAGGCAAGTTAATGGCTAAAAAAGAAATAAGTGGATATATAAAATTGCAAATCAACGGAGGACAAGCTAATCCAGCTCCACCTGTAGGTCCAGCTTTAGGTCAAAGAGGGATAAATATTATGGACTTTTGTAAAGCATTTAATGAGAAAACTAAATCATTTGCTGGCAAACCAGTACCAGTAATTATTACAGTATATAAAGATAAAAAATTTGATTTTATTATCAAATCACCACCAGCATCTCATTTTATTAAAGAGGCTGTAAAATTAAAAAGTGGCTCAAAAGAACCGGGTAGAAATATTGTTGCTAAAATTTCTAAGAAACAACTAAAAGAAATTGCAGAAAAAAAAATGGCGGATTTAAATGCACACGATGTTGAAGAAGCTGCAAAAATTATAGCAGGATCTGCAAGATCAATGGGTATAGAGGTAGTAGAATAATGTCATCAAAAAGATTTAAAAAATTGCCGAAAAAAACTAGAGATTTGCAATCTGAAACAGTAGATAAATTAATACCTATTTTAAAACAAAACTGCACAACAAAATTTGATGAGTCTTTAGATCTAAGTTTCCAAATTAATAATAAGCAAAAAAAAAGTGAAGTTAATATTAGAACAGTTATTAATTTACCTGGTGGAAGTTTAAAAAAAGTAAAAGTAGGTGTTGTTTGTGAAGAAAATAAATCTCAAGAAGCAAAAGATGCTGGAGCAGAAGTTGTTGGTGGCGATGCACTTATAGAAGAAATAAAAGCAGGAAATATAAACTTTGAAAAATTAATATGCACACCTGGTATGATGATTAAACTTTCAAAATTAGGAAAAGTTCTTGGTCCAAAAGGATTGATGCCAAATCCAAAATTAGGATCGGTCACCAATGATGTAAAAAAAGCTATAACAGATGCAAAATCTGGTCAAGTTGAAATAAGAAATGATAAAGATGGAAATATAGGTGTGAGTATAGGAAATAAATCTTTTTCAGACGATAAACTAATACTGAATTTTAATGCAGTATTAGATGCATTAGAGAAGGAAAAATCAAATAATACAATAAAAGGAGATTTGATTAAACAAGCTTTTATAACTTCTACAATGGGTGTTTCGTACAAAATTAAATTAGGTAAGAGTATTTAGTTATGATGAATAAAGAACAAAAGAAACAGTATATATCAGATATGACAAATCAGTTCGAAAAATCTGAAGCTGTAATAGTTACTCATTATCAAGGTTTAACGATGAATCAACTTGATGACTTAAGAGCTAAAATGAGAGAACATGGTATAAAATTCAAAATTACAAATAATAGAATAACAAAATTGGCATTAGAAAAAACAAGATGCAAAGATCTTTCAAACTTGTTTTCAGGCCCCACTGCTGTAGCTTTATCTGAAGATGCAATAACTTCTGCAAAAATATTGACAAATTTTTCAAAAGAAAATGAAAATTTAAAGATTCTAGGTGGAATCATGGGGTCCGACATTTTAGACGTTGCAGGCGTAAAAAATGTAGCTACGCTACCTTCACTCGATGAAGCTAGGGCTAAAATAGTAGGAATATTGAGGTCTCCAGCACAAAAAATAGCAAGTATTTTACTTGCGCCGGCGTCAAAAATCGCTATTTTAGCGCTCGAAAAATCAAAAAAATAACCAGGGACAAGATTAATTATGGCTGACTTAAATAAAATTATCGACGACTTATCAAGTTTAACTGTTGTAGAAGCAGCTGAACTTTCAAAACAACTTGAAGAAAAATGGGGAGTGACTGCAGCAGCGGCTGTAGCAGCGGCACCAGCAGCAGCAGGTGGAGCAGCACCAGCAGAAGAAAAAGATGAATTTACAATTATGCTAACTGCAGCTGGTGATAAAAAAATTAACGTTATAAAAGAGATCAGAGCTATAACTGCTTTAGGCCTTAAAGAAGCAAAAGATTTAGTTGAAGGTGCACCAAAAGAAGTCAAATCAGGTGTTAACAAAAAAGAAGCTGAAGAGATTAAGCAAAAACTTGAAGCAGCTGGCGCAAAAGTAGAACTAAAATAAATTAGATAGGATTATTTACTGGTTAAATTAATTTAATCAGTTGCTGGGATGCAATTATCTTTTACAGAAAAGAAAAATATTAGAAAGAGTTTTGGAAAACTCAAAGAGAGCTTATCAATACCAAATCTTATTGAGGTTCAAAAAAATTCTTATAAAGAATTGACTGAATTTAGAATAGACGTTGAACAGCATCTTGTTAAAGGCTTTGACAGAGTTTTTAAAAGTATTTTTCCAATAGAAGATTTAAATGATAAAGCTACATTAGAATATGTATCTTATAAGCTAGAGAAACCAAAATTTGATGTTGAAGAGTGTATAGCAAGAGGGCTAACTTATTCAGCCGCACTTAAATGCACACTTAGATTAGTTGTTTATGAAATAGATCAAGAGAATAATACTAAAGATATTTTGTCAGCAAAAGAGCAGGAAGTTTATATGGGTGAGGTACCCATGATGACAAACAGCGGAACTTTTATAACTAATGGTGTTCAAAGAGTTGTTGTAAACCAAATGCATAGAAGTCCTGGCGTATTTTTTGATCATGATAAAGGCAAGTCTCACGCAAGTGGAAAATTATTATTTAATTGTCGAGTAATTCCTAATAGAGGTTCTTGGTTAGATTTTGAGTTTGATGTTAAAGATTTATTATATTTTAGAATAGATAGGAAAAAGAAAATATTAGTTTCCACATTATTACAAGCCTTAGGTTTCTCAAAAAATGATATTGTTGATGAATTTTATCAAAAAGAAACATTAGGTTATGATAAAAATATCAATAAATGGAAAACCAAGTTTGATCCAGAGAACTATAAAGCTAAAAATTTTTCAGAGGAGGTTATTGATGCTAAAAATAATAAAGTTATTGTTAAATCAGGAGAAAAAATAAACTTCTTAACAGCAAAAAAATTATCAAATGATGGTTTAAAAGAAATATTTGTGTCTAGCGAATCTCTTTATGGTAAATTTTTACATAGGGACATAACTGTTGGTGATGACATATTTAAAATTGGTACAGAATTAAATGAGACTATTATTAGCAAAATCATAGATGCTGGTATAAAAACATTAGATATTTCAAGAACTAACTCTATAAATAAAGGTCCATATTTATTATTGAGCATTTTTAACGATAAAAATGAAAATAAAAATGATGCAATTACTGAAATTTATAAAGTTTTAAGACCTGGAGAGCCACCAACAATAGAAATAGCCACTCAGATTTTTAATAACTTGTTTTTTAGTTCTGATAGATATGATTTATCAGATGTTGGAAGAGTAAAAATGAACTCCAGGTTAGAACTTACTTGTTCTGACAAAATAACAATATTAAGAAATGACGACATTCTAGCAATAATTCAAAAAATGCTGGATCTAAGAGATGGTAAAGATGAAGTTGACGATATTGACCATTTAGGCAATAGAAGAGTTAGATCTGTAGGAGAACTTGTTGAAAACCAAGCACGTATAGGTGTTTACAGGATGGAGAGAGCTATTAAGGAAAAAATGACTACCTTAGATGTTGAGTCTGCAATGCCCCAAGATCTAATAAATGCAAAACCTTTAACAATTTCTTTAAAAGATTTCTTTGCAACTTCCCAACTATCACAGTTTATGGACCAAACTAACCCACTTTCAGAGATAACCCACAAAAGAAGAGTATCTGCATTAGGACCAGGTGGATTAACAAGAGAAAGAGCTGGGTTTGAAGTAAGAGATGTTCATCCAACTCATTATGGAAGAATATGTCCAATAGAAACTCCAGAGGGACCAAATATTGGACTAATAAACAGTTTATCTACTTACTCAAAAATTAACAAGTATGGTTTTATAGAAAGCCCATATAAAAAAGTTAAAGATGGAATGGTTCAGAATAATATAGAATATTTATCTGCTATGGAAGAAACAAAATTTACTATAGCTCAAGCTAATTCGCTTATTGATAAAAACGGTAAATTTACCGAAGAATTGGTTTCATGTAGACAAAACCTAAATTTCATTTTGGCAAAACCAGAAAATATTGACTACATCGATGTATCACCAAAACAACTTGTTTCAGTTGCTGCTTCACTAATCCCATTTCTAGAAAATGATGACGCAAATAGAGCATTAATGGGCTCAAACATGATGAGACAGGCAGTTCCATTATTAAAACCAGAAGCTCCATTAGTAGGAACAGGTATTGAAAGTGATGTAGCCCTTGATTCTGGTGTAACGATTGTTGCAAAACGAGAGGGAGTTGTAGATAAAATTGATGGTAAAAGAGTTGTTATAAAAGCTTCAGGCGAAAAAGATTATACTAAATCAGGAGTAGATATTTATAATTTACAAAAATTTAAAAGATCAAACCAAAATACTTGTATAAATCAAAAACCATTAGTTAGAGTTGGTGATAAAGTTAAGGCTGGTGATATTATAGCTGATGGTCCATCAACTAAAGTAGGAGAGCTTGCGCTAGGAAAAAATGTAACTGTAGCATTTATGCCTTGGCAAGGTTACAATTTTGAGGATTCAATATTAATTTCAGAAAGATGTGTTACTGATGATGTATTCACTTCAATCCATATTGAAGAATATGAGGTAATGGCTAGAGATACTAAACTTGGTGAAGAAGATATTACTCGAGATATACCAAATGTAAATGAAGAGTCTTTAAAAAATTTAGATGAGTCGGGAATTGTTTATATTGGAGCTGAAGTTAAACCTGGAGATATTTTAGTTGGAAAAGTTACACCAAAAGGAGATACAGCATCGGGTCCAGAGGAAAAATTATTAAGATCTATATTTGGTGAAAAAGCAATAGATGTTACTGACACTTCATTAAAAATGCCAAGTGGTAGTGGTGGTATTGTTGTTGATGTGAGAGTATTTAATAGACATGGAATTGAAAAAGATGAAAGATCTATAACAATTGAAAGAGCTGAAATTGAAAGCGTTCAAGAAGACAAAAAAGTTGAAGAGGAAATACTTGAGAGAAGTATTAAACAAAGACTTTCATCAATATTGAGTGGGACAAAAATAAATAAAAAAATAAAGGAATTAGATGCTAGCACTATATTAACAGATGAAATAATTGGAAGCTTACCTGTTTCTGACTTATTTAAAATATCAGTTGAAGATCAATCGAAATTATCTTCACTGTCCCAAATTAAAGACCAATACAATAGTGCTAAACAAGACATACAAGATAGATTTGAGGATAAAGTTTTAAAAATAAGACAAGGCGATGATTTATTACCTAGTGTCATGAAAATGGTTAAAGTTTTTGTAGCGATAAAGAGAAGACTAAGACCTGGTGATAAAATGTCTGGAAGACATGGTAATAAAGGAGTTGTTAGTAAAATAGTTCCAGTTGAGGATATGCCATATAGAGAAAATGGTAAACCAGTAGATATAGTACTCAATCCTTTAGGTGTACCAAGTAGGATGAATGTTGGTCAAATATTAGAAACACACTTAGGATGGTCTTGTACTGAACTAGGTGAAAAATTAAATCTATTAGTTAATGAAAACCAAAAAAAAATCGAAAAAACAGAAAAAATTAAATCATTTTTAAAAAATGTATACGGTAAAGAAATATATGATCAAGATATTGAAAAACTAAATCAATCGGAATTTGAAGATTTATGCTCAAATATAAGACATGGTGTTCCAATTGCGACACCAGTTTTTGATGGAGCAAAAGAAAAAGATGTGACTAAAATGTTGGAACTAGCGGAGTTACCAAATTCTGGACAAACTACTCTATGGGATGGAAGAACTGGTGAAAAATTTGATAGAGAAGTTACAGTTGGAACTATTTATATGTTAAAGCTTCACCATTTAGTAGAAGATAAAATTCACGCAAGATCTACTGGTCCGTACAGTCTAGTAACTCAACAACCTCTGGGAGGTAAAGCACAATTAGGTGGTCAACGATTTGGTGAAATGGAAGTTTGGGCATTAGAGGCTTATGGTGCATCATATACACTTCAAGAAATTTTAACTGTTAAGTCCGATGATGTAGCTGGCAGAGTTAAGGTTTATGAAACAATAGTAAAAGGCGAAGAAAATTTTGAGTCTGGTATACCAGAGTCATTTAACGTTTTAGTAAAAGAAATTAAATCTCTAGCACTAAATGTGGAGCTAAATTAATATGAGTAAAGAATTAACAGATCTATTTAAATCTTCAGAAATTTCAGAAGCGCAAAATTTTAATAGCATAAAAATAACTCTTGCTAGTCCAGAAAAAATTAAATCTTGGACTTATGGAGAAATTAAAAAACCTGAAACAATAAATTATAGAACGTTTAGACCTGAAAAAGACGGATTATTTTGTGCAAGAATATTTGGACCAATAAAAGATTATGAATGTCTTTGTGGCAAATACAAAAGAATGAAATTTAGAGGAATTATATGCGAAAAATGTGGTGTAGAGGTTACAAAGTCAAATGTAAGACGTGAAAGAATGGGTCATATTAATTTAGCAACACCAGTTGCTCATATATGGTTCTTAAAATCTTTACCAAGCAGAATATCTCTTGCAATTGACATGAAATTAAAAGAGGTTGAGAGGGTACTATATTTCGAAAACTTTATAGTTATTGAACCTGGTTTAACAGGTCTTAAGAAGAATCAACTATTAGGAGAAGAAGAGCTTATAAAATATCAAGATGAGTATGGTGAAGAATCATTTACTGCAGGTATAGGAGCTGAAGCAATTCTAGAAATTTTAAAATCAATAGATCTAGAGCAAGAAAAAGAAGCTTTAATTAAGTCAATCAAAGAAACTAAATCAAAAGTTTCAGAAGAAAGATCAATTAAAAGATTAAAATTAATTGAATCATTTATAGATACTGGAAATAAACCTGAATGGATGATTTTAACAACAATACCAGTTATTCCACCTGAATTAAGACCACTAGTTCCGTTAGATGGAGGTAGATTTGCTACTTCTGACTTAAATGACTTATATAGAAGAGTTATAAATAGAAATAATCGTTTAAAAAGATTAATGGATCTTAAAGCTCCAGATATAATTGTGAGAAATGAAAAAAGAATGCTTCAAGAGTCTGTAGATGCATTATTTGACAATGGTAGAAGAGGAAGAGTAATTACAGGTACAGGGAAAAGACCATTAAAATCTTTAGCAGAAATGTTAAAAGGTAAACAAGGTAGGTTTAGACAAAATTTATTAGGTAAAAGAGTAGATTATTCTGGAAGATCAGTAATTGTTGTTGGACCAGATTTAAAGTTACACGAATGTGGTCTGCCAAAAAAAATGGCTTTAGAATTGTTTAAACCATTTCTATATGCAAGATTAAATAAACTTGGATTAGCTTCAACAATAAAACAAGCAAAGAAACTTGTTGAAAGAGAAAGAAATGAAGTTTGGGACGCTTTAGAATTAATTGTTAGAGAACATCCGGTAATATTAAATAGAGCTCCAACTCTCCACAGATTAGGTGTTCAAGCTTTTGAACCAAAATTAATTGAAGGTAACGCCATAGAGTTACATCCACTAACTTGTGCTGCATTCAACGCAGATTTTGATGGGGATCAAATGGCAGTCCACGTACCATTAAGTTTAGAGGCACAATTAGAAGCAAGGGTGCTGATGATGTCTACAAACAATATTTTAAGCCCATCAAATGGAAAACCTATAATCGTTCCAAGTCAGGATATGATTTTAGGAATTTATTATCTCTCTCAACCACCATATCAAACAGACAGAATTGAAGGATATTTTGTAAATACCTCAGAGATTGAGCATGCTTTGGAAATTGGCCAAATTAAAGTTCATTCAAGAATTGTTTCAAGGTTTGCAACAATTGACGAAAAAAATAATACCAAATATGAAAAACATATTAGTACAGCTGGAAGATTTTTATTAGCAAACCTTATCCCAAAGAATATAAATAATAAATTTGCTTTAGTTGATAGATTGTTGCCTAAGAAAATAGTTTCTGAGGTTATTGATCATGTTTTCAGATTTTCTGGTCAGAAAAGCACAGTAATATTTTGTGATAAATTAAAAGATCTCGGATTTAAACATGCATTTAAAGCTGGAATATCATTTGGTAAAGACGATCTAGTAATTCCAGATAACAAACAGCAATTAATTGATGAAACAAAAAAATTAATTTCTGATTATGAAAATCAATATGCAGAAGGATTAATAACTAGAGGTGAAAAATACAATAAAGTTATTGATGCATGGTCAAAATGTACAGATAAAGTAGCATCTGAAATGATGAAAAGAATTTCTGCTACAGAAATGACAGAAGATGGGCTCAAAATTAATTCAGTATTTATGATGGCAGATAGTGGTGCAAGAGGTTCTGCAGCTCAAATGAAGCAATTAGCTGGTATGAGAGGTTTAATTGCAAAACCATCTGGAGAAATTATTGAGTCTCCAATTACATCAAACTTTAAAGAAGGTTTAACTGCTCTAGAATATTTTAACTCTACTCACGGTGCAAGAAAAGGACTAGCCGATACTGCTTTAAAGACTGCGAGTTCTGGCTATTTAACAAGAAGACTATGTGATGTTGCCCAAGATTTAACAATTACTCAAGTTAAATGTGATAACCCAAGTTTCATAAAGCTTACAGAGGTCTTAGAAGGTGGAAATATAATGGTCAGCTTATCAGAAAGAGCTCTTGGAAGAGTAACAGCAAAAGATGTAAAAAATCCATTAACAGGCGAAGTTTTAATAAAGAAAAATAGTATGATCGATGAGGCTGCATGCGAAAAAATTGACTCAGCAGGTGTAAAAAACTTGAATGTTTATTCAGTGATGACGTGTAGTTTGAAAGAAGGTGTATGCGCCACTTGTTATGGTAGAGATTTATCAAGAGGTAAAATGGTACATGTTGGGGAAGCAATTGGAATGATATCAGCTCAATCTATTGGTGAACCTGGAACTCAACTTACAATGAGAACTTTTCACGTTGGAGGAACAGCATCAGTCAAACAAGAATCTCAAATAGTATCTAATAATGATGGTATATTAAAAATTGTTAACACAAATTTATTAGTAGACTCAAAAAAGAATTTAATTGTAATGGGAAGAAATACAGAATTATCAATAGAAGATAATAATGGATTACAAGTAGCTGCATACAAAGTTCCTTATGGATCAAAACTTTTCTTTGAGAATGGAAATAAAGTTAAAAAGGGATCAAAAATATGTGAATGGGATCCGTATACAACACCTGTTATTGCTGAAAAAGATGGAATAGCAAATTATGTAGATTTAATAGATGGTGTATCAATTGCGGAAACGACCGATGATGCAACTGGAATTTCTACTAAAGCAGTAGTTGATTGGAAAACTCAATCCAAAAATACAGATTTAAAACCAAGAATTACTCTAAGAGATGCAAAAGGAAATGTTGTTAAAAAAGCTGATGATAATGAAGCAAGATATTACTTAGTTCCAGACTCAATATTATCTGTTAAAGATGGACAAAAAATTTCAGCTGGTGATGTAATAGCTAGACTTCCTAAAGAAACTACAAAGACTAAAGATATTACAGGAGGTCTTCCAAGAGTTGCTGAATTATTTGAAGCAAGAAAAGCAAAAGATAGCGCAATTATTGCTGAAAATGACGGTAAAGTAATATTTGGAAAAGAGGTAAGAGGCAAACAAAGGGTAACAATTGAATCAGAAAATGGAGATACTTCAAGTTATTTAATACCAAAAGGAAAACACATTAATTTTAATCAAGGTGAAAAAATTAAAAAAGGGGAATATTTGTTAGATGGTCAACCATTACCCCATGATATTCTTAGAATTTTAGGCATTGAAGAATTAACCGAATATTTTGTAAATCAAGTACAAGATGTTTATAGATTACAAGGTGTAATTATTAATGATAAACATATTGAAGTTATCTTAAGACAAATGCTGAAAAAAGTTGAAGTTAAAATTCAAGGTGACAGTTCATTACTACCTGGAGAAATTATTGATAGAATAAAATTTGAAAATATGAACGAGCAGCTAGTTAAAAATGGTAAAAATCCTGCAGTAGGAGAAAGAGTTTTAATGGGAATTACTAAAGCTTCTCTTCAAACAGAGTCATTTATTTCAGCCGCTTCTTTCCAAGAAACTACAAGAGTTTTAACAGACGCTGCTATTAAAGGTAAAGTAGATAAACTATCAGGATTAAAAGAAAATGTAATTGTTGGTAGATTAGTTCCTGCCGGAACTGGATCTGTTAAAAATTTATGGAACAAGAAAGCTCGTTTAGACGATGAAAAATTCATTGCTGAGAACGAGAAGATTGAGCAAGCAGAAAGCCCAGTAAATCAATAAAAATTCGTTATTTTTCCATGTCTTTTGATTTGACAAATGGAATTTCTATAGTATTTTGTGCGTGTTTTTGGTTGGAATGTAGTGACTTGTGCACTAAACGCTGCCACAAATAACCTGACAGTTATTTCATCTAAAATCAAATTTATATAAAAAAAATTTTATGCCAACAATTAACCAGTTGTTAAGAAAAGGAAGAGATAAACAAATTGCGAGGAATAAAGTTCCAGCATTACAAAAACAACCTTTGAAAAGAGGTGTTTGTGTAAAAGTTTATACAACTACTCCTAAGAAACCAAACTCAGCATTAAGAAAAGTTGCAAGGGTTAGATTATCAAATGGATTTGAAGTTACGGCATATATTCCTGGAGAAGGACATAATTTACAAGAGCACTCTGTAGTATTAATAAGAGGTGGACGTGTTAAAGATTTACCTGGTGTGAGATATCATATACTGCGTGGTAATTTAGACACTCAAGGAGTTGCAAACAGAAAACAAAGACGTTCTTTATATGGAACGAAAAAAGGTAAATAAAAATGTCTCGAAAAAGAAAAGCTCCTAAAAAAATTCCTATTGTAGACCCTAAATATAAATCAGTAATAATTCCAAAATTAATCAACTCTATAATGTTAGACGGTAAAAAAACTATAGCAGAAAAAATTGTTTATGATGCAATTGATAAAATTAAATCAAAATCAAAAGACGAACCCTTAACAGTATTTAATGATGCAATAAATAATGTTAGACCAACTGTAGAAGTTCGATCAAGACGTGTTGGTGGGGCCACCTATCAAGTTCCAGTAGAAGTTAAAGCTAAAAGATCTCAAGCATTAGCATTAAGATGGATTATTGATGCATCAAGAAAAAGAAAAGATAAAAAAATGTCCGATAAATTATTTAATGAAATTTTCGATGCTTATCAAAAAAGGGGTTCAGCAATAAAAAAGAAAGAGGATACACATAAAATGGCAGAGTCAAATAAAGCTTTTGCACATTTCAGATGGTAAATAATATGGCAAAAACTCATCCACTAAATAAATATAGAAACATTGGCATTATGGCTCATATAGATGCTGGCAAAACCACAACTACAGAAAGAATCTTATATTATACGGGTAAGAGTCATAAAATTGGTGAAGTTCATGATGGTGCTGCCACGATGGATTGGATGGAACAAGAGCAGGAAAGAGGTATTACAATAACATCAGCTGCAACCACTTGTTTTTGGAAAGAGCATAGAATTAATATTATTGATACTCCTGGCCACGTTGATTTTACAATTGAAGTAGAAAGATCTTTAAAAGTTTTGGACGGTGCTGTTGCAGTATTTGATGGTGTTGCTGGTGTTGAGCCACAATCCGAAACAGTTTGGAGACAAGCTGATAAATATAAAGTTCCAAGAATTTGCTTTGTTAATAAGCTTGATAGAACTGGTGCAGATTTCTTTAGATGCGTGGATATGATTAAAGATAGACTTGGAGCTAAACCTTTAGTTATGCAGGTGCCTATTGGAATAGAGGCATCATTACAAGGTGTTGTTGATTTAGTTAAGATGAAAGCAATTGTTTGGAAAAATGAAGACCTAGGCGCTGAATGGGTAGAAAAAGATATCCCAGATGATCTCAAAGATATATGTGATAAATACAGACAAGAATTAGTTGAGACAGCTGTTGAGCAAGATGAAAAATTAATGGAAGCCTATTTAGGTGGTGAAGAAATTAAACAAGAAGATTTGATTAAATGCGTAAGAAAAGGATGTTTAAACTTCGAATTTGTGCCAGTTTTAACAGGTTCTGCATTTAAAAATAAAGGTGTTCAACCATTATTAGATGCTGTTGTAGATTACTTACCTAGTCCAGAGGATCTTGGATCTATTATGGGGACAAAACCAGGATCTGATGAGGAAATTGAAATGAAGTTTGAAGATAGTGCACCTTTTTCAGCTTTAGCTTTTAAAGTAGCAACAGATCCATTTGTAGGGAGTCTAACATTTATTAGAATTTATTCAGGTACAGTTAAATCTGGAACTGGAGTTTACAACACTTCTTCAGATAAAGAAGAAAGAGTTGGAAGAATGCTTTTAATGCATGCTAATTCAAGAGAGGACATCAAAGAAGCAAGTGCGGGTGATATAGTTGCACTCGCAGGATTAAAAAATACTATAACAGGTCATACATTGGCGAATAAAGATACACCAGTATTACTTGAACCAATGGAATTTCCAGACCCAGTAATAGAAATTGCTGTTGAACCTAAATCAAAAGCTGATCAGGAAAAAATGGGTGAAGCATTAGGTCGATTAGCAAAAGAAGATCCATCATTTAGAGTTTCGTCAGATGAAGAGTCAGGTCAAACAATTATAAAAGGAATGGGTGAATTACACTTAGATATTATTGTTGATCGAATGAAAAGAGAATTTAAAGTCGAGGCAAATGTTGGCGCACCTCAAGTTGCATACAGAGAAACAATATTAAACGCAGCTGAGTTTGATTATACACACAAAAAACAGAGTGGTGGAGCTGGACAGTTTGCTAGAGTAAAATTATCTGTTGAACCGCTTGAACCTGGTAAAGGCAGAGAAGTTGAAAGCAAAATAAAAGGTGGAGCAATACCAAAAGAATTTATACCAGGTGTTGAAAAGGGTGTAGAGACAATAGCCGACGGTGGTATCTTAGCCGGATTTCCTCTAATAGATTACAAAGTTACTATATTAGATGGCTTGCACCATGATGTTGACTCAAGTGTATTAGCTTTTGAACTTGCTTCAAGACAATGTTTTAAAGAGGCATGTACTCGAGGAACTCTAAAACTTTTAGAACCAGTAATGAGAGTAGAAGTTGTCACTCCAGAAGATTATATGGGAGATGTAATAGGTGATTTGAATAGTAGAAGAGGACAAATAAGTACACAAGAACAAAGAGGCAATGCAACAGTAATAACAGCAATGGTGCCATTAGCAAATATGTTTGGTTATATAAATAGCTTAAGATCTATGTCGCAAGGTAGAGCTCAATATTCAATGTTTTTTGATCATTACGACAAGGTTCCACAAAATGTTCAAGACGAGGTAACCAAGAAAACAGGTTAATTATGGATAAACAAAATATTAGAATAAAATTAAGAGCTTACGACAACAAGGTTTTGGATCAGTCGACCGAAGAGATCGTGAATACCGTTAAAAGAACGGGAGCTAATATCAAAGGTCCAATTCCTCTACCAACAAAAATAGAGAGATACACTGTATTAAGATCACCACATATTGATAAGAAAAGTAGAGAGCAATTCGAAACAAGAACTCATAAAAGATTAATAGATATTATTGAACCAACGCCTGCAACAGTCGAAGCACTAATGAAACTTGATTTAGCATCAGGAGTAGATGTGGAGATTAAAATATAATGGATAATTTAGCTTTAATTGGAAAAAAAATAGGAATGTCTAGGGAGTTTTTTAAAACTGGCCAGTCAGTTCCAGTTACAGTGTTAAAAATGGAGACCGGAAGAGTAATAAACGTTATTAACAAAGAAAACCGTGGATATAGTGCAGTACAAATAGGGTTTGGAAAAGTTAAAAACTCAAAATTAACCAAAGCCATGAAAGGTTATTTTGCTAAAAAGAATACTGAGCCAAAAAAAACTCTTAAAGAATTTAGGTTAGAAAGTACCGAAAATTTCAAAGAAGGCAATGAAATTGGATTAGAAATATTCGAGAATGTTAAATTTGTTGATGTTAAATCTAAGACAATTGGTAAAGGATTTGCAGGTGCAATGAAAAGGCATAATTTTGGTGGATTAAGAGCTACTCATGGTGTTTCAATTTCTCATAGATCTCATGGTTCAACAGGGCAAAGACAGGATCCAGGTAAAGTTTTTAAAGGAAAAAAAATGGCTGGTCATATGGGAGATAAAGTTAGAACTATACAAAACATTGAAGTTATAAAAACTGACAAAGAAAATAATTTATTATATTTAAAAGGTTCTATACCTGGATCAAAAAATACAGAAGTTTTAATTAGAAAATCAGTCAAAGATATTAACCGAATGTCAATTGAAGAAAAAATTGAGCAAATTGAAAAACAAAAAAAATCTGCAGATAAAAAGAAAAAATAAATGAAAATAGATAAATTAAGCATTGATGGAAAAAAGCAAAGCATAGAGGTGCTAGATAAAATTTTTAGCGCTAAAATTAATAATCAATTAGTGAGCGGTGTGATCTATAAATTAAACGCTAATTTTAAAGGTAGAAAAGCAAAAACAAAGCAAAGAAATGAAATTACCGGCTCAACATCCAAAATTTATTCACAAAAAGGTACTGGAAATGCAAGACACTCTAGTAAAAAAGCTCCTATATTTGTAGGTGGTGGAATAGCCCATGGACCAAAAGGTCAGGATAATTATAAAAATAGAAAATTAAATAAGAGTGAAAAAAAAATGAGTATAGCTTCACTAATTACTGAAAAAAATAAATCAAATAACGTAATTATTTTTGATGATTTTGGAAAAAAAATTGAAAAAACAAAAGAAATGTTTGAACTCTTAAAGAAGTTTGGTGCAAACAACTCATTATTAATTGTGGATACAAAATCAAAAGATAATATCTTAAGGTCAACTAAAAATATTCCTAATGTTAAATTGACTGATGCAAATCATTTCAGCGCATTTGATTTAGTTAAATATAAAAAAATTATTTTTACTGAGAGTTCAGTTAAAGAATTAGAAAAAAGGTATCAATAATGGATAAATTAAGTCTGTACGATAAAATTTTGTTTCCCGTTGTAACTGAAAAATCAACAAATTTGTCTGAACAAAATAAAATTGTTTTTAAGGTGCCTCAAAGCGCAAATAAAAAAACCTTAAAAGGATCTATTGAAAAAATTTTTAAAGTCAACGTAACAAAAATTAATATTATTAATAAAAAAACATTAATTAAATCTACTAGAGGAAAAAAAGTTAAAAAGAAGGGTTTTAAAAAAGCAATTATTACTCTTAAAAAAGGTCAAAATATTGACTTAACAACAGGTATTTAAATTATGGCTTTAAAAACATTTAAACCTTACACGAAATCTACCAGAGGAACTATTTTAACAAGTAGAGAGGGGCTTTGGAAAGGTAAACCTTATAAGCCATTAACAAGTGCGAATTATTCCTCAAAAGGAAGAAATAATTATGGTCGAATAACCTCACGTAATCATGGGGGTGGGCACAAACATAAATATAGAAAAGTTGATTTTTATAGAAAAAAGAACGATATGAAGGCAATTGTAGAAAGAATTGAGTATGACCCAAACAGGTCATGTCACATAATGTTGGTAAAATTTGAAGACAATCAAAAATTTTATTATCTTGCTCCGCAAAAAATAAAAGTTGGTGATCATATTCAAAATGGTTCTTCTTCAGAAATTAAAATAGGAAATTGTTTACCATTACAGGATATTCCGGTAGGTATTGATATACACAATGTTGAAATACAGCCAGGTGCAGGTGGAAAAATAGCAAGAGCAGCTGGTTCTTCTGTAACGATATCTGGTATTGATGGAAACTACTCAATTATAAAAATGACTTCAGGTGAAGTTAGAAAAATAGATTCAAGAGCGTTGGCTACAATTGGAGTATTATCTAATCCAGATCAAAAAAATATTAAAATCGGTAAAGCTGGTCGATCAAGATGGTTGGGAAGAAGACCACATACAAGAGGAGTTGTTAAAAATCCAGTGGATCACCCTCATGGTGGTGGTGAAGGAAAATCTGCAGGTGGTAGACATCCTGTTTCTCCTACTGGACAATCAGCTAAAGGATTAAAAACAAGAGACAATAAAAGAACTGATAAATTTATAATAAGAAGAAGAAAGAAGAAGAGAGCTTAATTTATGGCAAGATCTGTTTGGAAAGGACCGTTTGTTGAGGAAAGCTTAATTAAAAAAGTTGAAAAAATTAAAAATGATCCTAATAAAAAACCAATTAAGACTTGGTCTAGAAAGTCAACAATAATACCTGACTTTGTAGGATTCAGTTTTTTAATTTATAACGGTAAAAAATTTATACCAATAACTGTTTCAGAAGACATGGTGGGACATAAATTTGGAGAATTTGCTCCAACAAGACAGTTTTTTGGTCATACGCCAGCCGATAAAAAAGCAAAAGTCGAGGGTGGAGCAAAAGGAGCTGATAAGAAATAAATATGAGTAAAAATAAAGATATAGATTTAAAACAAGTTAGATCAATAAATAAGAATGTAAGATCTAGCGTAAGAAAATTAAAACCTATACTTAAATCAATAGTTGGTAAAAAAGTAGAAATTGCAATTAGAGATTTATCTTTCTCAGAAAAAAGAATTTCTAAAGATGTTAAAAAAACAATTTCATCAGCAGTTGCTAATGCAGAAAATAATTTTCAATATGATATTGACAATTTAGTAGTTAAAGAAGCTTTCTGTGGAAAACAGGTAATAATGAAAAGATTTAGAGCTAGAGCTAAAGGTAGAGCTGCAGAAATTATGAAACCATACTCAAACGTAACAATAGTTTTGAGTGAACAAATGAAACAAAAAGAGAAGGAACATGGGACAAAAGGTTAATCCAGTCGGTTTAAGATTAGGTATCAATAGAGGATGGGATTCCGTTTGGTACGCAAAAAAACAAGATTTTGGAAATTATTTAATTGAAGATTTTAAGATCAGAGAATTCATTAAAAAAAATGTTATCAATTCAGGTGTTTCAAAAGTAATGATAGAAAGATCTGCAAAAAAATGTTTCGTAACAATTTATACTTCTAGACCTGGATTTGTAATTGGAAAAAAAGGAAGTGATATAGAAAAAATTAAAGGGAAATTATCAAGATTGAGCGCAAATGAAATAGTACTAAATATTAAGGAAGTTAAAAAACCTGAGACAAATTCATTTTTAGTTGCCGAGAACATAGCTCAACAGTTAGTTAAACGTGTTTCTTATAGGAGAGCAATGAAGAGAGCTATGCAATCTGCATTGAGATTAGGAGCTAAAGGAATTAAAGTTTCTTGTAGCGGAAGACTTGGCGGAAACGAAATTGCAAGAACAGAGTGGTTAAGAGATGGAAGTATTCCATCTCATACTTTAAGAGCAGATATTGATTACGCTGAAGCAGAAGCTTTGACCACATATGGAATAATCGGAATTAAAGTTTGGATATATAAAGGAGAAATCTTTACAAAAGAATTTAGCCAAGAAAGGAATAAAACATAATAATGTTACAACCAACTAGAACAAAGTTTAGAAAAGCACATAAAGGAAGAATTCATGGAAATGCCTCTAGATGTAATGCTATGAATTATGGTTCATTTGGATTGAAAGCAATACAGCCAGAAAGAATAATATCCAGACAGATAGAAGCAGCTAGAGTAGCATTAACAAGACACATGAAAAGACAAGGAAGAGTTTGGACTAGAATGTTTCCTAATATACCTGTATCAAAAAAACCTACTGAGGTAAGAATGGGTAAGGGAAAAGGCTCACCAGAATTTTGGGCATGCAGAGTAAAACCAGGAAGAATTTTATTTGAGGTTGACGGTGTAACAGAAGAAATTGCTAGAGAGGCTTTATACAAAGCATCTGCAAAACTTCCAATTAAATGTAAATTTATTAAGAGAATTTAAATGAAAAAAAGTGAGATAAAGAAAATGACCAAAGAACAAGCTTTAAAAGATATTGAAAAATTAAAAAAAGATCTTTTTAACTTTAGATTTCAAAAAATTAATGGTCAGATAAAAAGTCCATCAAAAATAAGTGAAACAAAGAAGAATATTGCAAGATTAAAAACATTAGTAGTGAGAAAAGATGCCTAAAAAAGTATTAAATGGAATAGTTGTCAGCAATAAGCCAAATAAAACTATAACGGTTCTGGTTGAGAGAAAATACCAACATCCAGTATTAAAAAAAGTTATTAAAGCTAGAAAAAAATATAGTGTTCACGACGAAGAGAATAAATATAAAAACGGTGATAAAGTATCGATACAAGAGTGCAAACCTTACTCAAAGTCAAAAAAATTTGAAGTGATAGGAGTTTCCAAATGATACAAGTTCAGACAGAATTATTTGTAGCTGATAACACTGGTGCAAAAAAAATTGAATGCATAAAAGTATTAGGTGGATCTAAAAGAAGATACGCAAGCATTGGTGATACTATTGTTGTCGCGGTTAAAGAAGCAATTCCAAAAGGGAAAGTTAAAAAAGGTGCGGTTCATAAAGCTGTTGTTGTTAGAGTTAAAAAAGGAATTCATAGGAATGATGGATCCAAAGTAAGATTTGATAACAACGCAGCTGTTCTAACAGATGATAAAGGGGAGCCAATAGGTACTAGGATTTTTGGACCAGTTACTAGAGAGTTAAGAAATAGAGGACAAATGAAAATAATTTCTTTGGCACCAGAGGTATTATAATGATTAAAAAAGGTATTAAAGTAAAAATATTGACTGGCAAGGATAAAAACAAAGATGGTGATGTCATTGAAATTGACAGAAAAAATAAAAGGGCAAAAGTAAAAGGTATTAACATGGTAAAAAAACATGTGAAAACTACAAAAGAAAAGAAAGGTGGAATAGTTTCAAAAGAAAACTTTATACATCTCTCGAATTTAGCAATATTTGACACCAAAAATAAAAGTGAGGCTAAAAAATAATGACACCTAGATTAAAACAGACCATATCTAAAGAAATTGAGCCAACATTAAAAGAAAAATTTGGCTATAAAAATTTATATATGGGTCCAAGAATACAAAAAATAGTTTTAAATATGGGTTTAGGTCTTGATGGAAATGATCAGAAAATTTTAAAATCGTGCCAAGAAGATTTGGCGAATATCACTGGTCAAATGCCAGTGGTAACTAAATTTAAAAAATCTATAGCAAATTTTAAAACTAGAAAAAACACTAATTCAGGTTTGAAAGTTACGTTAAGAAAAAATAAAATGTATGAATTTATTGATAGATTAACAAATATAGCATTACCAAGAATAAAAGATTTTAGAGGATTAAGCCCGAAAGGTTTTGATAAATTTGGTAATTATACTTTTGGTGTTAAAGAACATATTATATTTCCAGAGGTAAATTTTGATAAAGTTGACAAAATTAGAGGTTTAGACATTACAATAGTCATAAAATCTCAAAAGATAGAACATAGTTTTGAACTATTAAAACATTTAAATTTTCCATTTAGGGAAAAAAGGAGCAATTAATGGCTAAAATGAGTGCAATAAATAAGAATAACAGAAGAATTAGATTATCAGACAAGCTTTTTAAAAAGAGAATGAAATTAAAAAAAATAATAATGGATAAAAAATTATCCTTAGAAGAAAGATTTAAAGCGCAACAAAAATTATCAAAATTACCTCGGAATTCAGCAAAGGTTAGAGTTATGAATAGGTGTCAAATTACTGGTAGACCTCATGGAGTTTACCGAAAATTAAAAATTTCAAGAATAGCCCTTCGACAACTTGGTTTAGAAGGTAAAATTCCTGGAATGGTAAAATCGAGTTGGTAGAAAGGAAAATATGAGTTTAAGTGATCCAATAGGTGATATGTTAGCAAGAATTAAAAATGCTCAAGTGAGAAATCACAGTAAAGTATCATTACCATCATCAAAATTTAAAGCTAAAATTGCAGACGTTTTAAAATCTGAAGGCTATATTATAGACTACAAAATTAATGATGATAAAAAACCTTCAATTGAAATTAACTTAAAATATAATTCAGGCAATCCAGTTATAAATACTATTGAAAGAATTTCAAAACCAGGTAGGAGAATTTTTTCTAGCGCGAGTAGTCTTCCAAAAATTAATAATGGACTTGGTATTGCAATTGTGTCAACACCACAAGGTGTAATGACAGATGTTGATGCAAGAAAGAAAAAACTTGGTGGTGAGATTATTTGTAAGGTATTTTAATGTCTAAAATAGGAAAAATAAACATACCAATTCCAGATAAAGTAAAAGTTTTATTATCTGGTAACACAGTTAATGTAGAGGGCCCACTGGGCAAACAAGCAATTGAATTAGATTTAGAAATGTTTGAACTTAAAATCACTGAAGGTAAAGACGTATCAATAAAACCTAAAAAGCTTGATGATACTTCTAAAAGATTATGGGGCATGAATAGAAGCTTACTTAATAATGCTATTATTGGCGCAAGTAGTGGTTACGAAAAAATTCTTGAACTTACCGGTGTAGGATTCAGAGCAGCTTTAAAAGGAAATGTTCTAAATATGCAATTAGGATTTAGTCATGATATAAATTACAATATTCCAGAAGGTATTAAAATAGCTGTTGAAAAACAAACAACTCTTAAAATAAGTGGTTCAAATAAACAACAAGTAGGAATGGTCGCGTCACAAATCAAAAGTATTAGACCACCTGAGCCTTATAAAGGAAAAGGCATAAAAGAAAAAGATCAATATATTTTAAGAAAAGAAGGTAAGAAAAAATAATGAGATTAAACACTATAGAGAGAAAAAGATTTAGAGTAAGAAAAAAACTTAAAAGTGTATCGAAAGATCGATACAGATTAAGTGTTTCAAGATCTACAAGAAATATAAGTGCACAAATAATTGATGATGTAAAAAATATTACATTAGTTTCTGCTTCATCAATAGATAAGGAAATTAAAGGACAAAAAAAAAACAAATCTGAACTATCAACTGTTGTTGCTGAAATTCTAGCAAAGAAAGCAAATGAAAAAAATATTAAAAAAATTTACTTTGATAGAGGTATTTATAAATACCATGGAAGAGTTAAAATTTTCGCTGAAACACTAAGAAAAAATGGGATGGAATTTTAAATATGGAAAAAAACACAGAATTTGTTGAAAAATTAGTTCACATTAACAGAATAACTAAAGTTGTAAAAGGAGGAAGAAGATTTGGTTTCTCCGCTTTAGTTGTAGTTGGTAATCAGAATGGAAAAATTGGTATCGCGCATGCAAAAGCAAAACAAGTTCCTGATGCAATTAAAAAAGCAAACGAATTAGCTAGAAGAAAATTAATTCAAATACCTTTAAGAGATGGAAGAACTATCCATCATGATATATATGGTAAAGATGGTGCTGGAAAAATTAAATTAAGATCTGCACCTAAAGGTACAGGTATAATAGCAGGTGGTCCAGTTAGAGCTGTTTGTGAAGTACTTGGTATAAAAGATATTGTAGCTAAATCTTTAGGTACAGCAAACCCACATAATGTAATCAGAGCCTGTATTAAAGCTTTATCAAAACAAAATTCACCAAAAAATATTTCTAATTTAAGAAATAAAAAAATATCAGAGATAATTGAGAAAAGAGGATAATGACATCTTTAAATACATTAAATAATTTTAAAACAAAAAAAATTCGAGTAGGAAGAGGAATAGGATCTGGTAAAGGCAAAACTTCTGGAAGAGGTGTAAAAGGTCAAAAATCAAGATCTGGAGTAGCTATAAAAAGTTTTGAGGGTGGTCAAATGCCATTATATAGAAGATTGCCCAAAAGAGGTTTCAACCCTGTAAATAAAAATGATATAGCAGTAATAAACTTAGGTGATATACAAAACCTTATTGATAGTAAAAAAATTAAAGCAGAAGAAAAAATAAATATTAATACATTTAAAAAATCAAAATTATTCAGAAAATCAATTAATAAATTTAAAGTTTTATCAAATGGTAATTTTAAATCGAAAATTGATATTGAAGCAGATTATTCATCTAAAACTGCTAAAGAGAAAATCGAAAAAGCTGGTGGACAAATTACTGTTAAAAATCAATCTAAATAATGAGTGCCTCAACACAATCTAACGATTTAAGAAATAGAATACTATTCACACTTTTTATCCTTGCAGTTTATCGATTGGGTACTTTTGTTCCACTACCAGGGATCGACCCAGAGCAACTTCAAATAATGATGGAAGGAAACCAAAAAGGTTTGTTAGGAATGTTTAATGTTTTCGCGGGTGGCGCTGTAAGCAGAATGGCAATATTTGCCCTCGGAATAATGCCATACATATCATCTTCAATAATTGTTCAGTTACTAACGGGAGTTTCAGAATACTTTAAAAATCTTAAGGCCCAAGGTGAAATAGGTAGACAAAAAATTACTCAAATAACTAGATATGGAACAGTTTTATTAGCAACTATACAAGGATATGGATTGGCAGTTGGATTAGAGTCATCAGCAGATTTAGTTATTAATCCTGGAATATTTTTCAAAATTTCAACAGTTACAACTATTGTTGCTGGAACTATATTTTTAATGTGGCTTGGTGAACAAATTACACAAAGAGGCATTGGTAATGGTATTTCATTAATTATTTTTTCAGGTATTGTTGCTGAAATTCCTAGAGCTTTAGTAACAACTTTTGAATTAGGAAGAACTGGTGCAATTTCAACTGTAATGATAATTTTTATATTTATATTACTTGTAGCAACTATAATGTTTATTGTTTTTATGGAAAGAGCTTTAAGAAAAATTCTTATAAATTATCCAAAGAGACAAATGGGGAATAAAATGTATGGAGGAGATTCTTCTCATCTACCTTTAAAAATTAACTCAGCAGGTGTTATACCTGCTATTTTTGCTTCAGCTTTATTACTATTACCAGTTACTTTTTCAAATTTTAATGTTTCACAAAATGAAACTTTTCTAAACATTTCATCTTACTTTTCACAAGGGCAACCTTTGTATATGTTGCTATATGCATCAGGAATAATTTTTTTTACTTTTTTTTATACTTCAATAACTTTTAATCCAACTGAAACTGCTGAGAATTTAAGAAAATATGGTGGATTTATTCCAGGAATAAGACCTGGAGAAAGCACTGCGCTTTATATTGATACAATATTGACAAGATTAACAACAATAGGTGCATTATATCTTGCACTAGTTTGTTTAATGCCAGAATTTCTTATTGCTAACTATCCTATCCCTTTTTATTTGGGTGGTGCTTCAGTTCTGATTGTTGTTGTAGTAGCAATTGATACAGTTACACAAATTCAAACCAGAATGATGAGTTCTCAATACGAGCAACTAATTAAAAAAACTAAATTTGGTAGATAGGTGAATATAATACTATTTGGTCCACCTGGTGCTGGAAAAGGTACTCAAGCTAAATATCTTGTAAAAAAATTAAACGGTTATCAAATTTCGACTGGTGATATTTTAAGAGAGGAAATTAAAAAAGACACAGATATAGGAAAAAAAATAATAAGTAATATGAATGATGGAAAATTTGTCAGTGATGAGATCGTTAATATGCTATTAAAAAATCATGTTTTTGATCCTATCAAAAAGGAAAAATTAATATTTGATGGCTATCCTAGGTCTCTTAGCCAAGCTAAAAATTTAGATTTATTGTTAAATAATTCAAATCAAAAGATAGATTATATTTTTTTTTTAAATGTGAACAAAGAAACTATTGTGGAAAGAATAAAAAAAAGGAAAATTTTAGAAAAAAGAACTGATGATGATTTAGAGACTACATTAAAGAGATATGATACTTATGTTGAAACCACTAGACCAGTATTGGATTACTATTCAAAAAATTCAAATTTTCATGAGATTGATGGCGCAATGGAAATTGATCAAATAACAAGTAAAATAGAGGATTTTTTGAATGTTTAAGACGTTGACTTTAACTAATCTTCTTATATAAAAGGCACAATTTATCACAAAATTATGGCTCGTATTGCAGGTGTAAACATACCACAAAATAAATTAGTTCATGTTGGACTTACTTATATTTATGGTATTGGAAATAAATTTTCAAATCAAATTTGCAAGGAATTAGAAATACCAAAATCAAAAAGAGTTAACGAATTAACCGATGATCAAATTTTGAAAATTAGAGAATATATAGATCAAAAATTTACTGTTGAAGGCGATTTAAGAAGAGAAACATCATTAAGTATAAAAAGATTAATTGATCTTGCCACATACAGAGGTTCTAGACATAGAAAAAAACTTCCTGTTAGAGGTCAAAGAACAAGATGTAATTCAAGAACTAGAAAAGGAAAAGCAATTGCGATCGCTGGTAAAAAACTAACCCCACTTAAAAAATAATGAAAAAAGAAGTTACTGAAAATAAAGAACAGAAAACAGATTCTAAGTCCAAAAAGAGTTCTTACTCTAAGAAAAAAAAAGGAAAAAAGAATATTTTAAATGGAATTGCTTACGTTCAATCTACTTTTAATAATACTATTGTATCTATTGCCGATACCAACGGAAATGTAGTTTCCTGGGCGTCCGCTGGTCAAAAAGGTTTCAAAGGTTCTCGTAAATCTACACCATATGCAGCACAAGTTGCCGCCGATGCAGCTGCAGCAAAAGCTTTAGAAGTGGGAATGAAAGTTTTGTCTGTTGAAGTTAAAGGACCTGGCTCTGGTAGAGAAACTGCTTTAAGAGCTTTGCAAGCAAGAGGATTTAAAATTATATCAATTAAAGATACAACACCAATGCCACACAATGGGACAAGACCACCAAAAAAAAGGAGAGTTTAATGGAACAAACCGAAGTAAATACAAAAAACTGGAAATCATTAATTAAACCTGCAAAATTAGATGTTCAATTAAGTGAAGATAATTCTTTTGCAAAAATTACCGCTGAACCTTTAGAAAAAGGTTATGGATTAACACTTGGTAATTCATTAAGAAGAATTCTTCTATCTTCAATTAGAGGTACTGCAGTTACTTCAATACAAATCGATGGAGTATTACATGAATTCACATCAATAAAAGGTGTTAGAGAGGACGTGACAGATATTGTATTAAATGTAAAATCTTTAGCTCTTAAAAGTTCTTCCGATGAACCAAAAAAGCTGATACTTGATGCCAAAGGTCCAGGAGAAATCAAAGCATCTGATATAACTCCAGTTGCTGATATTGAAATTTTAAATCCAGATTTAGTTATATGTAACTTAGATGAAAATACTAAATTTCATATGGAAATGACAGTAGGAACCGGTAAGGGTTATGTGTCAGCAGAAATGAATAAACCTGAAGAACCACCTCTGGGATTAATTCCTATAGACTCATTATTTAGTCCAGTAAAAAAAGTTTCTTATTCAGTTAGTACTGCTAGAGAAGGAAAAGCATTAGATTATGATAAATTAACTATGGAAGTTGAGACAAATGGATCAATATCAGCTGAAGATGCAGTAGCTTATTCAGCAAGAATATTCCAAGATCAGTTAGGAATGTTTGTTAACTTTGATGAGCCTCAAGAAGTTATTGTAAAAGAACAACCTTCAGAGCCGGAGTTTAATAAGAACTTATTAAGAAAAGTTGACGAATTAGAACTTTCTGTAAGATCAATGAATTGTCTTAAAAATGATAATATTATTTATATTGGTGATTTAGTACAAAAATCAGAAGGTGAAATGTTAAGAACACCTAATTTTGGTAGAAAATCATTAAATGAGATCAAAGAAGTATTAACAGGGATGTCATTATACCTTGGAATGGAAATTCCAAACTGGCCACCAGATAATATTGCTGAATTATCTAAAAAACTAGAGGAAGCTATCTAATGAGACATAAAATGGGCTATAAAAAGCTCAACAGAACTTCAGAACATAGAAAAGCTCTAATTAAAAATATGCTTAACTCATTAATAAAGTATGAGCAAATCACAACAACATTGCCCAAAGCAAAAGTCTTAAAACCTCAAGCTGACAAAATCATAACACTTGGCAAGAAAGATACATTATCTAACACCAAAACACTAATCTCAAAACTTCAAGATCTTAAATCTACCAATAAAGTTAAAAAAACGCTTTCTAAGAGATACGAAAATAGAAAAGGTGGATATACAAGAATTATTAAGGCTGGGTTCAGATATGGTGATAATGCACCTATGGCAGTAATTGAGTTTGTAGATAGGGATGTTGAAGCAAAAAGAGTCGATAAAAAGAAAAAGAATCCGACTAAAGATACACCAAAAGTAGAAGATAAAAAACAAGCTACAGCATAATCTTTAATTAATATTTTATTTAATTGATGTTGTAAAACAATTATCTAATATTTTATATTAATGAAATGAAAAATATAATTTTTCAAATAATTATAATATTTTTTTTTACAACTAATATTTTAAATGCAAATCCAGCAAAAATTGACGGTTTAAAATTTTATACATTAGGTGACGACAATATGCCTTGGTTTAATTTAGATAATGAAAAAGATTTAATAGACTTATCAAATATTGACTGTCAATGGAGTCATGGAAAAAAAACTAAATGTAGATTGCATTTATCACCCTTATATAACTTTCCTAAAGACGGATTATTAATTCAAAATAGAATTGTTAGATCTGGCAAATTTGCTTGGAAATTTAAAAATGGTGATGGTGATTGTGGTCAACAAAGAAAGTCAGATGAGTGCAATACCTTTAGAGAAAGATCAGAAGTTAGCATGCTAGGATTGAAGTCTAAAAATACATGGTTTAAATTTAGTATTTATATCCCTGAAAATAGTGAATTTACTATTCCTATAAGTAATACTATATGGCAAATACATTCTAAAGCAGGTCCAGTAAATTTTATGTTTAGAGTTGCTCCAAATGGAGATTTGCAATGGACAGATTTTGTAAATCATAGTTTTGGAGGTTTTGACACTTATAAAATTTTAGAAGCAAATAATGTAAAAGGTAAATGGAATGATTTTGTTATTAATATAGAATTTGTTGATTGGCCAAATAAGAGTTTTATTAAGATTTGGGCTAATAACGAACTTGTAGTTAATTATAAAGGATTGACCAATAATAATATAAGCAAACAGTCGTATATGAAGTTTGGAATATACAAAAGTAATATTAATAGGTTTAATATAATGCACAAAGGCAAACCTCCAAAAAGAGCTGATACAGTTGTATATTATGATTCTATAGCTATAGGTAAAAAGTGCAAAGATCTTAAGCTAGGCAAGGAAAACAATAGTTGCAATAAATTAAAATAAAAATGAAAAAATCAATTAACGTAGATAAATCTTTTAATGAAATGCGTATTGACAGATTCATTCGAAATCATTTAGGAAAAATTCCACAAGGACTTATTGAAAAAAATCTAAGAAATGGAAAATTAAAATTAAATCAAAAAAAAGTAAAAAGCTCTCAAAAAGTTAAAACCGGTGACAAACTTAATATTTATAATTTAAATTTTGATGAAAAAATTGAGCAACGCAAAAAAAAATATAATCCTAGTAATGAAATTATAAAAGAAAATGAGGATTTAATTATAGAAAATAATGACAATTTTGTTGTTCTAAATAAACAATCAGGAATTTCAGTACAGGGTGGTACAAAATCTAAAAAGAATATTATTGATATATTTGCGAAAAGTAATTTATTTAGAGACGAGAAACCTTATTCTGTACACAGATTAGATAAAGATACTTCTGGCGTTTTTATAATTGCAAAGAATAGGAAAACAGCCCAACTGCTCACCTCACTTTTTAGATTAAGAAAGGTTTATAAAACTTATTTAGCAATATGTAATGGTGAATTAATTTTAATCGATAAAGGTGTGATAAAAGATGATTTGATAAGATTTGAAAATAAAAAAAAAATAGTTGAAAAGGCTGAAACAAAATATGAAATTTTAGATAAAAATAATAATGCGACATTCATTCAGTTAAATCCAATTACAGGAAGAAAACATCAACTAAGAAAACAATTATTTAATTTAGGAAACTCCATTATTGGTGATAAAAAATATAATTCAACAAATAACTCAAAAATAAATAATAAAAATTTAATGTTACATTCTTATGAAATAAAATTTAAAATAAATGAGCAAAAATACACTTTTAGAGCCACCCCTCCAGATTATTTTAGAAATATGTTAAAAACAAAAAGACTTAATTTTTAATATTTGATAAAAAATTTTTTATCAAATCATTCTCAATATTTTTATAATTTTGTTTTTTAATATTATTTAAATTTGAAACTCCTCTATTTCTGATTCCACAAGGAACTATCTTTTTATATACATTAAGATCATTAGAAATATTTAATGCAAAACCGTGATAAGCAATCCACTTCTTTACTTTTATGCCTATCGCTGCAATTTTATCTATTTTACCAGATTTGTGCTGAAACCAAATTCCAATATTTTTTCTATCTGCAAAACACTTTATATCGTAATTTTTTAGAGTATTTATAATTGTCTTTTCAATTGCAGTTATAATTTTTTTTATATTCTTACCTCTTTTGTTCAAGTCAATCACAAAATAAAAAACTAATTGACCAGGACCATGATATGTTATTTTTCCTCCTCTATTCGTTTTAATAAAGTTTATAGATTTATCTAAAATCTCATTTTCACTAAAACTTGTTCCACCAGTATAAATCTCTTCATGTTCAAGTATCCAAATAAGTTCTTTATTTTTATTTACTTTAATTTGCTCCAATCTGTCTTCAAGTATATCTATCGCAGATTTATATTTTATTGGTTTTACTGACTTTTTGATCTCTATTGTCATTATAAATTTGTATTATTTTTATTTTGTATTAATAGTGCCAACTAAATTATAGGTAAATCTTATGACTATAGTGAAAAAATTAAAAGATAAAAAAGTTAACTTTGAATTTAACAAAGAATTCATCAAAGTTGTCACAGATAAAATTGCCTCAAATGATGCCGAATTTATTACAAATTCGTTCAATGCTATGCATCCAGCAGATGCTGCTGACATAATTGAACATTTAAGTCAAAATGATAGAGAAAATTTAATAAAACTAAATAGTTTCAAAGTTGATCCTGAAGTCTTTGTTGAATTAAATGAGTCAATTCAGTCTGAGATGATTGCTTATCTATCATCAGATTCAATAGTGAATATATTAAAAAATTTAGAGTCAGATGATGCAATTAAGATTTTAGAAAATGTAGACGAAAAAGATAAAAATACAATCCTTAGCTCATTACCTCCAAAAGACCGATTTGCATTACTTGAAAGCTTAAGTTATCCAGAAGACTCTGCTGCTAGATTAATGCAGCGTGAATTTACAGCTATACCAAGTAATTGGTCTGTAGGACAAACAATAGACTATTTAAGAGAAAACAAAGAACTTCCTGAAGAATTTCTAGAAATATTTATAGTTGATCAAGAATTCAAACCCATTGGTACAGTTCCTTCATCAAGAGTATTAAGAACTCCAAGAGATACAAAAATGATGTCTATTATGGCTGAATCTCAAACACTAATACCTGTTGATATGGATAGAGAAGAAGTCGGTAACTTATTTGAAAATTATAATTTGAGTTCAGCTGCTGTAGTAGATAAGTCAGACAAATTAGTTGGGATGATAGCTTATGATGATGTTCTAACAGTATTAAAAGAAGAAGCTGAAGAGGACGCACTTAGATTAGCTGGAGTAGGGGATGAAGAAATAACTGATGGAGTAATAACAAAAACAAAGAGAAGATTTAATTGGTTGTTATTAAACTTATTTACTGCTTTTCTAGCAACTTATTGCATTAGTCTATTTGGTGCTACTATAGAGCAAATGGTAGTTTTGGCTTTTTTAATGCCAATTGTAGCATCAATGGGTGGTAACGCTGGCATGCAAACATTGGCTGTCACAGTAAGATCTTTAGCTACACAGGATTTAACGAAAAATAATTTTACGAATAATATTATTAAAGAATTTAATATTGGAGTATTAAATGGTGTTATTTTTGCAATTATAAGTTCTTTGATAGTTCAACTATGGTTTAATGATATCCAGCTCTCCCTAATAATTTCAATTTCAATGGTTTTAACTATGATAGTTGCAGGACTTTTTGGTATTCTAGTCCCTGTAACATTAAATAAAATGAAAATTGATCCTGCTATTTCTTCTAGTGTATTTGTTACAACAATAACAGATGTAATTGGATTTGTATCTTTCTTAGGTGTAGGAGCTTATTTCTTATAATCAAAAATTATCAATTAATCTTACTCCATTAATATGATAGGCAATAAATAGTCTGTATTTAGATTTAAAATTATCTAATTTCATTTTTTTCTCATCTCTAAATTCAAGATAATCAATTTTAATTTTAAATTTATTTTCAAGCTCAACTTTATATTTTGACAAATCCACAAATTTATTCATTTTTGATAATTTTTTTAATTTATCTAATTTGATGGCTATTTTTGATGCTTTTTTTATGCATGATTTATTTAACAATTTGTTTCTTGTGGATAAAGCAATTTTATTTTCTCGAATGGTAGGACAACCAACAATATTTATTTTATATTTTTTACCTAATATTCTTTTAATTAACATGTATTGTTGAAAATCTTTTTCACCCATATAAACAAACTTAGATTTAATAATAGATAACAATCTATTCATAACGTTTAATACACCTTCAAAATGACCTTTTCTATATTTAGCACATAAAATTTTATCAGATTTATTAAGTTTAAAATTCTTCATTCTATTTTTATAAATTTCATTGACCTCGGGCAAAAACAAATAATTAACTTTTAGTTTTTTTAATATTGAAATATCTTTTCTTATATTTCTAGGATAATTCTTAAAATCTTTTTTTTGATTAAATTGTGTTGGATTGACGAAAATACTTACTATCGTTTCTTTGTTATTTTTTTGTGAAATTTTTATTAAAGATACGTGGCCTTTATGAATTCCCCCCATTGTAGGTACAAATCCAACATTTTTGTAATTTTTTACTGCCTTATTTAGTTCAAAAATATTTTTTAAAATTTTCATTTTTAATAAATATGATTATAAGTAAAACATCTTAATGATTAAACAAGCTATTATTCCTCTTGCTGGTTTGGGTACACGTTTACTACCTTTAACAAGTATTTTTCCTAAAGAACTTCTCCCAATAAATGGAAAACCAGGTATTGAGTATATTTTAGATGAATGTATTGAAGCTGGTGTAAGTGAAATAATTTTTATTATTTCAAAAAAAAAAGAGATGATAAGGAAATATTTCAATAATGATAATTTTTACAAATCAATTATTAAAAAAAAGAAAGATCCAAGAATAATTAAAGAGTATAAAAAAATTCTTTTTTTTAGAAAAAAAATCAAATTTGTTTATCAGAATAAACCCATGGGAACAGGTGATGCTGTACTCAAAACAAAAAAGTTTATAAAAAATGATTATTTTTTAATGTTGTTACCTGATGATTTAATTATGAAAAAGAATTGTTCAAAAGATATGATAAAAATTCATAAAAAATTAAAAGGTTCTGTAATGGCTAGCATGAAAGTTAAAAAAAATAATGTAGATCGTTGGGGAATTTATTCAATTAAAAAAAATATTGACAAATTAAATTTTAAAATTGCAGATGTAATTGAAAAACCTAATACTAAAGATGCACCTTCAAATAACGCAGTTATAGGTAGATATATATTATCAAAGAAAATTTTTCTTTATCTACAAAATCAAAAAAAAGGTAAAGGTGGTGAAATACATATTACAGATGCAATAAGACGAATGATATTAGATCAATATTTATTCATTGGACATAAATTTGCAGGTAATTATTTAGATTGTGGATCTATGAAAGGTTATATTAAATCTGGAATTGAAATTTCTAAGCTATGAAAATTTGCATTATAGGATCTGGTTATGTTGGTTTAGTTAGTGGGGCCTGTTTTTCTGACCTAGGTAATACAGTTAGATGTGTTGATATTAACAGAGAAATTATAGAAAAATTAAATAAAGGAATAATCCCAATTTATGAACCTGGTCTTCAAGAATTGGTTGTAAGAAATTTAAAAAAAAAAAGACTTTTATTTACAACAGATATTTCTAGCTCAATAAAAAAGTCAGATATCATATTTATTTGCGTTGGAACTCCTACCAAAAATAATAAAGCTGATTTGAAATATGTATTTAATGTTACCAAAAGTATAAAATCTAATTTAAATAGGTATAAAATAATAGTTACTAAATCTACAGTCCCAGTTATCACAGGTGATAAAATCACAAAAATCTTAAAATCAAATAAAAATAAAAATAAGTTTGATGTTGTATCTAATCCTGAATTTTTAAGAGAAGGTGAAGCTATTAGAGATTTTCAATTCCCAGATAGAGTTGTTGTCGGTACTAGCAGCAATAAAGCAAATAAAATAATGAAAAAATTATATCTACCTTTAATTAAGAAGGGTGGTAGATATTTTCATACTTCTAGACGATCAGCAGAACTGATTAAATATGCATCAAACGCTTTTTTAGCCACTAAAATTACATTCATTAATGAAATAGCCAATTTATGTGAAAAATTAAATATAGACGTTAAAGAAGTTGCAATTGGCATGGGTTTAGATGAAAGGATTGGAAGTAGATTTCTACGAGCTGGCCCAGCCTATGGTGGATCATGTTTTCCAAAGGATACAAGAGCACTTGTTTCAACTGGTCGAATGTTTAAAACAAATCTTTCAGTTGTAAAGTCAGTAATTAATTCAAATGATAAAAGAACCAATTTATTATTAAATAAAATTAGCAAAATAATGAATAACAAAATTAAAAATAAAAATATTACATTTTTGGGTGTTACCTTTAAACCAGGAACTGATGACATGAGAGAGTCCTCTTCATTAAAAATGATACCATCTTTGATAAGGAAGGGTGCACATGTCAATTATTATGAACCAACTGGCAAGAAAAAGGAATTAAAATCTAAAAAAATAAACTTTTTTGAAAATATAAAAGATGCTTGTAAAAGCGCAGATTTAATAATTATCCATACAGAATGGAATGAATTTAAGCAACTAAACTTTAAAAAAATTACAAAAAAAAGAAATTTTAAAGTTTTTGATATGAGAAATCTTTACTCAACTTCTGAAATGAAAAAAAATAAAATAAATTATTTTAGTATTGGTAGATAATTAATTAAGATCAAATATTGCATCAACTTCAACTGCAACACCCAATGGAAGGCTATTAGTGCTGACAGCAGCTCTTGCATGTGAGCCAGCTTCATCAAATACACTTTTTATTATATCTGAGGCTCCATTTATGACTTTTGGCTGTTCAGTAAAATCATCAGTAGAATTAACATATCCAGTAAGTTTCAAACATGATTTAATTTTGGATAAATCATCACCACATGCTTTTTTTGCTTGAGATATTATGCTTAATGCACATCTTTTAGCTGCCTCATAACCTTGTTCAGTATTATAATCTTTTCCGAGTTTTCCCTTAATTAAATTTCCATTCTCATCAATTGATATTTGACCAGATATGTATAGTAAATTTCCAGATATTCTAGTAGCAGCATATGATCCAACAGGATCATTAGCTTTTGGTAATTTTATATTTAAATTCTTTAAATTTTCATCTGCTGACATTATTTGCTTTTCTTTTTCTTTTTATTTCTATCGTATTCTTTTCTTTTCTCAATTAAAATTAATGCTTCTTCCATAGTTAATTCAACAGGATCTTTCTCTTCTGGTATAGTCGCATTTAATGATTTGTATTTAATGTATGGACCATACTGACCTTTCATGATTCTAACTGGTTTTTTATCTTCAGGGTGTTCTCCTAAATCTTTTATCATAGATGATGAAATTCTTCCTGGTTTAGCTTCAGCAATTAATGTAACAGCTCTATTTAATCCAATTGTGAATAATTCATCAACATTTTCTAGTCTAGCAGATTTATTTTCACATTTAAGGTAAGGACCAAATCTTCCAACATTCACAGTAATATCCTTATCATTTTCAGGATTTTTACCTAAACTTAATGGTAATGAACATAAGTATTTTGCCTTTTCTAAATCAATATTTTCAATCTCAATTCCTTTAGGGATAGAAACATTTTTTAAATTATTTTCTTCTTTCTTTAATTTTCTTTTTTTCTTTTTAGTTTTTTCATCTTCCTCTATGATTTCTTTTTCAAATTGTAAATATGGACCAAATCTTCCATTTTTAAGAAAAATATCTTTACCTTTATCATTTTTTCCGATGAATTTAGGTTCTGCTAGTGTCAATTGTTGTGCTGCTTTAGATTTTGATAGTGGTCTTGTAAATTTGCAGTCTGGATAATTTGAACACCCAATAAAAGCACCACCTCTAAAACTATTTTTTAAACTTAATTGACCAGACTCACAAAGCTTGCATTTTCTATCAATATTTCCATCCTTATCGACCTCAAATATTAGTGATCCAAGACTTTCATTTAATAGATCTAATACTTCTCTGGTTCTTTTTTCTTTCACACCTGAAACATTAGAATTAAAGTCTTTCCAAAAGTTTTCTAGAACTTTTATCCAATTTTCTTTACCTGATGTTATATCATCTAATTGATCTTCTAATTTTGCAGTAAAATCATAATCAACATATTTGGTAAATAATTTTTCTAAAAAAGCAGAAAGTAATTTACCTCTATCAGTTGGGAAAAATCTTTTATTATTTATATCAGCATAACCTCTATTAGCTATTACTGAAATAATACTTGCATAAGTAGACGGTCTTCCAATCCCTAGTTCCTCTAATTTTTTAACTAAACTTGCCTCTGAATATCTAGGCGGTGGTTGCGTATAGTGCTGTTCATCAATATGATCTTCAAACATTACATCACCTTTTTCAACATCAGGCAAAGTATTTTCATTGTCATCATCATTTTCATCGATCTTATAAAGTTTTAGGAAACCATCAAATTTTAATGTTGAACCACTAGCTTTGAATATATTTTTATCATCATCTGAGCTGATGGTAATAGTTTTTCTATCAAATTTTGCTGACTGCATTTGTGATGATAAAGATCTAGACCATATTAAATTATAAAGTTTATATTGATCAGTACTTAAGTATTTTTTCATATCTTCTGGTTTTCGAATTATTTCTGTTGGACGTATAGCTTCGTGAGCTTCTTGAGCATTCTTTGCTTTTTTGCCACTATAATTTAGAGGTTGTTCTGGTAAATATTTATCACCATAATTCTGCATTATAAAATCTCTGAAAGATGTTATAGCATCTTTTGAAATATTAGTTCCATCTGTTCTCATATAAGTAATTAATCCTACCGTTTCACCTTCAATATCAATTCCTTGATATAGTCTTTGAGCAATTTGCATTGTCCTTGATGCTCCAAAACCAAGTTTACTGGATGCTGTTTGTTGTAATGTTGATGTAGTAAAAGGTCCTGATGGATTTCTGTTATAAGTTTTCGAGCTTATATCTGTTATTTTGTATTTTTTGTTTTTTATTTGAGATAATGCATCATTAATATCTTGTTTGTTTTTAAATGAAAATTTTTCAATCTTATTTCCATCTAATTGTGAAATATTTGTATTTATTTTTTCATTTTTGTTATTTTTAAAAATTATATTTAAAGTCCAAAATTCTTTTGGTTGAAAAACTTCTATTTCCTGTTCTCTTTCGGTTAAAAGTCTTAGAGCTACAGACTGAACTCGACCAGCAGATTTAGAACCTGGTAATTTTGTCCATAGAATGGGGGAGATATTAAAACCTACTAGATAATCTAGAGCTCTTCTTGCCATATAAGCATCAACTAAATGTGGCTCTATTTTTCTTGGATTATTTATTCCATTTGTAACTGCTTTTTTTGTTATTTCGTTGAAAACAACTCTTTCAACTTCTTTATCTTTTAATAATTTTTTTTCTTCAAGAAACTCTTTTACATGCCAAGCTATTGCTTCACCTTCTCTATCAGGGTCAGTTGCTAGAATAATTTTTTTTGAATCTTTAGCACTATCTGTAATTTCTTTTAAATATTTTTTTGAAAAGCTATCTACTTTCCAAATCATTTTAAAATCATTTTCAGGATCAACAGAACCATTTTTCGAAGGCAGATCTCTTATATGTCCATAGCTTGCAAGAACTGTATAATCTGATCCTAAATATTTATTAATTGTTTTTGCTTTTGCTGGACTTTCAACAATTACTAGATTCATATTTAGAGAACGTACTTAAAACAGTTAAACTGTCAAATTATTAAATTTTTGTCTTAGTTTCTTCTTTATTTATCAAGCGTTTAACGTTTTCTCTATGAGTATAAAAAATTAAAATAAACATTATGAAGTAAAACATAATGTTATCATTGCTATAAAAAAATATAAAAATAGGAACACTTAATGATCCTAGAATTGATCCTAATGATGAGTATTTAGACATTAAATATGTAATTAACCAAACAATACCAAAAACAATACCCAAAAAATAATTTAAAATAATCAACATTCCAACATATGTTGCAACACCCTTACCACCTTTAAATTTTAACCATATTGGAAAAACATGTCCTAAAAAAACAGATAATGAACAAATGTAAATAAATTCTGGATAATTTAATTTAACATAAATTATTGGTAAAACTGCTTTTAAAATGTCTAGTAATAAAGTTGAGTAACCTAAAAATTTATTACCAGTTCTTAAAACATTGGTGGCGCCTATATTACCCGAACCTGTTTCTCTTATGTCTTTTTTTAAAAAAATTTTTGTTAATAAAAAACCAAAAGGAATAGAACCTAATAAATATGATAAAAGTGATAAAATAAAAATTTCCATTTAAATATTGTAAAGCTCTTGTCCTTTTACGTATGTATTGGTCACTTTTCCTTGTAATCTCTTATTTTCAATTGACGTATTTTTTGATTTAGAAACCAAATTTTCTTGCTTTACTATCCAAGGTTTATTTATATCCACAATACAGAAATCTGCATCATTACCTACGGATAAATTACCTTTATTGATTTTCAAAATTTTTGCTGGATTGGAGGTTAATGCTGCAATAATTTTTTCAAGTTTTACAGATCCATTGTGATATAATTCTAATGACAAGGATAATAATGTTTCAATACCAGTTGCTCCTGTTGCGGCTTGAGCAAATGTTAATCTTTTTTGCTCTTCATCTTCAGGTTTGTGATCTGAAACTATTACATCGATTGTACCATCATTTAATCCTTGCACTAAACTTAATCTATCATCTTCAGTTCTAAGTGGCGGTGACAATTTTAAAAAAGTTCTAAAGTCACCAATATCATTTTCATTTAAAGATAAATTATTTATTGATACCCCACAGGAAAATCTTACTTTATCTTTTCTATCTCTGATAATTTCTGCTGCTTTTCCTGATGAAATCTGAGAAATGTGATAACGACAATTATATTCTTCTAATAATGTTAAATCTCTCTCTATAATTATTAATTCTGCTATTTCTGGGATACCTTGCAAACCAAGTTTTGTCGAAATTATTCCATCATTTATCATGCCATTTTCAGCTAATTCTTGATCTTCCGCATGTTGCATTATTAAAGATCCTAAATCTTTTGCTGAATTCATTATTCTGGACATAACTCTTGTATTCTGAATTGTTCTAATTCCATCTGTAAATGCTATTATCCCTTTACTTTGCAGAAGACCAAACTCTGTCATATTTGTACCCTCAGTACCCTTTGTTAGAGATGCTGTGGGAAATATATTTATTTTTGATTTATCTCTGCCTCGTCTTTTTAAAAAATCTACTATTGAAACATTGTCGATTATTGGATCAGTATTAGGCATTGTTACAACTGAGGTTACTCCCCCGGATAATGCAGCGTTACTCAAAGTTCTAAAATTTTCTTTATATTCATAACCTGGTTCGCCTACAAATACCCTCATATCAACTATACCTGGAAAAATATAATTCTCTTTTAAATCAATAACTTTTTCTCTACTAGGAATGTTGTTTTTATTCACCTTTTTTCCAACACCTTCAATTTTTCCATCTTCACCTATTATTAATCCTCCTGTTTCACTTATATTGTTATGAGGATCAATTATATTTGCGTTAATAAAGTATTTTTTTTTCATCATTCACAAAAAATTTTTAAACATGCCATTCTTATCGCAACACCTAATTCAACTTGTTCTTTTACAACACTCATATTGGTGTCATCAGCTAGTTTTGTATCAATTTCAATACCACGGTTCATTGGACCAGGATGCATAATAATTGAATCTGATTTTGCATATTCTAATTTATCCTGTGTTAGTCCATAGTATTCATAATACTCTCTATTAGATGACAGGAATGAACTACTCATTCTTTCATTTTGAAGTCTAAGCATCATTACTATGTCGCAATCTTTTACACCTTTCTTCATATTTGAAAAAATATTAACCCCAAATTTTTCTATATCTTTTGGTAAAAGGTTTGAAGGAGCCACAATATTAACTTCGGCACCCAACATGTTTAGCAAGTAAATATTAGATCTTGCTACTCTTGAATGTAGAATATCTCCACAAATTGCAACCTTTAATCCTTGAATTTTTTTTTTCCTATTCAATATAGTTAATGCATCAAGTAATGCTTGAGTAGGGTGCTCTCTCCTTCCATCACCAGCATTTAAAACTGCACAATTAACTTTTTGAGATAAAAGATTACAAGCCCCTGAATCTTGATGTCTAATAACTATTATATCAGGATGCATTGCATTTAGTGTCATTGCAGTATCTATTAGCGTTTCACCTTTTTTAATTGCTGAGTTTGTTATATTCATTGACATAACATCTGCACCTAATCTTTTTCCTGCTAGTTCAAATGAGCTTTGTGTTCTTGTTGATGGTTCAAAAAAAAGATTAATTTGTGTTTTCCCCTTTAGTAAATCTAATTTTTTATTTTTACTTTTATTTAATTCAATAAATTTTTCAGCTTCTTTTAAAATTAAGTTAACATCATTTATTGATAAATCTTGAATACCTAGGAGATGTTTTTGAGAAATTTTAATAGCTTTGGTTTTAGTTGCCATTAAAACCAACTCTATAGCCACAAAGGTTGATTAATGCAAGTATTAATTATTAATAAAATCTATGGCACCCTGTAAGATAAATGCAGCAGCATTTTTATCTATATTTTTTTCTCTTTTAGTTACGTTAATACCTAAATTTTCGGTTAATTTAAACGCTCCAACTGTTGATAATCTTTCATCCCAAAGACTTATTGGAAGATCAATTTTTTTTGATATTGCTTTTGACACATCATTGACTGATTGAGAGGATTTACCTAAGCTACCATCCATATTAATTGGATTGCCAATAATTATTCCTTTAATATTATTTTCTTTAATAATATCCTCTAATTCATTGATAAGATCTTCAAATTTGGATTTGTTTATTGTTTTAAACGGTGTGGCAATTTTTTGATTTTCATCACATATAGCTACACCAATTCTCTTTGAACCTAAATCAAGTCCAATTAATCTAGATGTATTTAGCTGTTTCTTTTTAAATTCCTCAATTGTGATCATATTGTATATTATTTACTTAAGTGATAGTTTGCGGCAATATTTTTACCATATGAGTATAGATCTTAAAACAGTAAAGCACATTTCGAAATTAGCAAGAATTTCTATTGATGATGAAAAAGCTAATAAATTAAAGGGCGACTTAAATAATATATTTGAATTTATAGAAAAATTAAATGAATTAAATACTGATAATGTTCAAGCCTTAACATCAATTGCTGAAACTACCCTAAGATTTAGAAAAGATGAAATTAAATCAGAAAATATCAGAGAAAAAATTTTAAAAAACTCACCTGAAGAAAATAAAGATTTTTTTGTTGTACCAAAGGTTGTTGAATAATGTCAGATATAACAAGTCAAAGTTTATTCGAATTAACATCGAATATAAGAGAAAAAAAACTATCTTCAGAGGAAATTACAAAAGCATTTGTAAATCGTGCTGAAAAATCGAAAAAATTAAATGTTTATGTTACAGATAATTTTGAAAGAGCAATAGATCAATCAAAGAAATTTGACTCTAATCCCAATTTAAATTTTAAACTACCAGGTATACCTATTGCTGTTAAAGATTTATTTTGTACAAATGGAGTTAGAACAACAGCAGGAAGCAAAATATTAAATAACTTCGTTCCCACATATGAGTCTACAGTTACTCAAAATTTGTGGAGTCAAGGAGCAATACTTCTTGGTAAACTTAATTGCGATGAATTTGCTATGGGCTCTTCAAATGAAACTAGTTTTTTTGGAAATGTTCAAAATCCAGTAGGAGAAAATTTAGTCCCTGGTGGATCTTCAGGAGGTTCTTCTGCAGCTGTCGCTGCAAATTTAACCCCAGTTACCATTGGAACAGATACAGGTGGATCTATTCGTCAACCAGCATCATTTACAGGAACTGTTGGACTTAAACCTACATATGGAAGTTGTTCTCGTTATGGAATTGTAGCATTTGCCTCATCTTTAGACCAAGCAGGACCTATGACGAAAAATGTAAGAGACTGTTCTATGCTTTTAGAGGTGATCTCTTCATTTGATCAAAAAGATTCAACTTCAATTGATTATAAAAGAAATAATTATTCAAAAGAATTATCAAAAGATATTAAGGGAAAGAAAATTGGTATTCCTAAAGAATATAGAGTTGACAATATGCCTGACGAAATTGAACAGCTATGGAAAAATGGTATCTCATATGCAAAAGATTGCGGAGCAGAAATTATCGATATTTCGCTCCCACATACTAATTACGCATTACCAACCTATTATATTGTTGCACCAGCTGAAGCATCTTCAAATCTAGCAAGATATGATGGTGTTAAATATGGATTTAGATCTCCTGGTCAAAATTTAATAGAAATGTACGAAAAAACTAGATCTGAAGGTTTTGGTGATGAAGTTAAAAGAAGAATTATGATTGGAACTTATGTTTTATCTTCTGGTTACTATGATGCCTATTATCTAAAAGCGCAGAAAGTAAGACAATTAATAAAAAAAGATTTTGATGATGCCTTTTCTAAAGTTGATGCAATTTTAACTCCATCTACTCCAAGCTCAGCCTTTAAGATTGGTGAAAAAACAAATGATCCAGTATCAATGTATTTAAATGATATATTTACAGTTCCAATAAATCTAGCAGGCTTACCAGGTATTTCTATACCAGCTGGTAAAGATAAAAATAATTATCCTTTAGGCCTTCAAGTAATTGGAAAACCTTTTGATGAACAAAATATACTTAATATTTCTTATGCATTAGAAGATAAGATTAATTTTAAAAATGATATTTCAGACTGGTGGTTAAGTGAGTAAAAATAGTGAATATCTTATTGAAAGAGAAAATAAACAATATGAAGTGATAATTGGTTTAGAAGTGCACGCTCAAGTTACTTCAGAGTCAAAACTTTTCTCTCAATCATCAACAAAATTTGGTGCAGAACCAAACACACAAGTTAGTCTCGTAGATGCAGCATTTCCAGGAATGTTACCAGTTATAAATGAATTTTGTATTGAACAAGCAATTAAAACTGGAATAGGACTTAAAGCCAAAATAAATAAAAAATCTGTCTTTGATAGAAAAAATTATTTTTATGCAGATTTACCCCAAGGATATCAAATCTCTCAATACAAATATCCAATTGTAGGTGAAGGAAAAGTAATTTTGGATATGCCGAATGGTCAAAAAGAAATTGGAATTGAAAGATTACACTTAGAGCAAGATGCAGGTAAAAGTATTCATGATATTGATCCAAATAATACATTAGTTGATTTAAATAGATCTGGTGTGGCTTTAATGGAAATAGTAAGTAAGCCTGATTTGAGATCTCCAGATGAAGTCAACGTTTATATAAAAAAATTAAGATCGATAATGAGATATTTAGGAACATGTGATGGCAATATGCAAGAAGGTTCTTTGAGGGCAGATGTTAATGTATCAGTAAGATTAAAAGGGCAGACTGAATTCGGCACCAGGTGTGAAATTAAAAATGTTAATTCAATAAAATTTATGCAAATGGCAATAATATCCGAAGCAAATAGACAAATAGATTTGTTAGAGGAGGGGAAAGAAATAGATCAAGAGACAAGACTTTTTGACACTAAAAGAAATGAGACAAGATCTATGAGATCAAAAGAAGACGCGCATGATTACAGATATTTTCCTGACCCAGATCTATTACCACTTGAAATAAGCCAAGAATTAATTGAAAAAATAAAATCAGATATACCTGAATTACCAGATGAAAAGAAAAAAAGATTTATAGATAAATTTAATCTTTCACCATATGAAGCAACAATTTTGGTATCTGATATTGAAACATCAAATTTCTTTGAAGAAGTTATAAAAAATTCAGATGTTAAATTAGCAACAAACTGGATTACAGGTGAATTATTTGCTGTTTTAAATGAAAAAAATATAGAAATATCTCAAAGCCCAGTTAGTGCTAAAAATCTATCAAAACTTATAAACCTTATAAAAGATGGAACCATATCAGGAAAAATAGCTAAAACGGTTTTTGAACAAATGATAGATGGAGATCAAGATCCATTAATAATAGTAAAAGAAAAAGGTCTAAAACAAGAAAGCGATCCAAAAGCGATAGAGGAATTGATAAATAAAGTTATTGAAAATAATTCAGATAAGGTTGCTGAATATAAATCTGGTAAAGATAAATTATTTGGTTTTTTTGTTGGTCAAGCCATGAAAGAAAGTAAAGGAAAAGGCAATCCTCAATTAATAAACAAAATATTAAAAGAAAAGTTGAATGGATAAAAATTTCATAATTGATCAAAATATGATCAATTATATTTTTTCACATACAAATAATCTTCACAAAGTACAAAAAAAATTATTAAAATATAACGAAAAACTTGGTCATATTAAAAAATTACAAATTTCAATTTTACAAGCTAACTTCATACAATTTATCATAAAAATTAATAACTATAAATCATATTTAGAAATTGGCACTTTTACAGGTTACAGCATTTTATCTGCTGCACTTGCCTTACCTAAGAATTGCAAATTAATTGGTATAGATAAAAATTTAAAAACTAACAATGAGGCAATTAAGTTTTTTAAAGAAGCAAAGCAAGATAAAAAAATAAATCTTCTTTGTGAAAATGGAAAAATTGCTCTTGAAAATCTAATTAAGAAAAAGGAAAAATATGATGTGATATTAATTGATGCAGATAAAGAAAATTATATAAATTATTTTAATCAGTCTCTTAAATTAAAAAGCAAAAAGGGTATAATTTTAATTGATAATACACTTTGGAAAGGAGATGTTGCAAATCCAAAGATAAAAGACAAATTAACTATAAAATTAAGAGACTTTAATAAATACATAAAAAAATCACCTATTAATAAGTATATTTTACCAATTGGTGATGGTTTTACAGTTTGTTGGTAATTATGTTTGAAATCCTATCCTTTTATAAAATATCAAAACTAAATAAATTAAAAATTATTAAAAAAAGTATTTTAAAAGAAACTAATAAGTTTGATATTAAAGGTCTTATAATATTATCTCCTGAAGGAATTAATGGTACAATATCAGGTAGTCATAAAAAAATTAAACTTACAATTACAAAAATAAAAAATATCTTGTCAATTGATAGATTTGATATTCAAAATAAATTTAACTCAAAAATATTACCATACTCAAAAAATAAAGTTAAAATAAAAGATGAGGTAGTTCCAATTAATGAAAAAATTAATTTTAAAAATTTTTTTAATAAGAAATATTTATCACCTAAAAAATGGGACGAATTTATATCTAAAAAAAATATTAAACTGATTGATGCCAGAAAACCTTTTGAATATAAGATTGGTACATTTAAAAATGCTCTTAATCCAGAAACTAAAAATTTTAGAGATTTTAAAAATTATTTATCAAAATTTAATAAAGATGAATCAATAGGGATGTTTTGCACCGGAGGTATCAGGTGTGAAAAAGCGTCTAATTATCTTAATAATAAAGGTTTTAAAAATGTTTATATGCTTAAGGGTGGTATCTTAAATTATCTTAACAAAACTGATCCAAAAAAAAATAAATGGAATGGTGAATGTTTTGTTTTTGATAAAAGAGTTACTATTAAAAAAAACCTAGAAATTGGGAATTATACTGTTTGCGGTGGTTGTAGAATGCCATTGCATAAAAAACTAACCAAATCAAAAAAGTATAAAGTAGGCCTATCATGTCCAAATTGTTTTGATAAATTGACAAATGATCAAATAAAACGGTTCACAATGAGGCACAATCAAATGATAAATTCAAAAAAATAATATCATGAATATATTAAGTGATGACATCAAAGAATTAATTAAAAAATTAGCGATACCTGCATCTGTAGGTACACTCTTTCAAACGTTATATAATATTGCTGATACATATTTTGCAGGGAAAATATCACCTGAAGCTTTGTCAGCTTTAACAAAATCTTTTCCAATTTATTTTATTATTATTGCCTCATCTATTGGTATCACAGTTGCAGGTACATCACTGATAGGTAATAGCATTGGAGAAAAAAATAATAAAAATGCTTCAATTTATTTCTGCCAATTAATTTTCTTTTCTTTTTTGATAATTCTGTTGATTACTTTTATTGGTTTAAATTATGCATCAGACCTTTTTTCAATAATGGGTTCAACTAACGAGGTAGTAAATCTTGGCTTACAATATACAAATATCATTTTCCTTGGTTCGTTTATTTTTATTTTAGTTGTTGCATTAAATTCATTACTTCATGCAGAAGGCGATACGAAAACTTATAGAAATGCTTTAATATTATCTTTTTTTTTAAACATATTGTTAAATCCAATTTTAATATTTGGATTTTATTTCATACCAGCTTTGGGTATGAAGGGTATTGCAATAGCAACTCTAATTGCTCAAACGGTCGCTTTTTTAATCATATTTAAAAAAGTTTTAAAAAGTAAATTAATTAAAAACATACTTATTTCTTATTTTATTCCTAAATTTTTTTTTTTAAAAAATATTTTTTTTCAATCTATGCCAATAATAATTTCAATTTGCGGTTATTCTATTGCTTCTGCTATTGTATTCAAATATGCAGGTTTATCAGGAGAATATGCAGCAGCTGGTTATGGAGCTGGCACCAAAATAGAACAAGTGGTTTTATTGCCAATCTTGGGAATAAATACAGCAATTATCACAATTATTGCTCAAAATTTTGGTGCACGAAATATTTTAAGAATTAAAGAAACTTACTTCCAAGCTATAAAATATGCTTTCATTATAATGATTATTTCTTCTTTTATTATTTATTTTGGTGCTGAAATGATAACAAAATTATTTTCAAAAGATTTAGAGGTCGTTGAATTTGGAAAATTATATTTAGAGATTTCAGCCTTTGTGCTACCAGCTTATCCAATATTTTTTTTATCAAATGGTTTTTTTATGGCTTTAAAAAAAGCTGAAAACGCATTAATTGCTAATATTTGCCGAAATGGAATTTTTCCATTTGTCGTATTTTATACTGCAATTTATTTTAATTCTGACTTTTCTGAATTTTTTTGGTTATGGGTAATATTCAATTGGATTTTCTCTCTGATGTATCTTGGTTATACTTATTTTTATTTGAATTATAAATTAGACAAAATTAGAGCTATCAACTAACCATTCATAAAGGTGTTCTGAAAACGATCTTCTTACAAATAAATTAACATTATTCTTTGACTTGTGATGAAGAATTACATCAATATGATTTACTATCGTCTGTGTTGATGAACCAACATTATTTTTAAATTTTTCGAAATTAAAAGGTGATCCAGATGATAATAATTCAAATATATTTTCTCCTTTTATATTTATGCAAATTAATTGTGAAGAGATATCAGTAATTGATCCAAAATTTAAAGACGAAATATCTTTATAAAGTTGATCAAAAATATTTGAATTTTTATTTTCATCAAAATATATCATCCATTCATCAGGACTTAGCCACAAAACATCATAGTTTTCATTTGATGAACTGGTATTTGATTCAGAAGGTAAAATAATAGATAGAATTTTACCCACTTTGGTAAAAAATTCTTTATTTTTTCCCCTGATATTAATTTTAATTTTTTCTTCAGATAAATTAATATCGATATTGTTTTTATTAATATTCGAAATATTTGGATGTAAAATGTCAAGCATTTAGTCTTTTATTCTCCTTATCTAAAAAAATTGTGTCAGAAACGGTCACATTAATATTTTTGTTTTCCATTGGAATAATTAATTTTTGACCTTTCATTGTTTTTCCACTCCTAACTACAGCCAAGGCAATTGATTTATTTAGGTTTGGACTAAAATAGCTGGAAGTTACATGTCCTAGCATATCTATAGGCTTTGATTTAACGTCTGAAACAATTTGAGCACCTTCCTCCAAAATTTCTTTTGGATCATCTGTAAGTAGTCCTACCAATTGCTTTCTATCTTCTCTAATAGTATCACTTCTATATAAAGATCTTTTACCAATGAAGTCATATTTCTTTTTACTTACAATCCAATCCATCTGTAAGTCTGAAGGAGTCATTGTGCCGTCTGTGTCTTGTCCAACAATAATGAAACCTTTTTCAGCTCTGAGTAGGTGCATTGTCTCGGTACCATAAGGTGTCAAATTAAACTCTTTCCCAGCTTCTATACACATTTTCCATAATGAATGTCCATATTTCGACTCTATGTTAATTTCATAGCTTAGTTCACCTGTAAAACTTATTCTCATTATTCTACAATTTATATTTTCAAGTTTATCTTCTTTAAATGACATATGAGGGAAGTTTTCATCACTTAAATCTAAATTTGGAAAAAGTTTGTTAAGGATTTTTTTTGAATTTGGACCACAAATACTTGCTGTAGAATAATGATCTGTCACTGATGTTAAATAAACATCTAACTCTGGCCACTCCGTTTGTAAATAATCCTCAAGTTTGCTTAATACATTTGCGGCCCCCCCAGTGGTGGTTGTCATTAGATAATGATTTTCAGATATTCTTGTAGTAACACCGTCGTCATAAACCATACCATCCTCGTTTAACATAAGTCCGTATCTACATTTTCCGATTGCAAGTTTTGACCAAGCATTTGTGTAAACTCGATTTAAAAATTCTGATGCATCTGTTCCTTGGATATCAATTTTTCCTAGAGTTGATGCGTCTAAGATTCCCGCACTGTCACGCGCCGCTTTACTTTCTCTTTGAACAGCATCATGCATACTTTCTCCTTTTTTTGCATAGTACCAGGGTCTTTTCCACTGACCAACATTTTCAAATTCTGCATTATTTTCCACATGCCATTCATGCATGGATGTTTTTCTAACTACTTCAAAAAATTTTCCAACATTTCTCCCAACTAGTGTTCCGAAAGTTAATGGTGTAAATGGAGGCCTAAATGTAGTTGTTCCCAATGTACCCATTTTTACACCAGCTGTATCAGCTATAATCCCAAGTGCGTGCATATTAGATAACTTTCCCTGATCTGTTGCCATACCAGTCGTTGTATATCTTTTTACATGTTCAATTGATCTAAAACCTTCTTTTAAGGCTAATTTAATATCTTTTGCAGTTGAGTCATTTTGAAAATCTATAAAGCATTTTGTTTTACCTAAAGGTATTTTATTTGGTAAAAGCCATATATTTCTTTTGTCGTTTTCTTTAGAGCAAATAATATTTGTATCCTGGTAATCTTGATTATCTATATCTAAGAATTTATTAATTTTATTTACTGTTTTATCTATAATATTTTCTAAATCAAAATCTCCATTGCATGAACCAATAGAAATTTGATCTTCACTATTTTCCTTTGGTAAGAATACTTGGTCATCATCTCTAAAATCTAATTTACCACCAGATTGAGTATGCATATGCACCATAGGTGTCCATCCACCACTCATACCTAAACAGTCACAACTTAATTTAATCTTATCTCCTACAGTTGTATTTCCATCTTCTGATAGTTTCATGATTTCTAATGAATTTATTTTTCTGTATCCAAAAGTATTTGTTACGACATGATTAAAGTAGATCTTTATTCCTAGACTTTCTGCTTGTTTGATTAGTTCAGAGCTAGCAGATTTTCTTAAATCAACAATTAAATTCTTTATACCTTTCTTATGAAGTGAAATTGAAGTTTCGTATGCACTATCATTATTCGTAAATAATATTATGTTTTCTCCACAAGTAACACCATAATAATCCAAATATTTGTTTATTGAATTAGATAATAATATTCCTGGTCTATCATTATTATTAAATACAAGTGGTCTTTCAATTGATCCAGTTGCAATTACAACTTTTTTTGCTCTTATTTTCCATAATCGTTGTCTAATTTTATTTTGCTTTTTTTCCTCTGGTAAATGATCTGTTAAATTTTCTTTAGCTAAAAGAAAATTGTATCCATGATAAGCTGCAATACTTGTTCTTGTCTTAATTGTTAAATTACTTAATTTTTGAATTTCCTGAATTTCGTTTTTTAACCATTCACTTGATAATTTATTATCAATCTTAATAAATTCATTATTTTGATAAATTGTAGAACCACCTAGTATTTTTTTGTCATCTACTAATAAAGTTTTTAAATTATTTTTTGCTGCCATTTTTGCGGCAATAATACCTGAAACTCCACCACCAATTACCAATACATCGTAGTGAACATGTTTGTGATCATAGATATCAGGATCTGGTTCTGTAGGAGATTTTCCTAAACCTGCAGATAATCGTATTAATGGTTCATATACTTTTTTCCAAAAACTCTTTGGCCACATAAATGTTTTATAATAAAAGCCTGCAGGAATTAATGGTGATATAAAATTATTAATACCCCCAATATCAAATTTTACGTTAGGCCAACAATTTTGAGAACTTGCTTCTAATCCTTCATACAATTCTAACTCGGTAGCTCTTACATTTGGTTCTGTTAGGTCTTTTTTACTACCAATTTGACAAATTGCATTAGGCTCTTCTGCTCCACAAGAAACTATACCCCTTGGTCTGTGATATTTAAAACTTCTACCGACTAAATGAATACCATTTGCCAAAAGTGCAGATGCCAAGGTATCACCCTCATATCCAAAGTAAGTCTTGCCATCATATTTAAATGAAACTCTCTTAGTTTCATCAATATATTCGGTTTTATGAATTCTATAATTGGGCATTACTTGTAATTAACAGGAGGTTTTTCACCCATTTTATAAACAGATAATATTTTATCATTTGATGTGTCTCTAACGACGTTGAACCATTTTCTGCATCCGTGAACATGATTCCATCTTTCAAATTGAATACCTTTAATATTTTTTCTCATAAATAGATATTCCGCCCATTCATCATCGCTAAGTTCAGTTGGTTGTTTTGGTCTAACTATATGAGCTTCGCCACCCGAAGAAAATTCACTTTGATCTCTCTCTCCACAAAATGGACAATTAATTAAAAACATTACTAATGTGCAACTGCTGCAGCACCATGTTCATCAACAAGATCACCGCTAACAAATCTATTTAAATTAAATGCTGCATTTAATTTATGTGGCTCATCATTTGCGATTGTGTGAGCAAATAAATCACCCGATCCTGGAGTAGCTTTAAAACCACCAGTACCCCAACCACAATTAAAATACAAACCTTTTATACTAGTTTTACTTATAATAGGGCTTGCGTCTGGACATATATCTACAATTCCTCCCCATTGTCTTAACATCTTCAT
>CACMAX010000006.1 GCA_902611845.1 uncultured Pelagibacteraceae bacterium | reverse complement strand
TTTTTGATTTTAATATTATGTTTGGTATTGAAGCGAACAACGATTGTCTATTTTCACTCAAGCTATCGAAAGCTCCAGCTTTTACTAATCCCTCTAATTGCAATTTATTGATATCTTTAGGATCAACTCTATTAATAAAATCAGTTATGCTTTTAAAATTACCATTATTTATTCTTTCTTTTACAACATTAGATATAGCTTCGTATCCTACATTTTTGATTGCTCCTAATGCATAATAAAAATTCTTACCATCTGAAAAAAAATCAGCATAAGATTTATTAATATCAGGTCGTACAACTGAAATATTAAGTCTTTTTAATTCTTCGTAAAATTCACTTAATTTTTTTTGATTTGATAACTCCATAGACATTGAGGCAACAAAAAATTCATGAGGGTAATAAGTTTTAAGAAAAGCTGTTTGATAAGCTATTACAGCATATGCTGCTGCATGACTTTTATTAAAACCATATTCTGCGAATGGTTCTATCTTTAAAAATATTCCTGCAGAGATATCTTTACTAATTCCATTTTTAAAAGCACCATCCACAAATCTTTGCTTTTGTTTTTCAAGTTCTGCTCTCTTTTTCTTCCCCATTGCCCTTCTTAAAATATCTGCTTCTCCAGCTGTAAAACCAGATAGGATTTGAGCAATTTGCATAACTTGTTCTTGATAAATTATAACCCCATAAGTAGGTTTTAATATGTTCTCTAATTTTGGATGAAGATAATCTGGTACTCTTTTTCCATGTTTGCACTCGTTGTAAATTGGTATATTACTCATAGGTCCAGGCCTATATAAAGCTACTAACGCTATTATATCTTCTAATCTGTTTGGCTTCATATTGATAAGGGCATCTTTCATGCCAGAACTCTCTAGCTGAAATAAGCCAACAGTTTTTCCATTTGATAATAGATTATATACTTTTTGATCTTCATAATTAATTTTCTCAATTTTAAACTTTTGATCTATTTTATTTATCAACTTTTGAGTTTTATCGATAACTGTAAGTGTTTTTAAACCTAGAAAATCAAATTTAATTAGACCTGCATTTTCAGCTGAATACATGTCAAATTGTGTTGATGGTAATAACAATTCTGAATTATTGTCTTTATATAAAGGAACTGTTTCTGTTAATTTTTTATCAGCAATAACCACACCAGCAGCATGTGTTGCAACGTTACGGTTTAAACCCTCTAGCTTAAGAGATAAATTTACTAAACGTTCGACTCTTTTATCTTCTTCAATTAATTTTTGAAGTCTAGGTTCGACATTTATACACTGCTGTAAAGACATCGGCCTTGAGGGATCAAATGGTATCATTTTACAAATGCTGTCAATAAAACCATAAGGTAATCCAAGTACTCTACCAACATCTCTGATCACCATTCGTGCTTTAAGTTTACCAAAAGTAATAATGTGAGCGACACTATCTTTATATTTTGTAGTTAAATATTTAAAAACTAAATCTCTTTTTTCCTCACAAAAATCTATATCAAAATCAGGCATCGAAATTCTATCTGGGTTAAGAAATCTTTCAAAAATAAGATTAAATTTTATTGGGTCAATATCAGTTATAGATAAACACCAAGCAACCAAAGAACCCGCACCAGATCCCCGACCTGGTCCTACAGGAATTTTATTAAGTTTAGCCCACTTAATATAATCTGAAACAATTAAGAAATAACCAGAATAATTCATTTCAACTATTATTCGTATTTCATGATCTAATCTTTTTTTATATTCTAAAAACTTTTTATCTTTTTCAACATTTGTGTGATCAATATTAAAAATTAATTTAAATTTATCTTTTAGCCCTTCAAAAGATAATTCTTTCAACATTTCATTTGGATCTTTTTCTGAAGATGAAATACTTGGCAAAATAGGTTTAGAAAAATTTGGTTTAAAAGAACATCTAAACGGTAGGTTAAAATTATTTTCTAATGCCTCGGGTAAATCTTTAAAAACCTCAATCATCTCGTCTGAAGATTTAAAATAATGTTGATTTGTAAGTCTTATCCTATTTGAGTCGTTTATATATGTTTTTTCACCTATACACATCAATGCATCATGAGCCTCGAACATATCTTTATCTAAATAATAAACTTCATGAGAAGCAATAATTGGTAATTCTAACTTTTTTGAAATTTTTAGATTATAATTTTCAAAGTCTTTCTCATTCAAGTCATTATGTCTTTGAATTTCAATATAAATATTTTCTTGAAATTTTCCTTTTAACTTAATCAATAATTCTTCAATTTCGTTGAATAAACCTTTGTTAAAAAGTGAACCAAAAAAACATTTAATTGAACCGGTTAAAATTATAATACCATCGGAATTATTTAATAAGTCGTCTAATTTACAATGTGGAGAAGTAGTCTCAGAGTTTTCTAAATAAGATTTTGATGAGAGTTTAATAATATTTTTATATCCAATGGCATTTTTAGCTATAAGAGGTATTAAACCACTAAATTCTTTGTATTTAAATAAAATCTGAGTTCCAATGATAGGTTGTGTACCTACGGAAGATAAATTTTCTGAAAATTCTAATGCACCTGATAAATTGTAAGTATCTGATAGCCCTAAAGATTTAATTTTATTTTTTTTGCAAAAATCCTTTAATTGATGGATTTTTACAGCTCCTTCACAAATTGAATACTGAGTGTGTATTTTAAAATGATTAAATATTTTATTAATTGATTCTTTCATTGGTGAAACTCATCTTACCACCAATCATTTTAATTTTACAATCTGCCATATTTGCAAAATATCTATTGTGAGTTGCAAAAATAATAATTCTATTTTTGTCTTTTAGATTAAATAGAATTTTAAATATTTGTTTAGCATTTTCAAAATCTAAACTGCCAGTTGGTTCGTCAGCAAGTATAATATTAGGCTCATTAATTAAAGCTCTAGCTATTGCTATTCTTTGATTTTCACCACCAGAGAGCTCAGATGGATAATGATTTAATCTTGAGGTTAAATCAAATTTTTTAATCAATTTTTTTGCTAATTCTGTTGATTTGGATTTATTATTAGAAATTAACAAATTTGGAAGTATTACATTTTCGAGTGCTGTAAAATCAGGCAATAAATTTTTGTCTTGATAAATTATACCAATATTTTTTGATCTTACATGATCATTCTCAATTGAACTATTTGTATCTATTTTTTTTTTGTTAAACTCAATAAAACCTGACGAAGGGATGTCAATAAATGACAATAAATTTAATAATGTAGATTTACCAGATCCTGAAGGTCCTATTATTGAATATACCTTTCCTGCCTCAAATTTAAAATTTATATTGTTTAAAACTTTAAGAGATTTATTTTTTTCATATTTCTTTGATAAATTATTTAATTTTAAAAAATTATTCATATTTTAAAGTTTGTATTGTATCCAATTCTGCTGCTCTAGAGGCTGGAAAAATTGATACAATAGAAGTTGTTATTATTGAACATAATGCAATTAGCATAATTGAATTTACGTTTATTTCTGATGGGAGAGTACTTAAAAAGTAAATTTCTTCTGGAAATAATGTAATATCAAATGTATTAGAAATAAATTTCCTAATACCTTCTATATAATAAGAAAATAAAGTCCCTAATAAAATGCCAAATAGAGTTGCCGAAGAACCAATAATAAATCCAATAAAAAAGAAAATTTTTTTAATCGATGTATTGGATACACCAATAGATTTTAAAATCCCTATATCTCTTGTTTTATTTTTTACTAATATAGTTAAACCAGAAATAATATTAAATGCAGCTACAATTATTATTAGGGATAAAATTATAAACATCACGTTTCGTTCAACTTTTAAAGCTGAAAATAAAGATTCATTTAAATCCGCCCATGTGTAAACATATGCACCAGGAAATAAATCTAACAATTCTTTTTTATAATATTCAATATTTTTTGGATCTTTGAAATAGTACTCAGTAAATCTTTTATCTTTATTTATGTTAAAAAAATTTTCTAACGTATTAAGATTAATATATGCTACGTTCTCATTAAATTCTCCTATTCCACTGTCAAATATGGAAATTACTTCAAATTTTTCTTGTCTTGGAAATGATCCAACGATTGTTTGAATACCAGATGGTGACATTATTGTTATTTGATCACCAATATCTATATTAAACAAAAAGCTTAAATCCTTTCCAATTGATATTGAATTATTTTTTAGATCTGTTGTTCCAAAATATTTTTGGTTATTTGATATTTCTAGTTTCTTAAAATCATTTTTTAAATATCCTTTTAAAAGAATGCCTTTTGTGTTTTGTTTTGAGAGAATAACTGCTTCTCCATCATTTGAAAAAATACCTTTAGCAAAATCTTTTTCAGCCATAAATACTAGAGGCTTCTCGTAGGGTTTTACAACAGCATGGGCATTAAAACCTACGATTTTATTTATTAACTCTGTTCTAAATCCATTCATTACTGACATAACAATTATTAATACAGCCACACCCAAACCTATGCCGATAAAGGAAAAGATAGAGATTACATTTAAAAAGCCATCTTTTTTTCTAGCTTTTAAAAATCTAAATATAATCTCTTTTTCTAGTTGTGAAATCAATTTTGCTTAGCTTTTATTATTTGTGAAGCTATATCTTCAACTTTCAACTTTTGAGTTTCTCCATCAACTTCCTTAAACTCATATAAATTTCCTTCAGATTTGCTTCCGATTATTAATTGATATGGAATTCCGATTAAATTAAATTTTTTTATTTTAGCTGAGATATTTTCTTCTGTATCATCTATGATTGTTTCTATGTTTTTTGATTTTAGAAACTCAAGTACTTTAATAGACTTATCTAGATTAGATTTATCATTTTTATTTATCATTGGAATAATTGCACAATGATAAGGTGTTACTGACATGGGCCATTTCATAATACCCTCTTTATCGTTATATTTTGCCTCAATTATGGCGCCAACAAGCCTAGAAACTCCTATTCCATATGATCCCATTTTAACAAATTCTTTTTTTCCATTAAAATCAACAGCCGCGTTCATTGGTTTTGAATATTTGTCTCCAAAGTAAAAAATGTGACCAACTTCAATACCTTTCGTATTGACTCTAAATTCTTGTGGAACAGATTTTTCAAATACATCATTATTAAATTTTTCATCTGTTACAGAATAAAATTTTTCATATTGTTTTCTCAATATACTTAAGGATTCTTTGTTAAGAATTGTTTTGGAACTATCAACATCAAATATTCTTTTATCTGTATAAATTTTGCTTTCGCCGGTATCCGCAAGAATGATAAATTCATGTGATAAATTTCCTCCTATAGGTCCAGTATCAGCAGCCATGGGTATTGCGGATAAATTTAATCTCTCAAAAGTTTTTAAATATGAAAGAAAAAATTTATTATACGAAAAGATTGCATCATCATCTGTTAAATCAAAAGAGTAAGCATCTTTCATATAAAATTCTCTACATCTCATAATGCCAAATCTTGGCCTTAACTCATCCCTAAATTTCCATTGAATGTGATATAATAATTGAGGTAAAGATTTGTATGATTTAAATGAGGATCTAAAAATTTCTGTCACAAGTTCTTCATTAGTTGGGCCATATAGCATTTCTCTATTTTGACGATCTTTAATTCTTAACATTTCCTCACCGTAATCTTCGTATCTTCCACTTTCCTTCCAAATTTCAGATGACTGAATTGTTGGCATTAAAATTTCTTGAACACCTACACGATCTTGTTCTTCTCGAACTATTTGTTCTATTTTTTTCATGACTTTAAAACCAAGCGGTAACCAAGAATAAATTCCAGCAGAGGATTGTTTAATCATACCTACTCTTAGCATTAATTGATGGGATTTAATTTTAGCCTCAGATGGATTATTTTTTAGTATTGGTATAAATGATTTAGAAAAAAACATTAATTTAAAAAGTTACGTAAATTTAAAATTTCATTAATTACTAATAGATATATAACTATAAAAATACCAGATGTAATTAAAGTACAATAAATTATTTTTTTAGTTATTCTCGGATTTTCTGGGGCCCCTGGGTCTATACCCTCTATATTCCCCTTTTTTTCACGATTAACATCTATTGGAAGAATGGCAAAGAAAACTATCCACCACAAGCACACAAATACAACTATTGAGCCTGTAATACTCAATTAAATCCTCACTAGATTTATATTTGTATAAGGTCTTTTTCCTAATTTTTCTTTTGTGTACTTTCTACAAGTTATTTTAAGAGCATCAATTAAATTTGTTTCTTGTTTTTTGTTATTTAAAGAAAAAGTTTTTGCTGTTTTTTCAATTTCTTCCTCAAGATTAAATGTAAATTCATCTTTTTCGTATATTGGTAAGCCTCTAAAAGTTAATAGAGGTTTGTTATGAATATTGCCATTTGGCGTTATTATTAGTGTTGCTTCTATTAATCCATTAGTAGACAAATTTTTTCGCTCTTTGATAGATTGGGCATCCTCTTCAACACTTATGGAACCATCTACGTAAAGTCTTCCGCTTGGTGCTTTATCGTATACTTCAGGTTTATTTCCTGGATAGATTCTTACTATATCGCCATTTTCTACTCTAACTGGATATGGAACTTGCATTTCTTTAGCAAAATTTATGTGTTCGATCATATGTCGGTGTTCACCATGAACGGGTATAACAGATCTTGGTTTTATCCAGTCATACATATCCTTTAAATCTTCCCTATTTGGATGTCCTGATACATGAATGAATTCACTATCTTCTGAAATTACTTCTATACCTTCTCTAACTAATTGATTGTGTAGTTTGTATAATTTTTTTTCATTACCTGGAATAATTTTTGAAGAAAATATAACTGAATCACCTCTCTCAACAAAAACATCAGGATGTGTATAATTTGAAATACGGTTCATTGCACCCATTGGCTCTCCTTGACTACCAGTACATAAGTAAACAATTTTTTCCCTTGAGATATTTTTTGCATCTCTTGCATCAAGTGGTTCAATAACATTTTGCAAGTAACCACATTGCCTAGCAGCTTTATAAATTCTATGCATTGAACGGCCGACCAAAGCAATTTGCCTACCAATTTTTTCAGCACAATAAAAAGCTGACTCCATTCTTGCTACATTTGAAGCGAAAGATGTAATAATTATTCTTTTCTTTAATCTTTCCATTATCTTTAACATATTTTTTCTTACATCGAGCTCAGATCCTGCTCTTCCTGCGCTAAAAACATTTGTTGAATCACATATCATTGTTAAAACACCTTCTTCGCCTATCTCCTTTAATCTTTTTGAATTCATATTATCTCCGGTTAATGGATCTGGATCACACTTCCAATCACCAGTGTGTAATATATTCCCAACAGGCGTTTCAATTTTTAGTCCATTAGGCTCTAGTATAGAATGTGTTAATGTTACAAATTCTATTTTAAAAGGACTTAAATCTACGATGCTATTTAATTGAACAACTTCTAGATATCCTGTTATATCAATTTTTTTTTCCTTAAATTTTTCTGAAATTAACACTGATGTAAATGGGGTAGCAAATATTTTGCATTTTAGTTTTGGCCATATATGGGCAATTGCACCAATATGATCTTCGTGTGCATGAGTTAGAACAATACCTAATAAATCATCTTTTTTATCAACTATAAAACCAGGGTCAGGATATATTAAATCAACTCCAGGAATTGCATCATCTGCAAAAGTAACCCCTATATCAACAATTATCCATTTTCTGTTATCTGGATTTCCATAGGCGAACAAATTCATATTCATCCCAATTTCTCCAGATCCGCCTAGAGGGCAAAAAATTAACTCTTCTTTCATTTATTTAAATACATAGCTGCCTTTAAAACTCCATCAGTTGTTAAATTAGATTTTATTTGTACTTTTAGTTTTAAAGAATTTTTAAACATTTTTGCTAGCCCACCAGTAAATATTATTTTATATTTTTTTTTGCTTTGTTTAATAATGGAATGAATTATATTGTCAATCAGACCAGTATAACCAAAAAAAAATCCTGAATTAATTGCACTTATAGTATTTTTACCTATAACAATATTTGATTTTTTAAATTTTACATTAGGTATTAAAGATGCTTTTTTTGATAAATTTTCTAATGATAGATTTATTCCAGGAGCAATTACTCCACCGTTATAACTATTTGCTGAGATTACATCAAAATTAGTTGCTGTTCCAAAATCTACTACAATATAATTATTTTTATTGTCAATTATTGATATTGCATTAGCTAACCTATCAGAACCAATTTGTTTTCTATTAACTTTTATACTTAATAATTTGCTTAAATTAAGATTTTTTAACTCGTTACAATTTGTATTAAAATATAACTTAAAATAATTTTTAATTTTATTGTAACAGTCAGGAACAACGGAGCAAAATAAAATTTGTTTTAATTTTTTATCGTATTTTCTTAAAACATTTAAATTTTTTTTTAAATATTTTAAGTCCACTTTATTTGTAGAAAGTCTAATTTTTTTGATAATATTTTTTTTTTTGTAAAGACAAATTTTTATATCAGTATTTCCAATATCTCCAATAATGTAAAAATTAAGCATAATAGGAATATTTTTTTTCAAAATTATTTTTTATAAAATTTATAATTTTAGATTTATTAATTTTATTATTATATTTATTTATATAAGTAGTTTCATATTCTTTTATTGTTGGACTACTTTTTATATTAATTCCTACTCCTATAATTATAAATTTAATTTCATTATAATAAATTATTTCTTGAAGAATTCCGCATACCTTTTTATTCATTATTTTTAAATCATTTGGTAGTTTAATATTGATTTTATACGGAATAATATTATTTAAAATATTTTTTATTATTTTAAGATTTGAAAATGTAATTTTTTTTAAATTTAAACTTTTGCTAATAGGAAAAAAAATTGAAATAAAAAGATTTCCTCGTTTAGAGACCCATTTTTTACCCCTTTGTCCTTTTCCATTGGTCTGGATATCGCTAGTAACTATACCTTGTTTTATATTTTTCTTGATTAATCTTATTGCTGTATCATTAGTACTTTTGACACCTTTATAAGAATATATTTTGAGTTTCATTAACTAATGTTTATTTTTGAAATTATATCTACTATTCCACTTGGATATATAAAGTAAGCAAGAATGAAAAAAGTTGATGCCACTAATGTGAATTTTAAACCTAAATTATGTTTCGTTTCAAATTTTTCTTTTTCCGGGTCGAAATAAATAATTTTGATTATTCTTAGATAATAAAAAGCAGCGATTACTGTTGCTAACAGTCCAACTATTGCTAAAAAATACATTTCTTCGTTTATTACAGCCACAAAAATATAAAATTTTGCAAAAAAACCAGCTAGAGGTGGTATTCCTGCTAAAGAGAAAAGCACAACAAGCAATGATAATGACAGTAACGGATGATTTTTTGAAAGACCTGATAAATCATCAATGTTCTCATAATATTTATCGTTTCGCTTAAGCATAAATAAACAACTAAAAAATGCTAAATTCATAACAAGATAAATTGTTATATATGTAATAGAGCTCTGCACACCTTGCGTTGCACCTGTAGATAAACCAGCAAGTGCATATCCCATATGACTAATTGAGCTGTAGGCTATTAGTCTTTTTAGATTTTTTTGACCAATTGCTGCTACCGCTCCAAATACCATTGATGCAATAGACAAAAATATAATTATCATTTGCCACTGATCAACTAATTCATAAAATGGAATATATAGAAATCTAATAAATACTGTTAATGCAGCAATTTTTGGAAGTAATGCGAAAAAGACTGTTACAGATGTTGGTGAACCTTGATAAACATCAGGTGCCCACATATGGAAAGGAACAGCGGAAATTTTAAAAGCTAATCCAACTAAAATAAATACAATTCCAAAAGTTAGTCCGTATTCTACTTCTTTAGTATTAGCCATAATTTGATTAAAATTAGTCGTTTCTGAAAAACCATAAATTAGTGAACAGCCATATAATAAAAGTCCAGATGAAAGAGCACTTAAAACAAAATATTTTAATCCAGACTCTGTTGAGAGTAAATTATCTCTATTAAATGATGCTAACACATATAATGCTAGTGATTGCAATTCTAATCCCATGTAAAAAACAATAAGATCATTTGAACTAATCATCACCATCATGCCTAAAATTGAGCATAAGATAAGAATTGGATATTCAATTTTGCTAATTTTGCTAATCTGAATGTATTTTGATGATGACAGCATTACAAAAATTCCAGATAAAATTAATAAAATTTTCATAAATTTAGATAAATTATCAATATTGTAACTATTATTGAATAATGATGATTGAATTTGTGTGTTTAAGTTAATTATTAAAGCTAAAGCAGCAACTAAACTTAATGTTGTTAAGTTATAAACTAGTTGAGAACTATTTTTTTTAAATACCCCAAATATTAATAAAAACATAATCATTATAGATATAAATAACTCTGGAATTATAAGTTGTAGATTTTCCATTATTTGCCTAATGCTAATTTATTAATCTTATCAAAATCATTCATATCTATCATATTTGCAACTGATACTTCTATAGAGTTAATCAAAGGTTCTGGATAAAAACCAAAAAATATAATGGGTAATACTAAAAGCCATAATGTAACAATTTCAAATCTTTTTAAATCAACCATTTTTTTTACGTCTTCATTAATTAATTTTCCAAAGATTATTCTCTTATATAACCAAAGCATGTATGCCGCTCCCAAGATCACTCCTAGACTTGCAATCGTTGCTACTAGTATATTCTTTTTAAATGCACCCATTAAAACTAAAAATTCACCTATAAATCCACTTGTTCCAGGTAATCCAAGAGCTCCTAAGGTAAAAACCATAAAAACTATTGCATACTTTGGCATTATAGAAACTAAGCCTCCATATCTATTAATAAGTCTTGTATGAAGTCTATCGTAGACAACTCCAACACATAAAAAAAGTGCTGCAGAAACCAAACCATGACTTATCATTTGAAAGATACTTCCCTCTATTCCTTGCTGTGTCATTGTAAAAATACCTAGTGTTACAAATCCCATATGAGCCACAGACGAATAAGCTATTAATTTCTTCATATCTTCCTGCATTAAGGCCACTAGTGATGTATAAATAATCGCTATCAAACTAAGCGTGTAAACTAAAGGAACAAAATATAATGAAGCATCCGGAAACAAACCGAGAGAAAACCTTATAAATCCATATCCAGCCATTTTTAAAAGTATTGCAGCTAGTAAAACTGAACCAGCAGTTGGTGCCTCTACATGAGCATCTGGTAACCATGTGTGCACTGGCCACATTGGTGTTTTAACAGCAAAGGAACTAAAAAATGCTAACCACAGTAAATTTTGGTACTTAGCGTCGATACCCAATTCATATAACTTAATGACATCTGTTGTACCAGTTATCCAATATATTGATATGATAGCAACTAACATTAGAACTGAACCTAGCAAAGTATATAAAAAAAATTTAAATGCTGAATAAACTCTTCTTTCTCCACCCCATATACCAATAATTAAAAACATTGGTATGAGACCGGCTTCAAAAAATAAATAAAATACAACTAAGTCCAACGAGCAAAAGACACCGATCATAAATGTTTCAAGTATCAGGATAGCTATTAAAAAATCTTTTAATCTATTTTTAATAGTTGCATTTACAGTTATTACACAAATTGGAGTAATGAATGTAGTAAGTAAAATAAATAAAATTGATATTCCGTCAACTCCTACCTTATAATTAACAAATCCTGAAATCCATTCTCTTTCCTCAACAAACTGAAAGTCAAAAATAGATTTATCAAAAACAATCCATAGATATAAAGACAAGAAAAAATTAGCTGAAGTAATAAAAAGGGCAACATATTTGCTACTTTGATATTGAGAATTAGACGATCTAACAAAAAAAATAAATAAAGCTCCTATTGTTGGAAGTAAAATTAATGATGATAGAATTGGAAAATTCATATTATTTTACTATTAATAAAGTTAATAGAATTGAAAAACCTAGAAGCATTATAAAGGCATACTGATAAATATATCCTGATTGAAACTTTACAGCTTTAAACGAAAAAAGTTTTACCAAATTTGAAATTCCATCTGGTCCAAATCTATCGATTATTAATCCATCAATTTTTTTCCAAAGAAATATTCCAAAGCTTTTTGAAGGTTTAATGAAAATTTGATCATATAATTCGTCAAAATACCATTTTTTTTGGAGAAAAATGTAAACTGGCATGTTTATAGAAACTATTTCATCTACGATTTTAGTATTTTTAACAAATAGATAATATGATAATGGAATTGTTAGTACTACCAACGTGGGAGTTAAAAATAAAAACCAAGTTGGAGGATGTTCTTTTCCTAACGGTTCTAAAAATTTTATAGACTCTCCCCAAAAATTATACATTGTTTCATGGCCAATAAACAATTCTTTAAATAAAAATCCTGAAAAAATTGCACCAACAGATAATAATACTAAAGGTAACATCATGCTTAATGGAGACTCGTGCATTGTGTCAATACTAAGATCTTTATTTTTATAATCTCCATGAAAAGTTTTAAATATTAATCTCCATGAGTATATAGAAGTCATTACAGCAGTTAATACACCTATACCAGCAGCATAAATTCCAAATTTTGTTTCACTTATATAAGCAAATTCAATTATTGCATCTTTAGAATAAAAACCTGATAAGAAAGGAAATCCTGTTAAAGCTAAAGTGCCAACAACCATTAATGCATAAGTGTAAGGTAATTTTTTAAATACTCCCCCCATCTTATTAACATCTTGTTCATCTTTAAATGAATGAATTACTGATCCAGAGCCTAAGAAAAGTAGAGCTTTAAAAAAAGCATGTGTAAATAAATGAAACATTGCAACATTATATGCACCTACACCTGCTGCAAAAAACATGTATCCCAATTGACTACATGTTGAATAAGCGATAATTTTTTTTATATCTGTTTGCACTAATGCAACTGTAGCTGCAAAAAAAGCTGTGGTCATTCCAACTAATGTGATTACAGACAAAGCTAATTCTGAGTACTCATAAATTGGAGAACATCTAACTACTAAAAAAACTCCTGCTGTTACCATTGTAGCTGCATGAATTAATGCGGATACTGGTGTTGGACCTTCCATAGCATCAGGTAACCATGTATGAAGCAAAAATTGAGCTGACTTTCCCATTGCTCCAATAAAAAGTAATAAACAAATTAAATCTATTGTATTAAATTCAAAAGATAAAAAATTTATTTTTTGATCTATTATTTCAGGTATTTTAAGAAAAACTTCATCATAATTTACTGTGCCAAAAATATAAAATATTAAAAATATTCCCAATGCAAAACCAAAGTCTCCAACTCTATTTACTATAAAAGCCTTGATAGCGGCAGCATTAGCAGTTTCTTTTTTATACCAAAAACCAATTAAAAAATATGAGCAAAGCCCAACTCCTTCCCATCCGAAAAACAATTGCAAAAAATTATCTGATGTTACTAAGGTTAACATGGCGAATGTAAATAATGATAGATAGGACATAAATCTTGGTTTATGTGGATCATGAGACATGTAACCAACAGAATAAATATGAACTAAGGATGAAACTAGAGTTACTACAACTAACATTACTGCAGAAAGAGCATCAACTTTAATTGACCAATTTACATTTAAAGATCCTGAATTTATCCAAGCTGCGATAATTGCATTATGCTCATATCCTGATGTAACAACTTTAAAAAATATGAACAAAGATAATAATGCCGAAATAGAAACCAAAATACACGTTATTAATTGCGATGATCTATCACCAATGGTTTTGCCAAAGAAACCCGTTATGATTGAACCTATCAAAGGTAAAAATAATATTAAGTATTCCATTTACCCTTTCAATCTGTCGATTTCTTCAACTCTTATTGTTCCAGAATTTCTGTAATAAACTACAATAATTGCAAGTCCTATTGCGGCCTCAGCTGCAGCCACTGTTAATATGAATAAGGTGAAAACCTGGCCACTCAGATCGTTAATAAAAATAGAAAAAGATACTAAATTTATATTTACTGCCAAAAGTATTAATTCAATACTCATCAATATAACAATAATGTTTTTTCTATTTAGAAAAATACCCACAATACCAATTGTGAATATAATAGCAGCGAGAGTTAAGTAATGTCCAAGACCAATACTAAGCATCTATTTTAACTCCTTTATTATTTTCAACATCAACTAATTCAATACCATCTTTCCTATCTCTAGATATTTGTTTGAAATAACTTTGTCTTTTTACTCCAGATCTTTGTCTGAAGGTCAATACAATTGCTCCGATCATGGCTACCAATAAAACCATTCCAGATAATTGAAACAAATGAATATAATCAGTATATATAACGTTTCCTAAAGATTGAGTATTTGTTAAGTCAGTATTTATTTCAATCGCAATTGAATCTAACAAATCTGGTTTATATTTCCATCCACCTATAACAATAATTAATTCAAAAAATATAATTATACTTACTAATAGACCAACTGGAATATGGGAACTTCTTCCACTAGAATTAAACCATTCATTTTTTTGTTGAGCCACATTTAACATCATAACAACAAATAAAAATAATACTGCCACTGCTCCAACGTACACAATAAGCATTATCATTCCTAAAAATTCGGCACCAATCATGATGAATAGGCAAGAAATACTAATAAAGTCCAAAATTAAAAAAAAAACTGAGTTAACTGTGTTTTTCGAAACAGTTACCATAATTGCAGAGACAATTGCAATCAGTGAAAATATATAAAAGACTATTGCGTGAGCAATCATTGATTATCTGTGGGAGTTATCAGCATTAATATTTGCTGCTAAAATATTCTCCCATCTATCTCCATTCTCTAACAACTTTTCTTTGTTATAGTAAAGTTCTTCTCTTGTTTCTGTAGCAAATTCAAAATTTGGACCTTGCACAATCGCATCAACTGGACAAGATTGTTCGCACAAACCGCAATATATACATTTTAACATATCAATATCATAACGAGTAGTTTTTCTACTTCCATCTTCTCTCTCGCTAGACTCTATTGTTATAGCCTGAGCAGGACAAACAGCTTCACATAGTTTACAAGCAATACATCTCTCCTCACCATTTGGATATCTTCTTAGCGCATGCTCTCCTCTTGCTCTAGGACTAATTGAACCTTTTTCAAATGGATAATTAATTGTTTTTTTTGGTTTAAATATCTCTTTTATTGCCATGATTAATCCTGTTAAAAAATCAATCATAAAAATTGTTTTGAAAAATCTTATTAAGCTCATTTTAATTCCCCGGTAATAAATCAAAATACATTAAAAAACTTGCAGTTAATACTACATAAATTAATGAAAATGGTAGAAAAATTTTCCATCCAAGTTTCATTAATTGATCATACCTATATCTAGGTACTATTGCTTTTATCAAAGCGAATAAGATAAATAAAAAGAGTATTTTTAAGATTAACCATATTGGAGCAGGAATAACGTTAAAAGGAAATAAATCTATAGGAGATAACCAGCCACCAAGAAATAAAATAGATCCCATTGCACACATAAGTAAAATGTTAGCATACTCCCCTAACCAAAACATTGCATACATCATTCCAGAGTATTCTGTCTGGTAACCTGCAACTAACTCTGCTTCAGCTTCGGGCAAATCAAAAGGTGGTCTGTTAGTTTCTGCTAAGGCTGAAATAAAAAATATTATAAACATTGGGAATAGAGGTATTACAAACCATAAATCTTTTTGAGCTAAAACGACGTCACTTAGATTTAATGAACCTACACAAAGTAATACATTTATAATTATTACACCTATGGAAACTTCATAAGAAACCATTTGAGCAGCTGATCTAATTGCTCCTAGAAAAGGATACTTTGAATTAGATGCCCATCCACCCATAATTATTCCATAAACACCTAAAGATGAAACTGCAAAAAGATATAAAATACCGACATTGATATCTGCTAGTACAAATGTTTCACTAAAAGGAATTACCGCCCAAGCAATTAACGCCAAAGTCATTGTAACTATTGGGGCTAAGATAAATATAACTTTATTTGAGCTTGCTGGAATGATTATTTCTTTAAAAATATATTTTAATGCGTCAGCTAATGTTTGAAATAATCCAAATGGACCAACAACGTTAGGACCTCTTCTTTTTTGAACAAATGCCCATACTCTTCTATCTAACCAAACAATCATTGCAACAGATACTAAAACTGGGATCAATAGAAACAGAATTCTATAAATTTGTTCAAAAAATATAAATAGTTCAGCCATTAGTTATCAGTTCCAGTTTTTGGTAAACTCATTCTAATATTTTTACACTCTGACATTGTTTTTGATGCTCTCGCTATTACATTTGAGTGATAATAATCAATCTCTTCAGTAATAATTTTCTCTGATTTAAAATTATATTCAGGCACCTCAAAATCAGCTTCATTTTTATTATTAAGATTTAAATAATTTATTAATGAATCGATAAGTTGATTTTTATCTTTATATAAATTTTTTCTCTTAATGAATGAAGACAATTCATTTATTATTTGCCAATCCTCTTTCGCTTCACCTGGAGGATATGAAGCCTTGTAGGCTTTTTGCAATTTTCCTTCTAAATTTGTAAAATAACCATCTTGTTCTGTGTAAGCAGCACCAGGCAAAATTACATCCGCAATACTTGCACCTTTATCACCATGACTGCCTATATATATTATAAATTCGTTTTTTTTCTTAAATTTTAAATTATCTTGTCCAAATAAAATTAAAACTTCAAAACTATTATTTTCTAATTTATCCAATATTTCAAAGCTAGAATTTTTCGACAATACATTTAAGTCATATGAGCCAACTGTAGATGAATTTTTTGATAATATATTTAACGCATTCCAATCATCAGAAATTTTATCATTTTTTAATAAATAATTTTTTAATTCTTCAAAAATATAAGCTGCCGACTTAAGTCTAAGAACTGATTGTCCAAAAATTATACTCGGATATTTGGATTTTTTAATTTTTTCTGAAATTTCATGCTTATTATCAATAATATCTTTTATAGTATCGGTATTATTCGCTATAACTTGGTAAGGATAAGTTAAATCACCAACATCACCTAAAGATATAATTTCGGTCTTATTTTTTAAATAATTTTTTCTAATTCGTGAGTTTAATATTGTCGCTTCAAATCTTGGGTTTGTGCCTATTAGAATTATTAAATCACTTTTTTCTATTCCTTCAATGGAACTGTTAAATAGATAATTACTTCTTACATTTGTATTAATATATAATTTTTCGTATCTAGATTCCAAATTTTCAGACTTGATCGTTTTTTCAAAAAAATCTTTTGCAGCATATGTAGTTTCCATATTCGTCATATCACCTATAAATCCAGCAATTTTCTCAGACTTTGTTTTTGAAATTCTTTCAGATACAGCTTTAAAAGCTTCGTCCCAACTTGATGGCTTTAATTTATTATTAATCTTAACATAGGGTGTGTCTAATCTTTGATTTTTTAGACCATCACAAGCATATCTTGTTTTATCAGATATCCATTCTTCATTTATTTCCTCGTTAATTCTTGGAAGAACTCTTTTAACCTCCCATCCGTATGTATCCACTCTTATATTTGATCCAACGGCATCCATCACATCAATTGTTTCAGTTTTTTTTAGTTCCCATGGTCTAGCTTCGAAGACATAAGGTTTTGATGTAAGTGCTCCGACAGGACATAAATCAATTACATTAGCTGAGAGTTCAGATTCCATCGCTTTTTCTAAATAGGTGGTGATTTGCATATTCTCACCTCTACCAATTGCTCCAAGTTCTGGTACGCCAGCAACTTCTGTTGCAAATCTAATACATCTTGTGCAGTGAATGCATCTTGTCATTTGAGTTTTAATTAGAGGACCCATATATTTTTCAGGCACATATCTTTTATTTTCTTTAAATCTTGATTTATCAATTCCGTAATACATGGATTGATCTTGTAAATCACATTCTCCGCCTTGATCACATACTGGACAATCAAGTGGATGGTTTGCTAGTAAAAATTCCATTACACCTTTTCTAGCTTTTTTCACTTTTTCGGTATTAGTTTTAAGTACCATCCCCTCTGCAGCAGGCATCGCGCAAGATGCTATTGGTTTAGGAGACTTTTCCATTTCAACTAAACACATTCTACAATTTCCAGCTATCGATAATTTCTCGTGATAACAGAACCTTGGTATTTCTGCTCCAGCCTGTTCACAAGCTTGCAATACTGTAGTTCCTTCTTCTACCTCAACATCAATATCATTTACTTTAAGTTTAAGCATTTTCTTTTTCTAATAAATGTTGATCAACTAAATAAGGTATATCTTTTTGCTTTTTGACAATTGGATCAAACTTATTTCTTTCAATTATTTCGTCTTTAAAATTTCTGATTAATCCCTGAACAGGCCACGAAGATCCCTCTCCAAAAGCACAAATAGTATGGCCTTCAATTTGTTTTGTTACATCTAATAACATATCTACCTCATCTCTTGTGGCTTCACCTTTTGCCATTCTTTCTAACATTCTCCACATCCAACCAGAACCTTCTCTACAAGGTGTACATTGACCACAACTCTCGTGTTTATAAAATCTTGCTATCCTAGCCATACACTTAATAATGTCTTGATCTTTGTTTATAACCACAATGCCAGCTGTTCCTAGACCAGTCTTATTCTCAACACATGCATCAAAGTCCATTTTAATTGTTTCACATGTCTCTTTTGGTAGTAATGGCATTGATGAACCGCCAGGTATAACTGCTTTTAAATTATCCCATCCACCTATTACTCCACCTGCATGTTTTTCAATTAATTCTTTTAATGGAATTCCCATTTCTTCTTCGACATTGCATGGATTATTTACATTTCCTGAAATACAATATATTTTGGAACCAGTATTTTTTGGTCTACCAAGAGATGCAAACCAATTTCCACCTCTTCTTAGTATAGTTGGTACCACTGAAATTGTTTCAACATTGTTTATTATTGTCGGGCAACCATAAAGGCCTATTAAAGCTGGAAATGGAGGTTTTAATCTTGGTTGACCTTTCTTTCCTTCAATACTCTCAAGCAAAGCAGTTTCCTCGCCACAGATATAAGCCCCAGCACCATAATGAATATAAATATCTAATTCCCAATCAGTGCCTGCAGAGTTTTTTCCTAAGAGACCATCTTTGTAAGCTTCATCGATAGCTGTTTGAAGTTTTTGTCCTTCATTAAAATATTCCCCTCTTATATAAATATAACACTTGTGGGCATTAACTGCGTAAGATGCAATTAAACAGCCTTCTATTAATTTATGTGGTTCAAATCTTAGAATATCTCTATCTTTACATGTGCCTGGTTCAGACTCATCGGCGTTAATTACTAAATAATGTGGTCTTGATCCAACTTCTTTTGGAGCAAAGGACCATTTCAATCCTGTAGGAAATCCAGCACCACCTCTTCCTCTAAGTTCTGAGGTTTTAATTTCATTAATTATCCATTCTCTTCCTTTGCCACAAATTTCTTTTGTATCCTTCCAATCTCCTCTCTTTTTTGCTGATATTAAATCAGCACCAAAATCATTGTATAAATTTTGAAAAATTCTATCTTTATCTTCAAGCATTTTTATTACCTATTAATGTTTTTCTAGTATTTTCTGGTTCAGAACTTAATCTGCCTCTATAAGATCCTGGTTGGGGAACTTCATCATTACTTATTTTATCAATTATTTGCTCTAGTTTTGTTGGATCTAAATCCTCATAATAGTCTTCATTTAATTGAAGCATTGGAGCATTCACGCAAGCACCTAAACATTCTACTTCTAACCAAGAAGTTTTTCCATCCTCTGACAGGCGATTTTCTTCATCAGAAATTTTTCGTTTACAAACATCTACTAAATTATATGCACCCCTTAACATACAAGGGGTTGTAGTACAAACTTGAAAGAAATATTTACCAACTGGAGTTAAATTATACATGCTATAAAATGTAGCTACTTCATATACTTTTATGTATGGCATATCTAAATACTTTGCTATGTATTTCATTGCACTTAAAGGTATCCAATTATCATTTTGTTTTTGTGCTAAGTACAATAAAGCCATAACTGCACTTTGTTGTTTTCCAGAAGGATAATTTTTAATAATACTATCCGCGGTTTCTTTATTTTTTTTATTAAACTCAAATTTTTCAGGTTGTACTTTTGATATTTTTTTAACAGCCATTATCTATCTACCTCTCCAAAAACAATATCCATTGAACCTAAAACTGCAGGAACATCAGCTAACATATGACCTTTAATTAAGTAATCCATAGCTTGCAAATGAGAAAATCCTGGAGCCCTAATTTTACATTTGTAAGGTTTGCTAGAACCATCGGAAATTAAATAAACACCAAATTCTCCTTTAGGAGCCTCTACAGCTGTATATATTTCATCTTTATCGACTCTATATCCTTCAGTATATAACTTAAAGTGATGGATCAATGCTTCCATAGATTGTTTTATTTCTTTTTTTGGTGGTGGACTGATTTTTCCATCATCAGTTTTAATTGGTCCAACAGGTAAATTTGCTAGGCATTGATTTATTATATTTACACTTTCTTTCATTTCTTCAATTCTGCATAGATATCTGTCATAACAATCACCATTTTTTCCTACTGGAATTTTAAATTCAAATTGTTCATAACAATCGTAAGGCTGGGATTTTCTTAAATCCCACGGAACTCCAGATCCTCTCAGCATAACACCAGAAAAAGAATAATCGAGAGCATCTTGTTTTGATACTACTCCTATATCAACATTCCTTTGCTTAAATATTCGGTTATCTGTTAAAAGTAATTCTAAATCATTTATTATCTTTGGAAATCTTTCACAGAATTTTCCTATCTCTTTATCTAATCCTTTTGGTAGATCTTGATGCACTCCTCCAGCTCTAAAATAATTAGCATGTAATCTAGAACCAGAAACTTTTTCATAAAAACCCATTAATATTTCTCTTTCTTCAAATCCCCATAAAGTTGGTGTTAATGCACCAACATCCATTGCTTGTGTTGTCACATTTAAAATATGACTAAGTATTCTCCCAATTTCACAAAACATTACTCTTATGTATTGAGCTCTTATTGGAACTTCTATTTTTAATATTTTTTCAATTGCTAAAGCAAAAGCGTGTTCTTGGTTCATTGGTGCAACGTAATCAAGTCGATCAAAATATGGAACAGCTTGGGTATAAGTTTTATTTTCAATTAATTTTTCTGTGCCCCTATGCAACAAACCGATGTGTGGATCTGCTTTTTCAACAATTTCGCCATCTAACTGCAATATTAGTCTCAAAACTCCATGGGCAGCTGGATGTTGAGGTCCAAAATTTAGATTCAGAGTTTTAGTTTCTTTTGCCATTATTCTTTAGTTTGTTCCTTTATATACTTGGTTCCTTCCCAAGGACTTTCATAATCGAAGTTTCTATAATTTTGTTCTAATTTTACTGGTTCATAAATAACTTTTTTAGTTTCATGACTGTATCTAACTTCATTATGACCTGTTAAAGGAAAATCTTTTCTTAATGGATGTCCTTCAAAGCCATAATCTGTAAGTATTCTTCTCAGGTCTGGATGATCTTTAAAATCAATTCCATACATGTCAAATACTTCCCTTTCCATCCAATTTGCAGCAGGAAATATAGATGTTATTGAACCAACAATTTCTTTTTCTTTTACATCCATCTCTATGATAATTCTTTGATTAAATTCATGACTTAATAATAGATAAACTAATTTGAATCTAATTTCATTTTCAGGAAAATCTACAGCTGTAATATCTATCAATTGTCTAAATTTAGTTTTTGAATTTGTTTTTAAGAATAAAATAACTTCTGTTAAGTCCGCTTCATCAATTTTTAAGTAAATTTGATTATGTTTAATATAAGAACTTTTTATTTTAGTATTTAGTTCTGAATTCAAAATTTTTTCTAAATCCTGGATGTTTTGCATTTTTTATCTTTCCAGAGAACCTTTGTTCCTGATTTTCTTTTGAAGTTGCATTATCCCATATAAAAGTGCTTCAGCAGAAGGAGGACACCCCGGAACATATACATCAACTGGTACAATACGATCGCATCCTCTTACTACAGAGTAAGAGTAATGATAATAACCTCCACCATTTGCACAACTTCCCATGGAAATTACATATCTTGGTTCTGGCATCTGATCATAAACTTTTCTTAGTGCTGGAGCCATTTTATTTGTTAGGGTTCCAGCAACAATCATAACATCTGATTGTCTAGGTGAAGCTCTAGGAGCAGCACCAAATCTCTCTAAATCATATCTTGGCATGGAAGTTTGCATCATTTCAACTGCACAACATGCAAGACCAAAAGTCATCCAATGTAATGATCCGGTTCTAGCCCAATTAACTAGGTTATCTAGTGATGTTGTTATAAAACCATTATCACTAAAATCTTGTGCTAATTGTTTAAATTCTTCTGGAATATTTTTTTTTCTTTCTTCTAAATTCATTTTATTCCCAATCTAATGCTCCTTTTTTCCATTCATAAATAAAACCAATAGTAAGAATAAATAAGAAGATCATCATTGATGTAAATCCAAATATTCCGATTTTGCCTAGAGATATTGCCCAGGGAAATAGAAAAGCGATTTCTAAATCGAAAATAATAAATAATATTGCAACAAGATAAAATCTAACATCAAATTCCATTCTAGAGTCATTAAATGGTTCGAATCCACATTCATATGCTGATAATTTTTCTGGATCAGGATTTTTTGGTGATGCTAAATAATTGACCGCCACAAATGCAATACTTAATACAAGTGCAACTAGTAAAAATACAATTATTGGCAAATAATCTTTTAAAAATTCCGCAAGCATGTTGAGTCTATATAGCACCTTTTAGATCAACTAAAAGAGCAGATAGGTCACATTTTAAGGCTTTATTTTATTCATTTATTTGATGGCGGGAGTGAAGGGACTCGAACCCTCGACCTATCGCGTGACAGGCGATCGCTCTAACCAACTGAGCTACACCCCCGTGTTCTGGTGGGCAGTAAAGGACTCGAACCTTTGACCCCCTCGGTGTAAACGAGATGCTCTACCAACTGAGCTAACCGCCCAAAACCAAAAAGTAACGTGTTTTATATCTTTTAGAACGTGTAGGTCAAGATTTATTACCTTCGAAAAATGGCTAAAAAATTTATTTTTGCAACTCAACTGTGCACAGAGTGTGCTTAAATATTTTTTTATTTTTACTTAACTTCTAAATTTACTGTCGCTAAATTTACGACATAAAATAATATAAAAAGTAATCCCAATCCAATGATTAAAGACAGAACATATGGTTTCTTTTTATTTGAAACTATTAATCCAACAAACACCCATATTGGAGTTAAGTATGTTGAGAACATTAAAAAAATAGAAATATAAATTAAAAAAGTATATTCAAAATTAAGACTTGCACTTACGGCACCAAATATACCGACGAAAACATAAGCTATAAAAATATATGATATTGGATAAGTAAATGCAGCGTGCCACGGACTGACGTTGTAAATATTTTTAATTTGTGTCCATATTTTCATATTTTATAATGATACAACAATTAATAAAATTATTATAAGCCAAAAAAACCATTGCACAACTAGGTCTGCATTCCTTCCTACTGTTTTAGAACTATTTTTCCATTGGCTAATTAAATCTATGGTTAGAAAAATCATTATTACGGAACCTATAACAGCTGCAATAATTTGTATCATATTAGTTTTTTATTTACGTTTAGCCCTAAACTTCTCGTTTATATTGTCTAAATAAACTCTTATTTTCTCTTTTTCTGTTACTTCTCTTCCATATTTTAATTTTTGATGTAATTTTTTTTTTTTATATAAATAATAAATTGGCATCACAATTGATATACCAACTATAATTACTGCTAATATTATTTGCCAAATTTCCATAAATTTATTTGTTTAGAATTTTTTTTTCATTTTAATAATATTAATAAAATTCACAAAATTGTTCTGCATACTCCCAATCAGGAGATATACCTACTTTTGTACCAGTTAAGTCAAATATTGTTAAGTGTCTTGGCTCTGCCCATCCACCAGAAAAATAATACTCTTTTACAAAAGCAAAGAATATTGGTTTTTCATTTATCATACTGCATTCATTTGCAAATTTTCCAAAACTAAATACCCTTTTTATAGATGTTTTGTTTTTTGTATCTGGATTTAATTTCCATAGTTCTTGGTATGTTACTTCCTGAGTAACGACATATTCTTGTCCATCAATATTGTATTTTTCAATTATATCTCCATACTTTTCCGCAGCAAACAAATGACTAGAATACAAAAAGAAGAAGATAAATATGAGTCTGTCCACAATTAATAATAACCTTAAAATTTGATTAGATTGTGACTTTATTTTAAATAAATATGAAAAATAGTAGCTATCACTAACAACACAATTGTTGTCATAAAAGCAGCATAACTCAATCTATGTCCACTCATTTTATTAGTTCCATGAATTTTGTAAAAAAATATTGGCAGAACAAATATACCTATTGAAAATATTATTATTAGAAAATCTCTCACAATAACCTTATTTAATAATAACCTTAAAATTTGAGTAAATTGTGGCTTAGTATTTAATTGTAACGAGATTCTTAATTATTTATGAAGTGTGCGTACAGTGTGCACAAAAATTAAAAACTGTTTGTTTTAAATAAAAAACAAACAAAAAAAGTACAGTGTAAACGAGATGCTCTACCAACTGAGCTAACCGCCCAAAACATGGTACTATTACATCAAGGTTATTATAATGTAAATTGTTTATTACTGAATACTAGCTTGAGATTTATCATCTTTTTTAGTTTCAGTTAATTTATCTACTTCAGTCCATTCAGTAGGCTTCAATTCTTTGATTAAAGCTATTTTAATTACTTCGTCAGCAGTTTCTACTGGAACTATTTCAATATCATCTTTCACTTTTTTTGGTACATCAACTAAATCTTTTTCATTCTCTTTAGGTATCAAAACTTTTTTAACACCAGCTCTATGAGCTGCTAATAGTTTTTCTTTAAGTCCACCAATAGGTAAAACTTGACCTGTAATTGTAACCTCCCCAGTCATAGCAATTTCTCTCTTAACTGGAACTTTGGTAATTGAAGATACTATTGATGTAACCATAGCTATACCTGCAGAAGGACCATCTTTTGGTGTTGCACCTTCTGGAACATGTATATGAAAATCTTTTTTTTCAAATAGTGGTGGTGTTACGCCAAATTCTAAGCATTTTGATCTTACATAAGATTTTGCAGCTTTTACAGACTCTTGCATCACATCACCTAGCTTACCAGTTATTTGCATTCTTCCTTTACCTGGCATATTAACTGTTTCAACTTTTAATATTTCTCCACCAAACTCTGTCCAGGCTAAACCTATAACAATTCCAACTTTATCTTTTGCTTCTAGTTCACCGAATTTAAATTTCTTAATTCCAAGAAAGTCAGGAATGTTTTTTTCATTAACCTCAACGCTCTTTTCTTCATTATTTACAACTTTTTTAACAACTTTTCTTGTTACTTTTGAAATTTCTCTCTCTAAATTTCTAACACCGCTTTCTCTTGTATAACTTCTTATAATTTCTTTAATTGTATCGTCGGCTAACTTCATTTCTCCTTCTTTAACACCATTGTCTTTAATTTGTTTAGGAAGTAAATATTTGTTAGCAATATTAATCTTCTCATCTTCAGTATAACCTGGAATTCTTATGACTTCCATTCTATCTAAAAGTGGGGGAAGAATATTTAATGTGTTTGCTGTTGTTACAAACATTACATCTGACAAATCATAATCAACTTCAAGGTAATGATCATTAAATGTTGTATTCTGTTCAGGATCCAAAGCCTCTAATAAAGCTGATGATGGATCACCCCTATAGTCGTTTCCAACTTTATCAATTTCGTCTAATAAAAATAAAGGGTTTTTAGTACCTGCTTTTTTCATCATTTGTATAATTTTTCCAGGTAGTGAGCCGATATAAGTTCTTCTGTGACCTCTTACTTCCGCTTCATCTCTCACTCCACCTAAAGACATTCTTACAAATTGTCTATTAGTTGCTTTAGCTATTGATTTACCTAAAGAAGTTTTTCCTACACCTGGCGGGCCTACTAAACATAGAATAGGGCCTTTTATTTTATCCATTCTTTTTTGCACTGCTAAGAATTCTATTATTCTTTCTTTAACTTTTTCTAAGCCAAAGTGATCTTCTTCTAAAATTTTTAAAGCTTTGTTCAAATCTATGTCCACTTTATCTTTTTTAAACCATGGTAAATCTATCATCCAATCTAAATAGTTTCTTACAACAGTTGCTTCAGCAGACATTGGACTCATATTCTTCAATTTTTTTAATTCAGACATACATTTCTTTTCGACTTCTTTGGGCATCTTTGCTTTTAAAATTGATTTTTTTAAACTTGTGGTCTCATCCTTGCCGTCTTCAATTTCGCCTAATTCTTTTTGAATAGCTTTTAATTGCTCATTTAAATAATATTCTCTTTGGGTTTTCTCCATTTGAGTTTTAACTCTTCCTCTAATTCTCTTCTCCACACCTATGATACTTGCCTCATTTTCCATTATTTTAATGACGCTATTTAATCTCTTTTTAACATCTAAAGTTTCAAAAATTTGCTGTTTCTCTGAAATGCTAGCATTGATATGTGAAATAATATTATCGGCAATTTTTGATGGATCTTTTAATTGTTTAATATTGTTAATTGTCTCGGAAGATATTTTTTTATTAACTGTAGTGAGCTTTTCTAATCTTTTTATTGCAGTTAAACTTAATGGGAGCAGGTCGTCTTCTTTTGAAATAATATCTTTTTGATACTCGAATGAACATTTAATAAATTTATCATCATCTTTAAAATCTATTATTTTAACTCTCTTGGTACCTTCTACTAATACTTTAACTGTTCCATCAGGAAGTTTTAGTAATTGCAGAATATTACTTTCACATCCATAAGTGAACACATCATTTTTCTTTGGGTCATCTACTTCAGAATTTTTTTGTGTTACTAGAACAATTTTTTTATCACCTTTCATTACTTCATTTAATGCAGTGATGGACTTGTCTCTTCCAACAAATAAGGGAATAACCATACTTGGGAAGACAACTATGTCTCTTAATGGCAATAACGGTAATGTTACTTTTATATCCATCAGAGAAATATGGATATTATATTTTATAATGCAATAGGAAAATATGGTTTATTAACGTGAAATTATGCTGCTGAAGTCTTGTCAGTTTTAGTTTTGTTCTTCGAATGAACAATAACAGGAGCCGATACACCTTTCGCCGCACCAGAATCAATTATAACTTCTTCAATGTTATCTTGACTTGGTAGATCAAACATTGTTTTCAATAATATATTTTCTAGAATCGATCTAAGTCCTCTTGCTCCAGTTTTTTTAGATATAGCTTTGTTGGCTATATCTTTTACTGATTGATCTTTAAAAGTAAGTTTTACTCCCTCTAATTTAAATAGTTCTTGGTATTGTTTAACTAGAGAATTTTTTGGCTCAAGTAAAATTTTGACTAAAGATTTCTCGTCTAGATCATCTAGTGTTGCTGTTATTGGTAATCTTCCAATAAATTCTGGTATCAAGCCGTATCTTAACAAATCTTCAGGTTCAAGATTTTTCATCCACTCACCTACTTTTTTATCTTCTAAACTTTTAACCTCAGCACCAAAACCAATAGATGAACCTTTGTCTCTTTGTGAAATAATTTTATCTAAACCTGCAAACGCACCACCACATATAAACAGAATATTAGTCGTATCAACTTGTAAAAATTCTTGTTGCGGATGTTTTCTTCCACCTTGAGGAGGAACGCTAGCAACCGTTCCTTCCATTATTTTTAACAAAGCTTGTTGTACACCTTCGCCAGAAACATCTCTTGTAATGGATGGGTTTTCTGATTTTCTACTAATTTTGTCTACCTCATCAATATAAACAATTCCTCTTTGGGCTTTTTCAACATTATAATCAGCTGCTTGTAATAATTTTAAAATTATATTTTCAACATCTTCACCAACATAACCAGCTTCGGTTAACGTGGTTGCATCTGCCATGGTAAATGGAACATCTAATATTCTTGCTAAAGTTTGTGCAAGCAAAGTTTTTCCACAACCAGTTGGTCCCACTAATAAAATATTTGATTTTGAAAGCTCTACATTTTTACTTGTTTTATTTTCGTAATTTAATCTTTTGTAATGATTATGAACTGCAACTGATAAAACTTTTTTTGCATGATCTTGTCCTATTACATAATCATCTAGAACTGCGCAGATCTCTTTTGGTGATGGTAGTCCATCTTGATGTTTTACAAAAGTATCTTTGCTCTCTTCTTTAATGATGTCCATGCATAATTCAACACATTCATCACAAATAAAAACAGTTGGGCCAGCAATTAATTTTCTGACTTCGTGTTGACTCTTTCCACAGAAAGAACAGTAAAGAATATTTTTATTATTGTTGCTCATAGTTTTTTATAACGAATCAATTTGAATACTTTATTACAAAGATTACTTCTTAATCAAGTATAGGTTGTGAATAAACTATATATTGTTGTTTAGTCTCTTTTTTCTACTACTTTATCTATCAAACCAAAATCTTTTGCGTTATCTGGAGTCATAAAATTGTCTCTCTCCAAAGCTTCTTTGATTTGATCAACTGACTTACCTGTGTGTTTAGAATAAATTTCATTCAATCTTTTTTTCAAAGACATAACTTCATTAGCATGAATTTCTATATCAGTTGCTTGACCTTGAAAACCTGCAGATGGTTGATGAACCATTATTCTTGAATTTGGCAATGATAATCTTTTCCCTTTAGATCCTGCAGCTAATAAAAATGATCCCATACTTGCAGCTTGACCAATACATAATGTGCTGACCTCAGGTTTAATATATTGCATGGTGTCATAAATTCCTAAACCTGCTGTAACTAATCCACCTGGACTATTGATATATAATGATATTTCTTTTTTTGGGTCTTCAGACTCTAAAAATAATAATTGAGCAGTAACCAAAGATGCAACTGCATCATTTATTGGTCCAACTACAAAAACAATTCTCTCTTTTAATAATCTTGAATAAATATCATAAGCTCTTTCACCACGGCTTGATTGCTCAACTACCATTGGGATCAAAGTGCTTAAATGTTCTGGAATTTTTGTTGTCATAAGTGATTCGATTTACTTATACAACTTGTGATTACTTTTTGCTAACTTTTTTTGTTGATTTAGTTTTTTTAGCTACTTTTTTTGGAGCTTTAGTTGGTTTAGCTGTTTTCTTTTCTTTTTTATCTTCCGACTTAACTTCTTTTTTCTCTTTTACTTTTTCATCAGTTCCTTGAGATAGTTTTGCTAATTTTTCTTGCTCTTTTAGATTTTTTTCATTCTCTTCCTTTAATATTTTTTCTGCTTCTTCTTTGCTAATTTCTTTCTTATTTACTTTTGCAATTTTTTTAAGTTCAGCAATTATCTTTTCTTCATATACGGAACCTCTTAAACTCTCTATCGCTCCTGGATTTTTCTCATAATACTCTTTAACCATTTTTTCTTGTCCAGGCATCATTCTGAATTGTTTTTGTATTTCCGCATTTAACTCTTCTTGAGATACTTTAATTTTATTTTTTTCTCCAAATGCATTTAAAATTAAACCAGTTTTAATTCTTTTTTTAGCTTGTTCCTCAAAGTATTTCATATTTTTTTTCTTTTCATCTTCTTTCATACCTTGAGCTAATATATTTACCTCTTGTTCAATAAGGTTAGCTGGCAGCTGATCAAGTTTTTGTTTCTCAATTTGTTCTAAAATTTGTTTTTTTGAAATCATTTCTAATGAATTTTTAAATTCATCATTGATTTGTTTAGATATTAATTCTTTTAAATTATTTAAGTCTTTTGCACCTAAATTTTTTGCAAAATTATCATCAATTTTTGTTTCTTCTGGTTTTTTTACAGCTGTTATCTTGCATTCAAATACTGCAGATTTGTTAGCAACATCTTTTTCAGGAAAGTTTTCAGGTAGTTTAACTTCTACTTTTTTGTCTTGTTTAATTTTGACACTTTCTAATTGCTTATCAAATCCTTTAATAAATAAATCTTTTCCAAGTTCTAGTTGAGTATTTTTTCCCTCGTTTCCTTTAAAATCTTTACCATCAACTGTTGCTTTATAATCAAAAATAACTAAATCACCCACTTTAGCAGCATAATTTTCTTCAGCATCTTTAAAATTTTTCTGAGTTTTTGCTATTTGATCAATTCTTTTATCTGTTTCTTTTGGATCAATTTTAACTACATATTCATCGACTTTAAGATCTTTTAAAGATCCAACTTCAACATTAGGTAATTCTGTTACAGAAATTGTGTATTCAAGATCTTTTCCTTCACCAAATGACTTTAAATCAATTTTTGGCTGACCTGCTGGTTTAATTTTATTGTCTTCAAGAGCTTTAGTAGTAGTATCTTTTAATACTTTATCAATTACTTCACCATACACAGCTTTTCCAAACTGTCTTTTTAAAATTTCTGTAGGAACCTTTCCTGGTCTAAATCCTTTTAAAACGACATCTTTTTTAATCTCTTCGTATTTTTCTTCGAGATATCCAGATATAGTTTTTTTATCGATAAAAACCTTTATATCTTTTTCTAAACCTTTTTTATTTTCTACTGTTACTTTCATAAAATATGGTAGGCGAGAAAGGACTCGAACCTTCACAGTTTGCACTATTGGTTCCTAAGACCAACGCGTCTACCAATTCCGCCACTCGCCCAAATTATTGGTGCTTTATATATGATTGTTTATAATTGTCCAATTAGAATAATAGTGTAAAACATTAGCTTAATTGATATGAGCAAAACAAATATTGCAATTGTTATTTATCTAGTTGGACTTGCATTAGGTGCAATCTTTTTAGATATATGGAGTGCCGAAACAAGTCCAAAAGCTTTATTAGGAATTGGATGGACAACTTTATTTGCGATCGCTTTATTCTTCGCTGAAAAAGAAAAAGAAGAAAAAAAAGATTAATTTTTTTTTATTAATTCACTTATAAAAAGCTCACCATTACCATCATCAACTGCTTTCTTATAAAAAGATTTTGAAAGATCTGATAATTTTTCTGCATTATCTATACCTTTTAGTAAGTCCGTTATATATGTTAAATCTTTTAATGTATTAGACGCCGTAAACTTAAAACCTGTGTAATCATCCTCTAAAACTTTGTCAAAAATTCTCTTCAAAGCATTAGAGTTTCCTGATCCTAATTGTGCTACTTTATAAAGTTTATCTAAATCTATATCTAATTTTTTTGCAGCTTTTATTAACTCAATTACATAAGTAGCTGTTCCTAAAGATAGAAAATTATTTAATAATTTTGTTTTTGCGCCATTTCCAATGCCTCCAAAATGATAATAATTTTTACAAAAACATTTTAAAAGTCCCTCTGATCTTTTTAAATTTTCCTGAGATCCACCAACAATTCCACCCAATATTCCCTCTTCTGCTTGAACAGGGCCTCCCATTACAGGGCACTCTAAATAAGGAATATGATTTGCATTTAATATTTGCTCCATTTCAACAGATCCGTTTTGATTATGAGTAGTAATATCAATGACAATTGTTTTATCAGTCAGTAATGAAACTATTTTTTTTCCAATTTCATGGGCTATAGGAGAATTCGTTACGCATAAAAACAAAGCATCTAGTCCGCTTTTACAAAGATCTTCGTAGGATTTAACTTCTTTTGCACCCTCTTTAACTATTCTATCAATTGGCTTTCTGTTCTTGTTAGCAATTACAAATAATTCGTGATTATTTTTAAGAATGTTATTTGCGATACCAAATCCCATCCATCCAACACCTATAAAACCGACTTTCATTTATTCTATACAATCAAATATAACTTTATATTTTTCTTTTGATTTATATGTTGCTGATCTGCCAAATTTATTACAATGTTTTTCAGCGTATGGTAGTGCTTCATTCTCCTCGCCATATAATGTCAAGGTAACATAATTTTTGTTTCCACTAATACTTTGTTTAACACAATCATAAACACCAACGTATCCTGAGTGACCAACTATATATGCTCTCTTACCGTATTTTCCACAATGCTTATCAGCTACTTTTAAACCATCTGTTGCTTTCCATATATTATCAATTTTTACCCCGTAAGAGTCACCAACTACGTTAGATCCAAAAAGACCTACCGTATAAATTTTTTCCTTTTTTTCGCAACCAGTTAAAAGAATACAAACAAATAAAACTGTAATTAAGATTTTCACAATTTGATTTTATCATTACATGGTTTCAATACTACCTATAAAATTATAATCTTTATCAATAACTACAATTTCACCTGAAGAAGTACCGAAATTTAACATTTCAGAAATAACTACAAAATGTGTTACTAAAATAAGATTTTTATCACTATTCCAATTAGATATATATTTTTTTAAACTTTTAATTTGTTCATCTTTATATTTATAAAACTTCTCTTGATAAAAAGAGTTTAAACCTTTGAAGGTATCATAATTATTAAAGGCAAATCTTGCAGTATCTTTGCATCTACACCATTCACTAGATAACACTTTATCAATTTGAATATTATTATCGCTAAATAATATTCCAATATTTTTTGATTGCTCTATGCCCTCTTGATTTAAATTTCTTTGAGTATCACATTTTGTTAAATCAATATTGTCAGGATCTCCATTTCCTGGTGCAAGTGAGTGTCTTATAAATACAATTTTCCCACCCTTCTGCAGTTCGCTTATTACTAAATCATTAGCCTGTGAATAATTTGAATTAAAAATACTTAGCAAAAATAAAAGAATAAAATTTATATATTTCATAAACGACAATTAAATTTTTATCTGTATTTTTTATAATAGAGCTTTCTGAACTGATAATTTCCAACCATTTATTAAATCGTTCCTAACTTTTCGGTTTATTTTAGGCTTAAAAATTTTATCTTTTTTCCATTTCCTCTTGATTTGATATAATGATTTAAATAATCCAATTTGATATCCAGCTAGTAAAGCTACTCCTAAACCAGTTGTTTCTAATACCTTTGGTCTTTCTGTATTTATATTTATGATGTCAGATAAAAATTGCGAAAACCAGTTGTTTTTTACCATGCCTCCATCAATCTTAAGTTTAGTTGGTTTTAAACCATCTTTTTTCATTGCATTAAATAAATCATTACTTTGATAGGCAACTGACTCTAATACTGCTCTAACTAAGGTTTTCCAATCACTATTTCTTGTTAAACCTGTTATTACCCCTCTTGCATCAGGCCTCCAATAAGGTGCTCCCATTCCACTGAAGGCAGGCACAACGTATACACCCTCATTATTTTTTTTTGATTGAGCAATTGTTTCCGTATCAAAAGCATTGTTAATAAATTTTAATTTATCTCTTAACCATTGTACACCTGCACCTGCAATAAAAATAGATCCTTCAAGAGCATAAGTATTTTTTCCATTCAATCTGTAACATATTGTTGTTAATAATTTATTTTTAGAATAAATTTTTTTTGAACCAGTATTCATTATGACAAAGGCACCAGTTCCATATGTGCTTTTTACTGAACCTCTTTCAAAGCATGACTGTCCTACTGCAGCTGCTTGTTGGTCTCCTAGAACTGCTGATATTGGTATTTCACTGCCGACAATTCTCTTACTTGTTAAACCAAAATTATCAGCTGAATTTTTAACTTTTGGCAAAATATTTTCAGAAATTTTAAGTTTTTTTAAGATTTCTTTATCCCATTTATTATTATTAATGTTAAATAACATGGTCCTACAAGCATTAGTTGCTTCTGTTAAATGATGTTGCCCATTAGTAAGTTTCCAAATAAGGAAAGTATCAACGGTACCAAATAATAAATTATTTGATTTTAAAAGTTTCTTAACATTTTTTACGTTTTCTAGTATCCATTTAATTTTAGTTGCAGAAAAATATGGGTCAATAAATAATCCAGTTTTTTTTCTAAAAATTTTTTCATAATTTTTTTTCTTTAACTCTTCACAATAGTCTTGGGTTCTTCTATCTTGCCAAACAATTGCGTTGTAGACTGGTTTTCCTGTTTTCTTATTCCAAAGAATAGTTGTCTCTCTCTGGTTAGTTATTCCTATACTTAATATTTTTCCTCTTAATAGTGATGCTTTTTTTATTACTTTTTTCAACGCTTTTAGAGTTGTAAGCCAAATTTCGTTTGGATTATGCTCCACCCATCCATTTTTTGGAAAATATTGATTAAATTCAAACTGGGATGTAAATTTTATATTACCATCTAAATCAAAGAGAATTGCTCTAGTTGATGTTGTGCCTTGGTCAATAGCAACAAGAAATTTTTTCACAATTTAAGTCTATACCTAAATTTTTTTTTCTAAAAGTAAAAACTAATACAAGCTGGAAGGATTAACACTTTTAAATTCTAACATGTTCTCAAAAGTACACATTTCAGGTTTTGAAAAAGTAATTTTTGGAAATTTTTTACTAAAGTCTAAAAATAGTTTTTTATTAAATTCAATTAAATTACTTATTTCAATCTCACTAAGCTCTCTTAAGATATATGCCAAAGTAATATGAAAAGTATATCTTTGATGGTTTTCAAATTTAATTTTTAATAAGCTACTTAGTTCATCTCTACAATTTCTAAGAATTTTTTCATCCTTTTTAGAAAAAGGTTCTAAAATAATACTATAACCACCAAAAAATGTTTTTAGTTTAAGATTAAATTCTTTTGGAAAATTATAGTTTTTAATTCTTTTATTTAATTCAAAAGCTATATCTTTGTGATCCATATCAAGATCTATATCTGATGGCCAATTATTTGTATTTTTTGTATTTAAATTACAACAATCAAATAACGTCATATGAAAACTAGATTGAGGTAAATAGAAATAAGTTTTTTCTGGATTAAAATTTTTTATTTTTTTTTGAAAACTACTAATTTCATCGGATAAATTGGTATTAAGAGGGATATTACAAATTATTGTACAACCTGGAAAGGGTAAAGGATTTCCTTTGTCATCAAATTTATTTTCAGCACCTTTTAAAGTATATCCTTCAAGTTTTCCAGCTAAAAACTTTTCCTCATTACTAACTATATTTAAATCCATTAAAATAAACTAAAACCAGTTTATATTTTCTTTCTCACAAAGTTCTTTAAGCTTCAATGGATAATCTGTCATGATACCATCTACACCATACTCAACCATTTTTAACATGTCGTAATCTTTGTTTACTGTCCAAACGTTCACTGGCAAATTTTCTTGATGAGAAATATCTACTAGTTTTTTTGTAATATCTTTATGGTATGGATGCCAAGCTTCTCCGCCTTGTGATTTTATAATTTTCGGTAATTCATGATTTTCAAAAAAGGGCATGTAACTCATCCATGGAGATCTATTATAAATTGTATTTTTAATTTTAATTCCAGCCTGTTGTTGAAAAGTTAAATAAGCTCTTGAAATTTCAGGGTAAAGTTTTTTCATTTCTGTCAGTGTTCGCCAATCAAATGATGAAACAATTATTTTATTTTGTAAGGTTGACTTATTTACCTCTTGCATAACTAGTTTAACCATTTCTTCTGGAGTCGGCGTTAGATTTTCCTCATCAGGTGTAGATTTAATTTCTAAATTTATTAATAGATTTTCAGATATGTTTTTTGAGGATAAATTTAATAATTCAGAAAGTTTCGGTATCTTTTGATTTTCTAAAGTTTTTTGATTAACAAATCTTCTTCCATATATAGATAACTTATTTAAAGATCCAACATCAAATTTTAAAAGTTCTTCATAAGTTAAATCATATATTTTTATATTTTCATCCTCTATCCAATTTCCCTCGTTATCTTTTGTAAGACTTGGATCTAATCTAAAGTCGTGAGTAATCACAGGAATAAAATCTTTTGAAATCAAAATATCAGTTTCGTATGCATTAATATTGTTTTCAAATAAGTATTTAAAACCTTCTAGAGTGTTTTCGGGAAGATCTCCTCTTGCTCCTCGGTGACCATAAATTTTTATATGATTTGGTTTGCTTAAAATCAAAATTAATTAACTCTTTTGCCAGTGCTTTTATCAAAAATATAATATTTATTGTTCTCAATATTAAGACTTAGATCAGCACCTTTTTCAATAGTTAGATTTCCCGGACACCTATAACAAAAGTCTTTTTTGTCTTTTAATTGACCATAAACAAGATTATCCGAACCAAGTTGTTCCACTAAGTCTACTTTTAAATTAATTAAACTATTTTCACTTTGACTTAAATGTTCAGGTCTTATTCCTAATTTTACTTCTCCCTCAAAGTCACTATCAATATCTTTAATTTCAAAACCTTCTGCAGATAATGTTTTATTTTTTATATTACCATCTAAAAAATTCATTTGAGGTGAGCCAATAAAACCAGCAACAAATAATGATTTTGGATTATCATATATCTCAATAGGAGTTCCAAGCTGTTCAATAATTCCATTGTTAATAACTGCTAATCTATCAGCAAGTGTCATGGCCTCTACTTGATCATGCGTAACAAATATGCTTGTTACTCCAACTTTCTGCTGAAGTTTTTTGATTTCAAGTCTCATCTGAATTCTTAATTTTGCATCTAAGTTTGAAAGAGGTTCATCAAATAAGAATATTTTAGGATTTCTAACAATTGCTCTACCCATCGCAACTCTTTGTCTTTGACCTCCGGATAACATTGAAGGTTTTCTCTGTAAATAATCTGAAATTTGTAGCAGCTTAGCTGCATCATTTACTTTTTGCTCAATTGTTTCTTTGTCAATTCCTCTGTTTTTTAGACCATAAGCCAAGTTATTATAAACATTCATATGTGGGTATAATGCATAGTTCTGAAACACCATTGCTACATCTCTTTCAGACGGATCTACCTCATTAATTAATTTTCCATCAAGATTAATATCACCCTCTGTAATATCCTCTAAGCCTGCAACCATTCTTAATAAAGTTGATTTTCCACATCCACTAGGTCCTACAAAAACCATAAACTCACCTTCATCAACACTTAATGAAGTTTCATGAACAGCCTTAGTTCCATTTGGGTAAATCTTAGTCACATTTTTTAAATCTAAAAAGCTCATTTATTTCTCCGTTTGAATTAATCCTTTTATGAACCATTTTTGTAAAAATACTACCACTAAAACTGGTGGGATCATTGACAAAATGATATACGCAAATCTTTCTGCAGTTCTTGGCAGAGCAACTCCTTCATAGCTTTCTGTGTAAATAATCTTCATTCCCATTACAACAGTCCAGTATTCTTCTGCAGTTGTCATTATTAGTGGCCATAAATATTGGCTGTATCCATATACAAACATAAAGATAAACATTGCTGCTATCATGGTTTTAGATAATGGAACCAAGAAATCTATGAAAAAACTCCAAGCATTTGCTCCGTCTAATTTTGCTGACTCCAAGAGTTCATCTGGAATTGTTTTATAAAATTGTCTGAAGAAAAATGTTGCTGTAGCTGAAGCAACTAATGGAAGGATAAGGCCTGTATATGAATTTGTTAAACCTAAATCAGATACAATTTTATAGCTTGGAAAAATCCTTACCTCCAAAGGAACAAGTAGAGTAATAAAGATTAACCAAAAAATTGGTACAGCTAATTTAAATCTATAATAAACCAAAGCATATGCTGACATTGCTGAAATAACTACCTTAAGTGTTGCAATTCCTAATGCCATTATAAAACTATTAATAAACATTTTTGCAGCAGTCACTTCTTCTGACCAACCACCTTTTTCATTTAAAACTTCGTTATAGTTTCTTGCTAGCTGATCACCTATATGAAACTTCATACCTTCGGTTAATATAGTTACAGAGTCATGCGAAGAACTTGCAAAAGATATCCAAATAGGAACTACCATTAACAAGACTCCTAGTATTAAAATAATATGAGCAATTATTTGAAGTGGTTTAATTTTCATTTATCTTGAAAAACCCCCTTAATAAAATATTTCTGCAACACAATTATAATTAAAATTGGTGGCACCATAGACATCATCACGAAAGCAAAACGATGAACAATTGAACCCGACATCATTTTTAATCCCATAACCACTGTCCAATATTGTTCTGAAGTTGTTACCAATAATGGCCATAGATACTGATTGTAGCCAAAAACAAACATAAATATTAACATCGCTACAATCATTGTTTTTGACAAAGGAATTAAAAAATCAACAAAAAATCTCCAGGTATTTGCTCCATCAAGTTTTGCGGATTCAAGTAATTCATCTGGAACGGTTTTATAAAATTGTCGAAAGAATAATGTTGCTATAGCTGATGCTGAAATAGGAACTATTAATCCAAAGTAAGAATTCACTAGATTAAGCTCAGCCATTACTGAATAAGTAGGGAAAATTCTTAACTCTAATGGTACTAAAATTGTAATAAATATAATCCAAAACAATAATGTTGCATATTTTATTCTGTAATAAACCAACGCGTAAGCAGCCATTAAAGATGTAACAACGGATAATATTGCAACTCCTGTAGCCATGATAAAACTATTAAAAAACATTTTTAATGCTGTTATCTCTTTAAAAAAACCACCCTGATATAATAAAACTCGTAAGTAATTTTCATAAAAGCTATCTCCTAAAAACATTTGGAGACCATTCATATTAATCATTGAACTCGTGTGCGTCGAGCTAGCAAAAATCATCCATACAGGAACTAACATGATTAGTATTCCAATGAGTAAAATTAAATGTGAAAAACTTGATGTGATAAATCTAGTCATTAATTATAATGTATTTTCCCTTCGATATATCTAAATTGAAAAATCGTAATTACTAATACAATCAACATCATCATTATTGATTGAGCTCCTGCACTTCCTAAATCCAGTCCTCTAAATCCATCCATGTAAGCTTTATAAACTAGAGTTCTTGTTTCACCGGAAGGAGCACCTATTGTTGTGGTATCAATAATTCCAAATGTATCAAAGAAAGCATACGTTATATTAATAATTATTAAAAAGAATGTAGTTGGCATTAATAATGGGAATGTAATTGTCCAAAATCTTCTAAAACTATTTTTACAGTCAATCATTGATGCTTCAATTACAGATTTTTGTATAGCTTGAAGTCCAGCCAAGAAGAAAATAAAATTAGCACTGATTTGCTTCCAAGAACCAGCTATGATTACGTAAATATAAGAGTCGAACACACTTTCGTACCAATTAAATCCCCACAGTTCGTGAAATAAATGATAAAGAAGACCAAATCTTTCACTAAAAAAATAATTTGCCATTACACCGACTACCGCAGGCGCAATTGCATAAGGCCAAATTAAAAGTGTTTTGTAAGTGCTTTTACCATGCATTACATTATTAGCCTGAACGGCAAGTAATAATCCAATTGAGCCTGTAATTAACGTAATAACAAAACTATAAATAATAGTAAATTTGAAAGCTATGAAATAAGCTGGATCATCAAAAATAAATAAAAAATTGTCAAACCATACAAACTTCGATCCAAATCCAAAAGCATCTTGCATTGTAAATGCATCTCTAAAGGTTTGTATGATTGGCCAATATAAAAAAATTAACAATATACCTAGCTGCGGAGCTAAGAAAAGATATTGTGAATAGCTAGATTTGAATTGGACTTTTTTCATACTTTTGTAAAAATAAATAAGGAGGGTAAATTAATACCCTCCTTATTGTTTTAATTATTCTTACAAAGTTTTAGCAAATTGCTTTAACAATTTAGCTGCACCTTTGTCCATATTCTGCAATCCTTTTTCGATTGATATTTTGCCGTTTAACATTGGCTCAATATTTTCGTAAATTACTTCACGAATTTGGGGCCAGTTACCAGCTCTATATCCACCAGGAATAGTTGAACCTTCTAAGCTTAATTGTTCACCAACTGCTTTATGATATGGAGAAGCTCTATAGAAATTTATAGTTTCAGCTAACTCTATACCACCTTTAGTCACTGCAGAGTAACCAGTCATATTGTGATAATACAGATCCATTTCTGGAGAACCCATAAATTCTATAAATTTAGCAAGTCCTTTGTACTCTTCCTCAGTATGACCATTTAAGATCCAGTTAGCAGCACCACCTATAAAAGTTGGATACTCTTTTCCTTTGGTTACTGAATCCCAGTAAGGAATATGATTAACTGTAAAGTTTGGAACAACACCTTTCATTCCACCAAATGATGCAGCAGAACCAAACCAAAATGCAGCTTCACCTGCTATAAATGGTGCTTGATTGTCTCCCCACGCTCTTCCTTTATAGCCATATAAACCTTTATCATACCATTCTTTAACTTTCTTCCAATGATAGACAAATGCATCAGTTTCAGCGAATAAAGTTTTTGTAGGAACAGCATCGTAACCATTATTTCCATCTAACATTAATAAATTATGTCTAGAAAAGAAATTTTCAGTCCAAATCCATGGACTATGACTTTGAACTAAAGGAATGTATCCAGCAGCTTTGATTTTTGGAGCCATGGCCTCAAATTCTTCATAAGTTTTTGGCACAGATTCAATTCCAACCTCTTTCAAAATGTCCATGTTTGCATACATCAAACAAGTTGAACTATTGAAAGGTACACCAATCATTTTTCCATCAGAGTCGGCATAGAAATTTTTAATGCCTGGAATATAGTTGTCAGCATCTACATCAATGCCATATTTCTTAGCCATTTCTTCAAAACCGATAACAACACCATTTTTTACTTGAGCTACCATGATTGCAGCACCAGCATCATAAACCTGTGAATAGTGTGGTTGGTCGCCTGCTCTAAATGCAGCAATAGTTGCCGCCATGTTATCTTCATAACTTCCTTTTCCTGTAGGAATGACCGTATATTGATCTTGTGAAGCGTTAAATCTATTTGCAATTTCAATAATTACATCACCAAGAAAACCACTGTTTCCGTACCACCAATGAATTTCTGTTTTTGAATAACTGTGTGATGTAAAAGAGAAAGTAAATAGAATTGTTAAAACACTAAGTATTTTTTTCATATCTATCCTTCTGTTAAGTTTATTTAATTTTTTATTAATACTTTATTAATGTTAAGATATTATGAAATTGTAAATAATTGCATTTAAAAATTTTAAATTTCTAAGAGAGGTTGTATATTTTAAAACAAATCATAATTTAAATGTCTAAAAAATTTGATTTATTCATAATAGGTGGCGGTATAAACGGTGCAGGTATTGCAAGAGATGCTGCAGGTAGAGGTTTATCAGTTTGTTTAGCTGACAAAGGTGAGATTGGAGGAGCAACCTCATCTTGGTCGACAAAATTAGTACATGGTGGTCTTCGTTATTTAGAAAATTATGAATTCAAACTAGTTAGAGAATCTCTGAAAGAAAGAGAAATAGTTTATAAAATTGCCAGACATATTTCCAAACCGATTCCTTTTATAATTCCTTATGCAGATAAAATTCGACCAGCCTGGTTAATTAAAATTGGTTTATTTTTGTATGATAATTTAGGTGGCAAAAGCAATATACCAAAATCAAAAACGTTTGATCTTACAAAAAAATTTTCAAATATTCTTAAGCAAAAATACAAAACTGGTTTTCAATATTTTGACATACAAATTGACGATAAAAAATTAACGAAACTAAATGCTAAAGATGCAAAAAGAAATAAAGCTAAAATACTAGAATATAACAAAGTTAAAAAAGCTGAAATTATTGGCAATGAATGGATTATTAGTCTTGAAAAAGGTGAAAAAGTAAAATCAAAAATTTTAATTAATGCATCTGGACCATGGATAAACGAAACCTTAAATAAAAATATAAAAATTAAATCTAAGAAAAAAATAAGATTAGTTAAAGGAAGTCATATTATTACAAAAAAATTGTACAAAGAAAATGTTGCATTCACATTTCAAAATACTGATAAAAGAATAATATTTGTGATACCTTATAAAGGGAAGTTTTCTTTAATTGGAACTACAGAAGTTGAGGTTAAATCACCAGAAAATAAAGGAATATCAAAAAAAGAAATTACATATTTAATTCGTTCAGTAAATAATTACTTAAAAAAACAAATCAGAACAAAGGACATTGTAGATACTTATTCAGGGATAAGACCTCTAATTGAAGATTTTAATACAGCTTCAAAAGTCACAAGAGATTATGTTTTTGATTTAAAAATTATAAAAAAATTACCTTTATTGAATATATATGGAGGAAAACTAACCACCTACAGAAAATTGTCTGAAAAAGTCCTTTTTGACCTTAGAAAGTTTTTACCTAAAACAAAAAAAGGTCCATGGACACACAAAAAGAAGCTTCTCTAAACTTAATGACCGTTAAATTTGAAAAATTAAAAAAAACAATAATTAAATGTAATAAATGCCCTAGACTTGTGAGGTTTAGAAAAAAAATATCTACGGAAAAAAGAAAACAATATATGGACCAAACTTATTGGGGAAAACCAGTTACAGGTTTTGGAGATATAAATGGAAAAATAATGATTGTTGGTCTAGCACCAGCTGCTCATGGTGGAACAAGAACAGGCAGAGTATTTACAGGCGATAAATCATCGGACTTTTTATATAAATGTTTACACAATGTAAAAATTGCCAATCAAAGCAATTCAGATCATATAAATGATGGATTGAAAATAAAAAATACTTTCATAACTCCAGCTTTAAAGTGTGTTCCTCCAGGAGATAAGCCGTTAAATGATGAGTTAAAAAATTGTTTTGGTTATTTTAAATCTGAATTTGAAATACTTAAAAATCTCAAAATTGTTGTAGCTCTAGGTAAAATTGCCTTTGATACTTGCGTAAAATTTTATAGAGAAAATTTTGACTACACTGAAAGAGTAAAATTTGGTCATGGAACATATTATAAATTACCTAACAATGTATTGTTAATGGGGTGTTATCATCCAAGTCCAAGAAATGTAAATACTGGACGAATAAATGAAAAACAAATGACTAAACTATTTAAAAAAGTAAAAGAACTAGTTTAATTTGTTAATAAGTGCTACTGGAAGTTTTACTGGTTTTCCCAACTTATTTAGAGATACTAATTTAATCTCTGCATCACATAAAGTATCTGATTTTCTTTTAATTACTTGTGACATTGTAATTGTAGTCAAAGTATTAGATTTTATTTTTGTGAAAACGGTAATTTTATCCTCAAATTTAGCTGGTTTTTTAAAATCTACGTTGCAAGTTTTTACTGCTATTAAAACATTATGTTTATCTAATAACTTTTTATTCGAATATCCCAAGGAATAAATAAGCTCAGATCTTGCTCTTTCAAAGTACTTTAAATAATTTGCGTGGTAAACTATTCCACCAAAATCAGTATCCTCATAGTATACTTTTAAATTATACTTAAATACTTTCATCAATTGATATTAATAAAATTTATTGAGAAGAAAAATAGATATTTTGATAGTAAGTAATTGATTTTTTCTTTGAATTATCTGTATCTGACATGATCGCTATACCATCTAGCTCATTAACATCTAAATTATGGAATTTTTTGAAATCTTCTTTAACGTTTGCTTTGACAGTTACCCATTCATTTAAATTTGTTTTGGTAGTAGCAAGGACATTATCTATGGACTTTTTAGTATATGGGCTTGGAAAGTTGCTTCCAACTTCTTGATTGCTTGAAAAAACATAATTTATTGCTCTATTGGATAAAGGTGTTGCTCCAGTTTTTTTAATGACGAATACTCTTCCTGCAAAGTCATGACCCTTTTTAGCTGTCTCATCTATCCCTGGTATGTCTTTCTCAATTTTCCAAGTAATATTTATGAAAGGTGTTTTATTTAGATCAATTTTAATCTCCTTACCTAGGCCAGAAGCAGCATTATCAGCAATAGCTTTAAGGTAATTACCATTTTCATCAGAGCCAACAGAATATTCAGTTTTATTATCTGCCCCTCTTACTTTTCTCACAGTTAATTCTGATAATTCTTTGTCTGTAAACTCAAATACTTTTACTTCCTCGGCATACAATATTGTTTGTAACAATGCAGTAACTAAAATTAATTTAAATAAAAATCTAAACATGTCCTCTCTATATAAAAGATAAAATAATTTTCAAATTCAAAATTTTGACATTATTTAAACATGCATAAATCATTATTGTTCTCTACTTAGATGATATGAAGTTGGCAGTTCTTTTTGGTTTGATGATTTATTGGTCTATAATTATAACTGCGCCTGTAATTTCAAAAAATTCTGAAAAATTTGGAGAAAAAAAGGTATTATTACCTCTTAAAAAACCAAGAATTTAAGGCAGAAGCACTATCTTAGGGGCTGAACAGGTTCCATCATGAATTTCTTTAAAAGCTCCCCAACCATCTTTAAGATTTCTATACTCAATCCACTCTATCTTGCCTAGTTTGTTATTAGTTAAAATATCAATAGTTTCTCCAAACTCTTTATTTGTATAACAATAAGTCCCAATAAAAGTGACTTCTTGAAGAGTTGCTTTTCTAAAATTAAAAGATCCTGCAGGCTGAGTTAGTCCGATATGAACTATTATTCCGCCTGGTTTTACTACACTGATTGCCTGTTGTCGTGAAACTTCAAGTCCAACAGTATCAAAAACTAAATCAAAGCTGCTCTCTTTAATATCCTTATGATCTGGTGATACTGTTTTTGCATCTACATATTTTGAGCATGCATTAAGTCTTTTTTGATTTGGATCAGAAATAGTTAAATTTGTATTTCCTTGGATCTTGGATAAAATTAATGCACATAATAGCCCAATTGCTCCACCACCTTGAACAAGCGTTCTACATTCATTTAATGGTTTTTTTGACGCTTCTACTGCTAGTAATACTGCGTGATATGAAACTGCTGTTGGTTCTGCAACTGCAGCCTCTTTTACATCAAGCTTTTCAGGAACTTTGAAAATATTGTGATCTGGAACTGTAATGAGTTCAGCAAATGCACCTTGCCTTTCGTAAGGTCTATTCATTCCTAGAAGAACTCTATCTGGACATAAATGTTCTCTTCCACTCTTGCAGTATTCACAATTTCTACAAGTTATTAATGGATTAAGAACTGAAATTTGATCTTTAAGCTTTCCGTTAATTATTTGACCACTAACTTCATGACCTAAAATTAACGGTGGTATTCTTCTCTCATCTTTTCCGTGGTAGGCATGCATATCTGAGCCACAGATACCTGATGCGTGAACTTTAAGAATACTTTCTCCAGGTTTTTCAGAAGGTTCTTTTTCCTCCCTAAATTCCATCTCCTCAACACCAGTGTAGACAAGGGCTTTCATCATTACTTATTATTTAATAAATAATATACTAAATAAGATGCGAATGCTCCAATAATCCATCCAAAAGATTGATATTGTATTAAATTTTCATTTAGCAGAGATGATAAAGAAAATATTGATCCTATAAAAAGAGCATACAATGCTTTGAGGTTCCAACCGTTACTGTAAATATATTCTGTATGTTCTTTAGGATAAAAAAGCTCTTTGTGATTAATTTGTTGTTTTTTAAACAAATAATAATCTGCAACCAATACTCCAAAAATTGGGCCAAAAGTCGTAGCTACAGCTTCAACAAATATCAAAACATTAGCTTTACTAAAAATTGAAAGCCAAAATGTTGAAATAATTAATCCAATAATTGATATTACAATTCCTGTTTTTTTTAACGTTAAAGAGTTCGGGAAAAAATTTATCAATGTATTTTGCGAAGGAATATAATTTGCTATCAAATTAGTTGATAACGAAGAGATAATAATAAATATCAAACAAAAGAAAGTTAGAAAATTATTATTAAATTTTCCAACTATATCATTTGGATTAGTAAGTAGACTTGAAGCATTTAAACCTTTACTGGTAAGAATGATATCTGAACCTAATGTGATTAATACCGAGAAAAAAGAAAAGAATATTAAATTTAATATTATACTTAAGTTACCTTTGGTCATCTCTTTATAATTCATTGAGTATCTAGAAAAATCACCAAATGTGAGGAGAACTATAGCAAAATAAGCAAATAAAGTTCCTGTGATTGAAATTATTGGAGCAATATTTGACTGAATTGCAAAATTGCTAAAGACTAAGCTTAGTTTTATTCCATTTAGGAGTTCATTGTAATACTCAGATAAAATAACAATTAGTAGTACAGATAGTCCTAAATATATTGAAAGACCTGAAAAATTAATAAATGATTTTAGAAAATTCTGTCCTTTTGTAAAAAGGATGTATTGAAATATTAAAGTTAAAAATAAACAAACCCAATCAATTAAATTTAAACCAAAAAAGAATAGTAGAAATATTTCATTCTGTAAGAGTTGATTGTCTATTTTAAATAGGATTATCCTTACAATATATCCTAGTGATTTTGATATAAAAAATGTTTGTACACCAAACATGAACAAACCAACTAATCCTCTGATCATCCCTACATATCTGGCGCCAGTAAAACCCATTGAAAGTCTGAGAATTGTTGGAAAACTTAATCCGCTACTTTGAGAAATTTTTCCAATTATATTAGCAAAAAAGAATACTAATAATCCTGCTAGTAATGATCCTGTTAAGACAACAAAAAAATTAAGATCATAGAATAAATATAAAGCTGATATTAAAGAGAACCCAACAATTGTTTGAATATTTATCGCCCAAAAGTTAAAATAATTCTTCCAACTCCAGTCTCTATTATTTGGATTTATTGAAACTAATTCCCAATTCCTTAATTGAAATTTTTCGCTTTGATTCACTTAAATGATATTAATCAATTATTTACTGCTGTCCATATAAGAGAGTTGGCAACCACAGTACTATTTTTGGATACGCTATGATTATAATTAATCCAATTATCTGCAAAACCATGAACTGCATCATTCCAAGATAAATATCTTTTAAATCCCAACTTGGAACAACACCTTTTAAGAAATAAGCAGATAACGCTACGGGGGGTGAGAGCCAGGCGGTTTGCAAATTAACAGCAACAAGAATTGCAAACCAAGTTAAATTAAATCCTAATGCTTCTACTAATGGTAAAATAATAGGAACAACTATCATAACAATAGGTACCCACTCTAATGGCCATCCTAAAAGAAAAATCATAATCATGATTATTCCTAAAATTAAATATTTATTCATCTCAAGTGATAATAGAAAATCTGTTAAAACCATTGGGGTTCCTAATCTTGCAAACACTGCTCCAAAGAAATTAGAAGCAGCTACTAAAACCATAATTAATGCAGAAATTTCTAAAGTTTTAACTAAAGCATCTTGTAATTTTTTTAATGTTAATTTTTTGTAAGCTAATGAAAGTAATAATGCACCACCTGCACCACATCCTGCGGCTTCAGTTGGGGTAGCAAATCCAAATAAAATACTTCCTAATGCAGCAAATACTAATGCTGCTGGTGGCACTAATCCTAAGAAAAATTCTAGCCATAATTTTTTTAAATCTGTTGTTCTTAATTCTTCTGGTATGGGTGGACCTAATTTTGGGTTCATCATACATCTGAATGTTGTGTATGCAGCATATAAGCATGCTAACAATATTCCTGGAACTATTGCTGCTGCGAATAAATCAGTTACGGGAATTTCCATAATTGGACCCATAACTACAAGCATAATACTTGGAGGAATTAAAATACCCAAAGTTCCACCAGCAGTGATAGTACCAGCGGCTAATTTTACATCATAGTTTGATCTATTCATTGATTTTGCAGCCATAATTCCAAGAATTGTAACTGATGCACCAACTATTCCAGTTGCAGCTGCGAATATTACTGAAACAAATAAAACTGCATAATATAAAGAGCCTCTAACTCTTGCCAACATCATTTGGAAAGCTGAGAATAATCTCTCCATTAAACCTGCTTGTTCCATCATTATTCCCATAAATACAAATAAGGGGACGGCGGCGAGAGTTTGTTCAGTCATCACCATAGAAAATTGCAATGTCATTAAATAGAAAACTAATTTTCCAAAACCTAAGTATCCAAAGACAAATCCTAAAAAAATAAGAGTAAATGAAATTGGAAATCCTATAAATATTGCAAACAACATCACTCCAATAAGTATGAAACCTAAAATTGCTGGATCTATTAAATGTGAAAGCATTAACTACCTGGCCATTTACCTTTGACAGCTGCGTAATAACTTTTAAAAAGTTCTGAAACACCTTGGATTAAAAGGAAAACAATTCCAATCCATAGACAAGATTTTATCGGCCACATATATGGCATCCATGTTGTATCCATTCCTCTTTCGTTTCTCATTATACTTTCTTGGACAAAACCTGTTGTCATATACAAAAAGACTATTAATCCTGGAAAATAAAATAATAAGTAAAGCCAAAAATCTATTCTGCCTTGAGTTTTAACTTTAAAATTTCTATATAAAAAATCTGCTCTAATATGAACACCTTTTGAAAGAGCGTATCCTGCTCCTAACATAAATAATGCTCCATAAAAAAATCTGCTCATATCATAAGCCCAGATTGTAGGAGCTAAAAATAATTTTCTTGCTAAAACTTCATAAACCATCCCAAGCATTAGTGGGATCGTAATCCAGCAAACAATGTTTCCTATTAATTTACTAAATTTGTCTATGTTAACTATAGTTTTAGCCATCCAAGTTGGCATATCATCAGGCATCTTTCCAGATCCTGATCGCCTTTCGGCTATCATTTCATCTGAAATATCTAACTTTGGATTATCCGACATATAAATTTTAGAAAAAAAAAGCGGGCTTATAAAAGCCCGCTTAATAACTTTATTTATTTCTTCAACGAATTAGCATAAGCCATTCCTAGCTTAGCATTCGATGTTTGTGCACCAGACCAGAATGGTACTGCGGTATTAGCAAAGCTTATCATTGAGTCATAAACTTCTTTAAAGAATGCGTTTTCTTTTGCATTTTTCTCTAAAGTTGCTTTCGCTGCAGCCATATAAGCTGGGAAATAATCTGCTGGTGTATCTTCAAGAATCACACCATGATTTTCAGTTAGATCTTTAAGTGCTAATCCATTAGTGTTGATTCTGTAAGCTAAAGCTCTCATCAACGATGCATCAGCAGCCATCTTCATTGAAAATTTCTCATGGTCAGTGAACTTATCGTAAGTGCTTTTATTTAAGTAAAAGTCAGCATTTACGACTACTTGGTGTAAACCTTGTAGATAGTAGTGTTTTAATACTTTATGTATACCAAACACTTTATCTGGTTGAGGACAACACCACTCAGCAGCATCAATAGTTCCTGCTTCCAATGCTGGAAGAATATCTCCACCACCCATTGCAACTGAAGCTATTCCAATGTCTTTATAAGTTTGACCTGGAATTCCTGGAGGAGTTCTGAACTTAAATGTTCTGAAATCATCCATATCTTTGATTTTTCTTGGGAACCATCCTAAAGCTTCTGGACCAACTGGTTGAAGCATGAAACCTTTAATGTCTCTTTTCATTTCTCCCCAAAGTCTGTCATATAGTTGTTCTCCACCACCATATAAAAACCATGATAAAAATGCGATGTTATCAATTCCTACACCACCACCTGCTACTGGCGAACCAAATAACATAGCAGCTGGATGTTCTCCAGACCAATAGTGTGTCCAAGCAAATCCGCAATCAATCAAACCTTTATCAACAGCATCCAGAGTTTCTTTAACTCCAACTACTGTTCCTGCTGGCATAATTTCAAATTTTAAAGATCCACCTGTTAGTTTTGTTACGTTGTCAGTAAAGTCTTTTAACATTACCGCTTCATCACCTTTAGCGCTAATAACCGTCTGACACTTTAACGTTTTTGCAGCATTCGCATTTGAAATAAATCCAAATACTAAGAAAGCAGCAAACAACGCTGAAACGATTTTTTTCATTATATCCCTCTCTTTTTATTTATAATGTAAATATCCTCTCAAAAATCTAAGGCAGATACAAGCGTCATTTCGAAGTATTTATGAGAAAAATGTTTAAAATCATTAAATATTCATTAAAAATTATTAATAAAAAATATGGATAAATTTGATTACATAATTATTGGCGCTGGTTCAGCTGGCTGTGTTTTAGCTAATAGATTAACAGCAAATCCTGATACTAAAGTTCTTTTACTTGAAGCTGGTGGTAAAGACACTAATCCATGGATCCATATTCCAGGTGGTTATTTTAAAACTATGCACAATCCAGATACCGATTGGTGTTTTAATACTGAGAAAGAACCAAACTGCGATAACAGACAAATGGTTTATCCAAGAGGAAAAACATTAGGTGGAAGCTCATCTATTAATGGAATGCTTTATATCAGAGGTCAATCTAATGATTATAATTATTGGAGACAATTGGGTAATGTTGGTTGGTCGTGGGATGATGTTCTTCCTTATTTTAAAAAGTCTGAAGATTTTCAATTTGGAGAAAACGAGTTTCATGGTTCTGGAGGACCAATTGCAGTCGAGAAAATTAGAGCAACATTTAAAGTTCTCGATCTATTTTTAGAGGCTGCTGAAGAACATGGTTACAAAAGAACTGATGATTTTAACAACGGTGATAATGAAGGAATGGGATATTTTCCGTTCACAATTAAAAATGGCTTTAGATGTAGTACAGCTGTAGGTTATTTAAATCCAGTTAAGAGTAGAAAAAATTTAAAAATTATTACTAAGGCTCACATTAAAAATATAGAATTTGAGAATAAAAAAGCAAAAAAAGTAAATTATTGGATAGATGGAAAAGAATTTTCTGTTGAGACTAATAAAGAAATTATACTAAGCGCAGGTACAATTGGTTCGCCTCATATATTACAGGCATCAGGAATTGGACCTGGAGAACTTCTAAAAGAAAACAACATTAATGTTTTAAAAGATCATCAAGGTGTTGGAAGAAATCTAACTGATCATTTAATGCTAAGGCCTGTTTATAAAATTAAAAATTTAGAAACTTTAAATGATATTTACTACAGCTTTACTAAAAAAATGTTATCTGGTTTAAAGTTTCTTTTCTTAAGAAAAGGACCTCTAACAGTTGGTGCTAGTTATGTTTGTGGTTTTGTTAAAAGTGATGAACATTTAGAAACTCCAAATCTTCAATTTCATATTTCACCAGCAAGTACCGATCTTTTAGGAAAATCAGCTTTACATAAATTTCCAGCGTTCACTCCAACAATTACAAATGTAAGACCAACGAGTAGAGGGTCTATTGAATTAAAATCTCCTGACACCAGAGTTTCACCAAAAATAAAAATGAATTATTTATCAACTGATGAAGATCGTGAGATTGCTGGAAAAGCATTAAAGATTGTAAGAAAAATTGTTATGGAGTCTAAAGCTTATAAAGATTATCAACCTGAAGAGCTTAGACCGGGAATCAATATTACAGATAATAAAGAATTAGCAACAGAAGCTGGAAAATTTGCGAATACAATATTCCATCCAGTGAGCACATGTAGAATGGGTAAAGATGAAAATGCTGTTGTTAATGATAGATTAGTCGCTCACGGACTAGAAAATTTAAGGGTTGTAGATGCCTCTGTTATGCCTCATATCACATCAGGAAATACAAATGCACCGACAATAATGATTGCGGAAAAAGCAGCTGATATGATAATTGAGGATAGTAGAAGATGACCGAACAAATAGTAATTTTTTTTCAAATAGTTTTTATCGATTTAGTTTTAGCAGGAGACAACGCAATTATAATTGGAATGGTTGCTTCTCAATTTCCAACTGAGCAAAGAAAAAAAATTATTTTTTGGGGAATTGGAGCTGCTGTAGTTTTAAGAGTTATATTTACACTAATAACTGCTTATCTATTACAAATCACAGGACTTAGACTTATTGGAGGAATTTTACTTCTTTATATATGTTACAGACTTTATGAAGATGTAATTAAAATGAATGGTAATGCTGAAGAAAATGTAAAAAAAGTAGATAACAGTTCATTCATGAAAGCTATAACAACTGTAATCCTTGCAGATGTAACAATGAGTTTAGATAATGTATTAGGAGTAGCAGGCGCAGCTAGAGATCACTACATGTTATTAATATTTGGTCTTGTTTTATCAATAGTTTTAATGGCTACTGCAGCAACATTGATATCTGGCTGGATTAAAAAGTATAAATGGATAGGATGGGTTGGATTATTAGCAATATTATTTGTTGCAATAGAGCTAATATATACAGACGTAAAACTATTTTTATAAATGTATTTAAAAAAAATTAATTTAAAAAATAAAGTTGCTTTAGTAACAGGTGCGGGAAAAGGTATTGGTAGAGCATGTTCTATTGCACTTGCAGAAGCTGGTGCAACAATAATTGGAGTGAGCAGAACTGCTTCTGATCTTGATAAACTTCAAAAAGATATAAAAAAAGTTAAAGGAAAATTAGTTAAAATAACTTGCGATATAATGGATTATGAAGATCTTTCTTCTAAATTAAAAAAAATTAAGAAAGTTGATATACTTGTAAATAATGCTGGTACAAATATTCCTGAGCCTTTTGAAAAAATTAAACAAACAAGTATGAATTATCTTGTAGATTTAAATATGAAGGCGGCATTCAACGTTGCACAACTAGTAGTACTAAAAATGTTAAAAAATAAAAAAAAAGGTGGATCTATAATTAATATGTCCTCACAATTAGGGCATGTCGGTATGTCAGGTAGAAATATTTACAATATGACAAAATTTGGAATTGAAGGGTTAACAAAAGGAATGGGAGTTGAACTTGCAACAAAAAATATTAGAGTAAACACTGTTGCACCTACATTTGTTGAAACTCCAATGGTTAAAAAATTCTTTAAAAATAAAAAATTTAAACAGCTAGCTTTAAGTAATATTCCAATGGGAAAAGTTGCTACAGAGTCTGATGTAGCTACAGCGGTATGTTTTTTAGCTTCAGATGCAGCAAGCATGATAACAGGGACATCAATAGTAATTGATGGGGGTTGGACAGCAAAATAATGAAAAAATTGTTGCTTATTTTAGCAATTATATTTTCTACACACTCTCATGCTTTGGAGTTTCAAGGTAAATTTTTACAAGGACATTTTATTTTAGGTAAAGCAGAAGCTGGATCAAAGGTATTTGTAGATAAAACGCAAGTTAAGGTATCCGAAGGTGGATATTTTGTATTTGGTATAGATAGAGATCGAAAATTTGATGTAGCTATTACTGAAATAAATAATGGTAAAAAAAATAGAATTATAAAAAAAGTTTTTAAGAGAAAATATAATATTCAAAGAATTGATGGTCTTCCTGAAAATAAAGTTACACCACCAGAGTCTGTTTATAAAAGGATTAAAGAAGAAAATGGAAGAATTGGAAAAGCAAGAGCCATAAATTCTGATTTAACTTTCTTTACTGAACAATTTATTATGCCCGTTAAAGGGACAATTAGTGGAGTTTACGGTAGCCAAAGAATTCTTAACGGCAAACCTAAATGGCCTCACTATGGAATTGATATTGCGGCTAAACAGGGAACTGAAATCAAATCATCTGGAACTGGAATAGTGACTATGGCAGAAGATGATCTTTATTATACAGGTGGTACTGTAATAATGGACCACGGACACGGAATTTCAACGATATATTCACATCTTGAGAATGTAATGGTTAAGGTTGGTGATGAAGTTAAACAAGGACAAATTATTGGAACTGTTGGATCCACTGGAAGATCAACAGGGCCTCATTTAGATTTTAGGATAAATTGGTTTCAAACTAGACTTGATCCTATGAGCATTCTTCAATAAGTTCTGGCTATGAAAAATGAAATTAATCGTATTGCTGGCAGATTAGTCAAAGCTTACAACACAAATACAGTCATTAATCCTATCCCAGTTAAATATTGTAAAAATATTAATTTAGCTAACAAACTAAGAAAATTGTGTGAAGATCAAATTAAAGATGAAACAATTGGAATAAAAGCTGGTGGAACTGGAATTCAAGCTTTAAAAAAATTAAAAGAAAAAGAACCTTTTACAGCAAAAGTTTTTAAAAAAAGATTAGTTAAATCTGGTCAAAAAGTAAAAATAAATCAACACACTAAAGGTATAGAGGTTGAGGTTTATTATTTTATTAAGAAATCTTTCTTTGATTTTAAAGGAAAAGTTACAAAATCAAATGTTACTAAATTTATAAAATTTATGGGGCCTTGTTTTGAAATAGTCGGTTTCAGACAAAGAAATAAAAAATTTACATATTTGGGAGACATTTGTGGGGATTTTGGATTTAATATAAAATTTGTTGTTGGAAGAAAAACAAAATTTAAAAAATTAAACTTAAATAATTTAAAAACTTCACTAGTCAGCAAGAAGAATGGAGTAAAAGTAAATGGTAATACAAATATTGTTTATATTAACCCATTAAATTCTTTAAGATTTGTTTTAAATAAAGTTAAGAAAGAAAAGATAAACTTAAAGAAAGATTTTTATGTTTTCACAGGTTCAACTGTGGGAGTAGTTCCATTTAGAGGAAAAGGATTATACAAAGGAACAGTTGATAAAATTGGTTCTGTTAGTGTTAACATTCGTTAATGGGTCTTCATTTCAGTAAAGAAGAATTCTCCAATAGAAAAGAAAAGACACTAAACTCTATGAAAAATGAGGGTGTAGATGCTCTTATTATGTTTCGACAAGAGTCTATGTATTGGCTCACTGGTTACGACACTTTCGGATATGTATTTTTCCAAGCATTAGTTTTAGATCAAAAAGGTAATTTAATATTATTAACTAGAGCTCCCGATTTAAGACAAGCTCAAAACACGTCAAATATCAGTGATATTAGAATTTGGGTAGATAAAGATGGTGCTAATCCTGCTGATGATCTCAAAATAATTTTAGATGATTTAAATTTAAAAGGTAAAAAAATTGGTGTTGAATATGAAGCATACGGTCTAACAGGAAGAAATGCATTAAGACTTAATACAGTTTTACAAAACTATTGCTCACTTGAGGATAAGTCAGAGTTAATAACAAAACTAAGAGTAATAAAATCTGATGAAGAAATTAGTTATGTAAAAAAAGCTGCAAATTTAGCTGACAAAGCTTTAGATAAAGTTTGGAAGCATGCAAAAGCTGGGGTAAGTGAGTCTAAAATTTTAGCTGAAATGAATAGAGTTATATTTGAAGGAGGTGGAGACTATCCAGCTAATGAATTTATAATTGGATCTGGAAAGAATGCCCTACTCTGTCGATATCAAGCAGAAAAACAAATACTTAATAATCAAGATCAGTTAACTATTGAATGGGCTGGTACTTATAGGCACTATCATTCGGCGATGTTTAGAACGATACCCATAGGAAAAGCAGATCCGAAACATCATAAAATGCATGAAGCATGCGTTGAGGCTCTTACAAATTGTGGAAATAAATTAAAGCCTGGAAATAAAATTGGAGAAGTTTTTGATGTTCATGCAAAAACTTTTGATGATCATGGATTTAAAAATTCAAGAATGAATGCATGTGGGTACTCATTAGGAGCAACATTTTCTCCAAACTGGATGGATTGGCCAATGTTATACACAGGAAATCCATATCTGATTCAGCCAGGAAATGTATTCTTTATGCATATGATATTGATGGACTCTGAAAATCAATTAGCAATGAATTTAGGCGAAACATATCTTGTTACTGAAAAAGGTAATGAAAGATTAGGAAAACAAAAACTAGATTTAATGGTTTTATAAAATTTAATTTATTTTTTTAAATAAGTCTTGTGCACTTAACCACCCGTTTTCTAATCTTGGTCCTCCAAAATAATCACCACACAAACCTAATTTTAAAGACTTATTCCATAAAGATAATTGTTTAAGTGGCTTTGAATTGGATGAATACATCCAGCCGTGAATTCTTGAATGATGAATTTTTTTAATTTTTAAATTTGTTAATTTCTCAAATTTTTTAACAAGCTGGTTTGTATAGTATTTTCTTTTATTTCTATAATCTTTCGTGAATTTATTTCCGTATTTATAAGTACTTTGAAGTGTCCATAAATCATACTTATAATTAAATCTTTTTTTACTATTTTCATAAGCAGCCCAACCGAGCATCTCATCATTAAAAAAGTAACTACTATTATTCTGTTTAAGCTTATTGGTGACAATCATAACTGTTAAATTGGCATCCATTTTAACTTTTTGATTTAAATAAGATTTATTTAGGTATTTTTGTCCTAATTTCTTACTTTGAGGAAATGGGCAGGTCATAATAAGATTTTTACATTTTTGTTTAACTCCATTTTTAAATGTTAATTCCCAATAGTCGTTTAATCTCTTTATATTTGTAAGTTCATGTTCAAAATTACATTTAATTTTCTTTAATAAATGTTTGCTAATAGAGTTGTTTCCTTTTGTTCCAATTAATTTTATATGATTTTTAATTTCTTTGACTGTTTTATGCAGAAACAAATGATTTCCTCCCCACTTTTTTAAAACTCTTTTTTTAATAAGTTGATTAGTAAAGGTTTTAAATTTTGTTGATTTTGGTGAGATATATTGAAGACCGTGATCAAATCCGACTATATCTTTATATTTTTTAAAAGAGCTTCTGCCACCAAAACCCCTTGCTTTGTCATAAACTGCAACGGAACATTTTTTATTTAATAAGTTTGCTATCGTTGATCCAGAAATTCCTGATCCTATGATGCAAAAATCAAGCATGATTTGTAACTTGATTAATTAACAAAGATACTCAAGTGCTTTAAGTATTCCACCTTTTTTATAAGGTATTTTGGATTTCATTAAACCCATTTCAACACCTGCCAATGTTCCAGCTAACATTAGTTCATTAAAGTCACCTAAATGGCCAATTCTAAAAATTTTACCAGCAACTTTTGCAAGTCCAGTTCCTAATGACATGTTGTAATGATCTAAAATAGTTTTTCTTAAAAAATCTGCATCATGACCGTCTGGAACCATTACTGCTGTTAATGAGTCTGAGTATTCTTCAGGGTTTTTACAAAGTATTTCTAATCCCCAAGAGTTAACTGCAACTCTTGTAGCTTCTGCAAATCTTTTGTGTCTTTTGAAAACATTATCTAAACCCTCTTCTGTAAGCATATTGATTGCTTCATCTAAACCATAAAATAAATTTGTTGCTGGTGTGTAAGGAAAGTAACCTTTTTTATTATTTTCTAACATCGGTCCCCAATCCCAATACGATTTTGGTAATTCAGATGTTTTATATGCTTCTAAAGCTTTAGAACTTATTGCATTAAAAGAAAGTCCTGGTGGTAATAGTAATCCTTTTTGAGAACCACCAACAGTCACATCTACTTTCCACTCTTCATGTCTATAATCAATAGAGCCTAATGAAGATATCGTATCAACAAATAATAAGGCTGGATGTTCAGCATTATCCATAGCTTTTCTAATTTCTCCAATTCTACTTGTAACTCCAGTAGAAGTTTCATTATGTACAGCGCAAACGGCTTTAATTTTTTTATCTTTGTCTTCTTTAAGTTTTTGTTCAACTATGTTTGGATCAACACCTGTTCTCCAATCACCTTCAACAAAGTCTACTTCAATTTTGAATTTTTGAGCAATATCCCACCAAAGAGTTGAGAAATGTCCAGTTTCGAACATCAAGATTTTATCTCCAGCACTTAAAGTGTTTACAAGGGCAGCTTCCCAAGCTCCTGTTCCTGAAGCTGGAAAAATTATTACAGGTTCTGAAGTTTTAAAAATTAATTTTATTCGGTCTAAAACTCTTAATCCTAATTCAGCAAAGTCTGGTCCTCTATGATCTATAGTTGGATAATCCATAGCCCTTAGAACTCTATCTGGAACGTTTGTCGGTCCTGGAATTTGTAAAAAATGACGACCAGGTCTTATATTATTTGAAATTGCCATACCGCTGTATATGCTAAAGAAATTATATAAGCAAATTTATAATGTATGACAAAAAGTAGTAATTTAATTGATAGCTTAGAGGTTTATGTTCTTAATAATCCAGATGAAGTAAAACCACATTGGGTTAGTCACTTTATCGTACCAACAGCAAACGAACTTTTAATTAAAATTAAAACTAAAGAAGGTCATTCAGGATTTGGTTTAGCAACAAGCTATACTGATATTGCTCCTATCATCAAACCATTTTCAAATGGCTTACAAGATTTAATAATTGGAGAAGATCCATTTTGCCCAGAAAAAATTTATGAAAAAATTTTCAAATTAACTGATACTCGAACCAGTAGCGAAAAAGGTTGGAGCAGAGAAGCATTAATCAGAATTTCAGCAGCTTTAGATATTGCTTGTTGGGATTTAACAGGAAGAGCATCAAACATCCCGTTGTATAAATTATTTGGAGGATACAGAAATAAAATTCCTGTTTATGTTACATGTGCTTACTACAGAGACGGTAAAGATGAAAAAGAACTAAGAGATGAAATTAAAAAATTAGTAAATATTGGTCATCAAAGTTTTAAAGTTAAAGTTGGGGGACTTAGTATCAAAGAAGACGCTAAGAGATTAGAAATTATTAGAGATGAAATTGGAGATCAAAAAGGTTTAATGATTGATGTCAATAGAGCATGGGATCTAAAAACTGCAATTGAAGGTGTAAAAGAATTTGAGAGATTTAATCCTACATGGATTGAAGAACCAGTTAGATGGGAAGATGATAGAAGGACTTTAAAACTATTATCAAAGCAAACCAAAATTCCATTATCAGGTGGTGAGAGTGAAATAACTATTTATGGATGTAGGTCCATGATTGAAGAAGAGGCAATACAAATTTTACAATTTGATTGCACAATGTTTGGTGGTTTTACTAATGGAAAAAAACTTTCTGCATTGTGTGAATTAAATCATATAGATGTAGCACCACATCATGATTGTTATATTCATGCACCATTAGTAGCATCAACTCCAGCTGGGAGAATTGTTGAGTCATTTGATGATGAAAGAGATCCTTTGCAGGCTCAATTATTTGAAAATCCACACAAAATGAGTGATGGATGGATACATTTAAATGAAAAACCTGGTTTAGGTTTAGAGATTTCAGAGGCCGCGTTAAAAAAGTTCGGTAAACTGGTTTACAAAAATAAATAAACCTTTAATTAAGTTTTATGCGGTTTAATTCAGATCAGATACAAAAAATTGGTAAAGAAATTAGCAGTAAAGTTGATGGTAAAACTTTATTCGATGAATTCTCACGTGGAAGATACAGTACAGATGCCTCTGTATATCAAATCAAACCTCTTGGTGTAGTTCTTCCAAAAGATACCAATGATGTTTTAAGTTTAATGGAATATTCGCAAAAGAATTCTGTTCCCTTATTAGCTAGAGGTGGTGGAAGTTCTCAATGTGGTCAAACTGTTGGAGAAAGTGTTGTGCTCGATTACTCTAAACATCAAAATAAAATTTTAGAACTTAACGTTGAAGAAAAATATGTATGGGTTCAACCAGGTGTCGTGTTAGATCATCTAAATGCTTATTTGAAGCCTCATGGACTTTGGTTTCCAGTAGACGTTTCAACAAGTAGTAGAGCAACAATTGGAGGAATGTCAGCTAACAATTCCTGTGGATCTAGATCATTATATTATGGCAACATGGTTCATAACGTATTAGCAATTGAAGCAATATTAGATGATGGCTCTATATTTAATTTTGACCAGATAAATAAGAATTATTTAGCTACTAAAAACAACCAAGACAGACTTTATAAAATCATAGATAAATTCATAGATGTAAGACAAAGAGTTGGAGGCGAAATTGATGCTAATTGGCCAACAACGCAAAGAAGGGTTGGAGGATATAATATCGATCTAATTGATCCAGAAGGATTTAATTCATCAAATCTTCTTGTTGGTTCTGAAGGAACATTGTCTTTATTTAATAAAATAAAATTAAAACTATCTGAAATACCAAAGAATAAAATTCTGGGTGTTTGCTACTTTGATAATTTCCATCAAGCAATGGAATTATCAAAAGAGATAGTAAAATTAAAGCCAACTTGTGTTGAGTTAATGGACCAAAATTTATTAAATTTGGCAAAAGAAATACCAATGTATGCTGGTGGTATAAAAAAATATATCAAAGGAAATCCTGAAGCTGTTTTGATGGTAGAATTTATTGATACTGAGAAAAGTGTATATGAAAAGAAAATAAAGGATCTAGAATACTTAGTTTTAAACCAAAACAGAAAAAATGAGTTTTCATATTATTCTGATCTTTCAGAACAGAAAGAAGTTTTTGAAATAAGAAAAGCTGGATTAAATATTTTGATGTCAATGAAAGGTGATAAAAAACCAGTTGCCTTCATTGAAGATTGTGCTGTTTCTCTAGAACACTTAGCTGACTACACAGCAAGATTAAAAGAAATATTTAAAAAATATGGAACAAGTGGAATGTTTTATGCTCATGCATCTGTTGGAACTCTTCACGTAAGACCAGTTTTAAATATGAAATCCGACAAAGATATACAAAATATGAGATCTATATCTGAAGAAGCTTTTGAAATGGTTAAAGATTATAAGGGTTCTCATTCTGGTGAACATGGAGATGGAATTGTTAGATCAGAATTCCATGAAATGATGTTTGGTAAAAAAATCACAAATGCATTTGAAGAAATAAAAGATACATTCGATAGTAAAAACCTTTTAAATCCTGGAAAAATTGTTCGGCCATTTAAATCAAATGATAGATCTCTAATGAGATACAAATCAGGTTATCAAACAGAAAATATAGACACACATTATGATTGGTCTAATTGGGGTCAATTCTCTGATGCTGTTGAGATGTGTAATAACAATGGAGCTTGTAGAAAATTAGATTCTGGTGTGATGTGTCCATCATACAGAGTAACTAAAGAAGAAAAAGATTTAGTTCGAGGTAGAGCAAATACTTTAAGATTAGCTTTATCTAATCAACTTCCAGAAGGTTCATTTGCATCAAAAGAAATGTATGAAACTATGGAGTTATGTGTCAGCTGTAAAGCTTGTCAAAGAGAATGTCCTATGTCGGTTGATATGGCTAAGATGAAATCTGAGTTTCTTTCTCATTACTATAAAAAATTTAGTATGCGAATTAAAGATAGAGTTATTTCAGATATGCCAAGACTTATTTGGTTATTAAAGATTGTTGCTCCTATTTTCAATAAGGTCAAAAACTTACCACTAATATCAACAATTGTTGAAAAGTTTGGTTTTGCAACAGCAAGGACTATGCCTGAAGTTCAAAACCAAAACGCATTAAGAGAAATTTACGAAAGTCAGACAGTATCAGAGAATAAAGTAATTTTGTTTGCAGATACATTTAATATTAATTTTGAAAATGAAAATTTAGTTTATGCAATTAAAGTACTAAATAAATTTGGTTATCAGGCAGTTATACCGAGTTTTGGTAAAGATAAATTAAAGAGACCTCTTTGTTGTGGTAGAACTTATATATCTTACGGTCAATTAGACAAAGCATCTGAAGAACTAAATAGATTTAATGATTATGTTATACAAAATAATTACATTGATTTACCAGTTGTAGGTATTGAACCATCCTGTTTATTAACATTTAACGATGAATATCAGACTTTAAAAAATGTAAATAACAGAGAACAAATAAAAAATAAATTTTATTTGCTTGAGGAATTTATTTTAGAACAAATAAGAAATAACAATAATATTAAAGCTAATAAGTTCGATCAAAATGTATTAATCCATGGGCACTGTCATCAAAAATCACAAGATAGAATGAAGGGGCTAACTAATCTTTTATCAGAATTAAATATTAATAACAAAATGATAGAGTCTAGTTGTTGTGGTATGGCTGGTTCATTTGGATATGATAGTAAGACTTATGAAGTGTCCAAAAAAATGGCTAATCTTTCTTTAATACCTGCAATCAATGATAGTAGTGAAAAAGATTTTATAGTTGCAAATGGTACGAGCTGTAGACATCAAATATCTGATTTATCTGAGAAAAAAGGTAAGCATGTCTCAGAATTATTATTTAAAATTTTTGAAACTGTTAACTAAAGAATTACTTTTCTATTATAAAAATCTTCAATTTGATCATCTTCGTAACCAAAAATTTGCATGACCTCTTTAGTATGTTCTCCTAAGTTCGGAGCACCTTTTGATTTTTCTGTTTTACTTTTTGAAAATTTAATTGGCATACCAATAGCCTTACTTTTACCAGCTTTTTTATTATCTACTTCTATAACCATTTCTCTTTCAATTGTTTGAGGATCTTTAAACATGTCTGTTATAGAGTTAATAGGTCCGCATGGTAATCCATTTTCATCAAAGATTTTTAACCATTCGTTTGAAGTTTTTTTAATTAGTTCTTCGTTAAGAATATCAACTAATTCTTTTAAATTTTGTTTTCTATTTAAATTAGATGAAAACTTTTCATTTTCTTGCAAATCTTTACGACCAATTGCTTTAAGTAACATAAGCCAAGTATTTTGATTTGAAGCACCTACTGTTATCCATTTATCTTTTGTTTTAAATGCTTGATAAGGAGCTGTTAAAGGATGTGCTGATCCTAAAGGACCCGGTGACTCTCCAGTAGCACCTGCAATAGCAGATTGCCAGTAAGTATGAACAATACCTGCTTCATACAAAGATGTATCAACTTTTTGTCCTTCACCAGTTTTTTCTCTATGAACTAATGCTGCTAAAATTCCACTAGCTGCAAGTAAACCTGCTGTAATATCTGTTATAGGTGCACCAACTTTCATGGGTGGTTTATCTTTGCTTTCACCAGTAATACTCATTAACCCACTCATTCCTTGAGCGACTAAATCAAATCCTCCTTTATCTGCGTAAGGACCCGTTCTACCGTATCCAGATATTTCACATAATATGATTTTAGGATTAATTTTTGACATGACGTCATATCCAACACCTAGTTTTTCTAATGTCCCTTTTCTAAAATTCTCTAAAACTACATCAGAATTTTTTACCATCGTCTTAAATATCTCTATTCCATCTTTGTCTTTTAAATTTAATGCAATACCTTTCTTATTTCTATTCATCATCATAAAAGCTGCGGACTCACCATTAATTTCTGGTGGCAAGAAGTTTCTGGTATCATCTCCTCCGGGTGTCTTTTCTATTTTAATTACCTCTGCACCTAGATCAGCTAATAATAATCCGCATGTTGGACCAGCCATTATTTGTGCCATTTCAAGTACACGAATGCCTTTTAATGATGCAGCCATCTATTACTTATTTTTAAATTTTGGTTTTGTTTTATTTAAGAAAGATTGATATCCAATTTTAAAGTCTTGAGTATCATAACATTTGTAACCTAGATTATTTATTTTTTCTGTGACTTTTCCATTTTTTAAGATGTTTCTTGCAAATTGTTTGTGCCACCTTGCAACTTTTGGAGCACCTTCACATATTAGTTCTGCTGATTTATAAGCTTCTTTTTCAACATCTTTATCATTAACTACTCTATTAACTAGCCTCTTCTGAAATGCTTCTTCAGCTCCAAAAACTCTTCCTTCAAACAATATTTCCATAGCAGTTGTGTAATTGGTTACTTTCAAAAGTACCTCAAGTTCTTTTGCAGCCATTGTTAAGCCTAATCTTTTAATTGGAACTCCAAACCTAGAGCTTTTGCCACAAATTCTAATGTCACAACATCCTGCTATTTCTAATCCACCACCAACACATATTCCTTCAATCAAAGCAATTGTTGGTATTGGGCAATCGAAAATTGCTCCAAGTGTTCCGTGTAAAAATTTACCGTAAGATTTAGCTAATTTTGATGAAGATCTTTGTTTTTTAAATTCTCCAATATCATTTCCTGGTGAAAAAGATTTACCACCCTGTCCTCTTATAATAACACATCTTAAATTTTTATTCTTAGATAATTTTTTGAAAACTTTACCAAGCTCAATCCACATTGGCTTAGTCATTGCATTTAGTTTTTCTGGTCTATTGATAACAACTTCAACTAAATGTTTATTTTTTTTATTTAATTTAATTAATTTACTCATTTAGCTCCTATAAAAAAATTCAACTAAGGTCATTGGTATAGCTGGAACATAAGTTACTAACATTAACAATACTAACAATACACATATAAAGGATATATTAGATCTTGTTACATCCCAGATGTCTGCTTTTGCAACAGAACAGGCCGTAACTAGAACACTTGCAACTGGTGGTGTTTGTTGACCAATTGCTAAATTTAAAGTTACAATTATACCAAAGTGAACTGGATCAATACCTACCGCATTAACTAATGGCATTACAATTGGAACTGTTAAAATTATTGCAGCAACTGAATGTAAAAAGAAACCTATTACTAAAAGAAATACATTAAGTATTCCTAAGACTGCATATTTATTATTTGTAAAATCAATAATTGACTCTGCAACTTTTTGTGGGATTTGTTCAATTGTTAAAAATTCACCAAGTAATACAGATGCAGCTACTAATAACATTACTGAAGCTGTTTGAATTGCTCCTTCACAAGCGGACTCGTATAATCTTTTAAAATCTATTTCTTTATAAATAAATCCAATAACTAATGATGCTACAACCGCTAAACCTGCTCCTTCAGTTGCAGTTACTACTCCTCCAAAAATTCCACCTAAGATAATAATTGGTAATAAAAATGCTAATGCTGCATCTTTTGCAGTTTTCTTTACATTTGGAATATTAAATGTTTCCTCAACAGGAAAGTTTTTACGTCTTGCGGTAATATATGCTGCTAACATTAAGAAGAAGCCACCTATTACTCCTGGAACAATTCCAGCTACAAACAATTGTACTACTGAACTTTGAGCCATTACCGCGTAGACAATCATTGGTATTGAAGGTGGAATGATAATCGCTAATGATGCTGAAGATGAAGTTACCGCAGCAGCGAAAGGACCAGGGTATCCTTTTTTCTTCATCGCTGGAATTAAAATAGATCCTAATGCAGCAACATCAGCAACTGCAGATCCTGAAATTTCAGCAAAAAACATAGAGGTAGCAATGTTAATCATGCTTAGACCACCCTTGATAAATCCAACAAGCGCTGAAGCAAAAGCTATTAATCTTCTAGAAATACCTGCACTATTCATAATTGATCCGGCTAGGATAAATAATGGAATAGCAATCAACGGAAATTTCATTGATCCATCAAACATTACGATTGCTGTATCAATTAAAAAACTTGTTCCAGTTTTCAGAACCATTGCAATAATTGTTGTTACTGCAAGGCCGATAGCTATAGGTACATTTATAGATAAAAGAAGTAGCAGGACTGCAAACATTGTAAGAATTATCATTAAATATCTCCTGTTTGCTCGTCACCTGTTGTCTGAAGAACTAAATTTTTATAGTCTTCGGGAATTCTTAAAGTCTCAGATAAAATAAATAAACATGATGCAATTGGAATAACTGATTGCACAAAAGGTTGTGGAACCCACTCTAATGTTACTAAAGTCTCTCCAGTTATAAGAGTTAAAACTAAATAACCGTAATAAGCCAATAATATTAAAAAACCATAAACAACTAATTTTGACACAACAAAGAAAATTTTTCTAAGAACTAATGGAAAGGCTTTGAAAATACTTGGAACGCTTATATGAGAACCTTTTAAAGCAGCATAGGCTGAACCATAATAAGTTATCCAAGCAAGCTGAACAGCTGCAACCTCGTCATACCAAACTAAAGCACTTCCAGCAAAACGAAAGGTAACACCAAGTAAAACTGTTACTGCTAATGCTACCATCATTATAAACAGTATTAGTTTTAAAATTTTTTCGTAAGAATTTATAAATTTTTGCAATGTCATTTTTTTTTCAGGCCCTCTGGTAGAGGGCCTGTTACAAATTATGTTAATTTGCTAAAGACGATACTTTATCAATTAACGCACCACCAGTTGGTACTTCTGACGCGAATTGATCGTATATTCCTTTACTTGCACTAATGAAAGCACCTTTATCAGCTTCGTTAACTTGAACTCCGGCTGATTTGATAACTCCCAATAAAGATTTTTCAAGATTAGCAGCCTCAGCATAAACAAATTTTTGTGTATCTTTAGCAGCTTGCTCTAAAATACTTTGTACATCTGCAGGTAGTTTGCTCCAATGATCTTTATGTACTGTTACATAAGCAGGAGTGTAAACGTGACCTGTGATTGATAAATATTTTTGAACTTCTTGGAATTTAGCACTAGCAATTTGAGCATATGGGTTTTCTTGTCCATCCATTGTTCCTGTTTTCAAAGCAGTAAATACTTCTGAGAAAGACATTGGAGTTGGGTTTGCTCCATATGATTGGAACATTTTAACTCTCCATTTTGATTTAGGTGTTCTTAATTTAATTCCTTTTAAGTCACCTGGAGTGTTAATTGGTCTAGTGTTGTTTGTGATATGTCTAAATCCATTTTCCCAAACAGCAATAACTTTGTATCCAGTTTTATCTTCAAGATTTTTAAACATTCCTGGTAAAACTTGGCTTTCAACTTTATTCATGTGTTTTCTGTCTTTAATAATGAAAGGCATATCAAATACACCAAACTCATCATGAATAGATGCCATTACTGATGAAGGTAACCACATGTTAACTGTACCTAATTTTAGTTTTTGCATTCCTTGTTTGTCTTTACCAAGTTGCGAAGAACCAAAAACAGTTACTTTTCCTTTGCTGCCTAATCTCTCATTTGCAAGTTTAGCAAAATGATCAACTGATGCAGAAAATAAAGATCCAGGTTTTCCTACGTGTCCAAATTTTACTTCAGTTGAATTTGCTGAGAAACTTAAAAATAGAGACGATAATAAAACAACAATTATCTTAAAATATTTGTTCATATTTCCCTCTTAAGTTTGTTTTTTTAAAACAGCTTATAGAAAATATGGATGCAGTGCTAGGGATTAAATTGGCGTATAGGAAAAAAATTATCGATCTTTAAATTCAAGATTGCCTCGGGAGTCTACACTCTTTTTGACATGCTGATAGTAGGTAGGATTATCAATCAGTCTTGACATATCTATACCCTTATTCTCATAACGTCTTTTTATTGTCATTCTTGGGATTATTACGAGGTTCATATTATCAATGAAGTCCTCGGTCCACTCTTTTTCTATCTTATCTTTAACCAATCTTTTCAAAAATACTCTCAGATCAGAGCAACTAAGGTGTTTAATTTTTTCGTTATACAATACCATTTTGATGAATATATAATCTTGGTATTATCTTGCAAGTTTAATGAATATATCTCCCATGCCTGACTGAAGCTGATCTAATGGAGTATTATTTCTAAGCGTACAATATCTGCCTGTAACTTGGTGTCTATCTATGGCATTAACATTATATTGAGTGCAGGTTTTAGCTTTGTGTAATAAACCAATGACCAGTTTTCCATCTACTACTGAAACTTGTTTCGTATCTAAATCATTGCCATTACAAAAATATTTTTTGTTTACCCTTTCAGGAAAATCTGTTTTCCCACAAGGATTTTCAATTGTGAACACATAAAATTCTTTTTCTATACCTTTAAATTTATGCTTCATCTTAGTTGTTTTTGAATATTTCATTAAATCGCAGGAACATGGAATGCAGCATCTATAATATTCACCACATATCTTTTTACCTGTATTGTTTTCACTCAAATAAACATATTCTGGTACTGCATTTGGACTTATTAAAGAACCTGATACTGCACAATATAATTTATTATATTCTACAAAATCTTCATATGAGATATCTTTATCTATTATATATTTAAAAAATTTAGGACCTGCTGCATTTCTATTTCTGTCTGGGAAAATTTTATTCCAATCATTAACGATATCTTGATAATAGTTTTTTTCTTGAGAATTTACTGAATTTATCGGAATTGAAAAAAAAATAACAAATATAATAAGACTAAGTATATTTTTAATACTGTACATTAATTAATGATTTAAAAACCCATATTTGACCAGTTACTTCGGTCTTGAGTTTTACTATTGAATTTTTTTAATTCTTCCTCAGATGGTTCCCTAAAAAGATACATTACAATTCCTGAAACGATTAATACCAATAATGATAAAGAACAAATAGTCATGAGCTTGATATATAAAAGCTTTGTAATTTTTCAACACTATATAATGAGTAGTATTGTCCTATAATTTTTGTCTAAATTCGTAAGTTTTATTTAATTCATCTATATCAAATGTTTCTATTGATCCATCAGTCCATTTAATTTCAACTTTAAAGTCTTTTTCACCTTTTCTTATTCCATAATGAGCAACTGGTTCCATCTGACAAAGATATCCTGAGCCTGCATCAATTGTTTTTGAGTGAATTCTCTTATTAGATTTCATTGTTACTGTTGCCCCTCTTGCTGGAGCTCCAAATTGATTAAGTGGTTTAATTCGTAAATAATTAAAATTTTGTACATCTGCTTTATATAAAGTTAAAGGTTGAAAACCTGACTCTCCATGTGAAACTAATAGCTCTAAAATTCCATCGCTATCAACGTCTGCAACAGCTGCTCCAGTTCCAAGACCAACTGTCTCTAAACCATTTTCCATTTTAATTTCTTTAAATACTCCGCCCTCTAAAACTTTGAAAAGTTTATTTGGTTCTCCAATATTATTCATGAAAACTTCATCATATCCGTCATTATCAAAGTCAGCTGAAATAACTGTTCTTATTTTAGTAGGATCATTGTATGGAGATGTTGATATATCTTTAAATTTATCTCCATCTAAAACATATGCTCTATGCATTCCATCCCAGTTTGAAGATAAAATATCTAATCGTCCTCTATATAAAAGGTCACTTAAAGCCGTTCCTCTTCCATTTTCAAATCTATCCTGAACTGCATACTCTTTAGCTACATCTTGAAATGAACCTTTAGAATTATAATATAAAAAGTTGTCTCCTCTTTCATTTGCTGCAAAAATATCAGATCTATCTGATAGAATGTGTCCAGACACAATGGCTCTGCCTCCGGTAATTTTATCAATTGATAATGATTTAGCTTGGTCTTTTATTCGATCTCTAATTAATTCATAAAATCGAGTTGGACCTCCATAGTTTGCAACGTAAATACCGTATGCACCATCACCATTTCTATCTACACAAACAACTGACCTTCCAGCTGTTAAATTTAATTCACTTTGATTGATTTCTTTTTCAAATAAATCTTCGAATTTATTGTTATTTAAATCTATTAGTCGATCAGAATAAATTTTTGATCCACTATATGTATCAGTATTTAAAAAATATATTTCCTCATAACCATCTTGATCGATATCACATGCGGCAACGCCAATTGTTCTTCTTTCTTCATCTGTAAAAATTTTTTCATTTACAATATTTATTAATTTTCCATCTTTATAAGAGAGGGCTAAATTTTTGAAACCAAAACCAGTTACTACAAAATCATATTTATTATCTTTGTTAACATCAGTAACTGAAACTCCATAGCTTAATCGAAACTCATTTTCTGCTATTTGATCAGTTATATTTAAGAAAAAATCTTTAGCGTTTGCATAACTAAATATTGATAAAATACTGAGAAAAACGAAGATAATTTTTTTCATATTTAAGCTCTTTATTGAAATTTAAAAATTAATATATGAGATAAATTAGCTTACTCAAGTAAGCCTAATATTGAATAAATAACCAACCCTATAATTGCTGCAAAGAAAATTAAAAATGAAATTTGACTAAAAATATTATTCTTTGATCTAATTTCTCCTTTTTTATACTTTCTAATCTGAATGATGCCGAATCTGATTACTATCAAACCTAGAATTAGCAGTGATACTTTAAAGAGAAATTCAATCATTAAAGGTGAAGCCTTTGTTTTTCATGTCAAAATTCTATAGAGTTATTAAGTACCTCGCCATCTTTTACTTTTGTATCAATAACTATTTTACTTCCTGAAACTATTATTTGAGTTTCTCCAAGCTTACCATTTCCAACACTCCCACCATTAGCTACAGCTTCTTGACATGAGCCACTTGAATGCATTAGACCATGCGGATTACATGCAGGAGGTGCATTAAAATGTGCCCAAAAATGATCTGCTATTTTTGAAACGTTTTTAGCAGATACAAAGGGACAAAGATCACTACTATAAGTTAATTTTCCTGTAGCTTTACTGTATGTATATTTTAAAATTAATTCCTGTCCTAACTCACACTTCATAACGTTTGTTTGTATAAACTTCACTACATTAGTATGATTTGTTTTTGATGCATTTACTTTAGCACCTGCAGTGTACCCACTATAAGCAACTACTCCTACTGCAGCTAATATTCCGATGATTGCTACAACGACTAAAAGTTCTATTAATGTAAAGCCTTTATTTTTCATTATTTTTTATTTGCTTTGTAATTTTCCATCCATTTTTTAAAAATAATTATAGCATCATTCATGTCTTTTGTTTTATTTGGATGATTCTTAGCCCTACCTAGCATAGTTGCAATAACATTTACTTGATATTTTATTGGTCTCTTTTTTATGGCTGAAACAGTAAACAATGCTTTTTCTTTATCTTTAAATCCTAAGCCCTTTAAGGTTGTCTCTGGTTTATAATCTGAAAATAAAGAAAGATTTAATGGTTTAAATTTTTTATCTTTGATTAGTTTATTCATTGGCATTTTATCAACTATATCAAAGATTTTTTTTGTATATACTTTATCTAAATCAATTTTTTTTGTGCCATCAAAACCAATTAAAGTAACTTTAAATTTTTTTGATTTATCTAATTTTGTAACTAATTTTATATATCTTTTGTGGAAGCCTTTAATTTCTTTTTGATACAAATCTTTTGATCTTTTATATTCTGGATTACTATAATTAGGCGTATTGAGGACTAACAATCTACATTTCCATAGATATTTTTTAAAACTCATTAAAAATATTAATTGTAAATTCTATCTCTTAAAAGTTTACTTAATAAACTATATCCAAGTTCGTTCATATGTAGTGGATCTTCATCGTAAAACTTATCATAACCTGCATTTATCATGGGTGTTGTAATATCAATATAATCCCACATTTTTAAATTGGTTAAGTGTTTTTTTATCTTTGAATTAGCATCTAAAATTGTTGTCATAAGATCTCTCCTAAAAGGACTGGGTTTAATAGATATAAAAAAACATTTCGCTCTTGGTAGTTTTTCTTCAACTTGATTAGAAAATAATAAAAATTCTTTTAACAATTCATCGCTATCCATTCCATAACCAATGTCATTATCTCCGGCATAAAAGAAAAGATTAGATGGGTTTAAAGGAGCAACTAATCTATCAAAATATCTTCTACAAGAGACTAAGGTTGAGCCACCAAAACCTAAATTATAAAGATTATTTATTGATAAATCGTTTTTGGCATTATCCCACATTTTAAAAGTTGAACTACCATACAAAGCAACACTGTTATTTGTTTTTGTCTGTTGAAAAGAATTATGTTCCAATTCTCTAACATCTAATTCAAACTCTTCTTCAACTGGACTCACTAAATTTACATTAGTTTTCAAATTCTCTATTTTATCTATGTTGTCTTGAACATTTTTAGCTAAATCAATAGCTTCTTCTACATAGGATCTAAATTTGGTTCTGTAATTATCTAAGAAGTTTTTCATTTCATCTTGATTTTCTGGATCTTTGACATGATCACTTATAGTTATTGGCTCCTTAATAACTGCTGAATATATTGTTTTAGAAACTGGATAATCAAAATTAGCAAGGGCAATTGGAATAAGTTTTGGTTTTGGGCTAAGTTTAAATGCAAGGTTAAATGCTCCAGCTTTAAATGGTCCTGGAGATGTTATTGTTTTATTATCTTCTGTTTCTGATGTTCCTTCGGGGGCAATTACAATCGGTTGTTTTTGATTAAATACCTTTTGTGCTTCATCAAAAAGCTTTTGTTTTCTTAATTTCTTTTCCTCATCGCTTTCGTCCAACTTATCAGACTCTGGGGTATGAACAAAAATGTAATCTAAATTTTCATAGTAATTATATCTCCAAAATTCTGTGTTCCGACTTGTTCTAACGATACGTTGGCCTCCATCATTATATTTTGGATGTAATATTTTTGAACTGATGAAATGACTGTCGATTGAAAATGAATGTCCATTTGCAAGCTGATTATCATCTATAGCTGCTAAGTGATTATAAAAAAAAATATTTGTTGGTTCATCTGGCAAATTTTCCCAACCCTTAATTATATATTTAACATTATCAAAAGCTTTGGTGAAATTTGAATTGGTTAACTCTCTTAATTTTGTTTTATCTGAATTACTAGAAGAATTTGAAACTCTATTATAAATAATATTTAATTGGCTGTGGAAACGAGACTCTCTTTCTAAATTATTTAAGGTGTCTTTTATTAAACTAGATAATGATTTTTCTATCTCATTTCCTTTAATAAGTAGTTCGTAAACAACATCAAATGCCATTGCATAAGTATGAGTACTCTTCAATAAATGTGGAATACTATATAACTTAGAACTAGCAGGTATTCTTGCGGTATTATCTTTCAATAATAAATTAACAAATTCTAATTCGTTTTCTGCTGAATATTTTGTTAGACCAGTTGCACTTTGTTGGAAACGTCCTAACTGCCACAATTGTCTTTTAAAAATCTTTATTGATAATTCAGGGTCAGAAATAATCAGATTTTCAAGGGCTTCGTTAGAAATATGTAAAACTTTCGTATCCCTAGTAGATTTAATTGTATATGGATTAAAAAAATCTCCTTTTCCAGAAGATAAGGTTAGAGCAATACCAGCTCTAGTTAGAGTTCTAAAATTTCTTCTTATTTTTCCATTAATAAAATTGTGGAATAAGCCATCAACTTTACCACTTAATAATATCTTTAAACCTTTAGAAACATCTCCCTCTTTAACTACATATTGATTTGATGAATACATCTTAATATTACCTAATTTAATAAACTTTTCTAAGTCATCATCAGTAAGTGTTGAAAAAAAAGTAGCAGATTTAATTCTATGTATATTTGTAATACTTTTTTCTGATGGGATGCCTGGAGAAATTTGTATTTCATCATCTTTATACAAAGTGTTTAAATTTCTTGAAGAGACAAGCAGTTGGAAAGAAAAAAACGAAATGGCTGAGTATAATGTTGATATAAGTTTACTATTTTTTTGTTGTAAATCTCTTAAATCATTTAGTTTTATCGAGATATATTCTGTTCCATCTTCAATAAATATTTCACCCATAAATCTATTGGGTTGATTAAGTCCAGATATACCTAATGGTGTTGCAGGCTTTGTTATTTTTGCAAAGGTTATAGATTTTGTTTCAAAATACTTGGTAAAAGTAGCTTTGCCTTTAATTAAAAAATAAATATTTTCTGAAATTTGATGCTGCTTTGCTAAAACTTCATCACTTTCAGCTATTTTATGTTCTGATATTCCATCTATTAATCCAAAGGATTCTTTTAGATTTCCTAAATCAAAACCATTTTGCTCAAATAATTCAGATAATTTCATAAGTAAAATGAATAGATATACTTAATTTGAATTTATTGATTAAGAATAAATGCATATCTGGGTTGAAAAGTTATCAATAGTTTACCTAATTTTTTTTAGTATTTATAAAATGTGAAAAATAAATCAAAAAAAAATAAATCAATAATTAAATCTAAAACGCTATCAAAAAAGCCAAAGGTAATAAATCCAAACTATTTTTATTTTTATAATGAAAATGGAAAATTAGTTGGAATACCTTACGGTAATTAAATTTTATCTTCTTTGAGATAAACTAGCGTGTTTACTTAATACTTCAGCTGAAATAATTTTTGCTTCTGTTGTTTTCTTAACATTCCAGATTTTTTCCTTAGCAATTTTAGTCGATATTTTATTATCAACTATTGGTGATGGATAATCTTTACCAATTTCTAAATTAATTCCTTTTTGTTCAATGAATGTTAATTTCCATGGTTCATGAATTAATTTTCCTGGAACATTTTTTAATTGTGGAACCCATTTTTTTATAAAATCTCCAGTGGGATCTTGATCAATTGATTGTTTAATTGGATTGTAAATTCTTATTGAATTTATTCCTGTTGTTCCTGATTGCATTTGAAACTGTGAATAGTGAATACCTGGTTCATAATCTGTAAATAATTTTGCTAAATGTTTTGATGTTTTTTTCCAATCAAGCCATAATTGGTAAGACGCAAATGAAACTAACATTGCTCTCATTCTAAAATTAATCCATCCATTAGTTCTAAGATACCTCATACAAGCATCAACAAATGGATAACCAGTAGTTCCATTTTTCCATGCTAAATGATAATCTTCATTAAAATCATTTTCTCTTATTCCATTATAAGCGCTATTCATATTTCTAAATTCAATTTCTGGTTCATCATATAACTTTTGAATAAAATGACAGTGCCAGGCTAATCGACTTTTAAAAGAAATTAAGGATTTCTTTTTTGAAAAAGATAAATTGGATTTTAACTTATCGTTAGTTTTTTTAAAAATTTCTTTAATAGAAATATTTCCGAATGCAATATGAGGGCTTAATCTTGAACAAGATATTTCTCCTGTTATCGGTGAAGACATTTCTTTTTGGTAATTTTCTGATCTGTGATTAAGGAAAGAATCTAAAAGTTGAAGTGCATTTTGTCTTCCACCAATTTGAATTTTGCCATTTTCTAAATTATTTGTTTCTATTTTTGATAAATCCTCTACATAATTATCTGAAATAAACTCACAATTTAAATTTGAATTTACACTTTCACTATCTATAAATTTATTCCAATTATATGACCATTTATTTCTTATTCTATGATTTAATTGAACACCAAATTGATTTGATATTTTCCAATTAATGTTTTTTTCTTTAAATAAAAAACTAACTTCTTTATCTAAGTTAGTTATATACATGTTCTTGAATATTATATTTGAATAAACCTCATTTATTTTAAATTTATCAGTTAAATGACTTAAAATTTCTAATGTATCTCCGTAATATATATTGAGTTTAGCATTATATTTTTCACTTAGTGTTTTTGATAAATCGTCTAATGATGATTTTAAAAAATCTAGATGGAATGAGCTTGATGTAGGTAATTTGTGATATTCTTTATCAAATATGTAAATTGGTAAAATCTTTCCTGATTTTACAGCCTCATTAAATGCATCATTATTAGATACACGTAGATCGTTCCTGAACCATACGATTTTGTTCATTTTAAATAATTAAAGACTGATTTTGAAAGTTCTTGAAGTTTTGTCGTCTGATACTTTTAAAATTTTAAATTTTGAAGTTTTTTCAAGTTTTTGCCCTTTGTTTGTAACAAAAGATTTCATTTTCTTAACTTCACCCTCAGGCATTTTTCTAGTGTATTTTAAAGTATGTTTTTTTGATCCAATAACAAATATTGTTTTCATGAGATTTTAATTACAAATATATTTATTGTCTGTCTCTGTGACATAAGTTTCATTTAAGAGTTTGGGAATATTTTGATTATTTTGATATCGAGAATCTACTAAAGAGACAGGTTGTATTCAAATAATATATTTATAAAAAATAGAAATAAATTTGTTGAATACAACCTACCTAAAACTTATTTTTATAAGTGAAGGAGGTGCAAATGCTTAGAATAACGCCACCTGACACTTAGCTGGTGAGATATCACATATTAAAAATAACACAAACTAAATCCATTTGATGGATTTGGCCAAAATGGCATAAAAATGGGGAGCTCTTTTGGTAATAATCAATTGAGCTGACCCCATTTAATAATTTTTAGACATAAAATCTTTAATTCTCTTAGCACCTTCAATTATATCTTTTGTGCTTCTGGCATATGAGAATCGGATAGTAGAATTTCCTCTTTTTTGATCAAAATCAATTCCTGGTGTTATAGCAACATTTGCTTCATCTAAAACTTTTTTACAAAAAGCTAAGCTATCATTTGAATATTCAGAAATATCTACATAGATGTAAAAAGCTCCATCAGGTGGTGAAAACTTTTTTAATCCTGCTTTCGGTAATTCTTCTAAAAGTATCTCTCTATTTTTTTTATATACCTCAACATTCGATTGTAACTCTTCATTTGCATCTAATGAAGCAAGGGCTGTAACTTGACTTGCGTGTGGAGGACAAACAAACAAATTTTGCGAAAGTCTTTCTACTTGTCTGACATGATCTTCTGGTACAACCATCCACCCTATTCGCCAACCAGTCATTGAAAAGTATTTTGAAAAAGAATTAATTACATAGCAATTATCTGTGATCTCTAGAGCTGATGTTGGATTATTTTCATATTGAATTCCATGATAAATTTCATCACTAATAAAACTTACATTATTCTCATTTGCAGTATTAATTAAATTCTCTAGCGATTGTTTATCTAACATAGACCCAGTTGGATTTGCAGGCGATGCAACAAGAATTCCATTTAAATTATTATCTGTAATATCTTCTGGAACAGGTTGAAATCTATTTTGAAGTCTTGTTTGAATATCTACAGTTTCCAAACTTAGTGATTTTAGTATTTGTCTATAGCTAGGATAACTTGGAGATCCAATTCCAACTCTGTCCCCACTATCAAACAATGCCGAAAACGATAATATAAAAGCTCCAGAGGAGCCTGTTGTAACTACTATTCTATTTGGATTTAAATCTAAATTGTACCAGTCTCCATATAACTTTGAAATTTTTGTTCTTAGAGCAGGTAGACCAAGTGAAACGGTGTAGCCTAGATTGTTTTTGTTTATCTCATTAGTAATATAATCTTTTGCAATCTTAGGTGCTGGTGTTCCTGGCTGCCCTACCTCCATATGAATTATATCTTTACCTTTTTCCTCTGCAATTCTTGCTGATTCCATTACATCCATTACTATAAATGGATCAACATCTGATCTTTTTGATTTTTTCATCATTTTATTTGATCTTCACAAAATTTTTTAACTTCATCAGCAGAGAGCCTTTCGCTTTCAGGTTTATTCGAGTCTAATTCAGCTTTTCCAATTATACATGCTTTAATAGTTTTGCTTTTATTAAAACCTGAATAATACTGAGTTGATATATACAATGCTATCACTCCAAGTATTACAATTATTGAAACTTTTAAATTATTACTCATTGATGAATTATTTCATCTTTAACAGTATTAGACAAAACTCCAATATTTGTGATTTCAACTTCGACATTGTCTCCAGGTTTCATATAAACAGGTGGATTTCTTTTTGATCCTACTCCACCGGGAGTCCCTGTTACCAAAACATCTCCTGCTCGCCAAGCCATAGCTTTAGATACATATGAAATTAAAATAGGTATATCGAAAATTAATTGACTTAGTTTAGCATTTTGCATGACTTCACCATTAAGCCTTGTCTCTATTGTCAAACGTTTATAATCTGGGATATCTTGTGCTAAAACCATGTGAGGACCAAAACTCCCTGTCTTTTCAAAATTTTTTCCCATACCAAATTGTCTAGTATGTCTTTGCCACTCTCTAATTGTACTCTCGTTATAACATGAAAAACCAACAACGTGTTTTAATGCTTCTTCAGATTTAATGTGTTTACCACCTTCATCCATAATTACAGCCATTTCACCTTCAAAGTCTAAACTTTTGGATACAGATGGTCTTTGTATTGCCTGCATATGAGCAGTTTGGCTTTCTGGAAATCTGTGAAATATAACTGGGTTTTCTTCAATAGTACGATTAGTTTCTTTTGCATGCTCAATGTAATTCAAACCTACACATATAATTTTACCTGGATTAGGAATCAGGGGCGAGTATTCAATTTCTTCAGTTTTTATAGAACCAGGATTACTCTTAGCATATTCTTTTGCTTCTTTGATTTTTTTTATCTTTATTAATTCTTTTAAATTTGAAGCCGCACCTATTTTTCCAGTTAGATCAGTTATCAAATTATTTTCAATAATTCCAAACTTTTCAATATTATCATGTTTGAAAGAGATAAATTTCATTTTTATTATGAAATTTTATTGATCTCAACTAACAAGAGACTTTTGAGGTCTCATATCACTCTTGCTTATACCTGCTACTTTAACTGGTTTTTTCATAGCATCTCTTCTGAATGGCTCACCTAATTCTTGATTTAGAATTATTTCAATAAACGTAGTAATACCTTTTTTCTGATCTTCACATGATTGTTTAATAGCTTTAGTGGTTTCTTCCATTGTATTTGCAATAACACCTTTTAAACCACATGCATTAGCAACTTTTGCATAACTTAATTCTGGATCTAACTCTGTTCCAACAAAATTATCATCAAACCACAATATTGAATTTCTTTTTTCAGCACCCCATTGATAATTTCTAAAAATTACCATTGTTATTGCAGGCCATTCTTCTCTTGCACACGAACTCATTTCATTCATGCTTATTCCAAAAGCTCCATCACCAGCAAAACCTATAACTGGAGTATTTGGGCATCCAATTTTTGCTCCAAGAATAGATGGAAATCCATAACCACATGGTCCAAATAAACCTGGTGCCAAATATTTTCTTGGTTTTTCGAATGTTGGGTATGCATTACCAATTGCACAATTATTTCCAATATCGCTTGAAATTATAACATCTTCTGGCATTCCAGCTTGAATAGCTCTCCATGCTTGTCTTGGAGACATTCTATCTTTATCTCTTTCTCTTGCTTCTTTGTTCCATACGGTGCCTGGATCATCATCCTCATGATCTAAACTTGTAAGAGTTTGCAACCATGCAGATTTAGTTTGATGAATTAGATTTTTTCTATCTTCTCTACCATTATCTCCTGCGTTTGATGAAAGTTTTTCTAATATCTGTTGAGCTACCATTTTAGCATCACCGCAAATACCAACTGTAACTTTCTTAGTTAAACCAATACGATCGGGATTCATATCTACTTGAATAATTGTTGCATCTTTTGGCCAGTAATCAATTCCATATCCTGGCAATGTTGAAAATGGATTTAATCTTGTTCCTAATGCTAAAACTACATCAGCTTTTGAAATTAATTCCATTGCAGCTTTAGATCCATTATAACCTAATGGGCCAACAGCTAATGGATGACTTCCTGGAAAGCTATCGTTATGTTGATAACCATTACACACAGGTGCATCCAATTTTTCTGCTAATTTTTTACAATCATCAATGGCATCGCCTATAACAACTCCAGCACCAGATAAAATTACTGGAAATTTTGCTTCTGATAATAATTTTGCAGCTCTATCAACAGCATCTTTTCCACCACCTTGTCTTTCAAATCTTACAATTGGAGGTAACTCTATATCTATAACTTGTGTCCAAAAATCTCTTGGTACATTTATTTGTGCAGGCGCTGACCCTCTAAATGCTTTTTCTATTACTCTGTTTAAAACTTCTGCCATTCTTGATGGGTCTCTAACTTCTTCTTGATAACACACCATGTCTTTAAATAAATTCATTTGCTCTACTTCTTGAAAACCACCTTGGCCCATAGTTTTGTTTGCAGCTTGTGGTGTAACTAATAGTAACGGAGTATGATTCCAGTAAGCAGTTTTTATTGGTGTAACAAGTCCTGTAATACCCGGACCATTTTGAGCAATCACCATTGACATCTTTCCAGTTGCTCTCGTATAACCATCAGCAATCAATCCACCATTTGTTTCATGAGCAACGTCCCAAAAAGTTATTCCAGCTTCTGGGAAAAGATCAGAAATAGGCATGAATGCAGAACCAATAATACCAAACGAATGTTCGATACCATGCATTTGTAAAACTTTTACAAAAGCTTCTTCGGTTGTCATTTTAGCCATATCAAATCCTTCTTAATCTATTTTTTAATTGTCAAAGTGCCCAATTCATATATAAATTGGATCGAATTTCAAACAAAGAAATCGTCACAATGGCTGGCACAGATATTATAATCCACGATGAAAAAGACAATGTAGGTGTTGTAGTTATTGAAAAAATTACTCCTAAACAAGACTGTGATTGCTGGATTATGGAAAATGATAAATCAGTAAAAATTCAATCGATGGATGAAATACCTTTGGGTCATAAAATTGCTATGACTGATCTTAACGAGGGAGATACAATATTAAAGTACGGGCACGATATTGGCAAAGTAGTAAAATCAATTAAAAAAGGTGAGCATGTACATGTTCACAACGTAAAAACTAAAAAGTGGTAAAATGGAAATTCCAAAAACATTTTTAGGATATAAAAGAGAAGATGGAAGAACAGGTACAAGAAATCACGTAATAATTCTACCTGTTGATGATATTTCAAATGCTTGTGCTGAAGCTGTAGCTAATAATATTAAAGGTACGATTGCACTTCCACATTCTTATGGAAGATTGCAATTTGGAGCAGACTTAGAGCTTCATTTTAGAACAATGATTGGAACAGGGAAAAATCCAAATGTTGCAGCAGTTATAGTTATAGGTATTGAGCCTAAATGGACAAAAAGAATTGTTGATGCAATTGCAACAACTGGAAAACCAGTTGAAGGTTTTAGTATAGAAGGTGTAGGAGATATAGACACTATAGCAAGAGTTTCAAAGAAAGCTCAAGAATTTTCAATTTGGGCATCTGAGAAACAAAGAGAAGAGCGTCCTATAAGTGATTTATGGATTTCAGTTAAATGCGGAGAGTCTGATACAACATCAGGATTAGCCTCAAATCCTACAGTTGGAAATTTAATGGATAAATTAGAGCCCCTTGGTGTTCATTTATGTTTTGGTGAAACATCTGAGCTGACGGGTGCTGAAACTGTATGTGAAAAAAGAGGAAAAACTCCTGAAGCTCAAGAAAAGTTTAGAAAAACTTGGAGTTCGTATAATGATTTTATCTTAAAAGAAGCAACAGACGATCTTTCCGAAAGTCAACCAACGGCCGGAAATATAGCAGGTGGACTTACTACAATTGAAGAAAAAGCTTTTGGAAACTTTCAAAAAATTGGTGGATGTAAATTTATTGATGTACTAGAACCAGCAGAAGAACCAACTAAAGGTCCAGGTTTATACTTTATGGATACCTCATCAGCTGCTGCAGAATGTGTAACTTTACAAGCTGCAGGAGGATTTAATCTTCATCTATTTCCAACTGGACAAGGAAATATAATTGGAAACCCGATTGAACCAGTTGTTAAACTAACAGCTAATCCTTTAACTGCTAGAACTATGAATGAACATATTGATGTTGATGTTTCTAAAATCTTATCAAGAGAAATGAATTTAGATGAAGCAGGTGACGAATTAATTAAAGCAACGATAAGAGTTGCAAACGGAAGATTAACTTGTGCTGAAGCACTTGGTCATAGAGAATTTGTTATGACTAAATTATACAGAAGTGCCTAAGCTTTAAGCTTAGCTTCTCTTGCTTTGTTCCACTTAGAAATATAATTTCTTAAAATTGCAGCTCCAATTCCAAGAACTACTGCTAATACAACTGATGTAAGTCCGTAAAAAACTGGAAGGTCTTTCGAATAATCTAAAATAAACTGTGCAATGTTACCAAGGTTTTTATTTCCATTTGCTACTGTTTCAACGATTACGTCTTCTTTAATAAAAGTGTCATAAGCAATTGCAATTCCAACTAATAATAAAAGCACTGCTAAGATTGTTTTAAATTCTGAGCTATCAACTTTTTCTCCAATTTTTTGACCAAACTGAACACCAATAATTGAGCCAAGTATTAGTACAAAAACTAAAATAAGATCAATTGTTCCATAATTAAAGGCATGCAGAACTGTTACTATTGCACTAACAAATATTGTGACAAACAAAGATGTACCAGGAATTAATTTAGTAGGCATTCCAATAATATAAATCATTGCAGGAACCAATATAAATGCACCGCCTACTCCCATAATTGCAGCGATGTACCCTACAATTAAACCAATAATAATTGGAGTAAATGCACTTTCATAAACCTTTGATTTTTTAAAACGCATTCTAAAAGGTAGTCCATGTATCCAATAATGCGTATGTAATTTTTTTCTAACAACAATTTTTTTTCTAGCCTTATCAATTTCAGATACTCCTTGAATAAGCATTAAAGTTCCAAGTATAGCTAAGATGTACATGTAGGCTAAAGAGATAACGATATTTATTTTTCCAATATCTTGAAAATAAGAAAAAGTTAAGATCCCAAGTAAAGTTCCAATAGTTCCTCCGACTACAATCATCAATCCCATTTTATAATCTAATGTGCCTTTTAAATAATGAGTAGTTGAACCAGATACTGATGTTCCTAAAATGTTACTTGCTTCATTTGGAACTGCATAAGCAGGTGGAATACCTAAAAATATTAAAAACGGTGTCATTAAAAATCCTCCGCCTACACCAAATAATCCTGAAAGAATACCAACTGCTAAACTTAAACCAAATATAAAGAGTATGTTAATCTCGACTTGAGCTATTGGAAGAAAATATTCCATATAATCTAACTATTCCTCTCATAATCTAAAGTCAATGATTATAAGAATAAATTAAATAAAATTTTGAAATGTTCCTAAGATTATAATTGCCCAAGTAAAAAATATAAAAAGATATAGAAAAGATTTAATAATTTTTGAAAGCTGATTTGAAACTAATAAAGGGATTTTCTTAATATTTTGATTAAAAGCTTGAAGCATACCCGCGAAATACCACAAGTTTTATTAAATGCAAATAATATTTAATTAAATTTAAAAAATAGTTGCCCCGAAGACTTTGACCTCATCTCCCTCTTCTCCAAGGACAAGTCGACCTAAAAAGTCTCCTGGTATCTCTGTACTGTTTTGTTTATAGATAACAGTTACGTACAAGCCTCTTCTTAGACAGCCTATAGCCTTACACCCCTCTTTAAGGCTTGAGATCAGCTTATTGCTTGCCCATTGCTTACCAAGCTCTACTTCGTTAGCCCCGTAAAGCATTTGTGATGATAAATCTCTTGTAAAACCACCGTAATCTTTCATGTTGGAACATCTAACCATGTTATCCCAGATAGGATCAGCAATTTTAATGATTTCTTCGTCTGATTTGTCGACAATACTCATCTAAAATGGTTAGGAAGCTTGCTTCTTCTCTTTATCATCAACGATATGATAAACAGGCTTTTTCTCCATTTCAAATTTTCCAGTTTCGGGATCTCTTCTAGAAACAGTTAAACAATGCCAGTTTTCATCATCAAGTTTCATATGATCACCTCTATAATAATAGCCTGGCCAACGCGTTTCTTCTCTAAATAACGTATGATGAGCTACACATTCTGAAGTTACAGCTCTATGCTTAAGTTCCCATGCTCTCATCAATTGGTGATAATCTTCAGCTCCGACATGATCTAAGTCCTCTTGAAGTAATTGTAGCTGTTCTAAGCCTTTTTTAAGTAGATTATCATTTGTCATATAATTATTTGTTAATCCACCACAATATTCATCCATAATTTTTTGTAGTCTTTGTAGTCCTTGTATAGGTAAAATATAGCTTGGAGAAACAGTTCCTCCAGTAATTTCATTTCTTCCCACGGTATAGTTCTCAATTGGCTTAAATATTTCTTCTTTAAGCTTCTCTAATTGTGCATCAGAAACTTCGATATCATCAGCTTTTTTATCTTGAATATATTTAACAGCAGCTTTAGACGCTAACCTTCCTTCTGTGAATGAGCCAGATGAAAACTTGTGAGCACTTCCACCAACTGCATCTCCTGCTCCAAATAATCCATCAATAGTCATCATTCTATTGTATCCCCAGAAATATTCATCAGGAGCTATATCTTCTGGTCCACTAACCCATGCTCCTGAACATGTAGCATGAGACCCCATTACATATGGCTCCGAAGTTGTTAATTCAGGATTTGTGTATTTTGGATCAATATTTTGAGATGCCCATACAACCGCTTGTCCAACAGTCATTCCTAAGAAATTTTCCCATCCAACCGTTTCTAAGTGTGGATCTTGGAATGCTTCTTTTGTAACCATGTGAATTGGTCCACCACCTGCAGCTGTTTCTTGAATAAATGCGTGATTTCTTAAACAAGTTGGTGTTGGATGGTGGTCTATATATTCACCTACTAATTCTTTAGTAGCTTCATACCATTTCTTCTCGTAGTTTTCGCCATTGGCGTTTTGCGTATAAGTTTTTAAATGCAAGAAATATGCTCCAACTGGACCATAACCATCTTTAAATCTACAAAGTACAATTCTATTTTCCATTTGAGTCATTTTTGCACCTGCTTGAATAGGTAATGCATAAGCAGATCCATTACTCCAAGGTGCATACCAAGTTCTACCCATACCTTCACCAACTGCTCTTGGTTTAAATATGTGCGATGCTCCTCCAGCAGATACTACTACTGTTCTAGATTTAAATACGTGAAAATTTCCAGTTCTAACATTAAATCCAACTGCACCGGCTATTCGGTTTGGATTTTTTTCATCTTTTAAAAGATGAGTAATCATTATTCTGTTATAAATTTTATCAGCAGATTTTTTTGCAGCTTCAGCTACAATTGGTTTGTAACTTTCGCCGTGTATCATTATTTGCCACTTACCTTCTCTTTGATATCTTCCAGTTTCTTTATTTTTCATCATTGGAAGACCCCATTCATCAAACATGTGAACAGTTGAGTCTACATGACGTGCCATGTCATAACCTAAATCTTCTCTAACAAGACCCATCAAATCATTTCTAGCGTACCGTACATGGTCTTCTGGCATATTCTCGCCCCACTGCATTCCCATATAACAGTTAATAGCGTAAAGACCTTGTGCAACGGCACCACTTCTATCTATGTTTGCTTTTTCAACACAGATTATTTTTAAATCTCTTCCCCAGTGTCTTGCCTCAAAGGTAGCGCCTGTTCCAGCCATACCTCCACCGACAACTAGTACATCACATTCTTCTATGATTGTTTTGTGCTTAGCCATTAATAATAAACGCCTTGCTTAAATGAATTCTTGTCTAAAGTTGGTAAATCTTTTTCAGTATTTAAACCATGTGGCTCATTATATAAAATTTGTGAATTAATCTCTCCTTGATTAGGAGTATCTGCTTCAGCTAATTTTGGTATGAATTTCCCCCAAGGTTTTGTAGTTATTGGTGATACAAAATTTTTCTCTGTACCATTTCTAAATTTAATTCTCCAAGAGATGGTTCCTTTTTCTTCTTCTCTTCTTACTCTAACACTATGACCCATTGGAGCAAAGTCAGCATATCCTCTTACATCAATTGCATGATTAGGACATGCCTTAACACATGAATAGCATTCCCAACAAAAATTTGGTTCTATATTTTTTGCTCTTCTAATAGTTTCATCTATGTGCATGATATCTGATGGACATATATCTACGCAATGACCACAACCATCACATCTCGTCATGTATACAAAAGTTGACATATCTACTTATTACCTTTCTTTAAAATTTTATCAATCATATTAATAGTGCTTTGGTGCCTCACGTTTAATTCCAAGTCCAAATTGTTCTGGAGCATCTGCAGGTGGAGGTAAATTATCTCTAGAACCATCTGCTTCTGCTAAATTTTTTTGGATTGCAGCACCTGGTTTGTAGAACATGTGAGCAAATTTAGACCAGTAAACTCCTCCAAATAAAACTATGTTAGCAACCGCGAACAAAATTAAAAATATAATACTTAAACCAGTAGATCCTGAATATTGGAAATACGACCAAGCTAAACCAAATGTAGAAGATAATACTAAAGCTAAAACAAATAAATCTGCTTTTATGATTCTAAAAACTGAGTGAGCTTCAGCAGATACATCTACTCTTAAAAAAAACCAAAACCAATATGCTCCAAGGCAAGTTAAAATTGCACCTGCATGCCAAATGATTGGCCATATAGATGGAGTTACAGCATTAGGAGAAGAATATCCAAATATCATAACACCTGACCCGATCCAAAATAATATTGTTCCATACATTCCTAATACATGAGCAAACCTTCTTTTACCCAAACCTAATTCAGATGTGGTTCCAATATCATGCACTACTGTTTTAGAAATTATCGCTGTTTTCTCTCCAAGACTTAATTCTCTACTTGCTGCTTTTTTTGCTTTTTTAGCATTATTAAAAAAATATTTTACATTCTTCTTGTGAATAATATCCATCAGTGTTCCAATCACTACTAATGCTAACATCAATAAAACAAATGCTTGCAAAGCAATTGAAGGAACTGTTGAGGAAAGTACAGCAAATGGATTTGTTGTGAACATATTATTATCTCCGCTAAATGTAATACTAATCTAAGCTCATAGTCTATAAAAAATATTAGTTCAACTGACTAATAATCTCATCTCAATAAAAAAATGTTAATAAAAGTTACTTTTTCCTTACATAATGCTGTTTAGAAGAAATTACAGCTCTAACACCACCTTGAGGATTTTTAACATCATTTTTTCGTCTTGGAATCAAATGAATATGACAATGATTAATAGATTGTCCAGCAACCTTGCCGGAGTTAGTGCCAATGTTAAAACCCTTCACAGATTTATCACTCTTTTCAATTTTTTTTTTTAGTTTCTTTATTAATTTATTACACGCTAAGATTTCATTTGAAGTTAGATCAAAATAATTTTTAACACACCGCTTTGGGATTATAAGTGAATGAAATTTTGATACAGGATAAGTGTCGGTAGTTGCATAAGCTAGTTCGTTTTCAAAAAGATATTCCTTTTTCTTTGTAAAACAGAATATGCACGGATTATTAGGATTTCTCATAAATAATTACTCAATTTTTTTTGTTTAAGTATTTGAGTTTTATATTTGCTTACAAAAGTTTCATAAGATTTATATTTTTTTCTATTCCAGTTTTTCTCTTTTATAGATGAAACAGTGGAAACTCCCTTTCCAGATCCGATTAGAAGTATTTCCTCATATTGATTTAAATTATTAATATTAATATTAGTTTTTTTTATCCTAAAATTTTTTTCAAAAAACTTAAGATTTACTCCTCGATAAAATTTTCTTATTGGTGAATAATATTTATTATCTTTTATAAAAATAATGTTTGAAGTTCCTGTTTCTAAAATTTTTCCATTTGAACAAAGTGCAATATCAGATTTTGAATTATCCATTTTAGATAAATTTTTTAAAATAAATTTATACTTTAGATTTTTATGTTCAGGCTTAATTCTATTGTAATTGATTAGCTTTAGCTGAAGATTTTTTTTAATTTTTAATTTATCTCTTAAAGAAATAGAAATTAAACTTTTGGTTACTGCAATTCTCAATAAATGATTATAATTTTTTTGTTTATTTAAATTTGATTTAATTATTTTAAATATATTTCTTTTTAAATTTCGATCATAAATTTTATAATTTTTAGTAGACTTAATGAGATTTGCTATGTGTTCTTTAAAAAATAAAATCTTTTGAGGCTTTCCATAGATCCACATAGTTGTGAAAACCCCGTGGGCATTCCATAGATCTTTAAATTCTTTTTCTTTAAGATCTTTTCGACTGTAAGATTTTTTTAATAAGAATTTTACCATTTGTTGTTAAAAAAGATTCTGGATGAAATTGAAAACCATATACATCATCTCTTTTGTTTTCAAAAGCCATAGCAATATTAGTTTTAGCGCATCTCATAGTAATATCAAAATTTTCTTTAATAAATGGCTCTTGAAGCTTAAGTGAATGATATCTTCCGACTTTAAATTTAGAATTCTTTCTAAAGATAGATTTATTCGAAACAACTTTTACTTCAGATTGATAACCATGAAATATCCTCCTTTGTTGAATAATTTTGGCATTTTCACAATGTAATATTTGCTGATACCCTAAGCAAATCCCTATGATTTTTTTTCTTCCTTTAAATTTATTATAAATTTTTGAAGTATTAGGATAATCTTTGGGTGAACCAGGTCCAGGAGACAATACAATTGTATTAGATTTATTTAATAAACTGTTATTTATTTCAAAATAATTTGAACAATAAACTTTATCAAACTGAGAGAATTGATGAACTACATTCCATGTGAATGAATCCTGGTGATCTATTATATAAATCATTTAAATAATTCTAATAATGATTTTGCTTTTATAAAGTTTTCATTAAATTCTTTTTTTGCTGCACTATCTAATACAACTCCAGATGCCGCAGATATTTCTGATGTATTTTTATAATTTAATATAGATCTTATTATTATGTTAAATCTCATATCTTTATTAAATTTTATATAGCCAAAACTACCTGTAAAAATATTTCTATTCTCTTTTTCTTGTTGGTTTAATAATTCTAAAGTTCTTACTTTGGGACAGCCTATGACTGATCCACCAGGCATCATAGATTTGATAATATTTTTTATAGTCATACCCTTTAATAGGCTTCCAGATATAGTTGTAACATAATGAAATAAGTGCCTGTATTCCTCGACATACTTTTCTTTATCAATTTTTACTGATCCTGGAATACAAACTCTGGATAAATCACTTCTTTCCATATCAACAATCATATTGTGTTCTTTAGTCTCTTTAATGTTATTTCTAAAAAACTTTAAGGCACTAGATCTGTTCGTTTTTTTACTTTTTCTTAATGTGCCAGCAATAGGCTTGGTAATGATTTTGTTACCTTTTTTTAATAATAAAGTTTCAGGTGAGCAGCTTACAATAGAATAATTTTTATCTCTTATCATAAAAGATTCTGGTGAAGCATTTGACTTCATTAATCTCCAGAAAAAATTAATTGGATTTATTGAAGATTTATTACGATATTTTGTACAAATTTTTATTTGATATGTTTCTCCTTGTCTGATTTTTTTTGAAAAAATATCAAATATTTTTTTGTATTTTTGATATTTAATATTTAATTTAAAGGGTGATAAAATTTTAGTTGGTTTGAAATAAATATTAAATTCTTGCTTCTTTTTATTTGAAAATATTGAGATATTATCTCTAATTTTAATGATTGTTTCTGGTTTGTAAAAAACCCCTTTATAAAAACCATTTTTAGACTGTTTGCTTATTTTAATACCAAGTAAATAATTTAAAATTTCATATCCAAAAAAACCAACATATTGATCAGTTTCTTTTTTATATTTCATTTTTTCAAAAGAGTTTAAAAATTTATGTATATTTTTTTTTGTTAAATTAATTTTTTTAGAAAAATCTGTATAAATGTCATAACCATTATCGACCTTGTAGATTATCAGTGGCTTATCCGACTGATAAAGTTTTTCTAAATACGGGTTAAATTTAAGTTTATGCGATTTGCGGTCTTTCAATTGGCTTCTCTTTTATAGGTAAATGTATCAAACCAGCAAAAATAGATAATGCGATAGATATGTACCAAGCATAATCAAAATTGCCGTTGAGTTCGTAGAAAACTCCGCTCAAATAAGCTCCTAAAAAAGATCCAATTTGATGACTTACAAAAACAATTCCATATAATAATCCGATATACCTAGTTCCAAATACCTTGCCTATTATTCCATTTGTTGGTGGAACTGTTGATAGCCACAACATTCCAAATGTTATTCCAAAGATTACTGAATTAAAAACACTTGGTGGTAGGAATATGAAATAAATAATTGATACTCCTCTTAGTAGATAAATTGCACTTAATAAAATTTTTTGACTGTATCTAGTTGCAAGATATCCACTTGTAATTGTTCCAACCATATTAAAAAGTCCGATTAAAGCCAATACCATTGCTGCACACCAATCTGGTAATCCTTTATCAATCATGTAAGTGGGTATATGAGTTGCAACTAAAGCAATATGCCAACCACATACAAAGAAACCTAACGTAAGGTAGATATAACTTTTATTTGAAAAAGCCTCTTTTAAAGCTTCTCTAGCTGTTTGATTATTATTCTGATTTGTACCAACAGGTATTTTTGGTGTTGAAACAAATAATGCTACTATTAATCCTAGACCTAAAAAGAAACAGAAAAATAGCATTGTATTTTCCCACCCATGTTCAACAAGTGAATATCTAGTGATTAATGGTGATATAAAATATCCAAAAGATCCTGCTGAGGTTACTATTCCTGTTGCTATTGTTCTGCTTGATACTGGAAAATGTTTTGCAACAACTGAAACAGGTATACTGATAGCTGTAGATCCCAGTCCAACACCAACTAATATTCCAATTGTTATAGTAAAATAATAACCAGTATTAAAACCTGAATAAAACAATAAAATTGCTAACAAATAAAAAACAAAACCAATAAAGATTGCAATATTACCACCATACTTATCCGTAATAATTCCAAACATAGGACTGAAAACACCCCACAGTAAGAGCTGTAATCCCATTGTAAAGCCGAACTGTGTTATGGTGATATCTAAATCAGTTGCAAAATCAAAATAAAACATTCCAAAAGTTTGTCTTATTCCTAATGCAATAATAACAACAACGGATGCAGCTATTACAGTAACTAATGCTTTTTTTGTTGGAAAAAATTTGGTGTCATTCATCTTACAGATTTAATAGCCTGTTTAATGTCAGCAATCAAATCATTTTGGTCTTCTAAACCAATATGTAATCTTATAATATGTTCGTTATTTCTCAGCTTTGTGTAGCTCCTATTACCCAGTGCCAATTTGTCTTGATATAAAGCGAGACTTTCAAATCCACCCCAGCTGTAACCATGGGCAAATAATTTTAGTTTATTCAAAAATTTAATTACAGAGTTTTTATTTTTAGAAATAATTTTTACACCCATTAACCCAGATGATCCTGAGTAATACTTTTTCCACATTTTGTATTGTTTAATATTTTTTTTAATTGGATAAAAAACCTCTTTAACTTTTTTTTGTTTGCTCAAAAAATTAGCTACCTTGATGGTATTTTCTTGATGCTTGTCTAACCTAATATCTAATGTTCTTAGTCCTCTCATGATCAAATAGGCATCGTCAGGGCTTAGTCTTAAACCAACTGCTTTTTGACTTAGTTCCACTTCTTTAAAAAGTCTTTTTTTAATAGCTAAACTGCCACCCATAACATCTGAATGACCAGAATAATATTTTGTCGCTGAAACTATAGACATGTCAAAACCTAGGTCTAAAGGCTTGATTAAATAAGGTGTTCCCCAAGTGTTATCAATAGCTGTGTAAATATTTTTATTCTTGGCAAAAGATAATATTTTTTTTAAATCTTGAAATTCAAATGTGTTACTTCCTGGGTTTTCAACAAAAATAAGTTTAGTCTTATTTGTAATTTTTTTTTTTAAGTCATCTAAGTTTTTTGGATCATAAAATACTGCTTTAATATTGAATTTTTTTAAATAGTCTTCGGTTAAAAATCTTGTTGGAGAGTAGACTGAGTCCGTTATAATGATTTCATCACCTGGTCTTACAACACTAATCACTCCAAGAAAAACTGCACCAAATCCTGTTGGTGTTAAATAAACTTGATAAGCATTTTCAATTTTTCTTAATAGTTCTTGTAGCGCAAAAGTTGTTGATGTTCCTTTTCTACCATAATCAAAATTTTTGCTTAAGGGATTTTTTTTATAATTACTTTGTGTTTTCTTTATATCTTGAAGAGTTTTAAATATTATTGTTGAAGCTCTTACTACTGGCGGATTAACTGACTGATTTTGATAATCTTTTCCTACTTGTTTTAAAAAAGTTTTAACTGAATTAACCATAAAAAAATTGATTAGTTATATTGACAATGCTATATCCCTCAAATAAGTCAATAAAATTGTAAAACTAAGGAGATTATGGGATACCCTAAAAAGCATAGAGGCCGAAGAAAAATGGGCTCTAAAAAAAGAAGAGCAAGAAAAAAGAATAAGAAAAAGTAAAATTAATTATTCTTTAATCCAACCACCACCAAGAACTTTGTGACCATATTGGTCTTCTTTATAAAAAACACATGCTTGTCCAGGTGAAATACCATCTTCCGAGTTATCTAATTTTACCTCTGCATCATTCTCGTTTATAAAATTTACATTGGCGCTTAATAACTTTCCTGTAGACCTAACTTTGACTAATATATTTTCATTTAATTCGTTTTTATCGGATAATAGATTAATATTTTTTAAATTAATTCTCTTTTTTCCTAGATGTTCTCTTCCTCCAACAATTATCTCATTATTTTCTGCATCAATTTTAATTACATATAATGCCTCTTTGTCAGATACTTTAATTCCTTTTCTTTGACCAATGGTAAAATTTATAATTCCATCATGAACGCCTATTACTTCACCATTTAGATTTTTAATGTTACCTTTTTTTAATGAGTCTGGTTTAAATTTTTTTATTACTGAGGAATAGTCGCCGTTAGGAACAAAACATATATCTTGACTATCTGGTTTATCAGCAACATTTAAATTTAGTTTTTTGGCGATATCTCTAGTTTCTTTTTTTAACATTCCACCTAATGGAAATCGTAAATAATTTAATTGCTCTCTTGTAGTATTAAATAGAAAATAACTTTGATCTCTATTTTCATCTACTGCTCTATACATATTATTTTTTTCATTTATTGTTATATTTTTTACATAATGACCTGTAATCAAAGCATCAGCATTTAAATCTTTAGCAACTTCATACAAATCTTTAAATTTGACAGTTTGATTACACTGTACGCAAGGTATTGGAGTTTCTCCTTTTAAGTAACTTTCTACAAAATTATCAATAACACCTTGCTTAAATTTATCTTGGTAATAAAGAATTTTATGATCAATATCTAATTTATGAGCAACTCTTTTTGCATCTATAACATCTTGGCCTGAGCAACATACTTTTGATTTAACAACTTCTTTACTATCGTTGTATAGTTTTAATGTTATGCCGGTAACATTATATCCTTGCATTTTCATCAAACCTGCAACTGTAGATGAGTCTACACCACCAGACATAGCTACAATTACTTTTGTATCAGACGGCTTCTTATCTAATCCAATTGAGTTTAACTCTAAATTCATGTGGTGGTATTTATACTCATTTCTATTATAAGTAAAATCAAATGATTTTAGATTTTGAACCAGGTGATAAGGTTATAAATCCTAATAATAAAGATTGGGGGATAGGACAAGTACAATCAATTATTAAGGAAAAAGTAACTGTGAATTTTGAAAATGTGGGAAAAAAAGTTATCAATGCTAAAAATATCGAATTAGAAAAGTTAGAATAAATGAATCAAATCGAAATAAAGGCAATTATTGAAAAGCTGATTGATACTTTTTTGTATGCGGGGATAGTTTCAATAGAATTAAGGGAAAAAGGATTAACAAAAAAAATTAAGGAAGATAACACGCCCGTTAGCAATGGTGATCTTGAAGTAAATAGAATTTTAACTGAAAAAATAAATGAATTAACTCCTCAAATACCTATTGTATCAGAAGAAAGTAGTCATAATAAATCCAAGAAAGATTTAAAAAATTTTTGGCTAATAGATCCAATTGATGGTACTTATGATTACATTAATGATCTTGATGAATTTACATTAAATGCTGGTTTAATAATTAATAATCGAGCAGTAGCAGGTATAATATATGCACCCGCTAAAAATAGATTATTTTATTCTTATGAGAAAGGTTGTTCCTTTGAAATTATTAACAATAAACATGTAAAATTAGACTGTTCAAAAATTTCAAATAATAAACTTAAATTTGTATCATATTCAAATAAACTAAAACCTGAAATTAATAAAATATATCAAACAATGAATGTTAGCGAATTTAAAAGGATGAAAAGTTCTTTAAAATTTTGTGTAATAGCTTCAAATGAATACGACGGCTATGTTGCAGAGCCTAGAGCATGTGAATGGGATATAGCAGCTGGGCATGCTATTCTTGAAAATGCAGGGGGTATAGTTACAGATTTTGAGGGAAATGAAATACTTTACGGAAAAGAAAATTTTAAAAATCCTAGTATAATTTTGAAAAGAAATAAAAATATATAATGAGTGAACAATTAAGAATAATATTAATTATAATCGTTTCAGTATCAATTTTTGGATTAATAGTATTTGTGATGGTAAAAAACTATATCAAAAGCAAAATTCAGTATTATTTAGAAGAAAAGAATAAAAAGTCTAAAGAAGATTTATAATTTTCAAATATTCCTCTTTATCTAGTTCCATTACTCTTCTGGAAACCTCAAAATCAAATCCAGATCTTGCTAATATACCAATATCTTTTTTATAGAATAAAGGTCTATTATCTTCAGTTCTTGAAGGACCAATTCTTTTTTTTTTACAAACTTTTATGGCTGAAAAAAAATCTTGATCTTCATTATTTTCATTAATTTGTTCAATTGTATTTTTTATGTATTTTTCTCCAACTCCTTTGCTTATTAAATAATTTCTAATCTTATTTATTGATGAACCTC
>CACMAX010000005.1 GCA_902611845.1 uncultured Pelagibacteraceae bacterium | reverse complement strand
TTTTTTTCCAGGTTATTTAGGCCAAGGTATTTTTGGTAAAGCACTATCAGAGAATAAATGGAAAATAGATACTGTGGATATAAGAGAGTATGCATTTGATAAGCATAAAACTGTTGATGACACTCCTTATGGAGGAGGTGAAGGTATGTTAATGAAAGCAGATGTATTAGCAAAATCAATAGATAAGAATGTTAAAGATGGAGAAAAGATTATTTATCTAAGTCCGAAGGGTAAGTTGTTCAATCATCAATTAGCAAAACAACTATCTCAAGAAAAAACAATAAATATAATTTGTGGACACTTTGAAGGAGTTGATGAAAGATTGTTAAAAACAAGAAATATTGAGGAAGTAAGTATAGGAGACTTTGTTTTATCTGGAGGTGAAGGAGCTTCATTTGTAATTCTTGATGCAATTTTAAGATTTATTCCTGGTATTCTTGGTAATACAAATTCAGCTAAAGAAGAAAGTTTTGAAAACGGACTTTTAGAGTATCCTCAATTTACAAAACCTCAAATATGGGAGGAAAAATGTGTTCCAGATGTGCTATTATCAGGCGATCACGCCAAAATTAAAGACTGGCGTTTATCTCAATCTGAGGCTATAACACGCGACCGAAGACCGGATTTGTGGCAATTATATAAAAAGACTAAAGAGAATTAAAATGAAGACAATTGAAGAAATTAATCAATCTAAAGTAAAAAAAATTATTTCTGAAAGAAAGCATCCAGAATTTTTCCCAGGTGATATTGTTAAAGTAGGAGTTAGAATAACTGAAGGAAAAAGAGATCGTATTCAATATTTTGAAGGTGTGTGTATTGCGAAAAAAAATAGAGATATCAATTCTTCTTTTACTGTAAGAAAAATTTCTTTTGGTGAGGGTGTGGAAAGAACATTTGCTTTATATAGTCCGATTGTAGATACAATTAAAGTTGTAAGGTCAGGAAAAGTTAGAAGAGCCAAGTTGTATTATTTGAGAGATAGAACAGGTAAATCTGCAAGAATTGCAGAAAAAATTAAAATGAAAATAGGTATAGATGTCGAAACTAAGATTCACGAAGTAACAGAAGAAAATGTTATGCCTAATACAGAGCAAAAAACAGCAGACAGCCCACAAGATACCAATAAAGATGCTCCAAAAGTAGAAGCAAAAAAACCAGAAGAAAAAAAAGAAACTAAAGAAGAAACCCCATCAGTAGAAAAAAAAACTGATGAAAAAAAAGAAAATCCTGAAGTAAAAAAATAATTTTTTACAATGCCTCAAACTATATACGATAAAATATGGAATGATCACCTTGTTCATCAACAAGAAGATGGGACTTCACTTTTATTTGTTGATAGACATTTAATTCATGAAGTTACTAGTCCACAAGCATTTGAAGGTTTAAGAAATTCTAATAGAAAAGTTAGACAACCTTCTTTAACTTTAGCAGTAGCAGATCACAATGTTCCAACAACGGATAGATCAGTGCCTATTACTGACAAAGATTCAAAAATACAAATTGAGACACTAGAAAAAAACTGTGCAGAATTTGGAATAAATCTTTTTGGAATGAACGATAAAAGACAAGGAATAGTTCATATTATTGGTCCAGAACAGGGATTTACACAACCAGGAACTATTATCGTTTGTGGCGATAGTCACACAGCTACTCACGGAGCATTTGGTGCATTAGCATTTGGAATTGGAACTTCGGAAGTGGAACATGTCTTGGCAACACAGACTTTAGTTCAAAAAAAATCAAAAAATTTTAGAATAAACGTTAATGGATCTCTTCCTGTTGGAGTAACATCTAAGGATGTAATATTACAAATAATCGGAAAAATTGGTACAGCTGGTGGAACTGGTTATGTAATTGAATATGCTGGAAACTTAATTTCGAATTTAAGTGTCGAACAAAGAATGACGATTTGCAATATGACAATTGAAGGTGGAGCAAGGGCTGGACTTATAGAACCAGATGAAAAAGTTTTTAATTATTTAAAAGGTAAACCAATGTCTCCAAAGAATTCAAATTGGGACAAAGCATTAGAATATTGGAGTAAATTAAAGTCTGATGGTGATGCAGTATTTGACAAAGAAATCAGTCTTGAGGGCAAAGATATTAAACCAATGGTAACTTGGGGAACTTCGCCTCAGGATGTAGTAGATATTGATGGAATTGTTCCCGATCCTGAAAATGAGCAAAACGAAGACAGAAAAAATTCTATTAACAGGTCATTAAAATATATGGGTTTAAAGCCGAAAACTAAAATAAAAGATATTAGAATTGATAAAGTTTTTATTGGAAGTTGCACAAATGGAAGAATTGAAGATTTAAGAGAAGCTGCAAAAATCTTAAAAGATAAAAAAATTGCTTCTCATGTAAATGCAATGATAGTTCCTGGTTCAGGATTAGTAAAACAACAAGCAGAGCAAGAAGGTTTAGATGTAATATTTAAAAATTCTGGATTTGAATGGCGTGAGCCAGGTTGCTCAATGTGTTTAGCTATGAATGCAGATAAGTTGAAGCCAGAAGAAAGATGTGCTTCAACATCAAATAGAAATTTCGAAGGAAGACAAGGACGAGGTGGAAGAACTCATTTAGTTAGTCCAGCTATGGCTGCTGCAGCTGCTATATCTGGAAATTTAGATGATGTTAGAAAATACAATAGTTAAATGAACAAATTCTCAACATTAAAAAGTATTCCTGCATATTTACCAATTGTAAATATCGATACAGATATGATTATTCCAAAGCAATTTTTAAAAACAATAAAAAGAACAGGACTTGGAAAAAATTTATTTTATGAAATGAGATATGACGAAGAAGGTAAAGTAATAGATGACTTTATCTTAAATAAATCTCCATATGATAATTCTAAGATTTTAATTGCAGGGAATAATTTTGGATGTGGATCATCTAGAGAACATGCGCCATGGGCACTTTTAGACTTTGGTATCACTTGCGTTATAAGTACTAGTTACGCAGATATATTTTATAATAATTGTTTTAAAAATGGAATATTGCCTATTAAAGTTAATGATGAACAGATAAAAGAACTTTCTGAATATTCTAAGAGACAAGAAGAAATTGCAATAAATTTACCAGATCAAAAAATAATTTTTGGGAATAAAGAAATCAAATTTGAATTAGATGAATTTAAAAAAAAATGTTTAATTGAGGGACTAGATGATATTGCACTGTCTTTGGAAAAGTCTAATAAAATAATTTCATTTGAAGAAAAATTAAAATCCACAAAGCCTTGGATATTTAATGATTAAAGTCAAAAAAAGAAAATTCTTATTATTACCAGGTGATGGTATTGGTCCCGAGGTTATTGGTGAAGTTAAAAAAATTATAACTTGGTTTAATGTAAATAAATCTCTTGATTTTGATATGGAAGAGGCCTTAGTTGGAGGAGCATCTTACGACAAGCACGGAACACCGATTACAGATGAAGTATTTTATAAATCATTAGAATGTGAAGCAGTCATTTTAGGAGCTGTGGGTGGACCAAAATATGATAATTTAGATTTTTCCAAAAGACCTGAGAGAGCTCTTCTTAAGCTAAGAAAAGAATTAAAATTATTTGCAAATTTGAGGCCTGCAATTTGTTTTAAACAATTAGTTGAGGCATCTACCCTAAAACCTGAAATCGTATCAGGTCTAGACATTATGATTGTTAGAGAATTGACAGGTGGTATTTATTTTGGTGAGCCGAGAGGCATTAAGCCAATTGATAATGGTGAACGTAAAGGAATAAACACTCATACTTATACTTCATCAGAAATTAAAAGAGTTGCTAGAGTTGCATTCGATCTAGCAAAGAAGAGAAACAATAAAGTTACTTCCTGTGAAAAATCGAATGTTATGGAAGCAGGTCAATTATGGAAAGAGGAAGTTCAAAATCTTCACGATAAAGAATTTAAAGATGTTGAGTTAAATCATATGCTTGCAGATAATTGTGCAATGCAACTTTTGAGAAATCCAAAGCAATTTGATGTAATTGTGACAGATAATTTGTTTGGTGATATGTTGTCAGATGAAGCATCTATGCTGACGGGATCTTTAGGTTTATTACCTTCAGCTTCTTTGGGTGCAAAAAATAAAGATGGTGAAATGAGAGCAATGTATGAGCCTGTTCATGGATCTGCTCCAGATATTGCTGGAAAAGGAATTGCAAATCCAATTGCAACCATCTTGAGTTTTGCAATGGCCCTGAGGTACTCTCTTGACTTAGATAAAGAGGCTGATGACTTAGAAAAAGCAGTACAAAATGTACTAGATGATGGGTTAAGAACTAAAGATATTATGTCAAAAGGAACAAAAGAAATTTCAACTTCTGGTATGGGAGATGCGATTATTGCATATTTGCAAAAATAAAAAAATTAACTTAATTTGATACTATTAAATTTATGACTGTTTATTCCGCACCTGTGAAAGATATGATGTTCTTATTTGAACATCTAAAAGATAATAAAAATTATAACGAAATTGAAAAATATAAAGAAGTCACTTCTGATTTAGTAAAAGATATCTTAGAGGAAGCTGCAAAAATTAATGAAGAAATGCTTCTTCCTTTAGCAAAAGCTGGAGACGAAAATCCTTGTGTCTATGAAAATGGAGTAGTTAGAACCCCTCCAGGTTATAAAGAGGCATATTCAAAATTTATAGAAGATGGATGGGTATCTTTAACTTGTGATCCAAAATATGGTGGTCAAGGAATGCCAAAAACTGTAAGTGCTTTTTTTGATGAAATGCTTTCATCATCAAGTTTATCTTTTAAATTATATAGTGAATTAAGTATAGGTGCATATAATTGTATTTTGAGTCATGCAACTGAAGAAATCAAAAATACATATCTTCCTAAAATTGTTGAGGGTAAATGGAGTGGGACAATGTGTTTAACAGAGCCTCAATGTGGAACAGATTTAGGATTAATAAAAACAAAGGCAATTAAAAATGAAAATGGTACTTATAATATAAGTGGACAAAAAATCTTTATTACTTCTGGTGACCACGATTTAACTGAAAATATTATACACCTTGTTTTAGCAAGAACGCAGGACGCACCAAAAGGAACGAAGGGGATAAGTTTATTTTTAGTACCAAAATATGAAATTAATGATGATGGATCAATTGGTCCAAGAAACGGCGTCAATACTGTTTCAATTGAATCAAAAATGGGTATTAAAGGTTCACCGGCATGTGTATTAAGTTTTGATGATGCCAAAGGGTATATGATCGGACCAGAGAACAAAGGATTAAATTCTATGTTTACAATGATGAACTTAGAAAGAATCGTTGTCGGTATACAAGGATTAGGTCTATCTGAAACAGCTTATCAAACTGCTTTAAGTTATTCTAAAGAGAGAAAACAAGGTAAATCAAATAATAATTCTAATGGAGAAACAGATTTAATTATTAAGCATGCAGATATAAGAAGAAGTTTATTAAATATGAAGTCTATAATTGAGGGAGAAAGATCCTTATCTTTTTGGATGGCTCAGCAGGTAGATGTAAGCTTAAGTCATAGTTCAGAGGAAGTAAAAAAAGATGCATCGGATATTGTGGGTCTTATGACGCCTGTAATTAAGTCATTTTTTACAGATATGGGTATGGAAATAACCAATGAAGCAATTCAGGTTTTTGGTGGCTATGGTTATACAAAAGACCAAGGAATAGAACAATTATTTAGAGATAATAGAATTACACCTATTTATGAAGGAACTAATTCAGTGCAGGCAATTGATTTTGTATTTAGAAAAATAAGTCAGAAAAAAGTTTTTGATAATTTTATGAAATATGTAGAAACAGAAATTCAAGATTGTTCAAAAGTAGATAAATTAAATGAACATGTGAAAAAAATATCTGAATTAAAAAATATATTGTCAGATTTCACTGACTGGATATCTCCTAATGGTAACACACCAAAAGACGATATAAGCGCATCATGTAACGATTATTTAAGATTTTTTGGTTATTTTTGTCTTTCATTTATATGGCTAAAGACAATGAGAAAAAGCTATGAAAATTTAGAAAATAATAAAGAGTTTTATGAAGATAAATTAAATACAGGAAATTACTATTTTGATAAAATTTTGCCTAGAGCTGAGAGCCATTATAAATCTGCTATTTCTGGTAGTAAATATACTATGAGCGCAAAATTTAACTGATGAACAAATATAATCAGAACTTAGATAAAAATCCTTCAAATTATGTCCCGTTAACACCGCTTAGCTTTCTAGAAAGAGCAAAAGATATTTATCCAAATTATGAGGCTTTAGTATATGAAACAAAATCTTTCACATGGACTGAAGTATTTAACAGGTGTATCAAATTTGCAAGCGCACTAGAGAAAATTGGTATTGTTGAAGGAGACACAGTTTCAGTTATGACCTTTAACACTCCAGAGATTTTCGAGGCACATTATTCTGTTCCTATGACAGGAGCTGTTTTAAATACAATTAATTCAAGACTTGATGCAAAAACTGTTGCTTATATTTTAGAACACAGTGAAGCAAAAGTATTAATAATAGACAGGCAATTACATGCTGTTGCAGAAAAGGCTTTATCAATTCTAAAGGACAAACCAATTGTAATTGATGTTCAAGACGATTTTGCAGATCAATCTTTATTAAAAAAAATTGGAGATAGAGAATATGAGGAATTTTTAAATACTGGTGATGAAAATTATATTTGGAAAAAACCAAAGGATGAGTGGCAAGCGATTTCTTTAAGTTATACATCTGGAACAACTGGAAATCCAAAAGGTGTTGTTTATCATCATAGAGGTTCTTATTTAATGTCAACAGGTAGTGCCGTTGCTTGGAACATGCCAAATAGATTAAATTTTTTAACAGTTGTACCAATGTTCCACTGTAATGGATGGGGGTACCCGTGGACAATACCAATGTTAAATGGAAAAACAGTTTGTTTAAGAGCTATTGATGTAAAAAAAATATTTGAATTAATTGAAAAGCATGACATTACCCATTTTGGAGGTGCACCTATTGTACTTAATATGATAACAGGTGCATCACAAAATGACATCAAAGAATTAAAAAACAAAGTTTATGTTTTAACTGCTGGAGCACCACCTCCAAGTATTATTTTCAAAAAAATGAAAGCATTAGGATTTGAGGTAATGCATGTCTACGGTTTAACAGAAACATATGGACATGTTTTACAATGTGCTTGGAATGATGAATGGAATGGTTTTGAAGAAGATAAAATTAATGAAATTAAAGCAAGGCAAGGTGTGAGATTTCCAAATACAGAAGGAGTAGTTGTTTTAGATCCAGAAACTATGAAACCAGTGCCTAAGGATGGAGAAACCATTGGCGAGATAATGATCAAAGGTAATGTTGTTATGAAAGGATATTTTAAGGACAAAGAGGCTACAGACAAGGCTATGAAAGATGGATGGTTTCACTCTGGCGATTTGGCAGTTATTTATCCAGATGGATACATCAAAGTTAAAGATAGGTCGAAAGATATTATTATTTCAGGTGGAGAGAATATTTCTTCTATCGAAATCGAAAACACACTTTCTAAGCACCCAGCTGTTTCAATTGTTGCAGTAGTAGCAAAACCAGATGAGAAATGGGGAGAAGTTCCATGCGCATTTATAGAGAAAGTGGCAGATAAAGAGACAAATGAAAAAGAATTAATCGATTTTTGTAGAGAAACTCTAGCAGGGTTCAAAATTCCAAAAAAAATAGACTTCTGTGAACTTCCAAAAACATCAACAGGAAAAATCCAAAAATTTGAATTAAGAAAAAGAGCTAAGGAACTTAATTAGATTTCTTTCAAATAAACAACTTACTTTCTTTACAAATAGATAAAAAGATGACACTAAGCTAAAAAATGAAAAACTTTTCAATTGCAAAATCAAGAAGACTTAGAGGTACGCCTTATACATCAAGAATTGAAAAACAAGGTGTTACAGCTTACACAATATACAATCATATGTTGCTTCCTGCTGCATTTGGTTCTTTAGAAGACTCATATCATCATTTAAAAGAGCATGTTCAAGTTTGGGATGTGGCCGCTGAAAGACAAGTAGAGATTACTGGAAAAGATGCTGCAAAATTGGTTCAACTTATGACTTGTAGAGATCTTTCGAAATCAAAAGATGGAAGATGTTATTATTGTCCAATCATAGATGATAATGCTGGATTAATTAATGATCCAGTTGTTCTAAGATTTAATGAGAATAAATGGTGGGTTTCTATTGCAGATACGGATGTAATCTTATTTGCAAAAGGATTGGCAATTGGAAATAAATTTGATGTAAATATTATCGAACCCGAAGTTGACATTATGGCTGTACAAGGGCCTAAATCATTTAAATTAATGGAAAAAGTTTTTGGTGAAAAAATAACAAATTTAAAATTTTTTGGTTTTGATTATTTTGATTTTGCTGGAGCCAAACATTTAATTGCTCAATCAGGATGGTCTAAACAAGGTGGATATGAAATTTATGTAGAGAATAATGAGTCGGGTTTAAAACTATACGATCATTTATTTGAAATCGGAGATGAGTTTAATATTAGAGCAGGATGTCCTAATTTAATTGAACGTATAGAAAGTGGATTACTTTCTCAAGGAAACGATATGGACAATGGAGATAACCCATACGAATGTGGCTTTGATAAATATATTAATATTGATAGTGATGTTGAATTTTTAGGAAAAGAGAAATTAAAAAAAATAAAGTCTGAAGGAATTAAAAGAAAACTAATGGGCGTTAAAATTGATACTGATAAAATAAGCGTAACTGGTTCAATGAATTTAACAGATGAAAAAAATAATATAATCGGAGAACTAAGATCAGGTTGTTACAATCCAACTTTTAAACAGGTAATTGGTATAGCTATGATAAAAAAACCATATTTTGAAGCAAAGCAAACATTCAAAATTGATATAAATGGTAATAGTTTTAACGGAACAGTTTGCGATTTACCTTTCATTTAGTATAAATCTTTAAAATGAATAATATAGCTATCATCGGTGCAACCGGTAATGTTGGAAGAAAAACATTAGAAGTTATAGAAAAAAAGGATATTAAATTTAATAACCTTTTTTTAGTAGCCTCTTCTAATAGTGCTGGAAAAAAAATAAGTTTTAAGGGCAAAGATTATGAAGTCCATGATCTTGAAAAATATGATTTTTCAAATGCAAATATAACTTTTTTTGCAGCAGGTGGTAAAATTGCAGAACAATATGCAGAAAGTGCAGCAAAATTAACAACTGTAATTGATAATTCTAGTTTTTTTAGAATGGATCCTGACGTTCCACTTATTGTACCTCAAGTGAATGCAGAAAAAATTAATGAAATGAAAAAAAATATTGTGGCAAATCCTAACTGCTCAACAGCTCAGTTAGTATTAGCTCTTAAACCATTACATGATTTATACAAAATAAAAAGAGTAATAGTTTCCACCTATCAATCTGTTTCTGGAGGCGGAAAAGCACCTATGGATGAATTGATTGAACAAACTAAATCTTATCTTGATGGAAATTCTGTTGAATCTAAAAATTTTACTAAACAAATAGCTTTCAATATCATTCCTCACATTGATGTTTTTTCGGATGATGGATATACAAAAGAAGAATTGAAAATGACTAATGAAACAAAAAAAATACTGGACAAAAATATAGAGCTAACAGCTACGTGCGTTAGAATTCCTGTTCTTGTATCACATTCAGAGTCAGTAAATATAGAGTTTGAAAATCCTTATTCTCTAGAACAAATCAGAGAAGCATTAAATAATGCTGATGGTTGTAGAGTTATAGATAAAAGAGAAAATGGAGGATATAGTACACCAATAGAAGCAACTGGTAGTGATGAAACATTTATCTCAAGAATTAGAGATGATAAAACAAAAGAGAATTCAATTAATTTGTGGATCGTTTCAGATAACCTATTAAGAGGCGCCGCATTAAATTCTGTAGAAATTGCAGAAACAATAATGAAAGCAAATCAAAATGGAAAATAATCCTTTATCTCCTCATATTCAAATTTATAGATGGCATGTTTCATCTTTAGTTTCAATATCTCATAGAATTACAGGAATAATAAATATATTAGCAATAACTTTAATTTGTATCTTTTTTATTTTTTTTTCATTTAGCGAAGGAAGTCATGAATTTATAAAATTATTCCTCCAATCTATTATTGGGAAATTTTTCATCTTGGGTATTACATGGTCTTTTAGTTTTCAAATCTTAAGTGAGATAAGACATTTAATTATGGATTTTGGTTATGGATTTGAGTTAAAAACCACAAAAATTACTGGCTTAATTGTAATATTTGGATCTTTTATATTAACCGTTTTAATTTATTTAATAGGACGAAATTTATTTTAATGAGAGCAGTAACAAAAAAATGGGTATTTTTAAAAGTGAGTTCTCTCATATTAGTACCTTTGATGTTATGGTTTGCTTTAAATTTGGTTAGTATTTATGACAAAAGCTACTTAGAGATATTAACTTTTCTAACTTCTCAACCTTCAAAGTTTATATTTAGTCTTTTTCTTATTTTTGCTTATTTTTTCTCGGCATTAAGCATCAGCGAGGTTTTTGAAGACTATATTAAAGATGAAAAAATCAAAAATGCCGCAAACAAAGCTTTAAATTTTTTTGCTATAACAATCCCTTTAATTACAATATTTGCGGTATTTAAACTAACTATATGAAATCTTATAATATTATAGATCATGAATACGATGTCGTTGTCCTTGGTGCTGGAGGTTCTGGCCTAAGAGCTGCGGTTGGCTTAAGTGAAGCTGGATTAAAAACTGCATGCATTTCTAAAGTCTTTCCAACTAGAAGTCATACATCAGCTGCCCAAGGTGGAATTTCAGCAGCCCTTGGAAACATGGGAGAAGACGATTGGCGTTGGCATATGTACGATACTGTAAAAGGAGCAGATTGGTTAGGCGATCAAGATAGTATTGAATATTTGTGTAAGGAAGCTCCAAAAGCAGTACTAGAATTAGAAAAGTATGGTGTTCCTTTTAGTAGAACAGAAGACGGAAAAATCTATCAAAGACCATTTGGAGGAATGACAAAAAATTATGGAAATGGAATTGTACAAAGAACTTGTGCTGCAGCAGACAGAACTGGTCATGCAATTCTTCATACATTGTATGGTCAAGCACTTAAACATAATACAGAATTTTTTATTGAATATTTTGCATTAGACTTAATTATGAAAGATGGGCAATGCAAAGGTTTAATTGCTTGGAATTTAAATGATGGAACAATTCATCGTTTTAGATCTCACATAACAATTATAGCCACAGGGGGATATGGGAAAGTGTATTACTCAGCAACATCCGCACATACTTGTACTGGTGATGGTAATGCAATGGTATTAAGAGCTGGATTACCTCTTCAAGATATGGAGTTTGTACAATTTCACCCAACAGGAATATATGGACATGGAACACTTATTTCTGAAGGTGTAAGGGGTGAAGGTGGATATTTGGTAAACTCTAAAGGTGAGAGATTTATGGAGAGATATGCTCCTAACGCTAAAGATCTTGCATCAAGAGATGTAGTTAGCAGATCAATGTCAATTGAAATCAATGAGGGAAGAGGTGTTGGTAAAGATCAAGACCATGTTCATTTATATTTAAGTCATTTAGATAAAAAAGTTATTGAAGATAGATTGCCAGGCATCACAGAAGCAGCAAGATTATTTGCAAATGTAGATGTAACTAAAGAACCAATACCAGTTGTTCCAACTGTTCATTATAATATGGGCGGTATACCAACAAATTATAAAGCTGAAGTTTTAACAGTAAACGGATCTCAAAAAACAGTCCCGGGCTTGATGGCGATTGGTGAGGCCGCATGCGTATCTGTGCATGGAGCAAATAGATTAGGTTCAAATTCACTAATTGATTTGGTTGTTTTTGGAAGAGCTGCAGCTAAGAGAGCAGCGGAATTAGTAAAACCTGGTACGCCTCACGAAGAAGTTAGTGAAAGCGAAACTGAAAAATGTCTAAATAGATTTGATAAACTGAGGTATGCAGAGGGAGATAATGGAACTGCTGAACTTAGACTGGCGATGCAAAAAACAATGCAGTCTAAATGCGCTGTATTTAGAACTGAAAAGAATCTTAAAGAGGGCGTAGATGAGATCAGAAAAACCTATGACGGTATGGAATCGATTTCAGTTAAAGATAAATCGTTGGTATTCAATACTGATTTAGTTGAGACTTTAGAATTTGATAATTTAATTAGACAAGCGATAACAACTGTAGATTCTGCATATCACAGAAAAGAAAGCAGAGGAGCTCATGCTCGTGAAGATTATCCGAAAAGAAATGATGAAAAATTTATGAAACATACATTATCTTGGTGTGATGGAAAAAATACTAAAATTGAATACAGAGATGTACACACTTCTACATTAACAAATGAAGTCCAATATTTTCCTCCACAAGAAAGAGTGTATTAATGGTTCAATTAAATTTACCACAAAACTCAAAAGTTAATAAAGGTAAATATTTTAAAGATAAAACTGGTTCAAAGAATATTAGAAAAGTAAATGTTTATAGATGGGATCCAACCACTGGAGAGAACCCAAGGATAGACACATATGAAGTAGATATGGACAATTGTCCATCTAAAGTTTTAGATATATTAAATAAAATTAAAAACGAAATTGACCCAACACTTGCATATAGAAGATCTTGTGCGCATGGAGTTTGTGGTTCATGTGCAATGAATATGGGTGGAAAAAATGGTCTTGCATGTACTAAGCCACATGCAGAAATTAAGGGAGATATAGATATATATCCTTTGCCTCACTTAAAAGTAAAAAAAGATTTAATAGGAGACTTAAGTGGACTATATAAACAATACCAATCAATTGAACCTTGGTTAAAAAATAATTCAAAAAGTGAAACAACAGAAATTCATCAATCCCCAGAAGATAGAGCTAAACTTGATGGAGCTTATGAATGTATAATGTGTGCTTGTTGTTCTACTTCATGTCCTAGTTATTGGTGGAACGGTGATAAGTATTTAGGTCCTGCAGTTTTATTACAAGCTTATAGATGGATAATGGATAGCAGAGACGAAGATAGAAAGGAAAGACTTCAAAAGGTTGCAGACGAACTTAAGCTTTATAGATGCCATACGATTTTGAACTGCACTAACGCATGTCCAAAAGGATTAAATCCAGCAAAAGCTATTGCTGAGATAAAGAAAATGCTTGCAACCACATAATTACTTATTTAAATACATCCATGAATTTAATTGAGCATTTTATCGATGGTAAAATTGTTTCAGGTACATCTGATAGAAAAGGAAAAGTATTTAATCCTGCTATAGGCAAACAAGAGTCTGAGGTTAGACTTGGCACAAAACAAGATCTTGATTTAGCAGTACAAAAAGCAAAAAAAGCATTTGAAACATGGTCAAATGTAACTCCAATACAAAGAGCTAGAATTATATTTAAATACAAAGAAATAATTGAAAAAAATTCTGACCTGCTTGCCAAGATGATTGTATCAGAGCATGGAAAAGTTTATGAAGATGCTAAAGGTTCTCTCACAAGAGGATTAGAGGTAGTTGAATTTGCATGTGGAATTCCACAAATGCTAAAAGGTGACTTTACAGAAAATGTAGGTACAAACATAGATAGCTGGTCAGTGAGACAGCCATTAGGTGTATGTGCAGGTATTACACCATTTAATTTTCCTGCAATGGTTCCAATGTGGATGTTTCCAATGGCAATAGCTTGCGGAAATACATTTGTATTAAAACCTTCTGAAAAAGATCCATCTTGTCCATTAAAACTTGTAGAGCTATTTAGTGAAGCTGGTTTACCAGATGGGGTTTTGAATGTTGTTAATGGAGATAAAGAAGTTGTAGATGCAATTTTGGAACATAAAGATATATCCGCAGTAAGTTTTGTTGGATCAACACCTATTGCTAAATACATTTATGAAAATGCAGCCAAAAATGAAAAACGTGTTCAAGCTCTTGGAGGAGCTAAAAATCATTGTGTTGTAATGCCAGATTGTGATTTAGATCAAGCAGTAAACGGTCTAATGGGTGCAGCATATGGTTCTGCAGGAGAAAGATGTATGGCTCAATCTGTTGCTGTTGCTGTTGGTAATGTAGGTGACAAACTAGTCGATGAATTATCTAAAAAAGTGGAAGCTTTAAAAATTGGACCAGGCATGGATAAGAATTCTGAAATGGGTCCTTTAGTAACAAAAGAGCATCTTGAAAGAGTAAGAGGTTATGTTGATTTAGGTATTAAAGAAGGTGCAGACCTTGTAGTTGATGGAAGAGATATCAAACTTCAAGGTTATGAAGACGGTTATTATATTGGCGGTTGCTTATTTGATAATGTTAAAAAAGATATGAGAATTTATAAAGAGGAGATATTTGGACCTGTATTATCTGTTGTCAGAGCTAAAGATTTTAATGAAGCATTAAATTTAATTAATGACCATGAGTTTGGTAATGGAACAAGTATTTATACAAGAGATGGAGATGCAGGAAGAACATTTGCAAATCAAATTAAAGTAGGAATGGTTGGAATTAATATTCCTATCCCTGTGCCAGTTGCTTTTCATAGTTTTGGTGGATGGAAGAGATCATTATTTGGAGATCAACATATGCACGGGCCAGAAGGAGTTAGATTTTATACTAAATTAAAAACAATTACTTCAAGATGGCCTTCAGGTGTTAGATCAGATCCTGAATTTATAATGCCAACAATGAAATAGTAAAATGTCAAAAATATCATTAATAGGAGCTGGACAAATAGGTGGAACTTTAGCACATTTAATTGGACTAAAGGAGCTTGTTGATGAAGTAGTATTATTTGACGTAGCAAGTGGAATTGCTAAAGGTAAAGCATTGGATATTGCACAGTCTTCATCTGTTGATGGATTTAATGTAAAATTTTCAGGTACTGATAATTATGAAGATATAAAAAATTCAGATGTAATCATTATTACGGCTGGTGTTCCAAGAAAACCTGGAATGAGTAGAGATGATTTATTAGGAATAAATTTAAAAATTATAAAACAGGTTGCTGAAGGTATAAAGCAGCATGCACCAAATGCCTTTGTTATATGTATAACAAATCCATTGGATGTAATGGTTATGGCTTTTCAAAAATTTTCTGGACTATCGCCTGACAAAGTTGTTGGAATGGCTGGAATATTGGACACATCAAGATTTAAACTATTTTTATCTTTAGAGTTAGATGTGCCTGTTAAAGAAATTGAGGCAATGGTAATGGGAGGTCATGGAGATACTATGGTTCCTTTACCAAGATTTACAAAAGTTTCAGGCAGACCATTATTAGATTTAGTAAAAGAAGGAAAAATTTCAAAAGATAAATTGGAAAGTATAAATCAAAGAACTAGAGATGGAGGTGCTGAAATTGTTAAATATTTAGAAAAAGGTTCAGCATTTTATGCACCGGCAGCTTCAGGTGTTGAAATGGCAGAAGCATACTTAAAAGATAGCAAAAAAATGCTCCCTTGTGCTGCTCATTTAAATGGACAATACGGAATAAGCAATATTTACGCTGGAGTGCCAGTAATTGTTGGAAAGAACGGTATAGAAAAAATCGAAGAAATTGAGCTAGATGAAAATGAAAAATCTGAGTTTAATAACTCAGTAGATGCTGTAAAAAAATTATGGGAAGCTGCATCCAAAATTGATCCTAGTTTAAATAACTAGTTAATGAATATTCACGAACATCAAGCAAAGAATATACTCAGAAAATATGGAGCTAAAGTTCCGGATGGAGTTTATGCTCTAGATGTAAATGAATTATTGGAAAAAGCTAAAAATCTTAAAACTGATAAATATGTGTTGAAAGCACAAATTCATGCTGGAGGCAGAGGTAAAGCTGGTGGAGTTAAAATAGTAAATGATTTAAAAAGTCTTGAAACAGAGGCAAAATCCTTGCTTGGAAAAAAATTAATCACTCATCAGACAGGACCTAATGGAAGAATTGTTAAAAGATTATATGTCGAAGTTTCATCTAACATTGATAAAGAATTTTATTTGTCTTGCGTTGTAGATCGTGCAAGCTCAAAGATAGCTTTTATCTCAAGTGATCAAGGGGGTATGGATATAGAAGAAGTCGCAATCAAATCTCCTGAGAAAATTTTAACAACAAAAGTAGACTTAGATAACGAAATATCTGATGAAAATTGTACTAAAATAATAAGTATTTTTAATTTAGATGAAGAAACAAAAGAGCAAGGAATTAGTCTAATCAAGTCCATATACAAATTATTTATAGAAACGGATGCTAATTTAATTGAAATTAATCCTTTAATTTTAACAAAAGAAAAAGAGTTGATTTGTTTAGATGCAAAAATGAATTTTGATGGAAATGCTTTATTCAGACATCCAGAACTAATTGAGTTGAGAGACCTCAATGAAGAAGAAGAAACAGAGATAGAAGCTAGCAAGCATGATTTAGCATATATTAAACTTGATGGAACAATTGGATGCATGGTTAATGGAGCTGGACTTGCAATGGCAACTATGGACATAATTAAATTATATGGAAAGGAACCAGCAAATTTTTTAGATGTTGGTGGTGGGGCTTCTAAAGAAAAAGTGGCAGCTGCTTTTAAAATAATTTTATCAGATAAAAATGTTAAAGGAATATTGATTAATATTTTTGGCGGAATAATGAGATGTGATGTTCTTGCCCAAGGTGTTGTGGATGCTGCAAAAGAAATAAAAATGAATGTTCCTTTAGTTGTAAGATTAGCCGGAACAAATTTTGAAGAGGGAAAAAAAATACTTGATAATTCAGGTCTTGAGTTAATTTCTGCATCTGATTTATCAGATGCTGCCAAAAAAGTTGTAGAGGCTATTAAATAAATGTCAGTTTTAGTTAATAAAAACACAAAGTTAATTTGCCAAGGTTTTACGGGTAGTCATGGAACCTTTCATTCGGAGCAAGCAATTAAATATGGAACAAATTTAGTCGGAGGGGTTACACCAAAAAAAGGTGGTCAAACTCATCTAGATAGACCAGTATTTAATACAGTAAAGGAAGCAGTCGATAAAACCGGTGCCAACGCAACTATGATTTATGTTCCTGCGAAATTTGCATCTGCAGCAATCATAGAAGCCATTGAAGCTAACTTAGAATTAATTGTTTGTATCACTGAGGGAATACCAGTTCTTGATATGATTAAGGTCAAAAAAAAGTTACTTAATTCGAAATCAAGATTAATCGGTCCCAATTGTCCAGGGATAATCACTCCCGATGAATGCAAGATCGGAATAATGCCAGGAAATATACATAAAAAGGGTTCTGTTGGTATTGTATCAAGATCCGGAACTTTGACCTACGAGGCTGTCGCACAAACTACAGAAAATGATTTGGGGCAATCAACATGTATAGGTATAGGTGGTGATCCAATCAATGGCACAAATTTTATTGATTGCTTAGATTTATTTTTAAAAGATGAGGAAACTAAATCAATTTTAATGATTGGTGAAATAGGTGGATCAGCTGAAGAAGAAGCAGCTGAATTTGTAAAAAATCATGAAATAAAAAAACCCATGGTTGGTTTTATTGCAGGAGTTACAGCACCACCGGGTAGAAGAATGGGACATGCAGGGGCCATAATATCAGGTGGTAAAGGTGGGGCTAAAGATAAGATCAAAAAAATGGAAGATTGTGGCATAGAAGTAGCCACATCACCTTCAGAAATTGGAAAAACATTGTTAAATAAATTGTCCAATTGAAAACAAAATTTAGTATTATAATAAAATAAAATGAGTTCTCCTAAAAATCTGGAATATAAAAAAACATCGTTTTTAAATAAGGCCAATAGTGCATTCATTGAAGAAATGTATGTAAAATTTATAAATAAAGATCCATCTCTCTCTGAAAGTTGGATTGAATATTTCTCAAGTGTAGATGAGGATATGAAGATATTAGTCGACGAGATAAATGGACCATCGTGGAAACCTTTCTCAAAAAAAATTAATATTGAGGATGTCGAGAAAACAGCTAAAGAAAACGAAAAAAACAAAGATAACTCTAGTAAGTTTAATTTCCAAGTAATTGCAAATTCAAATAAAAATTCAATAAGTGCTGTAGCCTTGATAAGAGCTTATCGGTTAAGGGGACATCTATTATCAAAATTAGATCCTTTAGAATTGATGAAGTCAGAATATTTAGACGAATTACATCCTGAGTACTATGGTTTTAAAAAAGAAGATTATGACAAAGAAATTTTTCTTAACGGAATAATAAATAAAAAAAGTGCAAATATTAGAGAAATACTCAAGTTTTTAAAAAAAACTTATTGTGGTCCTATAGGTTATGAATATATGCATATTTCAAATCCAACTGAGAGAATGTGGTTTAGAGATAGGGTTGAAAAAGACGAAAATGCACTCAAGTTTACAAAAAATGGAAAGCAAGCGATTTTAAATAAACTAATACAAGCAGAGGGCTTTGAAAAATTTTTAAATACAAAATATGTTGGTACTAAAAGATTTGGTTTAGATGGCGGAGAAAGTCTAATACCTGCTCTTGAGCAAATTATAAAAATTGGAGGACAATCTAAAATAAAAGAAGTTAAAATAGGAATGTCACATAGAGGAAGACTAAATGTTTTAGCAAACGTTTTACAAAAATCTTATAAAAGAATTTTTAATGAATTTGCTGGTGAAATGGATGGATCAGAAGATGGTGCTGGAGATGTAAAATACCATTTAGGAGCCTCATCAGATAGAGAATTTGATGGAAATCCTGTACACGTAAGTTTAACAGATAATCCTTCACACTTAGAGGCGGTTAATCCTGTTGTTCTTGGCCAAACCAGAGCTAAACAATTTTTTCACAAAGACAAACAAAGAAATAAAGTTATACCAATATTAATTCACGGCGATGCTGCATTTGCAGGACAAGGAATAGTAGCAGAGTGCTTTGCAATGTCTGGACTCCCTGGTCATAACACTGGAGGGACAATCCATATTATTGTTAACAACCAAATTGGATTTACAACAAGTCCTAGATTTGCGCGATCTTCTCCTTATCCTTCTGACGTAGGTAAAATGGTTGATGCTCCAATCATCCATGTTAATGGAGATGACCCTGAAGCTGTAGTTTACGCAACTAGAATAGCAACTGAATTTAGATTAAAATTTAATCGCGATGTTGTAATTGATTTAATATGTTACAGAAGATTTGGACATAATGAGGGAGATGAGCCATCTTTCACCCAACCACTTATGTACAAAAAAATTAGATCTCATCCGTCTACGATTAAAATTTACGGTGAAAAGCTTGTAAATGAAGGACTTTTTTCGAAACAAGATTTAGATCAACAAATTGTTGATTTTAAAAATTTATTAGATGATCAATTTAAAAATGCAAAAGATTATAAACCTAAAATTAGATGGTTTGAGGGAACTTGGTCGAGATATAAACCCGAAAGAGGTAAAGATAAAAGAGGTTTAACCGGATCAGATTTGAAAATTTTAAATAATATTTCTGACAGAATACACGTTTTTCCAACTGATAAAAATATTCACAAAACCATAACAAAAATTATGGAAAATAGAAAAAAAACTATTGATGATGGCTCAGGTATTGATTGGGCAACAGCTGAGTCTTTGGCATTTGGTTCATTATTAGTTGAAGGTTATCCAGTAAGGTTAGTAGGTCAGGATTCTGGTAGAGGCACTTTTAGTCAAAGACACTCAGTTTTAAGAAATCAAATTGATAATTCAAGGTACATACCTTTAAACAATATATCTAGTAACCAAAAAAATTTTGAAATTGTAGATAGTTTTTTATCTGAACTTGCAGTTTTAGGATTTGAATATGGATACAGTTTAGTAGAACCGAATACATTGACAATTTGGGAAGCTCAATTTGGTGATTTTGCAAATGGTGCTCAAGTAATTATTGATCAATTTATATCATCTGGTGAAAGAAAGTGGAAAAGAGCCTCAGGACTGGTTATGTTATTACCCCATGGTTATGAAGGACAAGGCCCAGAGCACTCCTCTGCGAGATTAGAAAGATTTTTACAATTATGTGCAAATGATAATTTACAAGTTATGAATTGCACTACACCTGCAAATTATTTTCATGCTTTAAGAAGACAGATGCACCGTGATTTTAGAAAACCTTTAGTCATAATGACGCCTAAGTCACTTTTAAGAAATAAATATTGTGTATCAAATTTGGAAGATTTTAGTAAACAAAATTCTTTCCATAGAGTGCTATGGGATCATGCTAGAGATATTAAGCAAAAAGGGTTTATTAAGTTAAAAGAAGACAAAAAAATCAGAAAAGTGATATTATGCTCTGGAAAAATTTATTTTGATCTTCTTGCGGCAAGAGAGAAACTAAAAACCAATGATGTAATTTTGTATAGAATTGAACAACTATATCCCTTCCCTGCAAAAAGTTTGGTTAAAGAGCTAAAACCATTTGCAAAAAATGCAAAATTTTATTGGTGCCAAGAGGAGCCTAAAAATATGGGTGCTTGGTTTGCTGTTAGAGATTATATACAATGGACATTAGAGACTATTAAGGCTAAAAACAGTGCAATTTCTTACATTGGAAGAAGTCCAGATGCTACACCTGCTACAGGTTATGCAAGAAGACATAATTCTGAACAACAAGAAATTATAAATAAAGTATTTGAATAAATGAGTGAAAAAATATTAGTTCCAGTTTTGGGAGAAAGTATTACAGAGGCTACGGTCACGAAATGGTTAAAGAAAAAGGGTGATAACGTAGTCGCTGATGAAGCTGTAGTAGAATTGGAAACTGACAAAGTAAACTTAGAAGTTCCTGCACCTGCGAGTGGTGTTATATCAGAGATCAACTCAAAAGATGGTGATACAGTTGAAGTTGGAACTGTATTAGGAATGATTTCAGAAGGTAGTGTTCTTAAAGAAGAAAAGGAAGCTGACCCGGTTAAAGGAAACATTGAAAAAAATAATATAATAAATTTAGAAATCGAAAAGAAAAAAGATACAAAAAAAACTCAAGAACCTTTATTGCTCGATGAAGAACCATTGGTATTAACTGATGAAGTTGAAGAAACCAAGCCTATTAAACAAAATAAAACACTTTCTCCTGCTGTAAGAAAAATGGTTGTTGAAAATAAAATTAATTTAGATGAAGTAAAAGGGACAGGTAAAGATGGAAGAATTTTAAAAGGTGATTTAATAAGTTTAATGGGAGCTAACCCTCAACCTAATGAGAGAAAAATTCAATATGGTGAAGAAGAACGAATCAAAATGTCAAGACTAAGACAAACGATTGCTAAACGTTTAAAAGAGGCTCAAAACAATGCTGCTATGCTCACAACATTTAATGAGGTTGATATGTCAAATATAATCTCAATGAGAAAAGATAACCAGGAAGATTTCCAAAATAGTTATGGAATTAAACTTGGCTTCATGTCTTTTTTTGTGAAGGCTTGTATAGTAGGATTAAAATTATTTCCTGCAATAAATGCTGAAGTTGAAAATGATGAAATGGTTTACAAAAATTATTATAACGTGAGCTTTGCAGTCGGAACTGAAAAAGGATTAGTAGTTCCAGTATTAAAAAATGCCGATGAAATGTCTTTTGCGGACATTGAAAAAAACATAAAAGATCTGTCAGACAAAGCAAAAAATGGTAGTCTTACTATAGAGGATCTTCAAGGTGGAACATTTACAATTAGCAATGGAGGTGTGTATGGATCAATGTTATCTACTCCTATTTTAAACCCTCCACAATCAGCAGTTCTAGGAATGCATAATATCGTTGAAAGACCTGTTGTTGTTGATGGTGAGATAAAGGCTAGACCTGTAATGTTTTTAGCATTGTCTTATGATCATAGAATAATTGATGGAAAAGAATCTGTAAGTTTTTTAAAAACTGTTAAAGAAAACTTAGAAGATCCAAGAAGGTTATTTTTAAATTTATAATATGTCAGAAAAATTTGATGTTACAGTAATCGGTGGTGGCCCTGGTGGATATGTTTGTGCAATTAGATTGTCTCAACTTGGACTTAAAACAGCATGCATAGAGTCTAGAGGATCTTTAGGGGGGACATGTTTAAATATTGGATGTATCCCATCAAAAAGTTTGCTTAATTTATCTGAAAAATTTCACAGTGCTAAAAATTTTGAAAAGATTGGAATCGAGACTGGAGAAATAAAACTCAACTTAGATAAAATGATGAAAAATAAAGATAAAGCCGTAACAGTTTTGACTAAAGGAGTTGAATTTTTATTCAAAAAAAACAAAGTCACTTATTTTAAAGGCAAAGGTTCATTCGAGAATGAAAAATCAATAAAAATTGAAGGCTCTGAAGGCACTAAAATAATTCAAACTGATAAAACAATAATCAGTACAGGGTCTGAGCCAGTTTCATTGCCTGGAGTAGACTTTGATGAAGAGAGAATTCTTTCTTCAACTGGAGCCCTATCTATTCCCAAACTCCCCAATAAAATGATTGTTGTTGGTGGTGGATATATAGGATTGGAAATGGGATCTGTTTGGTCAAGACTTGGCACTGAAGTCACAGTCGTTGAATTTTTAGATCACATCACGCCTGGAATGGATCGAGATATTTCAAACGAATTTATGAAAATATTAAAGAAGCAAGGTATAAAATTTAACCTTAATACCAAAGTTGATAAAATAACTAAAAACTCTAATGGTGTGACAGTTGAGACTTCACAAAATGATGGTCAAAAAGTTAAGCATGATGTTGATGTCGTTTTAATTTCTGTAGGTAGAAGACCTTATACTAAAAACTTAAATTTAGACAAAGTTGGTGTAAAGTTAGATGAAAAAGGAAGAGTTAAAGTAAATAAAAATTTTGAAACAAATCTTAAAAATATTTATGCAATAGGTGATGTTATTGATGGCCCAATGTTAGCTCACAAAGCTGAAGAGGAAGGAATTGCAGTTGCAGAATTAATTGCAGGCCAATCAGGTCATGTTAATTATGATATTATTCCTGGAGTTGTTTATACGTCCCCCGAGGTTGCTTATGTTGGCAAAAGCGAGGAGCAATTAAAAAAAGAAAACATAGGTTATAAAATTGGTAAATTTCCTTTTATGGCAAATTCAAGAGCCAAAGCAATTGATGAGCCAGAGGGTTTTGTAAAAATTTTGGCAGACCAATCAACTGATAAAGTGCTTGGTGTGCATATTATTGGTCCTCATGCAGGAGAAATGATAGCTGAGATGGCTGTCGCAATGGAATTTGGAGCTAGTTCCGAAGATATTGCAAGAACATGTCACGCACACCCAACATTTTCAGAAGCTATAAAAGAAGCAGCATTATCAGTAGATAAAAGACAAATTCACTCTTAATAATTATTTTTCTACATTCAATAAAGCAAATCTTTTAAATTTTTCTTCAAGTTTTATTTTGTTATTATTTGCAAAGTCTTTTATTGCTTTTTCAACACTTTCAATTTTTGTAATACCTGCAAAATCATCACAAACAATTTTAGAATTATTTTTCATGTTGTCATAAAGTTTCTGTAAATCACTTAAAACTGTATCGTAACTATGTCCTCCATCTAAAAATACGAAATCAATTTCACTTAAAGGAACTTTTTCTAAAGTCACCCTTGTGTCTCCTTCTATTAGCTCAATATTTTGTGAAAATTTCTTTAAAAAATTTTGAACAGATATCTTTGAATTTAAATTTTCTTTTTTTATGAAATTATAATAGATAGTTTTAAGTGGATTCGAAAACTTTTGATTTTCAAGAAATTTAGGTTCGATCTCATCTACACTTGATGTTTTAGTAGATCCAAATAAATCTAATCCGTAATATCTAAAATCACTACCAAAATTTGTCTTTAATAATTCACATATATTTCTTGATGTAACACCGCAAAAAACACCAATTTCTAATACATTTTTTGGCTTATATTCCTCAACTAAACTCAAAAAATTATCCCCATATGGTTTTTTTAAACCTGATTTTCTCCAGTAATAATTATATTTCATTTGATCTATTTATATATTTTTAAGATATAAAAAAACTAAAATTAAATATTTATGAAATATCCAGTTTTGTTGCCAAATATATTTGATTATCCTTTTACATATGAAAGTAATATTAAATTAAAAGCAGGAGATTATGTAAAAGTTCCATTTGGTAAGAAAAATATTATTGGTGTAATTTGGGATTTTTTTGAAGAAAAGAATAATAAGGAATTTAAATTAAAATCTATAATTGAAAAAATTGAAATTGAACCACTAAGTAAAAAGACAATGAATTTTCTAAAGTGGTTTTCTAATTACAATCTTGTACCCCTAGGAATGTGTTTAAAACTACATTTGATTAATGACGAAAATTTAAAAATAAATAATGACAGCGATCTATTAAAATATGCTCTATCAAGCGAAAAAGAAAGTTATCAACTTTCTGAAGAGCAAGATAAGGCCTTTAAAGAGTTATCTAAAAATCATAGCAGTTTTAGAGTTCATTTACTTCAAGGTACAACTGGTTCAGGAAAAACAATAGTTTATTTTAAAGCTATTGAAAAAATTATAAATATTGGATTGCAAGCTCTAATTTTATTACCAGAAATAGGACTAACTAATGAATTTGAAAAAAAATTTAAATCTTATTTTGGATTTGAAGCTGCAGTTTGGCATTCAAAAGTCAGCCCAAAAAAAAGAAAAATTATATGGAATGGATTATCAGCAGGAAAAATTAAAGTAGTAATCGGAGCAAGATCATCCTTATTTCTGCCATTCAAAAAATTAGGTTTGATAACTGTGGATGAAGAGCACGATCAATCTTATAAACAAGATGAAGGAATTATCTATAATGCTAGAGATATGGCAATATCAAGAGCTAAACACGAAAATATTCCAATAAATTTGGTAACTGCAGTTCCATCAATCGAAACATATGAAAATATTAAAATTAAAAAATATAATTACTCAAGATTGCTTAATCGATATAAAGATGCAAAGTTACCCAAACACCATGTTATCGATCTTTATCAATATCAACTAGCGACCAAAAGTTCTATATCTCTTAAAACTCTTGAAAAAGTAAAAGAACATTTAAATAAAAAAGATCAAGTTCTCTTTTTCATAAATAGAAGAGGTTTTGCACCCTATGTTTTATGTAAAAAATGTTTAAATGTTTTTACATGCCCAAGGTGTTCTATAAATTTAGTATTTCACAAAAATAAAAAAATTCTTTTGTGTCATTACTGTGGATATAATTCAAAATTAAATAGAGATTGTAAAAAAGGAAATGTTTGTGAGTTTGTATTTAGTGGACCTGGTGTAGAAAAAATTGCAGAGGAAGTTAAAAACCTCTTTCCTAATAAAAAAACAATAATTTTTTCTAGCGACACAATGAATAAAGCATCTGGCAAAGATAAATTGAATAAAATTATATCTGGTGAAATAGATATTCTTGTAGGCACTCAATTAATATCAAAAGGATTTCACTTTCCAAAATTGAATTGTATTGTTGTATTAGACATTGATTTAACTTCTCAAGGACACGATCTTAGGAGCACTGAAAAAAATTTACAACTTTACCATCAGTTATCGGGAAGAGCAGGTAGAACTGGAAAACCAGCTAATATTTATTTCCAAACATACAACTTAAAACCAGAAGTTATAAATCAAATTACAAATGAAGATCCTTTTAAATTTTTAGAAAATGAATTAAATTTAAGAAAGAGGAATAATTTACCACCCTACGAAAGATTTATTGCTTTAATTTTATCTTCATCAAATGAAAAAAAACTTGATATAGATGCTGTAAAACTTAAAAATATTTTATCAAAATCTATAGATGCAAAAATTTTAGGACCAGTAAACGCTCCAATATATAGAATTAATCAAAAATTCAGAAATAGACTATTAATAAGGGCAAAAAAAACATCTAGTGTTCAGAAAAAATTGAAAGATGTATTGAAAGATTTTCAACTCTCCAAAGGAATGAAACTTTCAGTTGATGTTGACCCTATCAGCTTCAATTAGCCCATTAAATCTTACCATTTTTCACAATCTGAGCCTTGAAGACTGATAATTCGTATGTTATCTAAGCGAAATTTTAAACATCTTCACAATTGAGAGTATAAATTGAGCGAAAATAAAATATCAATAACTTCTAACAACAGTTATGCTCAAGCATTATTTGAGCTGGCTAACGAAGATAAATCTCTGGCAAAAATAGAGGAACAAGTCGTTGCAATAAGTAAGCTCATAAATGAAAGTGAAGAATTTAGATATTTAATCAAAAACCCCACGACAAGCACTGAGGATTTAACTAGAGTTATTGAAACAATTTCTGAAAAAAACAATTTTGATAATCTTTTAAAAAGATTTCTAGTTTTTTTAATTCAAAAAAGAAGATTTTTTTATTTAGAAAAAGTTTTAATTGACTTTATAGAGGTATGTTCGAAAGCTAGAGGTGAAATAAAAGCTGAGCTTTTTTCAGCTAAAGAACTTAATGAAACAGATATTTCTAAAATTAAAGAAGAGCTATCTCAAAACTTTGGAGCAAAGATACAGTTAAATTATAAATTTGACCCAAGTTTAATTGGTGGCTTAGTATTAAAAGTGGGAAGTACAATGGTAGATAATTCTATTAAAAATAAACTGCAACAAATTCAAAAACAAATGATAGAGGCATAAATGGAAATAAATCCTTCAGAAGTAACAAAAATATTAAAAGAGCAGATAAAAAAACTTGGCGATAGAGCTGAAGTTTCAGAGGTCGGACAAGTATTGTCTGTTGGAGATGGAATTGCAAGAATTTATGGCCTGGATAATGTTCAAGCAGGAGAAATGGTTGAGTTTTCCGATGGCTCTAAAGGAATGGCATTAAACTTAGAGAGTGACAACGTTGGTGTTGTTATATTTGGTGATGATAGAGAAATTAAAGAGGGAGATACTGTAAAAAGAACTGGTGCGATTGTTGATGTACCAGTTGGAAAACAACTTTTAGGAAGAGTTGTTGATGGATTAGGAAATCCAATCGATGGAAAAGGAGCTTTAGATAAAAGTTTAGAAAGAAAAAGAGTTGAAGTTAAAGCTCCAGGAATTATTCCACGACAATCAGTTGGAGAACCAATGCAAACAGGTCTTAAAGCAATTGATAGCTTAATTCCCGTTGGAAGAGGGCAAAGGGAACTTATAATTGGAGATCGTCAAACAGGTAAAACTGCAGTAGCTATCGATACAATTATAAATCAAAAGAAAATTAATGAGTCAGACGATGAAAGTAAAAAACTTTATTGTATATATGTTGCAATTGGACAAAAAAGATCAACGGTTGCTCAGATTGTAAAAACTTTAGAGGACGCTGGTGCAATGGAATATACGACTATAGTTTCCGCAACAGCCTCAGACTCTGCGCCTCTTCAGTTTTTAGCTCCTTACACAGGATGTACTATGGGAGAATATTTTAGAGATAATGGAATGCATGCTTTAATTATTTACGATGATTTATCTAAGCAAGCAGTTGCATATAGACAAATGTCATTATTATTAAGAAGACCACCAGGGCGTGAAGCATACCCTGGGGATGTGTTCTATTTACATAGTAGATTATTAGAGAGAGCCGCTAAATTAAGTGATGAAAATGGCGGAGGTTCTTTAACTGCGCTACCAATTATTGAAACACAAGCAGGTGATGTTTCTGCATATATTCCAACAAATGTAATATCTATTACAGATGGGCAAATATTTTTAGAAACTGAACTATTCAATCAAGGAATAAGACCAGCAGTAAACGTTGGATTATCCGTATCTAGAGTAGGATCAGCTGCACAAACTAAAGCTATGAAATCTGTAGCTGGATCAATTAAATTAGAGTTAGCTCAATACAGAGAAATGGCAGCTTTTGCTCAATTTGGATCTGATTTAGATGCATCTACACAAAAACTTTTAAATAGAGGTTCGAAGTTAACTGAACTTTTAAAACAAGGACAATATTCTCCCATGACAGTTGCAGAACAAGTTATATCAATTTTCTGTGGTGTAAAAGGTTATTTGGACGATATTGAACTTAAAGATGTAGCCGACTTTGAAAATAAAGTTCTACAAAAGTGTAAATCTGATAAGCCTGAGATTATAGAGTCTATTGCCAAAACTGGGAAGATTGAGGAAGACATTGAAAAACAATTAGTAGAATTAATTAAAGGAATTAAATAATTATAAATGCCAAGTTTAGACGATCTCAGAAAAAGAATTACGAGTGTTAAATCAACTCAGAAAATAACAAAAGCTATGAAAATGGTGGCTGCAGCTAAGTTGAGAAAAGCACAAGAGAATGCTGAAAAAGGCAGACCTTATTCAGAAAAAATGAACAATGTAATTTTAAATCTTTCAAAAAGTATAACAGATAAAGAAAATGCTCCCAAATTACTGGTTGGGACAGGTGAAGAGAAAGTTCATTTATGTATTGTTCTTACTGCTGATAGAGGTTTATGCGGAGGTTTTAATACTAACATTATTAAAAAAGCAAAAAGTTATTTCGAAAAAATAATATCTGAAAATAAAACTTTAAAAATTATTACTGTTGGATCTAAAGGATATGATCAACTAAAAAGACAGTATAAAAGTTATATTGTAGAGAACATTTCTTTCAAAGAGTCAAAAAATATAAATTACTTTGATGCAGATAAAGTAGGAAAAATTATAATTGAAAAATTTGAAAAAAATGAATTTGATGTTTGCGCAATATTTTACAATAAATTTAAAAATGTAATCACACAAATTCCACAAGAACAACAAATAGTTCCACTTAATGAAGATAAAGAAGTTTCTGGTAATGATAATGACTATGAGTTTGAACCAGATGAAGATGAGATTTTAAGTAATTTATTGCCGAAAAATATTTCAACGCAAATATTTAAAGCAATGTTAGAGAATTCTGCCAGTGAGCAAGGTTCGAGGATGACAGCAATGGATAATGCAACCAGAAACGCAGGCGAATTGGTTGATAGGCTTACAATCGAGTATAATAGAAGCCGTCAAGCAGCAATAACAAAAGAGTTAATTGAAATTATATCAGGAGCAGAAAGTTTATAATTATGAGCAAAAAAGGAAACATAACACAAGTAATTGGTGCAGTCGTTGACGTAAAATTTGATGGAGAACTGCCAGAAATATTAACAGCCTTAGAGTGTGATAATGGAGGTAATAGATTAGTTTTAGAAGTTGCGCAGCACCTTGGAGAGTCAAGTGTTAGAACCATTGCTATGGATAGTACAGAGGGACTCAAAAGGGGTGATGAAGTAAAAGATACAGGCGCTCCAATTCAAGTTCCAGTAGGTCCAGAAACATTAGGACGAATTGTAAACGTTATAGGTGAACCAATCGATGAGAAAGGACAAATTTCTACTAAAGAAAATTGGCCTATACACCGACAAGCTCCTTCTTTTAATGATCAGTCTACAGAAACAGAAATTTTAGTAACTGGAATAAAGGTAATCGACTTATTAGCACCTTATGCCAAAGGTGGAAAAATTGGATTGTTCGGTGGAGCAGGAGTTGGAAAAACTGTAATTATAATGGAACTTATAAATAATATAGCTAAGGCCCACGGTGGATTTTCAGTATTCGCTGGAGTGGGAGAGAGAACTAGAGAAGGGAACGATTTATATCACGAAATGATCGAGTCAGGAGTGATCAAGCCAGAGGGAACTGGATCTAAAGCAGCATTAGTTTATGGACAAATGAATGAGCCTCCTGGAGCTAGAGCTAGAGTAGCTTTAACTGGTCTTACTGTGGCAGAGTATTTCAGGGATCAAGAGGGCCAAGATGTTTTGTTCTTTGTTGATAACATTTTTAGATTTACTCAGGCAGGTTCAGAAGTATCAGCTCTTCTAGGAAGAATTCCTTCAGCGGTTGGTTATCAGCCTACTCTTGCAACAGATATGGGAAACCTGCAAGAAAGAATTACAACAACTAATAAAGGATCAATTACATCAGTTCAGGCAATTTATGTACCTGCAGATGATTTAACAGATCCAGCTCCAGCAACTTCTTTTTCACACTTAGACGCTACGACTGTACTCTCAAGACAAATTGCTGAATTAGGTATTTACCCAGCTGTTGACCCTTTGGATTCTACATCTAGAATTTTAGATCCAAGAGTTGTTGGTGATGAACACTATCGAGTAGCAAGATCTGTTCAGAAAATTTTACAAACATACAAATCTTTGCAAGATATTATTGCAATCCTAGGAATGGATGAGCTATCAGAGGATGATAAACTAACCGTTGCTAGAGCTAGAAAAATTCAAAGATTTTTATCACAACCTTTCTTTGTGGCTGAAGTATTTACAGGATCTCCAGGTAAACTTGTAGATTTAGAGTCAACAATTAAAGGGTTTGACGCAATATGCAAAGGAGAATATGACCATCTTCCTGAAGCTGCTTTTTATATGGTTGGCACAATAGAAGAAGCAATAGAAAAAGCTGAAAAAATGGCAAAAGATGCAGCTGCTTAATGAGTAATCTCTTTAATATAGATATTGTTAATCCAGAACAATCTTTTCTTTCTAAAGATAATGTATTTGAGGTTGTAATACCTGCTGTAGAAGGAGAGATTGGTATTCTTAAAGACCATATTCCAATTATCTCTTTTTTAAAACCAGGTATAATTAGAGTATTCTCTGAGTCTGAGGAACAAAGTTTCTATGTTGAAGATGGTATTGTCGAATTTAAAGACAATACATTATCTGTATTAACTAGTTCAATTTTTGATTTAAAAGATGCTGATAAAAATTTTGTATCTGAGTCGATAAGCAGTGCTGAAGCAGAATTATCAAAAGATAATATTGATGATCAAAAAAGATTTCTTTTAAACCACAAAGTCGAAGTTCTAAAATCTATAAGTATTAATTAACTACTTTTTCTAGTTCTTTTTGAATTTCTTGATAAACATGAAGTTTGAAATCCACAACTTTAGTTGTTAAATCTTTAATATCTATCCATTTCCAATCTAAAAATTCAGGATGTTTAGTTTTAATGTTAATCTCATTTTCCTCTCCATTAAACTTTACAATAAACCACTTTTGCTTTTGGCCTTTATATTTTCCTTTCCAAATAATTCCTAAAAGGCGATCAGGAAGATCGTAAGTTGTGTATTTGCTTATTTCTTTAACTAGTTCTACTGACTTTATGCTTGTTTCTTCTTTAAGTTCCCTCAACGCTGCATCAAAATAATTTTCGCCTTCATCAATACCGCCCTGAGGCATCTGCCAAAAATCAGCAGGATTATCAATTCTTTTTGCAACAAATATCTTATTTTCTTTATTTAGGACTGCGATACCAACACCATTTCTTAATGGAAGTTTTTGAAATTTTTCTTTCATTCTTAACCATTTAATAATTTAAGAGCAAATTCCAACTGGTTATCAGTATCTGTATTTATTCTAAATTCATCTGAACCTTCAGCAATAACTATATCTGGATTTACACCTACTCTTGAAATCGATTTACCCGATGGGAGATAGTATTTAGAAACAGTAAGTCTTATGGCACCTTCATTTTCTAAAGGAATAATTGATTGGACTGACCCTTTTCCATATGTACTCTCTCCTACTAATATCGCTCTTTTGTGATCTTGTAGTGCTCCTGCAACAATTTCAGATGCTGATGCAGACCCATAATTAATCAAAATAACCATCGTTTCTCCATCAATAATGTCTCCTTTTTTTGCAAACCATTTTCTATTTTCATACTTTCTTTTACTTTTTGTAGAAACTATTTCTCCATTTTCTAAAAAATAATCTGAAATTTTTATTGCTTGAGATAACAATCCACCAGGATTATTTCTTAAATCTAATATGTAATTTTTAATTTTCTTATTTTTTTTAAATTCTTTGATTTTATTTTTTATTTGTTTACTACTATTCTCATTGAATGATGTTAATCTTATATAAGCTGTTTGATCATCTTTAATTTCTGACTTTACAGATGCAACTTGTATAATTTCTCTTGTAATTGTAAATATAAGTGCTTTTCTTTCTCCTCTTCTTCTAACAGTAATCTCTATATCAGATCCAACTGGGCCTCTCATTAATTCTACTGCTTCAGAAAGAGTTTTTCCTTGAACTTGAACATCATCAATTTTAACGATGTAATCTCCGGCTTTGACACCAACCTCCTCAGCTGGCGAGTTATCAATTGGAGAAATTACTTTTACGACACCAGCCTCCATACTGACTTCAATGCCCAATCCTCCAAATTCTCCGCTAGTCTCAGTTTGCATATTTTTAAACGAGTCTGGTGACATATATGCTGAATAGGGATCCAAAGATTGCAAAACACCGTTTATAGCAGCATCCATTGCTTCACTCTGATTTACTTCATCAACATATTCTTTATTAATTTTATCTAAGACTTCACTGAATAAATCAATTTTTTTGTAAATATCGTTTTCATTACTCAAAATTGGATTTGTAAATATGAAAAAAAATAAAGAAGTTATTAAGTATAATCTTTTCATATGATCAGTTTTTCTTTAGGAATTAATTCTGACCACATTTTTTCTAATTCGTAAAATTTTCTTTTTTCAGGATTAAAAATATGAACTATTAAGTCTATTCCATCTACAAGCTTCCAATCATTGCTATCTTTTCCTTCAATCTTACAATTATTCACACCATTAATTTTTAATTTTTCAAAAACTTGTTCAGATAATGCTTGAATATGTCTTGATGATGTACCACTAGCTATAATCATGAAGTCCGCAACTGATGATTTTCCTTCGAGATCTATTGAAACTATGTCTAAGGCTTTATTAATATCAAGCGTTTTGATTATTTCATCTTTAAGAGCTGATATTTTTTCCATTAATTAAATAAAGAGTATCAAATTTTTCTTAATTGAGAAGATGAAATATTGACTTTATTAAAATTTATAAATTCAACTGCTTTTTTATTATATTTCTTAAATGATTTAGATCTAAAAGCCTTTGATTTGTATCCATTTCGATCAAATACCAATATTTTGCACATTTTAGTTATTGAATTGTACCCTTTCCATTTATGAAAATTTATTAGGTTATCGGCCCCCATTAAAAAAAATATTTCTGAATGTTTAAATTTTTTTTTTAAATATTTAATTAAATCTACTGTACGATTAGATTTTATTATTTCTTCAAAACATTTAACTTTTATAAATTTATTATTTTTATTAATTTTTTTTGCATAAGCTGTTCTTTTATATAGATCATTTGGATTATTTTTTTTAAATGGATTTTGTTTTGTTATAGCCCATATAACTTGGCTCAAATCATAATTTTTTTTTGCTAATTTAGAAATTCTTACATGACCAACATGCGCTGGATCAAACGATCCACCGAGTACACCAATCTTTTTATTTTCTAATTTGCCCTGTACCATAAACTTCATATTTATAACTTACTAACTGATTTAGACCGACAGGACCTCTTGGTGGCAAGGTGTTTGTTGAAATTCCAACCTCTCCACCAAAACCAAATTCTCCTCCGTCAGCAAATTGTGTTGATGAATTTTGAATAGCAATAGAGCTTTTTACATTCTTAATAAAGAATTTTGCTGTATTTTTGTTTTTGGTTACTATTGCATCTGTATGCATGGTTCCATATTTGTTGATATGGGCAACTGCTTCTTTGACATTATTCACTAATTTAACTGAAATAATCGGTGAAAGATGTTCTTTTGACCAAGTATTATTATTTGCAGGATATGTTTTGCCTTTAAATAATTTACTTATTTTTTTATCAGCTAAAATTTTACAACCGCTTTTAGCTAGTGAATTTAAAATTAAATTCACTGATTTCGATTTACTTTTATGTATTAAGAGAGTTTCAGTTGCACCACATATACTAGTATTTCTCAACTTAGCATTTAATACTATTTTGTTTGCCATATTATCTTCTGCCTCTTTATCAATATACGTATGACAAATTCCTTCCAAATGACCAATAACTGGAACCTTTGAAAGTTGTTTAACTTTTTTTACTAAATTTTTTCCGCCTCGTGGTATTACAACATCAATGGAGTTTTCCATTTTTGATAATAAATAATCGACGAGTTTTCTGCTCTTGTTATTTATAAACTGGACATAATTTTCGTTTACTTTATTTTTTTTTAGAGCTTTCCTAAATAAATTTACTAAAATTTTATTACTATTGTAGGCTTCGGAACCACCTCTTAATATAACAGCATTTCCAGATTTAAAACATAGTGCTGATACATCCGAAGTAACATTGGGTCTACTTTCAAATATTACACCTATAACTCCTATTGGTATTGTAACTCTTCTAATTTCAAGTCCATTTGGCCTTTTCCATTTGGAAGTTACTTGATCTATAGGATCTTTAAAAGAAGTAATAGTTTTAACAGAGTCAATTATACTTTTTAATTTATTATTACTAAGAGTGAGTCTTTGAATTAAGTTTTCTTTTAATTTTTTTCCTCTTGCATAAAAAATATCTTTCTTATTTTCGCTAATAATTTTATTCTTATTAATCTCAATTAATTTTACAAAATCTTTTAAAACTTTATTCTTTTTTTTTGGACTAATACTTGAATTCAAAGCTTTTCTAGAATTCAATCCAATTTTTTTAAGTAGTTTACTCATTAAATTTTAACCATATCATCTTTATGTATAACTTCAGACTTTGTAACATAGCCTAAAAGATTACTAATTTTGTTAGAATGTTCTCCTTTTATTTTGGATATCTCATCAGATGTGAAACTGCTCAACCCTCTAGCAAATTCTTTGTTATTTTTATCTAAAATTCTAACATGATCACCTTTAACAAATTTTCCTGAAACTTTTCTAATACCTGCAGCTAATAAACTTTTTCCATTTTTTAAAGCATTCAAAGCACCATCATCTATAATAATTTCTCCTTTTGGAGATATAGAGCTAATTATCCATTTTTTTCTTGCATCTAATTTAGATACTTTTGGCAAAAACCATGTCCCAGAATTATGTTCTAGTATATTTTTAATTGGTCTTTTAATTAAACCATTTGCAATAGCCATATAGCAACCCGAGACTTGACATACTTTTGCAGCATCAATTTTCGTTTTCATTCCACCAGTACCATACTCACTTGTGCTTTTACTTGAAAAATTTTCAATTTTAGAATCAATATTTTTTATTTCTTTAATCAATTTAGCATTTTTATGAATTTTTGGGTTTTTAGAATACAATCCATCAACATCAGACAATAATATTAAGCAATCTGCGCCTGATATTTGTGCAACTCTTGATGCTAATCTGTCATTATCTCCGTATTTAATTTCAGAAGTTGCAATACTATCATTTTCATTAACAACAGGTACAAAATTAAGCTCAAATAAGTTTTCGAAAGTTCTTTTAGCATTTATAGCTCTTCTTCTTTGTTCAGTATCTTCTAAAGTAATTAGAATTTGAGAAATATTTATTTTATTTGAGTTAAATGTCTTTTTAAAAAGATTCATTAATTCTATTTGTCCAATTGATGCAACAGCTTGACTTTTATCAAGCTTTAAAGTTTTTTTATTTAATTGTAATTTTTTACACCCTAAAGCAATTGCTCCAGAACTCACTATAACAATGTTCTTTTTTAGTTTTTGTAACTCTTTAATATCCTTAGCAAATTCCAAAAGCCATTTTTCTCTAATAATTTTATTGTCATTTATTAATAAAGATGAACCTATTTTTATTACTACAGTTTTGGAATCCTTAAGATACATAGTTTACCAACTTTGACTTTATATCTGATACTGATTTTTTATCCATTGTTGACATGAAAAAGATATTTTTTTTTAATTTGTTCTTAAGTTTTTTTAGCTTCTCTTTTTTTTTCTCTTCATCTATCAAGTCAGTTTTATTTAAAACTATTATTTCTTTTTTTTTAACTAAATCTTTACTGTATTTTGATAATTCTTTTCTGACTTGATTGTAAGAAATAAATAAATCATCTTTAGTTATATCTATTAAATGCAGCAAAGTTTTGCACCTTTCTATGTGTTTTAAAAATTTTATCCCAAGACCAGTTCCTTTATGAGCGCCCTCAATTAAGCCTGGTATATCTGCTAAAGTAACTTCTTTGTCATCATAACTAGCAACACCAAGATTTGGATTAATTGTAGTAAATTTATAGTTTGCTATTTTTGGATTTGCACTCGTCATTGATGCAAGCAAGCTGGATTTCCCAGCATTGGGCAATCCTATGATACCGATATCAGCAATTGTTTTTAGTTGAAGCCAAATCCAAAATTCCTCTCCTTGACCCCCTTTTGTAAATTTCTTTGGGGCTCTATTGGTTGAGGACTTAAACCTTGTATTTCCAAATCCTCCTTCACCTCCGCTTGCTATTAAAAATTCCTCTTTCTGACTTTTAAAATCATAAATAAGTGTTTTATTATCTTCTTCAAATACTTGTGTTCCTAAAGGTACTTTTAAATATAAATCTTCACCACCTTTCCCAGTTTTGTTTTTTCCGCCGCCATCCTTTCCTCTTTCAGCTTTGAAGTGTTGTTGATACCTGTAATCAATCAAAGTATTAAGATTTCTTTCACTAATAAGAATTACAGATCCTCCTTTCCCTCCATCGCCGCCATCAGGGCCACCAAACTCTACAAATTTTTCCCTACGAAAACTTGGAGATCCCGACCCTCCGTTGCCAGCTTTTACATATATCTTAACTTGATCTAGAAATTTCATATAACAACTATGTGAGTGTTGTATCTATTAATTGGGCTTTACAGAAACGTAAGTTCTATCAGATTTTGATTTTTTAAACTCTACTTTACCTTTAACAACTGAAAATATCGAATGGTCTTTACCCATGCCAACATTTTCTCCAGGAAATATTTTAGTTCCCCTTTGTCTTACAATAATGTTGCCAGGCACAACCATCTCGCCACCATATTTTTTCACACCAAGTCTACGACCTGCACTATCTCTTCCGTTTCTTGACGATCCACCTGCTTTTTTCGTTGCCATAAATTACTTTTTATTTAGCTGCTTCCTTAGTTTCAACTGTTTTTTTTGACGGTATTTCTTTTCTTTTTTCTGCTTCAGAAATAACTTTACCATCTTTTGAATAGATTTTACTTATTCTTACCATTGTAAATTTTTGTCTATGACCATTTTTTCTTCTCGAATTTTGCCTTCTCCTTTTTTTAAAAATAAGGACTGTTCTATTTTTTCCATTTTTTATTAATTCAGCTTCAACTTTAGCTCCACTAATTGTCGGCTCTCCTAACTCTAAATTTTTATCATCTCCGTAAGCTAGTATTTCATTAAACTCTATTTTTGAATTTTCTTTTGAATCTTCGAGCTTTTCAACTTTGAGAATCTCTCCAGCTTTCACTTTATACTGTTTACCACCTGTTTGAATTACCGCGAATGACATAGTTAGCCCTAATTTTTATAGTCAGCAATATAGTCTGGGTTGCATCATAGTCAAGGTTAATAACTTAGAAATTATCCTTTAAATCCCTCAATTTTTTGAAATTTTCTAGATCGTTTGACTTAAGAAAAATGTTACAATTAAGTTCCTCACCAATCGTTGATGGCATACTAGTTTTACCTTGTTTAATTTTTTCTTTAATTTCTTTAATTTTCTTTAGTAATTCATTGTTATTGGAATCTTGTGCTAAACAAAATTCAGAATTCTTTAAAGTATATTCATGTCCACAATAAATTTTTGTATCTTTATCTAAATTTTTTAAAACTTGTAGTGAGTTGTACATTTGCTCATAACTCCCTTCAAAAATTCTTCCACATCCCATAGAGAATAAAGTATCTCCTGTAAAAATTAACTTATTTTTAAAAAAATGAAAACAGATATGACCTATCGTATGGCCAGGGACATGATATATTTTTGCTTCAAAAATATCCTTCTTCCAAATTTCACCATCACTTAAGCAAATATCAATTTGAGGTATTCTATTTTTATCTCCAATATAACCTATTACTTCTGCATTAAATTTTTTTTTTAATTCTTCATTCCCGCCAACATGGTCATGATGATGATGTGTATTTAATACATATTTTAAATTTAATTTGTTTTTCTTTAAATAATTTATAATTGGATCTGCTTCACCAGGATCAACAACACAACAATTTCTATTAGCTTCATTAATTAAAATGTAAGAAAAATTATCTTCCAGACACTTAATAATTTCTACTTTCATTTAATTTTCTATTAAAAATATACCTAAATGAGAGTCAAGATTTTTATAATTTAAATTTGATTTATTTATTTCTGAAATTCGACTTTTTTTTAAAGCGATAGACTTAAATATTTTAATATTCTTACTACTGCAAAAATTATAAAAATCTTTAATTGTGCACATATGTAAATTTGGTGTATTGTACCATTCATGAGGTAAATTTTCTGTTACAGGCATTGTGCCTTTAAACAATAATTGTAGTCTAACTCTCCAGTAACCAAAATTAGGTATAGTAACAATTACTTTTTTTCCTACTTTTAGTAATTCATTAATTACTAATTCAGGATTAAGGAAAGCTTGTAATGTTTGGCTTAAAATAACGTAATCAAAAGACGATTTAGGAAATTGTTTTAAATCGCTTTCAGCATTCCCCTCAATTACAGTTAATCCTTTTGATAAACAATTTTGAACTTTTTCTTTAGAAATTTCTAATCCACGAATATCTTTAGTTTTGTTTTCTTGTAAAAATTTCATCAAGTCTCCATTGCCACAACCGACATCTAGAACTCTAGTATTTTCCTCTATCAAATTAGATATAATGTTAAATTCTTCTTTCATTTATAACTTTGTAGGTTGAATTAATATAATCGCCAAGTGTCTTTAGGAAACTTGGAACATCGAGTAAAAATGAGTCATGCCCCTTATCAGATTCTATTTCTACAAATCCGACATCTGCACCAATAGAATTTAGTGCTATAACTATTTCTCTATTCTCCGATGTTGGATACAACCAATCTGATGTAAATGATATTACAAAAAATTTTGTTTTAGTTTCTTTGAATGCATCAGATAAGTTTCCTTTGTACTGTTTGGATAAGTCAAAATAATCCATTGCACGAGTTATATATAAATAACTATTAGCATCAAATCTATCAACAAACACAGATCCTTGGTATCGAAGATAACTCTCAATTTGAAAATCTGCCTCAAATCCATATCTTAGGCTATCCCTATCTTGCAATTTTCTTCCAAATTTTTCCTGCAATCCTTTTTCAGAAAGATAAGTAATATGTGCTGCCATTCTTGCTACCGCTAACCCTTTGTCAGGACTTAATTTGTAATTACTATAAAATCCATTTTCCCACTTACTGTCAGCCATAATTGCCTGTCTTCCTAATTCATTAAACGCTATGTTTTGTGCCGAGTGACTAGATGTACAAGCAATCGGTATTGCAAGTTTTGCTTTATCTGGAAAATTGGCAACAAATTGAAGTACTTGCATTCCACCCATTGAACCACCTACTACAGCAAAAAGTTTTTCAATTTCTAAATATTTAATTAGCTCATATTGAGCGTTAACCATGTCGTTAATAGTTATAATTGGAAAATCAGTTCCTATTTGTTTACCAGTGGACTCATTTATTGTGCTAGGTCCGTAAGATCCCATGCAGCCTCCAATAACGTTTGCACAAATCACAAAAAATTTATTTGTATCAATTGGCTTATTTTCTCCAACAACATAACTCCACCAACCATCTTTATTAGTTATTGGGTTTTTTCCAGAAACATATTGATCTCCAGTCAAAGCATGGAAAACTAATATTGCATTACTTTTTTCACTGTTTAATTCCCCATATGTCTCATATGCTATTGGAAAGTTATTAATTTCCTTACCACAATCCAATTTAAGGGGATTTGATATAATTATTTTTTTTGTATCAATATTCTTATTCATAATAATTGTACTGATTGAATTGTGAGAAAAAAAACATTTTAGCGGTTTTTTTATAGCGCTCGCAATTCAGTATAAATCAGCGCATGCAGGTTTTACTTCAAAGGAATTTATATGTCAAATATTGCTCAATTAATTATTGTTTTATCTAGTTAAAAGACTATTTATAGTGAAATATTTACTATGACAGCGCTAAGATTTAAAAACATAAAATTACAGAGTTACAAACCAGGAAAATCCTTATTGGCTGGTAATAAAAATATTATTAAGTTATCTGCAAATGAATCTGCTTTAGGTGTCAGTAAAAATGTCGAAAAAATTGTTAAGTCTAAATTTGATATATCAAAATATCCAGACAGTAAATTTTCGGAATTAACACAAAAAATATCAAAGAAGTATGGTTGTGATAAATTCAAGATAATTTGTGGCTCTGGTTCTGACGAAGTAATTCAAATGCTTTGTCAATTGTTCCTTAGAGAAAATGATGAAGTTGTTGTTCCTCAGTACAGTTTCCTCATGTATAGGATATACTCCAAAATCGTTGGGGCAAATGTAAAATTAGCTAAAGAAATCAATTTTAAAGTTTCAGTTAAAGAAATTCTTAAAAAGACATCAAAAAAAACAAAAATTGTTTTTATTGCAAATCCAAATAATCCAACAGGCACATATTTAACAAAAAACGAGCTATTAGACTTAAGGAGAAGATTAAATAAAAATATTTTATTGGTTGTTGATGATGCATATTTTGAATATATGAAGAATAAAGATTACAAATCTGGAATTGAGTTATTTAAAAACTCTAAAAATGTATTTATTTTAAGAACATTTTCAAAAATCTATGGTCTAGCTTCATTAAGGATAGGCTGGGGATACGGTGATAAATCTATAATTAAAGAATTATATAAAATTAAACCACCTTTTAACGTAAATAAATTTGCTCAAATTTGTGCTGTTGAATCACTTAAAGATGATAAATTTGTTAAAAAGTCAGTAACACATAATCTTAAATGGTGCAAAAAAATTAAAAATGAGATGTTAAAATATAATATTGGTACAAACAAAATATCTGGAAATTTCTTTTTGTTAGATTTCAAAAAAGCAAAATTTACCGCAGATACAACTTTAAAAAAATTACAGAAATATGGAATTATACTAAGAGAAATGAATTCATATGGCATAAAAAATTGTCTAAGACTTACAATTGGCAACACAAAAGAAAACCAAATATTCCTTAAAAGAATGAATACTATTTTTAAAAATGTTTAATAATATTCTTATTATTGGTTGCGGATTAATAGGCTCATCAATATTAAAGGCTTCAATACAAAAAAAAATTTCTAAAAATTTTTTTGTATTTGAAAAATCAAAAAAATATAAATCTATTATTAAAAAATTTAACAAAAAAATTAAATTTTTAACAAGGTTAGATAAAAATTTAAATAAAATTGATCTTGTGATTTTAAGCACTCCTATGAGTGAATATCCTAAATTTTTTTCGTCATTAAATAAAAATCTCAATCATAATTCAATTATAACTGACGTTGGTTCAACAAAAAAAAATCTAATTTCTTTAAAAAAAAAAAAATTATCAAAAAATCTTGATTGGGTGATGAGTCATCCTATCTCAGGATCCGAAGTTAGTGGGCCCAAATATGGTAATGCTAATTTGTTCAAAAACAAGTGGTGCATAATAATAAAATATAAAAATGCTCTAAAACAAAAAAAAGTAGAGAGACTTTGGAAATCTTTAGGATCTAAAATAATTATTATGAACCCCGATGATCATGATAAAATTTTTTCAGTCACTAGCCATCTACCTCACTTGATTGCTTACAATTTAATAAAAACTGCTCAGGATTTTCAGAAAAAAAAGAATAAAAATTTGATTAAATTTAGTGCAGGTGGATTAAGAGATTTCTCAAGAATTGCTGCTTCCAACGAAATAATGTGGAGAGACATATTTTTCGAGAATAAAACTAATATGATTGAAGCAATAAATCTTTTTATGAAAAATTTAAAAGATTTTAAGAAGAATATAAGTAAGAAAGAAAATTCAAAGATAATAAAAAAATTAATCAATTCGAAAGTAGTAAGAAAACAAATAATTTCTCAAAAACAAGATATTTCTAAACCTGATTTTGGTCGAGAGTAATTCAGATCCTTGTTACTTTCTTTACATCTAATTTCGCAGTTTCTTTAATTAGTTTTATCGTTTTTTTAATTGGCATTATGATCACTCTTTTTTTTGGACCATAAGCGTGGATAAGATCATTTGTATTGATGCATATAGCAACATGTCCTTTCCAAAAAATAATATCACCTTTTTTAAATTTTTTTTTGTATCCCACACCTTTTTTTAATTTAACTTGATCAATCGTGTCTCTTGGAAAAAAATTATTATTAAATTTATAAAATATTTGCAATAGAGCTGAACAATCAACTCCTTCGAATGTTTTTCCACCCCATTTATATTTACAATTTAGAAAACTTTTAAATATCTTTACAAAATCAGAATTTTTTTTTTGGATTGGAAATATGTCTTTTGATCTTACCCATTTATCTTTTTTATACATAATGAAATTTTGATCCTTTTTTAAAATTTGTATTTTGCTCGTAAATGGTAAAAACTTTTTTGATTTCTTTTTTTTATTACCTAAATAAATTCTAGCTTTTAAAATTCCAACTTTGTGAGTTGGATTGAATTTTTCGTAGCTATCAATTTTTTTTATAAAGCCTGAATATTTGTCATATGAAGTCTTTATTTTAAAATAATTATTTTTTTTACTAATTATTTTAAAACTCTCACCGTAGATAAGTTGAGAGCTAACATTAGAGTTCTTCTTTGGTTCCTCTAATATATCGACAAAAGGCTCTTTTAAAAAAAAACTATTTTGCACCAATTTTAATTTTATTCCTTATAAACCATAAACAAATTAAGGATGGGATGACCATTAAAGTAGTAATTATAAAAAAAGTTCCCCAGTCTCCATTTAGCCAATCAACTAAAGCACCCGATGAAGAAGCAAGAGTCGTTCTTCCTGCAGTTCCAATTGAAGCTAAAAGTGCATACTGTGTAGCGGTATATGTCCTATCCACTAAAAGAGAGATAAAGGCTACGAAAGCAACAGTTGCAAATGCTGCAGATATATCATCAGCGATAACCGCTAAAGCAAACAACCATTCAGATTTTCCTGACCACGCGAGAGCAGCAAATAATAAATTTGTTGCTGCCATAAATCCACCAGCAACAAACATTGTTTTTATTGTGCCAGCTCTCATAGCAAATATTCCACCTAATAATGTAAATACAACTGTCGTTATCCAGCCTAGAGTTTTAGAGTATATCGCTATTTCACCTTTTGAAAATCCTACCTCTTTATAAAAAACTATGGACATTCTTCCAAGAAAGGCTTCTCCAATTTTAAAAAGAAAGACAAAGCCAAGGATTCCAACTGCAATTGAGAAACCATTTTTTTTGAAGAAACTAATTATTGGACCTCCGATTGTACCAGTAATATAAGCAACAAATTTTGTTATTACATTATTTGATCCAAGTTTTGATTGTATTATTTCGTCTGTTTCTTTTTGTTTGTTTTGCCTATCTGTTGTTGTAGGCTCGTGTATAAACATTAAACCTATATTCATCAGGATTACTACAACGCCAAGAACTAAAAAAGTAGTTTGCCAGTAATCTTCAATTCCAATGTTTTGAAAAAATTCGGCAGTAAACAATGCTATAACACCACCTAACTTATATCCGGTCCACCATCCAACTACAGCCATAGCAGCACCTGCTGCCATAGATTTTCCTTCATCAGCATTAATTTGTTCGATTCTCAACGCATCAACTGTAATATCTTGTGTAGCCGAAGCAATTGCTATAACTAATCCAACACTAATTAGTAACGCCAAATTTTCTGTAGGGTTAATAAAACTCCAAACAATTAAACTAAATAAAATTATAACTTGCATAAGGACAATCCAGCCTCGTCGATGCCCTAATCTTTTTGTTAAAAATGGAATTTGTATTCTATCAATTATTGGTGCCCACAAATAATTAAAGGCGTACACCCCAAATATTAAACCTGCCCATCCAATAGTTGATCTACTTAAACCTTCTTCTTTTAGCCAAAGGCTTAAACTGCTGGCAATTAAAACCCAAGGAAATCCACTAATTGCACCAAGAAGTAATATTCTTAGCATTCGAATATCCTTGTAAACTAAAATAGATTCTGACCAGGTTTGTTTTTTTTCAAACATTAATATTTTCTCCAAAAAGATGGAATAAATAATACTAGAATTGCAAATAATTCCAACCTTCCTAGTATCATTGCAGCACTGAGAACCCATTTAGAAAAATCAGACAGGCTTGAAAAACTTCCGTTTGGACCAATAATATCACCTAAACCTGGACCAACATTTGAAATTGACGTGGCAGCTGCTGAAATTGCAGTAATAAAATTTAATCCATCAAGCGATAAAAGCGCAGTCACAACAAAAAATATTAATATATAAAGAAATATAAAAGAAATAATTGAGTCCATAAATTTTTCATCCACATTATTATTTTGATATTTAATTTTGAAAATTCCTCGAGGGTAAATTATTTTTTTCAGCTGGTTTGATATGAATTGATACAAAATTTGAACTCTAAAAATCTTTATTCCGCAAGTTGTAGAGCCTGCACAGCCTCCAATGAACATTAAAATTATGAAGTATACTAATGGGAATTGACCCCAATTACTAAAATTTTCTGTAGCATACCCTGTTCCAGTTAAAATAGAAATTATATTAAAGCTAACAGACAAAAAACTTATCTCAGTTAAGCTTTTATTTATAACAGATAAATAAAAAAACATTAAAAGAATTGAAATAATAACCAAAATTATAAAAGTTTTTATTTGTGTGTCTTTGAAAAATATTTTCTTATCCCCAGCCAAGTATTTGATGTAACTAATAAAAGGTATACTTCCAAGAATAATAAATATTATTGCATTAACTTCTATTAACGAGCTGTTAAAATAACCTATAGATTCATTATAATTTGCAAAACCTCCAGTCGCTATTGTTGTCATAGCATGCACGATGCTATCAAAAAAACTCATCCCAAATATAAAATAAAAAAAAGCACAAGTTAAAGTTAATAAGGAATATATAGACAATAATCTTAAAGAAACTTCTTTAGTTTTAGGAAAAATTTTTTCAGAAGTATCATTAGATGAAATATTGAAAAGTTGCATACCCCCTATATTCATTAAAGGCATTAAAGTGATTGCCATTACGATAATTCCAATACCACCAAACCACTGTAACATTCCTCTCCAAAGTAATATCGCTTTAGACGTTTCATTTAGATTCGTGATAATTGTAGATCCTGTTGTTGTAATACCAGACATGCTCTCAAAAAATGCATCTGTAAAACTCAAATCCGTACTAGAAAAAATTAAAGGTAAAGAACCAAATATAGCAATACTTAACCACGAAAGTGCTGTGAGCAAAAAAGCTTGAGGTAAACTTATCTTTTTATCGTGATCATAATTAGAAATGAAAAATAAAAATCCAAAAACAATAGTAACAATCATTGATCCGATAAATCCTGCATCAATTTGATCAAATATTAATTGAACCAAAATAGGTACAATCATTGAAAGACCTAAAATAATTTGCAAAACCCCTAATGTAAAAAAGACAGTTTTATAATTGGACATTTTGAATGGACATTATTTTATGGTAAATAAATTTCAACTCTATATGAATTATTAAAAAGGCTGATATTAAGGATATTTAAGTAGTTGTGATAGACAAAACAAATTTTGACAAAACAAACGCCTGGCCATTTGTTGAGGCTAAAAAGCTATTAAGAGAGAGAAAATCGAACATAGAGAAAAAAAATAAAATAGTTTTACAAACTGGTTATGGTCCTAGTGGTCTACCACATATAGGTACATTTGGAGAAGTTGCAAGGACGACAATGATTGTCAACGCTCTTGATCATTTAACAGATATTCCAAAGGAAATTATTACATTTTCTGATGATATGGATGGTCTTAGAAAAGTACCTGAAAATGTTCCAAATCAAGAAAAGCTCAAAAATAATCTTCACAAACCTTTAACGGATGTCCCTGATCCATTTGAAAAGTTTAGTAGTTTTGGAGAACATAATAATAATATGTTGAAACAATTTCTGGATAATTTTAAATTTAAATATTCATTTAAAAGTTCTACAGAACTCTACAAGTCTGGTTATTTTAATGACACCCTAAAATTAGTTCTAGAAAATTATGAAAAAATTATGGAAATAATTCTTCCAACTTTAGGCAAAGAAAGACAGAAAACCTATTCCCCCTTTTTACCAATATGCCCAGAAACTGGAAAAGTTCTTGAAATACCTGTTTTAGAAATTGATTCTAAATCTTCTAAAATCATATTTGATAATAATGGATCAAAATTGGAACAAAGTATTTTAGACGGGAACTGCAAATTGCAATGGAAAGTTGATTGGGCAATGAGATGGTACGCTTTAGATGTTGATTTTGAAATGTATGGAAAGGATTTAATTGAGAGTGCAATTCTTTCAACTAAGATTATTAAAATATTAGGTAAATCTAACCCATCTGGTTTTGCGTATGAACTTTTTTTGGACGAAAAAGGTGAAAAAATATCTAAATCAAAAGGTAATGGAGTAACTATAGATGAATGGCTGAATTATGCATCTCCTCAAAGTCTATCTCTTTACATGTATCAAAATCCAAAAAGAGCAAAAAAATTGTACAGAGAAGTTGTTCCAAAAGCTGTTGATGAATATCTAGATTTTATAGAAAAAGGAAAAACTCAAAATGATTTACAGAAGTTAATGAATCCAGTTTGGCATGTACATAATGGATCAATGCCAGAAGAAAATACAATTATGACTTTTTCAATGCTTTTAAATTTAGTTGAAACAAGTAATGCCGACAGCAAACAATTACTTTGGAAATTTGTAAAAAAATACAAGTCAGAAATTAATGAAAATGATCATCCAATTTTTGATAATTTAATTGAATATGCAATAAAATATTTCAATGATGTTATAAAAACAAAAAAAATTTACAAAACTCCAAATGAAAAAGAGAAAGTTGCACTGAAAGCATTAATTACGTCTTTAGATAATTGTAATGATAAAATGGCTCCTGAAGATATTCAGACAAATATTTTTACCGTAGGAAAAGAAAATGGTTATAAAGAAAATTTAAGAGAATGGTTTAAGCTTATCTATGAGGTTGTATTTGGTGACGAAAATGGACCCAGAATGGGCTTCTTCATTAGTTTTTTTGGAGTAAATGAAACCAAAGAATTGATAAGAAAAAAGGTTGAAAATGTTTAATCTTATAAGACCTTTTATATTTAAATTTAGCCCTGAAGTTGCACACTCGCTAGCAATAAAGGCTTTAAAGTTAAATCAGATACCAGCTATAGATAAAACAACCAGAGTTACTATCCAAACTAAATTTTTAAACAAAACCTTAAATTCTCCTCTAGGTGTTGCTGCTGGATTTGATAAAAATGCAGAAGTTTACAATCCTTTATACAAACTAGGATTTGGTTTTGTTGAGGTAGGTACAATTACACCTAAACCACAAATAGGAAATCCGAAGCCAAGAGTGTTCAGACTGGAGGAAGATGAGGCTTTAATTAATAGACTTGGATTTAACAATATTGGATCAGAAGAAAGTAAAAAAAATATTGAAAATAATTCACCTAATGGATTACTTGGTATTAATATAGGACCTAATAAAGATACTGAAAACAGAGTTGAAGATTATTTAATTTGTATCAGAAAATTTCATAATTTAGCAGACTATATTACAATTAATATCTCTTCTCCTAACACAGAAAATTTAAGAAACTTTCACAAAAATGAAGAGTTAGATAATCTTTTAAAATGCATAAATGAAGAAAAGAAAAATTTAAATTCAAATGTGCCAATAGCAGTCAAAGTATCTCCTGATATTGATGAAAAAAGTATTGATGAAATCTCAGAACTTTTTTTAAAATATAATGTTAAAATAGTTATAGTTTCAAATACGACAGATAGAAATAGAGAAAATATATCTAATATAAATAAATTAGAGAAAGGCGGTTTGTCTGGAAAACCACTCGAAAATATCTCTAATGAATTGATTAATAAATTTTTTAAATTAGTTGGAAAAAAAATCTTAATAATTGGAGTTGGAGGCGTTGACTCTGCCGATGGCGTTTTTAATAAAATTGTAAGCGGTGCAACTCTTGTGCAATTGTATACAGGTATGGTTTATAAAGGACCAACTATTGCTTCAAAGATTAATAAAGATCTCGACGAAATTGTAAAAAGAGAAGGTTTTAAAAATATTTCTGAAGCTATTGGAACAAAAAATTAATCTTGACTGGTATTCTTTAAGACCATATATATCTTGAAATTTATGTCTAAAAAATGCGAACTTACTGGTAAAATCCCTCTAAAAGGCCATAATGTTAGTCACGCTAACAATAAAACTAAGAGAAGATTTCTTCCAAATTTAAAGAAAGTAAAATTTAAAAGTGAACTTTTAAAAAAATCTATGAGATTAACAGTTTCAAATGCAGGTGTTAGATCTGTAGATAAAAAAGGTAGCTTTGATAATTTCTTAAAATCTGCAAAATCAAGAGATTTATCGTTAAGATTAAAAAAGCTTAAAAAATCAATAATCGCAAAAACAGCATAATGAATAAAGTTTTCCTTACTCTCTCATTTTTAATGGGATTGGTTGTGCTAGCATCTAATTATTTAGTTCAATTTCCTATAAAATATTACGGTTTAGAGGAGATTTTAACTTACGGTGCTTTTAGTTATCCAATTGCATTTTTAATTACAGATTTAGCCAACAGATCCTTTGGAAAATTAGTAGCTAGAAAAATTGTCTATATAGGCTTCACAATTGGAATTTTATTTACTTTAATATTTTCAACTAATTTTACTGATCTTATTTCCATAAGAATAGCAATTGGTTCAGGAACAGCTTTTATAACTGCTCAACTTTTAGATGTTCAGATATTTGATCAATTAAGACAAAAAAAGTGGTTTATAGCACCTTTAACATCTTCTTTGATAGGTTCAACTGTTGATACTTTTTTATTTTTCTCAATATCATTCTATGGAACTGGAATTCCTTGGGTAACTTTATCGTTAGGAGATCTTGCGGTAAAAATATTTGTAGCTCTTGTAATGTTGATACCTTTTAGATTATTACTCGGTACACTAAAAGCAGCATAACTAAATTTTAGGTTCTTGTTGGGTCATGCAATGTATTGCACCAAATCCCCATATCAATTTGCTACAGTCAACCGTTTCGATTTTTCTATTTCTAAAGTAATTTTTGAAAATTTTAATTGCAATATTGTCTTCTTTTACTTTGAATATTGGAAGAATTATTTTTTTATTACAAATATAAAAATTCATATAACTTGCAGGAACTCTTGTATTCTCAATATAAATTGGTGAAGGCATAGGAACTTTTATAATTTTGAATTTCTTTCCTTTCTCACATTTACTTTCTTTCAATATATTTAAATTCTTATTTAAGTTTTTGTAATTTATATCTTTTTTATTATTTTCAACTGCAGTCATAATCGTATTTCTTGAAACAAATCTTGATATATCATCAACATGTCCATGCGTGTCATCGCCAGCAATTCCTTTTTTAAGCCATATAAAGTTTTTTATATTTAAGTATTTATTAAACATTTCTTCGTAGTCTTTTTTTTTAAAATTTTTATTTCTTTCTTGAATTTTGCTTAACAAACATTCTTCAGTTAATAAAATTGTACCTGAGCCATTTACATCAAATGCCCCTCCTTCCATGATTATTTTTCTAATTCTGCCTTTTTTTTTGATTATTGGATCAATCTTTTTAAAATTAGCAATTTTACTAATACTATTTTTGATTTTATTGTCATTTTTATAATTTTTATACTTTGACCATCCGTTAAAACCAAAATTTAGTATTACTTTTTTCTTTTCGACCTTGTTTGTTATAAATATGGGTCCAGAATCTCTTAACCATATTCTATCAGTTTTAATATAATGGAAGTTGATATTTTTAATTTTATTAAGTTTTATTAATTTTTTTATATTTTTTATATTTTTGCTAACGATTAAGTTAATTTTTTGATTTTTTGAAATTTTTTTTATAATCTTTAAAATTACTCCAGGAATAAATTGATATAATCCAGGCCAATCATTTTTATTATAAGGCCAAGCAATCCAAACTGAATTTTGAGGCTCCCATTCAGCCGGCATTCTAAATCCATTAAAGTTTTCATTCATCTGCAGGATTTTTTAGTATGCCTTTATAAAAATCGATTCTTCTATCTCTTAAAAAAGGCCAATGCTCTCTGGCTGAATCAATTTTTTTATAGTTTATTTCACGAATTAAAATTTGTTCTTTTTTATTCCCAAGTTTTCCAATTATTTGCCCACTAGGATCTATGATCATTGAGTTACCCCAGAATTCTATTTTCTTCTTACCTTTTTTTTCTGTTCCAACTCTATTTATAGCAACCACATAAGTACCATTTGCGATTGCGTGAGATTTTTGCATTGTTATCCAAGAGTCTAGTTGAGATTTTCCAAATTTTTTTTTCTCTTTAGGATGCCATCCAATAGCAGTAGGGTAAAAAATTATTTGTGCACCTTTGAGTGCAGTCAATCTTGCAGCTTCTGGAAACCATTGATCCCAACAAATTAAAGGTCCAATTTTACCAAATTTTGTTTTAACAGATTTAAAACCTAAATCTCCAGGAGTAAAATAAAATTTTTCATAATAACCAGGATCATCTGGTATATGCATTTTTCTATATTTCGATAAAATTTTACCTTTCTCGTTAATAACGATACTAGTATTATGATAGAAGCCATGTGTTTTTTTTTCAAATAATGAAATCATTAATACTATTTGTAAATCTTTGGCTAATTCACAAAATATTTTTGTAGTTCTGCCAGGTATTTTTTCCGCTAGCTTAAAGTTGGAATGACTTTCTGTTTGACAAAAATAATTTGATAAAAATAGTTCTGGTACACAAATTATTTTAGCTTTTTTTGATGCTGCTTTTTTTATATTTTTAATAGCTGAATTTATATTTTTTTGAATATTATCTGAAATTTTACTTTGAATAATGCCAATTTTTACTTTTTTGATCATCTATCAAAATATTTTGGAAAAGTTTTTTCTGTCTCTATTTTTCCATTCTCCAGTATGATAGGCGTCACTTGCTATTAATGGTAAAACACTGGTAGCTTCAGCAAATACCATTTGTTCTTTGGTAGTATCAACCTTACCCCATGAACTTGCTTCTTTTAATGTCGAGCTACTGCAAGCTCCATCTCTTGAGTCAGCAACAGTAATTTGTATTGCATATTTGTGCATATCTACATTTTTTCCCAAAAGTTCAGCACAAATTACCGTGTCTTGTATAAAGTTTTTAGGAACTCCACCACCAATCATGAATAATCCCGAACCTTTAGATTTAATTTTAATCTCTGTTAATTCTCTAAATTCTCTAATTGAGTCTATTGTAATATGATTTTTTGGATTTCTCTCTTGATGCATGACTAATCCAAAACCTGCACTTGAGTCTGTAAATGCAGGACAGAATATAGGTACATCGTTATCAAAAGCTGTTTCAATTAAAGAACCTTTCTTTTTAGAATTAGTTTTTAGATATTTACCAATCTCTTTAATAAATTCTCTCGATGTGTAAGACTTCGGCTCAAGTTTGTCAGCTATTTCTCCTATTGTTTTATCACAAACCTGGAGCTCCTCTTCATCGATGTAAGTATCATAAATCCTATCTATATAATTGTCTCTAAGTTCATTATCATTTTGATATTGTGATCCTTGGTAATGTTTAAATCCAAGCGCTTCAAAAAAATCCATATCTATTATAGATGCTCCAGTTGCTACAATTGCATCTACCATGTTGTATTTAACCATATCTCTATAAATATGCATACATCCAGCGGCAGAAGTAGATCCTGCAAGAGTTAAGAATATTGTACAATCTTTATCTTTAAGCATTTCATTATATATCTTGGATGCATTAGCAGTTTCTCTTGAAACAAAAGACATTTTTTCCATAGAAGATATAATTTTTCTAGAGTCAAAAGATGTAATATCAATATGCTCAACTTCTTTACTTAAAAAGTCTTTTTTTCTGTTATGATTAAGATTTTTTGTATCTGACATTATGCAACAAGAAACTCTTTATTTGTTTCTTTGTCATACATCGTCATTATTGGATCATCACATACTTCGTAAATACTCTCAGAATAATATCCATTAAATTGAGTTCTAAATGTCAATCCGTATGCTCCTAATTGACCTAATTCAATGTAATCACCTTCTTTAATATTATTAGGTAGAATAAAAGGTCCCTTCATATAATCCATGCTATCACATGTTGGTCCATAAAAATCAAATGAAGTCAATTTTTTTGATATAATTCTTCCACTTGTAATTATTCTTGATGGATAAACTATATTAGGCACACCTGCATCAAATAAAGTTCCGTATGTTCCATCATTGATATATAGCTTTTGTTTTTTTCTTAAGTTTACTCTCACAATTGTCGAACCACTTTCTGCAACAATTGCTCGACCTGGCTCACATATAATTTCTGGTTTTTTTTCTAATTTTAATTTATTTAATGAATTTTTTATTTCCTCAAAATAAGAGTCTAATGATTGAGGAACTAAGTCAGGATAGATTGTTGGAAATCCTCCACCTATATTTATAACATCTGGAACTATTTTTGTTTTTTTTATTATATATTTAATTTCATTAATCCCTTTTGAATAGGATATTGGATGCATACATTGCGAACCCACATGAAAACTTAATCCTATTTTTTTTGCATACTGTTTTGTTAATCTATAAAGCCCTATTGCTTCTGAAGTTTGTGCGCCAAATTTTTTAGATAAATCTATTTCTGCGTGTTCATTAGAAACTGCAACTCTCACAAATAACTCTAAATCCTTAGCTTGATTAGTACTATTAAGAATTTTTATTAATTCATCTTTTGTATCTATTGAAAAAGTCTTAATATTATATTTGAAATATGCTTCGTTTATACTTTCCTTGCTTTTTACAGTATGCATGTAGGAGCATTTTGCATCTGGGCTAACACTTCTAATTGCCTCAACTTCTTTAATTGAAGCGATATCAAAATCATTAATTCCACTTTCCACGATAGTTTTTAATACTAATGGATGCGGGTTAGTTTTAACTGCATATAGGATTTTACCAGGAAATTTATTCTGAAAAAATTTAGAAGCTATGTTTATAGAATCTCTTCTAATACAATAAACAGGTTCTGTTGGTTTCAATTGATTTACTAATTTATCAACTGATTTAAATTTTTGCATTTAAAGCTCCAAAAAAAATTTAATAAAAAAAACCCGCATAACTGCCATGCAAGTTTATATAAAACGAGCATTTATGCTGAAAATGAGCCAATGTAAAGTAAAAATGTACCCTTGAAATAATTTAGAATGTTTCCATATAAGATTCATGCCAGAAGCAGAAGTATTAAAAAAAATAACAGAATTTGAGGATAAATCTCTACTTATAGTAGATGATGACAACCCTTTTAGAGAAAGACTAGCTCGAGCAATGGAGAAAAAGGGCTTTTCTGTTTCACAAGCAGAGGGTGTAAAAATTGGAATAGAGTCTGTGAAATCAAAAAAACCTGCTTTCGCAGTTGTTGATTTGAGACTAAATGATGGAAACGGACTAGAAGTTGTAAAAGAAATCCAGAAAAATAACTCAGAAAGTAGAATAGTGATGCTTACTGGTTATGGAAATATACCAACTGCAGTTGCAGCCATTAAAGAGGGTGCAATTGATTATCTAGCTAAACCAGCAGATGCAGATGACGTAGAAAAAGCACTTTTAGCTGATCCAAATAAAAAAGCTGCTCCACCAGAAAATCCAATGTCCGCTGATAGAGTAAAATGGGAACATATTCACAGAGTCTTTGAGCTATGTAACAGAAATGTATCTGAGACTGCAAGAAGACTTAAAATGCATCGAAGAACTCTTCAAAGAATTCTATCAAAAAGATCTCCAAGATAATACTAAATATATTTTCTAAATTTAATTATTTTATTAACTAAAGCTGTTAGTAATAATATCTTAAATAATTCAGCATAAAGAAATGGGTAAACACCAAATTCTAATATTGGTTTATCCCAACCGATTAAATTTCCAAGCCACAAAATACCCAAAATATATATAACTGATGTTGCTATTATAATTTTTAAAAAATTTAATATATGGTTTTTATCGTATGTAAATATGCCTGCTATCAGACATGCAAATATAAAACCTATTAAATATCCCATTGTGGGACCAACAAAATAAGCTAATCCTATTCCTTTCTCTGGTGAGTTAGAAAATACCGGTAATCCCATAATTCCTTCTATCAAATAAAAAACTACCGAAAGTACCCCGACTTTGTATCCAAAGGAAATTCCTAAAAACAAAACTATAAATGTTTGCATAGTCATAGGAACTGGATAAAAAGGTATTTTAATTTTTGCAGATATTGTCAATAAAATAGAACCTATTAATGCAAATATTATGATTTTAATTATTTTATTATTAGAAATTGAATTTACTAATTCCATTAGCTTTAAATTACTATTTTAATAAAGTTTAATCCACTAATATTTATTAACAGGATGTTTTATTCTTACTATAATACGTCAATTTATTATAAATTAAATTATGGGTAAAATTAAAAAAACAGATCATTTCTATCTTATTGATGGGTCCGGATACATATTTAGAGCCTATTATGCATTGCCACCATTAACACGAAAAAGTGATGGTTTGCCAGTAGGAGCAGTAAGTGGATTTTGTAACATGCTGTTTAAATTATTAGAGGACTCTAAATCTAGCGAAAATTTAGAAAAACCAACTCATTTCGCAGTAATCTTTGACTCTGCAAGAAAGAATTTTCGAAACGAAATATATTCAGATTATAAAGGAAATAGGTCTGATGCTCCCGATGATCTAATTCCACAATTCGATTATATTAGAAAGTCAGTATTAGCATTCAATTTACCCTCTATAGAAATGTTAAATTACGAGGCTGATGATTTGATAGCCACCTATGTAGAGCAAATATTAGACGAAGGTGCAAAGGTTACAATTGTATCATCTGATAAAGATTTAATGCAACTTTTCAAAAAAAAGGTTCGTATATACGATCCAATGAAGAATAAATTTATATCTAATGACGATGTAATAAATAAATTTGGGGTTGGTCCGGATAAAGTAATTGATGTTCAATCACTAGCAGGGGATAGTACAGATAATGTACCTGGCGTTCCAGGTATTGGAGTAAAAACAGCAGCAGAATTAATTAAGGAATATGGAAATTTAGAAAACCTTCTCAAAAACGCAAATAAAATAAAACAGAATAAAAGAAGAGAAACACTTTTAGAAAATAAAGATAAGGCTCTGGTAAGTAAAAAACTAGTCACATTAAAAAATGATGTTCCGGTGAAAGACAAATTAACTGACTTTGTTCTAAAAAAAGTAGATGTAGACAAGTTATACAATTTTTTGAGAGAAATGGAATTTAATAGGTTATTGAGTTCAGCAATTTCGACGTATGGTCAATCCAAATTTAGTGATGAAATAGAAGTCAAAAAAGAAACATCTAAAATATCAAAAGATAAATATGTTTTGATAAAAAATTTATCTGAAATAAAAGATTGGATGCAAGAAGCCGAAGAAGCTGGTGAATTTTCTATTGATTCTGAAACAGACTCTCTTGATCCACATCAGGCAAATTTAGTTGGTATCTCAATTTCTAGCAAAATAGGTAAAGCTTGTTACATTCCAACAGGTCATATTGATAAAAATAATCTAAATGAAAAAGATGTTTTGAGAATTTTAAAACCATATTTAGAGGATAAAAGTTTAAAAAAAATTGGGCAAAATATTAAATTCGATTACATAATATTTCGTAAAAGGGATATAGATATTCAAAGCATGGAAGATACAATGTTGATGTCATACGTTTTAGATGCTGGGAAAAATAGACATAATATGGATATCCTTTCAGATATTCATCTTGGTCACAAAACAATTAAATATAAAGATCTTGTTGGATCTGGAAAAAAAGAAATTAAATTCAGTCAAGTAGAGTTAAATATTGCAAAAGATTATGCGGCAGAAGATGCTGATATAACTTACCGTTTATATAAAATATTTTTGAAATCGCTTAAATCAGAAAAATTACTAAATATTTATGAAATTTTCGAAAAACCTTTAATTAAAATTTTAGCATCAATGGAAATTAATGGCATAAAGTTGGATAATAATTTTCTTAAAAAATTATCTGTTAAGTTTGAAAAAAAACTTCAAGATTTAGAAAAACAAATTTTTAAAATTTCAAAAAAAAAATTTAATATTGCATCGACTAAACAGTTAGGTGAAATAATGTACAATGACCTCAAAATTGCATCGCTAAAAAAGACTAAAAAAGGCAGTTTTGCAACTGGTGCAGCAGTTCTAGAGGATTTAGCTTACAAAGGGAATGAATTTCCTAAATTAGTTTTAGAATGGAGGCAATCTAGTAAATTGAAAAATACATATTCTGATTCTTTGCCGGAGCATTTAAATCCCAATACAAAAAGAGTGCATACATCTTTTCTGTTAGCCGCAACTACAACAGGTAGACTTGCATCTAGTGATCCAAATTTACAAAATATTCCAATTAAAACTGAGGAAGGTAAAGATATTCGTAAGGCCTTCATATCAGAAAAAAATAAAAAACTTATATCAGCAGACTATAATCAGATCGAAATGAGAATTTTGGCTGATCTAGCTGATGTAAAGGAACTAAAAAAAGCTTTCAAAAATAATGAGGATATTCACTCATTAACTGCTAGCCAGGTTTTTGGTAGAGACATAAAAAAAATTGATGCTGATATGAGGAGAAAAGCTAAAGCTATTAATTTTGGAATAATTTATGGAATTTCTCAATACGGTTTGGCCAAACAAATCGGTGTATCAAACAATGAAGCCGAAGAATTTCTAAATTCATATTTTATTAAATTTCCAGAAATTAAAGAATACATGAATAACACAATTAAATTCTGTAGAAAAAGTGGATATGTAAGAAATATTTTTGGTCGAAAAACTCATATTCCTGGAATCAATGACAAAAATTTTAATATTAGAAATTTTCAAGAAAGGGCAGCTATAAATGCACCTATCCAAGGATCTGCATCAGAAATAATGCGACTTGCTATGATTAGAATCAACGATGAGCTTGATACTAAAAAAACAAATGAATTTAATATGTTGCTTCAAATTCATGATGAATTGATTTTTGAGGTAATTGATAATGCTACTAAATCTGCTTCGAAAAAGATTAAAGATATTATGACAAGTGTGAAAGATAGTGATTTGCATTCATTTTCAATACCATTATCGGTAGATGTAAACATAGGTGATAACTGGGGAGAGCTTCATTAATAAACATTTAATTGCCCAATTTTAAACATTTTAGTATTTATATAGTCAAACATGAAACAAACAATTGCCCTTGTTGATGATGATAGAAATATATTAACTAGTTTAAGTATTGCTCTAGAGAAAGAGGGTTTTAATATTCAAACTTATTTGGATGGAGAAAGTGCCTTAATAGGTTTGTCAAGAAATCCCCCAGACCTTGCAGTTATAGATATTAAAATGCCAAGAATGGATGGAGAAGAATTGTTAAAAAAATTGAGAAAAAAAACATCTATGCCTGTTATCTTTTTAACTTCAAAAGATGAGGAGGTGGATGAGCTATTAGGACTAAAACTAGGGGCTGATGATTTTGTAAAAAAATCAGGTGGTTTTTCAACTAAAGTTCTTATTGAAAGAATTCGTGTCCAACTTAGAAAAAAAGAAAATAATTTAGAGGATAATAGAAATATAATTTCACATGGAAAATTAAAACTTGACCCTTCACAGCTAGAATGTGAATGGGATGGCAAGCAATTACCAGATAAGCTAACAACAACAGAATTCTTAATTGTAAAAGAATTAGCAAAAAGACCTGGAATTATTAAAGAAAGATCTCAATTAATGGATGTTGCTTACAGAGAAGACACAGATATTGAAGATAGAACAATAGACAGTCACGTAAAAAGGATTAGAAAAAAGTTTAAAAAAGTAGATAATAACTTTTCAGCGATAGAAACCAGATATGGTAGTGGTTATCGTTGGAATGTTAAATAATGTCTACTTTAAAATCTAATAATCAATCAATTTTAAAAAAATTCTTAGTTATCAACTTTATTGTTTTTTTAGTGATAGGTGTATTAACTTTATTTTACCTTAACACGGTAAAACCTACTCTCATTAAAAATAAAACTGCTTCGCATATAAAAATTATTGATAATACAACAGAAAATATTGATCGTTTAAAAATAAATTTCTCAACCGAAGATATTAGAGAGTTTCTGTTTTCCACTAAATTTTTATTTCAAAGTATAGATAGAGTACAGATATTTGATAGTGAATTTAATCTATTAGGAGATACCGACACATTAGACTTAGATCCAAATGCTTTCTCACGAAGTCTAAACATAATTGAAATGAGTGACTTAAATAATCAAAGTATTCAAAATAAGAATTTGGAAGAGATTAATAAAAGCTTTGAAAGTAAAGAAATATTTGAAGATTTAAAAAAGTATTCATATTCATCAGATTATGGAAAACCATTAACTTATTCTAAAGAAAACTATGATCAATTTTTATTAGTAACTATTAAAAATGTAGTTAGTGAAAACAAAACAATAGGCTATTTAGCTATTACTGAAAACGCCAATGAAATAAAGGTTGCAATAGATGAAAGAAGAAATTTTATAATCAGAACTGCTTTGCTTGTCGCATTAGTAATTTTAATTTTTTCATATGTATTAAATAGATACTTTTTAAAACCAATTAAAAATTTGGTCCAATATACAAATATTATAAAAAACAAAAGTAAGGAAAAGACCAATATTGGAAATATAAAAAAAAGAAATGACGAATTGGGAAAATTATCAAATTCTCTTGATGAAATGACTAATGAATTAAACAAAAGAATTACTACAGCAGAAAATTATTCAACAGATCTTTTGCATGAAATCAGAAATCCTTTGGCATCTCTAAAAAGTGCCTCTGAGATAATTTCTGAAACAAGTGATAAGTCTCAAAGAAACAAATTAATTAATATAGTATCACATGACGTAGAGAGAATTGAAAGATTAATAACTGATTACTCTCAAATGCTAAGAGATGAGGCCGCAATATCCTCTGAGAAAATGCAAAAATTAAATTTAAAAGAGATTGCTCAATCTGTTGTTGATGATTTTAACAGTATATATGAAACAAAAAAATCGATTGGAATTAAATTGAAATCTAATGGAATTAAAAATTATAGTATCTTAGGGATAGAAAATAGAATTGAACAAATTATTGCAAACTTATTAGAAAACTCAATTTCTTTTAGTGAAAATAATCAAGAAATTACCGTTGAAATATCAAAAGATAAGAATGACAAAATTAAATTAGTTGTAGTTGATCAGGGATCTGGATTTAGTGAAAAGGATACAAATAAGATATTTAATAGATTTTATAGTAATAGACCTGAAAACTTTGGAGAACATTCGGGTTTGGGATTAAATATTGTCAAAAATTTAGTTGAAATTCATGGTGGCGAAATCAACGCATCTAATAATAAAGATAAAGGGGCAAGAATTGAAATAATTTTCCCAGAAGCATAAATCTTTGTTGATATATTAAGTGAAATTGTTAAAAGCCTCTTTCTATGGAAGATTTTAAAGTAAAAGATATATCCCAAGCGGAATTTGGAAGAAAAGAAATTTCACTGGCTGAAACTGAAATGCCAGGATTAATGGCTCTTAGAGAAGAATATAAGGGTAAGAAACCTTTAAATGGAGCCCGGATTGTTGGTTGTTTGCACATGACAATACAAACAGCTGTTTTAATAGAAACTTTAGTTGAGTTAGGAGCCGAAGTGAGATGGTCCTCATGTAATATTTTTTCTACACAAGACCATGCAGCAGCAGCAATTGCAAAAGCTGGTATTCCTGTATTTGCTTGGAAAGGCGAAACAGAAGAAGAATATTGGTGGTGTGTAAAGCAAACTATTGAAGGAAAAGATGGCTGGAAACCAAATATGATACTTGATGATGGTGGCGATCTTACAGCTTTGATGCACAAAGATTATAAAGAATTATTAAATGATGTTAAAGGTTTATCAGAAGAGACAACTACAGGGGTTTTAGCATTAAAAAAAATGGAAAGTGAAGGCAATTTACTTGTCCCAGCAATTAACGTTAATGACTCAGTAACAAAATCTAAGTTCGATAATTTATATGGTTGCAGAGAAAGCTTAGTTGATGGAATTAAAAGAGCAACTGACGTAATGATGTCAGGTAAGGTAGCTATTGTAGCTGGATTTGGAGATGTTGGAAAGGGAAGCGCTGCTTCTCTTCGTCAAAGCGGTGCAAGAGTTATGGTTACAGAAACAGATCCAATTTGTGCTCTCCAAGCTGCAATGGAAGGTTATGAAGTAGTTTTAATGGATGAGATGATAAAAGAAGCCGACATTGTTGTTACGGCAACAGGAAATAAAGATATTGTGACAGCTGACCATATGAGAGAAATGAAAGATAGAGCAATCCTATGCAATATTGGTCACTTTGACAATGAGATACAAGTAGATGCTCTTAAAAATTATAAATGGGATGAAATAAAACCACAAGTTCACGAAATTACATTGCCGGATGGAAAAAGAATTATTTTATTAGCAGAAGGTAGATTGGTTAATCTTGGATGTGCAACAGGACACCCAAGTTTTGTAATGAGTGCTTCTTTTACAAATCAAGTAACAGCTCAGATAGAATTATGGATTAACTCAGATAAATATGAGAAAAAAGTATATGTTTTACCTAAACATTTAGATGAGAAAGTAGCCAGACTTCATTTAGAAAAAGTTGGAGCTAAATTAACCAAATTATCAGATGATCAAGCAAAATATATAAGTGTAACACCAGAAGGACCTTATAAACCAGATGCCTATCGCTACTAAAAGTAGCAAAATAGATATTTCAAAAGAAATTATCACACAAAAGATTGCTGAAAAAATTGCAAGCAAAGTTAGCAAAAATACAACTTTGCTTTTTTACGGAAACATCGGAGTAGGTAAGACTACATTTATTAGGTATCTAATCAATTATCTTCAAACAAAAAATGGTTTACAAAAAACAGAAATACCTAGTCCAACTTTTAATATTATAAATGAATATGTGATTAATTCTTTGATTGTTAGACATTTTGATCTTTACAGAATTAAAGATAAAAAAGAATTAAATAATTTAGGAATTAATGAAAACTTAGAAGATTATGCTAGATTAATTGAATGGCCTGAAATCTTAGGTAAAAATATAGAAAGTACTTTTACATTAAAATTTGAATATGATGAAAAGCTTGAAAATAGGTACTTAATTATATCTAATAATATTGATTTTGATTTTAATGAATTTGAAAAAATTTAAAAAACTATCAGGAGATGCATCTTTTAGACAGTTTTATAGAACAAATAATTCAGTATTAGTTTATAGTAAAATTCAAAAGCGATCAAACCTGTTAAATTATGATGCGGTTAACAAAATATTGATTAAAAATAAAATATTAGCACCAGGTTTAATTAGCCAAAATTATAAAAAAAACTTTATTGAGATTAATGATTTTGGTAATAAAAATATGTTGGATAAAATTAAATCCTCAAAAACTAAATTAAATGAGTACAAAAAAATACTAAAAATTTTATATCAAATTCAAAAAATTAAAAATTTTAAAACCCAAAATTTTCTTGAAAAAAAATTTAAATTACCAACTTATTCAAAAGCTAAAATACTTAAAGAGTCTTACCTTTTTTTGGATTGGTACTTATCAGCAAATAAATTAATTATTCAAAAAGGACATTTAAAAAAAAGTCTCAAAAAAATAATAGATAATTTGTATTTAAATTTAAAAATTAAACACAAAGTGTTTGTACATAGAGATTTTCACGTCTCAAACATGATGTTTTATAAAAATAAAATCGCTTTAATAGATAGTCAAGATGCTGTCCTAGGTAATCCAGCATATGATTTAGCTTCACTTATAGATGATGTAAGAATTAAAACCTCAAATAGTTTTAAGTCAAATATTTTAAAAGTATTTCTTGGTAAATTTAAGTATAAAAATGAATCTCAATTTGTTAATGATTTTGAAATTTTATCTGTTTTAAGAAATCTAAAAATAATTGGTATATTCACAAGACTTGCAAAAAGAGATAAAAAAAGAAAATATCTAAAATTAATACCTTATGCTTGGGAATTAATTGACAATCGTATAAAAAATAATTCAAATTTTCACGATTTAAATAATTTTTTACAAAAAAACCCAAGAATAAAAAAAATATGAAAATTAAAACAGCAATAATTTTATGCGCAGGATTTGGAAAAAGATTAATGCCATTAACTGAGAAAACACCAAAACCACTCTTAAAAATTAATGAGATTAGCTTATTAGAAAATACTATAAACTTGATAAAAGTATTAGAAATAAAATCTTTAAAAATTAATACTTTCTATTTAAGTGACAAAATTAAAGATTTTATATTTTCAAATAATTTTGGTTTAGAAATTCAAATCATAGAAGATGGAGATGAAATATTAGATACAGGGGGCGGTCTTTTAAATGTAGTAAGTAATTCAGTTGAAACAGATTTTATAGTTTTTAATCCTGATACAGTTTGGAAAGCTAAATATGCAAATGAAATTAAGCAGATGGAAAATATATATTTTAAAAATAACTTAGAAAATATTTTAATGGTTGTAAAAAAAAATTTAAGTTTTGATAAAAGATTTAAAGGTGATTTTTCCCTAGATGGAAATAATTTAAAAAAGAGTAATGATAAAAATTATATTTATACAGGGTGTCAAATAATAAATAAAAAAATATTTAAAAATTTATCAAAAAAAATATTTTCAATGAATGAAATTTGGGATGATTACATTGAAAAAGAAAATTTGTATGGTTTTGAAAGTAGTATTGAATTTATTCATTTAACAGATAAAGAGATTTATGAAAAAATTTTTAAAAAAGATTAGAATTTAATTAAATCTCTAGATCTACTCTCATCTAGATATTTAGCTTCTTTTAAATTCTTTTTTTCAAATTTCAAAATTAAAGGATTTCCTGTTGGTATTTCAAGCTTCGAAATTTCATTATTATCAATTTTAAATAAATATTTTAAAAGTGATCTAATAGAATTGCCATGAGCAGATATAATTATGTTATCGTGTAAATTTTTCTCTATGTTATCAATAAAATAGGGCACAACTCTATCATAAGTATCTTTTAAGGACTCAGTATCTGGAATTAAACTACGAGGTATATCATTATAAACACTTATATTTTTTGGATGATAAGGACTATTTATATTCAATGGTTTTGGCGGATTATCCCAAGATCTTCTGAATTTGTGAACTTCTTCTTCTCCTAATTTTTTTCTCATTTCATCTTTGTTTAATCCTGTGAGTGATCCATAATGCCTTTCATTTAATTGCCAGGCCTTAATTATATTATTTGGTTTTAATCTGATCGTATTTAAAATGAGTTTTAAGGTATCAATCGATCTTAGTTGATAAGAAGTATAAAAATGTTTTATTTCTAAATTTAATTTTTTTATAAACTCCCCAGCTTTACAGGCTTCTAATTTACCTTGTGGTGCGAGTTCAACGTCGACCCATCCTGTAAATTTATTTTCTAAATTCCATTGGCTCTGTCCATGTCGAACTAAAATAAGATGACTCATTTGTTTAAATTAAATATAGATCAACTATGAAATTCATGAAACAATTTTTTTTTTTATTAAATGTAATAATAATAATTTTGTATTTATCGCCCTGCAGCATTTTTGGTTATATTTTATATGGTGATTGTAGTCTTCAGCCAAAAATTACTGATGATTTTATTGTTTCATCTAACCATGTATACACTTTCATATTGCTTTCTATTATTGGTCTAATTGCATTTAAACAAAATTTGAAAATTATAATTACATATTTGATTTTTGCATCTTTCTTTTTAGAATTTTGCCATTTATTTATTGAAGACAGAGCATTCCAAAAAGAAGATTTATTTGGTAATATTATTGGTGTAATAATATCTATCTTAATCTTAAAATTATATAACAAGGGTATATTTAAATGAACACGTTTGATGAGAGAAAAAAAGGATTTGAAAAAAAATTTGCTCACGATGAGGAAAAACAATTTAAAATTAATGCAAGAAAAAATAAATATTTAGGGGAGTGGGCCTCACAAATTCTTGGATATGACGAGGAAAAAAAAAATCAATATATTCAAGATGTAATCAAAGCTGATTTTGCTGAGGCAGGTGATGAAGATGTGTATAGAAAGCTTTATTCAGATTTAAAAGACAAAAATATATCTGAAGACCAAATAAGAAAAAAAATGCAAGAATGTAATGAAAAAGCAACTACTGAAGTTAGTTAGTTTTCTATTTCTATTTATATTTGTAGCAACAAATTATTTATTATCAGAAACAATCCTAATTTCAGATAGGATTAAAATTATTGATGGTGATACAATTTCATTAGACAATAAAAAAATTCGTTTTTCAGGAATAGATGCTCCAGAAACTAAATTTAAAGGAAAGCAACAGTTTTGCTTAAAAAATAAAAAAAAAATTAATTGTGGAGAAATTTCAAAAAATTCTCTTGCAAAAAAAATTATAAATAAAAAATTAAAATGTATAATCGAGAATGAAAAAGACTTTTTTGGTAGGTATTTAGGAGAGTGTTTTATCAATAATGAGAGTGTTTCAGCTTACATGGTAAGAAATGGATTAGCCTTCGACTACCCAAAATATTCAAAAAAAAAATATTCTAAAGATCAAATTTATGCAAAAAACAATAAGTTAGGTTTATGGAGTATGGAGTTTGATTATCCATGGATATGGAGAAAAAATAATAGATAATTTATATTAAACTGTGATTCTTTTTAAAAAGTATTTTTTATTTTTTGGTCTATTATTTTTAACTGCTTGCTCATCGATACCACAAAATACAGCAGATGGCTGTTCAATATTTTCTGAGAGATATCTTTGGTATAAACACGCAAAAAAAACTGAAAAAAAGTGGGGAACACCAATCAACTTACAACTAGCAATAATAAAAATGGAATCTGATTTTGACTGGCTTGCTAAGCCTGCGCGTCAAAAATTATTTAAAGTTATACCTTATAAAAGACCCTCCAGTTCATTTGGGTACTCACAAGCTATTAAAGGTACTTGGAAACAATATAAAGATGAGACTGGAAATAAATATGCTTTAAGAACTAGATTTAAAGATAGTGTTGATTTTATTGGCTGGTATACAAACAAAACGGAAAAAATTTTAAAGGTTTCAAAAAAAGATGCTTTCAGACAATATATTGCTTACCATGAAGGCTGGGGAAATTATAAAAATTATAAAAACAATCAGAAAGTTATAGTATTGGCAAAAAAAGTAGAGGGTTATTCAAATAAATTCAAGAAGCAGCTTAATAAATGTAGTAAATCTTTGACTACTAGAAAATATATTATTTTTTAATCAATTGCTTTTCTAGCTCCAGATCTACTGCGTCTATTCTCTTGGTATTTTTTGCTAGTGTTAAATACATAGTTGGCGTCACATATAATGTAAAGAATGTTGAAATAATCATTCCACCAAAGATTGTTGATCCAACTGCTAATCTAGACGCCTCACCTGCGCCTGGACCTATGTTACCTACTATAAGAGGCAACATTGCAATCATGGTGCTTAATGAAGTCATTATGATTGGTCTTATTCTTAATTTGCAAGCTTCCATCAATGCTTCCTCAATTTTTGCACCTGTTGTTCGAATTTGATTAGTATAGTCGACGATTAAAATACTATTTTTAGTGGATATACCGATTAATATAATCAAGGCGATTTGTGAAAATATATTTATCGAACTATTTAGAAATAAAATGAATACAAGACCTCCAAAAACTGCAAGAGGCACAGTCAATATTATAATAAAAGGATGGACAAACGAGTTAAAAGTAGCAGCCATTACTAAATATGCAGTTATTAATGCTAAAGCGAAAATAAGAAATATTTCGTTACTAGTCTCTTTTAGTTCTTCAGACTTACCTTTCCAAGTTATTTGATTTTGAGGAGCAACTCTAAACATTACGTCTTCTAAATATTTTATAGCTTCAGACAATGTGTATTCTTCAGATAAAGCTGCCGATATAGTTACTGCTCGTTGTCTATTATATCTAGGTAATGACTCAGCAGTTCCTTTCTCTTCAAATTCTACCAAACTTGCAACAGACACTAATTTTCCAGTAGTTTCAGATCTTACAAAAATCTTTGATAAGCCATCTTTATCTCTTCTATCTGCTAAATACTGCTGAAGAATAATGGGGTATTCTCTTCCTTCTTTATTATATGTCGTAACTCTCTTTCCACCGTATAATGTTTCTAGTGTTCTGCCTATATTTTCTATTGAAACTCCTAAATCATTTGCTCGATTTTTATTTGTGATTAATTTTACTTCGGGTTTATTTTTTGTGTAATCACTTTCAATTCTAAACATATTTCTATTTCTTCTTAGTTCTGTTAAAACTTGACTTTGAATTTGTTCTAACTCTTCATAACTTGTCCCATAAATCACCATTTGAACTGGTTTATTATAGCTAGAAACTCTTATAGATTGAGGTGATATAGGAAACGCAAACGTCTCAGGCACACTAACAACTTTTCCAATAGCTTCTCTTAAAACAACTTGTGTACTCTTTTCTCTATTTTTCCATTCATCTAAAAGTGCAATTATAATAAAAGAGTTATAAGAGGTTGCAGATTTACCAAATCCTGGGACCCTCATAATTAATCTTTGGTAAGGGCTGTCTTCTGCTTGTAACAATTTTAATATTCTTCCCTCAATTATTTGGGCTTTTTCTTGTGTGTACTCGAATGAACTTCCTTCATCTGTAGAACCAATTATTAAATAAGCCCCTCTATCTTCTAATGGTATCAATTCTTTTTTAGTAAAGTTAAATAAATAAACTGAAGCTGCAATTAATAGAATTATAAATATCGAAATTGTTTTCTGTTTATTAATCCAAAACTTTAAGGTGTCAGTATAAAATTCTGTAAAAGATTTAAATCCATTATTGAATTTTTTTACAAAAAAATTAATTTTTTCTTTTTTATTTAAAAACTTACTTCCTAACATTGGCGAAAGTGTTAAAGCTACAAATGAAGAAACAACTATTGAGAAAGACAGTGCTATTGCAGTTTCCTTAAACAAGGTACCAGCTATACCCTCAATAAAAATTAAAGGTAAAAAAACTGCAACCAAGATTAAAGTTGTAGCTATTATCGCAAATGTTATTTGTCTTGAGCCTTTATAAGCAGCTACAAGTGGTGTTTCTCCTTTTTCAATTCTTGTATAAATTGCATCTGTCATTATTACAGAATCATCAGTTATTATTCCAATTGCTAAAATAAAACTTAGGAGAACAAATATATTTATTGAAAGATCAAATATATATAAACCTAAAAATGAACCAATCAAACTTACTGGCAAAGCTACAGCTGGTACAATTACAGCTTTTAGGTTTCCTAAAAACAAGTAAATTATTACCACGACCAAAATAAAAGCAATAATTAAACTTTTATAAACCTCCTGTATTGCAGTTCCTACATAAGTTGCTCTATTAAATGCTATTTCTAATTTTAAACCATCTGGTAAAGATTGATTTAAAATGTTTATTTTCTCTTTGATTTGATTTGAAAGTTCGACAGTTGATGCTCCACTTTTTGCATATATTCCAATCCCAACTGTTTTTAAATTAGCTGCATTTTTTCTTTGAGCTTTAAATAAAGTTTTCTCAGAAACTGGACCAAGCTCAACATTTGCAATGTCTGAAAGTGTTGTGACTTTATCTTTATTTTTCTTAAGAGGAAGCTGCTTGATTGTTTCAATGTTAGAGTAAGACTTGTCAATATTAAGAGTTAAATCTTTGTTACTAGCTTCTAAAGTTCCAGCGGGGATGTTTATGTTTTCATTTCTTAATGCTCTCTCGACTTCCTGAATAGTAAGATTATTGGCTGCTAATTTGATAGGATCTACCCAAACTCTTACACTTAGCTCTCTTAATCCACCGACTAAAATTCTACCAACATTTGGTACACTCGAAAAGGCATCTATAAGATATCTTTCTGCATAATCACCCAAATCTAAATCATTCCAAGTTGGTGACGATAGCGCAACCCACATTGTAGTTGTAAAACCTGCCGCTTGTTTCAAAATTTGAGGTGGGTTTGCTTGATCTGGCAAGTTGTCCGCAACTCTTGATACTCTCTCTCTTATGTCATTTGCTGCATCGTCTAAATCAATATCTGTATTAAAATAAATATTTATTCTACTTCTCCCATTAAGCGAACTAGAATCAATGTTCTTAATTCCTTCCGCTCCTCCTATAACATCTTCTATTTTTTGTGTTATCTCCTCATCAACAATTTCAGCTGAAGCAGATTTATAATCGGTTTGTACCTGTACCACTGGAGGCTGAATGCCATCTGGTAATTCCCTAACAGGTAATTCCCAAAATACAAAAATTCCAAAAATAATTAGTATCATTGACATTACCCATGCAACGACAGGTCTTTTAATACTAACTTCAGTTATATACATGTATTAATTATTTTTTATTTTCTTGTTTTTCAGAGTCAGACTTTTTAAATATATTCAATTTTTGTAACCAGGCAAACATACCATTCTTGTTTTCTTTAGTATCTTTTTTCTTTTTTCCACCCCAACTAGATTTGTTTTGATTAGCTATTTTAGCACCCTTTTTTATAGGTCTTATTATTAAGTTTGGTCTAACTTTTTTTGTTCCTTCAGCAACTACTTTGTCTCCAACATTTAGGCCACTTAAAACTTCAACAAAACCAAGATATCTATCACCAGTATCTATATTTGTTTTTATTGCTTTATTTTTTTCGTCAACTTTATAGATAAATATATTATCACCTTCCACTATTGTGCTGGTATCTGGTATACTTAAGCTTTGTCTTGTATCGTATTTTATTGAAATTTCTAAAAATGAGCCAGGCAAAATTTCACCAGATGTATTATCCATTTTAATCCTAGTTGGTAATGATCTAGTATCCTCACTAATTCGACTAGCTAACGAGTCAACTTCACCTTTATAGGTTTTATCTTTGTATCCAGAAAATTTTATATCAACAGGTAAACCAACTTTAATAAATGGTACAAACATTTCAGGTATATCTACATCACAATAGATAATACTAGTATTTTCGAGATTAACTAAGATTGAAGACTTTGAAACTTCGATATCTTCTGAAAATTCTCTTTTTCCAATTGTTCCATCAAACTGAGCAGTAATTTTTCTATTTTTAAGTTCCGCAATTACATCACCTTTTTTTACTCTTTGATTAAAGTTGATAGGTTTAAGTATTTCATACTTCTCAATTTTATAGGATTGTGTTTTAAATGGTCTTGCTGTTCCGTATGTGCTTATTAAATTTTCAAAAACTCTATTTTCAGCTGCAGTAACAATTATTCCTGGAGGTGGTCTTTTACTAAATTTCTTCTTAAAATGATTTCCAATCATTGTTCTACCAACAATCACTGTAGCTATAATTAAAAAGAAAATTATTATTATGCTTGTAATTTTTGTTGATCTTTTCATATTTTATATTTTACCATATTCTGCCCATGAACCATCATAAATGACTGGAAGATACTTATTATTTACTTGAGAATATGCAAGTGCCAAAACACAAGCTGTGATCCCAGAACCGCATGAAAACACTACATTTACTGGGTCATTTAAAGATAAATTGTTAAAATAAGAAGAAATTTCAGTTTTACTTTTAAAAGTAAAATCGTCATTGATAAGGGTTTTAAATGGTAAGCAAATTGAATTAGGTATTGAACCACTTCCTACATTTTTTCTTGGGTCTGGAGTTATGCCATCAAAACGATCTTTGCTTCTCGCATCAACTAAATCAAATTTTTTTTTAATTATATTTTGGTCAATCTGATCTTTACTCTTAACCATTTCATTATTTTCTTTTGCTTTGTAGCTGGTTGTTTGAATAATTTCATTATTATCCGAAGTTATTCTTTTTTCTTTTTTCCATTTATTAAAACCTCCATCTAAAACATGTACTTTCTTTTTATCATGGCCAAAGTAAATTAAATTAAACCATACTCTACAAGCACTTAAAACATCAGAATTATCATAAATCACAATTTTGTCTTTGTTAGATATGCCCATAGATGATAGTATATTTTCCCAAGAACTAATATTCGTTAACATATGTGGTAAGTCGGTTGATTTATTACAATTTTCGTCAATATCAAAAAAAATTGCATTTGGTATATGCTCTTTATTAAATTCTTCTCTACCACTTCTTTTTGTTGCAGGCATATGCCAAGAACCATCAATTATTTTTACATTTGAGAGATTTTTTTCTAGCCACTCAGTTGATATAAGTGACATTAGAAACTTTTTTCCAAATATTTCTGGTGATAATCTTCGGCTTTGTTATAATTTTTTGATTTTGATATTTTGGTAACGATTTTACCCTTAAATTTTTCATTAATTTCTTTCAATACTTTATTAGCGATTTTATTTTGATTTTCATCATGAACAAATATTTCACTTCTATACTGAGTACCTATATCTGGACCTTGCCGGTTTAAAGTAGTTGGATCATGAAATTCAAAAAAATTTTTTATTATTTCTTCATAAGAAATTTTAGTATTGTCAAATTCAACTTTAACTACTTCTGCGTGATTGGTGTCACCATAACATACTTCTTTATAAGATGTCTTCTCAGTATTACCTCCACAATATCCAACCTCTGTATTTATTACTCCATCTAACTTGCTAAATTTTATTTCAGGTCCCCAAAAACATCCAAGTGCTAAAGTTGCTATTTCCATTGCTAAAAATTTTAATTAATCTAAAGTTATTATCATGCTTTCCAAAAATCAATTAGGCTTTTTTTACATGTTTTTATCAATATGTGCCTTTTCATTTATGGATGTAATAGTCAAGTGGTCATCAGATTATCCAATTGGACAGGTAATGTTCTTTAGAGGTCTATTTGGTATTTTGCCAATTATTTTTTTAGTTCCCAAGAGAAGATTTAGAGATTTTTACAAAACAAATAGACCAGGATTACATTTAATTAGATGTTGTTCAGGACTGATAGCTTTAGCTGCAATATTTTTGGCATTAAGAAACCTACCACTTGCAACAGTGACAAGTATTTCATTTGCTGCACCTATATTTACAACTTTGCTATCAATATTTTTACTAAGTGAGAAAGTAGGAGTATATAGATGGGCCGCGGTATTTGTTGGTTTTATTGGTGTTTTAGTAATTACCCAACCAGGATTTTCTAGCTTAAATATTTATTATTTATTTCCAATAATCTTTTGTATTGGAATGTCTTACGTTGCAATTACAATTAGAAAACTTTCATCCACAGAACCAGTATGGTTGATCTCATTTTTTTTTTCTTTTGCAATTACAATAGTTGGAGTTTTATCAATACCATTTGGTTGGATCATGCCATCTTTAAATGATTTTTTACTTTTATGTACAATTGGCTTGTTAGGAGGAACAGCTAACTTATTGTTAAGTCAATCTTATAAATTATCTGAGGTTTCTTTGGTTACACCTCTTAAATATTTAGGATTAATATTTGCAATATCTTTTGGATATTTTATTTGGGATGAAATTCCTACAATTAAAACATTGATGGGTGCTTCACTGGTAATAATATCATCTATCATTATATTTCGAAGAGAAATATATTTAAATAAACAAGTAACGGTAAGTAGAAATGAGTAAGGCACCACCATATTGGACAAAAGCTAGAAAACATCTTTCAAAAAAAGATAGTATCATGAGATCATTGATTAAAAAATATAAAGATAATAATTTAACTACTAGAAAAGATGTCTTTTATTCTTTATGCAAAAGTATAATAGGACAACAAATAAGTGTTGCTGCTGCAGACTCTGTCTTTAAAAAATTTGAATTGGCATGTAAAAAAAAAATTAATCCAAAAACTGTTTCCAAGCTAAAAACATCGCAACTAAAAAAATGTGGTCTTAGTCGTCAAAAAATAAGGGGTATCTTGGAAATGTCTCAAAAATTTAAAGATAAAACTTTTAATCCAAGATTAATTCCGAAAATGAACGATGAAGAAGCCATTATATATCTATCAACTTTAAGACAGATAGGAAGATGGTCAGCAGAGATGATTTTGTTATTTACTTATAATAGGTCAAATATCTGGCCAATTCAGGACATTGGATTATTAAGAGCAATATCAAATAACTATAAAAAAAAATATTTTCCACCTGAAACTTTTATAAAAAAACTTCAAAAAAAATTTTCTCCATATTGTTCTGTTGCAACTTGGTATTTGTGGCGTTCAATTGACGATGATACTATTCAGTATTAGCGCCCTCCACGATAAACATATGTCTTTTTGTGGTTTGTTCTGCATAAGACCAAGCTTTTAAATAATCTTCTGAGTCATGACAAGATATGGCTTTGTCATAACTGGGAAATTCCCAAATGACGGTTCTTAATACTTTATCACCACTATAATATTTTAGTTTTCCTCCTCTAACTACAGGAGTTCCACCAAATTTTTTTATAACTGGTATTGCATTTTCACCATATTTTTTTAAGTTATCTTGGTCTAAAATCTCTGTATACAAACTCACCCAATATGCCTTCATATTTGCCCCTTTTCTGTGTTATTCCATTCCTTCAAATATCATATGTTCTCTAATTACATTGTCTTTAAGATATGTTCTTGCCTCAAAATATTCTTCAGAATCATAGCATTTTTTAGCAGTTTCCACGTCAGGGAACTCTGCAAGTGCTATTCTAACCATTTCTCTGCCCTCAAGTGCAATGTTATTAGCACTACGAGCTAAAATTTTTCCAGAATGTTTTAATACAGCTTCCTTTGCTTTATCTGCATATTTTTTCATTCTTTCAGGGTCTTTAATTTCACTGTAAGTTGCAATCCAGTAACCTTTCATAATTCTCCTTTTTAATTTTTTTTTTTTATGTTACCAAATTTTATGGCAGAAAAATTAATAATCAATTATGAAGATTATAAATTAGCAGTTGAAAAGTTAGCTCTTACAATTGAAAAAAATTACAAACCATCTGTTTTAGTCGGAATAATGAGGGGTGCAGCTCCTATAATTGATATGCTATCAAGAATATTTAAATTGCCCACTGCTTATGTAGTTATTCAGAGTTATTCTGGAGAAACTGTAGAAAATAAACAGGGTGAACTTATTTTTGCAAGAGACATAAGCTCAATAGCTAAAAATGAAGATTTTAAAAATGTTTTATTAGTTGATGACTTATCTGATACTGGGCTTACTTTGAATGAAAGTATTAAATGGTTAAAAAAATATGCTCCTGTAAAAAACCATATTGAAGAAATTAAAACAGCTTGCCTTTGGAAGAAAAAGTCTTCTTCTTTTACACCAGATTTTTGTCCAATTTTACTAGATGGTGATCCGTGGATAGTTCAACCATCAGAATATTACGATGAAATAGACATCAATGGTTTAAAGAAAAAACATTCATAAAAAAGGCTAACTTAATTAGTTAGCCTTTTTAATTTTTTATCTAAAATTATTTTGGAATATCTCCCTCTACACCTTTAACATAAACATTCATTCCTAATAACATTCCATCGTCAGCAACTTTTCCTTCTGCAACAAGGATGTTACCTTTTTGATCGTATATAGGACCTGTGAAAGAGTGAATTTTTCCTGATGCTAGATCTTTTTGAAGCTGTTCTGCTTCTTTAACAAGATCAGCGCCCATTCCTTTGTTATATGGTGACATCGCAACCATACCTTCTTTTAGACCATGCCAAGTATCTTGTTGACTCCATGTTCCATCTCTTGCAGCAATCGCTCTTTCAACATAATAAGGAGCCCAATCGTCTATAATTGATGTTAAAATTGATTTTGGAGCAAATCTCTGCATGTCGCTTGCTTGTCCAAAAGACCAAATTCCTGCCTTTTCTGCAGTTTGGACTGGAGCTGTACTATCTGTATGTTGCATTATGATGTCTGCACCTTGATCGATTAATGCTTGCGCCGCTTCGGCTTCTTTACCAGGATCATACCAACTAAATACCCAAACTATTTTTGTTTTGATATTAGGATTTACTTTTTGAGCAGCTAAAGTCATTGCGTTTATTCCTCTTATAACTTCAGGAATAGGAAATGATGCTATGTAGCCAATAGTGTTAGTTTTTGTTAATTTACCAGCAATATGGCCCAAAATAGTTCTTCCTTGGTAAAATCTAGCAGAATATGTTGAAACATTTGAATGTTCTCTCTTGTATCCAGTTGCATGCTCAAATTTCACGTTTGGAAAGTCTTTGGCTACTTTGTTCGTCGCATCCATATATCCAAAGCTAGTGGTAAATATTAGGTCATGGCCTGATTGAGCAAGTTGTCTGATTACTCTCTCTGCATCAGCACCATATTTAACACTTTCCACATAAGTAGTTTTTATCCCTGCAGCTTCAACAGCTTTTCTTCCTTCATCATGTTGGTATGTCCAACCATGGTCTCCTGTTGGACCGATGTAAACGAATCCAACCTTAAAGTCTGCTTTTGCACTTATACTAAAAGTAATTAAAAAAATTGCAGAAATTAAGTATCTCAAAAAGTTTTTATACATTTGATTTCCCCTTTAAATTTTTTTTTATGATGTTTTTAAGTTAATCAAAAAAATAAAAAAAAAAATGTTTATTTTCGAATAGCTAACATTACTTTTCTTTATAGAATATTCTTCCCAAAGAAGTTGGAGTGTTTAGTTTTATTTTTCTACTATCGCGGGAGATTACAACTAAAACTATTATTGTCATCAGGTAAGGTAGTGCAATTAAAAATTGAACTGGAATTCTAAATCCAACAGCCTGCATATGTAATTGTAATATTGATATTCCGCCAAAAATTATTGCACCAATTAAAACTTTTATTGGACTCCAGGTTGCAAATACAACCAAAGCCAGAGCTATCCATCCTCTTCCAGCTGTCATATTCTCAATCCACTGTGGAGTGTATATTAAAGATAAATAAGCTCCAGCTAAACCACACATGCCTCCTCCATAAAGAATACAACAGTATCTAACCAAAATAACATTAATACCTTGATTTGATGCCGAAACAGGCGAATCGCCAACAGCTCTAACAACTAAACCTAATTTAGTTTTTTTCAAAAAATAATTAGTTAAAAATGGTAAAGCAAAAGCAAAATATAAAACTATAGAGTGTCCAAATAATATTGGACCAAAAAACGGAATACTTTCTCTTAAACTTGAAAATAAAATTGGAAAATCTTTTCCAGGAATACCAACAAAATTTTTTCCTAACATTGCTGAAAGACCAATACCAAAAATTGTTAATGCTAATCCCGTTGCAACATGATTTGTCAGCAGTGATTGTGTTAAAAATCCAAATATTAATGAAATTACAACACCAGACAACATTGATCCAATAATTGCAATAAAAAGGTTATCTGTTATTACCATTAAAGCAAAACCAGAAATTGCTCCTATTATCATCATTCCTTCGACACCTAAATTTAAAACGCCCGATCTTTCAGTGATTAATTCACCTGATGCAGCTAGAATTAGCGGCACTGAAGATGCCATAATTGATCCTATTAAAACACCAATAAAACTAATGTCTAAGCTCATTTTTATTAAAATTTTGAAATTTAATTTTGAAAAAAAGTAAATAATCAGATGCGAGTAAGAAAAATAAGATCATACCCTGAAATACTTGACCAGTGTATTGAGGTATCTGTAAAAAAATTTGAGTCGTTTCTGCACCTAAGTAGGTCAAAGAAACTACTAATGACGCAAATATTATACCAAATGGATTAAGACGACCTAAAAAAGCAACAATAATTGCTGTAAAACCATAATCTGGAGATATCATTCTATGTAGTTGTCCAATAGGCCCAGTAATTTCACCAACACCAGCCATTCCGGCACAAGCACCACTAATCATGAAAACAATCAAAATCATTGTCTTTCCTTTAAATCCTGCATATTTTGCAGTTTTTAAACTTAGACCAGACACTTTAATCTGAAAACCTAAATAAGTTTTATAGAGCACAAACCAACTAACGAAGACTGCTGCAAGAGCGATAAATATTCCTGCATGAATTCTTAAACCCTCAAATAATAGTGGCATTCTAGCAGAGTCACTAAATTGTCTTGTCTCTGGAAAATTAAATCCCTCTGGATTACTCCATGGACCAACCACTAAGTAATCTAAAATCAACTTTGAGACATAAACTAACATTAGACTAACTAAAATTTCGTTAGTATTAAAATAAGTTTTAAGAATTGCAGGAATAAGTGCAAAAATCATTCCTCCAATTGCTCCTGCGATAATAATTAAAGGTAAAATGTAAAATCCTTCTTGATTATAAAATAAGAGAGCAACCCCCCCTCCTACAATTGCTCCAAAAGTTAATTGTCCTTCAGCACCAATATTCCAATTATTACTTTTGAAACAAAATGATAAACCAATAGCAATTAAACATAATGGAGTTGCTTTAAGTAATAATTCACTAAAACCATATAAATTAGAAATGGGGGTTATAAAATAAAACTTAAGTGCTTCAATTGGATTAAAACCTAAAGTATAGAAAATAATACCACCACCTATAATTGTTAGAATGATTGCAATAAATGGAGTAAAAAAATACAATGTCGTTGGAACATCATTCCTTTTTTCAATTTTAATCAATAGATCCTCCACCCATTAGGATTCCTAATTTTTCTGGAGTCACTTCCACCGAAGGCATTATTTTTGAAAGTTTACCTTTATAAATAACTGCAATTCTATCGCTAAGTTTTAACAGTTCCTCCGTATCTGTAGAAATTAAAATCGTTGATTTTTCTTCATCATTAATTTTTATAAGCGTTTCATGAATATAATTGATTGCACCGACATCAAGACCCCATGTTGGATTATAACAAATTAATAATTCTGGAGCTGTAATTAACTCTCTCCCTAAAATAAGTTTTTGTAAATTTCCACCTGATAGAAATTGACTTTTTAATTCAACATTGTCAGTATTTACTGAAAAATCAGATAATATTTTCTTAGAATGCTCTTTAATTTTTCTTTCATTTACCAAACCCTTCTCAAAAAAATTAGATGATTTGAAATTATTTAAAGCTACGTTTTCATAAATTTTTAATTCAGGTACAGCTGCTTGAGATATTCTATCTTCTGGAGAAAAAGCCATTAAATACTCACGGCGTTGCTTTGGATTTAGTTTAGCAATTTCCTTATTTCGAAAAATGATTGATGCATCAGGTGTAATTATTTCCCCACTCAAAATTTGAAAGAGTTCGTTTTGACCATTGCCAGAAATACCCGCTATACCTAAACATTCTCCTTTCTTTAAAGAAAAATTTAGATTAACTAAATTTGTTTCAAAAGGATCATCGCTATAAAAATTTAAATGTTTTACTTTAAATATCTCATCTTTATTTTTGGAAGTATTAATTTTTTTCTTAATTTTTGCTAGTTTTTGACCAACCATTTTACTTGCGAGAGTTTCAACTTTTTCATTTTGTGTTTGACTAACAGATACAACCTTACCTTTTCGCATGACTGCAACCTCATCGCATAAAGACAAAACTTCTTTTAATTTGTGAGTTATGTAAATAATTAATATTCCTTCATCACAGAATTTTTTTAAAGATATAAATAATTCCTCTGTTTCCTGCTCAGTCAAAACAGATGTAGGCTCATCCATGATTAGAACTTTAGGGCTTCTTAAAAGGCATCTTATAATCTCAACTTTTTGCTTTTGCCCTGCTGATAAATTTAATACAGGAACATCAAGGTCGATACTAAAGTTATATTTTTTTAATATTTCATTTATTCTTACCCTTAAACTTTTGTTATCCTCAGTTGCATCTATGCTTAAGTTTTCAAATACTGATAAAGTTTCAAATAAATTGAAATGCTGAAAAACCATTCCAATTTTATTTTTTTTGGCATCGAGTGGAGAACTTAATTTTAAATTTTTTTCATTTAAAAAAACCTCACCATTATCTGGGCTTATTATACCAGACAAAATTTTTACCAACGTAGATTTTCCAGCTCCGTTCTCTCCTAATAGTGCGTATATTTTTCCACTTTTAAATTGAAGGGATACATTATCATTAGCTATACACCCTGGATATATTTTTGATATATTTGATATTCTTAAGTCTGTTGCCATAGCATTTCTTTAATATAATAAATCAATAACTCAATAATCTTTAAAATTTCCTATCTTTTCAAATTTGAATTAAATTCAAACAATTTAATGAAAGTTTTGAACAAATTGTTAACATAATTCAACTTTAGGTATGTATTAATGATTATTGCTTTTAAAAATAATACTTTATCAAAAAAATTTATTGCTCTGTTTATCACATTAACAATAATTTTTTTAACTGGATGCCAAACAATTAAAAAGAAATCTGATGAAGTGGCTGAAAAAGAGAATGAAAAATTTGGTCAATTCGTTGGAAAAGAAGTTAATGAGATGAGATTAGAATTAGGCTCACCTTCAGAAGATTTTGTCAATGAACTTGGAAATGAAATGCTTATCTACAAAACAAAAAAATATGGAATTCCTTGTGAAAGAAAATTTGAGGTGAATGCATCAGGGGTTATTATCGGATTTAGCTCTAGTGGATGTATTTAGTCTTGTGGGGACTAGCCCCACAAGCAAGGTACTTATTTAATTTCAATAAGTTTCTTTTTTTTATGTTCCGGGATAATCCTTTCACATGCAATTGTTAAAAGACCATCTTTTAACTCTGCACCATTCACTTTTACATCATCAGCAATTGTAAATGATCTCGCAAATTGTCTTTGCGATATACCTTTGTGGATTATCTCTCCATCTTGGTTTTTGTTTTCACTTCTATCAACTTCTTTAGTTCTTACAGTCAATAGATTATCTTCAAACTCTACCTCAACATCTTTTTTGCTAAAACCAGCTAAAGCAACCTCAATTGAGTAGTTATCTTTGCCAGTTCTTCTTATGTTGTAAGGCGGGTAGTTTGATTGCATACTTAAACCACCATTGCCCAACATGCTTTCGAATTGGTCAAACATATCGTCAAAACCAATTGAGAAAGGCCGAAGTGAGTTGAAAATTGATAGATCCTTACTTGTCATATTATCCTCCTTTAATTAAGCAAGTTTATTTACCGCTAGCCCCATCAGGCGACTAACAAAATTTATATGGTAATTAATTTTGATATTTCAAGATCAAGTGTTTAATTTTCCAGCTATTTTCAAAGCGAACGCGTAGTCAACTGCAATCTCCTCAATTGCTCCATCTCTTCCAGATTTTCCTCCATGACCTGCATTCATTTCTGTTTTTAATAAAAGTAAATTGTTATCAGTTTTGTAATCCCTTAATTTTGCAGTAAATTTTGCTGGCTCATCAAATAATACCCTGTTATCACTTAGACTTGTGGTTATCAAAATGTTTGGGTAATCCATCTTTTTAATATTGTTATAAGGTGCATATGAAAATATGTAATCAAAGTGTTCTTTTTTATCTTTAGCATTTCCAAATTCATCAAATTCGCCGACTGTTAATGGTAACGAATGGTCTAAGTTCGTAGTCAACGAGTCAACGAAAGGAACAGCCATAACAATGCCCAAAAATAAATCAGGAGCTTGGTTAACAACGGCTCCCATCAAAAGACCTCCAGCAGATCCACCCATTCCAATAATATTACCTTTAGACGTAAACTTTTTTTCAATTAAAAATTTTGCAGAAGCAATGTAATCTTCAAATGTATTTTTCTTGTTTAATAATTTTCCTTCTTTCCACCATTTCATTCCTTTTTCCATACCACCTCTAATATGAGAAGTTACCCATATAATATCTCGCTCTATTAAACTTATTCTGGTTGAAGAAAAACTTGGTGACATAGAACTTCCGTATGATCCGTATCCATATAATAATAATTTTGCAGATCCATCTAATTTAGTTTTTTTATGTCTTGTTATTGTAATAGGAACCATTCTTCCGTCATGAGAGGCACACTCTAATCTTTCAACTATGTAGTCATCAGAATTATGACCACTAGGAATCTCTTGTTCTTTAACTAATTTTTTCTCCTTTGTTTTAAGATTGTATAGGTATGTCCTTCCAGGAGTTTTTGGTGATGAATATGATAAATAAACGGTATCAGTATTTCTATCTCTTTGGGTTAACGACACACCGGGTACTATAACTTTTTCATCTGAAAAAAATATTTCTTCTTCTTCATTATTTTTTGGATTTCTTAATATTAATTTTGATAATGCATTAGAAGTTTCAGATCTAATTATCCAATTATCTAAGAAAATTAATCCACCAATTAAAACCTCTTCTCGTGCAGGTATAAATGTTTCCCAGTTTTTTTTTTCTAAATCAGTTGTTTTTTCAATTTTAAAATCTTCCGCATCCTCATTTGTATGTTTATAGAAATTCCCATTCCATGAATTAACTGAATATATTATCCCTCTTTTTCTTTTATCAATTAGTTTCGGTTTTGGAATTATTTCATCTGCTTTAAAATAATACTGTTCGGACGTATTATGATCAGATGACGTAATAAAAAAATACTTTTCATCAGAGCTAAGTCCTATCCCTACAGTAAATGCTTCACTTTCTTCTTTAAATATAAGAATATCTTTACTAGTAGGAGCTCCAATTTCGTGCCTGTAAATTTCTCTTGGTCTGTGATTGTCATCAAGCTTTGAGTAAAAAATATATTTGTCATCTAAGCTAAATGTTATTCCGCCACTAGTATTTTCAATCTTTCCACCAACTTGCTCTCGACTTTTAATATCTCTTATATGTATGGTATAATATTCAGATCCTTTTAAATCTAATGAATAAGCTAGTAATTTATCATTATAGCTAACTTCCAAGTCTCCAAGCCCAAAATATTCTGTTTTAAGCTTTTCTTTTTCTAAATCGCCATTCCAAATTTCCTCTACTTCATCAGAGTCAATTTTTTTTCTTAACTTTATAGAATAATTTCCTCTAGTTGTTGTTTTTGTCCAGTAACTATATCTTACATCCTTAAACGGAAGAGACTCATCATCAAGTTTAATTCTTCCTTTAATCTCGTCGAATAAAACTTTTTGAATTTCTTTTGTATCTGACATTTGATAACTGAAATAATCATTTTCATCTTCAAGATATTTTCTCACCTCTGGTAATAATTTTGAACTATCTTTCAATACTTCAAGTATATTTTCCTGATGTATCCAACTATAATCGTCTTCCCAGGTTACATTGTGACAAGATTTTAATTCTGGTTTTTTTTTAAGCTGTGGTATTTTCATTTAAATTTAATTAATTTATGAATATTTTTTTTGCAATACTAATAATCTTTATAATTCTTTATATTTTACTCAATTGGTTTGCCAAAACCTCAACAAAAAAAATATCAAAATTTGTAAGAACATTTATTATAATTTCTTCAATATTGTTAGCGGTAATAATGGCATATGCAGGAAGATATATATTTTCCTTACCATTTATGTTGGCTATTTTGCCTTTAATTAAAACAAAAGCTGGCATTTCTTTATTTCAGCTATTTAGATTATGGGGGCTTTTTAGAGTTCTAAAAAATTCTGGCAGATTTAATTTTAATCAATTTAATCAAAATATGTCATCTCAGAATATGAGTTTGGATGAGGCATATAGAATTTTAAATTTAGATCCCAAAAAAAAATATACAAAAGATGAAGTGATGAATTCTTATAAAAAAATTATGAAAAAAATTCATCCAGATAGAAGTCCGGAATTGAATAATATTGCTACTTTAGTGAACCAAGCCAAAGACACAGTCTTAAAATCGGTTGTTTAAGTATAACTTAATATTGATTTGTATACTTGTTCGACCTTAATTAAATTCGGATCAATTTCACTTCCATGTGTAATATTATTAATATCATAACCTTCAGGAATAATTCTAATATGATTAGGAGTATAATCTGTATATGCCTTTGGAGTATCTAATAAAATTACTAAGCTTGGTTTGCCAGATTGTGATGAAATATGTGAACCAAATGAATCATTCCCCACATACATATCTGAAGATGCTATGAAAGGAATTACCTCTGAGATATTTTTGTCACTAAGATCTGTAATATTGTCTCTTTCAACCTTATCAATTATTTCTTGAGCAATTAATTTTTCATTAGGACCACACAAAATAAAAAAATTAAATTTATTTAGTTTATTCAACTCATTTATTAGATTTGAGTAATTATCAGTACCCCATTTTGTTGTTGGACCTGAAGATCCAGCACCTATTACAATATTAAATTTTGACTTATCAAAATAATTTGAGACACCTTTAAGTTTATTTTCATTTATATGAATTTTTGTATAAGTTCGACATTTCTCCATATTTAATACGCTAGCAGTGAATTTTTTTGCTGTGTTGATTAAATGAAGATTTTTCTTTTTAAATAAAGGATAGTGATAAATATCTTTTATTCCAGCCAACTTACATGCAACAAATATTCTAGGACTTGGATAATAAATAAATATTTTATCAAAATTGTATTTTTTTATTTCCGATGAAAAACTTAATATATTTTTAAATTTATTATATTTTTTATCTATTACTATGACTTCTTTAATTTTAGGATCATCCTCCAATGCATCCGACAAATTCTTGCATAATGTAAAAATTGTTATAGGTCCAAACTTTTCAGATAATTGATGAACATAACTTAGATGTAACAAATTTGCTCCAAGACCAATATAGCTAAGATAAACACAAACTTTCATAAGTATTTAGAATATATTTTTTTATTATTTTTTTCTTAAATCTATTCTATAAATATACTCATATAATTAAGTTATGATTAATGGAATATATGCAGCTACATTGTCAGTATTAGATAAAAATCTGGCTTTAAATACTGAAAAAACGATTAAATATGCAGAAAACTTAATCGACAAAGGTTGCCACGGTGTAGTTTTTTTTGGAAGTACTGGACAATCACAACTGATATCTCTTTCGGAAAAAATTCAATTAATCAATTTGTTACCAAAAAGTAATTATAGGGATAAATTTATAATTGGAACTGGTCTTAATTCGCTAGTTGACAATATTAATTTGATAAAAATAGCCAAATCAAATGGGTTTAATAAATTTTTAATTATGCCTCCTGCCTATTATAAGTATAGCGATGACGATGTGATTAATTTTTACTCAAGAATAATAGATGAAATTAATGAATGTAAAATAATTTTATATAATTTCGAAAAACTCTCAGGATATAAATTTAGTATTGATTGTGTTGAGGAGTTAGTAAAAAAATTTCCAAGTCAAATTGTTGGAGTAAAAGACAGTTCTTATAATTTGTATGAAAATTTGAAAATTGATAATTTTTCAGTTATGCCTGGTTCAGAGTCAAAATTATTAAAAGGATTAGAATTAGGTTGTTCTGGAATAATTACAGCAACAACAAATGTTACTTCAATTTTAGCAAGAGATGTTTACGATAAATTTCAAAATGGCTCAGATCAATCTTCTAACGAAAAGTTATGTTTAGTAAGAAGTATTTTCGATAAATTTAATTTGATTTCAGGTTTACATACTTTCATGGCACAAATTGACCATGACTACCAGAATTTAATTCCACCATTGAAACTGTTAAATGAAAACGAAAAAAAAATATTTTTTGCAGAACTTCAAAAACTTGATTTTGACTTTAAGCACTTAAAAGCAGCGTAATGAAACTTATAAATTTTTTAAATGATTTGTTCAAAGAAGATGGTTTTATCTTAATAGATTATAATTCTAACAGATATGTTATAGGAAAGCCTTTGAAAGAAATTCCTATAGAATTACAATTGTTAGACAAAAGTTTGCATAAAAAATTACTTTTCCATCCTGATTTATATTTTGGTGAAGCATATACCAATGGCTCTTTAAGATTAAAAAATGGAACCTTGACGGAATTTCTTGATATAGCTTTTAAAAATATTGGAAGAGCAGATATTAATATTTATGGAAAGACATTAAATAAAATAAAGGGAACTTTAAAATATTTAACAAGTTTTAATAAAATTCTTAAATCTAAACAAAATGTAGCACACCATTATGATATTTCAGAAAAATTATACGATTTATTTCTTGATAAAAAAAGACAATATTCATGTGCATACTTCAAAAATGAGAATGATACCTTGGAAACTGCTCAAGAAAATAAAATTGATCACATAATTAAAAAACTTCACATACAACCTAACCAAAAAGTTTTAGATATTGGATCTGGTTGGGGAACACTTGCAATTGACATTGCAAAAAAAACAAAAGCTTCAGTTACCGGAATTACACTTTCAGAAAATCAATTAAAATATAGCCAAGAAAAAGCCAAAGAATTAAATTTAGATAATCAAGTTGAATTTAAATTAATAGATTACAGACAATTGAATGAAAAATTTGATAGGATAGTTAGTGTTGGAATGTTTGAGCATGTTGGAAAAAAATTCTATCAAACCTATTTTAATAGAGTGTCTCAAATGTTAAAAAAGGATGGAGTAGCTTTGATACACACAATTGGATCAAATCTACCACCTAGAGACCCTCAGCCCTGGATAACAAAATATATATTTCCTGGTGGATATACCCCTAGTTTAAGCGAAATAACAAGGCCAATAGAGGATTCTGGACTTATAGCTACAGATATAGAGATTTTAAGGATGCACTATGCTCACACATTAAGAAATTGGAAAGAAAGATTTCTATCAAAAAAAGATCAAGTTTTAGAAATGTTTGATGAAAAATTTTTAAGGATGTGGGAATTTTATCTTACAAGTTGTGAAATGGCTTTTAAATGGGGAGATCAAGTTGTATTTCAACTTCAGCTAACTAAAGATATTAGATCTGTTCCTAATACTAGAGACTATATTTATTAAAAATTAGCTGATAAAGCTGTATTTCTTAAATGAAAAAAAAGAAAAAAAAACCTAAAAAAAAAAATTTAAAAACAAAGGTTAAAAAATCAAAAAATAAATCCAAGTCAAAAATAAAGAAAAAAAGACCAAAATTAAAAAAAAAAATAACAAAAAGATTAAATCGAAGAAAAAAAATAAAAAAAGTTAAGTTAAAGACAAGTACTGAAAAGGGTATTATTTCAAGAACGGTCAGACTTGAGGAAGATTTAAAAAATAAGTTTTCTTTTAAATTTAGTTTTAATTTATTAGCAATTGATAAATTAATACAAAAATTTTTTCAAAGTATAGAATTTAGATTAATTCGTTTTAAAGAAATAAGAGCTGAGGAAAAAAGGCAAATTAAACTTGAGAAAATTGAGCAAGCAGAAAAGGAAAAAATCGAAATTGAAAAACAGAAGAAAGCAGATGAGTTAGCTTTTTTAAAAGAAAAAGAAATCCAGTTAAAACAAGAACAAAAATTAGAAAGAGAAAGAGCAAAAGATATAAAATTATTCTTAAGAAAAGAACAGGCTATACTAAGAAAAGAGCAGGCGGAGAGACAAAAGAAATTTTTACAAGAATTAAAATTAGAAAAGCAAATAGAAAAGTTTAGAATAAGAGAGGTAAAAGAATTAGAACAACTAGAAAAATTAGCCTTAAGAGAAAAGAGAGAGGATTATTCAGGATTACAAGAGCGTATCGAAAAACTAAAATTAAAATATCAACAAATAAGAGATCAGAAAATAAGAGAACGAGTTGAAGCGTTAGGCGTAGAAACACAAGAAGGAGACGATAGAGCAAAATTACTTCAAAGAGAAAGGGAGTATACTTTAGCTAGGCAAAAAATTGAGTTTGCACTTGAAAGCTTTTACAGAAGTGCGAATAGTTTAGTTTTTCAACTTAATAAAAGATATATAACTAAACATATGTCTATCTTGAGATGCATAGACAGAAGATTCGAAACCGGAGAGATATTTATAAAATGGGATGAGACAATTGATGATGAGTGGTTAATACTAATTTATATTAAAAATAATTCTCCAGATGAAGGTATAGTCATTGAAGATAAAACAAATGAAGAAAAAAATATTTCACATGAATTTAAACCAAGTGAAATTTTTAAAGCCTCAGATTTAATGGTAGATTCATTAACCCAGCTGATTGCAAAAAAAAGATCTAAGAACAACTAAATTTGTTGGTCTTTGATAATTTTTTCTATTAACTTTATATTTTCTCCACTTTTGATTAATGGATAAATAGATTTTGCTTTTCTCAAGTCATCAACTGCTTTTTCATATTCCTTTAAGCTTAAGTATATTTGCGCTCGTCCTGATAATGCTCCAAAATGTCTTGGCTCTAGATCTAAAACTTTTTCAATATCATCTAACGATTTCTCATAATCACCCAATATAAATAGTAATGTTGCTCTCTTATTCCAACCCTCCGCCCATTTTGGGTCCTCATTAATCACATCTGTAAATAGTTTTAATGCCATTCTATACTGCTGATGGTACATGGAATAAGTTCCGTTCTCTAATTTGTTCGTCAGATAATCATTGTTCGGGTGTCTTAACCATTTATTCCAAATTTGATCTTCTAGCTTTTCTGCTTGTTGTAAATTTCTTGCATTAAGCAATTCTTTAAACAATATATTTAAATTGTCTGAATACACATTATTTGTACTTACAAATAAAAATATAATTATAAAACTTACATATTTTTTAATCACTGACATATACAGATACTCCTCTAGAATTAATGTCTACATCAAATTTTTTATGCAATGGTGGAAAAGCTCTTTGAGAACAATCTAGTCTATCACAAGTTCTACATGAAACCCCTACAGGTATCTCTGATTTTTTATCATTCAAATCTAAGTTTTCCGTATAAACAAAATCTCTTGCATATTTGGCTTCACATCCAAGTCCAATAGATAACATACTTTTTTTTTGTCCATATCTTCCTATACCTTTTTCAACAGTTCTTGCTATACATACATACTTTTCACCATTAGTCATTTTACTTACTGCAGCCTGTATAACACCAGGTCTAGAAAAAGCTGAATATACATTCCATCGAGGACAAGCACCACCATAACGTGGTATTTCTATACCTGACAATGAAAATCTTTTTGAAATATTACCAGCTACATCAACTCTCAAAAAATGAAATGGAACCCCAGGTAATTTTGGATCATTCAAACATGTTACTCTATGTGTGACTTGTTCGAACGAAGTTGCAAAAGTATTTTGCAATAACTCTAAATCATATTTAAGTTTTTTACATTCATAATGAAATAATTTGTAGGGCATTAAAATTGCTGCTCCGCAATAATTTAATAAAGCAACTTTTGTTAATTTTTTCGATTCTTCATTTGGATAATTAAAAGTATCAAGATAAGAATTTATTATGTCACTAGCCCCTTCTTGTGCAATTTGAGCTGCAGCATGTAATTTCTTTGTTTCCAAAGACAAATAATCAGATAATAGCAACTTTCTATTTTTGTTATCATAAATTTTTGAAAAGGGTTTTCCTTCCTCAGGAATTATATCTTGTACTTCAATTTTATACTCTGATTTTAAATAATCACATAAAGCAATATATCTTGTTCTATTATTTTGTTTTATTTGTTCAAAGATTTGATTTGCAAATTCCTCTAGTTTTGGAAAAAAATTTCTATTTTCTTGCAAAAAATCTGAAATTACTTCTCCAGGAAATGAGTTTTTTCTATTATCAACAATTTTTCCTGAAAGTTTTTCAATTTTGTTAACCAATTCATGATCTTTTTTTTTCAAAATGTCTCCTAATCTTATTAGAGCTTTACCAATTTTAGGATTACTATTTGCTAGATCTTTAACTTCTGGACCAACTATATCCAAATCTTCAAAAAGTTGATCATCAAGCAACTCTGAAATTGTGTTGACCATATTGATATCTGATTTATTTGTTAGATCGCTAATGTTGATGCTTAACTCCTCACAAATTTTTAAAAGTAATTCCCCGTCAATTTTTCTTTTACCACCCTCGATTAAAGCTAAATAACTTGGTGAAATGTTAAGTTGTGAGGCTAGTTTGTTTGCCTGCATACCTAGCTGTCTTCTAAAAGCTTTTATTTTTGGACCAATGTTTAATTCTACTTGACTCATTTACTATTTGTAAACTTTGTAAATTATTATTTACAAAAAATTTATTGTATTTACTAGAATTTTAACATTTTTAGTGGATTTTGTAAATATTGTAAATTATAAAGTTTACATGGACAAAAATACTATAAAAAACATTGAAACTAGTTCTCAAACTACAAATCAACAAGAGCACCAAGAGCATAGAAGCAGAGGGGTTTATTTAAGAGATGACCACTGCGATTGGGGATCAAGTGGAATGAATGAGTTTACAGAAGAATATAACGAAAAGTAAAAAGAATTAGTTTTTTTAAAGGGGGAATAATGTCAGCCGAGAAAATCTCGTACGAGTTGAAAAGATTTGCAGGAATACAAAGGGATTATAAGCCTGATGAAGTAGAAAGGCTAAGAGGATCTATTAGAATTGAGTATTCAATGTGTAAACAGCAATCTCAAAAACTCTGGAGATTGTTGAATACAGAGCCGTATGTAAACACACTTGGTTCTTTATCAGGAAATCAAGCTGTTCAACATGCAAAAGCAGGTTTAAAAGCGATCTACTTAAGTGGTTGGCAAGTTGCAGCTGACGCAAACAGTGCTGGTGAAATGTATCCTGATCAATCTTTATATCCTTACGACAGCGCACCTAAATTAGTTGAGTCTATGAATAATTCTTTAATTAGAGCTGATCAAATTCAGCATATGGAAATAGCAGATGGAGATATGAATAGCAGCGAAAGAACTGATTACATGTTGCCAATTATTGCAGATGGTGAAGCAGGATTTGGTGGGCCATTAAATGTATTTGAGCTAACAAAAAAATTTATAAAAGCTGGCGCAGCCGGAGTTCACTTTGAAGACCAACTAGCTAGTGAAAAAAAATGTGGACATATGGGTGGTAAGGTACTTGTTCCTACTGGAACCATGGTCCGAAATCTAAAAGCAGCAAGATTGGCAGCTGATATTGCCGACGTTCCTCTCATTATTCTTGCAAGAACAGATGCCAACGCTGCGAAACTAATAACAAACGATTTTGATGAAAATGATAAACCGTTTTTAACCGGAGAAAGGTCACCTGAAGGCTTTTATTATGTAAAAGATGGTATTGATCAAGCAATCTCAAGAGGGTTAGCTTATGCACCTTACGCGGATTTAATATGGTGTGAAACTGCAACACCTAATTTAGATGAAGCAAAAAAGTTTGCTGATTCAATACATGCAAAATTTCCTGGTAAGATGTTAGCTTATAATTGCTCCCCATCATTTAATTGGAAGAAACATTTATCTGATGATGAGATTGCAACATTTCAAACTAAAATTGGAATGATGGGATATAAATTTCAATTTATAACTTTAGCAGGTTTTCATACGCAAAATATTGCTATTTTCGAGCTTGCAGAAAAGTATAAAAAGGAAGGTATGACTGCTTACTCTAGAATACAACAAAATGAATTTGCTAGAGAAAAAGATGGATATACAAGTGTTAAACATCAACGAGAAGTTGGCACTTCTTATTTTGATGCAGTTTCCAATACAATAAGTTCTGGAAAAAGCTCCACAACAGCAATGGAAGGCTCAACAGAATCTGAGCAATTTTAATTACTCTTTAGCTTTTGGATTTGATCCCAGGCTGAATTAATAGCTCTCATTTTCTTTTTACTTTCCTCAATAACTTCCTGAGGAACTCCTTTACTTAGAAGTAAGTCAGGATGATGTTCTTTACTTAATTTTAAATATCTTTTTCTAATATCTGTAAGATTATCATCAGGTTTGCTCTCTAATACCACATATGGATTGAGTTTATCTGATGATTTTCTACCCTCAACTATTCCATTGAACTGGGCGTTACTAAGACCAAATAATTGAGAAACATGTTGTATCATTCTAAATTCTTGATCACTTATATTTCCATCAGCTTCTGCAATATAAAATAATATATTAATGACTTCTTCCAATACATTTATATTTCCTTGATAAATCTGAGATATTTGTTTCGCATATGGCTCGTAACCAGTGCTTTCTTCTTTAGCTTTATTAAAAATTTTTCCAACTTGATCTAATTCATGTTCTGGAATTTTGAGTTTATCTTTTACTGCTATTAATTCCTCTCTACTAACCTGACCGTCTGCTTTACTCAGTTTCGCCGATAAAACTATAAGAGCTAATGCAAAAACTTGTTGAGGTTGTGCAAAAGATTTAAATGATGATCTTGATCTTGATCTTGATACTTTTCCACCAATTAAGGAACCTAATAGCATTCCAAACGGCCCTCCTAAAGAAAAACCGATCATCCCACCAATTAAACTTCCCCAGATAGACATATAAAAAAAATTTAATATAATTTAATATATTTATGTTCTCAACTTTTTTAGCTTTAACATTTTTATTTTTAATGTTTATGTGGTCATTGGCTTGGGTAAATTATTACAATAAACTAGATAAAAGATTTGGTTCATCTTTATGGAGATGGAGTTATGATTATCCAGTGCCAGGTGATAGAGATATTTCTTTTCTCGATGATAAAAAATTCGTTATTTTAAGAAGAAAGAGGAATAGAGCGGTTACAGTTATGTATTTTATTTTATTTTTCTCTTTTTTTATATTTTTATCTTTTGTAACCCAGATTTTATACGCTATTCAACATTAGTTTAGTTGGTGTCTATTTTTTAAATACAAAAAAAACGCTACAATTTCATATCCGACATAAAATAATTGGTAAATGACCGGGAGTTTAAAAAATTTATAAAGAAACTTGTATTTTGGAATACTTTTCCAAATAAGTAAAAAAGCATCAATACCTACATAGATTTTTCCATCTTGTTCTACATGAAGTCTTCTTAGAAGCTCTTTATCAGTTTTTTTTGTTTCTAATTCAGCATTTTTATTTTTAGTTATGTCTATCCAATTCAAATTTTCTATGTTTTCTTTCTTATAAATATTAATTTCTGCTCTGCAGATTTTGCATGAATTGTTAAAAAAAACCTTCATAATTAAACTATATTTGAATATTTTATTTTTACAAATGTGCCAAATAAGCAGTTGATATATTAATAATCACTACTACATTCTTCGAATGTCAAATTTCTTCAAAGAAACAGATATAGATACATCGCAAGCTGAAGCAATTGTTACTGAAACCTTAAAAAATTGTGATGACGGAGAATTATATTTAGAAAATCAAAAATCTGAGTCTATTGTTTTAGACGATAATAAAATAAAGAGTTCAACTTATAATTCTGATCAAGGATATGGTTTCAGAGCTGTTACAGGAGAGGTTGTTGCCTACTCTCATTCTAATGATATTTCAAAAGAATCATTAAGAAAATCAAGCGATAATTTAAAAGATACATTAAAGTCAAAAAAAGGAACCTATAATCGTGAAATTCCTAAAACTAACAACAAATATTACGAAAATATTAATCCTATTGAAAGCAAGACTTTCGACTCAAAGATAGATTTGCTGAACAGTGTTAATAACTATTTAAGATCAAAAGGCTCAATTGTAAATCAAGTAACTGCAAATTTTTTAGGTGAACATAAATCAATAGAAATTATTAGGTCTGATAATCAAGTCTTGAAAGATGATAGACCATTAGTCAGATTCAATGTTTCTGTCGTACTAGAGAAAGATGGAAAAAAAGAAACAGGTGTTTATGGAGTTGGAGGAAGACAAAGTTATGATGATTATCTAAAAGATGGAAGCTGGAAAGATGTTTGTGATGAAGCTTTTAGAATCGCAAATGTGAATTTAGAAAGCAAACCAGCGCCAGCAGGAGAAATGAAAGTTGTTTTAGGTCCTGGATGGCCGGCAATTTTAATTCACGAAGCAATCGGCCATGGTCTTGAGGGTGATTTCAATAGAAAAAAAACTTCAGCTTTTCATAATTTAATGGGGCAGCAAGTAGCTAGCGAAGGAGTTACGATTGTAGATGACGGCACCTTACATCAAAGAAGAGGAAGTTTAACGATAGATGATGAAGGAACGCCTACTGAAAATACAGTTTTAATAGAAAATGGAATTTTAAAAAACTATATGCAAGACCGTTTAAACGCTCGTTTGATGGGAACTAAGTCAACAGGTAGTGGAAGAAGAGAAAGTTATAAACATGTGGTTTTACCAAGAATGAGAAACACAATGATGCTGTCAGGTAAATATTCACAAGATGAAATGATAAGTTCAGTTGACAAAGGTATTTTTGCTGTAAGTTTCGGAGGAGGGCAAGTAGACATAACTTCAGGAAAATTTGTCTTTAACTGCACAGAAGCATACGAAATTAATAATGGTAAAATTGGATCACCAATCAAAGGTGCTACATTAATTGGAGATGGACCATCAATTTTAAAAGAAGTTTCATTGGTGGGTAATGATATGAAATTAGATCCTGGTATTGGAACATGTGGGAAAGCTGGACAGGGTGTTCCAGTAGGAGTAGCTCAGCCATCAATTCTTATAAATAAGATGACTGTTGGTGGAACAAAACTTTAATCTAAATGATAAGGGATCAGGAATTTTTAAGAGATATAGCGTCTTATTGTATTGAAAACTCTAAAAAACTAGGAGCTACGGATGTGGGTGTAAAAGTAATTCACTCCGTTTCAGAAAATGTTAGTTTTAGAAATAAAAAATTAGACGAGTCAAATAGAGCAGATAGTTTTGCTGTCAATTTAACTACTTATATAGAGAAAAAAAAGTCAAGCATTAATTCATCAGATTTATCTAAATCAAACTTAGAAAAACTAATAGAACGTTGTATTGATGCTACAAAAATTACTCCATCAGATGAAAATAATTCGTTACCAGATAAAGATTTAATGTCTAAAGAGATAAGAGACCTTAATCTCTATGATGAAACACATTATCCAAATGATAAAAAGATTGAATTTTTAAAAAATGTTGAAGAAACAGCATCAACAGATGAAAAAATAGTTAATACTGAAGCTGGTTTTACCGAAAATAAAAATAATTTTATACTCGCAAACAGTAATGGTTTTTTAGGTGGATACAAAACCTCAAATTTTTCATCTTCATGCGTAGCTGTATCAAGAATTAATGGTGCAATGGAAAGAGATTATGAGTTTGGTAGCACAAGATTCTTGGAAGATATGATGGAACCAGAAGAAATTGGAAAAATAGCTGCCGACAAAGCAATAAAAAAGTTAGGACCAAAAAAAATTAAAAGTGAAAAAATTGGCGTTATATTCGATAAAAGAATTTCCAAAGGAATATTAAGCACACTAGCAAGTGCAATTAGTGCGAGTGCTATTGCAAGAGGAACTTCTTTTTTAAAAGATCAAATCAATTCTGAAGTTTTTCCAAATTCAATTAATATCATCGATGATCCAAAAATTGAAAAAGGATTAGGCTCTCAAAACTTTGATAGCGAAGGTGTTGAAACCAATTCTTTGAAACTAGTTGAGAATGGTATTTTAAAAAATTATTTAATTGATACTTATTATGGTAAAAAATTAAATTTAAAATCTAATGGTAGATCTGGAGGAACAACAAACTTATACTTTGAAAACGGTACCTTAAGTTTTAAGGATTTGTTAAATTCAGAAAAAAAATTTCTATACATAACAGAGACTATAGGCCATGGAGGAAATATCATTACTGGAGATTACTCAGTTGGAGCTTCGGGATTTATGGTTGAGGATGGAGAATTGACATACCCAGTAAGTGAAATAACTATAGCTGGGAATTTTAAGGAAATGTTTAAGAATATTACTTTGGCAAATGATTTAGAGATGAAGTACTCAACAAATGCTCCTACTTTGTTGATTAATCAAATGACAGTAGCAGGAAAATAATTATTGAATTTTTTTTAGTCTATATTCCCATAGACCCATTCTCTTATAAGCCACTTTTATAATCAATGCTTTTTTTTTATCGTACCATATTTCAAAATTTAATTTTTTATCATCAGGTAGATTTGGGTTGGTAGAAAAAAGTCTAAAATGTTCTACATCATATTCTTTATTATAAAGTTTAATTTTTTCTTTACCTAAAAATTCTATGTTTTGTTTTTTTACACTTCCAGATAATGGACTTATTTGTGTCTCAGTTTGCAAAATTCTATGATTCCACCAATGACCGATTATATTTTCTCTATCCGCCTCACCCTTATATGATGATCCATCAATTATAAACCTCTCTTTTTTTTCATCAAAAATTAAATTTACATATTTTCTCTTATTGTTTTGAAATGTTTCTGAGTAGAATGAAATTAATTGGTCTCCAATATATTCTTCGGTACCTTTACTATTTATAGAGAATACTGTAACACCCAACAATTTCACTTCAAAATTGGTTGTATTTTTTACAATAAATTTATTTTCTTCTTTTTTAAATGTGAAAATACTTTCTCCAATTTTTTCGTCATCTTTAAATATCTCCATT
>CACMAX010000004.1 GCA_902611845.1 uncultured Pelagibacteraceae bacterium | reverse complement strand
TTTTTCAGCTGCAGAATTAACATCAAATAGGGTGCCGTATGCATCAAATATGATTGCTTTAATTTTTTTCATAAATTAATTTAAATATAATGAGCAATATTAGAATATTTTATCCAGAAAAATTATCAATTAATTTAGAAACTAATTTAACTAAGTCTCAGTCACATTATTTATTGAAAGTAATGAGGATTAAACAAGGAGAGACCTTTTCAGTTTTTAATAAATCTGGAGAATGGAAGTCAATTGTAACTGAAATTTCAAAAAGCAGCTTAAATTTTAAGGTTGTTGAACAGTTAAGACAAAAAGATAAAGAGCAAGAAATTTGGTTAGCCTTCTCACCCATTAAATCAAATTACTTTAACTTCATGATACAAAAATCAACTGAGCTTGGAGTAACAAAATTTGTACCAATTATTTCTGAAAGGACAATTGTTAGAAAAGTAAATAATGAGAGATTAAATAAAATAATTATAGAATCGTGTGAACAAAGTAATAGAATAAATATTCCTTCAATTGAAAAACCTCAATCATTAGATAAATTCCTGTCTAGCAATTCAGAGATTAATTTAATTTTTGGAGATTTAAATACGAATAATAAAAAAATTAAAATTTCTAATTCAAAACCCAATTGTCTTTTAATTGGTCCTGAAGGGGATTATTCAGCCGGTGAAATTAAAAAGATTCTAAACTTTAAAGGGTCTCAATCGATAAAACTAAGTGATAACATTTTAAGGTCTGAAACTGCAGTTATATCCGCGTTATCTGTGATCAATTATTTGCAAAATTGATAAATTGTCGCGAATTCTCTAGTATTTTTTATAATATTTTCGATCTATATAGAAAACAAATGAAAAAACTATTTTTTGTTTTTATAGCATTAATTTACTCAATTGAGGCGTTTGCAAACCAACCAAAAAATTGGCAATTAGGTTTCCAAGAGCCTGCATCACAAACTATGAGAGATATAGTTTGGTTTCATGACTATATGTTAGTACCAATCATAGTTGCTATAAGTGCGTTTGTTTTATTTTTAATGCTTTATGTGATGGTAAGATTTAGAGCATCGAGAAATCCTCATCCATCTAAAAGAACACATAATGTTTTAGTTGAAATTGTTTGGACTTTAGTTCCTTGTTTAATCTTGATCGTGATGGCAGTTCCGTCATTTAAAGTTTTATATTCACAAGACGCAATTCCTAAAGCTGATGTAACTATAAAAGCAATTGGATATCAATGGTATTGGGGATACGAGTACCCAGACGAAAATATAATTTTCGATGCTTACATGATCGAAGAGAAGGATTTAAAAGAAGGTCAGCCAAGATTGTTAGCAACAGATAATGTAGTCGTCGTTCCAGTAAATAAAGTAGTTAAAGTTTTAATTACAGCAAATGATGTGCTTCATGCATGGGCATTACCAGCATTTGGAGTTAAAAGGGATGCGATGCCAGGAAGAGTAAATGAAACTTGGTTCAAAGCTGAAAAAGTTGGCACCTATTATGGACAATGTTCTGAGTTATGCGGAATTAAACACGCTTTTATGCCAATTGAAGTTAAAGTAGTTTCAGAAGAAGATTACCAAATTTGGCTCTCAGAGGCGAAGATAAAATTTGCAAAAGATGAAAATTTAATTAATAAAAAACTAGTAGCGAGTAAATAAAAATGAGTTCAGAAGCAGCACATATTCACGATCATCATACTCCAACAGGTTGGAAGAGATGGGCATATTCTACAAATCATAAAGATATTGGAACAATGTATTTAATTTTTGCAATTATTGCAGGAGTTATTGGAACAGCTTTTTCAGTTTTGATGAGAATGGAATTAATGCACCCTGGTGATGATGTTTTAGGTGGTAACTACCATCTTTATAATGTTTTGGTTACAGGTCATGGATTAATAATGATTTTCTTTATGGTCATGCCAGCGATGATTGGTGGTTTTGGAAACTGGTTCGTGCCGATAATGATTGGAGCACCAGATATGGCATTTCCAAGAATGAATAATATTTCTTTTTGGTTATTGCCTGTTGCATTTATTTTATTACTTTCATCAATTTTTGTAGATGGACCTCCAGGTGCACAAGGTGTCGGTGGTGGCTGGACGATATATCCACCTTTATCTTCTACTGCAGGCCAACCAGGTCCAGCAATGGATTTAGCAATTTTAAGTTTACACGTTGCAGGAGCTTCTTCAATTTTAGGAGCAGTTAATTTTATTACAACTATATTGAATATGAGAACGCCTGGAATGACTTTGCATAAGATGCCATTATTTGCATGGTCAATATTAGTTACAGCTTTTTTATTATTACTTTCGTTACCAGTATTAGCAGGAGCAATTACTATGCTTCTAACAGATAGAAATTTCGGTACAGCATTTTTTGATGCACAAACAGGTGGAGATCCAACTTTATTCCAACATTTATTCTGGTTTTTTGGTCATCCAGAAGTTTATATTCTAATCTTACCAGGATTTGGAATGATCAGTCATATCGTATCTACTTTTTCAAAGAAGCCAGTTTTTGGATATTTAGGAATGGCTTACGCGATGGTAGCAATTGGAATAGTAGGATTTGTTGTTTGGGCTCACCACATGTACACAGTTGGTTTAGATACTGATACTAAAGCGTATTTCTTAGCAGCAACAATGATTATCGCTGTCCCAACAGGAATTAAAATATTTTCATGGATTGCTACAATGTGGGGAGGATCTATATCATTCAAAACCCCAATGGTTTGGGCTTTAGGATTTATATTTTTATTTACAGTTGGAGGAGTAACTGGTGTAGTTCTAGCAAACGCTGGAGTAGATACTGCATTGCATGATACTTATTATGTTGTAGCTCACTTCCACTATGTATTATCTTTGGGAGCTGTTTTTGCGATATTTGCAGGCTTCTATTATTGGTTTGGTAAAATGTCAGGGTATGAATATTCTGAGTGGATGGGCCAACTTCATTTTTGGTTAACTTTCATAGGTGTAAATTTAGTTTTCTTTCCACAACACTTCTTAGGATTAGCTGGAATGCCAAGAAGATACGCTGATTATCCGGATGCATTTGCTGATTGGAATTATATTTCTTCAATTGGTTCATATATTTCTGTAGTTGGCTTAGTGGTATTTTTCGCTAATTTAATCTACGCTTTTGCAAAAAAGAAAAAAGCAGCACAAAACCCATGGGGAGAAGGGGCCACAACATTAGAGTGGACAGTTCCATCACCACCGAATTTTCACACTTTTGATGAATTACCGAAGTTTGAAGATTATGAAGGTACTGAAAAATCTAGTAGTTAGTAACGTCTTAAGATATAAAAATTAAAATGGCTACGACGTATTCTAAAGTAAAAAAATCATATTATGAACTAGGTATTATTACTGAATTATTAAAGTTAATGAAACCAAGAGTAATGTCTCTTGTTATTTTCACATGTGCAGTTGGTCTATTAACAGCTCCTACTTCAGTTTCATTTCAACAATCAGTTATTGGAATATTAATTGTAGCCTTTGGCGCTGGAGCAGCGGGAGCACTTAACATGTGGTATGAAGCTGACTTAGATAAATTAATGTCTAGAACTTGCCTGCGTCCAATTCCAAGAGGAAAGCTGAATAGAAATCAAGCATTATATTTTGGAACATCTCTGTCAGTTATTTCAGTTGTAAGCTTATACTTTGTTACAAATGCTTTATCAGCATTTCTATTATTGTTTACGATATTATTTTACGTATTTGTTTATACAATTTGGTTAAAAAGAAAAACTCCACAAAATATTGTTATAGGTGGAGCATCAGGAGCTTTACCACCAGTAATTGGATGGGCAATAGCAACAAATTCTATATCATTGGAGTCTATTGCTTTTTTCTTAATAATTTTCTTTTGGACACCGTCACACTTTTGGGCATTAAGCTTATACAAAGCTGATGATTATAAAAAAGCAGGTATTCCAATGCTTCCAGTAACCAATGGAATTCAGGATACTAAAAAGAATATTCTAATTTATTCTTTGCTAATGATACCTACAATTGTTTTCCCATATTACATTGGATTTGTTGGTGAAGTATTCTTAACACTTAGCTTGCTACTTACATTTTATTATAATTTAATTTGTTTCCAGCTTTACAACTATAAAGTTGGAAAATTTAATATAAAGAAAGCTAGACATATTTTCAGCTATTCAATTATTTACCTATTTTTAATATTTGTTTTTTTCTTAGTGGATAAAGTTTTATGATAGTCAAAGATCAAAAATTAAAAAAGAAAAATTTATGGACAGCAGTTGGTTTGGTTGCATTTATAGTTTTCTTATTCATTTTCACACTATTTAATATTGGAGTATTTGAAAGACCTCTATGATTAAAAAAAATACTTTAACTCCACTAATTCTAGCAGGAATTTTTGTCTTTATGTTGGGATTATCTTTTGCAGCTGTGCCTTTGTATGATTTATTTTGCAGAGTAACTGGCTTTGGTGGAACAACACAAATATCCAAAGAGGCTCCTAATATAGTTTTAGATAAAAAAATAAATGTAAGATTAGATACCAACGTTAACAGTGCTCTTGATTGGAATTTTGATGTTGATCAAAAGACAATGGATGTTCAGCCAGGCAAAGTATACAGAATTAAATTTGAAGTGGAAAACACGGGAGATGAAATTTCATCTGCTGTAGCTACATATAATGTTTCTCCATCATCATTTGGAGCATATTTTAATAAATTAGGCTGTTTTTGCTTTGAAAAACAAACACTAGATCCAGGGGAAAAGGCAAGTTACACTCTAGTATTCTACTTAGATCCAGAATTAGTAAATGATCCAAAAACATCTAGAGTTGAAGATGTTACTATGTCATATACTTTTTTCTCATCTGAATATTATAAAAACGAAAAAAAAGAGAGTTAAAATAAATGTCTACATCTGGTCAAAAACATGATTATCATTTAGTTGACCCTAGTCCTTGGCCTCTAGCTACATCTATAGCAACACTAGTTACAGCTGTTGGATCTGTTTATTATTTTCACAGTAAAGTTATGTGGGCAATGGTTTTAGGTTTTTTACTTATAATTTATTGTGCCTTTATGTGGTTTAGAGATGTTGTAATCGAAGCTGAGCACAAAGGTCATCATACACCTGTTGTTCAAATTCATCATAGATATGGAATGACATTATTTATTGCTTCTGAAGTAATGTTTTTTGTTGCATGGTTTTGGGCATACTTTGATGCAAGTTTGTTTCCAAATGAATTCATGGGAAATGTATGGCCACCAAAAGATATTGAAACTTTTGATCCATGGGACATCCCACTTATAAATACTCTTGTCCTACTTTTATCTGGTACAACAGTAACTTGGGCACACCATTCTTTATTAGAGGATGATAGAAAAGGATTTATAAATGGTCTAATCTGTACAGTAATTTTAGGAGCATTTTTTACGTTATTGCAAATATACGAATACCAACACGCTACATTTAGTTTTTCAGGTCATATTTATGGAGCTACATTCTATATGGCCACAGGGTTTCATGGTTTCCACGTTTTAGTTGGGACTATTTTTTTAGCGGTTTGCTTATGGAGAGGTAAATTAGGACATTTTACTAAAGAACATCACTTTGGTTTCGAGGCTGCTGCTTGGTACTGGCACTTTGTTGACGTTGTCTGGTTATTCTTATTTGCAGCTATTTACATTTGGGGAAGTTAATAGTTCTTGAAAAATAAGCTATCTTTTTCAATTTTTGTATACTTTTTTATTTTAGTTTTTTTGGCATTAGGTACTTGGCAAATTATAAGACTAAACTGGAAGCTTGATTTAATAAATTCAATCGACCAATCTTTAAAAAGTGATCCAGTAGAATTTAATGGAAGTAATCCAATTAACTTTAAAAAAATCAAATTTGAAGGAATATTAGATAATTCAAAAATAATTTATTTATATTCTTTAAATGAAAAAGGAGAGCCAGGATTTGACATTGTAAATCCAGTTAGCATCAACAATAAAAGCTATTTAATAAATCGGGGTTGGGTTCCAAGAGATTTTAAATCTAAAAAGTATGTTTCAAATGAAAGTAAATTTGAGGGAGTTTTAAAATTAAAAAGCAAATTTAATTATTTCAAGCCAGATAATGACGTAAATAAGAATTATTGGTTCACGCTTAAAGATGAAGATTTATTGACCTATACAGGTAAAGAATTTTCTCCATTCATTATCAACAATATTAGCAAGCAGGAAGGAATTTACCCTCAGTCAAAACAAATTGGAGCCAATATTTCAAACAACCACTTAAAGTATGCTCTTACATGGTTTTCATTAGCTGTTTCCATTTTTTTAATATATTTATATTTTAGAAAAAAAAATTACTGATGGAATATATAAGCACTAGAAATAATTCAGATCATTTTTCATTTAAAAACGTATTTCTGAAAGGCTTAGCTGATGATGGAGGCCTTTTTGTGCCAAAGTCAATCAAACTATTTAGTAAAGATGAACTAAACAAACTAAGTAGTTTTAATTACAATGAATTAGCAGCCGAAATAATATTCCCATTTATCGGTGATTTTATGACTAAGGAAGAGTTAATTTCCACAGTATCAAAATCTTACTCAAATTTTAGAGCAGAAGATGTTGTAAAAATCTCTAATTTAGGAAATTTAAAAGTCTTAGAACTCTATCATGGCCCAACTCTTGCTTTTAAAGATATTGCAATGCAACTAATAGGAAATTTTTATCAATTTCATTTAGCAAATGAGCAAGAAAAAATTAATATTATTGTAGCAACTTCAGGAGATACAGGTGCAGCCGCTATTGATGCTTTAAAAGGAAAAAAGAATTTAAATGTTTTTGTATTACATCCAAATAACAGAATTTCACCAGTGCAAAGAAGACTGATGACAATCCATGAAGAAAAAAATGTTTTCAATATTGCTATTGAGGGAAACTTTGATGACTGTCAAAATCTAGTTAAAGCAATGTTTAATGATGAAAAATTTTCTAGCTCAATAAATATGTCAGGTGTTAATTCAATTAATTGGGCAAGAATTGTTGCTCAAGCTGTTTATTATTTTTATGCTTATTTTAAGATAGGAAATCGAAAGCCTTTGTCTTTTTCTGTTCCGACTGGAAATTTTGGAGATATTTATGCTGGTTATTTAGCGAAGAAACTTGGTCTTCCAATTGATAAACTTATTGTAGCTACTAACAAAAATGACATCCTTCATAGAGCAATTTCTGGTGGAGATTATACTCAAAAAAAAGTTGAGGAAACAAATACTCCAAGTATGGATATCCAGATAGCAAGTAACTTTGAAAGACTTTTATATGATGTAAAAGACTGTAATTCAGACGTTACAAAAGATGTGATGAGTAAAATAAAAAATAATACTTATCAAATCGATAATAGTGACTTAGATGAAATAAAAAAGAATTTTACATCTGAAATGTTAGATGAAAACGAAACTATCCAAATGATAAAAGATATAAATCAAAAATATAAAGTTGTAGTGGATCCACATACTGCAGTTGGAATTGGTGCTGCAAAAAAACTTGGGTTAGAGCAAAATTGTGTTGTTTTATCAACAGCACATCCCTGTAAGTTTCCAAAAGTAATAAAAGATGCAATCTCAAAAACTGAAGAATTACCAGAAAGTCTTAAATATGTTTATGATAGAGAAGAAAAATTTGAAGTTATATCGAATGATATAAATAAAGTTAAAGAATACATAATAAACTCAATATGAAATTAAAAATAAAAGATCAAATCCCAGATATAGAAATTTTTCATCTAATAGATAGTGAACCACAAACTAGCAAAATTAGAGATATTTTAGGAAATGGCAAAGTAGTGTTATTTGGATTACCTGGAGCTTTTACTTCAACTTGTTCAAAACTCCATCTACCTGGCTACGTAGCTAATGCTGATAAAATAAAAGCTAAAGGAATAGATAATATATTTTGTTTATCTGTAAATGATCCATTTGTTATGAATGCTTGGGGAGAAGCAAACAATGCAGCTGGCAAAATTAAAATGTTGTCAGATCCTTATCTATTATTTACGAAAGCAATTGGTGCTGAAGTAGATAGAAATTCAAAAGGAATGGGTATTCGTTCAAATCGTTACGCGATGGTTATTCAAAACTTAGAAGTGATTGATATTCAAGTTGAGAAAGAGACTAAACAATGCGGATTATCTTCAGCAGAGGGTGTTTTGGATTTATTATAATTAGTAGGGCAGTTCTGTTGCCAGGCGTAGCTAAATTGTTGCAGAAGACCTTGCTAAAAAATCGACTTCATTATTAAGTTTGTCTGTTGAATGTGCTTTTACCCAACTCCATTTAATCTCAAATGTATTTGATAGGTTATCTAATTCTGTCCAAAGTTCTTTATTCTTAACTTCTTTTTTATTTGCTGTTTTCCAACCATTTTTTTTCCAATTATGTATCCATTCAGTTATTCCAGATTTTACATATTTAGAATCTGTAAATATTTGAACCTTGCTTCCTTTTGGAATTTTTTTTAAAGCTTTAATCGGAGCAAGTAATTCCATTTGATTGTTTGTTGTTTCTTTTTTGCTTCCTTTAATTTGAGTTTTCTTTCCATTTTCAATAATAATTGCAGCCCAACCACCATTTCCTGGATTTCCAATACATGAACCATCTGTGTAGATTTTAATCATCAAGAATAATCCTTAAATGAACTTAGATTTCTATGAAAGTTTAATTTATCTATATACTCTCTTGGATCTTTAATCTTAATGATAGCATTTTTAGGAGTATTTAAATAATCATAAGATCTAGTTAAAAGATATCTTAAAGCTGATCCTCTACACAAAGTATTTAAATTTCTTTTTTCTATCTCACTTAATTTTCTAACTGATTGGTAGCCCTTTAATAAATTTGAAGATCTTTTTTTATCTAATACAAATTTTCTATTTTTCTTTTTAAAGCATAAAGCATTAATACAGGTTGCTAATTCATAAGATAAATAATCATTAGCTGAAAAATAAAAATCTATAAATCCATGAAATTTACCTTTATTGAAAAAAATATTATCAATAAATAGATCGCTATGAATTATTCCATTTGGCATTTTTTTAGGCCATTTTTTTTTGAGATCTTTCAAATCATCTTTCATTAAATCTTTTAGGTTTTTTGACAATTTATTAATTCTATTGTCTATTTTATTCAGAATTGATCCCCATGAATTAATAGATAGAGAATTTTTTCTATATAATTTTAATTTTTTTGAAGCCTCATGAAGTAGTGCTGCATTTTTTCCAACTATAAAACAATCTTTACTATTTAGTTTATCTTTATCTTTTCCTTCTAAGAAACTGACAATACAAGCTTTTTTATTTTTTAAGTTAAATAAATATTTACCCTTTTTATCTTTTATAGGAACTGGACATTTTACTTTTAATCTAGATAGACCAGACATAAGATTAACAAAAAATGGAAGATCTTTTTTCTGAACTCTTTTTTCGTAAATAGTTAAAATATATTTATTTTTCTTTGTTTTTAAAAGGAAGTTGGTATTTTCAATACCTTTTTTTATACCTGAATAATTTATAATTTTTCCAATATTATATTCCTTCTCGATAAATTTTATCTGCTTATTATTAATTTTAGTATAAACAGCCATTAATTTAATTTTCCGGGAATTTTAAAAGTAATATTTTCTTTTACGATTTCAACTTCTTCTATGTTGACTGTAAATTGATCTTTTAACTCTGCTATAAATTTTTTAACAAGTATCTCTGGTGCTGAAGCACCTGAGGAGATTCCAATCGTATTACATCCTTTAATTTTATCTATAGGCACTGGACTTTCTGAATGTATTAATTCAGCAGAACTACAACCAGAGTTTTTAGCAACCTCAACTAATCTTACCGAGTTAGATGAATTCCTACTTCCAATTACAAAAAACATATCACATTTATCTGCTATTTCTTTAACTGCGGATTGTCTATTTGTTGTTGCATAACATATGTCATCTTTTTTAGGCTCTTTAATATCTGGATATTTAGATTTTAAAGCTGCAATTATATCTTTGGTATCATCTACAGAGAGTGTTGTTTGAGTTATGAAAGATAGCTGTTTATTTGAGACATTTTCATACTTATTTGCATCCTCAATATTTTCAATCAAATCTATTGAACCTTTTGGTAATTGACCCATAGTTCCTATGACTTCTGGATGGTTTTTGTGTCCTATTAATAATATATGATGACCTTGTTTTTTTAAGTTTTCTGCTTCTCTATGAACTTTAGATACTAGAGGACACGTTGCATCTACAAACATCATATTTAAATTAGAAGCTTCCTCCGGAACAGATTTTGGAACTCCATGTGCTGAGAATATAACTGGTCTAGACTTATCTTTAATTTCATCTAATTCTTCAACAAATATTGCACCTATCTTCTTTAACCCTTCTACAACATGTTTGTTATGAACAATCTCGTGTCTCACATAAACAGGGGCACCAAATTTATCTATACTCTTTTTTACAATTTCAATTGCTCTATCAACGCCTGCACAAAATCCTCTTGGTGCAGCTAAATAAATTTTTAAATTTTTGTTACTCATTTTTTTTCTACCATGAATTCAAGTAAAATATGAGGGAAGGTCAATGAAGCCAATCCAACAAATATTATTTTAATAATACTTTCATCTATACCAAATTTTTCTGAAATAAAATAAAAAACTATTAAATACATTATTGCTGTGATTACTGTAAGTGGAATAATTTTTCGTAAAAAAATAGGAAATCCTTTCTTCAAATTTTTATTTATTTCACTAATTAAACTTAGTGAGTGTCTTATAGAATGAAGAAAGCAGAAATAAATTGTGAAAGCCAATATAGGGTTAAAAAAATAGTTTAAAATAATTATTGAAAAACTATCTAAAAAAAGAATTGATCTTAAATCATTATTATTACCTCTATATATAAGAAAATTACTTAGCACTGAAAATATAACTAAAGAAATTAAAAAATTATTAGCCACAATATTTTCGTCTATTGAAAAGTTTAACATTTTAAAAATTTCGATTGTCTCAGCTTTATGAAACAGTAGGGGTGCTGAAATAACTAATGATCCTTTAATGAAATAAAAAATTTCTAAAAAATTAGAATTTTTTTTTTCGATAAAGTCACTATCCTCTTTGCCAAAATGATATGCTGCAACTATAAAAAAAAGCGAAAGCAACAATATTGGACTTAAAATCCAAATTAAAATAACAAAAATAGCAATACCTAAATAAGTTATATAGAACACTTCTGTATTTTTAATTTTATAAATTTTTAAAAGTTTTTTACCCTTTTCATGATCCAGCGCACCGTGAGAGATGCCAATTGTAAGAATTAAAAAAAAACTAAAAAGTATAAACGAATTATCTCTCAATACCTCAAAAGCAGAAAAAAAAATACAGATATTAAAAAAAATAATAGAATGAAAAAAATTTATTTTGTTGATCATTATTTAAATACAGCTTTAATAAAAATCCATTTTGGCATCTTTAATATAATAGATAAGTCCTCGAAAATGTTACTTTTATTGGAAAGAAAATTTATTACTGTTTTTGACTTGCTTTTAAACATTTTGAAGAAAATATTTGGCATGATCTCTGGCTTTTCAGCTAGGACTTTCAAAAAAACATTATCTAAAAACTTGTACTTACTTTTTATATTGAAAGCTCTGGTTTGGGTTATTTTATCAATGTTTTGGGTAATATATTCTGCTTGTTCTTGAATATTTAGGAAAGTATAGCCAGTACTTAAACGCGTCATACCTCCAGCAGTTCCAATATTAATCGTATTTTTGTCGTTTTTAAATTTTGGATAAAATAATGGTATGGCCCCAACTTCTTTATAATTAATTTTATACTTTTTTAATTTTAAAGTGTTTTCGATGTAATCTGTAATTTGTTTATCATAATCTTTTTCACTATCATCTTCCATTTTTGAAAGCCACGTAGTTTCGATTAAAGCTGATTTTTTTGAATAGGGTAGTGTATAGAAAAAATGAACACTTTTTTTTTGATCGCAATCAAAGTCCATTAAATTCATTATTTGATCATCAAAAAAATCTTTTTCAGTTTCAATCTCAACGCCTTGAAAGTGTTGCCATAAATTAGAATCTTTATTCTCAAGATTTGGCAGACTGTTAAATAAAATTGCGTTTTCTGTATTCACTTCACTAATATCTTTAAAGAATTGAATATTAGGATTTTTATTGATTTTATTTAAAATTTTTTTGTAGAATAGTCCACTATCAATACTTTCGTAAGGAGTTTCTTTACAATCTTTATATTCAACATTTCCTTTAAAATTGATTGTATAATCTTTCCATCTTTTTTTTACACAGTCATCAAACTTGTGAGGTACTGTTTTCCAATATGACCAAGTTTTATCTCTTTTATATTCATCTCTTTTTTCAATAATTGCTAAAGTCTTATTTTTAAGTTTATCGTGATACTCTAACTCATAAGCCAATGTTAAACCTGCACAGCCACCTCCAATAATTATGTAATCAAAATCTTTCATTATACTCGATATCTTGCATTATTATCTCATGCTCTTTTATTGTAAGTTTTTTATCTTCTTTTACAAAATATAATTTAATTAAATCACCAATAGATAGCACTGTATGTAAGACTTTTCCCAAATTGTTTACATAAATTTTTCCTGATTTATTATAATTTTCTAAGTTTCCTTTTTTTAAGATTTCATTTCCAATTTGTCTGTATACTCGTCTTGCAACCAAAATCGAAAATCTTAAAAAAAATGGAATTTTTTTAATTGATATAAAAGAATTATTATAAAATTTGTCAGCGATTTTTAGAATTCTTTTAATTTCATCAAAATTCTTTTTTATATAAAACCTATTATTGCTTTCATCTTCAATAACATCTCTTGAAATATTAGTTAATTGCATTGCAATACCTAAGTCAATCGCTCCTAAAAGTGCTGATTTTTCTTTGACATTTAAAATTTTTGCCATCATTAATCCAACTGTTCCAGCCACTCTATATGAATAAACATATAGATCTTTGTCAGTGTTGATTTCTACTTTTGATTTTATATCAGCCTCGACGCCATCGAATAAATCATCAATTATTTTTTGTGATATTCCAAATTTATTTATTAAAGCCCACATATTTTTAATTATTTGGTTATTTTCATTTTTTAATTTGAAATCTTCTTTGAAAGTATTGAAATTTTTTAATTTCGTATCAAGATCACCTTTTTCATCTGCTATATTGTCTATGTATCTACAAAAATCATACAAATTAGAGCAATCAGAGTAGACTTGTTTTGGTAAAAAGAAACCTGCCCAATTAAAAGATTTAGCGTATATCGACAAATAATTTTGTTCATTCATTACAAAATTTTATCTAAGACCTTTGCGGATGATAGGACCCCTGGAACACCAGCTCCAGGATGAGTGCCCGCTCCAACAAAATATAAACCGTCATAAACCTCAGATTTATTATGAAATCTAAAGTATGCTGATTGAGAAAATTTTGGCTGAATTGAAAAACCAGAGCCATATTTTGTGTTTAATTCATTCTCAAAATAATCAGGAGTTAAATAAAAATCATCTACAATATTTTCTCTTAAGTTAGGTAATAAACTTTTTTCCATTTTATCTATCACAAGTTTTTTTAGATTCTCACCTTCGATTGACCAGTTTATTCCTGATTTATTATTAGGTACAGGCACTAATACATAAAAGCAATCATGGTCTTTTGGTGCCATACTCGAGTCAGTCGCGGTCGGCCTATGTAGGTAATAGCTTATATCGTTATTTAATTTTTTGTTTACAAATATATCATCCAAGTGTTCTTTGTACTTATCACCAAACTTTATAGTATGATGTTCAACATTTTCGTATTTTTTCTTTGTTCCAAAATAATAAACAAACAATCCCATTGAATATTCCATTCTATTTATCTTCCAATTAAATAAGGTGTTATATTTTTGATTATTTAGCATTTTTGAATAAACAGCGGGAGGATCTGCATTACAAACTACGTTATCTGCTTTAATTTCCTCATCTTCACTTGTCACAACCCCGACAACTCTTTTATTTTCTGTAAGCAAGTTTTTAACTTCTTTACCTTTAATAATTGTAACATCTTCTTCTAACATCAATTTCTCAAAACCTTTTATGATTTGTCCCGTTCCACCCATAGAATAATGAATTCCCCATTTTTTTTCTAAATACAAAATTAATCCATATATAGAGGTTGTAGTAAAAGGGTTTCCACCCACCAATAATGGGTGCATACTAAATAGCCTTCTTAGTTTTTCATTTTCAATAAAACCACTAACCAAAGAATAAACAGATTTATAACTTTTTAAACTTAGCAATGCAGGAATTTGCTTAAACATAAATGAAGGTTTATCAAATGGCACATCTGATAATTCTGAATAACCCTTATCAAATATTTTTTTTGTAAATTTAAGTAAATTTCTGTAACCCACGACATCTTTAGGATTAATTTTTGCAATCTGTTCTTCCATTTTCTTTTCATCGGCTGAGTAATCAAAATGGCTTCCATCTTCGAAAACAAATCTGTACCAAGTATCTAAATCTTTTATTTTTATATAATCATCTGGATTTTTATTAAAAAGTTTAAAAATTTCATAAATTAAATAAGGAGCAGTTATTACAGTTGGTCCACCATCATAAGTAAACCCATTACTTTTAAATACTCTCGCTCTTCCACCTAAATCTTTTTGTTTTTCAATTAAAGTAACTTTATGACCTTTTGCTCGAAGTCTAAGAGCTGCCGCCATACCACCAAAACCTGATCCAATTACAATGGAATTCATATTTCTTAATTTACATTATTTTTATAAAATTTGATAAACTATCTTAGTTTAAGAACTGATTTTCTTTAATTCTGTCTTTGTTTCTTCAAGATTTTTATTAAACAAGTTGTCAAGTTTAGACTTATCAACAGATGTAGTAATAATTTTTTTTACAGATTCTACAGCAATATTAATTGATGTATCTTTAATTTCTTTAATTGCATTATCTTTCATTTGAGAGATTTTAGTTTCTGCTAGACTTTTCTTGAGTTCAGCTGATTTATGAAATTTATCATTCATTTCAATTACAAATCTTTCAGTTTCATCTTTTGACTGCTGCATAATCTTTTCACTCTCAATTTTTGCAGTATCTAGCTTCTTTTGCGCCTCATCCAATAGTCTTTTAGATTCAGCTCGGAGTTTTTCACTTTCGTCAATTTCATTTTTGATATCAGTAATCATTTTGCTCAATAAATTATTAACATTCTGTGGAACTTTTAAATAAATTAGGGCCCCAAAAAATATTACAAAAGATACTGCTACCCAAAATGTTGCATCAAATGCCATTATGTTTTTCCATTTCTTTTTTAGAAAGATCTTCAACTATGGCTGAAAGACTACTTTTATTTATATCTTCACCAATTAATTGTTTAACTAGATCGGAGGATGTCTCAATTGCAATTTTAGTAACTTTCTCTTGAGAAGTTTTTTTTAATTGGTCTATTTCCTCTTCAGCTTTTATTATTTCTTTTTCGATATCCTTTTCTAAAGATAATCTTTTATTGTTTATATCGTCCAAAACTTTTTGTCTTTCACTATTAAAGAAGTTTTTTGCTTCGACTTTTGTATCATTGATAATTTTATCAAATTCTTTAACTTTTTTTTCAGTTTCTTCCCGTTGCTTGTCTGCAGTTTCGATATTCTCTAAGATTTGTGATTTTCTGGTTTCAAGATTGTTACTAATCTTTGGTAATATGAACTTAGATAAAATTATAAACAATAATCCAAAGGTAAGTACTAACCAAAAAATTTGAGATATCCAAAACTCTGGATTAAGCTGGGGCATACCTCCACTCTCAGCGCTTTGAGCGCTATAAGTAAAGATAAGACTTAAAGCTAGAAATTGAAAAATTATCTTTTTCAACATTAATTAAAACGCGAAAAGAATAATTAATGCAACAACTAATCCAAATAAACCAGTCGCTTCCGCTAATGCAAAGCCTAATAGCAAGTTTGGAAACTGCTTTTGAGCTGCAGATGGATTTCTCATTGCACCTGAAAGATAATTTCCAAAAATTATCCCAATTCCAACTCCTGCACCTGCAAGTGCAATTGCTGCTAGTCCTGCTCCTATCATTTTTGCTGCTTCTAATTCCATTATATCCTCCTTATGTTAATTAATGGTGTAAATTTAATGCATCATTCAAATAGATACATGTTAAAATTGCAAATACATATGCTTGAAGAAAAGCAACTAATATCTCCAAACCTGTTAATGCAACTGAAAAACCTAGTGGTAGCCAGCCCCCAACAATTCCTAAGCTAACTACGAAACCTCCAAAAACTTTCATCATCGTATGGCCTGCCATCATATTTGCAAACAATCTAACTGATAAACTAATTGGTCTACTTAAGTATGAAATTATTTCTATAACAACTATTAATGGCAATAAAACCATTGGAACACCACTTGGCACAAAAAGTTTTAAGTATCCAAGTCCATGTTTAATAAATCCAATTATTGTTACTCCTATAAATATAAATGCTGCTAATACAAAAGTTACAATTATGTGGCTAGTGACAGTAAAAGAGTATGGTATCATCCCAAACATGTTACAAAATAAAACAAACATGAATAAAGAAAATATGAAAGAAAAGTAAGGCTTAGCTTTCGATCCAGCTGTATCACTTATCATTTTTGAGATAAAAGAGTAACTGAGTTCCGCAAGTAATTGAATTTTATTTGGTATTATAGATCTCTTCGTGCCTAAATTAAAAATAATTAATATTGCTAGTGAACTTATGACCATAAACAAACTCGCGTTTGTGAATGAAATATCTATGTTATTTATTTTAATTTCTGGACCAATTCGGTACACGTTGAATTGGTACATTGGATTTGCTGCCATTTGCCTACTATTTTTGCATCTTTTTTGCTGATCTAATAACGTTCATAATTCCAGCTATTACACCAATAAAAAAAAATATTAAAATTAACCAGGGTTTAGTACCAAACCAATTGTCTAAAATAAACCCAATAATTGTCCCAACAGCTACTGCAGATACCAATTCCGTGCTCATTTTGAAGGCTGACCCCATACTTGAGCCTTTATTTCCCTCTTCAGATTTTTTGTCTTTGTCAGTTTTATTTTTTGCAATTTTTAGGCGAGTTTTAAACTGGTCTTCATCCATTATTAAGCAACCATACTCTCTGCTTTTTGAAGATCTACAGCAACTAGTTGGCTAATTCCTTTTTCTGGCATTGTTACGCCGTATAGTCTGTCCATTTTAGACATGGTTAGAGCGTGGTGAGTTACAATAATAAATCTTGTAGATGTAATTTTAGTTAGTTCCGTCAAAAGATTGCAAAATCTTGTTACATTCGCATCATCTAGAGGTGCGTCTACTTCATCGAGAACACATATTGGAGCTGGATTAGTAAGAAACACTGCAAAGATTAAAGATAAAGCAGTCAGGGCTTGTTCACCTCCAGATAATAAAGTTATTGATTGTAATCTTTTTCCTGGTGGACTTACCAACATTTCTAATCCTGCATCTAAAGGATCATCAGAGTCTACTAGCTCTAGTTTTGCACTACCCCCATTAAATAGTTTGGTATAAACTTCATTGAACTTTCTATTCACTTTTTCAAAAGCATCTAGAAGTCTTTCCCTACCTTTCTGATTGAGTTCAGTAATACTTTCTTTTAACTTTATAATTGCAGTTACTAAATCTTGTCTATCTTTTTCCATTTTCTTAATTTCATCTTCATATTTTGAAGTCTCTTCGTCTGCTCTTAAGTTAACCGAGCCTAATTTTTCTCTTTCCCTTTTTCTTTCATCAAGTAATTCCTCTTGTGTTACTGTATCTGGATATTCAGATACATCTTTTAAGTTTGAAAAATTCAGTATCTCTTCTTCTTTTAAATTAAGTTCTGTTGATACTCTTTCTAGCAAATCATTTCTTCTTTTATTCAAACCATCGATTGTTGCTCCAGAGCTTGCCTTTCGTTCTCTTATTTCAATAGACTCTTCTTTTGTTGTATTTAGATTACTTCTTAATTCGTTAATCTCTTTATCTAGCTCATCTATTAATATTTCATTATCACTTTTTTCTTTTTCAGAAATTCTTAAACTTTCTGATATTTGTCCTTTTCTTTCAGCTTGTGTTTGAGGTTGTTTTTCAAGGCTATCTAATTTTTTTTGTTGAGTATCTTTTCTACTATTTAATTCATTAATCATTTTTTCAGAATTTACCAATAAGTTTTTCCAACTTTCTATTTCTTGGTCAATTATTTTAATTCTTTCACTTCTTTTTATTGACTCTTTTTTAATATTTTGATTTGTACTAAATGCTTCAGCGTATTCTTCTTGTAGACTTTTGATTTCTTCGTTTTTCTTAGTTACTGTTATCGCTAAATCGTTGTCATGCATTTCATTAATTTTCATTTTTAAAAATGAAAGATTTATTTTGCATTCATCTATTAAATTAGTTGCACCATTGATATTATTCTCTGAGAGCATTTCTTTTGCTTTATCTAACTGCTCACTTGCTAAATCAATAGTTTCTGAGTTCTTTTTTAGAGTATCAAGGTTTAGATTTTCTAGTATTCTCTCTAATTTATCTTGCTCATCTTTTAATTTTCCTTTTGCATTTACCAAATCTAAACCTGACAATTTTTCAGTTTCATAATATTTTGAATCGACTTTAATTAAATTTTCTTTTTCTTCTCTAAGTCTTTTTTCATTAGAGTTTGCATCAATGATTATGCTTTTTTCTCTAACAATATCGTCATCAATTACACCTAAAGCCTTTCTAATTGATTGTATTTCATCATTAACCCTGTCTTTTTCCTCATCTAAACTTTTTAACTCTAGATTTAATCTTTGAATTTTTGACAAGTTTTCTTGATTTTTTTCTCTTATAGGATTTACATTTTTATTCTTTTCAATAATTTTCATGCTTAAATCCTCTAATTTATCATTGAAGGACTTAACTTGATCATCAGCCTCATTGTTGATCTCATTCTCTACTTTAATTTCATTATCAATTTCTAAAAGACGTAAATAATATAAACCTGCCTCAACTTTTTTTATTTCTTCTGAAATAGATTTGTATTTTGCAGCCTCTTCAGCTTGCTTTTGCAAATTTGCTAATTGTCTTTCCTGTTGTCTTCTTAATTCATCTGCTCTTTTTAAATTATTTTCTGCCGCGCCTAATCGTAATTCTGCTTCGTGTCTTCTAACATGTAAACCTGCTATACCAGCTGCTTCTTCTAAAATAGCTCTTCGATCTGAAGGTTTTGCCGTAACCAATGCTCCAATTCTACCTTGACTAATAATCGAAGGTGAATGAGCACCTGTTGATAAATCTGCAAAAAACATTTGAGCATCTTTAGCTCTAACTTCTTTCCCATTTATATAAAATTTTGAGCCTTTATCTTTTTCTATTTTTCTTCTTATTTCAATTTCATCGAGCTCATTATATTGTAAAGGACCATCCTTGTTGTCATTTGATAAGCTCACCAAAACTTCTGCAATATTTTTTGATGGTTTGTTTGAAGTTCCAGAAAATATAACGTCTTCCATTCCTGAACCTCTCATACTTTTTGCCGATGTCTCACCCATACACCATCGCAACGACTCCACTATATTTGATTTGCCACAACCGTTTGGGCCAACTATTCCAGTTAAACCTTCTTCAATGAGGAAATTTGTTTTTTCAGCAAAAGACTTAAATCCATTTAGTTGGATTTTTTTAAATTCCATTCACTGACTTATATCAGTTTTTCAATGTATTTTTTTAATTTTTTGTAGTTTGAGTGATTTTCAAACTTTTTTCCGTTAATTATGACTGTAGGAGTAGAATCCACTTTGTACTTTTTAACACCTTCGATTCGGTCTTCTAAAATGTGATCCTCTATCTTTTTATCAGCCAAGCACTTATCAAAATCAAGATTATATTCAGTATTATCAATAAATTTTTTCATTGCTTGATTTGCTTCTAATTCATTTTTTCCCTTGATCCACTTATCTTGATTTAAATAAAGGTGATGCAAAATTTCATGCTCACCATCATTTCTACAATGCGCTAATTTAGTTGCATTAAATGCAATGATATCTAATGGGAAGCTTTTAAATTCTATTGATATCAATCCTTTATCAATAAAATCCTCTTTTAGTTTCGGATAAATATTTTTATGAAAATTTGCACAAAAACTGCAAGTTAAAGATTCAAAAACCATCAACTTAACTTTTGAGTCTGCATTCCCTACTAAAATTGGTTTAACTTCAGAATTAGCATTAATGAAATTAAAAAAAATTAAAATTGAGACAAGAATTATTTTTTTCATTTTATTTTAAAATGTTTACTTAGCTCTAACAGTGAGTTTTTTATTTTGTCATTTTTAATATTATTTATGCTCTTTATATGTTTATTTTTTGTCGCATTAATAGCGGTATTTTTATGGCTTTCTTCAATTTTTCCATCAAATGTATTCAATTTAATGTCATCTAAAACATGATAGCCAAAAAAAACATTAATTTTTTTTATTATTTCTTTTTTAGAATACTCAACATCAACTTCGTTTCCCCTCTTTACTAAAATATTTAAACGACTGCCCGATAACTTGTTTGAACTTTTATATGACTTAGGAAAGCTTACTTTAAATAAATCTTTACCTACTAAATATTTCCAATTATCTAAAGTTTCATTATAAATTTTACCTTTTTTACTAATTATTCTTTTTGCTTCTGTGGGTAAAGTATCTTTAAAAGATCTTAAACCTTGAATGGAGTTATATCTCTGCTTAGTATTATATTTTTGACTCATATGAATAGTAAAAACATACCAAATAAAATTCTACTTTGGTACGATAATAATAAAAGAATTTTACCTTGGAGAAAAAAAGTTTCTCAGAGGCAAAAAGAATATTTTACTTTTGTTAGTGAATTTATGTTACAGCAAACTCAAGTAAAAACTGTTATTCCTTATTTTAAAAAATTTGTAAAACAAATTCCAACCTTTCAATCATTGGCAAATGTCGACGAAAAGATCTTAATGAAACATTGGGAAGGTCTTGGTTATTATTCAAGAGCAAGAAATCTAAAAAAAAGTGCAATTATAATTGTTAGAGATTTCCATGGTAAGTTGCCAAGATCCTATAAAAAGTTGTTACAACTACCAGGGGTAGGTGAATATACATCCAAAGCAATAATGTCTATAGCATTTAACTTTAAAACCATTCCTTTAGATGGAAATGTAGAGAGAATTCTTAAAAGAACTCTATATTTAAAAAAGCAGAATGAAATATCTAAAGATTTTTTAAAAACAAAAATTAATTTTTTTGGACTGTCCGATCGTGCTAGTGATTACTCACAAGCAATTATGGAGATAGGTGCTTTAATATGCAAACCAAAAAATCCAAGTTGTAAGGAATGTCCTTTAAATAAAAATTGTATATCTTTAAAAAAAAATGACTTTGAGTTAACTAAAATTAATAAAGAAATAAAAACTAAATATTTCGAAGCGACTATTTACAAAAAACATAATAACTACTTATTAGTCAAAAATGATAAATTTAAATTTTTAAAAAATATGCCAATTTTCCCTATGACTGAAGTTCCAGAAAATAAGTATAATTATTCAAATAATAAAAAAATTAATATAAAATTATCTAATATGGAAATGAAAATTTTATTAAATAACTCAAAAAGACCTCCAAAGATTAAAAATAAAATATTAATCAAAAAAGATAAATTAAGCTCAGAAATAATTCCATCATTTACTAAAAAAATATTTTATACCATCTCAAAATCTGAATGAAAAAAGTTGCAATTGTTGGAGCTGGTATATCTGGTTTGTATCTTGCAAATGAATTAAACAAAAATACTGAAATAGACTATAAAATATTTGAAAAAAAAGATTACCTCAATTTAAATGAAGGTTATGGTATTCAACTTTCAGTTAATAGTATTAATTTGTTGAATAAAATTGGATTTAAAAATATTTCAGCATCAGATGTTTATTATCCAACAAAAGTTAATTTTTTCCAGGCTAATAATATTAAAAAGATTTGTGAAATTGATTTAAAGCAATTCAATAATTTAAATGACCGTTACACAACACTTAAAAGATCAACATTAATAAAGTTTTTACTTGATAATATTCCAAAGGAAAAAATTCAATTTAAAGCCGATATTCAAAATATCGAATATAATGAAAAAATAAAGATTTCTTGGAATAATAAGAATGAAAGTTTTGATTATATAGTAATTGCAGACGGTGTTTTTTCAAAATTAAAATCTCAAATATCAAATAATCATTTAAACCCAATTTTTAATGGGAACATTGCTTTAAGGGCGAATTTAAAACAACATGAAAAAGATAATATTTCTGTTTATATGGGGCCAAATTTTCACTATGTAACTTATCCTGTAAATCAAAAACTCGAATATAATTTCGTTGCTATAATCAAAAAGAAACTAACTACTAAAGAAATTGAAGATAAAAATGTTCTTAATTCAGAAACATTTATAAAATCTTTAAAAGACTTTATTTCACAAAATTCTATTATAAATTTGGAAAGTTTAGCAAATATAAAGTGTTTTCCTGTATTTGTAAGCACTGAATTGCCAACACTAAAATATCAAAATACTTATTTGAGTGGTGATGCTTTATTTGCTTTTCCACCTTCTTTTGCACAAGGTGCCTCTCAAAGTATTGAAACAGCAAATGGTATTTTAGAAAATATTACAAATTCAAATAGTATTTATAAAGATAAGATAAGTAAAATATTACTAGTAAATAAAAGATCAAAAATAAACCATTTTGCCTTCCATTTAACTAATCCAATAATAATATTAATTAGAAATATTGTTTTGAAATTTTTATCAAAAAATAAAAAATTTCTAGAGAGTTATCTTGGAAAAATTTATAGAAATTAAGTAGTTGGCCTTAGTCTTTGCCTCAAATCATCAATTGGTTTGAGTGAATTACCTGATTTATAATACCAAAAAGTCCAACCGTTACAGCTCTCAGCACCTAATATTTGTGCAGCAACTTTATGAATTGATCCTTCTGATTTCCGATATTTTATACTGCCATCAATCATAATTTTCGCATTGATTAGTTTTTTTTGATCATAAATTTCAGTACCAGGTTTAATAATTCCTAATTCAACTAAAGATCCAAATGGCACTCTTGGTTTGGATCTATTATTTTTTATAGTATCTAAATATTCATCTTCTATAATCTTTGTATTTTTAATTCTTTTACTTGCAGCTTCAAAATAGTTTTTTTCTTTTTCTATCCCAAAATAATTTCTACCTAACTTTTTTGAAACTACAGCAGTTGTTCCCGTACCGAGAAACGGGTCCAATATTAAATCGCCTTTATTAGACGATGCTAATATAATTCTGTGCAATAAAGACTCTGGCTTTTGCGTTGAGTGAACTTTATTACCATTATTTTTAAGTCTTTCTTTTCCATTACATATAGGTAAATTCCATGTAGATCTCATCTGTAGATCATCGTTTAAACATTTAAGTGATTGATAATTAAAAGTATATTTTGAGCCTTCACTTTTTGATGCCCATATAAGTGTTTCGTGCGCATTTGTAAAACGTGTTCCTCTAAAATTTGGCATAGGGTTATTTTTGTTCCAAATCACATCATTTAGTATCCAAAAACCTAAATCTTGCATTTTTGAACCAACTCTAAAAATATTATGATAACTTCCTATGACCCATATAGATCCATTTTTTTTTAAAATTCTTTTACATTCTTTAAGCCATTGAACTGAAAACTCATCATAACTTTTAAAACTATCAAATTTATCCCACGCATCGTCTACAGCATCGACTTTAGATCTATCAGGTCGACTTAATTCTTTTTTCAGTTGAAGGTTGTAAGGTGGATCTGCAAATATCAGATCAAAACTTTCAGCCGGAATTTTTTTTAATTCCTTAATACTATCTCCATTAATAATTTTATTTTTTATGTCTGAAATGATCATTTTATATTTTTGAATTAGACTCCAGTCAGGAGTCTACGTCAACCTGTGATTGAATTTATTGATTGATAATTGTTATGATTATTATTTAAGACTCAATATCTTGTGTATTGGTTGGAAGGTTTTTCTATGAAATCTAGTCACTCCAAATTTTTTAATAGCTTTAATATGATCCTTAGTTCCATAACCTGCATTACTATCCCAGCCATATTTTTTAAAAGAAAAAGACATCTTTTTCATTAGCTTATCTCTTTCAACTTTAGCAATAATCGATGCGGCTGAAATTTCAGGAATTTTTTCATCACCTTTTACAATAGTTTTAATTACATAATTTTTTAAGTTTGGTGGTTTATTACCATCTATTAAAACTTTTTTAGGTTTCAATTTGAGTTTCTTAATTGCTCTTTTCATTGAAAGTAGGCTAGCATTTAAAATATTAATTTTTTCAATTTCCTTTATTGATGCAGATCCTAACGCCCAAACTGAATTTTTTTTTATATATTTAGCTAAAGTTTCCCTCTGAATTTTGTTAAGTTTTTTTGAATCTTTAAGAATTTTTCTATTAATTTCTTTATTTAATATAACAGCCGCTGCATAAACTGGTCCTACAAGGCTCCCTCTTCCAACTTCATCAACCCCAGCAATAATTTTTTTCATATAAAATATTATTAAAAATTTAAATCTCTAAACCAGTTTCATCTATTTTTTTTCTAATTTCTTTAAGATCGGCCCAAGAATATTTTTTTTGCTCTGCTTGTCTTAGCAGATATGCTGGGTGAAAAGTTATCATTGTTAAATATGTTTTATTATTAATTATTACTTCCTTCCATTTTCCTCTTTCTTTAGAAATTTTAATTTTATTCCCGAAGAGCGCTTCCATTGCTGTGCTTCCCATTAAAATAAGTATTTCTGGATTTATAATCGAAATATGTTTTCTTAAATATTCAGAGTATCTATTTATTTCTGATATTTCAGGCTTTCGGTTATTTGGGGGTCTATAATTTACAACATTAGTAATATAAACGTTAGTTCTATCTAAATTAATAGCTTTTAACATTTTATTTAAAAGCATACCTGCATCACCAACAAAAGGTTTTCCTAATTCATCTTCTTTTTGTCCAGGTCCTTCACCTACAATCATTATTTTTGAATATGAATTTCCATCACTGAAAACAAGATTTTTTGCACTATTTTTTAGTTCACAATTTTCAATCTTTTCTATTTCAACTCTAAGTTTTGCTAATTCCTCAGATTTTTCCTCATTAGAAGTATTATATTTAAATCTATTTATTGGCTCACCACTAAATTCATATTCAATACCTAGCTCGTTTAATAAATCATTATCAAATATGTCATTTTGATTTTTTTCATTTAAAGTCATAAAGTAAAAAATGTTTTTAAAAATTTTTTGTTTTATAATATTAATTCTATATCAAACAAATCTCTATTCAAAAGCAGCGAATGAAAAAGAATTCAACCAGAAGTATCTATCAAATTATCTTTCAGCATTATTATCATTTGATAACCAGAAAAATAACGATGCTCTTAAGTTTTTTGAAAATTCAAAAATATTAATTCAATCGCATGATAGTTTTTTGCAAGAATATGTATTTTCTTTACTTTTGGATGGACAGGTTAAAAAAGCAATTAAACAAGTAAAATATTCTAATACTTCAATAGGTGGAGATTTTTTTGAAGGAAATTTATTATTAATTTTAGATAGCATTAATAAGAAAAAGTTTAAACAAGCAGCTTTGAAGTTAAAAAAATTGGAAAAGTTCAAAGAGGACGACTCATACAAATTTATAATTTATTCTAGCTTAAAAAGTTACATTGATCTTTTTATATATAAAAAATCTGACATTGTTGAGCAATTTGGAAAATTAGATTTGATAAACATGGCTTTTCAAAACTGTTATTTGAATTCCAAAAAAACTGAGCCTTATTTTTTAAATTTAATTAATGATCCTCAAAGTGATTACTCTAGATATACTTTTTTTTATTTGAGTAACGAAGTGTCTAATAATGACCTTGCAACAGTTGATAATTTTGCAGATACAATAGATCCTTTAAGAAGTAGTTTGCTTATTTCTCAAGTAAAAAAATGGATCGATGAAAAAAAATACAAAAAATTAACGCAGCATTTTTCATGTCAAAATGAGAATGATATTTTGGCAGAATTTTTTTTCCTTATATCTAATTTTTATTCATCTCAAGGTAGATTTGATTACTCAAACATATATTTAAATATTTCAAATTATTTAAATCCAAAATTTTATTTTAATTTATCTCTAATAGCTGAAAACTATCAGTCTAATAATAATTATGATCTAGCAAAAAAAACTTTCGAAAAATTTGATGATAAGGATGAAATATTTTTTTGGTACAAAACAAAGAAGATTGCGAGAATTATAGCAGAGGAGGAAAATTATGATGCAAGTTTGAACTATATATTAAAAAATCTCGAAAAATTTAATAATAAATCGACAAAGATGATTTATGATTTGGCAAATATTTACAAAAACTTTAAAAAATATGACGAGGCTATAAATTATTATACTTTGGCCTTAAAAAATTTGGATAAAAATTCTATGGCTTATGCAGATGTTCTTTATCGCAGAGGTGGAGCGTATGAGAGATTAAAAAATTATGATTTGGCGGATAAGGATTTGCTAAATTCAATTAAAATTAGACCTGACGAACCTTATACACTTAACTATCTAGCTTATAGCTGGTTAGAAAGAGGATATAAAATTGAAGAAGCAATAGAAATGTTAAATCAAGCTTATAAAGGGAAAGAAGAAGACCCTTATATAACAGACTCAGTTGGTTGGGGTTACTATTTGACAGGAAATTATATTGAAGCAGAAAAATATTTAAGAAAAGCTGTTGAATTGTTACCAAGTGATCCTGTTGCAAGTGATCATTATGGAGATGTTCTTTGGCAATTAAATAGAAAAATCCAAGCTAATTATTTTTGGAAAAGTGCTTTAAACAGCGATGAAGCAGACGAAGAATTAAAAATTAAAGTTAAGGAAAAATTATATAATGGATTAAATAATAATTCTTAAATGAAGTTTCATAAAATAAAATCTTTTGCAAAAGTTAACCTAACTTTAAAAATTCTAAATAAATACTCAAATGGTTATCATAAAATTGAAAGTTTAATATCTAAGATCAATTTGGCTGATGAGATTTTAATAAAAGAGATACAAGGTTCAAAAAATAGAATATCGTTTAGTGGAAAATTTTCCTCAAATATTTCAAATACAAATACAATTTCAAAACTACTAAAAATATTAAATGATCAAAATTATATTAAAAATAAAAAATTCAATATAAAAGTAAAAAAAAATATACCCCAATCCTCTGGCATGGGGGGAGGATCAATGAATGCAGCATCCATTTTGAACTATCTATTTAAAAAAAGGATAATTAAAATTACAAAAAATAATTTAATAAAAGTTGCAAATAAAGTTGGTTCAGATGTAATTTTGGGTCTTTATGAAAGTCCAATGATCCTACAAGGGAAAAATATAAGTAAAATTAATAAAAAATTAAATTTTCATTTGTTAATAATAAAGCCTAATTTTGGATGTTCTACTAAGTTAATTTATGCAAAACACAGAGGATTTTCAAAGAGCCTATTCAATAAATCAAACAAGATTAACGGACAGGATTTATTAAAAGTTTCGAATAACGATTTAGAGAGAGCAACCTTTAATAGATATCCAATTTTAGGAAAGATCAAAAGTTACTTGCAAAATTTAGATAATATTTACTTTGCAAATATGACAGGTTCAGGTTCGACTATAATTGGTTATTTTTTAACGAAAAATGCGGCAATAAAAGCTCAAAAAAAATTAAAAAATAAATATAAAAACTATTGGTGTATTTACTCTAAAACTATATAAAGCTTTTTTTTTGTGTTATACGAAAAACATCTTGGGGTGTAGCCAAGTGGTAAGGCAGCGGTTTTTGGTACCGCCATTCCTAGGTTCGAATCCTAGCACCCCAGCCATATATGAAAGCTTTACTTAAAAAAATTTTTCAGAATAAAAGAATTTCAAGTGATAAAGATCTCAAATTTCAAGATTTAAAAAATAAAAAGGGAGTATATAAAATATTTGGTGCAATAAATAATTACAATGATACTAGCGAGATTAGATATGTTGGTGGTTGTGTAAGAAAAATTTTAAATGATGAAAAAACAGACGATATCGACCTTGCAACTAATTTAACCCCTGATCAAGTTAAACAATGCTTAGATAAAAACCAAATAAAGTTTTTTGAAACAGGAATTGAACATGGCACAATCACAGCAGTGATTGAGGATCAAAATTTTGAAATTACAACATTAAGAAAAGATGTAAAAACAGATGGAAGGCATGCTGTCGTAGAATATACAGCCAATTGGAAGGAAGATTCATTAAGGAGAGATTTTTCAATAAATTCAATATATTCAGATTTAGACGGGAATTTATATGATCCAAATTCTGGTTATAAAGATTTAAATGTTGGAATAATTAAATTTATCGGTGATCCAGAAACTAGAATAAAAGAAGATTATTTAAGAATTATTAGATATTTAAGATTTTATACTGAATATAGCAAAATCGATCATGAAATTAATATTATAAAAATCATTAAAAAAAATATTGAGGGTTTAGGAAAAATATCAAAAGAAAGACAATTCAATGAATTAAAAAAAATTCTCAATTTGGATAACTTTTTAAACTTATTTAAAAATAAAACCTCTTGTGAATTATTTTCATTAATTTTTCCTCAACTAAAAAATTTTAACAAATTGAGCAAGTTATCAAAACCACAAGAAAAGATATTAAAAAATAAAAGTTTATATTTCGTAATTTCTTTTCTTGTAATCGATGAAACCGACAATTCTGACTATTTTGTATATAAGTATAATTTGCCCAATGAGTTAAAAGATAAAATTAATTTTTTAAAAAATAATTCGCTCTATAAAGATAGTATTAAAATTTTTAACAAGAAAGATTTACAAAAAATATTTTATTATGAGGGTAAATCTAGCACAATAGATTTAATTGATTTCAATTTGTTATATTTTAAACAAAGTAAAAAACTTTCAGAATTAAAAACTTATTTTGAAAAATTAGATAAACCAGAATTTCCAATAAAAGCTCAGTTATTAATAAATGATTATGGATTAAAGGAGGGAAGGGAATTGGGTCAAAAATTAAAAAATTTAGAAATGAAATGGATTGAAAATAATTTTAATTTATCAAAAAAAGATATGGAAAAAGTTTTATCAAATTAAACGTATTTTACGTCTACAATTTCAAAATTTTTTGTTCCTGCTGGTGTATTTATCTCTACAAGATCTCCTTTATTTTTACCTATAAGACCCTTTCCTATCGGTGATTGAAAATAAAGAAGCTTTTGTTTTAGATCTGCCTCGTCTTTACCAACAATTTTGTAATTTATTTTTTCATTTGTATCTAAATTTTGAAGGTAGACTGTAGATCCAAATATCACCTTCCCATCATTACTAATCTTGGTGATATCAATTACATTTGCTCTTGCAATTAAATCCTCAACTTCTTGAATTCTTCCCTCGTTATGAGATTGCTGTTCTTTTGCGGCATGGTATTCAGCATTTTCTTTTAAATCTCCATGTGATCTTGCTTCAGCAATGGCTGCAACAATTTCGGGTCTCTTTTTTTCTTTTAAAAAAATTAATTCACTTTTTAATTTTTCTAATCCTTCAGTAGTAATTGGTTCTTTATCCATAATTTACCATTTAGCTGTTGGTGGTAATGACATAAGTATAGCTTCAACATTTCCACCAGTTTGTAAACCAAATTTTGTCCCCCTATCATGTAATAAATTAAATTCAACATATCTACCTCTTTTTTTGTATTGGATTTCTTTATCTTTAATTGTCCATTTTAATTTATTTTTTTTCTCAATTATTTCATTAGAAATATTTTTAAAACTTATTCCCACTTCTCGAACAAAAGAAAAATCTTTTTCCCAATTATTTTTTTTATAATCAAAAAAAATCCCGCCAATACCTCTTGGTTCTTTCCTATGTGGCAAATAAAAATATTCATCACACCACTTTTTATATTTTTTGTAATAATTTTTGTTATGTTTATTACATGATTTTTTTAGTTCTGAATGAAACCAATTTTCTAATTTCTTATCTTTCATACAAGGTGTAACATCCATTCCACCTCCAAACCAACCAAATGAAGTAACTATATACCTCGTGTTAAAATGCATTGCCGGCACATGAGGATTTTTCATATGCATAACAACAGATATTCCAGATGCCCAAAATTTAGAGCTTGTTTTGGTGCCTGGAACTTTATTTTTAAATTCATTTGAAAATTCTCCATAAACTTCTGAAAAATTTACTCCAACTTTATCAAAAATTTTACCGTTTTCTAAAATTCTATATTGTCCTCCACCTTCATCATTATTTTTACTTCTATTCCAATTAGTAATTTTAAATTTGGATTTTTTGCCCTCTTTTTCCTCTATTTCTCTACAAAGCACTTCTTGTAAAGTTTTAAACCAATTTTTTGCTAATTTCTTTTTTATATATTGATCCATTTAACCTAACTGTCTTATAAATTCTGAAGCTCCTATGGCCACTGATATTGAAATGTTTAACGATCTTTTATTTTTTAGCATTGGAATCTTAATTCTTTCATTAACCTTAGAATGTACATCTTCTGGAACACCAGCACTTTCTCTGCCAAAGAGCAATATATCATTACGCTTAAATTTAAACTTTGTATAAACTTTGCTAGCTTTTGTCGTCATTAAAACTACTCTATTTTTACTATTTTCATTAAAGAATTCTTTAGAGCTCTTGTAAAATTTAATTTCACTGTAATCTAAATAATCCATAACAACTCTCTTGAACCTTTTATCGCTAAATAAAAACCCACAAGGTTCAATGATTTCTAAACTAGCACCTAGGCAAGAACAAGTTCGAATAATTGAAGCTGTATTTTGAGGAATATCCGGCTGATATAGAGCTACTTTTAGACCGTGTTTTAAAGGTTTCTGTGTCATTGTTACCATAGAAATATCTCTTTTTTATTATATGAAATCATATATTACCAAAGTTATAAAATATTAAAGATGTCAGATCAAAAAGACGAAAAAAAGACCAACAGAAGAGATTTCTTGTTTACTGCTACTGCCGCAGCAGGTGCAGTTGGAGTAGGTGCTGCTGTTTGGCCATTAGTCGATCAAATGAACCCAGATGCCTCTGTAAAAGCATTAGCAAGCACAGAAGTAGATGTAAGTTCAATGCAACCAGGACAATCTTTAACGGTTCTTTGGAGAGGTAAACCTGTTTTTATAAAGAGAAGAACGGATGATGAAATTAAAAAAGCGAGAGCAGTTGATATCAATGATCTTAAGCATCCTGAAAAAGATGAAGATAGAGCAAAGAATCCTGAATGGTTAGTGATGCTTGGGATTTGTACTCATCTAGGATGTGTTCCATTAACAGATAAAGGTGATTATGATGGTTGGTTTTGTCCTTGCCATGGTTCTCATTATGATACATCTGGTAGAATTAGAAAAGGACCAGCTCCAACTAATATGGAGATACCTAAATACGAATTTGTAAATACTAACACGATTAAGATTGGATAAATATGAGTGATCACAAATACACACCTAGTTCAAAATTTGGTAAATGGTTCAATGATAGACTGCCTTTGCTTACATTGGCAAATCACTTAACAGATTACCCTACACCAAAAAATTTAAATTACTGGTGGACCTTTGGTGGGATATTAACTTTTTGCTTAATTACCCAAATAGTTACAGGATTAGTTTTGGCTATGCACTACATTGCTCATGCAGATATGGCATTCAGCAGTGTTGAACATATAATGAGAGATGTGAATTATGGATGGTTGTTAAGATATGTTCACGCAAATGGTGCTTCTATGTTTTTCCTTGCAGTTTATATTCATATTTTTAGATCTTTATTTTACGGATCATATAAATCTCCTAGAGAAATAATTTGGATACTTGGAATTATAATTTATCTGCTAATGATGGCAGCTGCTTTTATGGGATATGTTCTTCCTTGGGGACAAATGAGTTTTTGGGGAGCAACAGTAATAACGAATTTATTTAGTGCAATTCCACTTGTGGGGGAGAGTATAACAACTTGGTTATGGGGTGGTTACTCAGTTGACAATCCAACTTTAACAAGATTTTTTACTCTTCATTACTTGATACCGTTTTTAATATTAGGGCTTGTAGTACTTCACATATGGGCATTACATGTTCCTGGAAATAACAATCCAGTTGGTATTGATATTAAAAAGCCTTCTAAAGATACAGTTCCGTTTCATCCATATATCGTAATTAAAGATGCTTTTGCGTTATTAATGTTTTGTATTGTTTTTGCGTTGTTTGTATTTTATCAGCCAAATATTTTAGGACATGCTGATAATTATATCGAGGCGGATCCACTTGTAACTCCTGCTCATATAGTTCCTGAGTGGTACTTATTACCTTTTTATGCGATCTTAAGATCGGTTCCTGACAAACTTATGGGTGTTGTTGCTATGTTATCAGCTATTTTAATTTTAGCTGCTTTACCATGGTTGGATACGTCAAAAGTTAGATCAGCAGTTTTCAGACCGTTATTTAGACAGTTCTACTGGATCTTGGTAGCTGATGTTTTAATTCTTGGATATGTAGGAGCGATGCCAGCTGAAGGATTGTATTTGTTAATCGCAAGAGTTGCTACAGCATATTACTTTGCGCATTTTTTGATTATTCTTCCAGTTTTGGGATGGAAAGAAAAAACTACTCCGCTGCCTTTGAGTATTACCGAACCAGTTTTAGGAGGTTCGCCAAATTTAGCTGCAGCAAGGAATGATGAAAAAATAGAAAAAATAATAAAGTGAGTAAGTTAAAAAATATTTTATTTGTATTAATATTATCTATTATCGTACTAAATTCATCTAACTCTGCTGAAAAATCACCTCCTTTTTTAGAAACTAAATGGACTTTCAAAGGTCTCTTCGGAAAATTTGATAGAGCATCACTTCAAAGGGGTTATCAAGTATATACTGAAGTATGTGCATCTTGCCATTCTATGAAATATTTAACCTATAGAAATTTAGCAGAAAAGGGTGGACCAGAATTTTCTGAAGCAGAGGCCAAAGCAATAGCTGCAAGTTTTGAGGTAACAGATGGTCCGGACAGCACTGGAGAAATGTTTGTAAGACCAGCCAAATTGTCTGATAAATTTGTGATGCCATATGCTAATGAGCAAGAAGCTAAAGCTGCTAATGGTGGTGCTTATCCACCAGATATGTCTGTTCTAGTTAAGGCAAGAAAGGGCGGAGCAGATTATATTTATTCGTTATTGTTAGGATATTCTGAACCACCAGAGGGTGTAGAACTTGATGATGGTGTTTATTACAACAAGTATATGTATGGTAATAAAATTAAAATGCCAGCTCCTTTATCTGATGATTTAATTGAGTATACAGATGGAACAAAAGCTACAGCTGAGCAAATGTCTAAAGATGTTACAAATTTTTTGATGTGGTCAGCGGAACCACATTTAGAGCAAAGACATAAAACAGGATTTAGAGTTATAGCTTATTTGATAATATTGACTGTATTGGTTTACTTTACAATGAAGAAGATATGGTCACGTGTTGAATCTAAAGTTTAGAACATCGCCATCTTTAACGATATAATCTTTACCTTCTAATCTCATTTTACCATTTTCTCTAGATTTTAACCAACCACCACTACCAACGAAATCTTGATAAGACACAGTTTCTGCTCTTATAAAACCTTTTTCAAAATCTGTATGAATTATACCTGCTGCTTGAGGTGCCATGCAATTTTTGTTAATTGTCCAAGCCCTTGTCTCCTCAACTCCTGAAGTAAAAAACGTCTCTAAAGATAAAAGGTCATATCCTTTTTTGATTAATAAATTTAATCCTGTATCATCTACGTTGATCATTTTCATATAGTTTTTTCTTTCTTCATTTTCTAGTTCATTTAATTGATTTTCTATTTCAGCTGAAATAGTTAGAGTGTTTTTAGAACCATATTTTTCAATAAAACTTTTTGTATAATCATTGCCTTTATCAATGCTATTTTCGTCAACATTACAAACATAAAGTTTAGGCTTTATTGACAATAATCCTGATAATTTAACATCCTTTTTATCAAATTCTTCGTATAATTTATTTATATCATCGTTATTATTAATTAAATTCTGAGCTCTTTCTAGAATTTGGTTTTGATTTTCATCATTATTTTTTTTATTTTTCTTATCTAGTCTTTTTTGAATAGATTCCAAATCTGCTAAAGACATCTCTGTTTCAATTATTTCTAAATCTCTAATTGGATCAACTGTTGGATTTACATTTTGAATATCATCTGAATCAAAACATCTAATTAAATGAATAACAGCATCTACTTCTCTTATATGGGACAAGAATTTGTTTCCTAATCCTTCACCTTTAGAGGCTCCTTCGACTAATCCTGCTATATCAACAAAAGATATTGTGGTATTAATTTTTTTTTTTGAATTTGAAATTTTAACCAATTCATCTAACCTATAATCTGGTACAGGAACTACACCTATATTTGGATCTATCGTACAGAAAGGAAAATTTGCTGCTTGAGCTTTACTTGAATTTGTAAGTGCATTAAATAAAGTAGATTTACCAACATTTGGTAAACCAACTATACCACACTTAAAACCCATTTAATTATTGTTAACTTTGCTTGAGAATAAATCTAATTTTTTATCTATCAAAATAGCAATAGAGTCTATTATATTGTGAGTAATTTTTTCTAAGTGTTCTTGTTCATCATCAGAAAAATCATTTAAAACAAAGTCTGATACAGACATTTTATTCTCTGGCTTTCCAATCCCAATCCTCACTCTTGAATAGTCTTTTCCAATAAATTTATCAATTGAAGCAACTCCATTGTGACCTGCACTTGATCCACCAAATTTTGCCTTTATTTTTCCAAATTCTACATCTAGATCATCATGAAAAACAATCACATCCTCTGCATCTATTTTGAAATATTCTAGTAATTCTCTGATACATATTCCTGAGTTGTTCATGAAAGTCAGAGGTTTGATAGCATAAATTTTCTTTTCCCCAATATTACCTGTTGTAAGTAAACCCTTAAATTTTGGCTTTTGCTTTGAAAGACCAAATTTTTGATTTATAGCATCTACAACTTTAAAACCTATATTATGTCTATTATTATGACTGTTTGGGGTTGGATTACCCAAACCTACGAGTAACAACATTTTATTTTATTATTATTTTCACAGATTATTATTTTTTCTCTGCTGGAGCTTTTCCTTCTTCTTTTCCTTTATCACCATCTGCAGCTTTTTCTGCACCTTCTTCAGATTTAGCATCTCCATCCGCAGCTGCCTCCGCAGTTTCCCCACCTTCTCCCTCAGCTTCTGCTGGTTTTTCAGGCTCTTTAACAACCGTTGGTGCTGCGACGGTTGCGATTACAAAGTCTCTTCCTTGAATTGTAGGCGTTACATTTTCAGGTAAATTTATAAAAGATATTTTAATACTTGCTCCAATATCTAAGTTATTTAAATCTACAACTAACTCTGTTGGTATATTTTCTGTAGGACATCTTAATTCAACTTTACGTCTTACGATATTCAAAACCCCACCTCTTTTTAATCCTGGTGACAGTTCGTGGTTTATAAATTTAACTGGAATTTCTAAAATTACTTTCGCACCTTTAACAATTCTTAAAAAATCTAAATGTATGGGCTCATCTGTAACCGTATCAAAATCAATAACTCTTGGTAAAACTTTTTGTTCTTTTCCTTCAATATTAATTGAAATTATATTTGATAAAATATTTTCTTTATTTAATAAATTTTTTACTTCTTTAACAGAGACAGAGATTTTTTGATTTGGCTCTTCTCCTCCATAAATAATTCCTGGAACCATACCTTTACTTCTAAGTGATTTTACTTCACCCTTAGTTTTTGTCTCTCTTATTGTGGCTGCTAATAAACTCATAAAGTGTCGGGTTTTTAACTTATGAAACTAAATTTTACAAGTAAATTATTTAAATAGATCTGATACTGAAGTAGAATTTGATATTCTTTTTATAGCTTCTCCAACCAAATTAGAGATTGTTAATACCTCAATATTCTTAGCTTTTTTAACTTTCATTGAATTATCTATTGTATCAGTTACAACTAAATTTTTTATCGAAGATTTCTTAATTTTTTCAACAGCATTACCACTTAATACTCCATGTGTTACATACACGTGAACATCTTTAGCTCCTCTTTTTTTTAATTCAGAAGCTGCATTTACAATTGTTCCACCAGAGTCGATTATATCATCAACTAATATACAAGTTTTATTTTTCACATTTCCAATTACATTCATTACTTCTGACTTTCCAGGAGCGGGTCTTCTTTTGTCTACTATTGCTAAATCTACATTTAACAATTTTCCTAAAGCCCTTGCTCTTGCGGTGCCACCGACATCTGGAGCAACACAGATTATATTATTTTTTTTTAATTTCTTTTTTATATGTCTAGCAAATATTGGAGTTGCAAATAAGTTATCTACAGGAATATCAAAAAATCCTTGAATTTGTCCCGAATGTAAATCAACTGTAACGACTCTGTCTGCACCTGCCTTTGCAATAAGATTAGATACAAGTTTTGCAGATATAGATGTTCTAGGAACCACCTTTCTATCTTGTCTTGCATATCCAAAATATGGGATCACTGCAGTTATGTTTTTGGCCGATGATCTTTTTAAAGCGTCAATCGATAGTAGTAATTCCATTAAATTGTCATTTGCAGGAGATGAAACGGATTGAATTAAAAAAATACTATTGCCTCTAATATTCTCATTAATTTCGACATAGATTTCTCCGTCTGCAAATTTTCTTATATTTGAATTTACTAGTCTATTTTTTAAAAATTTAGATATTTTTTGACTAAGATGTTTATTACTGTTTCCTGTGAGAATTTTCATCCGAGATTGCTTATTTAATCATAATTGCAGAAATATTTCTACCATAATCGTTATGCTTATTTTTTTTTGATCTTCTAGAACTAAAAAAGTTATTTTCTATAGCGTAGGTATCTTTCCTTATTATATCTATTTTTTTAACTCCATTTTCATAAAATTGAGATTTTATATACTCGCTTAAATCAAAATAAATTTTTTTCTTTTTAAATGTAAAGAAATTCACATTTTTTTTATTCTTATCCTTAAATAATTTAAAAAAATCATTTTTTACTTCGTAGTTATTTTTTTTTATACATGGCCCAATGCAAGCAATCATATCTTTCTCTGAGCATCCATTTTTTTTTAAAAGTTGGATTGTTTTTTTTACTATTCCTTTAAAAGCACCTTTCCACCCAGCATGTATTGCACCAACAAATTTTTGCTTTTTTTCTATAATTAGAATTGGTGCACAATCTGCAGTGAGTATACTAATCGCAATATTTCGCTTATTTGTAATCATCGCGTCTCCAGTCAATCTTTTTTTTGGAATACCACTTATTTTGTAAACTTTATTACTGTGAATTTGATTAAGAGAAACTAGATTTCCACTTGTGCAGCCTATTTTTTTCGAAACTATTTTTAAATTTTTACTTATATTAGCAATTTTATCTTTTGAACCTTTTCCACAATTTAAACTTTTGTAAATTCCTTTTGAGGTGCCACCCAATCTATTAAAAAAATAATGTGAAATGGATTTTTGATCTCTAAAAATTTTTGACTTAATCACTTAAAACCCAAATTAAAATTATTTTTGGATTTGCTTACAAATAATACTTTAAACAAAGAGCCCATATATTTTGCATCAATTAATCTTTTTATTCTATAAAATATGTCAGCTTTCTTACTAAATTGTAAATTTTTACTTATAATCTCAGCTCTTTTTAATATTCCTAATTTCATTAAGAAATTACCTTGGGTTGTTACTAAAGATTTCAAATTAGAATTTGCAAACTCTTTCTCGTACATTTTAAAATTTATTAAATGAGTAATATCTGAATTATAGGGATTTTCTAAAAAACTAATTTTTCTATGCTTCTCAACACTTTGCAAAGTATTTTTCATTTTTCCACTGGTAAAGCCATAGTCTATCATTAATAAACCACCATTATTTTTGAAAATAAAATTCCCTATTTCGTTAACAAATTTCATTGCTGAAGGTGAATATTCAACAAATTTTTCTTTTTTTATATCCTTACCTAAATATCTCTCAATTATTTTTGACGACACTTTTTGATCACAAACTTCAAACTTATTTTTTTTGTATGCTACATATTTTTCATACCAATTATCACTTTTTTTTAAAAACTGCTTGATAGGAAATGCATCAAAAAATTCATTAGCCAAGAATATAGTTGGAGCTTTTGGAATTTCTCTTAAATTTCTAATCCAACTTGCTTTTTTCTTATCTATTTTACTTTTCTGAATTTTTATCAGCAATGGACTTTTTTCTAAAATTAAGAAATTGGCAGATAAACTAATTTCCTTAAAATTATTTAAAGTTTGTATAATTTGCGACATCATCTCACCATTACCTGCACCCAGCTCTACAATATTTATTTTTTTTGGCTTTTTTAAATTCTCCCAAAATGAAATTAACCAAATAGATATCATTTCTGAAAAAAGAACAGAAATATTCGGAGATGTTATGTAATCACCTTTTTTTCCGAAAGGATTTTTTTTAATATAATAACCATTATCCTTGTCATACAAAGATTTGTAAATAAATTTATCTAATGAGATTTTTTTATTCTGTCCTATTAGCATTTTTATAATAGATGATAATTAATCCGCAAGTTAGTGCTATACAACTTATTATTTGCCCCATACTCAAGTTGAAGAATAAATAACCTAGTTGCTGATCTGGTTCTCTAAAGAACTCGATAACAAATCTAAAAAAAGAGTATAAAATTAAAAAATACCCCGAAATAATCCCAGGTATGTTCCTTAATCTATTAAACAACAAACTTAAAATAATAAATAGAACAACTCCCTCAAATATTGCCTCATAAATTTGTGAAGGATGTCTATTTAAATCATCAATTTTTATAAACTTTACTGACCATGGCACATTTGTTTCTATGCCATAAAGTTCTGAGTTTATGAAATTTGATATTCTTCCTAAAAAAATTCCTATAGGAGAACATACAGCAACCACATCTAAATAACTAAAAATATTTTGATTTTTATTTTTGCAGAAAAAATAAGTTCCTATAATAATTCCAATTAGTGCACCGTGAAAAGACATGCCACCTTGCCAAATTTTTATAATCTCAATTGGATTGCTGATAAAATAAATAGAGTCATAAATAATTACATATCCAAGTCTTCCACCAAGGATGATACTTATGATCAAATAGGTTATATAATCATCAAAATATTCTCTCTGAGCATTATCTTTGATTAATTTGTTTTTTGCAAAATACCAGCCAAATAGTAAGCCAAATATATAAGACAAGGAATACCATCTAATTTCTAATGAAAAGATCTCAAAAGCGACTGGGTCAAAATTATTAATAAACATTTAATTGTAATATTATAAATATTACTTAAACTTTGATAAGAAATTATTATGTCAAAATCAAGATTCGTATTTGATAAATTTGCAAAATTTTTGGAAGAAGGACTGGTCAACTACAAAGATTTTAGTGATGAAGTCGTAAATATTTTACGCTCAAAAAAAGAAGAAATTATCCTTAAAATGAATTTAGTAAGTAAAGATGAAATTGATATATTAAATAAAAGAATTGAAAAATTGGAAAAAAAAATTACTGAAAAAAAAATAAAAAAAAAAACTAAACGGGTAAAGAAATAATAACTTTTAATCCACCTAAACTAGACTTATCGAATTTAAGATCTCCACCATGTGATTTTACTACATCAGATGATATAGCTAAGCCAAGGCCAACACTTGACTTTGTTTCTGATCTACTTTTGTCAATTTTATAAAATGGCTTCAAAACATTTTGATGTTCTTTTTGCGGTATTCCTGGACCATCATCTTCTATTGAGATATTAATAGTTGATCTTCCTTTTTTTAGATACAATTCAACATTATCAGCAAATTTTAAAGAATTATCTATAAGGTTATTGATACATCTACTTATTAAATTTTTTCTTCCATCAAAATAAACCTTTTCTTTTAAAAAATATTTTATATTTGGTTTCTCATATTTTTTGCATATATCTTCCAGGAGGACAGATATATCAAACGTTTCAGTTTTATCTTTTGCTCCAGATCTTGCGAATTGAAGATATTCATTTAACATTTTTTCCATTTCATCAACATCTCTTGATAATTTTTCAACAACACTTTTGTCTTTAATCATCGCTATTTGAAGTTTTATCCTTGTCAAAGGTGTTCTTAAATCGTGGCTGATACCTGATAGCATCTCAGATCTTTGATTGAGATGTCTAATTATTCTTTTTCTCATTTTGTCAAACTCTAAACCAGCTTTTCGGATTTCGAGTGCTCCAGAAGGTCTAAATTCGTCAATATCTTCTCCTCGACCAAATCTTTCAGATGCCTCTGCAAGTTTAGTTATGGGTCTAGTTTGATTTTTTAAAAAAATTATTGCTACTGCTATCATTAACAATGCTGGCAATGTTATCCAAAGACCAAATAATCTAGCCGAACTTGTAGTTAGTCTGTCCCTTGGAATATAAAATTGAAAATATCCTTTTGAATACCCTATTTTCAAGTCAACAACTTCTTTGAAGTTTGTTGTATCAAACCAATAAGTTAAATTTTTTTTCTTTAATTCTCTTCTTAGTGATCGATCAACTGGACTGAACCATCTTTCTGGTATTTTATCTGGTAAGATTTTATCTTTTTCATATTTGATATTAAAACCCAAGTGTTCTTTGAATAAAATTATTATAAAATCTTTGTTAGTTTCGTCGTTATCATAAGCATCTACAAAAGTTTTGACTTCAGAGACCAATGCTCTTGTCATTCCAGAATTAGTTTTGATCCAAAGACTATCAAAAAAAACTAAAGAGATAGTTATTTGCATAACTACTATTGGAACAGCGACTATGAGTAAACCTCTATAAAAAAGTCTTTTAGGCAAGATATTTTTTATGTATTTATTCAATCCATAAAACATAACCTTCACCTCTTATTGTTTGTAAATAATTTGGGCTTTTGGGGTTTTCTTCAATTTTCTTCCTAAGTCTTGTAATGATTACGTCAACTGATCTTTCTTTATCAATTTTTATAAGATTTCCAATCTCCTCTCTTTTAAAAATTTTGCCAGGGGAATTAACCATTTTATCTAAAATTATTTTTTCTGTATTATTGATTTTTATTGATTTATCATTTTTCAGAATAAACTGCTTATTAAGATCTATTTCAATTTTACCAAATTTAAATTTTCTCTTTGTATTTTTATATTTTGTTTTATTTAAGATATTATTAATTCTTAGTATTAATTCTTTAGGCTCAAAAGGTTTTGGAAGGTAATCGTCTGCACCAATATCCAAACCCTCTATTCTCTCTGAAGCTTCGCCCTTCGCAGTTAAAAGAATTATAGGGGTCGAAATTTTATCTTTATTTTCTTTTGTAAATTCTAAACCACTCTTTCCTGGCATCATTATATCAAGCACTATTAAGTCAAATTTTATAATTTTAACCTTCTCAAGAGCATCTTCGGCACTATTCGAACTAGTTACAAGATATTCATTTTGGGAAAGGTATTCTTTAACTAATTCTCTTATGCCATCATCGTCATCTACAACTAAAATATGTGCTTTAAATTTTTCCATTAATTATTTTTTTTAAAACATTATCAAAACTAATAACCTCATTTGATTTTGATGCGGAGAATGCTTGGTAAATTCTTTTCTTTTGAGCTGAGAAAATTTCGTTAAATAATTTTTCTCCTTCCTCTGTTAAGAAGACATGTTTTATTCTCGTATCAACTTGATCTTTTTCATATTTTATAGCTTTTAAATTTATTAAATCTTTCAAAACTCTATTCAAACTTTGCTTTGTAACTTTCAATTTTCTTAAAAGTTCTGATATTGTGATACCCTCATATAATGAAATTAGATGAATAACCTTGTTATGTGCGACACCTATGGAGTATTTATTCAACACATTTCTAGCATCTGAGACAGTCTCTCTGTAGCCAAGAAATATTTTTTCAATATATTGTTTGAGATCATCATCTTTTAAATATAAAAGTTTTTTCATATTGGTAAGTTATATTGACATATTATATATACAAATATATTTTTTTATAAAATTAAATAATGATACCTTTCGATAAACGATCAGGAAAAATTTGGTACAATAATGAGCTTGTTGAATGGCAAGATGCAAAATGCCATGTAATCAGTCATGGACTACATTATGCAAGTTTAGTTTTTGAAGGTGAAAGAGTATACGACGGAGAAATATTTAAGCTAGAAGAGCACACAGATAGATTATTTTATTCTGCAAAAAGATTAGATATTAATATTCCTTATACAAAAGATGAAATAAATGAAGCCTCTAAAAAAATAGTGGCGGTTCAAAATATTCAAAATGGATATGTAAGACCATTTGCATGGAGAGGAAGCGAAATGATGGGTGTGTCTGCACAGAAAACTTCAATTAATGTTGCAATAGCAACCTGGGAATGGCCTGCATATTTTGATCCAAAATTAAAAGCTGAAGGAATAAGATTAAATATTTCTAAATGGCGAAGACCAGCTCCAAATACTATTCCTTGGGATGCAAAAGCAGCTGGATTATATATGATTTGTACTCTTTCAAAACACGAAGCTGAACAACAAGGGTATTCTGAATCATTAATGTTAGATTTTGAAGGTAATGTTGCAGAAGGAACAAGTGCAAACATTTTTTTTAAAGATAAAAATAATGAATTACATACACCAACACCAGATTCTTTTTTAAATGGTATTACAAGACAAGCTGTAATTGAATTAGCCAAATCAAAAAATATTAAAGTTCATGAAAGAAAAATTTCTCCAGATGAACTAGGTAATTTTGATGGATGTTTCTTAACTGGCACTGCAGCTGAAATAACACCTGTTGCAAGCATATCAGATCATAAATACAAAATTTGTGATGTTATATTAGGATTATCAAAAAGCTTTGATCAGTTAGTTAGACAAAAAAAAGCTGCTTAATCCTTATTATCTTCAGATATTGCATGGTCTATTCCTTTTCTAAGATAATCATATCCAGTATAAAGTGTTAAAAACGCAGATAGCCATAAAATAATAATGCCAATTGTTTGAGCATTATAATCTTGAAAATTTATTAATTTATTACCCGTTTCCCCAGTCAGAAGTATTGCTATCGAAAACATCTGCAAGAATGTTTTAAGTTTTGCTAAATTAGAAACTGGAAGCTTTATTTTTCCTTTCGCTAGAAATTCTCTTAAACCTGAAATTAATATTTCCCTTGTAAGAATTATAATGGCTGCAATAACTTCATAATTTTTTATTGTTTGGTCCATAACTAATAAAATTAACGCAGTTGCAACAATAATTTTATCTGCAATAGGATCTAAAAGTTCACCAAGTTTAGACTCTTCTTTAAACATCCTCGCCAAAAGACCATCTAAAAAATCTGTAAATGAGGCAATTAAAAAAAGAGCAAATGGAATAACGTCTCCATAAAATCCAGGAAGGTAGAATGTAAAAACAAATATTGGAACAATTATTATTCGTCCAATTGTTAAATAATTAGGTATTTTAAATTTCATTCGTGAAAGAAGTTATATATTTTTTTTGCAACTTTTTCCTCAACTCCATCAACTGATTTTATTTCGTCTAAACTAGCTGATTCCACAGCTCTAGCTGAACCAAAATGATTTAATAATGCCCTTTTTCTGATAGATCCAATACCATCAATCTGATCTAATAATGATTTGCTTATACCTTTTTTTCTCTTTGCTCTGTGAGCACTTATAGCAAATCGATGAGACTCATCTCTTAATCTTTGTAAAAAGAATAATGTTGGATCATTTTTCTCAAATTTGAACTCTTTTCCATTATGAAAAAATGTTTCATTTCCACTATTTCTCATCTTACCCTTTGCTATTGCAACAATAGGAATTTCATGTAGACCTAGCTCATTCATCGCTTCTCTTGCCACTGAATATTGACCCTTCCCTCCATCAATTAAAACTAAATCGGGGAAAGTTAAATAATTATCTTTCTCTTGAACTGCTCTTTTAAATCTTCTGTTAAGAACTTCTTTCATCATTCCATAATCATCTTGAGCATTTTTTTGAATTTTTATATTGAATTTTCTATACCTTTTTTTAACAAACCCTTCATCGCCATAAGTAATTAAAGCGCCCACACTATTTGTGCCTTGAATATGGCTATTATCGTAAACCTCGACTAAATTAATATTAGTTTCAAGATTGAATTTTTTTGATACTGCATCAAAAAGATCTCTATTATTCTGACTCTCGTAAAGTTTTCTATTCAAACTATCTTTTGCATTATTTATTGCTTGATTAATAACTTTTAGTTTTGTTCCTTTTTTTGCAACAGTAATTGTGATTTGTTTACCTTCTTTTTGTGTAAGTGTTTTTTCAATTAATTCTTTCTCTTTAATTTCATTTGATAAAATTATTGAAGATGGCACACTTTTATTTTCATAAAATTGAGAGACAAAAGAATTAATGATATCACTTAGATTTTCTTCTGGATCATGCTTTGGAAAAAAAGCTTGATTACCCCAATTTTGTTTTGACCTATAAAAAAAAACTTGAATACAAGTTTTTCCAGACTCTTTATATCCCGCGATAACATCTGCTTCGACTAAATTTGCTTCATTAATTCTTTGAGAAGATTGGATAATATTTAATGATTTAATTCGATCTCTTAATATTGCTGCTTTTTCAAAATCTAAATCCTCACTAGCCTTTTCCATTTGGTTAGATAAGCTTTTCTGAATTTTTCTAGATTTACCTGACACAAACTCTATTGCATCATCAACAGTTTGTTTATAATCACTCTCAGTTACGTAACCAACACATGGACCTGAGCACCTTTTAATTTGATAAAGTATGCAGGGTCTTTCTCTATTTTTGAAAACAGTATCATCACAAATTCTGAGATGAAATATTTTTTGGATCATTTTTATAGTCCAATTTGCAGATCCAGCTGATGCAAACGGTCCAAAATAAAATCCCTCTTTGCCTTTTTTCCCTCTGTGTCTTTTGATTTGTGGCCATTTATCTTTGTCACCTATAAAAATAAAAGGAAAGGATTTGTCATCTCTTAGTAAAATATTAAATTTTGGTTTAAATTTTTTAATTAAATTTGCTTCTAAAAGTAAAGCTTCACTTTCATTTGAGGTGGTAGTAATTTCGAGCCTTTTTGTCTGAGAGAGCATTCTCTCAGTTCTAATGATATGATTTTTCTCTGAAACATAACTTTTAAGTCTGTTTGGAAGATTTTTTGCTTTACCCACATAAAGGATTTCTCCTTTTGAATTAAGCATCCTATAAACACCTGGCAACTTAGGAACCAAGGGCAATTCTTTTTTAATTACCTCTTTCCCTATATCAGAGCTGATCATGGCTTCTTTTTTTAGAAATTTGGATCCCAACTGAGCTACAATCCCTCATTATTTCTAATTTTTCAATTTGAAGAGTAATTTTATCTATTCTTTTATCTTTGAATAGCTCATCAAAAACATCTTCTGCCAATGTTTCAAGAAAATTGTAATGTTTGTTTTTTACTAGTTTTTTTATTAATTTTACTATTTTAGCATAGTTAACTATCGATTTAATATCTTTATCATTCGATGGCTGTTTATCTTGATAATTTACTTCTAAATTAAATTTTACTTTTTGAGGCTTTTCTTTTTCAAAATCAAAATAACCAAGTTTTAAGTCCAACACTAATTCTTTTATTAATACTTTTTTTTCGTAATTAAATAAGCTCTTCGTTTTATCTATTTTAACAATCTTTAAATTATTTTTTTTCATTATAATAAATTTTCTTTAAAGAAATTTATGAATTGAGGCATATATTCATCCATGTGATCACCACCGATCATTACTCCTCTATCAAGACATTTTTCTTTTTTTAAAACCTTAAACGAATTTTTCCAGGTTTTTTTTGGTTCCTCTTGAGCTCCTTTGTAAAATTCATCAAGTGAAGAATATAATTTATATTTTTTTAATACTAAATCTGGCCATTCACTTCCAACAACAAATCCATCATTATCAACAAAAAATGCTGGACACTTACTAACTGTCATTGCTTTATACTTTTTAGGTTTTTGGCCATAATGAAAACCATGATACCAACCATCTTTCATATCAATCTCAATCTGTCCAGGCTCAGATTTAATCTTATTTACATAATCCTCACAAGGTTTTGGCAATGTATAGTCATCAGCAGCCCCATGAACATAAAGTAATTTAGTATTTGATGTTAGTTCTGGTTTATTAAAGAAACCTGCAAGCTTACATTCTGCTGCTTCAGGTAATATTGCATCAAAACCACTAGTCCCATCTAAAAATTTAGATGTGAACTTTACATCTGCTAAATAAAGACTGTTATTCCCACCCCTTGAATGACCTGTTGTTCCAAACTTTCCGTTAGACCTCGGATGAGATTGTAACAACTTGTAAGCCATAATAGCGTCTATTGCTCCATTAATTAGTGGTACTTTAGATTGATCTCTCCATGTATCTTTCGCACCTCTATGACAGAAATTGTCAACATACATTACACCTATACCAGCATCTATTAGATTTCTAGTTCCATGGTAAACAAAATCATTCCACACATACTCGCCTGGACCTCCACTACTATGTGTCCATATAACTATAGGAACTTTACTTGAACCCTCAGGCAATTGTAGATAACCAGTAATTTCTATTGGATTTTTTTTATGACCATCAGTCAGAACAGTTCTTTGATCAAAACCAGAAAAAGATTTAAATTTTATTAACTCACCACCTTTTGATAATTTATTTTTTGAAACCCAGTTTAAAACTGATTTTGATTTTTTACATTCTGCTCTAATATCAATATTTATATTTTTTGTAGAATGAGCCAAAACACTTGTTCCAAAAACAAAGAAAAAACAAATTGTTAGTATTTTTTTCATTCCTTACCACCCATAATGTCTGGAGTTTGCCAGTTTAAGTTTTGGCCACTATCAATTGCTAAAACTTGACCTGTAATAGATCTATTTTTTATAAAAAAGTCAACAGCATTGCAGATTTCTTGAACATCCGTCTGCTTTTTAAGAGGTGTTGCCATGTATTGTTTTTTAAAATGTTTATCAGACTGTCTTTTATTTTTAATAGTTGGACCTGGAGCAATTCCATTTACTCTAATATTTGGGGCAAGACTCATAGCGCTGGTTTTGGTTAAAGTGTAAAGACCAGATTTACTTAATGTATATGAAAAAAAATATGGAGTTAACTTGAATACTCTTTGATCAATTATATTAATAATATTATTGTTTTTGCCTCTAATATTTTTAGCAAAACCTTTTGATAATAAAGCTGGCGCTTTTAAATTCGCTTTTAAATGGCTTTCCCAACTTTTTGTTGTGAAATTTTCAAGTTTATCGTTCTCAAATAATGAAGCATTATTAATCAAACAATCAAAATATTTCAACTTTGATTTTGAAAATTTAAGCATTCTATCTATTTCTTTTTCTTTAGTTAAATCTGCTTTTACTAAATAAATTTTTGTACCACCTTTAGTTAAATCTTTTTTAAGATTTTCTGCTTTGGATCTAGATTTGTTATAATGGATAACAATTTCAATATTAGGTCCAGATAATTTTTTAGCTATCGCAGCTCCCATTCGAGTTGCTGCTCCAGTAATTATTATCTTCCGTGCTTCCATTTTTTATCTCTTTTTTTTGTAACTCTTGTGCCAGGCATACCTAGTGTTGATCTGCCTTTAGGATAAATTTTATTTTTAACATCGTACTGTCTAATTTTAGGGTTTAAAGTAATTTCTAATTCTGTACTTTGAAGTTTTCTCATTTCATCTCTAATTTTAGCAGCTTCCTCAAATTCCAGATTAGATGCAGCTTCTTTCATCTTTTTGTCTAATCCTTTTAAATGTTTTTTAAGGTTACCACCAATATTGGAACCCTCACTTATTTTGACGTAATCTTTCTCGTAAACACTTTCTAAAATATCACTTATTTCTTTTTTTACAGATTTAGCGTCGATTTTATTTTTCTTATTGTACTCTAATTGAATCTTTCTTCTTCTCTCAGTTTCTTTAATTGCTTTCTTTATACTTTTTGTTTCCTTATCGGCATAAAGAATAACTTTTCCATCTACGTTTCTTGCAGCTCTTCCTATTGTTTGAATTAGTGAAGTTTCTGATCGCAAAAATCCTTCCTTATCAGCATCTAGTATTCCAACTAAAGCACATTCTGGAATATCTAAACCTTCTCTTAATAAATTTATTCCAACTAGAACATCAAATACACCCATTCTAAGATCTCTCATAATCTCTATTCTCTCAAGTGTATCGATATCAGAATGAAGGTATCTTACTTTTATCCCATTTTCATGAAGATACTCAGTTAAATCCTCTGCCATTTTTTTTGTAAGTGTTGTAACCAAAACTCTATAATTATTTTCAACTACTTTTTTACATTCATGCATAAGGTCATCTACTTGATTTTTTGCTGGTCTAATCTCAACTGGTGGATCAATTAAGCCTGTAGGTCTTATGACTTGATCAATAAACTTGCCTTTAGTTTGTTCTAACTCCCACGGTCCAGGAGTTGCTGAAACAAATACTGTTTGTGTTCTCATCAAATCCCACTCCTCAAATTTTAAAGGTCTGTTATCCATACAAGAAGGCAATCTAAAACCATACTCAGCCAACGTGCTTTTTCGAGATCTATCTCCCTTAAACATCCCATTAAGTTGGGGAACTGTAACATGAGACTCATCTACAAAAACTAATGTGTTATCAGGAAAATATTCAAAAAGAGTAGGTGGTGGCTCTCCTGGTTTTCTACCAGATAAAAATCTTGAATAATTTTCAATTCCCGCACAAGATCCAGTTGCCTCAATCATTTCTAAATCAAATTTAGTTCTCTCCTCTAATCGTTGCGCCTCTAATAATTTGTTTTCTGATTTGTGTTTTTTTAAAGTTTCCTCTAATTCTTTTCTTATTTTTATAATTGCTTGTTCTACAGTTGGTTTAGGAGTGATGTAATGAGAATTAGCATAAACTTTTACTAGACTAAGATCTCTAACCTGATCTCCTGTCAAAGGATCAAATTCCTCAATCTTCTCAAGTTTATCACCAAATAAACTTAGCCTCCATGCTCTATCCTCTAGATGAGATGGAAATATTTCTAAATATTCTCCCCTTGCCCTAAATGTTCCTCTAAAAAAATTTTGATCATTTCTCTTGTACTGAAGAGCAACAAGAGATTTTATTATTTGTTCTCTATTATATTCATAGTTTTTCTGAAGAGTTAAAGTCATTTTACTGTAAGCTTCGACTGATCCCAAACCATAAATACAGGAAACACTTGCAACAATTAAAACATCGTCTCTTTCAAGAAGGGATCTTGTTGCCGAGTGTCTCATTCTATCAATCTGCTCGTTTATAGATGCTTCTTTCTCTATGTAAGTATCTGATCTTGGCACGTAAGCTTCTGGAGTGTAATAATCATAGTAAGATACAAAATACTCAACAGCATTATCTGGAAAAAAAGTTTTCATCTCACCGTAAAGTTGAGCTGCCAAAGTTTTATTTGGTGCCAATATTAATGCTGGTCTATTTGTAGCTTCTATAACTTTTGCCATTGTAAAAGTTTTTCCAGATCCAGTTACTCCTAATAATACTTGATTAAACTCATTTTTTTTAGCTCCTTGGACAAGTCTCTTAATTGCATCTGGCTGGTCACCAGCTGGGATAAAATCTGACTTTATTTTGAATTTTTTTCCACCTTCGAGTTTTCCACCGATTTTTGGGTTTTTACCCTGAATGTCTGTAATTAGGTCTTGATATGTATTCTCCATATATTAAACAACGTAATTGAATAATTTCATAATTCAATGAGCATAATATCTAATAATTTAAAAAGAATTAAACCATCTCCAACTATTGCAGTTACTCAAAAGGCAAGAGAATTAAGAGCTGCAGGAAAAGATGTAGTTGGACTTGGGGCAGGGGAACCAGATTTTGATACTCCTATCAATGTTAAAAATGCAGCCATTAAAGCAATAAGAGACGGAGATACAAAGTATACTGCAGTTGATGGAACTCCAGCATTAAAAAAAGCAATTTTAAAAAAATTTAAAAGAGAAAATAAACTAAATTATAAACTAGACGAAATCACAGTTGGAACTGGAGGGAAGCAAGTTCTCTATAACACTTTTATGGCAACTTTAAATAAAGGAGACGAAGTTATTATCCCGGCGCCATTCTGGGTTTCATATCCAGATATGGTTCTCCTAGCAGGAGGAAAACCAAAGATAGTAAAATGTGATGAAAAAGATGGATTTAAAATTACACCTGTAAAATTAAAAGCTGCAATTACAAAAAGAACGAAATGGATAATTCTTAATTCACCATCTAATCCAACTGGATCTGGATACAGCAAATCAGAAATTCAAAAATTAGCTAAGGTTTTAATCAAAAACAAAAAAGTTCACATTTTGAGCGATGATATTTATGAGCATGTTAAATATGATAATTTTAAATTCTTTACTATTGCACAAATTTCAAAATTAAAATCTCGAACATTAACAATGAATGGAGTGAGTAAATCTTATGCAATGACTGGGTGGAGAATTGGTTATGCAGCTGGACCAAAAGAAATAATTTCTGCAATAAGAAAAATTCAATCTCAGTCAACTTCGAATCCTTCATCAATTAGCCAAGCAGCAGCTGTTGAAGCTCTGAATGGAAAACAAGACTTTATTAAAAAAAGAGCAAAATCATTTAAAGAAAGAAGAGATTTTGTTGTCAAAAGTTTAAATAATATTGATGGTATCAGCTGCTTGAAACCAAATGGTGCATTTTACGTATTTCCGAATTGTAAAAAACTTTTAAATAAAAGAACTAAACTTAAAAAAGATACTGATTTTGTCCAAAAGCTTTTAGAAAAACAAAATGTTGCAGCTGTTCAGGGCTCAGCATTTGGTTTAGATGGATATTTTAGAATTTCATATGCGACTTCAATGGCAAAACTTAAAATAGCAATGTCTAGAATTAAAAAGTTTTGTGAGGATTTAGGATAAACCTATTTTTTTTTATTTAGTCCAATTAGTGAAGAATTTCTAAATCTTAAAATTACAATTGCTAAAGCAATTAAAACAATCGCACCTGCTTCATATAGTAATATCTCTGGATTTAGAGATTTTCCTTGTAAAATAATAAATCTAGCAAGTGCAGTTATAGCAATAAATAACGGCAGTGTAATTTGAATTGATTGGCTTTCCCAAAATACTCTAACCATTGCAAGCACTTCAAGATATAAAAAAAGCAAAAGTAGATCGGCTAAAGTAACTCTTTGCACGAGTATCATCTGGTACATTTCTTGCCCAAAAGCAATAACTGTACTAACTAAAATGATTACTAATGCTACAAGCTGGATTTGCTTTACAATGTTTTCCATTAACAATCTTTTATAAATTAAAATAACTTTTTATTCTAGACTGAAATAACAAATAAATCGCCGATATATGAATTATTGAGTTAAGAGTAAGTACAGATTTCACACCAAAATCATTTAATCCTAATTCTGGAATTGGTTCATATGGAACTAAAATACTAGTTGTTATGGCCTCATATAAATCAAATAAACCAACAAAGTTCCAAGCTAATAAAATACCCCAAAGTACTGCAGATGGTTTTTTATAAATAAAGTAAACTAAAAATAAAGCAGTTATTCCAATTATAAAATCACCAGTCAAAGATACAATCCACTCGTACGGTGCCGCTCTCTCATTTTCTGTGATTGTCCAAAATAAAATTAAACTTGAACCAATAGCCCTGAATGACATCCAGCCAGTTGCAAACATAATCCACTTTATTCCTTTTGTCATATTATACTAATCCAAGTCTAACTACTGATTTTGCTGCATCCTCAATACATCCTCTGGCTGGCTGAAATTTAAATCCCAATAAATCTTCAGCATACGAAGCATCAGTTTGCATTTGTATCCCTAAATCTGGAACCATCATTTTTGCACTCGTATCCAGATGACTAATTATTCTCACTAAAAAGTTTGGCAACACTCTTTTTGGAAGTTTTTTTGAATATTTAGGTAATGCTTCAGCCATAATATTAGAAAAATCTATCATTCTTTTGACCTCAGAGCCAATTATTAGTCTTCTTCCACCAACATCTGGTCTTGTTAATGAATTGATGTGAGCTTTCACTACATCTTTCATATCTGAGACTAAAATACTAAAATCCGGAGCACCTGGATATTTACCTTCTAGAAATAATTTAACATAACTTATCGAAGTTTTTTCTTTAGTATCTAAAGCGTCTCCAAAGACACCTCCAGGACATATACATACCAACTTATTCTTTAAACCTTTATTCTCCATAAATTCCCAAGCTGCTTTTTCAGCCTTGATTTTTGAAACAAAGTAATCATTACAACCTTTCCAATTAGCATCACTCCAATCATTTTCACCAAATGTATATGGATTTGTCCTATTAGGTTTTCTAAACATTGTTGCAATTGAAGATGTCTTAATAATACGTTCAACTCCCGCATTAACAGCAGCTTTTAAAACTCTTATAGTTCCATCTTTAGCTGTTGGAACAAGACTTTCACGATCTCTAGAAGTCTTCAAAGGGAAAGGAGAAGCCACATGCATTACATACTTACAGCCTTTTAATGCCTCATCCCAACCTTCGTCTTTTAAAAGATCTAATTCGACAAATGATAATTTATCAATTGATGCATATTCATTTATGGTTTTTTTTGTTTGCTCTATTAAACCAGAATCTCTAACAGTGCCTAAAACTTTATATCCCGATTTTAATAATTCAATTGCAGTGTGTTTAGCGATCCATCCACTTATACCCGTTAACAATACTGTTTCATTCATCTATTCGGATAAATGTTTTTCAGCTTCTAATGCCGCCATACATCCCATACCAGCTGCTGTAACGGCCTGTCTAAATATTTTATCTTTTACATCACCAGCAGCAAAAACTCCCGGTATATTTGTTTGTGTGGATTCTGGTTTTGTTATTAAATAACCCTCATTATCCATTTCTAGTTGGTCTTTAAATAATGACGTTGCTGGATCATGTCCTATAGCTATAAACAATCCATCAATTTTTAGTTGGTCTATTTTATTTGTTTTAACATTTTTAATTTTTAATCCAGTTACATTTTTAGGATCATTATCCCCAATAACTTCATCAACAACAGAGTCCCAAATTATTTCAATTTTTTTATTTTCCATTAATTTCTTTTGAAGTAATTTTTCTGCTCTTAGACTATCTCTTCTATGTATAAGCTGAACTTTTGAGGCAAATTTTGTTAAAAACATAGCTTCTTCAACTGCAGCATTTCCTCCCCCGACAACAGCAACAGTTTTGTCTTTAAAGAAAAATCCATCACATGTTGCACATGCAGATACACCAAAACCTCTAAAATTTTGTTCAGAGTCTATATTCAACCATCTAGCTTGAGCTCCAGTTGAAATAATAATTGAGTCTGCTTCATAAATTTGGCCGCTATCTCCAACAGCTTTAAATGGCTTAGATTTTAAGTCTACTGACGCTATATGATCTTGTATCATTTCAGTTCCAACAACTTCTGCCTGACCTTTCATTTGATCCATAAGCCACGGCCCTTGTATTACATCTTTAAATCCAGGAAAATTTTCAACATCAGTTGTAGTTGTTAACTGCCCACCAGGTTCCATACCATGAACTAATATTGGTTTTAACATTGCTCTTGCAGCATAAATTGCTGCTGTATATCCAGCGGGACCCGACCCAATTATTAACACTTTTGTGTGTTTAGTTGGATTTTCTCTCATATGAAAGCTATATAATGATTAATGACTAAATTGAAAGGTATATTATTAACAGAAGGTATGCATGGGATGATTAGCCAAGTAGAAGGTTTGGCTAAAGCTTTAGATATAAATTATTCTCACCACACAGTTGAAACAAAAGGTTTCTGGAAAGTTATACCACCAAAATTCACTCCAATATCCGACTCAGTTTTTAAAAAAATTGAATGCGAAGATGTTGATTTAATAATTTCATGTGGGAGAAAAAGTATTATTCCATCATTATTTTTAAAAAAAAATTCAAAGAAAAAAGTATTTAACATTCATATTCAAAACCCAAAGATAAAACTAGATAATTTTGATCTAGTCGTAGTGCCTGAGCACGATAATCTTGATGGACACAATGTATTAAAAACAAAAGGAGCTATTCATTATTTAACAAGTGAAGAAATTGAAAAAGATAAAGAATATTTGTTTAGTATTTCAAGCAAATTGAGGGATAAAAATATAATTTCATTAATAATTGGTGGTCCTACCCAGTATTATGATTATTCAGATAGAAATATCCAAGAAATTTTTTCAAAAGTAAATTATTTAGTTAAAGAAAATAATCTTAATTTAGTAGTCATCCCTTCTATGAGAACGCCAAAAGGAACTATAGAGCATGCAAAAATATATTTTGGAAATGATCATTTAGTATTAGATGGAGTTGATAAAAAAGCATATTTAAGTGCTCTTTCACAATCAAAACATTTGGTTATTACTTGCGATTCAAGCTCTATGATTTCAGAGGCAGCTTTAACAGGTAAGCCAATTTATATTGCCACTATTCCACCTAAAAAAAGCGATAAAAGATTTAAAAATTTTAGAAAATTATTTCAAGAAATGAAAATTGTTAGAGAATTAGGAGAAAAATTAGAAAATTGGAACTATGAAAAATTAGATGAAACGAATAGAGTAGCAAATATCATTAAAGATAAAATTCAATTATAATGGCATTTTTAAATTCAATATTAAAAAATTCATCAAATCACAAAACTCCTTTTGAACATTGGGAATTAAATCAACCATTAACTGACGGCCAAGTTCAGGAAATTGTAAACGCTGATATAGCTAATCCGATAGAACATAATTTAAACTATGATGGCACAAGAGCAATTGATGGAGGTGAAGGTAAGTTTAGAGAAGGAATATCAGACGGAGGCAAAGCATTAAAATTTAGATGTTTTGTAACAAAAGAAAATTCAAATCAATTTCCTAATCTTGTTGATTTTATTAAAGAACTTCAAAATCCATCAACTTATAAAAAAATTTCTGAAATGATAAATAAAGATCTTTCAAATTCATATGTAAGAGTTGAAGTTATATGTGATAGAAAAGGGTTCTGGTTAAAACCACATTGCGATATTAAAGAGAAACTGATGTCATGTTTATTATTCGTAAATAAGCATAATGAAAAAGAGGATTTAGGTACAGATTTTTATGATGAAAATCTAAAATTAGCAAAAACTGTTCCTTATAAGGATAATTATGGTTATTTCTTTTCAAGTGGCCCTAACACTTGGCACGGTATGGAAAAAAAAGAAATAGTAAAAGAGAGAAGATGTCTTCAAGTAAATTATGTTACATTTGAGACAGATTGGAAAGTCAATTAAAATTAATTATCTTGCAGAGATTTTACTCTTAACTTTGTTGTTTTTAATGATTTTATTGCTTCTAAAAATGAATAGGCTGTAGACATATTCGTACAATAAGGAATTTTGTTTGCAAGAGTCCCTCTTCTTAATGCTCTGGCATCACTAATCCTGTGTTCAGAATTTCCACCTCCAGTATTTATTACCAAAGATATTTTTTTAGAATTTAAAACATCTACTATATGTGGTCTACCACTGCTCACTTTATTAATTTTTTTACATTTCATCCCATTTTGTTTTAGAATCTCTGATGTTCCTTTGGTTGCAGAAAGTGTGAATCCAAGTTTTATTAATCTTTGTGCAACACCTATTATTTCTTGCTTGTGAGAGTCTTTTACTGATAAGAATGCCATTCCTTCAGTTGGCAATGAATTAGAAGCAGCAATTTGACTTTTTGCAACAGCCATTCCAAAATCATCATCGAAACCCATTACCTCACCAGTAGACTTCATTTCAGGGCCAAGTAATAAATCACTATCTGGAAATTTATTGAATGGAAATACTGCTTCCTTGACAGCAAATTTTTTATTGGTTTTGTATTTTAATTTATACTTACTTAATTTTTCCCCAGACATTATTCTTGATGCAATTTTTGCAAGTGGAATACCGTTTGCTTTTGAAACAAAGGGTACAGTTCTGCTTGCTCTAGGATTAACTTCAATGACAAAAATTTCATCATTTTTAATTGCAAATTGAATATTTAAAAATCCTTTAACTTTTAAAGCCAGAGCTAATTTTCTTGTTTGTATTTTAAGTTCTCTTAAAAGATTTGCCTTTATTGATACCGGCGGCAAGCAGCAAGCAGAGTCTCCTGAGTGAATTCCTGCTTCTTCGATGTGTTGCATTATTCCAGCAACATAAACATCTTTTCCATCTGAAATTGCATCTACATCTACTTCCATCGCATTATCTATAAATTTATCAATTAAGATTGGATTTTGTTCTGATGCTTTGAAGGCTTCATTTATAAATTGTTTCAATTGACTTTTGTCATGAACAATTTCCATAGCTCTTCCACCCAAAACATAAGAAGGTCTAACAACTACAGGTAATCCAATTTTTTCAGCAACATTAATAGCTTGATCGAATTTGTAGGCTATTCCGCTTTCAGCTTGTTTTAATTTAAGCTTTATAAGTAACTCTCTAAATCTGTCTCTATCTTCTGCAAGATCAATCGATTTATATTGTGTCCCTAAAATAGGTAATTTATTTTCATCTAAAAATTTAGCTAATTTGATAGGGGTTTGGCCTCCAAATTGCGCAATAATCCCAATTAGATTTCCTTTTGATTTTTCTTTTAAAATTATATTCTCAACATACTCTTCAATTAAAGGTTCAAAGTATAATCTATCACTTGTATCATAATCTGTAGAAACAGTTTCCGGGTTACAATTTATCATTATTGTTTCAAAACCTGCTTCTTTTAAAGAAAAGCTAGCCTGACAACAGCAATAATCAAACTCTATACCTTGGCCAATTCTATTTGGTCCTCCACCTAGAATTATTATTTTCTTTTTATTGCTTGGCTCAGCTTCGCATTCAGTTTTAATAGAAAAATTTCTTTGATACGTAGAATACATATAAGGTGTAAAAGATTTAAATTCTGCAGCACATGTATCAACTTTTTTAAAAACAGGCATAACTTTTAGTGCTTTTCTTCTTGATTTGACGATAGTTTCTTTTTGACCAGTGAATTGTGAGATCTTTTTGTCAGAAAAGCCTATTGATTTTATTCTATTAAATTCCTCAAAAGTTTTGGGCAGTCCTTTTGAGATTAGTATTTTTTCTTCATCAACTATTTCCTTAATTTGATTTAAAAACCAAGGATCTACCTTTGATAATTTATATATAATATCTAAAGAAATTTTTTTTCTAAAAGCATCAGCAATCAGAAGTAATTTGTTTGGAATATTGATTTTTAAATTTTTTAGGATTTCTTTTTTTGAATAGTTAAAAATATTATCTAATCCTGATAAACCAGTTTCAAGTGAAATCAGGGCTTTTTGAAAAGATTCTTTGAAGTTTCTCCCAATTGCCATTGCTTCACCAACTGATCTCATGGATGTACCTAAAATTGCTTCTGTGTCAGAAAATTTTTCAAACGTAAACCTTGGAATTTTTGTTACAACATAATCGATTGTGGGTTCAAAAGAAGCTGGTGTTACTTTAGTTATTTCATTTTGTAGTTCATCAAGAGTATAACCAACTGCTAATTTTGCGGCCACTTTTGCTATTGGAAAGCCAGTTGCTTTAGAGGCTAATGCAGATGATCTCGAAACTCTTGGGTTCATTTCAATAATTACCATTCTTCCATTTTTGGGATTTATGGCGAATTGAACATTCGAACCTCCTGTCTCAACACCTATTTTTCTTAAGCAAGCAATAGATGCATTTCTCATTACTTGATATTCTTTATCTGTAAGTGTTAATGCTGGAGCTATTGTGACAGAATCACCAGTATGAGTTCCCATTGGATCAACATTTTCTATTGAGCAAATAATTATACAATTATCATTTCGATCTCTAACAACCTCCATCTCAAATTCTTTCCAGCCATCTAAACATTCTTCAACCAAAACCTGATTTTGAGGAGACTCGTTCATCCCTTCTTTTACAATCCTAAAAAAATCTTTTGTTGTTCTTGCAATGCCGCCACCCAATCCTCCCAAAGTAAATGAAGGTCTAATAATTGCGGGCAGGCCAATTTTGTTTAAACATTTTTTTGCGTTTGAAAATTTATTCAAAATCTCTGATTTTGGTAAATCGATACCAATATCTGACATATTTTTTCTGAATTTTTTTCTATCCTCAGCATTCGCTATTGCCTTAGAGTTTGCTCCAATAAGTTCAATTTTATATTTTTTAAGCAAACCAACTTTTTCTGCGTTAATTGCAAGATTTAATGCAGTTTGACCACCCATTGTAGGTAGAATAGCATCCGGCCTTTCTTTTTTGATAACTTCTTCTAGTACTTCCAGTGATATTGGTTCAATATAAGTTTTATCAGCAACACCAGGATCAGTCATTATAGTTGCTGGATTTGAATTAATTAATATTACTTTATAACCTTCATCCTTCAACGCTTTACATGCTTGTGTTCCCGAATAATCAAATTCACAAGCTTGACCAATAATAATTGGTCCAGCACCAATGACTAAAATTTTTTTAATGTCTTTTCTTTTTGGCATATTTTCTTATGTCTTTAATAAAACTGTTGAATAAATATTTACTATCTTGTGGTCCTGGATTAGCCTCAGGATGATATTGAACTGAGAAAACTGGTTTATTCTTTAATCTTATTCCTTCAATAGAACTGTCGAATAATGATAGATGAGTTATTTCTGTATTTTTTTTTAAACTTTCTTTTACAACTTCAAATCCATGATTTTGACTGGTAATTTCAACTTTCTTTGTAATTAAATTTTTGACTGGATGATTTGCACCTCTATGTCCTAACTTCATCTTTTTGGTTTTTGCATCTAAAGCTAAAGCTAATATTTGATGACCTAAACATATCCCAAATATTGGAATATTTTTTTTTATTAAATTTTTTACAACTTTAATTGCATACTTTCCTGTTGCAGCAGGATCTCCAGGACCGTTTGACAAGAAAATTCCATGAGGTTTTAGACTAAGTATATTATTTACATTTTCTTTACAGGAAACAACTTTAACTTCGCAATCGAAATCAGAAAAATACCTAAGTATATTTTTTTTAATACCAAAATCTATTGCAACCACCCTAAATTTTTTCTTTTTATTTTTTTCATAACCCTTATTTTTTTTCCAAGTTTTATATCCTTTCCAAATATAAGTTTTATTAGTTGTGACCTCTTGAGCCAGATCCATTCCATTTAAACCAGGCCATTTAATTGATTTATTTATTAGTCTAATAATATTAAATTTACCATTTTTGTTGTTTGATATTGTGCCTTTTGGAGCCCCTTTATCTCTGATAAAATTTGTTAAACTTCTAGTATCTAGACCGGTTATGCCTACTATTTTATTTTTTTTAAGCCATTTATCTAAATTTTGCAGTGATCTATAATTAGAAGGATTTGTTATCTCTGAGTTAAAAATAACTCCTCTAGTCCATATTTTGTCAGACTCCACATCCTCTTTATTAGTTCCTACGTTTCCAATGTGTGGAAATGTAAAATTTATTATCTGTCCCGCATACGATGGATCAGATATAATTTCTTGATAACCAGTTAACGACGTATTAAAACATACTTCGCCAGTTGCTTCTCCTTTATAACCCAGCCCAATTCCTTTGAAGACTGATTTATTCTCTAGAACCAAAATAGCAGTGTTAAAATTTGAGAGATGTGAGGTTTTGTTTTTTCGTTTTAAAGTCAATTACAACTCATGAGTTAAAGGTTAATACAATAAAACGTATTTATCCGCAACAGATCTATAATAATTTTTTAAAAATACAATTTTTTCTTTTGAACAATTTTGTCTATGAAGTACATTCTAGTATGTCCCTTAGAGATAAAATAGATAATGATTATAAAAATGCTTTAAAATCGAAAGATAAAAACAAGATATCAACTTACAGGTTAATTTTATCTGGAGTTAAGGACTTGGATATTAATAATAGGTCTGGTCCAAATAAAAAGGAAACGGACGATGAGGATATTAAAAAACTCTTAAAAAAAATGATCAAACAAAGATCCGAATCAATTGAAATATATAAAAAAAATAATAGATCAGATTTATTAGAAATTGAACAAGGAGAGCTTAATGTTTTATCAGAGTATCTGCCTAAGCAATTATCTGAAGCCGATACAGAAAAGATTTGTGAAGAAATTATAAAAAACTCTGGGGCCTCTTCATTAAAGGACATGGGTAAAGTGATGGGTGAATTAAAAAAAAACCATGCTGATACAGTTGATTTTTCTAAGGCAGGACAGATTATTAAAAATTTACTCAATAGCTAATGAAATATCCAAAGGAATATTTAGACGAAATTAAAAGTAGATTGAAAGTCTCAACAGTTGTTTCTAAAACCGTTAAACTTAAAAAAAGAGGTAAGGAGTTTGTTGGTTTATCCCCATTTAAAACAGAAAAAACCCCATCATTTACTGTCAATGATGAAAAGGAATTTTACCATTGCTTTAGTACTAGCGAACATGGAAACATTTTTGATTTTGTAATGAAAACTCAGAGCCTTAGATTTGGTGAAGCAGTCAAAATGCTTTCAAATCTTGCAGGTATGCAGCCGTATACATTTTCAAAACAAGACGAGGAAAGAGAGAATAAATGGAAATTGTATAAATCTATATGTAATAATTTTTCTGAATTTTATAAAAATCAATTGTTAAAAAATGAAAATTCAATTAAGGCAAAAAAATACCTTAAAGCAAGAGGATTATCTGGTGTCGAGGTAAAAAATTTTAACATTGGTTTTGTGACTGAGGATTTAGATTATTATGAAAAGCTAAAAAAAGATTTTGATGAAGAAATTATAAAAGACACAGGCTTATTTTACTTTGATGAGAAGAGAAAGAAATATATATCAAGATTTAGAAACAGAATAATTTTTCCTATAAAGAATATATCGGGTAATGTAATAGGTTTCGGTGGAAGAATAGTAGAGGATAATAAAAATTTAGCTAAATATATTAATTCACCTGAGACACCATTTTTCAACAAAGGGTCAAATTTATATAATCTTGATAAAGCAAGAAAGCTATCAAATAAATTAGAGGATGTATATTTGGTCGAAGGATATATGGATGTTATAGGTTTATCTAAAAATGGAATAGAAAATACTGTTGCAAATCTTGGAACTGCTTTGACAAGCAAACAGGTTCAAATTTTGAATCAATTTTATAACCATATAATAATATGCTTTGATGGAGATCAAAGTGGTTATAAAGCTGCATTAAGAGCCGCAGAGAATATTATCGATGAGTTAAAACCTGAAAAAAAAATTTCATTCTTGCTTTTAGAAGATAATTTAGATCCAGATAATTATGTAAATAAATTTGGTAAAGAGAAATTTTTAGAAATCTCAAAACAGAAAACTATACCTATACATAAATTTATTTTTGAACATTATATGAGTCAAACAAGTGAAAGTCCTAGTTCAAGAGCTATTTTTGAAAAAAAACTAAGAGAGATTGCATCAAATATTAAAGATAGTTTTGTAAAAAAATATACTTTAGAATATTTTCTGGAAAAAATTTCTGAATTAACGCCTTATATTAATTCAAAATTAAATAAAAATTATAAAATATTTCCGAAATCTTTAGCCAAAACGAAAAGTTACTTTAATGAAACGAAATCGTTGCGATCATTTGAAATAAAAGAATTCTCATTTTTATATATCTTGCTTACGAAACCAAATCTAATTTACGAAAATTTTCATTTAATTGATAATGTAAAATTATATAGTGATGAAAATAAGCAATTATTTGCCGAAATTTTAAATCAATCGGAAAATTTACTAAAATTAGATGTTCAAAAATTAAATGTGGATAAAAATTTGATTAAAAGAGTTATGAATTATGCTTCAGTCAAACATATAATTTCAAAAAATTTTACAGATGAAGAAAAAATTTTGGAAATTTTTAGTGAAATTATTCAAGATCTAAAAAATTATGAACTAGAGCAGAGAATATCCGAGTTAGAATCAAAATTTTCTGAAGATATGAGCGAGACAACATTTAATGAGATAAAAGAGTTAAAAAAACAACAAAAAATCAACTAAAATTAAAAAAAATCGCATAGATTTTTTTATAATAGACATTATATAAGTCCTTCAAACTTTATATTGTGGAACGAATAATTACTAAATCATTTGCAAGACTAATGGGTCGTGGGATCCATAGAGGATTTATTACGCATGAGGAATTGAATAAATCTTTAGGAAAAAGGAATTTATCAAATGAAAATCTTGCTCAAGCGTTTATTCACATACTCGATGAAAATATCATTCTTGTAGAAAAGAAATCAGATTACAAGGTATTGAGAAAAAAAGATAACTCATCAAAAGAAGAAGGAAAAACTCTAGAAAAAAGTGACGATCCTATAAGAATGTACTTAAGAGAGATGGGTGGTGTAGAACTGCTCTCACGTGAAGGTGAAATAGCAATAGCTAAAAGAATAGAAGCAGGCAAGGATGTTATGCTTAACGCTTTATCCCAGAGCCCCATTACAGCCCAACAATTTTTTGAGTGGGATAAAAAATTACAAAATGATGAAATACTAGTTAGAGAAATTATTGATATCGACACAAATTATATGGATGATGATGATAATAACAACGCATCAAAACAAAAAAAACAAGATGATGATGATAATTCAGAGGAAACAAATAATACCAGCAATGATGATGATGAATTCAACCCAACACTTGCAGCAATGGAGACTGAAATTAAGCCAAAAGTTTTAGAAACTGTTCACACATTAACAAAAGAGTATAACAAATTAATCAAATATCAAAAAGAAAAGCTTGCATGTGTTTTAGATGCGAAAAAATTCTCAACATCTAAAGAAAAAAATTATAAAAAAATAGTTGATGATATTCTTGAATACATTAAATCTTTACAATTATCACCGTCTGTATTAGAGGATCTAGTTCAAAAACATTACTCAGAAAACAAAAAAATAATTTCTTTAGAGGGAAATTTGCTTAGGCTTGCGATTGCTTCTAATATTTCAAGAGATGAATTCATAAAATTTTATATTGGAAATGAAATTAATCCAAATTTCAAAGATTTTTTAGATACTAATGAGACCTGGAAGAAATTTTTTCAAAAAAATAAAAATGAATTTAAAAACATTAGGGATAGACTAATTGAAATAAGCCACAAATTGGGATTATCAGTAACAGAATATAAAAAACTTGTCAGTCGAGTACAAAAAGGTGAGAAAGAGTCCAGAATAGCAAAAAAAGAGATGGTAGAAGCTAATTTAAGATTAGTAATTTCTATTGCTAAAAAATACACTAATAGAGGATTGCAGTTTTTAGATTTGATACAAGAGGGAAATATAGGATTAATGAAGGCCGTTGATAAATTTGAATATAGAAGAGGATACAAATTTTCAACTTATGCTACTTGGTGGATTAGACAGGCAATTACCAGGTCAATTGCCGATCAAGCTAGAACAATAAGAATCCCAGTTCATATGATTGAAACAATTAATAAAATTGTAAGAACGCAAAGATTGATATTAAGTGAATTTGGAAGAGAGGCTACACCTGAGGAACTTGCGAAAAAATTAAGAATGCCTTTGGAAAAAGTTCGAAAAGTTTTAAAGATTTCTAAGGAACCAGTATCTCTTGAGAAACCAGTAGGTGATGAAGAAGATAGCAGTCTTGGAGATTTTATAGAAGATACAAAAGCATTGGCGCCTCTAGAGCAAGCAATCAAATCTAATTTAAGTGAAGCAACCACAAAAATACTTTCAACTCTTACACCAAGAGAGGAAAGAGTTTTAAGAATGAGATTTGGCGTTGGAATGAATACTGACCATACCTTAGAAGAAGTTGGACTTCAATTTTCAGTAACAAGAGAAAGAATTAGACAAATTGAAGCTAAAGCTCTTAGAAAGTTAAAACACCCAAGTAGATCCAAACAACTTAAAAGTTTCTTGGAAAGTTAGGGCCGTTAGCTCAATAGTAGAGTACTGCATTGACATTGCAGGGGTAGTTGGAGCGTAACCAACACGGCCCACCATTATTATCTTCAATTGCTAACTTAAAAAAAATGGTATAATTAAGTGTTCAATTTTGGGCCTGTAGCTCAGTTGGTTAGAGCAGTACACTCATAATTTACGACACTAAAAAATATCTTTAATTAGCATTTAAAATCAACCTCTATTAGAGGACTTTTTTTTCTATAAAAATTTACCAACTATTTACCAACAAAATGAATGTCTGAGACAAACTTTTAGATCTTTGCTGTGCAAAAAATTTATATTAAGTGGTAAATATAAATTTATGAAAAGAATCAAAGCTTTAAGTTTTTTTACTGGTGCGATGGGATTAGATATTGGCCTTAAGAAAGCAGGAATAGATGTAATTCTAGCATGCGAAAGTGAAAAATTTATAAGGGAAACAATTAAATTGAATAACCCTAAGCTTAAAGTTTTAGAAGATATAAATCTTTACACTCCTGAACAAATTAAAAAAGCAGCAGGATTAAAAAAAAATGATAAAGTTGATCTAATTGTTGGAGGGCCGCCTTGTCAGGCATTCAGTACTGCTGGAAAAAGATTATCAATTAATGAAAATAGAGGAGTTGTTTTTATAAAATTTTTAGAAGTTATTAAAAAATTAAAACCAACTTATTTTGTTATTGAAAATGTTAGAGGCTTATTAAGTGTACCATTAAAACATGTGCCTCATAGAAAAAGAAAAGGAAAACTAAAACCCAGAGAAGAAAAGGGTGGAACGCTTAAGTTTATTTTAGATTATTTAAATAAATGTGGTTACAAAGTAAGTTTTAATTTGTATAACTCGGCAAATTTTGGTACTCCCCAAGTTAGGGAAAGAATTGTTATAGTTGGTAACAAAAAAGAAAAATTACCATATCTCTCTCCAACTCATTCAGAGCATGGAAATTATGGTTTAAAATCTTGGAATACATTTAAATCAGCAGTTAAAGGTTTACATAATATCAACCATGATTTTGTAAAGTTTCCTGAATATAGAATTAAATATTATAAAAAAATTAAAGAGGGACAAAATTGGAAAAGTTTGCCTGTTTCATTACAAAAAGAGGCTTTAGGTAGTTCCTATTTTGCAGGTGGAGGTAAGACTGGATTTTTGAGGAGATTAGGATGGAATAAGCCATCTCCTACATTAGTTACTGATCCTACAATGCCAGCAACAGATTTAGCTCATCCAGAGTTAAATAGACCTTTATCAATTCAAGAATATAAAAGAATTCAAGAATTCCCAGATGATTGGAAATTAAGTGGCAGTTTAAGAAATCAATATAAACAAATTGGTAATGCTGTGCCCGTAAGCTTAGGCAAAGCTATAGGAAAACTAATTGTTAATCACGCGTTAAGAAAGAAGATAAGAGTTATTAATAATTTTAAATATTCAAGATATTTGAATACAAGTGATTTAGATTGGCATAATAGTTTAGAAAAAAAAGTAGCCTCAAACCAAAAGTCTTTTAATTTTTAGTTTTTAAAAACTCCTTATATTTCTCATCTGTGAGCTTTTCTTCTATGATTGTTTTTGTTTCTTGATTATTTTCAGATACTAGTTTTATCAATTCTCCCCAGTTATCTTTGGAATTATCCTGAGAAAATCTTCTGTACCATTTTAAAATTGATGTACCATCTCGCACTCTAGATGCTGGTGCGTTCTCTGAATTATCACTGTTTTTTATCTGAAGACTTATCCAATTGTACTGACTTTTATTTTCATCTTTCGTTTTTTTTATGAAATCTATATCTTGAACAATATTTCCAGAACACCATATCCATCCAAAATCTTTTAAATTTTTATAAATAAACTCCTCCAAAAAACTTCCCAAAATTGTTTCGTAAGTCATGGCAAGTTTGTGAAATTTTGAATATTCTTTGACCTGATCGTCAGATAAATCATGTTTTGATTTTATGAATTCCCATAGAACCTCATCATTTTGAGTTTTTGATGGCCTTCTTTTTTTTTTATTTTCTGGTCTTGCGTTTGAAAAATATTCTTTAAGTTTTTTAATGTGATCTTCAGAATTTGCTTCATATTTATTTGATCTAGGTTCCAGAAAATTTGCGTTTCCGTCTTTTACAAATTCATTAATAATTTTAAATTCTTCCTCTAAGGTCATATTTATTAAATAATTATGAATTTCATATATTAAAGGTTTTTTTTAGATCAGAAATAACTTAATTATAAATTAAAATCCAATATAGGATAATCTTTTACTAAGTGATAAACACTAAAATATGAAACTTGATTTTAAATTTGAATTTTCAGAGTTGAGTAAAGCGGATTTAAACCTAGATGCTATTTATAAAGGTGGATCAAAAGGAAATTCTTCTGATGATATTTTTACCAAGTTATTTAAAGGAGTCGGAAATATGGGTGGTTTTAGAGCTTTAAAAAGTTTTACAGAACCAGAAATGCTTATATTAACTTCTTCGATGGATAAACCAGAATGGCCAGATTTTTTAGATATTGAAACAGGTGTCTTTACTTATTACGGAGATAACAAAACTCCTGGACAATCAATTTTGGATACATCAAAAAAAGGAAACAAGTGTCTAGAGAATCTTTTTGATTGGGTACACGATGTTAGTGAAATAAGGAGAAAAATTCCTCCAATATTTATTTTTACAAAAGATGGAATGAAAGGCAGAGATTATAGATTTAGAGGTCTAGCAGTTCCTGGAAACCCAAATTTCTCACAGACTGAAGATTTAGTCTCAATTTGGAAAAGTAAAAATGGACGTAGATTTCAAAATTATAAAGCGATTTTTTCAATATTGGCTATCGACAAAATAAAGAGAGAATGGATAACAGATATTCAAAAAGGTAATAAATTTAGTTCTAATTGTCCAAAGGTCTGGAGGGAGTTTATTGAAAAAGGAAATTATAAAATATTAATAAGTGAAGATAATCAAAAAGTAAAATCACCCGAGGAACAAATGCCGGAAAACAAAAATGGTAAAAAACTTTTAAAAATTATTTATGATTATTTTTCAAAAATAAAAAATGAATATGATTTTGAAAAATTCGCTGGAAGAATTTTCCAAATGTCAGATCCAGAAAAAATACCTGACTCTACTGTTACTCAACCCTCGAGAGATGGCGGGCGAGATGTTATTGGTTTTTATAAAATTGGAACAAATAATAGTTCATATAAATTTTCTTATCATCTAGAGGCAAAAAGGTTTAAGCCAGACCTAAAACACGGTGTTGGAGTTAGATTTACTCAAAGATTAATATCAAGGATAAAATATAGAGAATTTGGAGTTTTTGTAACAACATCCTTTATAAGCAAACAAGCCTATGAAGAAATAATTGAGGATAATCACCCTATAATTTTTATAACTGGAAAAGATATTATTGATATCTTGATTAAATCTGGAATTAATTCTGAAAAAAATTTAGAGTCTTTTTTGAAAAAAAATTTTTAAAAAACTATTTTTGAGATTTTAAACTGTTCATATTAAAAACTAAATATCCTCATTATGCCACGTAAATAGATCAGCTTCAAAAGGAATATTCCTAAAATTCAATAGTTCTTTATATTTTTTAAGCCTGTCCTCTTTTTTAGCACTTTTTAAGTATATGAGGATTTCATCGTAGGTTAGTCCTTTCAACTTATCTTTTTTCACATCCACATATTCCTCATATTCCATACCTGCTATTGCATAGCCTTTATTAGGGTCTATGTGTTCTGAATAACTGATGATATCTTCAGATTCTTTGAGAATATCGTACCAATGAGCAACCTGATTTTTATTATCAAAAAGATAATCTTTTCTGTAATCAAACAGTTCTAACTGCTGCATTTTTTTGAAATTTTTAAATTAAGAAAATTATCTAACAAGTAATAATATAATTTTAAATTATGTCTTTAGTGTGATAAGATTAATTAGTCCTGATTTAGAACATAACTCTACTTGCTAGGACTATAAACAAAACGCTAAAGGAGAAACATGAAAATAAAAATACAATCAATAAAAGACTTTTTTAAATCAAAAGAAAAAAGAGGTTTAAAACCTATATTTTTTGAAAGTATAGGAAATCATAGGACACCAAGAGATGTTAAGCTTAAAAACCTTATAAAAGTTTTAGAAAAAAATGGATTTAAAATAAAAAATAAAAAATAAAATTAAATTTTTTTATTCATTGAAAAATAAATATTATAGTTTATATAAGTATATGAGAGGTTATTTAAGATAACTGACCAAAATGGAAGGCCTATATACAACTATTTTTATAGACCTACTGTAGTGTATATTGGCCTTCCATTTATGAGTTGTTGCTTGGAAACGAAGCAGAGTACAGAGTTATAAAATAATCCTTTCGAAAAAATAAACTAATAAATGAACCAAAGTGTTCGTTATTGGAATGTAGGTCTAATAAATTCATTTCCTTAACCTATTCCTTTGGATCAGAAAGGAATAGATAATGAATAAGAAAAAGTACAAATCAATAGCAATTGATATCACTTGCTATAAAAAAATAGACGACCTATCAACAACTTTAACTCCAGGACTTACTTTATCAAAAGCTCAAGTAGTTAGAACTTTGGTGAATCAAAAAACCTCATCTTATAAAGATGCAAATCAAATAATTGTTAGTTTGTTTTCTGAACATAGTCCACGCAAAAGGCAGGAAATTTTGAGAGATATTGATAACAAAATAATCAAGTTGTTAGATCTTTCAGAAGATGATTTACCCTGGTTGAGTTCAACTGATAAATTTGATGAGAAATGGTCTAAAATAATGGATGATTTAAGACTTGTAGTTTCAAAGTTTAAATATGAGCAACTTCAAGATGAAAGGAGTGTAAACTAATGGATACAATTCATGCAATAAGAGTTGAAGAAGTTAGAGACAAAGTTGAGGATAAACATTTTTATGTTGTTTATATAGAAATAAATGAAACAATTAAAATTATTGGAAAATCAAAGTCAAAGCCTCAATTAATTCGATATATATCGGAGGTTTACTAATGTTTAAATTCGCTCCAAATAACTTTAATTATGCAGATTGTGATAGATGTTTCTATCTTAAATATAAATTAAATATTGAAATTAAAGGGAATTTTCCAAGAATATTTAATGCATTTGATTTAAAACAAAAAGCATATTTTATTGATAAAAGTACTTCAGAAATAACTGATAAATTACCTGATGGAAAATTTTATAAAACAGTTACAAAAAAAATAACTGACTCTAGAAAAAAAAAAGGTCAGCTGGAATTTAATGAATTAGAGATTCCGGCAACTATTACCTCAAATGGATTAAAAGATAATAAAGGAAGAGAATATATTTTAGAAGGAAAACCTGATTTAGTTGTAAAATTTGAGAAGAGTAATGGAATTTTAGATTTCAAAACAACAGATGATCAAGATAAAAGTTTTTCATATAGATTTCAGCTTGAATCTTATGCCAAAATTTTTGAAAATCCACTAAGAGGGCCAGAGTTAAAGCCTATTTCTCACTTAGGACTAATTCAATTTTCTCCAGAGGAAATTACTACAAGTAATCTTAAATCAATTAATCAAAAAATGAAAATAAGTTACTTTCCTTTGAAAAGAAATGAGGATGAGTTTATGCAATTTGTAACTGATAAAATTGATTTACTCGAAGGTAACCAAATACCTGATAAATACAATGAATGTAAAATATGTAATTCAGCCGATAGATACTCAGAGGTAGTCAATGAAAAATAAACTTGATGAAATAATTAAAGAAAGGTTAGAAAATAGATTGGAATGGAGAAATTATTTAGGATGGCTCTTGACTCATAGAAATTTATCCATGAACGCAAAAAAAGAATTTTATAAAGATAAACCTTTATTAAATTTAATATTAAAATTGTATTTTCTTCCTTACAATTCAATTAAGTATTTTAATTATATTTGTGATCGTCACAAATTTGAAATGATTGAAACTGAGATTAGAATGCTAAAAAAGGTTAAAAGAGATAAAAATGATGAAATTTAATTTTAAAGTAATCTTTCGCAATTAAAAGAACTTTCAAATTCTTTTTCGTTCAATTTTATTGCTATATCATTAGGGTTATTGGCATTATTTAAATTGATCTCATACAAAAGATTTTTATTATTAAAAATTGCAAAATATTTTGAAGGATATTTCTTGATATCTTTTGGTTTATTTGAAAAAAATATATATTCTTCACGATCTCCAAGTACCAACATTTCTTGTCGTTTCATTGGTGGTTTAAACAAACCGCTTTTTTTTTTAATAAAATTACCACTAAGTAGAAGATAATTTTTTTCTTGCTTATTTAAGATAGCAGTGAAATATAATATTTCAAAATTAGAGTTACATTTAATCAAAATTTTTTTCTCAATCTCTGGACTTTTAAAATATTTCGAATTCTTGAATACTTTTCCTTCCCAGGTGTAATCAATGTATTCATGGATTAATGTTGTTTCTAAAAAACTTTTAGATATCTCTACTCCATCAATAATATCAATAACACCATCAAGATTTTTAAGTTTTTTAATTCCATGTTTTTCAAAAATTTCATCATTATTTAAATTTTCGATTTCATTGATTGTATTTTCATTATATTTAACAGATGATACTTCGTCTATTTGTGAAGATATACCTGCGGTATCATCAATTTTGCTACCTCCTTTTAAATTTTCTATTGCTTTTCCAGTATCGGTAACTTCATCACCTTTCATTATTAATTTTTTACCACCTTGAAATAATTTATAAATACTATTTGGTGTAATTGCGTAAAGATCTGTAGAGAATGAAAAAAATAAAAAAAAAATAATTAAAATTTGTCTAAATAAAATCATATTTTTATTTTTTCTCTTTCATATTTTTTTAGTTTTTGTTTTTTTTTGAGATCGTTATGTAATAGAAACGACATAATTGTTAAAACTCCTATAATTATCATTGAAAAAGGAAATGGTAAAAAATTGTAAAATCCGTGAAAAAGATATGGAAGTGTTATTGATAAATACAAATATTTTTTGTTTCCAGTAAATACATACATTCCAAAGTAGTACCCCATGACCGCACCATTCAATCCATGCATTGGTACCGCACTATAAGACCTTGCAAGAGCAACAATGTATGAAAACTTTTCAGCACTAAAATTTTCTTCTTTGGCTAACATTACAGCCCATTCATAAACATATGTATAATTCTCGTAAGTAGCAAATCCTAATGAAACAACGACTCCATACACTAATCCATCCATCGGTTCATTGAATTCATTTCTTTTTAAAACAATAAAATATAAAATAAAAAATTTTAATAATTCTTCAGCCCAAGCTGGTCCCAAAAAACTTGCTGTTAGATTTTCAGAGTAATTAAATTTTTCAAAGAAAAAATTATGACTTATTTCATTAAGTATGCCTGCTGGTAGACATATTAGAAAACCCAAAAAAAAAATTAGTGAAATAGTTCCTAATGGCTCTCGGAATTTATCATTAAAAATAAAGTAAGCTAGAATCAATATTGATGGTAAAAATGTTAAAGCTAAAGTAATCATATTCTAAACTAATTATATCCTTAAAAAATTATTTAAAAATTACAATTTTTTCAAAAATAAGTTGTTTTTAATTTTTTTAAGAAAGTGTACTATTACTCTATGAATATACTAGGATATATCTTAATCATATTTGCTCTTGCAGATTTTGCTACATCATGGATTGGTATAAATTTAACGCCATTTTTGCCAAATAATGTTGCACAGTTTTCTCCAATTATAATTGGTGGTATCGGCTATTTATTGATAAATGCTAAAACTACTCAAAGTGGAAGTGATGATCCTGCATTAGATAGATTTAGAGAAAAACCAAAAAAAAAAATCAAAAAAAAATCTAAGTGAAATTTAAGTTTTTTATTTTAATTTTTTTTTTACTTTCAATTACTAAATCATTTAGCGAAAAAACAACGTCTCAATCTAACTTAGTTGACCCTTACTACAACCTCGGTTGGAAAAATTTAGAGAATGAAGAAACAAAAGTAATTGAGATACCTGATGCTAATGCAACATTAGAAATAATAAAATCTGAGATGTATTTAGATGAAACAGAAAAATTAAAAAATTATAGGAAATATATGACGGGTCAAGATAATGATGAGTTACCCTATAATATGATCATTTCAGATAAAGATGATTATTATACAATTGAGATAGACTATAATGATGCTGGATATGTAACAACTAATAGATTTAAAAATATAACTTCTGATGATTTGTTAAAGGCCATGAAAAAAGTAGCTGGAGATAAAATTTCAGAAATAGAATGGATTAGTAAACCAAATTTTGAAGAAAATAAACCTGTAAATTATGCTCTTAAAATTTTTTGGAGTGATAATGATATTTCATATGAATTTAAAAGTTTGATTTTGGGTCGAGAAGGTTATTTAACACTTTCATTATATGCGAATGGTACAGATGAAGAAGAAAATGATTTAATAAATTTTTATTCTGAAATAATAAATGGAATCAGTTCAACGGTTTTATTTAAAGAAAATTATTCATATCTAGATTATCAATCAGATGATTATATATCTACTTATACATTATCAAATTTAATAGATTCTAGTTATGGCAATGAAAATGCAGCAGATCAAACTGTAATGTATGCATTTTGTTTACCTACTACAGAAGATTTAAAAGCTGCAGGTATAGCTTCAAGTGATTATGAAAGATTTGCTGGAAAAGAAATAATATTTATTATTTCTGAAACCAGAAATGAAATAGCGGATTTATCTGATGATGAAGCTGTATCAGTTTTGACGGGTATGTATGGGATTGCTGATAAACAACCTTACACTAAAACAAATAATAATATTATTAATTATACTAATGAAATTGAATTAGAGGGGGATAATAAAAATGATAAAGTAAAATATAATTATAAAAACAAAATTACTTTCAAAAATAAAAAAGCTAATAATTTTTCAGCCTTAATTGATCAAACTGGTTTATCGTTTAATAAATGGAAATTGTCAATTAATTGCAGAGATTATGAGTACAATGAAGCTGAAAAATTAGCTGCAAAAAAGGTAATTTCAAAAATAGATAAGATGAATGAACTCCTAAAAAAAATTGAAAGAACAAAGAAAAATTAATTATTTGTTAAATCACTTACCAACAGATTTACCAACAAAAGTAATTACAGACAGAAACAAACAGAAACATTTATAGAACTTATGTTCTTGTCCAACTCTTGAAATTGTTGTATTACCTTAATTAATTTCAAGGGCCTGTAGCTCAGTTGGTTAGAGCAGTACACTCATAATGTATTGGTCCCAGGTTCGAGTCCTGGCGGGCCCACCATATTTTACAAAATAAGTGTTTATAAATTTAAACTTTTGATAATTTAATAAAATACAAAGACAATATTAGAAAAATTTCTGATAGTTATCCTTACATAAATAACTAAGGAAAGATAATATAATAAAATTTAATATGAAATTTAAAATAAAAATTAAACCTAAAATATCATACTATGTTTCAATACTGGTCTCTTCTGTAATTCTGTTTTACTTTGCTTATAAAGGTGTTGTTGCATATTTAATTCATCGAGAATTATATGGTGGTGGCTTAGATACACTGGTTTTATTAAGATCATCTATTTCAGGAATAATGCTTCTTTTAATACTATTATTTATTCAGTTTATAAAAATACCTGACTTAAAAAGTCATCGTACAATTTTAAGAGGTATTTTCATTGGATGGACAAGTGTATTTTTAATACTGATAATTGTTAATTTGAGCTCAATTTATTTTATTATATTGACTGGATTAGTGTCATTTTTTTCATTAATTACTCTATTCAGTTTAGAGGATCAAATTAAAGAAGAAAAAAATACTCTTACCGAAAAAGAGATTTATCTTCTCCAACAACTTGCAAAAAAAAAGTAATACTGTTTTGAAAAAAAAAATATTTTTAATATTATATTTATTGTGTCAAAATAATGTTTACTCTAAAGATATGATTTTAGATCAATTAAAAAACCCAAAATTAACAAATCAATCTCAAGAGTGGAATTTTATTACTGATCAAGTAATGGGAGGTGTATCGACAGGAAAATTTATAGTCGAGAGAGTTGATGGAGTGATGTGTTATAAAATGACAGGAAATGTTTCTACTAAAAATAATGGTGGATTTATACAGATCAGAGCAAAATTAATTCCCGAAATTAGTAGTAAAGATTATGAAGGAGTATATATAAAAGTTTATGGTAATGAAAAAAATTATAATCTTCATTTAAGAACAGGTTTAACACTAGCACCATGGCAGTATTATAGTTACACTTTTCCTACAACAAAAAATTGGAGTGAAATTAGAGCACCATTTATTGAGTTTAAAAAATCAAACTTTTATCAACCAAAAAGTATTTTAGGACAAAATATAAAATCTATCGGGTTAGTTGCCGGTTTTGATAATTTTAAATCTGATATATGTCTTAGCGAAATTGGTTTTTACTAAATTATTTAATTAAAAATTCCTCAAGTGTTTTGAATAATGCGTTTATATCACCTCCATTATTTTGAATTATAGAATTAAATTCCTCTTTTTGAGTTCGAGCTAAACTTAATCCTTCAACAATTAAGTCTCTTATTAAAGGTCTATCTGGATTTTTAGTATATATTCGCCAATCTATCTTAACCTGAGGTCTTTTTGAAGTTGCCTCCAAGATACTATTAACTATTGTATATTTATCATTAATCTTTTTTTGAGATACAACATCGATTTTAGGGTTTGTATAATCAACTAATCTACTGGAAAAACTTTTTAAAAAATAACTTCTAAATAATTTTTGATATTTTGACTTTTGATCTTCGCTTATAGTTTTTCTATATTTTCCAAGTGTATACATTCCAATACCATCAATATCTACGTTTTTTTCCGCAATTGCATTTAATCTAATGATTTTAGATTCAACTGGATCTTGACTAGATAGTATTAAAGCTGCTTCATCTACAATACCACTTATTAATGCACTAGGATTTTTAGCAAATGAAAAATTATTAAAAGCTAGAAAAATAAAAAAAAAACTTAAATATTTTATTAATTTCATTTTTAGAAAATTACTGACTATCTAGCTCTTCCCAATCGTCGTCACTTAAGGTTTCAGTGGTTTTATCAATATTCCTTACTTTTCTATATCTGTCTTGAAGATATAAGCTCCTTACTGAGGCATAAAGATCAACAGAACTTTTTTCAAGAGAGTCAAAAGACTCTAAATTTTTAGCTCTAAAATCAATACCATGTAATAGTCTTGAGACATAGTAATCAGTATCATCAAAATGTTGAGTATTATTTGCAACAGTTATATTATACCAAGCATCTCCACCTATAATATTAATAACCGAACCAACGGTATCTCTTACTGTTGTGGGTCCTAAAACAGGTAGAACAAAATAGCATCCTGGACCCGCTCCCCATACACCTAAAGTTTGACCATAATCTTCCTTATCTTTCTTTTTCAATCCATAATATGATGCAACATCAAAAATCCCCGCAATTCCCAATGTAGAATTAATTAGAAATCTTGCAGAATTAACTCCTGCATTTTTAAATTGACCTTGTAGAATATTATTAGGAATCGTAACCATGTTTCCCAAATTACTTAAAGCGTTACTCGTTCCAGATCTTATAGGTTGAGGAAAAATTCTATATCCTTTTGCTAGTGGTTTAAAGATTACTTTATCTAAACCTTGATTGAATGCAAAAACTCCTCTATTAATTTTTTCAAAACAATCATTAACTTCAACATAACCATTGCCATTTCCATTTACTTTTAGTTTTCCATCATCACCCGCAATTGAATTATTGCTCGTAAATATAAATACAAGAATTATTAAAGATGAAAGAAGTTTATTCATTAAATAGTTATAGTATAAATAATATTAATATAAAGATAAATTGTTTTAATTTATGCAGAAAAATGTTAAAAAAATGTCGATAAATTACTCCCCTAATTTTGACCTAAAAAAAAGAAGTAGCTCTGAGATAAAGTATCTAATTTTTCATTATACAGGAATGAGATCTGAAACTGCAGCTTTAAAAAGACTAACTAACTTCAAGTCTAAGGTTAGCTGTCATTACTTTATCAAGAAAAGTGGAGAAATTATGAAAATTGTTCCAGATCTATACGTTGCTTGGCATGCAGGAATTTCATCTTGGAAAAAAGATGTATTTCTTAACTCAAATTCAATTGGTATTGAAATTTCAAATCCTGGACATGAACATGGCTACAGGAATTTTAATCATAAACAGATTTTATCAATTTTAAGTTTGTCTAAAAAATTAAAAAAAAAATATAAAATAAAAAAAGAAAATATTTTAGGACACTCTGATATTGCTCCTTTAAGAAAAAAAGATCCAGGAGAAAATTTTCCTTGGCAATTACTCAATAAAAGAAAAATATCTTTGTGGCATAATTTAAATGAAAAAAATTGTAAAAACTTAAGAAAAAAAAGAATAATAGATAGCAAAAATTTCTATAAGTTATTATTTAAATTTGGTTATAAATCATCAAATAATAATAAAGAAAAAATTAAAATTTATAAAAGCTTTCAAAGAAGATTCAGGCCGCAATTAGTTAGCAGTATCGTTGATGAAGAGGCTTATGAAATTTTAAAATCCTTGGTTTAATTGAATTAAAAATTGTTGAATTTAAAAAAAAAAAGAATATTTATTTGCATGCCAGATAAATGACTTATCGCTTTAATTTTTTAAAGAGGAAAGTCCGGGCTCTACAAAGACACAGTGCCAGTTAACAGCTGGCGGGGGAAACCCTAGGGACAGTGCCACAGAAAATAAACCGCCTTATCAAGGCAAGGGTGAAAAGGTGTGGTAAGAGCACACCGGCTGAGTTGGTAACAACTAGCGCATGGAAAACCCCACTGAGAGCAAGACTGAGTAGAGATGACATTGTTAGTAATAACTAAAAGCAGTCTTTGGCTAGTCATCAGGGTTAGTTGCTTGAGCTTTAAAGTGATTTAAAGCCTAGATAAATGATAAGTTTAAATGACAGAACCCGGCTTATAGTTTATCTGGCATTTCATTAAAATAAATCCAAATAATTATTAATTTTTACATTGGAGTTCCACAATATTAGCTATTGACGCTAACAAATAAAACCCATATTATCCCATAAATACCCAAATTAGGGATAATATGGTTTATGTTTTTATCAACCTACGAAAACAAATTGGACAAAAAGGGAAGAGTTTCAGTGCCTGCATCATTTAGATCATATTTGTCAAATATAGGTTACAATGGAGTAATTTGTTATCCATCTTTTAATAATCAATGTATTGAAGCATGGCCACAAGATAGAATAGAAAAAATTTCAAATGCAATTGATTCCCTCAATCCTTTTGAGGAAAAGAAAGATTATTTTGCAACATCTATATTATCTGAAAGTATAAATTTACAATTTGACAGTGAAGGACGGGTTCAAATAACTACAAAATTATTAAAACATGCAAAGATTAAAAATAGCATGTTATTTGTTGGTCAAGGTAAAACATTTCAAATTTGGGAACCAACACTTTTTGAAAAATTTAGGGCAAACGCTAGAAAAAAGTCAAACATTAATAGGGCAAGTCTTAAATGGGAAAAACAATTTAATAACTAAAAGGGGAGAAAATGACAATAAACTTTAAAACACCAGATATAAAAGAACTTAAACCAAGGATTTTAGTTTTGGGAGTAGGAGGAGCTGGTGGAAATGCAATAAATGGGATGATTGATGCTGGCCTACAGGGTGTTGAGTTTATTGCAGTCAATACAGATGCTCAAGATTTAAGATTAAGTAAGGCACAAACAAAAATACAAATGGGATTAAATTTAACTAAAGGGTTAGGAGCAGGTGCAAAATTAGATATAGGTCAAGCTGCTGCAGACGAGTCGTTAAATGAAATTGTAAATATATTGCAGGGTGCAAATATGGTTTTCATTACAGCCGGAATGGGTGGTGGAACTGGAACTGGATCTGCCCATGTAATTGCTAGAGCTGCAAAAGAACTTAATATCTTAACAGTCGGGGTTATAACTCTACCTTTTTTATATGAGGGCCCTTCAAGAATGAGAAAAGCTCAACAAGGCTTAGAAGAACTTCGAAAACATGTTGATACTATTATAGTTGTTCCAAATCAAAATTTATTCAAGATTGCAAGTGAACAAACAACTTTTGAAGAATCTTTTGCTTTATCAAATGATGTTTTGCTTCATGGTGTTCAAAGTATAACTGATTTAATGGTTAGACCAGGGCTTATAAATCTTGATTTTGCTGATGTTGAAACTGTTATGAGTTCAATGGGCAAAGCCATGATGGGCACAGGTCAAGCTGAAGGAGAAGGAAGAGCTGTCAAAGCTGCTGAGTCAGCAATTAATAATCCATTGATTGACGATTATTCTTTAAAAGGGGCAAAAGGACTTTTAGTTAATATTACTGGAGGTAAAGATTTAAAATTATTTGAAGTAGATGAAGCTGTGAATAAAGTAAGAGCCGAAGTTGATCCAGAGGCAGAATTAATTATAGGAGCTATAACGGATGATAGTTTGGATGGATTAATGAGAGTTTCTATTGTTGCTACTGCATTAGATGGACAACAACCCGAGCCTAAATCAGTAATTAACATGGTGCATAGAATTCAAAATAGAAATCCTGGTTATTCTGAGTTTTCAAATTCTGCATCAACTCAAGCTTTCCAATTTACAAATAATAATTCAATTATTACTAATGGAGCTAACGCTCTTAAAATAGAGGAAGAAGAGAAAAATGAAGAATTGAGTTCTAAAAGTATAGATACTAATTATGCAAATGAGTCATCAAGCATTATAAATGACGGGGATTTAGAGCAAACTGAAACACCTGTAGCAAGCTCAGTAAAATCTGAATTTGAAAGCAATATAGATGAGCAAGTATCTGAAAAAAATGGTTTGGAGAATTTCGAGTTGAGTGATGATGATACCCCAGAGCTATTTAATTCAGATGCTGAAGATGAGTTATCAACTTCACCACAAGAGATAAACTCTGAGGAAGAAGAAGATTTAGAAATTCCAGCATTTTTGAGAAGACAAAAAAATTAATGGTCTTCAAAAAAATAAATGAATGCCACCATAAATCTGGAAAAACATTTTCCAGTATTACTAAACGAATTAGTTAGTATTATTTCCCCTCTTTATGGTGGCACATTTATCGATTGCACATTTGGTGCAGGCGGTTATTCAAAAAAGATATTAGAGAATAACTTAAATAATATTGTAGCACTAGATAGAGATAATTCTGTCAATAGTGTAGCTAATCAATACCACACAAAGTATAAAAAAAGATTTAAATTTTATAACAAAAAATTTTCTGATATCGATCAAATAAAGGAAGATAATATTAAAGCAATTATTTTTGATCTGGGATATTCATTAAATCAGATTTCTGATCTTAATAGAGGCATATCTTTTAATAGCAAAGGCAAACTAGACATGAGAATGGGATTAAATGATTTTTCTTGTGATGATGTAATTTCAAAAATGAGCCAACAAAGTCTCTATAAAATTTTCAAGTATTTTGGCGATGAAAAATATGCAAAACCAATATCAAAAATAATAGTACAATTAAGAAAAAATAAAAAAATTAAAACTGAAAATTTAGTAGAAATCATTGAAGGTGTTAAAAAAAAGAAAAGTGGAAAAAATAAATCCACTAAAGTTTTTCAAGCTCTTAGAATTTTTGTTAATAAAGAGATAACCGAGTTGATAAATGGTTTAATTAAAGCATATAATATTTTACCTATTGGTGGAGTAATAGCAGTTGTTACTTTTCATTCTATCGAGGATAAAATAGTAAAGTTTTTTTTTAAAGAATACTCAGAAGTAAAAAATTCTTCTAGATATTTACCAAAAAGTATTTCTACTAAAAAGTATTTTAATTTAACCAAAAAAAAACCAATAGTTCCATCATCCGGTGAGATTAATATCAATCCTCCCTCAAGGTCAGCAAAACTTAGATTTGCATATAAATTAGAGAATGGATGTAACTTTAAAAAATTTGTTAGTAATTTTAATTACTTACAAGAAATAGAAAATTTAAACTTTGATGTATAAAAAAATTCTTTTATTTATCCCAATTATTATCCTTATAATTTCAACTGCGTTAACAAAAAATTCGACAAAAAAACTTGATAGACAAATTTTTGAAATTCAAGAAGATATCAGAGCTCTCAATGATATTTATGAATTAGTTTTATTTGATTATAATTATCTTACATCACCAAATAAATTAATGGAATATTCCAAAATATATTTTGATAAAGAATTAAAACGAAAGGAAATTACAGATTTAAAAATATTTAAATTTAATAATGAACAATATTGACGAAAATTTCAAATTCGAAGCAAACAGATCAAATTTAAAAATATCTTTTGAACGTATATCATTTATTTTCTTCATCTTTTTTATAATTACAATAATTTTTACCTCTAAAACTATCTATTTAGGATTTAAAAAAACAAACCAAACTCAAACTTTAAAAGAAAAAGAAAAATATAGAGCATCTATCATGGATAGAAATGGAAATATTATTGCTAAAACAGTACGTGTAACCAATTTAGGCATAAATCCAAATCAACTAATTAACAAAGAAAAATTATTAATTTCTTTAAAATTAATATTTCCTGACAAGAATTTTGAAAAGGAAATCAACGGAAAAAAGTTTTTTTATGTCAAAAAGAAAATATCTCCATCAAAACTAGAAAAAATAAAATTACTGGGAGAAAAATCGTTTAAAGAGGAAGAAAACATTGCTCGCGTTTATCCTAATGGTAATCTTTTCAGTCATATATTGGGACAGATTGATACAGATAACAACGGTGTGTCTGGTATAGAAAAATCTTTTGACTATGAATTAACAACTTCAAACAAGCCATTAAAACTTTCTTTAGATACTGAAATACAATATTTGATAAGAGAAGAATTGTTAAAATTTCAAGAAATTTTTAATAGTTATGGAAGTACAGCTATTTTAATGAACGTTAACAGCGGTGAGATTATATCAATGGTTTCTATACCAGATTTTGATTTGAATAAAAGAGAAGATATTTCTGATAAAAAATTTATAAACAGATCCACAAAAGGTGTCTATGAACTTGGATCAGTTTTTAAAACATTTACATTCGCTGCTGGGCTTCAACAAAATGTTATCGAAGAAGATACTCTTTTTAAAAATTTACCAAAAAAAATAAAATGTGCTGGAAGGTCAATCTCTGAATATGATATGGAAATTCCATCAACTCTTACCGTTGAAGAAATATTAATTAGATCTGGAAATATTGGTTCAATCAAAATTGCTCAGAAAGTCGGTTTAGAAAATTTTAAGGATTTTCTAGAAAATTTAGGTTTATTAAATAAAATACAATTTGATATAGAGGAAGTTGGAAATCCAATTCCGTTTAAATGGGGAAAATGTAAATTAGCTACATCAGCATATGGTCATGGCATAACAACCACACCACTTCAACTTGCAAAAGCCTATGCAATAATTGCAAATGGTGGATATAAAATAAAACCAACTTTAATTAAAAAAGAGAAAAATTTAAAAAGAGGTGAGCAAATAATAACACAAGAAAATTCGAAAATAATTAATGAAATATTGAGAAAAATTGTAACATCCGAAGCTGGCACAGCTAATTTAGCAAATATTGCTGGTTATGAAATTGCTGGAAAAACAGGAACAGCTCAAAAATCTATAAAGGGTAAATATTCTAAAAAAAAAATAAATACTTTTGCTTCAATTTTTCCAATATCTTCTCCAAAATATGTTTTAATTGTTTTGTTAGATGAACCAAAATTGAGTAAAACTTATATTTATGAATATAATGATGGTAAAAAAAGGAAGATAATAGGTACACCTTTTAATACTGCTGGCTGGACTTCTGTTGAGGTTACTAAAAATATAATTGAAAAAATCGGGCCTATTTTAGCCATAAAATATTAAGAAATTTCATAATGATATTAAAAAACTTTTTTAAAAATCTTAAAAAAGATTTTAATAATAAAAGTTTTAATGGATTTGAATTTAATTCAAAAAAAATAAAAAAAAATTATATATTTTTTGCAATACAGGGTAGTAAATTTAATGGAAATAATTTCATAAATGATGCCATTAAAAGAGGAGCTCGAATAATTGTATCAAATAAATTTAAAACTGGAATCAATAAAGGTGTATTATATATAAAAGTAAGCGATCCTAAATTAGCCTTATCAAGTTTTGCAAATAAATATTATATTAAAAAACCAAGTAATATAATTGCTGTAACTGGTACAAACGGTAAATCATCTATAGTCAATTTTTATTACCAGATATTAAAACTTAATAAAAAAAGAGTAGCTTCAATTGGAACTTTAGGCGTCAAATCGAATGGTATTAATTTAAAACTTAATAATACAACTGTTGATGCTATTACAATTAATAAAATACTTGCAAATTTAAAGAAAAAAAAAATTGAAAATGTAATTTTAGAAGCATCAAGTCATGGCCTTCATCAAAAAAGATTACATGGTATTAAATTTAGCACATCTATATTCACTAATTTAAGCAGAGATCATTTAGATTATCACAAAAATTATAAAAACTATTTTAATTCAAAATTAATTTTATTTAATGAATTGACAAATAAAAATGGAAATTTGATATTTGATAATGATTTAAAATATTCACAAATCTTTAAAAAAATAGCCAAAAGAAAAAAATTAAATTTATTAAACATTGGTACATCAGATAGTCATTTAAAAATTAATTCAATTAAAATTTTAAATAACTGCCAACATATAAAGTTTACTTTTCAAAATAAGGAATACCAATTTAAAACAAGCCTAATTGGAAAAATACAAATTAAGAATTTGATGATGGCTATTGCAGCAGCAATTAAAAGTAATCTAAAAATTGATGATATTGTTAAAAAACTTAAATATATTAAACCTGCAAAAGGAAGGCTCGAGATAATCGGAACAACCAAAGATAATTCAATTTTTATTTTAGACTATGCTCATACTCCAGAGGCTCTTAAAACAAGTATAGAAAATATTAAAGAACAATTTGGTTTAAGAAAAATTAATATTGTATTTGGATGTGGAGGTGAAAGAGATAAAGAAAAAAGACCAATAATGGGCAAAATTGCTAATAAACTATGTAATTACATTTATCTTACAGACGATAATCCTAGAAGTGAAAATCCAGAAAATATCAGAGCAAGTATTAAGAAATCAATTTTACCATCTAAAATGATTGAAATACCATCAAGAAAATTAGCTATAAAAAAAGCAATTTTAAATAGTAAGTCTGATGAGGTTTTAATTATTGCAGGAAAGGGACATGAAAACACTCAAGAATATATTAAGAAAAATAAATTTTCTGACAAAGATAATATAAAAAAATCAATAATTTTAAAAAATAGAATTTTATCAAATGATTGGAAATTAAATATACTTAAAGAAATTATAAATAACAAAAAATTAGATAGAATAAAAAATTTAAAAATTAGCACTAACTCGAAAGAACAAAATAAAGGTAAAATTTTCTTCGGAATTAAGGGGAAATCTTTTAATGGAAATGATTTTGCAGACGAAGCTTTAAAAAATGGAGCAAAATTAGCAATTCTTCAAAATAAAAAAAACGATAGTAAAAAAAAGATTAATGTTAAAAGTACTCTAAGATTATTAATTAAATTTTCTCAAAAGATAAGAATTTCTTCGAATGCATCTCAAGTTGCAATTACAGGATCTTCAGGCAAAACTTCGCTGAAAGAATTGTTAGGACAATGTCTTCAAAAAAATTATTCCACAACATTTTCAAAAAATTCATTCAATAATAAATTCGGTTTACCAATTTCATTAATAAATTTAAATAAGGATACAACTTATGGAATATTTGAAATCGGAATGGATAAAAAGGGAGAAATAGACTATTTATCAAAAATAATTAAACCAGATGTTGGTGTTATTACAAATATTAGTTATGCGCACGCCAAAAATTTTAAATCTTTATTGGATATAGCTAAAGCCAAATCAGAGATAATTTTCAACATAAGAAAAAATGGTACAATTGTATTGAATAAAGATGATAAATTTTTTGATTTTTTTTCAAATTTAGCAAACAAAAATAATTTAAAGATCATTTCTTTTGGTAAACATAAAAATTCTAATATTAGATTATCTAAATTAAAAAAATCTACGAAATCTTATATCATTTATATTGACGTAGCTTCTAAAACTTTTAATTTTAAAATTAATAATAACTTATTACCTTATTTGGATAATATATTAGCTTCTATAGCAGTTTGTAAAAGTTTAAATATCATTGATAAAATAAAAAGTAATTTTTTTTCTAATTATAAAATACCAAGTGGTAGAGGAAATATAAAAAAATTTACTGTAGGCTCCAAAAAAGTTAACATAATAGATGAAAGTTATAATTCAAATCCATTATCTCTAAATTTTTCAATTAAGAAATTTAATAATTTAAAAGTAAATCCAAATAAAAAATTTATGCTACTAGGTGACATGTTAGAATTAGGAAAATTTTCAAAAAAACTTCATATTGAAGCTGCAAAAGATATCAATAAGGTAAAGTTCAAAAAGTTGTTTGTTTATGGGAATTATATCACAGAAACATTTAACAAAATTAGAACACAAAAAAGAGGAAGAATACTTAAATCAACTAGTGAAATTCTTAATATAATAAAAAATGATTTAAATAATGGTGATTTTTTAATGATAAAGGGCTCAAATTCTACAGGACTTAATCTAATAACCAAACAAATTGGATCAAAATCTTAATGTTGTTTGAACTTTTTTCAATTCTAGTAGATCAATTTAGTTTTTTGAATGTTTTTAAATATTTAACAGTAAGAACTGGTCTTTCTATGTTTACAGCTATGGTTGTTGTTTTTTTAGTTGGAAACCCATTAATTAATTTTTTTTCTTCAAAACAGATTCATAATCCAATCAGAGAAGATGGACCTAGCGATCATATAATTAGAAAAATTGGAACACCTACAATGGGAGGACTAATAATATTACTAGGTGTTTTTTCAGGAGTATTGCTATGGGGTGACTTATCAAATCCATACAATTGGTTTTTAATATTTATTGCAACTTCTTTTGGATTATTGGGAGCTTATGATGATTATAAAAAAATAAAGTTAAAAAGTTCGCATGGAATTTCTTCTAAACTAAAGTTCTCTCTACAAATTATTTTAGCTTTGATTGGTATATTTATACTTTATATCACAAGTAATTCTGATCAAATAAACAATCTATATTTTCCTTTTTTCAAAAACTTAGTAATCAATCTTGGCTGGTTTTTTATACCTTTTTATATGTTCATATTAGTTGGAGCTTCAAATGCAGTTAATTTAACAGATGGATTAGACGGATTAGCAACAGTTCCTGTTATGTTAGTTGCTGCTTGTTTTGCATTTATTAGCTACGTCTCTGGTAATATAATTTTTTCTGATTATCTTCAGATCGCATATATAGAAGGTGTAGGAGAAGCTTCGATTTTTTGTGGATCAATAATCGGGGCCTGTTTAGGTTTTTTATGGTTTAATGCACCACCGGCAAAAATTTTTATGGGAGACACTGGATCTTTATCATTAGGTGGTTCACTGGGAGCGGTTGGTATAATAACTAAGCACGAAATTGTGTTAGCAATAACAGGCGGATTGTTTGTTTTAGAAGCTGTTTCTGTAATAGTTCAAGTTATTTCTTATAAATTAACAGGTAAAAGAATATTTAAAATGGCTCCAATACATCATCATTTTGAAAAAAAAGGATGGCCAGAGTCAACGGTTGTAATTAGATTTTGGATAATTTCCATTATTCTAGCGATGCTTGGATTAGCAACTTTGAAACTTAGATAATGAAATTAAAAAATGAAACGTTAAATAAAAATTTTTTGATTTATGGTTTTGGAAAATCTGGAATTTCATCATTAAAATATTTAAAAAAGAAAAATAGGTGTTTTATCTTCGATGATGATAAGAAAAAAATTAAAAATGAATATAAAAAATTTTTTATTTCTAAATCAAAATTATTAAATAATAATTTTGATTACATAGTTATAAGTCCAGGTATTAATACAAATACATGCCAGTTATCAAATTATTTAAAAAAGAATCAAAAAAAAATTATTACTGATTTTGATATTTTTTATAAATTTAACCCTAAAGTTTTAACAATTACGATTACTGGTACAAACGGAAAGTCAACTACAAGTAAGTTGCTTTATGATATTTTAAAGAATCACCATTATGATACCAGGTTAACAGGAAATATTGGAAATCCTATTTTAGAGGAAAAAAGAGTTACCAGAAATACTATCTTTGTTATTGAGGCTTCTTCTTATCAGCTGGCTTATAGTAAATATTTCAAATCAAAATTTTCTATAATCATAAATATTTCTCCAGATCATTTAGAAAGGCATAATACAATGAAAAATTATGTATTATCAAAATTAAAATGTGTAATAAGACAAAACGAAAATGATGTAGCAATAATAACAAACGCTAATTTATTGAAAGACTTATTAAAAACTAAAAATATAAAATCCAAAATAATATATGTAAGTAAAAATAAATACTCATATTTAAAAAATAAATTAAGTAATGATAATTTTAAAAATTCAACAAATTTTCAAAATTTAAATTTTTTATTTGAGCTATCGAAACATATGAAACTTAATTTAAAAACTGTAATAAAAAGTATTAATAAATTTAAACCTTTGAAATTTAGACAGGAAGTGATCCATCAATCAAAATATTTAAAAATAATAAACGACTCTAAGTCAACAACATTATCTTCTACTGTTCCATTTTTAGAATCTAATGAAAAAATTATATGGATTTTGGGAGGATTATTTAAAAAGGGCGACAAATTTAATTTAAATAAAAAGTATTTTAAAAATTTAGAAGCATATGTTTACGGGAAAGATAGACAAGTATTCCTCAAACTACTTAAAAATAAAATTAAAGTTAATCTATCAAAAGATCTGAAAAATACTCTTAAATTAATTCCAAACCTTAAGGATATAAGAACAAAAGTTACAGTTTTATTTAGCCCATCGGCCGCATCATTTGATCAATACAAAAATTTTGAAGAAAGAGGTAGACAATTCAATATGTTAATAAAAAGATATTTACCAATTGAATGAATAAATATTTTGATACATTTTATGATTGGTGGAAAAACATCGATAAAACAATTTTTTTGATAATAAGTCTATTATTTTCACTAGGATTGTTCTTTTCTTTAGTTTCAACTTCAATAATTGCATCAGATAAATTAAACACAAATTCTTACTATTTTTTTTTAAAACATTTAATTTTTGTTTTAATAGGAATATTTTTAATTTTATTTTTATCTCTACTAGATCAAAAAATTTTAATTAGGTTATCAGTCGTATTATTTGTTATTACATTTATAAGTTTATTCTTAGTTCCCTTAATAGGAGTGGAGGTCAAAGGGTCAAAGAGATGGTTAGATATTGGCTCATTACCTAGGTTTCAACCTATTGAAACTTTAAAACCTTTTTTTGTTATTGTTATTTCACTAATAATATCATTAGAAAAAAAAAACCTTTATATAAAATATCTCTTGAGTTCAGCCGTTTTAGTGCCAATTATAATTTTACTTTTATCTCAACCAGACTTAGGACAAACATTATTAATAATATCTGTCTGGCTTGCTATTATTTTTGTCTCAGGAATAAATTTACTACTTTTTGCAATCTCATTATTAGCTGTTAGTTCATTAACTCTATTTTTAGTCTTTTTGGTACCAAAATTTGAATACATAAGAATAAGATTAATTTCATTTTTAGATAATTCTAGCGGCAATAATTACCAGGCTGATAAAGCAAGCGATGCAATAACCAGCGGAAGTTTTTTTGGAAAAGGAATAGGTGAAGGAACTTTAAATTCAAGAATACCAGAAGCACATACAGATTATATAATTTCTGTAATTGCAGAAGAATTTGGAGTAATTATCTTAATAGGTATAATATTACTTTATTTAGTTTTATCTTATAGAGTTTTAAAAAAAATAAATTTTACAAAAAATAATAATTTTAAACTTATATTAGTTGGAAGTATTTCAATAATACTATTACAAACTTTTATTCATATTGGTGTAAATATAAGAATGCTTCCTACTACGGGCATGACTATGCCATTTATTAGTTATGGTGGTTCTTCAATAGTTGGAACATCAATTTTAACTGGAATAATATTAAATTTGACGAAGAGAAAATTAAATTAGTATGAAAAATATACTTATAGTAACAGGTGGTTCTGGTGGTCATGTAGTACCATCTACCTCTTTGTTTGAACATTTGAAAAACAAATTTTCTGTAAAAATGGTATCTGATTTGAGAGGAAGTAAATATATAAATACTGAAAAATTTAAATATGAATTAATAGATGTACCTAATTTATTTTTAAAACCTTATTTACTTCCAACAAATATTTTTAAATATTTTCTAAACATTTTTCAATCTATTAAATTTTTAAAAAATAATAAGACAAATATTGTGATTAGTACTGGTGGGTACATGACATTTCCATTTTGCTTAGCTGCATTTATATTAAAAAAAAAAGTTTTCTTGTTTGAGCCTAATAGCGTTTTAGGTAGGTCTAACCGCTTTGCTTTGAAATTTTCAACAAAAATAATTTGTTACGATGAAAATTTAAGAAACTTCCCAATAAAATACAATTCTAAAAAAGTTATAGTCAAACCTATTTTAAAAAAAGAGATATATAACTTAGAAAAAAACACAATTAATTTAAAAAAGGAAATAAAAAAAATTCTTATTATTGGTGGTAGTCAGGGTGCGTCGTTTTTTGATGAAAATATTACTGAATTAATTATCGAAATTTCAAAAAAACGAAATTTCGAAGTTATACAGCAAATATCGAATAAAAATAATTTATCATCAATAAAAAACAAATATGACAAATCAAATATAAACTATAAATTTATTGAATTTACCAATGATAGCCATGAACTCTATAATGGTATAGATTTGGCAATTACCAGAGGAGGAGCAAGTACATTAAGTGAACTTTCATTCCTAAACATACCATTTATTTCAATACCTCTCCCATCTGCAAGAGATAATCACCAATTCTATAATTCAGAATTTTACAATAAAAAAAATTGTTGTTGGTTAATAAAACAAAAGGAATTCGAATTTAAAAAATTTTCAAAGATGATATTTGAAATATTTAACGATTATAAAAATTACAACGAAAAATTTAAAAATCTTGAGGAAATTACTAAAAAAAATACTTGGAATAATATAAACAATAAGATTATAGAAATTATAGATGAAAATTAATATTGGAAAAACTGAACTAATTCATTTTGTTGGAATTGGTGGCATTGGTATGAGTGGTTTAGCATTAATAATGGATAGTCTAGGCTTTAAAATACAAGGAAGTGATAAATCAGATAATAAAAATCTCAATTTACTTAGAAAAAGAAAAATTCCAATTTATTTAAATCATAATAAGCAAAATATAAAAAATTGTACTGTATTAGTAGTTTCATCAGCTATAAAAAAATCAAATCCAGAATATAGACATGCTGAAAAATTAAACTTACCGATATATAAAAGAGGAGAATTGTTAGGTCATATAGTTTCTTTAATGAAAAATATTGTTGTGACAGGATCACACGGCAAAACAACAACAACATCAATTTTGTCAAATATTTTGAATTATGCAAAATTAGATCCGACAATAATTAATGGAGGTGTTTTGAATTCAATAGGAAGTTCTGCAAAATTAGGAAAAAGTGATTGGAGTTTAGTTGAATCAGATGAGTCGGATGGAAGTTTTCTTCAAATACCTTTTAATTATTCAATAATAACCAACATTGACAATGAACACTTGGATTATTACAGAACTATGAAAAATTTAAAAAATAAATTTATAGAATTTATTGATAAAACACCTTCTTTCGGAAAGGCTTTTCTGTGTTTAGATGACAAAAATGTAAAAAATATTTTACCAAAAATTAAAAATAACAATTACTATACATTTGGTTTAAATAAGAAATCAAATTTTCATATTTTCAATATAATTCAGAATAAAGATTATTCTAAATTTAATATTAAAATAAAAATACCAGGCAAAACAAAAATTATAAAAAATATTTCAATACCTTTGTTAGGTTTGCATAATATAAAAAATGCAACATCTGCATTGGCGGTAGCTTTTTCGATTGGTGTATCAGATAAAATAATTAAATTAGGTCTCAAAAAATTTAAAGGAGTTCAAAGAAGATTTAATTATTTATTTCATAAAAATAATTCACCTTTTTTCGATGATTATGCTCATCATCCAACAGAAATTTCTTCAGTACTAGATGGAGTGAGAAAAGTTTATAACAAAGAGGAAATTGTATGTATTTTCCAGCCACATAGGATTTCAAGGTTAAAAAATTTGAAAATTGAATTTTCTAAATGTTTCAATAAAGCAAATACAGTATTACTGTGTCCTATTTATAAAGCTGGCGAAAAAATAAAATTAGGTTTTTCTTACAACTCTTTTGCAAAATTAATTTCTAAAAATTCAAAAGTTGACTTAATTATTCTAAAAAATCAATCAGATTTAAATAAGGTTATTAAAAATTTAGCTTTTGGTAATAAAATTTTTATTGCTATGGGGGCTGGTTCTATTTCAAGTTGGGTAAGAAATTTGTATTGATATGAAATTAAATGACATCGAGCAATTTAAAAATAAACACAAATCGGATTTATTTTTTGATTACAATATAAAGAAACTTAACTGGTTCAATATTGGAGGAAAATCAAGAGTTTTCTTTAAACCTAGACATTTAATAGAGTTAAAAGAATTTTTAAAACTTTATTCAAATAGAGGAAAATTGTTTATTCTTGGTTCAGGGTCAAATGTTTTATTTAAAGATAACATTTACGAAGGAACAATTATAAAATTAAGTAATAATTTTTCATCAATTTCTATACTCGATAAAAATAAAATTATTGCTGGATCATCTTGTTCGCAAAAAAAAGTATCTGAATTTGCAATGCAGAATAATATTAGTGGATTCGAATTTATGTATTGTATTCCTGGAACAATTGGTGGAGGAATTAAAATGAATTCTGGTTGTTTTGGTTATGAATTCAAAGATAATTTAATTTCACTACAATGTATTGACACTGAAGGGAATATAAGAATTCTCCCTTCAAATAAAATTAAATTTAACTACAGAAGTGTAGAGTTAGAGGAAAATCTTATTTATTTAAGTGCTACTTTTAATGGTATTACAAAAGATAAGAAAAATATAAAAGATTTAATGGAAAATTTATCAAAAAAAAAAAATAATTCTCAACCTTCAAAAATTAAAACAAGTGGTAGCACTTTTAAAAATCCTATTGATCAAACTAAAAAAAAAGCCTGGGAATTAATTAAAGAATCTGTGCCAAAAGATATTAATTTTGGTGATGCATCTATTTCAAATAAACATTCTAACTTTTTTGTTAATAAAGATAATGCTACATTTGACGAGATGAATTCTCTAATAAATTATGTAAAGAAAAAAGTTAAAGATAAAACAGGTATTAAAATTAATTTAGAAATAAAAATAATAGAATAATGGAAAAGATACTAATTATAGCAGGTGGTTATTCAAATGAGAGAGAAATAAGTTTAATGACAGCTAAAAGTGTTTACTCAGAATTAAAAAAAAATAAAAAACTAAAAATAAAAATTCAAGAGCCAAATGGTGAATTTGTAAAAAATCTAAGAAAGTTTAATCCTAAAGTTGTTTTAAATTTATTACATGGAAAATACGGTGAGGATGGCTACATACAGGCGATCTTAGAAAGTGAGAAGGTTAAATATACTCATTCAGGAGTTTTATCTTCATCTTTAGCTATAGACAAAGAGATTTCAAAAAAAATTTTTCTTAAAAATGGAATTAATACACCAAAATATATTAAGCATTCTTTTAAAAATAATCTTACCGAAAATAAATTAATAAAATTAGTAAATACTGAGTTGGGTTTTCCAGTTGTTTTAAAACCATTAAATGAAGGTTCAAGTGTAAATGTTTATATTTGTAGTAAAACCAATTTTAATAACAATTTAAAAAAATTAAAAGAGTATGGGGAAATTTTAATTGAAAAATATATACCCGGTAGAGAAATACAAGTTGCCATTCTTTCTAATAAAATTTTGGGTGCTATAGAACTGAAACCAAAAAGACAATTTTATGATTATAAGGCAAAATATGATTTAAAAGCTAAAACAGAACATATAATTCCAGTAAAAATTCCTAAATTCCAGTATCAAAAAGTCACCAGTATTGCATTAAAAGCGCATAAGTTGCTAAAGTGCAGGGGTGTAACCCGTTCTGATTTTAGGTTTTTTAAAAATGTTTTTTATTTATTAGAGACAAATACTCAACCTGGGATGACCTCTATTTCTTTAGTCCCAGAAATTGCAAAATTTAATAACATTACTTTCAAAAATTTGATAAAAAAAATTTTGAGAGATGCTTCAATTAATAAATAAAAAAAAAATTTACTTTTATATATTTTTGTTATTTTTTTTAACATCAATCTTAAACTATGAAATATTTGATAAATATAATAATATTTTTTTAATAAATAATATTGAAATTAAAACTAACAAAAATTCTTTAAACAATAAAATTTTATCAGATATTAATTACATAAAAAATAAGAATATATTTTATATAGACTACAATGATCTACAAAAAAAAATAAACAATTTAAGAGTATTAGAGAATATTAAAATAAAAAAAAAATTACCATCTACAATAATAGTTTATGCAGACCAAACTGATTTGATAGCTATTACCTACATCAACCAAAAAAAATATTTTGTTGGTGCAAATAAAAAATTTATTGAATTTAACGAATTTCAAAATACTAGAAATTTACCAATTATATTTGGAGAATTTGATATAAGAAATTTTGTATCCTTAAAGAAAAATTTATCAATTAATAATATAAATCTTAGTTCAATTAATAAGTATTTTTATCATAAAAATGAAAGATGGGATTTATTTTTTGAAAATAATATTTTAGTAAAACTACCAAACAAAAATATCCAAAAATCTTTAAAAATTTATAATGAATTTACTACACGTCAAAATATAAAGCCAAATTCAGTTATAGATCTTCGGATTCCAAATAGATTAATTTTATTAAATGAGTAAAGAAAATTATATAAATATTATAGACTTTGGTTCTTCAAAAATTAGATTTGCTGTTTTTGATAATAAGTTAAATGAGAAATTTATCGAAACAAATGAAGTGATTATTAATGAAAATTATTCAAATCACTTTAATTTAATTAATCAAATTACAAAAAAGGCTGAAAAAAAAATATCAACACATATACAAGATGTTATTCTTGCTTTAGATACAAAAGACTTATTCACCATTGATATATCTTTAAAAAAAGATCTAGAAGAAAAGTCAAATTTAAATAAAATTTACAATAATCTTATTTTGGAATTAAATAGATTAATTAGTTTATACTATGACAAATATCAAATATTACATATCGTATTATGTCAATGTATCGTAGATAACAAAAATTTTATCGAACTTCCTAAGAATATAAATGAAGTTAAAAATATTAAGATATTTTTTAAAATAATATGTTTTAAAAAAGATTTTATAAATTTTTTAAAAAATAGTTTTAAAGAAACTAATCTAAATATTAAAAATATTTTTTGTACTAGTTATATCAAATCTTTATCTTACTCACAAAAGCTAGGTTTAAAAAATAATTCTTTTTTAGAAATAGGTTGGGAAAGGACTTCATTAATAATATTTGAAAGTGGTAATTTAAAATTTATTCAATCTATACCAATAGGTAGCTTTCACATCACAAAGGATATTTCAAAAATTTTTAAAATTTCCATATCAGAAGCTGATAAAATAAAAAAATCTTTCAATAAGACATATACTGAATTTTCTTACGAAAATAAAACTAATGATAACAGTATTAAAGCTAAAGATTTTATTAATAAAAACATATCGGTAGACTTATTAAAAAAAGTTATTTTATTCAGAATTCAAGAAATAATTGATTTAACTTTTAAAAGTTTAAAAAATTTGAACTATAAATCTAATTTAAGTAATTCTGACCTGTTCCTAATCGGAGGGGGATCTTTGCTTTTTAACAATAATTCATTTTATATTGATAATAAATTTGAATTTAGATCTATAAATTTTTATAATGAAACAGATCAACAAGTTTGTAACTCAGTTCTAGTTTATCATTTAAACAATAGTGATATGCCAAAAAAAACCATTAAAAGTCAGGGTTTATTTGAAAAATTCTTTAATTTCTTCGGTAAATAATTGTAGTTTACTGTAATATTTGTTGAGTACTGATAAAAGACATTATTTAATATAAGTTCCTAGTGTCTATATTAACTCAAAAAACAATATCAAAAAAAATATCATTAAATGGATTGGGGATACACACTGGGAAAAAAGTTAATTTAAATATTTACCCAGCTCCACCAAATTCAGGAATAGTGTTTAAACGAATTGATTTAAAAAAAAATAATATTGTATATCCAAATTATAACAATGTTACAGATACAACTTTATGTACAACCATATCAAATGATCATGGAGCAAAGGTTTCAACTATAGAGCATTTGATGGGTGCTTTTTACGGATTTGGTATTGATAATGCAATAATTGAAATTGATTCTCAAGAAGTTCCGATAATGGATGGCTCGGCCAAAGTATTTATTGAAAGTATAAATAAAGCTGGAGTTAAGTTTAGTGATACGCCTATTAAAATAATTAAAATAAATAATTCTATTAGCATCAAAGATGGTGCAAAATTTATATCTGTTATTAAATCAAATGTTACAAGTGATATAGAATTTGAAATAAAATATGAAAATAAAATTATAAATACCCAGATAAATAAAATAAATATATTTGAAGATAATTTAGAGAATGTCTTTAATTCAAGAACTTTTTGTCTATATGAAGATATTGAAAAGTTAAAAAAAATGAACCTTGGAAAGGGAGGCAGTCTTGATAATGCAATAGTAATAGACAAAGACAAAATACTTAATGAGAATGGATTGAGAAATAATTTAGAGTTTGTCAATCATAAAATTTTAGACTGCATGGGGGATTTATATTTATCAGGATATAAAATAATTGGCTCAATAAAATGTTCTCAAGGTGGACATCAACTAACGAATCAACTTTTAAGAAAAATATTTAGTGATAAAGCAAATTATTCTCTAATTGAAATTAAAGGAAAACAATTGCCCCACACATTTGCAAATTATCATAATCTTAAATCAATTGCTTAAAAGTTAGAATTTTTATTTTTAATCTGTTAAAAATAATTAATGTTAAAGTTATTATATATTTTATTGTTATTGTTTTCATTTCTTATTAACTCTTGTACAAAAAAAGAAGAAAGTGTCACTGTGCTTCAAGAAAAAAATTTAGAGTCGCAAATGATGGAGGTTTATAATCAAGGAATGGAAGAATTCGAGAGAGGAGATGTAATATTTGCAGGAAAAAAATTTAGTGAAGCGGAATTATTGTATCCACAATCGATTTGGGCCCCAAGAGCAGTTTTAATGTCTGCATATGGATATTTTTCTCAAGGGTATTATAGTTATGCCATTAATGATCTTGAGCGTTTTTTAATAAAATATAAAAATCATCCACAATCTGATTATGCGAACTACTTATTAGCATTATGCCACTACGATCAAATAATTGATGAAAAAAAAGATATGAATGAGATTTTGCAAGCTAAGAAATATTTTGAGATTGTTATAAATAATTATCCAAATACTGATTACGCTCAAGATTCAAAATATAAAATTGAATACATAGTCGAAATAATAGCATCAAAGGAAATGTACTTAGCAAGATACTATGTCCAAAGAGAAAAATGGATTCCTGCAATTAACAGATTTAAAAAAGTTGTAAATGATTATGAAACTACTATTTATGTAGAGGAGGCATTACACAGATTGGTAGAATTACATTATAAACTAGGTTTACAACAAGAAGCAGAAAAATATGCAGTTTTACTTGGTTATAATTATCAATCAAGTCAATGGTATGAAGCTAGTTATAAAATTCTTAATCAGGGATACAAAAAAAGAAAAACTAAAAATGAAGAAAAAAAAGATTCTTTATTTAAAAAATTCAAAAAAATTTTTAAATAATCAATTTAATTAATGAACAAAGAGGATATAAAAAAAAAATATAAATTAAAAATTAAAGAGTTAAATAAACATAACAAATTATATTACGATAAAAGCAAACCAATAATAAGTGACTCTAAATATGATAAGCTTAAAATTCAGATAATAGAATTAGAAAATAAACATACTTTTTTAATAAATAAATACTCACCAAAACAAAATGTAGGCTTCAAACCATCAAAATCATTTGAAAAATTTAAACATAAAGTGCAAATGTTATCATTATCAAATGCTTTTAAAGAGGAAGATTTAAGAAGTTTTGAAAAAAAAATTTTTAATTATCTAAATAAAAAATTGAATTTTAATTATAGTGTCGAACCTAAAATAGATGGTATTTCAGCATCCCTAACATATATAAACAAAAAATTAAAATATGGAGTATCTAGGGGTGATGGAAAAATTGGGGAAATTATCACTGAAAATCTAAAAACAATCAAAGATATTCCCTTAGAAATAAAAAATGTTGACTTTCCTAATGAAGTAGAAATAAGAGGAGAGGTATTTATTAAAAAAAAAGATTTTATAAAAATACAAGAAAAATTTGCAAATCCTAGAAATGCTGCTTCTGGATCTCTGAGACAGAAAGATCCAAATGAGACAAAAAAAATTCCACTTAATTTCATTGCTTACACATTTGGATTTATGGAAAATAATTCCCATAAGTATCAATCAGATTTTCTTAACAGTTTAAAAAAATGGGGATTTAAAGTAAATAAAGATAATAAAGTCTTATCAAACATAGATGAATTGTTGAATTTTCACAAAAAATTTGAAAATAAAAGATTTGATTTAGACTATGATTTGGATGGTCTAGTTTATAAAGTAAATGATTTGGATTTACAAAATAGGCTTGGATTTACTTCTAATGCACCAAGATGGGCGATTGCTCATAAATTTTCTGCTGATAGCGCTTACTCAAAAATATATAATATTGAAATACAAGTTGGCAGGACAGGAGCATTGACACCTGTTGCAAAAATTGAACCGGTTAATATTGGAGGCGTTGTAGTTTCGAATGCAACTCTCCATAATGAAGATGAAATTAATCGTAAAGATATAAGAATAGGTGATATTGTAAAAGTTGAAAGAGCTGGTGACGTAATTCCACATGTTATTGAAGTGGACACATCCAAAAGAAAAGAAAATTCCAAGAAATATATCTTTCCTACTAAATGTCCGTCATGTGGATCAAACACAGTAAAAGAATTTAATAAAGTAACGAAAAAATATGATGCTGTAAGAAGATGTTTAAATGATAGTTTCGGATGTAACAAGATTGCAGTTGAAAAAATAAAACATTTTATTTCAAAGGATGCCTTAAATATTGATGGTCTCGGTAAAAAAGTAGTTGAAAAATTTTGGGAATTAAATTTATTGAAGAAACCACAAGATATTTTTAATTTAGATTTTGACAAAATAAAAAATTTAGATGGATGGGGTGAAACCTCAGTACAAAACCTAAAAAATTCAATTGAAAAATCAAAAAATACTTCTTTACAAAGATTTATTTATTCTATTGGGATCAGACATATAGGAATTGAAAATGCAAAACTAATTAGTGATTATGTGGAAAATATTTCAAAATTCATTGAAATAATAAAACAAAAACAATTTTATAAATTCTTAGATATAGATGGAATTGGAGAAACACAGATCAATTCGTTAAATTCTTATTTTTTAAATCAATCAAATTTAAAAATTTTGCTCGAACTTGAAAATATATTAATTATTGAAAACCAAAAAATAAATAAAAACGGAACATTAAAAAATAAATCTTTTATGTTTACAGGAAAATTAGTTGGGATCAGTAGAGCTGAAGCAAAATCTTTAATTGAAAAAAACTCAGGAACTACCATTAGTAACATTAGCAAAAATCTTGATTATTTAGTTATTGGAGAAAAGCCAACTAAACGGAAAGTTGATCAAGCTAAACTACTTGGAATTAAAATTATAACTCAACTTGATTTCAAAAGACTACTTAATTAAAGTTATTAACCATTTTCTTTCTGTTTCAGTAAGATACTTAGAAATTGTCGAATACACATCTAAATGATACTCAAATAAATAATTTCTCTCTTTTTTATTTAATAGTTTAAAATTAATCAAATTATGATCTATGGGTGCATAAGTTAAATTTTTAAAAAATAAATTATTTTTAGCACCATCAACATAAATTAAGTTCTCTATCCTGATTCCATATTTATTTTTTAAGTAGTATCCAGGTTCATTACTTAATATCATTCCTTTTTTTATTTTTACTTTATTATATTTTGAAATTGCTTGAGGACCTTCATGAACATTTAGAAAAAAACCTACACCATGGCCAGTTCCATGAGCATAGTCTAAACCTGCATTTTGTAATGATTTTCTAGCTAAGCTATCTATTAAATTTCCATGAAATTTTTTTTTTAATGTGCATTTTATTACTGCAATATGTGCTTTTAAAACTCTAGTAAAATTATCTTTTATTTTGTTATTAACTTCCCCTGCACAAATAGTTCGTGTTATATCGGTTGTTCCCCATTTGTATTGTCCACCAGAATCAATTAATAAAATATCGTTTTTTTTTATAATTCTATTTGTTTTGTTGTTTGATTTATAATGAATAATAGCCCCATTAGGCCCAGATCCCGCTATAGTATCAAAACTGGGAAAAAGATAATTATTAGATTTTTTCCTAAAATTTTGCAATTTATTTTCAATTGTTTTTTCTGTTACTTTTTTATTATTATTTTTAAACCAATGTAAAAATTTTGTTACTGCGATACCATCTTCAATATGAGCTTTAATAGTATTTTTTATTTCTATTTTGTTTTTTATAGATTTAAGATCGTATATTGGATCTTTATTATGAGTTATAAAAAATTTACTATTAATTATTCCTTCTTCAAACAAGGAGCAAGTAGTTTTGTCTATACAGAATGATCCACTATTTAATTTACTTATCACCTTTAGTAAATCTTCTTCTTGACATAAATTGATATTTTTAAAATATTTTCTTATTAAATTTGAAATTTTATTTTGATTAATAAAAAGGTATTGCTTCCCATTTTCAGGAATTATAAGTTTACAATTTACTAAAGGGCTATTTGGCAAATCTTTTCCTCTAATATTTAAAAGCCAATTAACATTTTCACTTGCGCTGATATATAAGTAATTTATTTTAAATCTTTTCATATATTTTTTTACCTTGTTTATTTTCGATGAACTACTCTCACCCACAATATATTTGTTCAATTGAAATACTTTACTTGCATTTTTTTTAATCTTATTTTTAAACAAAAATTCAACTGGAATTAACTTAGTCTTATTTCCAAAATATCTTTTAAGCATCAAATCTGTGAATAGTTTTGGATTAAAACCAATTTTATAATTTTCGATAATAAATAAATCTTTTGGAAAAATATTTGGAATTTCCATTATTTTAAATTTTTTACCTGATTGTTTTTTTGCTTGAAGTGTGTATCTACCGTCTACAAATAAATAATTTTTTTTTTTTAAAATCAGTGCAAATCCCGCAGATCCTGTAAAATTAGTTACCTTGGCTAAATTATTTATATTCGAATATTCTGTAAAATAATTGTCATTTTTAGGAATAATATAGCCATCTAAATTATTTTTAATAATAAAATTTCTTATTTTTTTTATCATTTTAGTTTTTTCTGATATCTTAACCAGCCGGGACTTCTTACTTCATTGCTAAAATCAATATCTTGATTAAACTCAAAGTCATCTTGTTCATCAGTGCCAAAACTATTATTTTTTTTTATAAATTCATCTGGAAGTTCATCAACAAACCTGGATGCTATACTATCTATCCAGTCTCCTTGATAAAATCTATTCATTGAGAAAGAGATTTTTGCAATTTTTTTTGCTCTTGTAATTCCGACATAAGCAAGTCTTCTTTCTTCCTCAATCCCACTCTCACCTTTCTCTTCAATACTCTTTTGATGAGGAAATAAGCCCTCTTCCCATCCAGGCAAATAAACAATATTAAATTCCAATCCCTTAGAGGCATGAAGGGTCATTAAGTTTACTTTTTCACTTTCCCAATCTTGATCTAAGGATGTTGCTAGTGCAACATGCTCAAGAAAACTTTCAAGGTTATCAAATTCTTTCATAGCATTTAAAAGTTCTTTGATATTCTCAAGTCTATTTTCATTTTCTAAATCTTTTTTATTCTTTAGCATTTCGCTATATCCAGATTCGTCCAATACTATCTGCAAAAGTTTGTTATGATTAACCTTTTTTAAATCAAATCTCCATTTTTCTAAAAATTTTAATAGTGAGATTAATCCAATTTTTGTTTTAGGTTTGATTTTATTCTGCTCTATTAATTTCTTTGAGGCTATCTCTAAACTACAATAGTTGTCTTTTGAATATTCTGAAATAATTTTAATAGTTGTATCTCCAATTGAACGTTTTGGTACATTAATTATTCTTTCAAAAGATAAATCATCCATCGGTTGAGAAATACACCTCAAGTATGCTACACAATCTTTAATTTCAGCTCTTTCATAAAATTTAATTCCACCTATAATTCTGTAAGGTATTCCAACTTTTAAAAATCTTTCCTCAAATTCTCTTGTTTGAAAAATTGCCCTTACCAATATAGCAATTTCATTTAAAGAATTTTTTTTTTTGTAATTTTCAATTGTGGAACTAATTTCCGTGGCTTCATCTTTTACATTTCTAAAACAATCTAAAGTAATGAGTTCTCCATCTTCTTGATTCGTATATAAATTTTTACCAACTCTATTTTCATTATTTTGTATTAATTTTGATGCTACATTTAAGATATTTTGAGTTGACCTATAATTATTTTCTAATCTTATTATTTTAGTATTTTTATAAGTTTTATCAAATTCAAGAAAATTTTTAATTTCTGCCCCTCTCCAACTATAGATAGATTGATCATCATCTCCAACGCAACATATATTCATATTCACAGAAGATAAATGCTTAAGCCACTCACTTTGTATAAAGTTAGTATCTTGATATTCGTCAACTAAGATGTATTTGAACTTTTTTGAATATAAAGATGAAATATCTTTGTAATTTTGAAAAATTTTTACTGTATGTAAAATCAAATCGCTAAAGTCTGCACAATTTAAATCAATTAGTTTTTTTTGGTAAATTTTATATATTTTTAAAAAACTAACTTCTAATACATCTTTTTTTTTTAAAACTACATCACTGGGATAAAAACCTTTATTTTTCCATTTATCGATTACAGCTAAAATATATTTGGGTGAAATTTTTTTTATATCAATATTTTCAGCTTTACAAATATTTTTAACTAATCTTACTTGGTCATCTTGATCTATTATTGTAAAATTGGATTTTAATTCTGCAGCCTCAGCATGTTTTCTTAAAATTTTTGCACTAATAGAGTGAAATGTGCCAAGCCATGGCAAACCTGTCGCTTGCTTTCTAATTAGTTTGGAAACTCTATTTTGCATTTCTTTTGCAGCTTTATTTGTAAAAGTGACAGCAAGTATTTGACTTGAAAAAGCTTTATGACTTCTAATTATGTGAGCTATTCTGGAGGTTAATACTTTTGTTTTACCTGATCCAGCACCTGCAACAATAAGAAGTGGGCCATCAAGATGTAAGACGGCTTCTTGTTGCTTTTCATTTAAATTTAACAAATAATCTGACTTTAACATATTTTTTATAATATAAATTTAAGTATTTTAATGAATAGAATTAAGCAAAATAAAATAACATTTGTTCTAATTTTAACTGCACTTGCAATAATTTTTTCATCACTCACTATTTTATCTTTACCAGTTTTATTTAATTATAAAAGCAAAGTTACAGTAATTGAAAAAAATTTTTATAAAAATTTTAAAATTCACCTCATTACATCAGGCAAGATTTCATATAAACCATTTCCAAAACCACACTTATTGGTAGAAAAAGCATCAATTAATTTTAATAAAATTAGGCAAAATGATGATTTTATTAATACGTCAGATTTAAGAATTTTTATCTCATTAAGAAATGTATATTTAAGAAATTTTAATAATTTAATTTCAACAGAAATATCTAACACAAATCTAGATCTTAAAATATCTAATTTATATGAAATTAGAGAGCACTTATATCAAAAAATTAATAAACCAATAATTTTTAATAATTGCAAAATATTTATTAAAAACAAAAAAAATGAAGTTATTTTAATTTCACCTTTAAAAAAAATTATTTATAAAATACATGACAAAAAAAAGGTTAAAAGTTTAGACATAACAGGAGAAATTTTTGGATTAACTTTTAGGTCTGACTGGAAAAGAAATTATTCAACTCCTAAATTTACTTATCATGATATAAGTATATTAAATCAAAATATAGAAATTAAAAATATTTTTGAGTTTAATAATAATAAAAAATTTAAAGTTCAATCAGAAGCGTCATATTTTAATGATAAGTTGAAATATCTTACTCAATATGACACTAATAAGATTAAAATATCATCACCTAACAATAAAAAAACAAATTTTAATTTAGATAGTAAAATACAATTAAATCCATTTTACTTCGAGGGCGAATTAACTATAAAAAATAAAAAAATTGAAAAAATTTTAGATTTCATTTTTTCAAATTTTTTATCATACGATGAAAGTTATATTGGTAATTTTAACGGACTTTTAAAAATTAAATTTGATAAATTAAGTAATAAGTTGATTAAAAAAGGTGAATTAGAATTATTTTTCAATGAAAAAAAAATAAACCTAAAAAAAGCTAAATTTAATTTAGATAAAATTGGATATATAAATACTAAAGTAAGCTTTGTAGAGGACAGGGGTGATCTTAAGTTTATATCAAAAAATCAATTAAAAATTGAAAATTACATTGAGTTTGCAAAAACTTTTCAAATATCATCAAAAAAAATAAAAAATATAAAACAAATAAATTTTGATTTAATTAGAAATATTGGTCAAGCTGATTTAATTATTACAAATATAAAAATTAATAATATAGAAAATAAAAAAAAGTCAAATAAAGTATTTATTGTAAAAAATATTCAAAATTTAAGATCCCATATTCGAAATGTTATTGATTAATTTGGTTTAATCATTTTTAAAGGATTTACTAATAAATCATAATCTTTATCATTAATTAAGCCAGATCTAACTGCTTCGTATTTTAATTTAGTATTATTTTTAAGCGCTCGTTTGGATATCATTGCAGCATTGTCATAGCCAATCTTAGGTGCCAGTGCTGTTACAAGCATTAGAGAATTGTCTAAATGCTCTTTAATTTTTTTCTTGTTTGCTTTTATGCCTTTAACACAATACAAACTAAAGTTTTTTACACTGTCTGCTAAAATATCTATCGATTGTAATATATTATAAGCAATCAGAGGTTTAAATACGTTTAATTCAAAATGTCCATGACTTCCAGCAACTGTTATACCAGTATGATTTCCTATTACTTTAGCACAAACCATTGTAACTGCCTCACACTGTGTTGGATTTATTTTTCCTGGCATAATTGAAGATCCCGGTTCATTTTCTGGTAGCAATAATTCTCCGTAACCTGCTCTTGGACCTGATCCTAAAAATCTTATATCATTTGAAACTTTCATTAAGGCTACAGCACATGAATTTAAAGATCCAGAAAAATTTACTATTGCATCGTGTGCTGCTAATTCAGAAAATTTATTTGGTGCAGGCTTAAAATTAATTTTACAATATTTTTTAATCTCTTTAACTATTTTTTTATCGAAATTTTTTTTAGAATTTATTCCGGTTCCAACTGCAGTTCCTCCTTGAGCTAAAAAGTAAATGTCATTTAAACAATATTTAATTCTATTAATACTTTTTTTTACCTGTTCATGATATCCTGAAAATTCTTGACCTAGTGACAATGGAGTAGCATCTTGTAGATGAGTCCTACCAATTTTAACAATTTTTTTGAATTCATTACTTTTTTTTCTTAATGATATTTCAAGTAATTTTAAACTAGGCAAAAGTTTATTTATTGTTTCAGTTGCAACAGAAATATGCATTGCTGTCGGGAAAACATCATTTGTTGATTGAGATTTGTTGACATGATCATTTGGATGAACAGGCTGTTTTGATCCCTTTTTACCATTTAAAATTTCTATAGCTCTATTTGCTATTACTTCATTTACATTCATATTAGTTTGAGTACCAGAACCAGTTTGCCAGACTTTTAGAGGGAAATTTTCATCCATTTTTCCTGAAATAACCTCATTGGATGCTTTAATTATAGATCTGGCAATCTTATTAGAAATTGATTTATCTTTTTGATGAACTATTGCTGCACTTCTCTTTATAATTGCAATAGATTTAATAATCGAAGATGGCACATAAATTTTGCCTATATTAAAAAATTTTTTTGATCTTTGAGTTGAGGCACCCCAATATTTTTCATTAGGTACACTTATATAGCCAATACTATCAAATTCTTTCCTTGTTTTCATTTGTTTGAATAAGTTATCAAATAATTTATATACTAGTTTTTATTAATCTTACAGGAGTAAAATGACAAATTTTCAAAAAGTAAAAAAATTTATGGAGACTTTTGGGCAAGAAGTTAAATCGAGACCATCTTTCAGTTCAGATAAAATTAATAAGTTAAGGTACAATTTGATAAAAGAAGAATTAGATGAATTTAAACAAGCATTAGAAAATAATGATCTCTTAGAGGCAGTCGACGCTTTAACTGATATTTTATATGTAACTTACGGTGCAGGTCATGCATTTGGAATTGATTTAGACGCTTGTTTTGAAGAGGTTCAAAATTCTAACATGAGTAAGTTAGGAAATGATGGAAAACCTATTTATAATGATCAGGGTAAAGTTATGAAAGGTCCAAATTATTTTAAACCAGATTTATCTAAATTTATTAAGTGATTTGTAGCCAATCAGGTTTTTTGATTTTAATTTTAGCAGAACCACAATTAAAAGTTTTGTCAAAATCGAATTTTTCATCCTTAACTTTGATGAGAGCATAAGGATAATTACCATTTATTAACACTTTTCCTATTTGATTATTTTCAACTGATACAATTTCATTTTCTAAATTACCTTCAATAACTTCAATTGGGAGAAGACGTTTGTTTAATCTATCTTTTAATTTTATTCTTGCAGTATTTTCTTGGCCTACGTAACAACCTTTTTTAAAATCTATTGCATTTAATTCGTCAAAGTTACATTCAATGCCAAAAAGTTTATTTTGAAGTTTATCAGTATTATTTTGTGGAATACCAATTTCATGACTCAATTTGTAATATTCATTTTTATCTGCACTTTGAAGCCCAAGTTTTTTTAATGATAAATATAATTTTTCCAAATTAGTTACTATTCTTGCTCCAAGCTCAATATTTCTAGGATCTAAAAAAATACTATCCTCTCTAAATTTTATTGTACAGCCGGCATTAGAACTTGAATTTTCCATGTCCAAAAATCTTTCTTTACTAATAACTGCAATAACAAATTCATTGCTTAAATTTAAAATTTCTACTTTTGATCTAAGTTTGTATAAATTTAATTGATTAAATAAATTACCGATATTTTTTTTCTCACAATCTAAAAAATACCCAGACTTATGTTTTAATATATTGAAGTCATACAAATATTTTCCCTGTGGAGTAAGTAAAGCAGAATAACATGAATTTTTTTCATCTACATTATTGATATTGTTTGTAACTATATTTTGTAGAAACTCTTTACAATCTTCACCTGAGACGTATAAAAGTCCTCTGTCCTCTAAAATATAAACATTATTTTTTTTCATTATTGATAGATACTTGTGAATAATATAGTAACGATTTCATAAAATGTTAGATCTTATTATAAAAAATGGAGAGTGTTATATTGATGGAAAACTTGATAAAACTAACATTGGTATTCAGAATGGAAAAATTTCAACAATTGGTGATTTAAGCAACGATCAAAGCAGAGAAATTATTGATGCAAGTAATTTACTAGTCCTTCCTGGTTGCATGGATACTCAAGTTCATTTCCGTGAGCCTGGATCAACTAATGCAGAAGACCTACATACAGGAAGTAAAGCAGCAATTGCTGGGGGTATTACAAGTGTATTTGAGATGCCAAATACAAATCCGCCCACTGCAAATATGAAAGAATTTAATAACAAGTTGAATCTTGCTAAAAATAGGATGTATTCAAACTACGCATTTTACTTTGGAGCAACTCCAGACAATTCTTCAGATTTGGCAAAGCTTAAGGGTTTAGATGGTTGTTGCGGTGTAAAACTTTTTGCAGGTTCTTCAACTGGAAATTTATTAGTTGATAAAGAAGAAGATATTGAAAAAGTTTTTCAGAATACTTCAAAAATAGTTGCGGTTCATTCTGAAGATGAAGAAATAATTAATTTAAGAAAAAAATTAATTGAAAAAGGCAATGTTCATACTCATCCTGTGTGGAGAAACGAAGAATGTGCAATGTCATCTACAAGAAGAATTGTTAGGATTGCAAAAAGACTTAATAAAAAAGCACATATATTACATGTCACAACAAAAGAAGAGGTTGATTTCTTATCACAAAATAAAGGCAACATAACTTTTGAAATTACCCCACAACATCTGACAATATATGCACCAGATTGCTATGACAAACTTGGTACCTTTGCACAGATGAACCCTCCTTTAAGAGACAAGTCTCATTATGATAGACTGTGGTATGCTATTAGAAATAACTATAATGATACTATCGGTTCAGACCATGCACCGCATTTAAAAGAAAATAAATTAAAAGAATATCCTCAGTCACCATCAGGTATGCCTGGCGTCCAAACATTATTACCCGTTATGCTCAATCATGTGAATGATAAAAAACTTACATTAGATCAGTTAATCAAACTTCTTTGTGAAAATCCAGTTTCTGTATTTAGTATTAAAAATAAAGGTTTTATTAAAAAAGATTATGATGCTGATTTTACAATAATAGACATGAATAGAAATATAGAAATTAAAAATAAAAATATTCACAGTAAGTGTGGATGGAGCCCATTTGATGGCTATAAATTTAAAGGTTCTCCAGTTTATACAATTATTAATGGGGATATTAAAATGAAAGAAGATGAAATTATAGGAGATCCAACTGGTAAACCAATTCTTTTTGAATGAGTTATATAGTTTTACTTGAATACATGTTTACAAGTGTTACTCCAACTACAATAAAAAACATACCCAAAATAGCTTGCCAACTTAGAGATTGTTTAAAAAATATATAGCCCAATATTGCGATAGTAAAAATACCAAGTCCGCTCCATGTTCCATAAACAATCGCGATAGGTAATTTATCAACAACGAAAGTAAGTAAATAAAAAGCAGATAAATAAAAGACGGCCAAAAACACTGTAGGTGTTACTTTTGTAAAATTTTGAGTAACAGGAAGAAGCATTGTCCCACAAACTTCACAAATAATTGCTCCTACTAAAAAAAAATATGTTTTAAGCATTATTTTAAAATATTGCTATTTATTAAGTCTTCTTTTATCTCATCAAGGATGGCTGGATCATCAATTGTTGCAGGCATCTTATAATCCTCTTTATCAGCAATTTTTCTAATCGTTCCTCTTAGTACTTTTCCAGATCTAGTTTTTGGTAATCTTTTAACGACAATTGCTATTTTAAAGGCTGCAACAGGTCCAACTTTATCTCTAACCATTTGAATGCATTCTTTTGAAATAGTCTCATTATCCTTCGAAACTCCTGCTTTTAGAGCAATTAAACCAATTGGTAGTTGTCCTTTCAGCTGATCTTTTATTCCTATCACTGCACATTCAGCAACAGACTGATGTTCAGACAAAACTTCTTCTATTGCACCAGTTGAAAGCCTATGACCTGCAACATTTATTATGTCATCTGTTCTAGACATAATCCAAATATATCCATCCTCATCAATATGCCCTGCATCGTAAGTTTGGTAGTAGCCATTATAATTTGACATATAATTTTCTTTATATCTTTCATCTGCATTCCATAAAGTTGGAAAAGTACCTGGAGGAAGTGGAAGTTTAACCACAATATCTCCCATCTCATTTGGCTTAGCTATTGTTTGATCGGGTTTAATTATTTTTACATCATAACCTGGGACTGCTTTACAAGCAGATCCATACTTTGTTTCTTGCATTTCAATTCCAGTACAATTTGAACTTATTGCCCAACTCGTTTCAGTTTGCCACCAATGATCAATTACAGGAACTTTAAGTAAATTTTCAGCCCATTTAATTGTATCTGGATCTGCTCTTTCACCTGCTAAAAATAATGACTCAAATGAACTTAAATCATATTTAGAAAAAAACTTACCTTCTGGATCCTCTTTTTTAATTGCTCTAAATGCAGTTGGTGCTGTGAATAATGACTTAATTTTATATTCGGATATTATTCTCCAAAATACTCCAGCATCGGGAGTACCGACAGGTTTACCCTCAAATAAAAGAGTTGCACAACCTTTGAATAATGGAGCATAAACAATATAGGAATGTCCTACTATCCATCCAATATCACTTGCTGACCACCATACATCATCTTGATCAATGTTATAAATATTTTTCATTGTCCATTTAAGAGCAACAATGTGACCACCAATGTCTCTAACTATTCCTTTCGGAATACCTGTGGTCCCTGAAGTATAAAGGATATAAGCATAATCATTAGCACTCATCTCAACACAATCTTTATCATTAGCTCCAGATAGCGCTTCATCCCAACTTATTTCTAATGGCTTATTTAATTTTACCTCGTGATCTTTTCTCTGAAATAGTATTACCTTTTCAACTTGGTGTTTTGCCAATTTTAAAGCTCCATCTACAAGAGGTCTATATTTAATTGTTCTCCCAGGCTCAAATCCACATGATGCTGTAATTAAAATTTTAGCTTTACTATCATCAATTCTACTAGCTAATTCATTTGATGCAAAACCTCCGAATACAACTGAGTGAATTGCTCCAATTCTCCCACATGCAAGCATTGCAACTACTGCTTCTGGTATCATTGGCATATAAATTATTACTCGATCTCCTTTTTTAATTCCTTGTTTATCGAGAGCTCCTGCAAATTTAGAGACTTTTTCTTTTAATTCTCTAAAAGTAAACTTTGCTTTACTTCCTGTAATTGGGCTGTCATAGATTAAAGCAGTCTTATCACTTCTACCTTGATCAATATGAAGGTCTAAAGCGTTGTAGCATGTATTTGTTACACCATCCTCGAACCACCTATAAAAAGGTGGGTTATCTTTGTTCAAAATTTTAGTTGGTTTTTTAAACCAAAATACATCGTCAGAAATTTTCTGCCAAAATTCCTCAGGATTTTTTAGAGATTCGTTGTAAATTTCTTTATAATTTCTGCTCATTTTGATTTGCTTTTTATGTCATTTTTCTATTGAATTTATGCAACAGGTTGTATTTAATTTTAAAAAGTCAGTAAAATCAACACTTATAACGCGGCAAAAAGTCTTCAACAAACTAATTTAATTTGATATTAAGCCCCTAACTTTGGATAAACCTTTGTGGTTTGTCCGTAGTTTAAATTTAAACTAAAAAAAACTAACGAGAGGGAGTTTTTTATGAAAAAACTTAAAATGTTTGCATTAGCAGCAGTGGCTCTATTTGGTCTAACTGGTGTAGCAAACGCAGCAACTGCTATGTTAGCTTCTGACGACTTCGTTGGGATTTCCTTTTGGGTAATCGCAATGGGTATGGCAGCAGCTACAGTATTCTTCTTCATGGAAAGAAATACTGTTGCAGCAGGCTGGAAAACTTCAGTAACAGTAGCTGGTCTTGTAACTGGTGTTGCATTCATTCACTACATGTACATGAGAGATGTATGGGTAATGACTGGAGATTCTCCAACAGTATATAGATATATTGATTGGTTAATCACTGTACCATTACAGATGATCGAGTTTTACTTAATTCTAGCAGCAGTTAAGAAAATCCCAGGAGCAATCTTCTGGAGATTATTAATTGGTTCGCTTGTGATGTTAATTGGTGGATACTTAGGAGAAGCAGGTTACATCAATGCTATGCTTGGTTTCATAGTCGGTATGGCTGGATGGATCTACATCTTATATGAAGTATTCTCTGGTGAAGCTGGAAAAATTGCAGCTAAAACTGGAAACAAGCCATTGGCAACTGCATGGGGTGCTATGAGAATGATCGTTACAATCGGTTGGGCTATTTACCCATTAGGTTACATTTTTGGTTACCTAGTAGGTGGAGTAGATGCTAACTCATTGAACGTGATTTACAACTTAGCAGACTTCATCAACAAAATTGCTTTTGGTCTAGTAATCTGGTCAGCAGCAGTTTCACAAGGTGGAGCACGAGCTAGATAATTAGCTTTTAATATTAAAAAGAGGCGGGTATGCTAAAACATACCTGCCTTTTTTTTTAGTCTAAATCATCTATTAATTTAAAAATGGTGAGAAACTTCAAAAATTTGCCGCAGTCGCAAATTAGTTTATAAAAGTTATTTATTATAATGGCGAAAATTAAATATATTGAATTTAACGGAAAAGAACATGAAATTGAAGTTCCTAATGGCATGACCGTTATGGAAGGAGCGGTTCATGGCAACATTCCTGGAATAGACGCAGATTGTGGAGGAGGAATGTCGTGCGCTACATGTCATGTATATATTAATGATGATGAATGGTTTAAAAAACTTCCAGAAAAAGAAATGGGTGAAGACGATATGTTAGATCAAGCTTATGAACCTAAATCTAATAGCAGATTAAGTTGTCAATTAATTGTCTCAGATGATTTAGATGGTTTAACTGTACATATGCCGGAGAAACAGGTTTAATGATAAAAACAGATGTAGTAATTATTGGCGCAGGACCCACAGGTTTATTTTGTGCTCATCAATTAGGTATTATTGGATTAAAATGTGAAATAGTTGATAACTTAGATAAAATTGGAGGACAATGTATTGAGCTTTATCCTGATAAACCAATTTATGATATTCCTGCAGTCCCTAAATGTACAGGAGAAGAACTTACAAATAATTTAATTGAACAAATAAAACCATTTAATTTTAATTTTCACTTAAGTGACAGAGTTCAAGAATTAAAGAATGAAAACGATAAATGGTTCGTTAAAACGTTAAATGGAAAAGAATTTGAAACACCAAATGTTGTCATAGCAGGAGGCGTAGGTTCTTTTGAACCAAGAAAATTTCCAACTAAAAGTGCTGAAAAGTATGATGGAAAATCAGTTTTATATTCAATAAAAGACAAAAATATTTTTAAAGATAAATCAGTAGTTATTTTTGGAGGTGGAGATAGTGCTCTAGATTGGGCTATAGAATTATCTAACTCATCAAAAGTAACACTTGTTCATAGAAGAGATGAGTTCAGAGGTGCACCAGCCAGTGTTCAAAAAGTAAAAGAATTAAGTGATAATAAAACTATTGATTTAATCACCAAATATTCAATTAAAGATGTCAAAGGAAATGGCTCATTAGAAAGTGTAGAAATAAAAAGCGAGTCAGGCGAAAGCAAAGTTATTAAAGCTGATTATGTTTTAGGTTTTTTTGGATTAATAATGCAATTAGGGCCAATTGCAGAGTGGGGTCTAAATTTAGATAAAAAAACAATTCCAGTAAATACTGAGAATTTTGAAACAAATAAAAAAGGGATATTTGCAATCGGGGACATCTGTACTTACCCAGGCAAATTAAAGTTAATACTTTCAGGTTTTCATGAAGGTGCATTAGCTGCAAGAGGCTGCTTTAAATATGCAAGACCTGATGAAAAATACAGATTTGAATTTACAACTGCATCCAGCACTATCAAAGATAGATTGGGTGTTAAAGAATGATTGAACTCTTTACTGCTGATACTCCCAACGGATGGAAAATTAGCATAATGCTCGAGGAAATTGAATTTAAATACAAACTTACAAAAGTTAATTTGAGTGGAGATCAATTTAAACCAGAATTTAAAAAAATAAGTCCATTTAATAAAATTCCTGTGATTATAGATCATGAGAATAATAAGACTGTATTCGAGTCTGGAGTTATCCTTATGTATTTAGGTGAAAAAAGTAAGAAACTTTATCCTGAAGCAGATAGGCTAGAGATAAATCAGTGGCTGATGGCTCAAATGGCTATTGTTGGTCCAATGATAGGCCAACATCATCAGTTTCATTATTACCACCAAGGAAAAAGCGAGTGGGGTGAAGAAAGATACTTCAAAATTACTAGAAAGATTTATGAAGATCTTGAGGCTAGATTGGCTCAAAGTAAGTTTTTAGCAAATGATAAATACTCTATCGCTGATATTGCTACATGGTCTTGGATTGCAAGACATAAAAGACACGATATTGGATTAAATAATTTTGAAAACCTATCTAGGTGGTTTGTTGAAATTGCTGAACGCCCAGCTGTAGCAAAAGGGTTTAAAGCATTAAACAAAGATGCTGAAATAGACTTTCCTTAATCGTCAGCGTAAACTTTTTCGTCTTTTTCGTGTTTTTCTTGAGCTGCAATGCAAAGAGTTGCAACTGGTCTTGCCATTAATCTTTTTAAACCAATAGGCTCACCAGTTTCTTCACAAAAGCCATAAGTTCCATCTTGAATTTTCTTTAATGCGCCATCTATTTTAGAAATTAATTTGATTTGTCTATTAATAGCTCTCATCTCTACATTTTTCTCAGTGTATGAGCTTGCTTGATCAACTATGTCAGCTGATGCACTATTATCATCCATGGACGCTTGAAAAATTGCCTCATTATTAGATCTCTTTAAATCTTTTTTCCATTCCATTAATTTCATCTTAAAATATGCTAAATGTTTAGCACACATGTATTTCTCTTTTTCTTTTGGAGTATAAGTTTTTGAAATTCTTACCATACTTAGCTATTTTGAGTTGGTGAATATATTCATGAATAAATGAGTGTCAAGAACGGTTTATTCATATACATTGATAAAAATGGCCTTAAACAAAAGAAATATAAATAATATTTTTTATATTTTTGTAACGACTCACTTAATTCTATGGACAGTTGTTCCAACTATCACAAACTCAAATTTACCTTTGGATACAATTGAAGCTTTGGCTTGGGGTAGTAATTTAGATTGGGGATTTAACAAACATCCTCCATTAAGTGCGTTTTTTCCAGAAGTTTTTTTTCAAATATTTGGGCCACAAGATTGGGCTTATTATTTTTTAAGTCAAATTTTTTTAGTGATATCTTTTTTCATTATTTTTAAATTATCGCAGGAAATTCTTAATGATGGCACTTTGAGTTTGTTATCAGTTTTTCTTATTGAAGGAATATACTTCTATAATTTCACAACTCCAGAGTTTAATGTAAATGTTTGCCAACTACCTTTTTGGTGTTTAACAGTTTATTACACTTGGAAAATATACAATAGTAAAAAAATTGAGCTTTATGATTGTATTTTACTAGGAGCTGCAGCAGCGTTTGGGATTCTATCTAAGTATCTTTTTATTTATTTATTAGTTGCAATAGATTTATTGTTTGCATATTTAATATTTTTTAAAAAATCAAAAAAGTTTGATTTTAAATATTTAGTTTCTTTAGAAGTATTTTTTGTAATTTTAATTCCACATATAATTTGGTTATTCAATAATGACTTTATTACTATTAAATATGGCTTTACTCGTGCAGGTTTGGATGAAGGACAAATAATAAATCATCTTAAATATCCATTGATATTCACATTGAAACAAATTGGTATTTTAATTCCATTTTTAATTTTAGTTTGGTTACTAATGAAAAAAATACCCAAAAAATTAAATTTAAAAGATGAGAAACTTTTATTTTTAATATTTATTAATTTAGTCCCAATAATATTAGTATTTATGACTGCGTTAATAACTGGATCAAAGATTAGAACCATGTGGATGACGCCTTTTTACTTATTCTTTGGAACTTTATTTATTTACCTTTTGAAAACTCAAATAAATATTAAGAAAGTAAATTCTTTTTTAATAGGATTTATATTTTTATTTTTATTATCTCCAATTTTGTATGGTTATGTCTCAATATCTCAGACTGATAAGAGGACTGATTATCCTGGGAGAGACATAGCTATAAAAGTTCAAATGGCATGGCACGAACAACATGATGAACCTATTAAATATGTGCTTGGTGATGAATGGGCAGCTGGAAATTTATCATATCACATTAATTCAAGGCCTATTTGGAGAGGCTTTGTTACAAAGCAAAAATTGAATTCATTTGATAAATATATGTGTATTGATAAGATTTGTGTTGGATCGTAGATATGAAATTCAATAAAAACATACTTTTTATCGTCTTTATTGTTGTAATAATAGAGCTGTCTGGACATGGAATTGTAGCCTCTTTGCTGAGGTTGCTTGCAAGTTAAATAAATGAAAATTACTATTTTAACACCAGTTTACAATGACTGGAAATCAGCTTCAAAATTAATTGAAGAAATAAATACAATTGTAAAAGACTTAGATGCAGAATTTTCTCTTGTTATTGTCAATGATGCATCAACTGAGGAAAAACCAACCTCTATCTCCAATACAGAAAATTTATTATCGATTGAAATTTTAAATATTAAAAACAATCAAGGACATGGAAGATGTATTGCAACAGGACTTAAACATATATTTCAAAATAAAGAATTTGATTATGTAATTCCTATGGATTCAGATGGTGAAGATAGACCTGAAGAAATCAAAAGTTTTCTTGAGTATATTAATTATGATGAAGGAAAACCAATCGTAGGAGAAAGAGTAAAAAGATCTGAAAATATTATTTTTAAAACTTGTTACCATCTACATAAAATAATTACTTATGTATTTACTGGTCATTCGATAAAATTTGGAAATTATACGTGTCTTCCAAAGTCAACTGTTGAGAAATTAATAAACGATAAATCTACTTGGTGTAGCTTTTCAGGAGCATTGGCAAAATTAGAGAAAGATAGATCTTCATCTCCTTCAGAAAGAGGTAAAAGATATTTTGGTCCTTCTAAAATGAGTTTTAAAAATTTAATTAAGCATTCTTTAGCAATCATAGCTGTTTTTAAATCTACAGTTATTATTCGATCAATTTTATTTTATGCTATTTATCTAATTTTAATGGCTGATTACATAAGTGTTGTTACAGCTATTCCATTGGGTCTAATTATAGTTTTTGGATTATCAGTTGTAATGATTGGAAGAAGAGAAAATTTGGAGGAATTAAATAATTCTTTAAATAATATTGGAAGTATAGATACTATAAAATAAATCAATATAAAAAATTATGAAAAAAATTTTACTAATATTATCTGCATGTTTGTTTTTATTTTCAAATTTTTCATACGCAGAAAAACAACACATAAAAATGAAAAAAAAAGAGAAAAAAGACTTTGCACATTTTGTGCTTAAGGCCCAATTAGATAATAAAATGGTTTTTACTAAAAGAAATGTACCTAATCGTGAAGGTCTGTATAAGTTTTTTGATAAATTCGAGGATAATATGGGTGTCTCTGAAAAAGGAATTGAATTTAATTTAAGTTATTCAGACATAGGTGATAAGAATGATTGGGCCAGATGGGGTAAGCCTGGTTTTGCTCAAAGGTTTCAAATTATGGAGCCTTACAAAGAAACTACAAAAAAAGGCAAAACAAAATGGTATAGGATTGCTTATTTTATTTCTAATGAAATAGATACTGACCAACACAATATTTCTTTATTTGATTTTAAGATGCTTTATGGAAAACCTGAAAAAGCAGTAGGACCTAGTTTCAACTATAACAATAATAAATTTATTTGGTTATTTAATGGTCCTAATTATAGAGTTACTAAAAATGAAGTTGGCGAGCAATATAACTTTGAACATTATGTTGTTCATTTTGATAAAAAATTTAAACCACTAAAAGGAAAATGGGTAAATATTTTAGTCAATGCTAAATGGGCAAAAGATGGATTTTTACATTTATGGATTGATGGAAAGTTAAGATCTAGTTATTTTGGAGATGTATTAGGTGGAGCTTCTAGTGTGAGATTTAAATTTGGACCGTACAGAAATTATATGACTGCTGCCACAGATAAAGGTTTAAAAATAAAAGATGCAATTATTCGTTATTCTAACGTTGGTAAAGCTGATACCTGTGATGAGTTATGGAGTGGCTGTGACGAAGTAAAAGGACAACTAAAAAATCAATCACAAGTTCATGGTGTAATTGGTGTTGCTCTCTGTAAACCAGCTGACGAGGATAAAGAGGGTACTTGTGAAGATCTCGGCTATCCAGGAAACCCTAAACCTTTTTAATTAAGCTCTAATTGTTGGTAAACTATAAAAATCAGCTGTATCTATCTTTGAGTTATAATCCCTTTTCATGCTCCATGATTTTCTAACACCAGCACTTGCAAGACTTAGTGTAGATCTACCATATCTATAATTTGTATTATCAATTGATCTCATCAATCTATTAATTCTCTCGTCTTTTGCTGATGAAAATAGGTTTTCATTATTTTCAGCATCTGTTAATCCAGTTAGCATCACTCCTGCTTTTTGATAACGATGTCCCTTCCTAAAGATTACTTTTAAGACAGATAAAGCATTTTTTACGATCTCTATACTATTGTTAGTTGCTATAGGAAAATCAACAGTTCTGGAGTTTGAATAAAAACCAAATTGTTTTTGAAAAGGACTGGTTCTAACAAATACCATAACTGCTTTTGCAACAAGGTTTTCAGATCTTATCTTTTCTGATGCATTTAAACAATAACTAGCAACAGCTTCTTCAAGTTCTTGAAATTTTTCTATTCTTTTTCCAAATGATCTTGATACTACACAGCTTTTTCTTTTTGATGCAGTTTTTTCTAAATCAATACAAGGTACACCTCTAAGCTCCATTGCAGTTCTCGAACTTAGAACATTTGAGGATTTCTTAATCCAAGTGTTTGATTTATTTTTTAATTGTTTGGCATTATAAATTCCATTTTTTTGATAAAACTTTGTCATTTGTCTTCCGACACCCCAAACATCGTTGATATTAATTTTTTCAAGAATAGGATCAAGATTTTCTATTCCAATTAAACTTGTAACACCTGATTGTTTTTTCTTAGCTATATGATTTGCAACTTTGCTTAAAGTTTTAGTTTTAGCTATTCCTATACTTGTTGGAATACCAGTCCACTTTAAAACTGTTTCTCTAATTTCTCTTCCAACTCGCTCTACTTCATTGTCAGAAAAATTTGATAAATCCATAAATGCTTCATCAATTGAATAAACTTCAATATCAGAGTTAAATCTTTTTAAAGTTCTCATTACTCTTCTAGACAAATCTCCATATAAAGAATAATTTGATGAGAATACTTGTACATCATTTTTTATAATAATATCTTTTGCTTTAAAGTAAGGTTCACCCATTTTAATTCCCAAAGCTTTTGCTTCAGTAGATCTTGAAACTATACAGCCATCATTATTAGATAAAACTACAACAGGTTTTTTTCTTATTTTTGGATTAAATAATCTTTCGCAAGAGACATAGAAAGAATTGCAGTCAACCAGTGCTAATTTTTTAGTGTACTGAATGTATGACATAGGTAACTACTCCCCAAATAAAAATATCTTGTTCTTCATTAATTAAAATTCGATCAGAAAATTCTTTAGATCCTGACGTTAAAAATTGTTTATCTTTTTCTTTAACCAAAGTTTTAACGACGAGTTCATCGTGAACATTTGCTATGACAGTTGAAAAATTTTTTGGAGTTAAACTTTTGTCTACAACTAATAAATCACCATCATTTATTCCAACATCCACCATTGATTTTCCTTGAACTCTTATTATGAAAGTTGCTGGAACATTTTTGATTAGATGTACGTTTAAATCTATATCTTCTTCTATGTAGTCAGTTGCAGGGGAAGGAAAACCAGCTCCTGCTTTGTGTAAATAATAGGGTATTGTTAGCTTCATAAATGTTCTTGTTTTGTTCTTATTAGTACATGAGTTATACAATAGTGTCAATTAGGTTGTATTTTGAGTCTGTAAGTGAATCAAAAGTGAATCAAAACGAGAACATCGAAACAAGATTTAGTATGACTGTGGATAACTTTAACAAGTTATAGTTTATGAAAATATGAGTTAAAAGTTTAAATACAAAAAATTATCAAAAAATTTAAAGGATAAAAAAATGAAAAAACTAACATGTCATTGTGGTGCGGTTGAAGCAGAGGTTAATGTTCCAGATAAATTTGAAAAAGTTTTAAGATGCAATTGTTCTGTATGTAAAAGAAAGGGCTATGTTATGTCCCCGATTGGAGAAAATGATATGAAGATTACTAAAGGAGAAGACAAGTTAACTTTATATCAATTTTATACCAACACAGCTAAACACTATTTTTGCTCTATCTGTGGAATTTTTACACATACAAGGCCAAGAAGTAATCCAAAATTACATATGATAAATATCGCATGCGTTGAGGGAGTTGATCCTTTCGAATATAAAGATGTTTCAATTAATGACGGTAACAATCATCCCCTTGACCAAAAATAAAACAAAATGAATTTAGTTGAGGATTGTTTAAATAAAGTAAAAAAAGATTGTTATAAGTTTATTAAAACACAAGAAACATCTTCGGATAAATTTAAAAACAAAGACAAGATGCTTAAAGATTATCTTGTTCCTATGAGTTTCTGGATTGCAAAAAAAACAAATTTTAAGAAACCTTATATTGTTGGTTTAACAGGAGGACAAGGAACTGGAAAAACCACAATAAGCTCTATCTTAATGATAATTTTAAAAAAATACTTCAAGTTAAAAGTTTTCAAAATATCAATTGATGATATTTACAAAACTAAGAAAGATAGAATAAAGTTATCAAAGAAAGTTCATCCATTATTATTGACAAGGGGTGTACCTGGAACCCATGATATAAATTATATGTCTAGCTT
>CACMAX010000003.1 GCA_902611845.1 uncultured Pelagibacteraceae bacterium | reverse complement strand
ATATAGTGGATTATTTTTAAAAAAATTTCTTAATAGTACTGGTTTTTGTGATAAAATATATCTATATACATTATAGTTCTCCATTACTCTTTGAACATAATTTCTTGTTTCTTTAAACTTAATAAGCTCAACCCAATCAACATAATCGATTTCATTTTTTTGGGGATTCTTGTTTATTTTTTTCCAATACTTAACTCTCTTTGGTCCTGCATTATATGCTGCTACAGCAAAAGGGTAGGATCCATCATAATCAAGAATTAAACCTGCAATATAAAAAGAACCTAGATTTATATTATACTCAGGACTTGTTGTTAAACGTGATTTTGAATAAGAAACTTTTGCCTGTTTGGCAACTGTCTTTGCAGTGTAAGGCATCAACTGCATTAATCCTTGAGCTCCAACTCTACTTCTAGCTGATATATCAAACTCACTTTCTTGTCTTATAATAGATAAAATCAAAGCTTGCTCAGGGATTTTTCTTGATCCGACTTTATTAGGCGTGCTTATTACTGGATAATTATATTTGTTATGAAACCTTTTTTGATAAGATGCTATTTTAGAAACTTGAATAGCAAAATCAAATCTCGAGATGTCAGTTGCTAGTTTTGCTGCCAATATTTCACTCCCTGCTGAAATATTGTCATTTGCTAGAAATCTTAAAATATGTTTCGTATATTTATCTTTTTTTATTTCATCTAATAAATGTACTATTGCGACTAATTTATTTTTGTAAAAACTTTCAGCATAATTTTTATCAACTTGAGTACTTTCTTTAAGTTCAAAAGTTTTATTTGGATATATTTTCATATGAGATAATTGACCATAATAGGTTGTTAGATATTTTGACCCTTCTTTAAACCATTTTTCTGCTTCTTCCTTATTATTTAGTGCTAAATTCGCTTTTCCAAGCCAATAAGCTCCTCTAGATAAACTAATAGGATACCCAACATTATTATAAAATTTTGTAAAATGACTTTTTGCTAAAATTGGATCCTTTAAAAAACTTAATGCAATCCAACCACTCATCCATTCAGCCTCTGCTAATTCAGCACCTTCTGATAATCCATGTTTGCTTGTAATTTTATAAGCTTGCTCATATCTTTTTTTATAAATAAGTGATCTAGCAATTATTGATCTTTCAACCCACCATTTATCTGGGCGAACCATATAGTCTTTATTATTTTTGATACTTAATAAAATCTCTAGAGAACTATCAACTCTTCCTCTTTTCCTTCTCCATTTAAGTCTATCATAATTTAAACCTGCATCTTTTTTTAAACTTGAAGGCACATTCGAGATAGCGCTATCAACACCATAAGATCTGCTCATTAACAATTGCCTTGCTGTATATAAAAGCTGATAATCTTTTGGAAGATATCTTAACATTCTTTTAAGATCCCAATATTTATTCTCCCAAGCTAAATAATCAGCTCTTCTAATATAATCACTACTGTTCAAATATTTTTTAAATTTCTTTCTAAAAAAAATAAGATCATTTTTACTTAAATCAGCTGTTACAAATCCTTCCTTTATTAAATTTATAGCTGACTCTTTATTTTTTGATAACAAAGCATCGCCTAGCATCATTTTTCCAAATCCACTTAAAGGAGGGTGTTTATCGAACCACTGTATAATTTCATTTTTAGTATGATTTTTAGAATTTATTTTATGCTCTCCTAAGTAACGAACTCTATCTATTCTAGGATAATTTTTTACTCTTTCGATAAACTGTTTGTATTCAGTAAAAGTAGCTCTATTACCAGTTGTAAGTAAATGTCTCCATTGAATAAAATCATAAATAGATTTTGCTCTCGCTTTACTCGCAGCTTTTTTTGCATCCTTCCAATTACTTTTCTCCATAAATGAAATAGCTTGTTTTGCATACTTTAGATCTCTATCGCTATAAAATTTCTGTTTCTTAATCTTTCTTAACTTTTCTTTAACAATTAGAGGCTTATTTTTTGGAATTATTATGCCATCAATTTTTTTAAATATCTCTGTGTTAGTAATTCTAATTTCTTTTTGAATTTCATCTTCTTTTTCAGAAGGTTTTGGTAGAGGAACGATTTCAGCTATTTTTTTTGTTATATTTTTTTCATTTAAATCTGGTTTTTTAATAGGAAGTATAGTTTCATTTGAAAAAGCAGATTGAAACGATAAGAAAAAAAGGATAATTGTTGTTAATAATTTTAAATGCATTTTATTAAATCAAACAACTTATGTTATAAATAATTATGTTTAAAGGATCAAATGTAGCTTTAATTACACCGTTTAAAGACGACAGGCTAGACGAAGAAAGTTACATAAAAATAATAAATCATCATCTTGAAAATGGAACAAATGGATTAGTTCCAGTTGGAACAACAGGTGAGTCACCAACTTTATCACATGATGAACATGAGAGAACAATTGAATTATGCATAAAAGAAGCAAGTGGTAAACTTCCTATAATTGCTGGTACAGGATCTAATTCTACAGAAGAAGCTGTATCATTAACTAAACATGCCGAAAAAGCTGGTGCGGATGGTGCTTTAGTTGTTACACCATATTATAATAAACCTACTCAAGAAGGATTATATCAACATTATAAATCAATTAACGATAACTGTGGAATTCCAATTATAATTTATAATATTCCTAGCCGTTCAGTAATTGATATGAGTGTTGAAACAATGGCTAGATTATATGAACTAAAAAATATAGTTGGGGTCAAAGATGCAACTGGTGATTTAAACCGTGTTGATCAACAAAAAGAAAAAATGGGTAACGATTTTATTCAACTCACTGGAAATGATGATAATGCTTTTGAATTCAATAAACGAGGTGGTGTTGGAACGATTAGTGTAACAGCAAACGTTGCTCCTAAATTATGTTCTGAATTTCAAAAATTATCAAAATCATCAAATGAGAATGATTTAAAAAAAGCACAAGAACTTGATGATATGTTGCAACCATTGCATAAAAATTTATTTATAGAAAGCAATCCTTCACCAGTTAAGTATGCTGCTAAATTACTTGGTCTATGTGATGATACTGTAAGATTACCTTTGGTAAAAATAACTGAAAATACAAAAAAGGAAGTCGAGAAAGCATTAAAAGTAGCAAAACTTATTAATGAGTGATAAATCTACATCTGGCATCAAGATTATTACAATAAATCGTAAAGCTTCGTTCAATTTTTTCTTTAAAGAAATTTTAGAAGCTGGAATTGTACTGAAAGGTTCCGAAATAAAATCTGTAAGAGATGGAAAAGTAAATATTGCAGAGTCATACGCTGTAGAAAAGGAAGGAGAAATTTTTTTAATAAATTCTCATATACCAATATATAAACAAGCCAGTTATTCAAATCACAATCCTTACTCAGAAAGAAAATTGTTATTTAATAAAAGGGAAATCAACAAACTAATTGGCAAAGTGAATGAGGATGGTCTCACTTTAGTTCCAACTAAAATGTATTTTAAAAAAGGTAAAGCTAAAGTTGAAATAGCAGTTGCGAAGGGTAAAAAACAATACGATAAGCGACAAACCAAAAAAACTAAAGATTGGAACCGTGAAAAAGCAAGATATTTCAGACGCTCAAGTTAATTATGTATATCTATCAATAGGCTCTAATTTAGGAAATAGAATACATTTTTTAGAAAAATCTAAATATTTATTGGTAGCTCACAAAATTAATATTATCAAAACATCTAGTTATTATGAGACAGTGTCATGGCCAGATCCTAGTTTTCCAAAATTTATCAATGCTGTTTTACTGATAAAAACAAAATTAAATCAATTTGAGCTGTTTAAATTAATAAAGTTTATAGAAAAAAAATTAGGCAGAAAAGTAGCTCCTCAAAATCATCCAAGAAATTGTGATATTGATATATTAGACTTTAATGGAAAAATTACTAAATCAAATAAAGACTTTATCAATTTAGAGATCCCACATCCAAGAATGCATAATAGAAACTTTGTACTAATGCCACTTTTTGAAATATGCAAAAATTGGTCTCACCCAAAATTAAAAAAAAATATAATAAAACTCTTATCTTCTTTAAAAAAAAATAATTTAAGAAGTATTAAAGTTATTTAAATAAATGATATAATAAATATATGCTAAATTCTGACGAATTAATAAATAAGGTTAAATCATACAATAAGTTTCTTAACCCGGAAACTCTAAGCAAAGCATATGATTTTGCAGTGAAAGTTCACAAAGATCAAAAACGACAATCAGGAGATCCTTACGTCATTCATCCTGTTGCTGTTGCAAACATTTTGACCGAACTTAAGTTGGATAGTGCAACGATTGCAACTGGTTTACTTCACGATACCATAGAAGATACTTATGCAACTTACAAAACCATAGAAGAACAATTTGGAAAAGAAGTTGCTGATTTGGTTGATGGAGTTACAAAAATTTCAGTTTTTGAAAACCAAGCTATTTCTAATTCAAAAGCTGAAAATTTTAGAAAGCTCATCTTAGCAACCTCTAAAGATATCAGAGTTCTTCTTGTGAAACTTGCAGATCGTTTGCATAATATGCGAACCTTGAAGGCTATCGATAAAGAGGAAAAAAGAAAAAGAATTGCTAAAGAAACTATGGAAATTTATGCCCCTCTAGCTGATAGAATGGGAATGAATAGAATAAGAGATGAACTTGAAGATCTTTCTTTTGACATTTTAAATCCTGAAGCAAGAAAAATGATCAAAGATAGATTGGACACAATAAAAGATAATAATTTAATTAATTATAATTCAGTTCTTAGTGAATTTGAAAATCTATTAAATAAAAATGATATCGATTTTAAAATTTATTCTAGAGAAAAAACTCCTTTTTCTATTTGGAGAAAAATACAAAAAAAAAGAACCTCACTTGAGCAAATTACAGATATTATTGGTTTTAGAATAATTTTAGATAACGTTGAAAATTGTTACAAAACTTTAGGTGTGATCCATAACAAATGGAATTGTATACCTGGTAGATTTAAAGATTACATTTCATCACCGAAAATAAATAATTATAAATCTCTTCATACAGCAGTGATCGGTCCAAATAAAAGACCTATTGAAATACAACTAAGAACACAACAAATGCATGAATTTGCACAAAGAGGTATAGCTTCTCATTGGAAATATAAATCGTCGGAAAAGTTTAACTCTTTAACATGGAAGGAATATGATTGGTTAGCAGATTTAGTAGAAATTATAGATAAAAATGAAAATCCTGAACATTATTTTGAGTATACAAAACTTCAAATGTTTCAAGAAAATGTTTTTTGCTTTACTCCAAAAGGTTCAGTTATAAAATTACCAAAAGAGGCAAGTCCAATTGATTTTGCTTATGCTGTGCACACTAAAGTAGGTGACACTGCGATTGGATGTGAAATAAATGGAAAGGAAAGTCCTTTACAATCAATATTGCGAAATGGAGATGTAGTTAAAATATTAACATCAAAAAAAGATTCCCCTTCTTTGCATTGGATAACAAGCGCTAAAACTGGTAAAGCTAGAGCTGCTATAAGAAGATACTGGCAATACAAAGAAGACAGCAAGCCTACAGAAAAAAAATATAATACTACCCTTTGGATGTCTTTACCTGACAGACCTGGAATATTAGGTGACGTTACTACAATGATTGGAACCAATAATGTAAATATTTCAAGTGTTGAAATGGTAGAAAAGACTAAAAGAACCATTAATTTTAGGTTCAACCTAATTATTCAAGATTTGAAAAACTTTACAAAACTTATTAGTGAGCTAAAACAGAAAGAATATAACTTCAAAATAATTAGACATAAAAATAAAAAATATGCTTTCTTTAAAAGATTCTTTAGCAGTTTTAAAAAAAACTAATGCACTATTAGAGGGACATTTTGTTTTATCTTCAGGCTTACATTCACCCCAATATGTTCAGTGTGCTAAATTATTAAGTTATCCAAAAAAATCAGAAAAATTTTGCAAATCCTTAAGTACTAGAATAAAAAAAAAATTCAAACAAATCGATATAATTTTATCACCAGCTATGGGTGGTATTGTTATTGGTTATATCGTTGGAAATTTATTGAACAAGGAGACAATTTTTTGTGAGAGAGTAAATGGTAAATTTACTTTAAGAAGAGGTTTTTCAATAAAAAAAAATTCCAAAGTTTTGATTGTAGAAGATGTAATTACTACAGGTAAGTCAAGTTTAGAATGTGCTAGACTTGTAAAAAAATTTAAGTCAAAAGTAGTTGGATATGCTTGTTTGATTAATAGATCTAGTAAATTAAGTTTAAAAATTAAAGATAAAAATATTGTTTCCCAAATTAAATTAGAAATACCAACTTATAAAAAAAATGATTTACCAATTGGGTTGAAAAAAATTCCAATAACAAAACCCGGAAGTAGATATTTAAAATGAAGTCTAGACTAGGTGTTAATGTAGATCATATTGCAACATTAAGAAACGCCAGAGGCGAGGGACATCCTGATCCTATTTCCTATGCAAGACAAGTTATGAATTTTGGTGCAAATTCTATTACTATTCATTTAAGAGAGGATCGTAGACATATTCGAGATGAAGACTTTGCCATGTTTTCAAAAATTAAAAGAGTTCCAATAAATTTAGAGATGGCTGCTAACAATGAAATGCTTAAAATTGCATTAAAATATAAACCTAATTTTGTTTGTATAGTTCCTGAAAAAAGGAATGAAATAACCACCGAGGGAGGTTTAAATATCACAAAAAACAAAAAAATTATTAAAAGAGTAATTAGTAAATTAAACTCAAAAAAAATTAGAACAAGTCTTTTCATCAATCCAAATATTAAAGATGTTTTTGCATCAAAAGAATTAAATGCAAAATGTGTGGAACTTCATACAGGAAAATTTGCTATAAAAGTTAAAAATAAAAAAAATTATTTAGTCGATTTCAAAAAAATAAAAAATTGTGCCACTTTAGCAAAAAAACTAGGAATGGAAGTTCATGTAGGTCATGGCTTAGATTATAAATCAACTAAAATTTTAAGAAAGATTAAATCTATAGAGGAATTTAATATTGGACATTTTATAATTGGAGAATCCATCATGTTCGGTATGAAAAAAGTAATAAGTAATTTTAGAAAAATATTAAAATAATGATAATTGGTAATGGTGTAGATATTATCGACAATAAAAGAATAGAAAAATCACTAAAAATTAAAGGTTTTAAAAAAAGACTTTTTACATTGAATGAAATTAATCAATCAAAAAAATACAGAAACAAAACGAATTATTTTGCAAAAAGATTTGCAGCCAAAGAAGCTTTTGTTAAATCAATAGGCACAGGCTTTAGAAATAATATTAATTTTAATGATATTGAAATATACAATAATAAGAAAGGATCTCCTAAAATTAAAATTTCACAGAAAATAAAAGATATATTAAAAAAAAAATTTAAAATAAAGAATTACGATATACATCTTTCACTTTCGGATGAAAAAAACCACTCAATTGCATTTGTTATTTTAAATAAAAAAAAATGAAAAATTTCATAATTGATAATACAAAAACATTATTTTATGCATTAATAATTGCAGTATTTATAAGATCAATAATAATTCAGCCATTTTATATACCATCATCTTCAATGGAAACTAACTTACTTGTAGGCGACAGATTATTTGTCACAAAGTTTTCTTACGGATATAGTAAGCATTCATTTCCTTTTAGTCCTCCTATTTTTAAAGGACGTATACTAAATAAGGATCCTAAAAGAGGAGATGTTATAGTTTTTAAAACTCCCGCAGATAATCGCACAGATTATATTAAAAGATTAATTGGTTTACCAGGTGATACAATACAGTTTATAGATGGTGATTTATATATTAACTCTAATCAAATATTAAAAACAATTAAAAGTAAAAAAGATAAATTATATTGCGGATCATCCCAAATTGATGTTGATATATTTGAGGAAAAGCTTCCAAATGGAAAAAGTTATTTAGCTGCATACAGAACTGATATAACATTTTCCAATTCAGATAAATATATTGTCCCCGAAAATCATTATTTTTTTTTAGGTGACAATAGAGATTGTTCTAAAGATAGCAGATTCTTATCAGAGGTTGGTTATGTTAATCAAAATAATTTAGTTGGAAAAGCACAAATTTTATTTTTCTCATCTAATCCAAGGAAAGGGAGTATTTTTAATATTTTCAAATGGAATGAAATTATTCGATTTGAAAGATTTTTTAAAAAAATAATTTAAATAAATGAAGCTAAATAAACTACAAAAGAAAATAGGTATTAACTTTAAAGATGACAAACTATTGATACAAGCCTTAACACACAAAAGTTTCGATACAAAAAATAATTATGAAAAACTAGAATTTTTAGGTGATAGAGTTTTAGGATTTGTTATATCAAAAAAACTTTTAGAGTTATATCCTGATGAGAAAGTTGGTATAATTGATAAAAAACTTGCTAATTTAGTTAATAAGAATAAATGTTTTGAAGTGGGTAAGAAACTCGAGTTAGAAAATTATATTTTAACTGGAAATACTGAAAAGAAAAAAAAAATAAATATTGAAAAGAAAATTATATCTGATTGTTGTGAATCATTAATAGGCGCAATTTATATTGATAAAGGTTTTGACATATCTTCTAAATTTATATTAAATTTTTGGAAAAATTATTTAAATTTGTCTGATATTACGGTAATTGACTCCAAAACAAGATTACAAGAATATTCTTTAAAGAAGTTTAAAACATTACCAATATATAAACTTATTTCTAATACAGGTCCAAGACATAAACCAAATTTCAAAATCAGTGTAAAAATTAAGGATAATAAGATAGCGTATGCAGAGGGCACTTCAAAAAAAAATGCTGAGCAAGCTGCGGCAATGAAAATTTTAGAATTTATAAAAATATAATGAATTGGCAGGACAAAGGCTTTTTACTATCAAAAAATAAATACAACGAAAATTCTGTAATATCAGATATTTATACTGAAAATCATGGAAAAATCTCTGGAATTATTTTTGGAGGAACCTCAAAAAAAATTAAAAATTATCTAATAGAGGGAAATAAAATACATCTAAATTATAATTCAAAATCTCAAACTAAAATTGGATCTTTAAAAATTGAAATTGATGAATTTAAAACTCCATATTTTCTAGAAGATAAACAAAAATTACTTTGTATTATTTATGTAATGAATTTAATTAAGATTCTAACAGTAGAGAATGAGAGAAATAAAGAAATTTTCATTTTAATTGATAAATATTTTGAAATACTGAAATCGAATAATTGGCTCTCAAAATTTGTTAATTGGGAGTTGAATTTCTATAAGTTGATTGGCTATGATATAAATTTTAGTGATTATGTAAATAATAATTTAGAAGGAAATAAAGTTATTTATAAATTAAAAAATACTGACAAAATTATTCCAAATTTTTTAATAAATAAGAACGATGAAAACATAAGTTTTGAAGATACATTTGAAGCTCTAAAAATTGTTGGTGATTTTTTGGATAAAACAATAATAAAACCTAACAATTTAAATTTTCCTAAATCAAGATTTATTTTTCAGAACTCTTTAAAATAGTTATAATAAAAAGTAGGTGTTGAAAAATAACAAATAAATTAGATGAAATACATCAACAATATTTATAAAAAAATTAAAAAATGCAGAATATCAGACGACAATAATTTAATTAGTGTAGCTAAATTTCCATTAATGGGATTAACAGGCACATTTCCCAAAAAAAATAATCAAAAAATTAAAAAAACACCTTTTGAAGTTGTCTTCTCAAAAAAATCTAATTTATTGCAGCTTAAACATAATTATAATCCAAATTTACTTTATGGAAAAAACTATGGTTATAGATCTGGTTTAAATCCAAAAATGATTAACCATTTAAAAAAAAAATTTATATCTCTTTCAAATAAATACAATATTAAAAAAAAAGATAAAATTTTAGATATAGGATCAAACGATGGAACGTTTTTAAATTTTTTTGATAACAGCAAGAGATGTTATGGTGTTGATCCGTCTGCAAAAAAATTAAAAAAATACTATAAAAAACAAATAAAACTTATACCAAATTCATTTCAAAGAGGATTTTCAAAAATCTCAGGAAATAAATTTAAATTAATTAGTGCTGTTGCAATGTTCTATGATCTCGAAGAACCTTTAAAGTTAGTTAATTTAATTAAAACTATTTTGTGCAAAGATGGTATTTTACATATAGAAGTTGCTTATTTGCCTGAAATAATAAGAACATTTTCATACGATACATTTTGCCAAGAACATTATGAATACTATTCGTTTATGTCTCTTCAATACATATTTAACAAATCTAATATGAAAATAATCGATTTTGGATTCAATGATATTAATGGAGGCAGTATTTGGATTAACGTTTCTCACTTAAATTCTAAATATCCTTTAAAATCAAAAAAAATAAATAGTCAAATAAAATATGAAAAAAGCAAAGAAATCAACAAAGTCAAAACTTATAGAAATTTTTTTAAAAATGTATTTAAGCATGCAAAAAAGTTAAATTTACTTGTTTCAAAATTAAAAGAAAAAAATCTGAAAATATCAGGCTTAGGTGCATCCACAAAAGGTAATGTTTTATTGCAACTTGCAAAATTAAATAATAAAAAAATTGATAGAATTTATGAAGTAAATAAAGAAAAGTTTGGAAATCTAACTCCTATTACTAAAATAAATATATTAGATGAAAAACAAATTGATAATTATTACCAAGATTACCTTCTTATACTCATTTGGCATTTTAAATCTTTTATTTACAAAAAAATAAAAAAGAAAAACAAGAAAATTAAACTGATAATACCGTTTCCTAAAATTAAAATTATTTAAATTTATCTAATTTTATTTGATCAGCAAAGTATGTTATAATTGAATTTGCACCAGCTCTTTTGAAAGAAACTAAACTTTCATATATAGATTTTTTATCTAATAATTTTTTTGTTATAGCATTTTGTATTAGACTATATTCACCAGATACTTGATATGCTATAACAGGTATTTTAAAATTATTTTTGACTTCCCTAATTATATCAAGATAAGGCATTCCTGGTTTTACTATAATCATATCTGCACCTTCTTTTATGTCTAATGAAACTTCTCTAAGCGCTTCATAATTATTTTTAAAATCCATTTGATAGGTTTTTTTGTGTCCTTTTAATTGTCTTTTTGATCCAACTGCATTTCTGAATGGTCCATAAAAGCTTGATGCATATTTTACCGCATAAGATAAAATTTGAACATCTTTGAGATTATTTTTATCTAAAGCCTTGCGAATTTTTAATACTCTACCATCCATCATATCTGAAGGAGCAATAACATCACAACCCATTTTTGCCTGCAATACTGATTGTTTAATTAAGACTTCTAACGTTTCATCATTTAAGATTTCATTTTTTCTAATTATTCCATCATGACCATGTGATGTATAAGGATCTAATGCAACATCACACATTATTCCAATTTCATTTTTATAATTTTTTTTAATGAATTTTATTGCTTGACATACCAAATTATTTTCATTTAACGCTTCATTTCCATATTCATCCTTTTTTTTTACGTTTGTATGAGGAAATAAAGCGACCATCGGTATTCCTAATTTTAATGCTTTATCAACTACACTTTTTAACTTATCAATAGAGTACCTAAATACATTCGGCATTGAACTAATAGGAACTTTTTTTGCTTTACCATCAGTAAGAAAGATGGGTAAAATAAAATCATTATAAGATAGATCATTATCTTGAACCAATCTTCTTGACCAACTAAATTTTCTTGATCTTCTCAATCTTAAATTAGGATAGTTACCTGTGATAATCATTATCAATTAATTTTTTTGATGCGACAATAGTAATATTTAATATAATAGTCTATAAGATAGTAGAGCTTCGATGTCACAATTATTCAACGATTTCCAAAAACAAGATGTAAAATTCGATATCTCAAAATTAAAACAAGCTTGCGATGAAGTATTAAAAATAAAAGGTTTTGATACAAGCCTTGGAATACCGCACTTTGCTGGTATACCTCTTAATCAAATTCCAGGTGATCCAGATTCTGTTAAAGGAAATAATGTAAGAGGTATTTATTGGACAAAGCCAGATAGTACAGGAGTTGAGGTTCAGAGAGAAAGTAAAATTGATGAACATAAGTATACAGAATTTGTTGACGACTTTAAAAATACCTATTTCAAAGAAGTTTATGATGAGTTAACAAAAAAATATAAATTAGGTAGGATGAGACTTCTTCTAAAAGAACCAAGATCAACATTGAGTTGGCATAGAGATCCTGAGCCAAGGCTTCACATACCTATATACACAAATCCTGGAGCAATAATGGTCGTTGATAATGTTGCAAAACATATGCCAGCAGATGGCTCAGTTTGGATCACTAATAACACTAAATATCACAATGCATTTAATGGGGGTGAAGAAAATAGAGTTCACCTTGTTGCTTGTGTTTTAAATTATAAATTTAATTAAATTGAAAAAAATTTTTATTGCTTCAGATCATGGTGGTTTTAATTTAAAAAGGAATATTTTAAAATACTTTAATAAAAATTATCCAATAAAAGATATGGGACCAAAACAAAATAAGAAGTCTGTTGATTACCCTGATTTTGCTCATAAACTTTGTAAACAAGTGGTGAAAAATAAGAATCATGTAGGAATACTTGTTTGTGGTTCAGGAGTAGGAATGTCTATTGCTGCAAACAAAAATAAGGGAATACGCGCAGCTTTATGCTATTCAGTAAAAAATGCCAAATTATCGCGATTGCATAATGATGCAAATGTTATAACATTAGGAGAAAGGCTTATTAAAAAAACAGTTGCCTTAAAATGTGTTGAGAGCTTTCTAAAAACTGAGTTTGAAGGTGGTAGGCATATAAAAAGAATTAAAAAAATATAGGTAAATAAATGTCCAGTGAAAAAAAATATTTGAATACTCAATATGAAAACTTTTTTGAAAAAAAATTGTCTGAAGCTGATCCAGAAATATTTGATGCTGTAAATAAAGAATTAATCAGACAACAAAATCATATCGAATTAATCGCATCAGAAAACATTGTTTCACAAGCTGTTTTAGAGGCACAAGGCTCTGTACTAACAAATAAATATGCTGAAGGTTATCCAGGTAAAAGATATTATAATGGTTGTGAACACGTTGATGTCGCTGAGTCACTTGCTAACGATAGGTTAAAAAAACTTTTCAATTGCAAATTTGCTAATTCACAACCTCATTCTGGTGCTCAAGCTAACGGAGCAGTCTTTTTAGCGTTATTAAAGCCAGGTGATACATTTATGGGAATGAGTTTAAATTCTGGTGGACATATTACTCATGGTCTTAAAATTGCAATGTCAGGCAAATGGTTCAATGCAATAAGTTATGATGTAGATAAAACCTCTGAACTAATCGACTATGACGAAGTTGAAAGATTGGCAATTGAAAATAAACCTAAACTTATAATTGCTGGAGGTAGTGCGTACTCTAGAATAATTGATTTTAAAAGATTTAGAGAAATTGCTGATAAGGTTGGAGCATTCTTTATGGTAGATATGGCTCATTTTTCAGGTCTTGTTGCTGGTAAAGGTTATCCAAATCCTGTTGATCATGCTCATGTCGTTACATCTACAACTCATAAAGTTTTTAGAAGTGCCAGAGGTGGAATTATTTTAACAAATCACGAAGATATTTATAAAAAAATTAATACAGCTGTATTTCCTGGTTATCAGGGTGGTCCTCTGATGCATATAATAGCAGCAAAAGCTGTTGGATTTAAAGAAGCATTAGAACCTTCTTTCAAAGAGTATATATCTAATGTTTTAGCTAATGCAAAAATTCTCGCAGAAACATTAAAAACAAATGGATTTAAGATTTATTCTGGAGGTACTGATACTCATTTAATGTTGGTAGATTTAAGACCCTTTGGTGTCAAAGGTAATGCTGCAGCTGAAAGTTTATCAAGAGCCAATATAACATGTAATAAAAATGGAATTCCTTTTGATACAGAAAGTCCAATGGTAACTTCTGGTATAAGACTAGGATCTCAGGCTGCAACTACTAGAGGTTTTGGTTTAAATGAATTTAAAATTGTTGGTGAACTAATTACTAAAGTAATTAAAGGTTTGTCATCAAACCCAGACGATAATAAAAAAATAGAAGACGAAGTAAGAAAAGAAGTTGTTGATTTATGTTCAAATTTCCCAATTTATAAAAATTTGGGATAATGAATTATGATTTGTCCTATATGTAAAAAGGGAGAAACTTCAGTTGTAGACTCCAGACCCACCGAAGACGGTACAGCTATTAGAAGAAGAAGATTATGTATTTGTGGACAAAGATTTACTACTTTTGAAAGAGTACAATTCAGAGAATTAACTGTAGTAAAAAAAAACGGTAGAAAATCTACTTTTGATAGAGAAAAATTATCAAAATCAATATATGTAGCACTCAAAAAAAGACCAATAGATACAGAGACAGCAGAAAAATTTATATCTAAAATATCAAGGTCTTTAGAGGAACTAGGTCAGAGTGAAATTTCTTCAAACACAATCGGTACAATGGTAATGGAAGGATTAAAAGAATTGGACCCAGTAGCTTATGTAAGATTTGCATCAGTATATAGAAATTTTAGAGAAGAAAAAGACTTCGTTCAATTTGTTGATAAAATCGATGTCTTTAAGAAAAGATAAATCATCAGAAAAAAATAAAGCATTCATGAGATTGGCACTAGAACTTGCCAATCAAAATAAAGGACTAACAGGACTAAATCCATCAGTCGGATGTGTAGTAACATATAAAGATGAAATCATTTCTTACGGAAAGACAGATATTAATGGTAGACCTCATGCTGAAGTAGTTGCGTTAAAAAACAATAAAATAAATTTCAAAAATTCAAATATGTATGTAACATTAGAACCCTGTATCCACTATGGAAAAACACCACCTTGTACAAACATTATTATAAAAAATAAAATTAAATTAGTTAACTATTCGATTGAAGATTTTGATAAACGAACAGCAAAAAAAACAAAAAGTCTTTTAAATAAAAATAATATTTTGGCTAAAATTGGTTTAATTAAAAATGAGGCAAATCAATTTTACAAAGATTATAAATTCTCAAAATTTAATAATATTCCTTACGTTACTGGAAAATTGGCTGTTTCTAAAAATTATAGAATTTATTTATTTAAAAAAAAAATTACAAATGAACATTCTCACAAAGTATCTCATTTATTAAGATATAGAAATCAAGCAATTTTAACATCTTATAAAACTATCAACTCTGACAATCCTAATTTAAATTGTAGAATTCAAGGTTTAGAAAAGTTTTCACCAGTAAAATTTATTATTGATAAAGATTTGAAGACCAAAATAAATTCTAAAGTATTAAAACTAAACTCAAATAAAACTTATATTTTTCATAATAAAAAAGATAAAAATATTATTAATAAATTTAAAAATAAAAATGTAAAACTTATTTTTATGAACATAAAAAATAATAGTTTTGATTTAAATATAATTTTAAAAAAAATATACTCGTTAGGCTATGCAAATTTATTGATCGAGTCTGGTCCAAATCTTTTAAAATCTTTTTTAAACAACAATTTAATAAATGATTTCTATTTATTCAAAGCTGATAATAAAATTAATTTAAAAAATTCAATTGCTTTGAATTCTTTTATTGATTTATTGTCTAAAAAATTTAAAAAAAGATCGCAAATTAATACTTTTTTAGATAAAGAAAAACTTTTTAGGTATCAGTAAATGTTTAATGGAATAATTTTTAATAAAGGTAAAATTACAAATATTACCAAAAGAGCTAAAGGAATAAACGTCTTTATCAAGTCAAAATTAAAAATAACTAATAAGCAATTAGGAATATCTATTTCTTGTGATGGTGTCTGTCTAACATTAATATCACATAAAAAAGGTATATCTGAATTTTATTTGTCAAATGAAACTATTAGAAAATCAAAATTTAAGAAATCTAAAGTTGGTGATTATGTTAATATAGAACTACCTTTAAAGTATGGACAAAATATTTCAGGTCATATTTGTCAAGGTCATGTTGATACAGTAAGCAAAGTTACAAATTTAACAAATGTAGATAAATCTACAATTTACGAATTCAGTATAGATAAAAAATTTCATAAATTTTTAGTTGAGAAAGCATCAATATTGATAAATGGCGTATCTCTAACCATAGCCAAGATAAAGAAGAATAAATTTGAAATTTGGGTTATTCCACATACACTAAAACTTACAAATTTAGCGAACATTAAAAAAAATGATTTAGTTAATATTGAAATTGATATTTTGTCTAAATATGTAAAAAAATTTATTAATGATAAAAAATAAATTTAGCCCAATAGAAAAGATTATTTCTATCTCAAAAAAAGGAGGAATGTATATTCTTGTTGACGATGAAAATCGAGAAAATGAGGGGGATTTAGTATTTAATGCGAGTGATGTTAATTCTAAAAAAATTAACTTTATGGCGAAAAACGGCAGAGGTTTAATTTGTCTAACACTAAATAAAAATCAAGCAAACAAACTTGGGCTAACATTTATGGCTCCTGTTAATCAATCGAGAAATCAAACAGCCTTTACCATTTCAATAGAGGCGAAGAAGGGTATAACTACTGGTATTTCAGCTAAAGACCGATCACGAACAATAAAAGTTGCTACAAAAAAAAATGTATTAAAAAATGAAATAGTTTCTCCTGGCCACGTATTTCCAATTATTTCTCGAGAAGGAGGAGTTCTTGTTAGAGCAGGTCACACTGAAGCATCTGTCGACATAGCTAGACTCGGCAACAAAATTCCAGCTGCCGTAATATGTGAGATTATGAATGAAGATGGTTCGATGGCAAAAGGTGATGACTTATTAAAATTTGCAAGTAAACATAAACTTCATATTGCTAAAATTGAAGATTTAATTTCATACAGACTAAGAAAAGAAAATCTTATTAAATTAAAAAAAACATCTACAATTAATTTAAATAATCAAAAATTTAAAATTTATGTTTTTGAGAACTCAATTGATGGTTCTGAGCATTTTGCTTTAGTTAAAGGTAAAGTTAATAAAAGTAAATCACCAAGAGTTAGAGTTATTTCATCTAATGTAGTCCAAAATTATCTAATTAATCAAAAACTTCCTAACTCATTTGAAAAAACTTTAAAATATTTTAAAAAATATAGTAATTGCGTTATGATTTTTATAAGAGATCCAAATTTAAAATCTGTTACTCAAACACTTAAAGAATTTAAAGATAAAAAGTCTAAAACTAAGGAAAAAGATCAATTAATAAAAAGTTATGGTATTGGAGCTCAAATAATTAAATCATTAAAAATAAAGAAAATGATATTAGTTACTAGAACTCTAAAAAAGGTTGTTGGGTTGGATGGTTATGGTATCAAGATCATTAAACAAGAAATAATAAAATGAAAAATAAAGTATTAATTATACAAGCAAACTATTACAAAGATATTTCAACTGCTCTTCTTAAAAGTGCTAAGAATGAACTAAAGAATTTTGCAAAGATTAATGTAATCTCTGTTCCAGGTGTATTTGAGATACCGGTAGTTATTTCTAAAAATTTAAAAAAATATGACGGTTTTGTAGCACTTGGATGTGTAATTAAAGGTCAAACGCCACATTTTGATTTTATATCTAAATCAACGACTGATGCAATTATGAATATATCTGTGGAGTCAAAAAAACCTGTTGGGAATGGAATAATTACTTGTTTAAATAAAAATCAAGCTATAGCACGTAGCAAAAAGGGCAGAGAAGCAGCCAACGCAGTAAAAACAATATTATCTTTATAGAATGCCACTTCATTTTAGTAAAAAAAATAATCCAAGAGTTATTATAATACAGAAGCTTTACAGTAAGTATTATAACAATGAAGTAGAATTAAATTTTCCAAAACATCGTTTCAAAAAATTTATAAAAGATGTGGTCAACGGTACAATTGAAAGAGATGACGTAATTCATGAGGAAATTACAAATCATTTAAATGAAGATTTAAAAATATCAAAACTAGATAAAGTTTTTCAAGTAATAATTAAAAGTGCGATTTTTGAATTAATGTATAAACCAAAAATATCTTCAAAGATAATTATTAAAGAATACCTTAATGTTTCTAATTTCTTTATAGATTTATCACAAACAAAATACTTAAATGCTTTGCTTGATAAAATTTCAAAGAAATTAAGAAACTGATGAATGAAGAATTCTTAATAAATAGTTATTTAAAAAAATTATCTAAAAATAATCCATCCTCGCTTAATTTAAATGATGATGTTTTTTTTGATAAAAATAAAAAATTAGTTATTTCTGTTGATACTTATAATCAGGGTATACACTTTTTAAATTTCAATAAACCTGATCTTGTTATAAGGAAAATAATAAGATCATCTATATCAGATATTTATGCCAAAGGGGTAAAACCAAATTATTTCTTTTTAGCTGGCTCAGGTAACAAAAAACATTTTACAAAAAAAAATATGTCATTAATTAACAAATCTTTGTCCATTGAACAAAATAGATTTAATATAAAATTATCAGGTGGCGATACTACATCATCAAAAAATTTAAGTTTTACAGTTATATCTTTAGGATATTCAAATAAAATTGTTTATAGAAATAAAGCAAAAATTGGAGATGACATTTATTTAACTGGTAATGTAGGTGATAGCCACGTTGGTTTAAAAGCTTTGAAAAAGAAAATTAATTTAAACTCAAATCAAAAAAAATATTTTATAGATAAATATTATTCACCAAATCTACCTATAAAATTTAGTTTACATCTTTTTAAAATTGCAAACTGCTCTATGGATGTTTCAGATGGACTGGTAATTGATCTAAATAAATTAATAAATAAACAAAAACTTGGTTATTTAATTGATATAGATAAGATCCCGATATCAAATCAATTAAAACAAATAATTAAACAAAAAAATCTTAAGAAATTAGACTATTTATTCAATGGCGATGACTATCAAATTTTATTTACAGCTTCTAAGTCAAAGAGAAAATATATAAAAACTTTATCTTCTAAATTGAATCAAAAAATTTCTATTATTGGTCAAATTAATACTAAATCAAAACAATACCTATTAGATAATAGGAGAATTCCAATAAAATACCTTAAATACCAAGGTTATTCTCATGTATTCTAAAAAGTTAAATATTGCCTTTTATAATCTTTTTTGTAATGTCCGCATTTTAAAAAATAACTAAAACACTTATTTAAGGAATTATATGTCTGTTGATACCATTTTATTATACACAATTTTTGCTGGAATATTATCCATTGTATATGGATTTGTAACAGGATCTTCAATTTTAAATGCAAGCGCGGGAAATGCAAAGATGCAAGAAATTGCCTCTGCTATTCAAATAGGCGCAAAAGCTTATTTAAACAGACAATACAAAACTATCGCTATTGTTGGTGTTGTAGTTTTAGTTATTATTAGTTTTGCATTTTCATTATTAGTTGGAATTGGATATTTAATTGGAGCTGCCTTATCGGGTATAGCTGGATATGTTGGAATGTTAGTATCTGTTCAAGCAAATGTGCGTACAGCTGAGGCATCGAGAAAAGGATTATCTCAAGGTCTTTCAATAGCATTTAAATCTGGAGCAATCACAGGAATGCTAGTTGCTGGTTTAGCTTTATTAGCTATAGCTGTTTATTATTATATTTTATTATCAGCAGGTGTTGATGAAAGAGAAATTGTAAATGCACTAGTAGCCTTAGGTTTTGGTGCTTCTTTAATATCTATTTTTGCAAGATTAGGTGGTGGAATTTTTACAAAAGGTGCTGATGTTGGTGCAGATTTAGTAGGAAAAGTAGAGGCAGGTATTCCAGAAGATGATCCTAGAAATCCTGCTGTTATTGCAGATAACGTTGGAGATAATGTTGGAGATTGCGCAGGTATGGCAGCTGATCTTTTTGAAACATATGCTGTTACGATTGTTGCAACTATGGTTCTTTCATCAATTTTCTTTGTGTCAGATTTAAATATGATGGTTTACCCATTAAGTATTGGTGCAGCTTGTATCTTAACATCTATAGTAGGTACTTTCTTTGTAAAACTTGGACAATCAAAAAATATAATGAATGCTCTTTATAAAGGATTTGTTGCCACAGCTATTTTATCTTTAATTATTTTATACCCTATAACAGACTATGTTATTGGATTAGATACTAATTATTCAGTTAATGGAGTTTCTTTCAACGGCATGAGCTTATATTATTGTGGAGTTATAGGACTAATTATCACTGGTTTACTGATATGGATTACTGAGTATTATACTGGAACAGATTATAGACCAGTTAAAAGTGTTGCTGAATCATCTACCACAGGTCATGGAACTAACGTAATTCAAGGTTTGGCAATATCAATGGAAGCAACAGCAGTTCCAGCAATAATAATTGTTGCAGGAATTTTATTAACAAATTCTATTGCTGGTTTATTTGGTATTGCTATTGCTGTAACAACGATGCTTGCACTAGCTGGTATGGTTGTAGCACTTGATGCATACGGACCTGTTACAGATAATGCAGGTGGTATCGCTGAAATGTCTAATCTTCCAAAAAATGTTAGAAAAACTACTGATGCATTAGATGCAGTAGGAAATACAACAAAAGCTGTAACAAAAGGATATGCCATAGGATCTGCTGGATTAGGAGCTTTAGTTTTATTTGCTGCGTACACCGAAGATATTAAACACTTTTCTAAAGAAGCAGGATCAAAATTAGAAGGTATAGTAGTTACATTTGATCTATCAAATCCATTTGTTGTTGTAGGTTTGCTTATCGGTGGAATGTTGCCATATTTATTTGGATCGATGGGCATGCAAGCTGTTGGTAGAGCGGGTGGTGCAGTTGTTATAGAAGTTCGAAGACAATTTAAAAAAATACCAGGTATAATGAAAAGAAAAGCGAAACCCGATTATGGAAAATTGGTAGATTTGTTGACAAAAGCAGCAATTAAAGAAATGGTAATACCTTCACTTTTACCAGTGTTGTCGCCAATAGTTTTATATATGATAATTTTACCAATTGGTGGTCAAGTAGCAGCCTTATCTTCTGTTGGAGCAATGCTGTTAGGCGTTATAATAACAGGACTATTTGTTGCCGTTTCTATGACTGCAGGAGGTGGTGCGTGGGATAATGCAAAAAAATATATAGAAGATGGTAAATTTGGAGGAAAGGGGTCTGAAGCTCATAAAGCCGCAGTAACAGGAGATACAGTTGGTGATCCTTATAAAGATACTGCTGGACCAGCTGTTAACCCAATGATTAAAATAACAAATATAGTGGCATTACTATTGCTAGCTGTTATTGCAGGTTAATTTTTTTTCATATTTCTGAGAGGTGCATTAATTTTCTCTCTTAGGGAACCAAGAAGACTATACATGAAATTTTTATTTTGAAAATTTTTTCCTGTGGTACTTTTTATATACTTAATATCATTCATATTATCTAAATTAAGGAAAGTTTTATCTTGTAATATACCTACATTGTTAAGTTCTACTATTAATATATTATTTTTTACAATTTTTTGTGCACCTAGTTTTAATAGAGATTGGTTACTTTTCAACCTTTCTACATAAATCCATTTGTTTTCGTCAAAGTCACTAATTGTTGATGGTGGTCCTATAATTTTAAGCAAATCATTTTTATTTGTTTTATTTAATTTTAATATTTCATATTTCTTTTCTAAACCCTTAGCACCATGGTAATTTGACACTTTATTTCCAGAGCAGTTAATTATAATAATGAATATAATAAAATAAAATTTTTTCATGAATCAACTTTATTTAAAAATTTATAACAATTTAATTAAACTAACCAGAAATAAAAATTTATACAATACTAATAAAGATGATACTTTTTATGATAGAATGATTATTCTATTTTTTCATTTAGCTTTTTTATTAAGAGAATTTAAAAATTTTGAAAGAAAAGAAGATATGCAAAATTTTTTTGATTACTTTATTAAACAAGTTGAATTATCAATAAGAGAAATAGGTTATGGAGATGCCACAATAAACAAAAAAATGAAAAACTACGTCAATCTTCTTTTTTCTATTATTGACAAAATTGACAAATGGGAAAGTAATAATATTGATCAAAAAAAAGAAATTTTAAAAAAATATATCGAAGATAATAATAATTATGACAAATATGTAGAATATTTTGATAAATATAGGATTTTTTTAACAAAAAATACTTTCAAAAATCTCTCAAAAGATATAATAACCCAATAAATTATTATGGCTGTACCAAAAAGAAAAACAACAAAATCTAGAGCAGGTAAAAGAAGGTCTCATATAAAGTTGAGTCCAAAAAATATAATTGAGGATAAAAAATCTGGTGAGTATAGGCTATCTCATCATATGGATCTTAAAACTGGATTCTATAAAGGTAGACAAGTAATAGATCCTAAAGAATAAATAAATTATGAACAACCCAATAAAAATTGCAGTTGATGCAATGGGTGGTGAAAATTCTCCCTTAAAAGTAATAAAAGGCATTGAGATTCATTCTTCTAATACACAAAATGTATTTTACAATATATTTGGAAATAAACATGTTATAGACTCAATAATTAAAAATACAAAAATCTCAAAAAATAATTATCAAATAGTACATACAGAAAATTCGATTGCTGATACCGATAGCCCCCTATCTGCAGCTAAAAAAGGTAAAGATTCAAGTATGTGGTTGTCTATTGAAAGTTTAAAAAAAAATGAATCAGATGCAATTGTATCGGCAGGTAATACTGGGGCGTTATTTGTAATTGCTAAATTAAATTTAAAAATGATAGAGAAAATTGATAAGCCTGCACTTTCTGCATTATGGCCTAATAAAAATGGGATGAATATAGTTTTAGACCTTGGTGCCAATTTAGAATGTAATGAAAAAAATTTGGTTGATTTTAGTTTTATGGGTGCTGCATTACACAAATCTTTGTTTGAAAATGAAGATGCTAAAGTTGCTATTTTAAATATAGGTTCAGAAGAATTAAAAGGTAATTCAGTAATTAAAAATACATTTCAAATTCTTAATGAAAAAAAAAATCCTCTGTTTGAATTTAAAGGCTATATTGAAGGAAATCATATTATGGATGGAAATGTCAATGTAATAGTTACTGATGGTTTTACAGGAAATATTGCTTTAAAAACCGCAGAAGGAACAGCAAATTTTATTAGTTCTGAACTTAAAAGTGCTTACAGCTCAAGTTTTTTAGGAAAAATATCTGCTTTATTAAATATTAAAAATTTAAAAAATTTCAAAAAAAAATTAGATCCAAGATTATATAATGGAGCAATCTTACTAGGATTAGACAAACCAGTTATTAAAAGCCATGGTTCTACAGATGAAATTGGTTTTGCTAATTCTTTAAAAGTGTGTGAAAAAATTATCAAAAGCAACCTTATAGATAAAATTAAAAAAAATATTATATAATGAGAACCAATTTAACTAAAAAAGAAATTATTAATTCCATTTATATGCAATTAGGTTTTTCAAAAAGAGTCGCTGAAATATTACTTGATGATTTATTTTCAATTATTTTGGATGAGCTTCTTTTAAAAAAAAAAATTAAAATACCAAAATTTGGTACCTTTATTCTTCATCATAAAAATCAAAGAATCGGCAGAAATCCTAAAACATTAGAAAAAAAAATTATTTCTGAGCGTAATGTGGTAATATTTAGACCATCTAAGAACCTAAAAAATTTTATAAACAATAATGAGTGAATATAATAGTAAAACTTATAAGTCTATAGGCGAGGTTGCTAAAATTTTAAATTTAGTAGATAAAAAAACAGGAAAACTTTCTACTCATACTATCAGATTTTGGGAGAAGGAATTTAAGCAATTCAAACCACATATTTTTTCTGGTAAACGACGTTATTACGACGATAATTCAATAAAAATTTTAAAAAAAATTCAATTTTTATTGAAAGATAAAGGTTTGACTATAAAAGGAGCAAAAAAATATCTAGATAATGAAAATTCTAAACTTGACGACACAAAATATACATCTATAAAAGGAAAAATTTTAAAAAATAAAATAAGTAAGATTTCTAATATTTTAAAAAACTTGAAAAATAATGGCTAAAAAAACACATGTTAAAGTAAGATTAGTTCCAGAAACAAAACCTGATAGTCCATTTTTTTATTATGTAAAGAAACCAGCAGGTGGTGAAAAAGCTAAAGTTAAGTTAAAAGCAAAAAAATATAATCCTGCAACTAGAAAACATGAAGTTTTTGTAGAAAAAAAATTACCTCCTCATAGTAAGTAACTTATTTTTTTTTAAAATTTCTTCTCTCAAAATCAATATAAGACATAATCATATTTTTCCATATTCTATTAGTTATCTTTGGGTCAATTTTGTTTTTAATAGATTTTTTTTTAATATTTTTAAGTATTAAAGATATTCTTTTTTTGTCTACAATTTCGTGTTTATAAGTTTTAAGTTTTAGAACCTCTTTTACAATATTTGTTCTTATTTTTATTAATTTTATGAGTTTATTATCAAGAAGATCTAATTTTTTTCTCAGGATATCTAATTTTTTTCTTTTATCAGGCGACATTTGATCAATTGGATTTATAAATAAATATTATATTTAAACAATTATGTATACCGAAATAAATACAAAATACAGAACATATATATCTAATTGGTTATTATTTATGTTTTTCATGGTTGCTGCAATGATCATTATTGGAGGCTTAACAAGACTTACTGATTCTGGGTTATCAATTACTGAATGGGAATTTTTTAAAGGTTTTTTTCCACCAATGAATAATGATGCTTGGCTAGCATATTTTGAATCTTATAAACAAATACCTGAATTTAAACTTCAAAATTATTCTATGACTTTAAGTGAATTCAAAGTGATATTTTGGTGGGAGTGGGCTCACAGATTTTTTGGGCGAATTATTGGCTTGGCATTTTTGGCACCTTTAATTTTTTTTACTATTAAATTAGGAGTAAAAAAACTTTATAGTTTTTATTTGATCTTTTTTTTGATTTGTTTTCAAGGTTTTTTAGGTTGGTTTATGGTGCAGAGTGGTCTTGTGAATAATATAGACGTAAGTCATTTTAGATTATCCATACATCTTTTATTTGCATTTATAATTTTATCGTTAATTTTTTGGAATTATTTAAGTTTAGTAAATTTAAATAAAATGGATAAAAAAATTAATAATTATATGCCTGAATTTTTTTTATTTTTAATCTTCATACAAATTATTATAGGTGCATTCGTTTCTGGTATGGATGCAGGAAAAATATACAATACTTGGCCATTAATGGGTGATTATTATTTTCCAGATGACAATAAATTTATTAACTTATTTAAATTATCTGCTTTTAGCGATCCATCATTAGTTCAATATTTGCACCGCAATTTAGCTTATTTCATATTTATTATATATATATTAATTTCATATATAACTTTTCGGTATAAATTTTTTTATTTATTTAAACCGGTAATTATTTTAGGTTTAATTATTTTATTACAAATTGTACTAGGAATTCTTACTATTTTATCTGGTGCTAGTATTTTAACCGCTTCATTACATCAATTTAGTTCAATATTATTAATCACATCATCATTGTATTTTCTGTATAGGAACAGATTTAGTTGATTATTTTTTTTCTATTACAAACAATTCATTGTTAAAATATAGTCCTTTATTCTTATTAACTATATCTTTAACAACTTTTTGGTAATATTTTTTTCTTTCTGCACTCATTATTTGCTCATCTGATATTTGATTAACGTATACTGCAGCATTCCAAGCTGAAAAAATTAATGATGTAGCAATACCTCCGCTAATTTCATTTGGTAATGCTCTCAAAACATATTTAATAGTTTGTTTTTTATTAAATTTTAATTTTTTTAAAATTTCTTTTTCAGTATTATTTTTTATATATTTAATTATTGATCCGTATAGTGATGGAAATGGTTTTTCTTTAGGCCAGATTTTCTTAATAATTTTGTTTCCAGGATCATTTCCACATGCATGAACTACTACTAATTTACCTTTTTTATCCAATGATTTAATCATTGGATCAATTACGTATTTAACTTTTTTCTGTGCAGATATTCTTGATCTATATGGTTGTGATGCAATGATTAAGTCGTAACTATTTTTCCCATTGTTTTTTTTTGGTATGACATTTTTTAAAGAAAATTCTTGATCTTTTCTGTAAATTACAATTACAGATGGCTCTTTGTAGGTAGGGTTTCCGTTTTTAGGATTTCTTTCAATTTGCCATTTTTTATTTAAAAATTCTTGATTTAGTTTCCTTAATTGATTTGAAAAATCGAGCGAAGAGTTCCCTTTAAGTTTAACTATTCTCCAATTCAACTTTTTTTGTTTGTTTTTATCATTCGATTTAAGTGATGTTGATTCTACATAATTCAGATTTGAAATAACAAATACTGTATTTTTATGTTCTACAAACCGATCTGGAAGTTTTTCAAGTCCTAATCTAACATCTTCCATACTTATCTCTTTTGTGCATACCAATAGAGGAATATGAGGCATTTTCTGATGACATTGCCTCATTACGTTCATCAGTAATGAACCATCACCCATACCTGCATCAAAAATTTTTAATGCAGGAAATTTTGGTTTTAATTTTTGTACAATTGGTTTTAAAGCATCAGCAATCTTATTTTTTTCATTAGTGGTTGTAACAAAAAGTAAATATTTTTGTCTGTTATCAAAAAATCTAAAATTTTTTTTCATAAACGTTGATATGTAATTATTTATTTGCCGGATAATTTGTTGTTATGAATTTTTTTAAAACATTTAATACTCGATCTGCTTCTTCTAATAACATCATATGTCCACAATTATCGATTATATCTATTTGACTTCCTTCTATTAAATTAGCTAGTTTTTTCCCTTCTTTAACTGGACACATCTTATCGTCAGTAGCAAGTATAGAGAGCGTGGGTATTTTAATTTGTTTAGCAGCTTCAAAACCATTTTTGTAGTTATCACATGCTCTAAAGTCTACACCGAGGGTATTTTTTATTGTTCTTGTTTTAGCTAACATAGAACCGGTATTAATGTGATATAAACCAGGTACAGGGTGACCACCAAAGTGACCAGCTGGTCCATGAGCCCAGTCCATCATTAATTCAACCGCTTTAGGATCATTGTTTTCAGCTAAAGATAATAATTCGGGGTTCATTGGAATTGCACCAGCACCACCCATTAAACTTAATGTTTTAATTTTATCAGGATTCCTTGCTGTACACTCAACTGTGACCAAACATCCTTGTGAGTGACCAACTAACGAAGCTTCTTTATATCCAACTGCATCAATTACATCACTTACCCAATCTGCCATGTCTTCAATTGATTTTAAACTTTCACCTCCTGATAATCCATGTCCAGGCATATCTAAAGCTAAAACACTATAGCCATGAAAAGCAAAATATCTTGTTTGCAAAACCCATGTCATATGAGTTAGTCCACTGCCATGCACAAATATTATTAATGGTTTATCCTTATCAAAAGGTCTGCCTCCCGTAGAAGCATAAACCTCATTATTATTTACCTGAAACTTCATTGATTGGATACGAGTCTAGGTTTCCTAGCAGCTCTAAATCCATTTTCAAAGTCGTTTTTAATATCATCTATATCTTCAATACCAACTGATAATCTGATCATATCATGCGATAAACCTGCAAATTTCAAAGTAGCTTCGTCCATTTGAGAATGTGTAGCTGATGCTGGGTGAATTACTAATGTTCGTGTATCTCCAACATTTGCTAAATGAGAAGCAAGTTTTACATTATTAATAAATGCCTCACCTGCTGCTTTTCCTCCCTTAATACCAAATGCTATCATTGATCCTTTACCATATGGTAATAATTTGTTTGCTAAATCATGATCAGGATGATCTGGTACACTTGGATGTGAAACCCATGCAACACTTTCGTGACCTAATAAATACTCGACCATTTTTTCAGCATTTTCACAATGTTTTTTCATTCTTACAGATAGTGTCTCAATACCTTGTAAGACATTCCATGCATTTTGAGGGCTTAGACAAGGACCAAAGTCTCTCATACCTTCGGCTCTTGCTTTCATTGTAAATGCTGTTGGTCCAAATTCTTCTGCAAAAGATAAACCATGATAACCTTCATAGGGTTGAGTCATTGTTGGGAATTTATCATTTTGCATCCAGTCAAATTTACCACCTTCAACAATTATACCGGCCATTGAAGATCCATGACCTGCCATCCATTTAGTAAGTGAATGAACTACAATATCAGCACCGTGCTCTATAGGTTTACATAAATAAGGTGTTTGATAAGTTGCATCTACCATTAAAGGAATACCCGCATCATGAGCAATTTTAGCAATCTCAGGCATATTCATTATTTCATTTCCTGGGTTACCCACAAGTTCTCCAAAAATACCTTTTGTATTTTTTTGAATTGCTTTCTTAAAGCCTTCTGTGTCTCTTGGTTTTACAAAAGTTGTTTTAATTCCAAATTTAGGAAGTGTTAGTCTAAATAGATTTACAGTTCCACCATAAAGCTGGGATGATACAACTAAATGATCTCCTGCTTCGCACAGTGTCATTACTGCAAGAAATATTGCACTCATGCCAGACGATGTTGCAAGTGCAGCTGTTCCACCTTCTAATGAAGCAACTCTCTCTTCTAAAACAGCAACTGTTGGATTTGATATCCTGCTATATATATGTCCACCTCTTTCCAAATTAAATAATGCTGCTGCATGATCTACGTCATCAAATAGATAAGAAGTTGTTTGGTATATTGGCACTTGTCTTGAACCAGCATTTTTATGAGGTTGATATCCCGCATGTAAACTAAGGGTATCGAATTTATATGTTTTAGGATCCATTCCTTTTTTGTCTGACATTTAGTTGCTCCTGTTTAAATTTTTAAGATATTATTATAATCAAATATTATCGCTTATTTATAGCTTATTTATTAGTGAAAACTATCAAAAATGACTAGAGTTCCAACTGTATATCGTTTGACAATATATCGATTTATAAGTATTAATCCCGCAATTATGACTAAATTTCTTAAAAAAGATGACCTAAATAGTAAATGGTTTGAAATTGACGCAACTGGAGCTGTGGTTGGAAGACTAGCAACCGTTGTATCAAAAATTCTTAGAGGAAAAAATAAAGCAACATTTACTCCTCATATGGATAGTGGAGATTTTGTTGTTGTTAAAAACGTAGATCAATTAAAATTTACAGGAAACAAGTTTTCAAATAAAAAATATTATAGACACACAGGCCATCCTGGGGGAATTAAAGAAACAACACCTGAAATATTACAATCTTCAAAACCAGGTGAAGTTTTAAAGATGGCTGTAAAAAGAATGTTGCCTGGTGGTCCTTTAGCTAAAAGACAGCTAACTAAACTCAAGGTTTATTCAGGATCAGACCATCCTCACTCAGCGCAAAATCCTGAAGTAATAGAGATTGGAAAACTGAATACAAAAAATATAGTTAGAAATTAAAATGGAAACAAATCAATCAACATCATCAAAAATAAAATTAGATTTTAAAGAAGCTAAATATGCAACTGGAAGAAGAAAAACCTCTGTTGCTAAAGTTTGGTTAAAAAAGGGCACTGGTAAATTTTATGTAAATGGAAAAAATCTTGATGATTATTTCACAAGAGCTACTCATAAAATGCAAATATTAAGACCTTTTGAAATTATCAATCAATCTACAGAATACGATGTTAGGTCTCAAGTTGTTGGCGGTGGTCATACCGGTCAAGCAGGAGCATTGGTTCATGGTATATCAAGAGCACTATTAAAATTTGATGAAAATCTAAAACCAACTCTTAGAAAAGAAAAACTTACGACGAGAGATTCTAGATCAGTTGAGAGAAAAAAACCTGGTCGAGCAAAAGCTAGAAGAAGTTATCAATTTTCTAAAAGATAATATCATTTTATTAAACAACTGTTATATTACAATATGTCTAAGATTAGTGCATTAGTTGCAGGAGCCACTGGATACATAGGTATTCAATTGGTTAAATTATTAACTAAACATAAGAGAGTTAAAATTAAATATCTTTGTGGTGATACCTCTGTAGGTAAGAAAATTAGCTCTTATGATAAATACTTTAATAAATATAAACTACCAAATATTGTTAAATTTAATAAAGAGTTATTAAAAAGTGTTGATGTTGTATTTACTGCATTACCCAATGGAGAGGCCCAAAAAATTTCAAAAAATTTAAATAATAAAAATATTTTAATTGATTTAGCAGCAGATTTTAGACTTAAATCAACTAGTGATTATTTGAAATGGTATAAAATCAAACATAATGCTCCTAAATTAATCAAAAAAAGTATTTATTCTTTACCTGAGTTAAATAATAAAAGTATTAAGAAATATAAAATAATTTCTTGTCCAGGCTGTTATCCAACATCAATTTTGTTACCCCTAGTACCGTTAATTAATAAAAATATAGTTAAATCAAACAATATCATAATTGATTCTAAATCTGGTTATTCAGGTGCAGGCAGAAATATTCATAAAAAATATAACAATAAATTTTTAAATGAGACATTGAGTGCTTATGGTTTAGCTTTTCACAGACACAATTCAGAAATTGATCAGGAACTAAAAATAAAAACTGGCAAAAAGGTAAATTTTCAATTTACACCTCATCTTTCTCCAATGTTTAGAGGAATATTAACTACTATGTATTTAGATCTAAAAAGAAATGATTCTCTAAAAAAAATTTATTCTTTTCTAAAAAAATATTATAAAAATCATAAATTCATTAAAATTTTGAAACCAAATACTTTTTTAGGAACTAATGAAGTAATAAACACAAATAACTGTTATATTTCCGTGTGTGAGAGTAAATATAAGAATAAAATTATTATATTGTCAGCAATAGATAATTTGATTAAGGGTGGTAGTGGACAGGCTGTTCAAAATATGAATATTTTTTTTGGATATAAGTCTGACGAAGGATTAAATTGATGAGAATACTGATAATTTTATTAATTTTTTTATTTATAAATAATTGTTCTAACCAAAACTTTGGTTCTTTTTTAGAAAAAAAAAATGATGATATGGTTGAAAAACTAAATTTAGATATTGATAAAAATATTTCTTTCGTGAATTTTAAAAATAAAATTATTAATTATGGAAAAAATAGTAGTTTTCCAAGTTTAGATGATTGACATGACTAAAAAGCTTAATATAGCAATTGTTGGATTAGGGCAGATTGGTAATTATCTCTATAATGAATTAAATTCAAAAAAAAAAGATATTCTAAAAAAAACTGGAAAAATTATCTCTGTTTCCGCAATTTCAGCTAAAAATATTAATAAAAAAAGAAAATTTAAAATTAACAAGAAAATATTTTATAAAGATCCCTTTAAAATTTTTAAAAATAATAAAATTGATATTTTAATTGAAGCTATTGGTCAATCTGATGGTATATCTAAAAAAATTGTAGAATTTGCACTTAAGAATAAAATTCATGTTGTAACTCCTAATAAGGCATTAATTTCTAAACACGGTAATAACCTTTCTAAACTTGCTGAAAAAAATAAAGTTAATTTAGAATTTGAAGCGTCAGTAGGAGGTGGAATCCCTGTATTAAGAACTATTAAAGAAGGACTAGCAACCAATAAGATAAGTAAAGTATATGGAATATTAAATGGCACTTGTAATTATATATTATCTGAAATGGAAGAAACTAAATCTGGCTTTTCAACTGTATTAAAAAAAGCTCAACTACTAGGTTATGCTGAACCAGGTAATCCAAAATTAGATTTAAATGGTTACGATGCTTTAGCTAAAGTTAAAATTCTTTCTGCTTTAGCATTTAATAATAAAGTATCAAATTCGAAATGTTTAATGGAGGGTATTGAAAATATAGAATACAAGGATTTAGAAATTGCAAATCAATTAAATTATAAAATTAAATTATTGGGAATAACAGAAATTGTTAATAATAAGTTATTTGAAAGAGTTCATCCGTGTTTAATTAAAAAAAATACTTACATCGCAAATGTTAATGGTGTTATGAATGCTGTTATAATTGAAGGTAATCCAGTAGGGGAGAGTGTTTTGCAAGGAGAAGGTGCTGGGCCTGGTCCAACATCATCTGCTTTAATGTCTGATCTTTTGTCAATTTTACGTGGAAATATCAAATACCCTTTTGGGATTTCTGATAATAAAAGAAAATCTCCTTCAATATATAATACTGATAATTATTCAAATGCTTTATATATTAGGCTTGAAGTTAAAGATAAACCAGGTGTCCTATCCGAAATCACAAAAAAATTTGCTAAACACAAAATATCTGTACAAAGATTAATACAAATACCAAATAATAAAAATAAAACTGCTTCTATAGTTATTATAACTCACAAATCTTTGGAAAAGGATTATCAGAAATGTATTAAATCTTTTAAATCAAATTTAAATATTATAAAAAACCCTGTATTATTAAGACTTTTTTAATGGAACTTTATTTAAAGCTCTTTGAAGTTCTATTCCCTGTATTTTTTATTGTTGGAATTGGTTTTTTATTAGGGAAAAAAAATCCAAATTTCGATACTTCGTTTATAACATCTTATGCTGGAAATTTTGGAACTCCAGCTTTAGTAATTTTCTCTCTTACATCTACAGGTGTTACTTTTGATATTTTTGCAGAATATTTTATTTACGCATTAATATTACTCTCATCATTTGCTTTAATTGGACTTTTTTTTTTAATTCTTATGAAAAAAGATTATATTAGAGAATTACCTACTTTTTTTTTACCTAATACTGGTAATATGGGTATACCAATATGTCTTTTTGCCTACGGTAAATTGGGAATGGGTGTAGCTGCAGCTATATCATCTTTGGTAATACTCTTACATTTTACTGCTAATATATTTCTAGCAAAGCGAAAATTTGATTTTTCAATAATCGCAAAAAGTCCTTCCTTCTATACAATTATTTTGACCGTTATCTTTTTATACTACGGCAAAGAAATGCCAGTTTTTGTGATTAATACAACAATGCTTTTATCTTATGCAATGATTGTAATGATTTTAATGTCTTTAGGTATTGCTTTAACCCAAATGAAAGTATTTTCTTTGAGAGACTCAATTATAACATCAATTGGTAGGGTAATCCTGGGTCCTATTGTAGGTTTTTTTATTATAAAATTTTTTAATTTATCTGGTTTTGCAGCTGGAGTTTTACTAATTCAATCCTCTATGCCTAGTGCGATATTATGTTATTTGGTTGCTTCAATGTATTCACCAAAAAAAAATGTAGATAATATTTCCAGCACAATTGTTGTTTCTACTTTAATGTCATTGGTTACAGTGCCAATAACAGTGTTTATCGCTCTTAAATATTTTGCATAAATGAAAGCAATATTTTTAAATTTATCCGCATGGATGGTTTTGCCCTTTATGGATGCGATTGCTAAATACTTATCTTCGGATTTATCTTTTTTTCAAATAACGTGGGCTAGATATTTTTTTACAGTTGTATTCACAACTTTTTTTATGTTTTTATTTTATAGTGAGCAATTGAAGTTTTCTCAAAATATCAAATTACAAATAATTAGAGGTTTGTCTTTATTTTTTGCAAATATATGTTTTTTTTACTCCATTTCTGTAATCTCAATGGCAAAAGCGTTAACATTGGCATTCGTTGCTCCATTGGTTACAACTGCTCTTTCTCCATTTTTACTTAAAGAAAAAGTCGGATATAGACGGTGGACTGCTGTATTAGTCGGTTTTTTTGGTATTTTAGTTGTTATAAGACCTGGAATTATAGAGATTAATCTTGCTAGTTTAGCAGCTGTTGGAACAGGCTGTTTTTACGGTTTTTATCTAATAATAACTCGAAAATTGCATTCAACAGATAGTCCTTTACTCACATTGCTGATTACGGGCGTAGTAGGGGCCATTATCGCATCTTTTTTTGTTCCAATTGTATGGATTAATCCTACTGCAATTCAATGGTCTTGGATGGCTCTGATGGGTATATTTGCCTGTTTAGGCCATATATTAATCATTTTATCTCTTCGTTACGCTGATGCTTCAAAATTAGCACCATTTGGTTATTTCGAGATTATTACTAACCTTATTTTAGGGTATTATGTGTTTTCAGATTTTCCTGATAAATATACTTTTATTGGACTTTTCATAATCGTTTCGTCAGGATTATATGTTTTTAAAAGGGAATATTATCATAAATATAAGTAAATATATATGTACTATATATTAATATAATACTTTAATTAATATGTGTAAACTATTGTAATTACTATATTAATTTAATATATTAATCAAAGATTTTTTTATATAAAACATAAAAAGACTGGAGTAAAATTATAAAATTTTTAATTAAATAAAAGCTGTTAATTAAAAATAATCAATAAATATGCAGTTATTTTAATTAAAAAAATAGACAATAAAATTTTATTATGAGATATGGGACAATAATTCAATAAAATCAACAACTTTGAGGAAATTTTAAAATAAATCTATTGATAATAAAACATAGCTTTAATTTGATATGGAAACTTCTTAATATTAATTGATAAAAATATACAAAAAAATAATATTTTTCTTAATAATTTCATAAGTAATGCAATTTATGAATATACCGTTTAATGCCCCAAATATAGGGCTAATTTAGAGATTTCAATTTATATGCTGCAACCAATAGGGGAATTTAAAATTGTATTACTAAATGTTGTTAAATTTAAAAAAAACGTTGGTATTGCTAGTTTTTAGAGCAAAATTCCTTCGGATTTGAGCAGTTTTTTCTTGGTTTTTATACCACCTTTTCCAGAATATCCTCCTAGAGATCCATCGGATCTGATTACTCTATGGCAAGGTATTTTAGGAGCATATGGGTTTTTTCCAATAGCATTAGCTACAGCTCTAACAGCTCTAGGCTTTTTAATACCCTTTGCGACGTCAGAATAGGTTAAAACACTACCTTTTTTGATTGTCATTAAATATTTCCAAACTCTAATTTGAAATTTTGTGCCTTTAAGAATCATATTATGAAAAAAACCCTGTATCTCTGCACCTTTTCAGGTACAAAGATCAGTAGTTTTTTGGCACGTCGTTGTATGCGCTACCGCCATGCCTTCCACCTCGCAATTTTAGCGCTACTCTGCGTGGTTTTCTGCCCTCTGGGCTTGAATCTCTCGATTTTTCCCCAGATGGTCAGTTAAGAGTTGCCTCTTAATTCATTTATAAGATTATCACAGTGCAAATTATATTAGTATCACTTTATAGTTGATAATTATGGGTTTTTAACAGCTGTGAATAGCGTTAATAATCTATCTTGGTCCAACAAATACAAGAATAAAATAGGATAAATAGAAAATTATTGTTAAAACAGATAAGAAATATACTTCTAAGGATTTCCCATTTTTTTTGTAAACCAAATAACTCAGTATAGTTAAACCTATAGATATTATTAAAAAATAGCTTGTAGGAATTTCTCCATCTAAAGTCATTAAGTATTTGTTTTATTTCATTTGACATTTAAAATCACTTGATATATTACTAATGATAATTAATTGTTATCAATAGTAATTATATGAATGAACTGACAACAGACCTAATATCGCTTCATGAGGCAACTTTAAATAATCTTAAAAGCTCAAAAGCAAACAATACTTTAAGAGCTTATAAGTCTGACTTTAAAGACTTCGGAACTTTTTGTGCAAAGCATGGATTAAATTCATTACCAACAGAGCCAAAAATAGTTTCCTTATACCTAACCCATCTATCTAAAAACTTAAAAATAAGCACTATAAGACGAAGATTAGTATCAATAAGCATGGTTCATAGGCTTAAAGGGCATTATCTAGATACAAAACATCCAATCATAGTTGAAAATTTAATGGGTATCAGAAGGGTCAAAGGAAGTATTCAGAAAGGTAAAAATCCTATATTAATCAATCATTTAAAATCAATTATTAATGTAATAAATGAACAAAAAACTGAAGAAATAAAAAAACTTAGAGACAAATCTATAATCTTAATTGGCTTTGGAGGAGGTTTTAGAAGAACCGAGCTAGTTTCAATTGATTTTGAGGATTTAGAATTTGTTCCTGAGGGACTAAAAATCACTATTAAAAGATCAAAAACAGACCAATTCGGAGAAGGAATGACTAAAGGATTACCCTACTTTGATAATGAAATTTACTGTCCTGTTAAAAATCTAAAAAAATGGTTAGAAAATTCTAAAATTAAGTCTGGGCCTATTTTTAGAAGATTTTCTAAAGGTTTATCATTAACAGATAAAAGATTAACTGACCAATCTGTAGTTTTATTAATGAAAGAGTATTTAAAGTTAGCAGGTATCGAAAACAAAAATTTTGCAGGTCATAGTTTAAGGTCGGGTTTTGCAACAGTAGCTGCTGAATCAGGCGCTGATGAGCGAAGCATAATGGCTATGACTGGTCATAAATCAACACAAATGGTTAGAAGATATATCAGAGAAGCAAATATATTTAAAAATAATGCATTAAATAAAATCAAATTATAATTAATCTTAGATTAACTTATCTCTGTAACTATCAATTTTTTTTGAAATATAATTATTTGTTAAGAAAAAATGTTTATAAATTCTTTTTTGTAACGACTTTTTAAAAGATACATTTTTAATAAGTTTTTCTATTGAATTTTGAATATTTTTAACAGTTAAAGTCCTTATTTTCATAGCTTTTGGAGATGCCTCGCTTAGCCCACCTTTGTCAGTAATAATTACAGCACATCCTGCACTAGATCCTTCTAAAGCAGTTCTGCCAAAAGGTTCATCCCATCGAGAGCAAACTACTGAAATATCGGACTTCACAAACCATTTCGTAACAATATTATATTTTTGAAAACCTAAATTTTTCAAATTTTTATGTTCAAAAATATACTTTTCTCTTGGTTCATCACCAATCACTATAGCTTTCCAATCTGGATTATTATTTAAGACTCCTATAATGGCTTTTCCAAATAAATCATATCCTTTAGAAGCATTTAATCTACCAACAAATAAAATTATTTTTTTTTTATTTTTAAAATCGATAATTTTTTTACTTGTTGATTGATTAATAACTTCAAGTTTATCAGTATTATATTTTTTATTTAATCCTTTTGTAAATTTTTTTAATGTCCAATTACTATTAAAAATTATTTTTTTCGTTTTATTATATATATCAATTCTCTCTTTCGCTGTTTTAGATGACTTCATATCTAGCGGATTATTATGAAAATATAGAACAATATTATCATTCATCTCATGAATAGAATTTATATAATCAGGTCTATTATGAACTTCTATTATGGTTGATTTTTTTATTTTTTCATTCTCCAGAAACTTCTTTACATAAGTTTTACTACTACTTCTAAAGAGTAATTTTGAAAAATTTATATTAGTGTAATTAGGTAATAACTTGTTTTTGAAACTAGTATTTCCATACACTTGAATATTTTTTTTATATTTACTTAGTTTGATAGTATCATTTAAAAAAAGTGAAACTGCACCAGCATAATTTGGAGTAAAATTTTCTTTATATGGAAGTAGAATTGAGATTTTCATTTTTTAAAATAAGACTTTATTTTGTTTCTAAGTTTATAGTTTTTTTTAAGCTTGTATTCTTCTCTCATAGCTTTGGATTTTGAATCATAACCCATACTATAGGCTAATATCCATTTTCTACCTCTAGTAAATTTTGCTCCTTTCCAAGCATTGTGTTTAGCCAATCTTTTCTTTAAATTGTTAGTATATCCAACGTAGCTGAGATATTTTTGTTTATTTTTAGATATGATTAAATAAACAAAGTATTTCATTGTGGCGGTCCCTAGGGGAATCGAACCCCTCTTTCATGGATGAAAACCATGTGTCCTAACCGATAGACGAAGGGACCAGAGATGGAGTTTCTATTGCAATTATTAAAAATAATCAAGCTATAGGTTCCTCACTTTTTATAATTTCTATTGTAGATTCTTTGTGTGTGACAAGAGTTTCAGTAATAAATTTTGTATTTTCTTTTTTTACAGCCGCAACTATTTCAGTGCTGGTAATACCTGTCGCACAAAAAATACTATCTCCTCTAACTATTTCATTTAATTCATATTTTTTATTTAGGTCATATATTCCCATTTTTTTTGCTCTAGCCTTATCTTTATCCGTTGCAAATAAAAATTTTCCCTGAAATTTACAACCATAAGCATCCAAAGCTGCTGCTGATATTACTCCTTCAGGACCTCCTCCAATACCTAAAAATAAATCAACATTATACTTATTATCAGTAACTAAGAGAGAACCACAAATATCACCGTCTGAAATTAATTTTAAATTTACTTTTAATGATTTTAATTCTTCAATGATATCTTTATGTCTTGGTCTATCGAGAATACATACTGTAAGTTCATCAATATTTTTATTTTTGGCTTCTGCAATATTGTAAATATTTTTTTTTATAGGGTAATCTAAATCTGTCGCATCAAATGGAACATCTTTGCCAACTGCAATTTTATTCATATAGGTTTCTGGAGCATTAAATAAATTTCCTTTTTCTGAAATTGCTAAAACCGATATAGCGCCTGGAATATTTTTTGCAGCAAAATTTGTTCCTTCGAGAGGATCTACGGCTATATCAAGATTCGGACCATTACCCTTACCAAGTTTTTCTCCTATATATAACATTGGTGCTTCATCGAGTTCGCCCTCACCTATAACCACTTGTCCGTTAATTTCTAAATTATTTAAATCATTTCTCATAGAGTCCGTTGCAGCTTTATCAGCAATTTTTTTATTTTCTTTGCCAAGAAATTGATAACAATTAATTGCAGCTCTTGAGGTAACTTTGACAAGTTGATTAATCAGATCTTTACTTAAAGACATTAAATATTTTCAACAGTGGATTTTTCTAAATTATATTTCAATCTTGCTTCAAATTCACTTAATCTTTTCCAAACTGAAATCAATTCTACTATTGTAGACCAGCTTCTAACTAAATATTGTAATGAATTTTCAACTCTTCCAAATGCTCTAGTTATTTGTTGAACAAAACCTAATGTAATTGCACCAGATACAATAGTTGGTGCTAAAGCCAAGTATGGAACAATTACCATACCTTGGAAATAACTCCATTTTACTGCATTAAAATATAAATAGTGAAAATATGATTTATAGTGAATACCTCTGACTCTATCATATAATTGACCTATTGTTGGTGGAGCAGCCCTTATAGGGTCATCTTCTCCATGAACTAATTCTTTTCTATAACCAGCTTCTTCTTTTTGAATATCATATTCAATTCCAGGTAATTTTATCCCTACAGCCGCTAATAAAACAGTTCCACCAAGAGCAGATATTATTGCAACCCAAACTAAAGCATGATCAACCTCACCAATCCATGGAAGAACATCTACCTGTTTAGATAATCCCCATAATATTGGCAAGAACGCTACTAGTGTCATTATACTATCTAAAAGTCCAACACCAAGGCCCTCCATTATTCTTGCAAATTTTAAAGTGTCTTCTTGAACTCTCTGCGAGGCCCCTTCAGTTAAACGAGCTTTTAACCATTGAGAGTGATAATATTCAGCCATTGATGTTCTCCACCTAAACACCCAATGAGATACAAAAAATCCAGTTACAATTGCAATTATAATCCAAAGCCCCGCAACTTTAGCAAATGTAAACAAATATCCAATAAATTCGGTTTCTGTTACAGAACCAGGTTCTGTTAAAGCTTTTTGAAGAGTGTCATAAAATTCACCAAACCATTCATTTATTTTTACGTCTAATTGTACTTGATACCAAGTTGAAACTAATATGAAGATTGATCCAAATATGCTCCAACCGTACCATCTTTTTTCTGTAAAAAATTTAAACATTATTTTGTAAAATTATCAGCGTAAGATTTTAAAGTAACTTTTCTTTTATTCGGTTCTATTAATTCAAAATCAATATTATTTTTTTTTGCATACTCAATAGCTAATTCTTTTGTGGAAAATTCTAATTTTAATTCACCATAAGTATCTGTAGAACTCTCCCACCCCATCAACGGATTCGTGCCTGGATCATCAGTGATGTATTCAATAATCCATTTATCAAATTTCTTTAATCCTGACTGCATAGCAGTTTTAGATGGTTTATAAATTTTAGCTTTTTTCATAAAATGGTCGGGGTGGTAGGATTCGAACCTACGGCCCCTTGGTCCCAAACCAAGTGCGCTACCAGGCTGCGCTACACCCCGAATGCAGTACTAATACAGTAGATAAAAAAAATTTCAAAGTATATTAATCACAATTTAAAAGGAAATTTTATAAAATTTGCTATATATAAGTATCTATGATCATTGAATGTCCAGCTTGTTCTAAAAAGTTCAATATTGACGAAAAGTTAATTCCAGACGAAGGTAGACTTTTAAAGTGCGGCAATTGCGATCATACATGGTTTTTTAAAAAAAAAGAAAATATAAAATTAGAGGCTGAAACCACTAATCTAAATGAAATTAACGAAAATAAATCGGATATTAATATAGAACCAGTTGAAGAACCTATAAAACAAAAGAAGAAAATAAAGAAAAAAACTTCAAAAAAATCTTCAACAAAAGAGAGTACATCAAAAGAATTAGTGTCTATTGATAAAAGATCAGTTTCAAGAGAAAACAATATTATTAAAAAAATATTTTTGATAATTATTTCAATTATTGCATTTATCTTACTTTTAGACACATTTAAAAATCAGATATCTATTATATTTCCTGGCATAATAAAAATGTCAGATAGTTTGTATTTAGTAATAAATGACTTGAAATTATTTATTAAAGATTTAGTCAGGTAAAATGATTCAGATAATTACAAAACCATTTAGGTGGTTTTTCAAATTAGAAGCCGCTAGTGGTCTTGTTTTGCTTTTTGCAGCCATAATAGCTTTAATTGTAAGTAATTCTAATTTATCCGAATTATATTTTTCCACATTGAATAAATATTTATTTTTAGGAATAAATAATTTTGGTTTAAAACTATCTGTATTACATTGGATAAATGATGCTTTAATGGCAATATTTTTTTTCTTTGTAACATTGGAAATTAAGAGAGAATTCTTACAAGGTGAACTTTCAAATATAAAACAAGCGCTCCTTCCAATTATTGCTGCAGTTGGAGGAATGTTAGTACCTGCATTATTTTATGTTTTTATTAATTTTGGAGACAGTGAAACAATGAATGGTTGGGCTATTCCATCTGCAACTGATATTGCATTCTCTTTAGGTGTGCTGTCATTATTAGGTAAAAGAGTTCCATTATCATTAAAAGTTTTTTTAACAGCTTTAGCTATTATAGACGATTTGGGAGCTATAGTAATTATTGCATTATTCTATTCAGGTGACCTGAGTATTAAATACTTAAGCTTAATGCTTTTAGCCTTTATTGTTCTTCTGGTCATAAATAAGTTCAATATAAAGAAATTTTTACCTTATTTAATTGTTGGAATTTTTCTTTGGGACTTTACTCACAATTCTGGAATTCATGCAACAATTGCAGGTGTTTTGCTGGCAATGACTATACCTCATAGAAAAAAAGATAAAGATTTTTCACTACTAATAAAAATTGAACATGCAATAAGTCCCTACGTTGCTTTTGGTATTATGCCATTATTTGCTTTTGCAAATGCTGGTGTTTCATTAGAAGGTTTATCTTTTGCATCTTTACTTGATAAAGTTCCATTAGGAATTTTATTAGGATTGTTTGTTGGTAAACAATTAGGAGTATTTGTATTTTCTTATGTCTCAATAAAAATGAAAATAGCCCAGATGCCTAATAATTCTAACTGGTTTAATTTTTATGGCGTTGGTGTTTTAACGGGTATTGGTTTTACAATGAGCTTATTTGTGGGAAATTTAGCTTTTGTTGAAAATATGCAATACATGGATGGAGTTAAAATAGGAGTTTTAACTGGGTCATTATTATCCACTTTATTTGGATACTTCTTAATACTACTTACACCAAATAAGTAAGTAGTTTATGAAAAAATTAATAATAATAAGTTTAACAATAATAATGTTTTTTTTTAAAAATTCAGCAATGAGCAATAATCAGAAAAGTTTTTATGATCTAGAAATAGAGAGTATTAATGGAGAAATCATTAAATTAAAAGATTATCGAGATAAAGTTATACTTATAGTTAACACTGCCAGCTATTGTGGTTTCACAAAACAATATGAGGATCTGCAAGAATTATGGGATAAATACAAATCTAAGGGTCTTATTGTCCTTGGAGTGCCCTCAGACTCTTTTAATCAAGAAAAAAAAACCAATAGTGAAGTAAAAGAATTTTGTGAAGTTAATTTTGAAATAAATTTTCCATTAACAACTATTACAGAGGTAAAAGGAAGGGATGCTCATGATATTTTTAAGTGGGCAGAAAATAATTTTGGCAAGTCTGCAATTCCTAAGTGGAATTTTCATAAAATATTAATCAATAAACAGGGAAATGTAGAAGATACATATGCTTCTTTTACAAAACCTACATCAAATAAGATCATAAATAAAATAGAAGAAATTCTATAATTCTATAGTTAAACCATCATGTGCTGGAATGACATTTTTTGGTATAACTTTCTTTAACTGGTTATAATCTAAGACTGGTGATAAATTTGAAAGAATAGCCTTATTTGGTTTAAATTTTTTGATGAAGTATAAAGATTTTTCTAAATTGAAGTGTGATGGATGAAAATTGTACCAAAGACAATCAATTATTAAATACTTAAGATTTTTAAAATAAAAAAAATCTTTTTTGTAAATATCGCTTACATCAGTAATGTATGCAAGTTTTTTGTCAATTATAAAACAATTAGATTTGACTGAACCATGCTGAACCACAATTGATTTAAATTTTAGATTTTTATTTTTATGTTTAATAAAAGAATTTTTTTTTAATTTATTTAATTTTAAAGTTGCAGGGTATTCTTTAGAGAAACTTTTAAAACAATATGAAAAACTTTGTTTTAGAAGTTTAGATGTTTCATTATCGGCATAAACATTAACTTGTTTTCTACTATTAATAAAAAAAGATCTTAAATCATTGATGCCATGAGTTTGATCAGCATGCATATGTGAGTAAAATACTTTATCAATTTTCTTAATTTTATGACGCAATAACTGTTGTCTTAAGTCAGGAGATGTATCAATTAAAATATTTTCATCAGTTGTTTTAATCAGTGCAGAACATCTTGTTCTATAATTTTTCTTATTTTTTGGATCACAATTTCCAAAAAATCCATCGGGTCTTGGTACACCCATGGAGCTTCCACAACCTAATATTATAAATTTTATACTCATTATTTAAAAAATAATCTTTCAAAATTATTATTTGTAATATCTTCTAATTCATCAAAAGTTATTGATTTTAATTCTGAAAGTTTTTCCAATGTATATTTAATAAAAGAAGGTTCATTTTTTTTACCTCTCATTGGTATAGGAGCCAAAAAAGGGCTATCTGTTTCAATTAAAATTTTGTCATTTTCAATCATTTTAAATGTTTCTTGTAGATCAGTACTTTTTTTGAAAGTTATTATTCCACTAGCAGAAAAATACGCATTTAATGTCATCATTTTTTTTGCAAACTCTTTTGAACCTGTAAAACAATGCATAAGTATTTTAATATCACTATTTTTATATTTATTTAAAATATCAAAAGTTTCTGTTTCGGCACTTCTAGAATGAACTATTAAAGGATAATTTAGTTCAATGGAGGCCTCTATATGTGTCTCAAAACTTTTAATTTGATCATCTTTATGACTATTTTCATAATAAAAATCTAATCCTGTCTCTCCTACTCCAATTATTTTTTTAAATTTATTAGCATTTTCAACAATGAATTTTTTATCCATCTTATCAATGCTGGACTCATGAGGATGAATTCCTACACTTCCATAAATTATTTCATCAAGATTTATTATTTTTTTAATATTTTCAAAACTTTTTGAATTGGTTGAAATAGTTAGAATTTTCTTTAATCCATTTTCCTTAGAACGTTTGATAACATCACTAATATTTGAATAAAGGGGTTCGTGATCAAGATGACAATGTGAGTCTATCATTTTTCAATTTTTTTAAACAAAATATCTAATTTATTTATTTTTAAATCTTTTTTTAAAATTTCATTATTATCAATTGACTTAAAATCAATAGAATTTTCTGTTTCATTAAAAACATATAGAACTTTTACTGATGTTTCTGGCATTACTGGATAAAGCAAGATAGTAATTTTTCTAATTAATTCTAATGCAGTATAAACAATCGTATTTAACCTTAATCTATCGTCTCTCTTCTTCCATGGTTCCTGATCATTAAAATATTTATTTGCTGAAAACAATCTATCAACAATAAAACTCATATATTGGTTTATATCTTGATTATCTATAAATGATCTTATTTTATCTAGATTATTTAATGGTTTTAAAATTTCTAAATCCTCATCAGTAAATTTATGATCAGGTATTAAAGATGAACAATTTTTTTCAGCAAAAGAAAGTACTCTTTGACAGAGATTTCCAAAATTATTTGCTAAATCGCTATTAATACAATTTTCTAATTTTTCCTCAGAAATATTACCATCATTACCAAAAGAAACTTCTTTAAGTAAATAATATCTTAATGGATCTAGACCATAGACATTTATAATTTCTAACGGATCTAAAATATTTCCTTTTGATTTTGACATTTTTTCATCACCAGAGAGTATCCATCCATGTCCGTATACCCTCTTAGGCGGTTCTATTTTTGCAGCTAATAAGAATGCTGGCCAATAAATAGCGTGAAATCTTAATATGTCTTTACCAATAATATGTAAATCTGCTGGCCAAAAACTTTTATATAATTCATTATTTTCATCTGGATATTTTAAAGAACTTAAATAATTTGTTAATGCATCTAACCATACATAAACGACATGATTTTCATCACTTGGTACTTTTACACCCCAAGAAAATGTTTTTCTACTAACAGATAAGTCTTTTAATCCACTTTTGACAAAACTTATTACTTCATTTCTTCTACTTTCAGGTAAAATAAAATTTTTATTTTTTTCATAAAATTCTAATAACGGTTTTTCCCATTCTGAAAGTTTAAAAAAAAAAGATTCTTCTTCAACCCACTCAACAGCTGAACCGGATGATTTAGCAACTTTTAAACCATCTTTTTCTTCAACCTCATCTTCATTATAAAAAGCCTCATCTGATACAGAATACCAACCAGAATATTTAGACAAAAAAATTTGCTTATTTTTTTCAAGTATATTCCATAAATTTTGTACAGATACTTTATGTCTATCTTCTGTAGTTCTAATAAAATCTGTATTAGATAGGTTTAATGTTTTAGTTAAATCCTCAAATGTTTTACTTATTTCATCACAAAAAGATTTTGGATCCTTATTTAACTTTTCAGCAGATCTTTGTATTTTTAAACCATGCTCATCTGTGCCTGTTAAAAAATAGACATTAAAACCATCAATTTTTTTGAAACGTGCAAAAAAATCAGCAATTATACTTGAATATGCATGTCCCATATGAGGTTTAGCAGAAGGATAGTAAATTGGTGTTGTTATATAATAATTTTTATTCACTTAATAATTTATCCTTAAATTCTAAAAAAAAAGTTTCATAATCAAGATTAAATTTTTTTACATTAGATAATTTTGAATAATAATATTCTTTAACTTTATATGACAATTTTTTTGTTGTGTTTATATGTTTATAAAAAAATAATTCAATAATCATATTTAAATTATCTCTTATAAACTCTTGTTTAATATAGTGCTTATTATTAATTAAATTAACTAATAAATCATCAACTGTGGTATCGGATACTGATAATTCAAATTCATTCATATAGCTTATTAAGGATATTAAAAAAAAAGGTGTTGAGTAATAATTTATCAAATTCGAATTTATTTGTTCATAAATATTTTCATTAAAGTAATTATTGACAATCAATCTAGTATTCTCATTAGATAAACTTAATTTAAATTCAATACATCGGGATTTTATTGTATCTATTAAAAACTTCTCTGAATTAAAAATTAAAATAAAAAAAACATTTTCATTTGGTTCTTCTAAATTTTTTAATAAAGCATTTGATGAATTAATATTTAAAAATTCAACATCGTCGAGGATTATAAATCTTGATTTATTATTAAAGGAGGATTGATTTGTAAACTTTATGATTTCTCTAATTTGCCCAATTTCTATATTTTTTTTATCATTATTTTTCTTTATATTTAAAACATTGGGATGGGATTTGTTTTTTATTAGTTCATTATCGTTATTACAATTAAAAATTTTATATAAAAATTTTTCTGTAAGTAATGATTTTCCAATACCTTTTTTACCAGATAATAAAATTTTATTTGGAAGTTCATTATTTTCGTAAAGTGTTACAAATTTTTCTAAATATGTTTCATGTCCTATTAATTTATATTCAGACATTTAAATTAATTTCTCAAGTTTATTTATTATGATTTTTTTTACTTCGTTAATTGTATTAGTGTTTGAATTAATTTTAATATATTTGCTCTTATTGATTGATATTTTTTCATACCCGTTCTGGACTTTATTATAAAATTTAAGTTTAAATTTATCATATCTATTTAAATTAGATCTATTTCTAAGCCTTTTTTGTAAATTTTTTGAATTTACAGTACTTAAAAAAACTATATCAGGATTAAAATTTCCAATTATAAACTTATTCAGCATTCTGATTACCTTTAAATCAATTTTCATTCCATAATGTTGATACGCAATAGTAGAATCTGTAAAACGATCAATTAATATTATTTTTTTTTTATAATTTTTTTTTATAATTTTCTCAAAATTTTCTGATCTTCCAGCATAAAATAGTAATAGATCGGTTTTATTATTCAAATTTAGTTTCTTATTTAAAATCAATTTTCTTATTTTTTCTGAAAAAATTGAACCACCAGGCTCTCTTAATTTTATAAAACTTTTTCTTTGCTTTTTTAAATAATTTGCAGCAATTTTAAAATTTGTAGTTTTTCCCGAGGCCTCAATGCCTTCAAATATAATAATAGGATATTTAGACATCGCCCCATATCAAAAAATTGATAGAAGTTATCAATCTCGATATTGCATTTTGTTGTTTTATATTTTCTGTAGAAAATAAGTCATGATTAGATATAACTTCATCTTTATATAATACTTTTATTTCTGCTAATTTTTCTCCCTTTTTAATAGGTGCTTGTATAGGACCGTCATAAACAATCTTCACTTTCATATATTTTTTTTTAGCTTTTGGAATGGTCTTATAAATTATGTCTTTAGTATTAACTTTTACTTTTTTCTTATTTCCTTGCCAAACATCTAGTTCATAAAGAAATTCGTTATCATTACTTATTTTTATTGTATCGAAATTTGTAATTCCCCATGTTAACAATTTTTGTGATTGCTTTGATCTAGAATTTTTAGTTTGAAAACCACTTGCAACAGCAATTAATCTTCTTTCTTTTCTTAATATAGAAGATGCAAGTGAATATTTTTCTGAACCAAGGTAGCCTGTTTTAATTCCATCTACACCCATATTTTTATATAATAATGGATTTCTATTTCCTTGTGTAATTGGATCCCCACCCGTCCTACTCCAAGTAAATTCTTTAATTTTAAAATACTCATAATATTTAGGATGTTCTTTGATTAAATAATTAGACATAATTAAAATATCTCTAACGGTTGAATAATTGTTATCATCATTAATCCCTGACGAATTTGAAAAATTGGTATTTACCATTCCAATTTCTTGAGCTTTCTCAGTCATTAGTAAAGCAAACTCATCCTCAGTTCCTGCAATACCTTCAGCCAAAGCTACACAAGCATCATTACCTGAAGCAACAATTATACCTAATAATAAATCTTCTACCGAAACTTCATCTCCAACCATTATAAACATTGATGAATAACCAGATGAGGATAGTCTCCAAGCATTTTCAGATACAATAAATTTTTCATCTAAAGTGATTTCGCCGCTTTTCAACAAATCAAAAGCAACGATTGAGGTCATTATTTTTGTCATAGAGGCAGGAAATATTCTCTCGTCAGGATTTTTTTCATATAAAATTTCACCAGATAAATAGTCTTGTAAAATTGCAGTTCGTGCATTTATGTTAAATTTTGCATAAGAAATATTAGTTATAAATAAAAATGATAGGACAAAACTTAACAGTACTTTTATTTTCATAATTTTATTAATTCAATATTTTCAAAATTTATATTAGCTATCTCATTATATACACTTTTAATTGATCCTAAATTATAAAAAGGACCCTTATAAACCCTATATAAATTTTTAGACATTTTTTTGATATTTATATCTTTTAAATTGTATTCATCCTCAAGTCTTTTTTTCAATGTAATTGCAGATTCTTCAAAAAATAAATCAGCAAATTTAATTATAAATTCAAATTTTGTATTTTTCACCTTTTCAACTTTTGAATTATTATCTTTTTCAATTGATATATTTTGGATTGAAATGCTGTCTACTGGAGCTTTATTAGCTACTTTTTTTTCCTCATCAAATGTTTTAGCTTTATTTGCAACAAAAGTATTACTAGAATTTATTGTTTCTACACGTACATAGGGCTGATCAGGATCAATTTCAAGTTCAATCGCAATCCTTTCAGAAATTACTGAATTATAAAAAATTGGATATTTCGAATTTTTTCCTACTTTAGCAATCAAATACTTTTCATTTAACAAATTTGTTATTTTTATATCTGTATCTTTTTTAAGTTTATTATTGAAAATAATTAATGATCTTTGATCTATTTTTTTTGAAACTATTCTTTTTTTGAAAATATCATTATTATATATGAGAGTAAATCCATCATTTGAATAATTTTTGAAATCTTTATTCGTGATTACTTTTTTATTAGTAGTTTCACATGATGTTAAAATTACTGCTAAAAAAATTAATATCTTAAGTTTCATTCTCAAAACTATTTTTTAATGTGCATACCGCTAAACTAAATCTTAATGACCTGTTCCACTTTAAGATTAGCTTATAATTATTAAAAATAATATATGCTGGTTTAAGTTTGTTTGCATTTTCAACTATTTCAGCATCAGGAGTAACTATTGCTGCTGTCAAATTGTCATATTTATCCAAAAAAGACGAATTTACTATAAAATTTTTTAAATATTTTACTTTTCTCTCATGTTTAATTTTTTTTGCTGATGTATTTAAATATTTATCAGGAATGTTTTCATTTAGATTAATTCTATAAAAACACGGAGTATTATCATTCCATCCAAGATTGCTTAAATAATTAGCTGCAGATGCAAAAGAATCCTCAATATTTTTTAGATCAATTGATCCATCTTTATTATAGTCAATTGCATGATTTTTAATTGTGGATGGCATAAATTGAAAATTACCAAATGCACCTGCCCAAGATCCAAATAATGTACTCGGATCTATAATTTTTGCATCTACTAATTTTAAAAGAGTTATTAATTCTTTAGTAAAAAATTCACTTCTTCTTTGATCGTAGCTTAATGTTGCAAGTGAAGAAACGATATCCATTTTACCTAGATAGTTTCCAAAGTTAGTTTCAATACCCATTAGTGCTAATAGTAAATTTTTATCTACTTTGTATTCGGAAGATACTTTATTAATAATATTATTTTCTTTATTTAATATGATTTTTCCTAATTTTACTTTTTTTGATGAGGTTCTTTTAGAAATATAAGTCATTGTGTCTTCATAAAATTCTGGTTGATATCTATCATATTTAATTACATCAGATAAAAATTTTGATCTGTCTATTAATTTATCGACTGTGGCCTTACTAACACCTTCTTTAATTGCTCTTTTTTTAAATTTAACTTTCCAATCATTGAAATCATCAGCAATTAGAGTTGCAGAATTTAATATAATTAATATTGATACGATAAATAATTTAATTTTTTTCATACAAATCTTTTAGGTATATCGATACAGCAATCCATATCAAAATAAAGCTGATTAATTTGTGTATATCTAATTCCTCATTATATAAGAAATAACCCAACAAGAATTGCAAAGTTGGAGTTATATAAAAAACCATGCCAGTTGGACCTAAACCACATAATTCAACACCTCTAACATATAAATATAAAGGAATCACGGTCATAGGGCCTGCCAGCATGAATATTAACATTAGTTTTACATTCGATATATCAAAATCATTTAAATCATTTTGTACAATTAAATAAAAAGCAAATATTACCGCTGGAAAAATAAATAAACTTTCAACCAATAAACCAATATCTGTGTCTACATCAATTTTTTTTCTTACTAAATTATAAAAACTCCAACTTAAAGCTACAATTAATCCAACCCATGGTATTGATTGGAAACTTGATATAACCAAATAAAAAATTGATATAGTTACGATTAAAAGTGAAATTTTAGTTTTGAAACTTAATTTCTCTTTTAAAAAAAAATAACCTAAAAAAACACTTATTATAGGCATTATAAAATATCCAAAACTAGCATCTATAACTTGATCATTCCCTATTGCATAAATCCAAACAGCCCAATTCGTAAAAATTAATAATCCAGATAAAAACAGCATCATAATTTTTTTTTTATCCTTAAAAACTGAGCTAAATTTTTTCCACTTTGATAAAATGATTGTTGTTAAAATTAACATAACAGTTGTCCATGCACTTCGATGTAGGACAACTTCAATGTGGCCAGCAAAAGCAATATATTTAAAATATATAACTCCAATAAAACCCCACCAGAAAGAACCAAATGCCGTTAAAATTATACCTTTATTAAATTGATTTTTGTTTAACATTATATTGATCAATTAAACTATTTTATTTATGAAATATAGAATTTTTATATTTTATATAAGTTAAAACAAAAACTAATTAATATTTTCAACTAATATTCAGATTTTATTATAATGATTGTGTTTTATAAAGCTCAAACATAATTATATTTAGCATTTATAAATTGCTGGGGTGAAATGGCAATTTTATGAGCAGATGCAAGATATTTTACGTTTTCATCTAAATTTAAATTATCTTGAAAGTAGTTTTTGTATATTTTTTCTGATGTGAACTTTTCATTATTAATACTTATATAAGAATTATAAAAAAATAATTTTAAATCTTTGTCCATTGTCTCAAATATAGAGTCATAATAATAATAAGATAAGGCAAGTTTCAGTTTTTTATTAAGATAGTTAGTTATATAATGAAGACTAATAGTATTGTATTTAATAAACAGCTTATTTGTTTCTTCTTTAAGTAGATTTATATCACAAAGTTTCAGCGATTTATCATAGTTATACCATAATTTAGGACCTACCCGCATAACCTTTTTTTCTCTCAATAATTCCTCTCCATGTAAAGAAATAAGACTTCTTATATCAGTTCCTCTATCCATTAATTTTATTATTTGTTTTTCATGAATAGCTGTTGAGGATTTATTTATAATATCAAGTATATTGTCTTTATTTTTTAAATAATTAAAGTTCTTATTTAAACTTATTGTATCAACACTTGATCTACCTTTCCAAAAAATTCCTTTTTCTTTTCCATAAATTTTTATAAAAGCTCTTAATTCATGATAATCTAAATTGAAATTTTTTAATAATTTATTTGATTTAATATAATTATAAACTTCTGTTAGTCTTAACGCTTTAGTATTTTTTTTTAATAAAATATCGTATACGGATTTTATTATCTCATTTTTATTTTCTTTATATTTTAAATAATTAATATGTTTATGCGTTCCTTTTGCACAAAGCCATAAATAAATATTATCACCTACTTTATGATCAGCTACTAATCTATCAAGTGGAAAAGAATTCTTACTTGGCGAATTATTCAAAATCTCATAAATATCTCTCCAAAAAATACCCTTAGGAAATTTTAAACAAATATGTGCCACTTCCTCAATACCTGTTAATGTTAATGGATAAATTTTATTATTCTTATGAATTATTAAATTATTATCATCCATATATTTGATTGCACTATTTACACCCAAATCATCAAAACCAAATAAAGTTTTTACCTCTGAATGGAATAAATCCTCATTAATACCATAAGGTTGTTCTAAAAAAATTTCATTAAGTTGATCTTTATCAAAATTATTTTTTAATATTACTTCTGGTGTTTTATAATAATCATAATCTTTACCAGTAAAATCAGCTAAAAATTGATTCAATCTATCACCACTGATATCTAATTTTTTTGTTTTAACTGTGTCTGTAAAAAGTTTGTCAAGTTCAGGAAACAAAACATGAAATCCTTGGTTTTGAATTTTTTCAAGATATTTAATTAAGTCTTTTAAATTAAAGATATTATTCTCTAAAATTTTTCCTTTCACGCGTAAGACTAATTGCCTAACTCTTTCTCTTGTAATTCTTCCTTTTTTTTCAAGCTTAGCTAATTCAGTTGCAGTTTCTTCTAGAGTACATACTTTGGTTTTATAGCCATAATAAGATGAAAAAATAATTCTTTCTCTATCATTTAAATTAACTAGCAAATTGTCTATGTTTTTAATTATATTAAATTCAATCTCTTTTCTTGTGAGTTCAGAAATATTAAATTCTTTTTTAGATTTAATTAATGTTTCTAAATTGTTGCGACTCTCCTTAAGATTCAATTTAGTTAAGAGTCGATAAAAATAATATTGTTTGGAATATCTTGGAGTGGAATTTTGCTTTATTCTATTTAAATTGTCATTTACAATATTTGTATCAAGATCTATATATTTTATTAATAAATCTAAAGATTTTTTCCCAATAGATCTTGCTGAATTTATTTCAGTTAATAAATCGATTTGTCTTAAATCTTTAATTTTAACATTTCTACCAATACTTTTTTGAATTCTTCTTAAAGCTTTTAATTCATTCTCATTTTTTAAGTACAAAATAAAGTTATTATTTTCTATTGAATTCATTTTTTAATTTAATTTTTAATTTATCAAATTCTTTGCCTCTAACTCCTATACCAAAGTTAAATTTTATGAAATTATCATCTATTAAAGGTAAGTTTTTATTGATAAGATTCTCATTAATTGTTGGAAATGATGGAATAATTCCATTTTCAAGATAAAAATCTTTGCAATAATTTAAAAATTTATTTTTAAAATATTTTTCAGTGTTATCTTTATTGAAAGGTAATGCTGAATTACAATAACTATAGTATGATTTAAATAAAGTATTTATTTGATCATGAGTAATGTTATCTAGATTTTTTTCTAAATCTTCAATTATTGGTATAGTTTCATATTTTTCAAAATAAGTTCTTAATTTACTAAGAGCATCCTCTATAACTAAAAGATCATATTTTTGTTCTTTTAACAATTTTAATACTTTTGCAGCACCTTTAAAACTCCAATTTACTTTAATAGAAGTATCATAGTGATCTAAATTTATTTTATTTTCATTGTCCATTTTTTCTCCAAATGGGTTTAAATTTACTTTATCAATTTTTTGATTCTCATATGCATTTTGAAAAGATTGTATCTCTTGAATTCTAGCAACAGATCCAACAAAATCAAAAACATCAACAAATTCTTTTGAGGATGTTCTTCTTAATCCTCTGCCAAGTTGCTGTAACCATATAAGTTTTGAATTAGTTGTTCTTAAAAACGCTAAAAGATTTGTTTCTGGAATATCTATTCCCTCATTAAATAAATTACATGTTAATATAAATTTATAGCTTCCTTCTCTAAATTCCCTAATATTATTTCTTCTTTGATCACCATCCATGCCTTTAGAGTATACAAATGTAGCTGTTCCAGGTTTAAAATATTTAATTAAATGTTTAATGTGTCTTATGCTCCTACAAAAAACTATTGCCTTACATTTTTCTATCTCTTGAGATTTTATTTCTAAAGCCTCAATCATTTTTTCATCTTTTTCTTTAATGAACAAGCTTCTATCTATGTCATCAACTGTAAAACCTTTATCTATAGCATCAATCTTTTTTTGATTAATATCATGTCCATGTACTTGATATCTTGGGAATGCTAACCATCTGTGTTTAAGAGCCCAATAAAGATCATATTTACCTAAATGACCTTCTCTACCACCAAAAAAATTCAATACATCTTGATTATCCGTTCTAAATGGCGTGGCTGTTAAACCGATTAATAATTTTGGATCAAAATATTTTACAACTGCTGAATAGGTATTGGCAGGCACATGATGTGCTTCATCTACAATAATTATATCGAATTCGTTTTTCGAAAATTCTTTTAATTTAGAATAAAATGTATCAAATACACCAAAAACAAAATCAGTTTTTTCATCTGGTATGTATCCAGCTACTGCACCGGAAAAAGAATAATTTCCAATTCCAAATATATTTTTAAATGAAATTACTGATTGTGTTAATATTTCTATCTGATGAGCTAAAAAGAGAACACGGAAATTTCCTTTTTTAAATAATTCTTTTGTAATAAATCCAACAGTATATGTTTTGCCTAAACCGGTAGCTAACTCAATTAATAATCTTTTTTTTTTATTTACAGTGTATTCTTTTACACTTTTATTTATAATATCTTGCTGATATGGATGAGGAATAATAGTTTTTCCAATTTCACTAACATTTAATTCAAATAAATCTTTAAGTTTATTTCTATCAATTAAATCTACACCCAATTTAAAAGCTCTATATTCTACTTCTGATGTAAAATATGTATTTGTAACTAGAATTTGATTTTTTACATTAGCTAATTTAGCTCCTGTGGTAAGTTGATTTAAATCATCTACTCCACATTTATTTGAAATTTTTCTATGTTTACATTCAATTGCAAACCTTTTTTTTTGTTTTGTGCAAAAAATATCAACACCACCATCACCATGTCTGTATTCAGATCCTACTTTTGTTATTTCAACATTTTCCCAGCCAGATTTAGTTAGTAGTTGTGCAACAAAGATTTCAAAATCACTTTTACTTAACTGATCAATATCTGAAAATTTCATAATTATAGATTATAAAGCATAACATGAACAAAAATAGTACTCTTGGTAAATTTTAAAAAGTTTTATTGTCAGTTTTTTAGTTGAATTTTAATATTATACTTATAAAACCTTGCTCACGGAGAGATGGCTGAGCGGTTGAAAGCACCGGTCTTGAAAACCGGCAAAGGGGCAACTCTTTCCTGGGTTCGAATCCCAGTCTCTCCGCCACTAATATTTATTTTTAAATTCTATAAGTTTTTTTAAAATAACTGTGTCATCAAAATCTTTTGAATTTTTACCCAAACTTAAATTGACTAAAGTTTCGTCATCAAAATTAATTAACTTATCTAAAGAAACTAATTCTTTATGATCGAGATTGTCAATAATTGAATTAACAAATTTAGAAACAAAGATATCCATTTCTTTAGTTCCACGATATTGAGCTCTGTATAAAATTTTGTTAATTAAATTTTGTTTATTTGAATCCATCAATTAAATCTTTATATATATAAATCATGAATGATCACGAATATTTATTGTCAAATATTCAGAATATTAAAGGTATAGGGAAAAAAACAAGCCAATTATTTAAAAGAAAAAATATAAATACAATTTTTGATTTATTGTGGCATTTACCCACAAGTAAAATTGAAAATTCAAAAGTAACAAATGTTAGTGATATACAAATAGGTAAGTTACAAACGATTAAATTAACACCCCTAAAATATAATTTTCCTAGAATAAGAAGATTGCCCAATAGAGTTGTGTGTCAAAGTAAAGATATAAAAATAGATTGCGTTTTTTTTAATTCATATGAAGGATATATAAAAAAAATCTTACCATTAAATACTGAAATAATAATAAGTGGAAAAATTAATTTTTTTAGAAATAAATATCAAATCACTAATCCTACTCAGGTTAAAGAAAGTAATGAAAATATCTTGGAGACTCAAAATAAATATAGTCTTACAGATGGTCTTACTATCAATAAATACAATATTATAATTAATGAAGTTTTAAAGAAATTACCAGATTTAGATGAGTGGCTAAATGACGATATAAAGAAAAAATTTAATAATATTAAGTGGAAAGAAGCAATCTTAAATATTCACAGTCTTGATACTAAAGAAATTTTAAAATCTAAATATTATAAACGGTTAGTTTTTGATGAATTGTTTGCTCATTTTTTATTATCCTCAAAAATAAGAACTAAAATAAAAAAAATAAAGAAATCACAAAAAATTTTTAAAGATTGTAAGGAAAAATTGATACAAGATTTAAATTTTAAATTAACAAATGATCAAGAAGCAGCAATAAAAATAATAAACGAAGATCTTAAATCAAAAAATAGAATGTTTAGACTTTTACAAGGAGATGTTGGATCTGGTAAAACAATTGTATCAATGATAGCAGCCGTAAATTGTATAAATGCTGGATATCAAACAACCTTTATGGTGCCTACTGAAATTCTAGCAAAACAACATTTTTCTTTTGCTAAAAAATATCTACCCAAAAATGTAAAAATTGAAATGTTAACGGGTAAGTCAAAATATGCTGATAGAAAGAAAATTTTAGAAAATCTTAAACTTGGTAAAATAGACTTTTTGATAGGAACACATGCGTTATTCCAAAAAAAAGTTGAATATAATAAACTCGGTTTAATAATAATTGATGAACAACATAAGTTTGGTGTTCGTCAGCGTAAAGATTTATCAGAAAAAGGTGGAAATAACTGCGATGTTCTAGTCATGTCTGCAACTCCAATACCAAGAACAATGATGATGACGGTTTATGGTGATATGGATTTAACCTTAATTAAAGAAAAACCAAAAAATAGAAAAAAAATAGTAACATATAGTAAGTTAGAAGATAAAATATCTGAAATAATTAGATTTGTTAAAAAAGAAATTTCTAATAAAAATCAAATTTTCTGGGTTTGTCCTTTGATAGAAGAGTCGAAAAAAGTTGAACAACAATCTGTTGTAAATAAATTTAAGTATTTAGAAAAATATTTTAAGAATAGAATTGGATTAATTCATGGTTCACTTGATAAGGATGAAAGGAACAAAATTTTAAATAATTTCTTAGATAGAAAGTTGGATATATTGGTTTCAACCACTGTTATTGAGGTTGGAATTGATTTTCCTAATGCTAACGTAATTATTATTGAAAATGCTGATAAGTATGGTTTATCCCAATTACATCAGTTACGAGGTCGTGTCGGACGTGGTAGTAAACAATCTTACTGTATATTGATGTTTAAATCCTCACTAAGTGAAAATGCAAAAAAAAGAATTAACATTCTAAAAAGTTCAGATGACGGTTTTGTAATTTCTGAGGAAGATATGAAATTACGTGGATATGGAGATTTGTTAGGATTTAAGCAAAGTGGAATTAAAAATTTTAGATTAGCTGATCCCATATTAAATGAAGATTTATTCTTACTTGCTGAGGCAGAAGTAAAAAAATTAGAGATGAAAGGTGATAATTTCAGTAAATATAATAAATTATTAAAATTATACGATCGAGCCTCAATAATTAACGAAATTTCTTAAATTTTTTTTGGATCTGAAGTACCGGCTGAAACAATAAATTTAGAAGCTTCTTCAAAAGTCATATCTAAATAAATAACTTCATCTTTGGGAAACATTAATAAAAATCCACTTGTAGGATTTGGTGTTGTTGGAACAAATACATTAATAAGATTAGTATTTGTTTTTTTTGATATTTCACCATCGTTTTCTCTGGTCGCAAACCCTACTGCCCAACTACCTTTTCTCGGATACTCAACTAAGACTACACTTTTCTTTGATCCTTTTTTTGGTGCTAATGTTTCAGTCATTTGGCCAATTGCTGAATAAATTGTTCTAAGAATTGGTATTCTTTTTAATATATCATTAAATATTTTAAGTATTTTTTTTCCAATAAATGAAAGAGATAAACTTCCAATTATTGTAATAAAAATTATAGCTAATAATATTTCCAAACCTGGTATTGCAAAAGGCAAGTAACTATTTGGATTTAATTCGTTTGGTATTAATTTTGAAGATATAGATATAAAAAATCTAGTTAAATATAATGTGATACCTATTGGAACAAGAACAACTATTCCTGCTATAAAATAGTTTCTAAGTCTTCCAAGGATTGAAATGCCTCTTCTCTTTAATTTTGCCATAGATTAACTGTAACTTGCATATAAAACAAATACGACTGCCAGTACAAATAGTACTATTAAAATTTTGTTATTAAGTATCATATAAATTATTATAAAAAAGGTGTAATATATTAAGTAAAAAAAGTGAATAGAAGAAATTTCATACATTTATTTGGTTGTAGTTGCTTATCTTTTGGCCTATCTGCATGTGGTAGTGCACCGATAACAGATCGAAAACAACTAAAATTAATTCCCGAATCTAACCTCAATGCGAAAGCTGCTCAATTATATGAAAAGGTAAAAGAGAAAGAAACTTTAAGTGATGATACTAAAACATTAAATCAAATAAAAGAGATTGGATCCAAAATTGAATACTCAATATCAGAATACTTTGACCGCAATAATATACCTGACCCAACTATAAATTTTGATTGGGAATATATACTTATTGATAAAAAAAAAGTTAAAAATGCTTGGTGTATGCCTGGAGGTAAAATAGCTGTTTATACAGGTCTATTAGATATAACTAAAAATGAAGATGGATTGGCAGCTGTAATGGGTCATGAAATAGCGCATGCCGTTGCAAAACATTCAGTAGAAAGAGCAAGTAGAGGTGTTTTATTAAATACCGGTACGGCAATTTTAGATATAGCAACTAAAGGAGCTGTTTCAAATATTAATAGAACAACTGGAATGAATGCAGTAGGTTTATTATCACAGATAGGAATTATGAATCCTTTCAATAGAAAACAAGAAAGCGAAGCTGATTATCTTGGTTTAATATTTGCATCACTATCTGGTTATGACATTAGGGAAACAATCAAAGTTTGGGAAAGAATGAAAGAAGCTAAAAAAGGGAAAGAACCACCAGAATTTATGTCTACTCACCCATCTTCAACAAATAGGATTAATAATATTACAAATTGGATAAACGAAATTATAATTAAATATCCACCTATTGCATAAGTGGTGAGCCGTGATGGACTCGAACCATCGACCCATTCCTTAAAAGGGAATTGCTCTACCAACTGAGCTAACGGCCCAAAAAGCGTTTTTTATATTGATTTTTTTTTATTAATCAATGTTAAAAATTTACAATTTATTGATGTACTTATCGTGAAATTCATCAAAAGTGCCTTGTTTTATATTGTCTCTGATGTTTCTCATTAAATCTTGATAAAAGTTGATGTTATTAAGGGTCAGAATCATTGAGGCCAACATTTCGTTGGTATTAAATAAATGATTTAAATAATTCTTAGAATATTTATTTAAATTGAAATTTGTGACATTTTTGTCCAGAGGAGCATTATCATTTTTATATTTTGAATTTCTGATTTGAATTTGTCCTTCCCAAGTAAAAGCTAAACCAGTCCTCCCTGATCTCGTTGGCATTACACAGTCAAACATATCAACACCCCTCTTAACTGCTCCTAGTATATCAGATGGAGTACCAACACCCATTAAATATCTTGGTTTATCTTTAGGCATATGATCTTTTATTCCATCAAGAACGTCAAACATTTCATCTTGTGTTTCCCCAACTGCCAATCCTCCAAGAGCATACCCATTAAATCCAATATCGATAAGATTGTTTAAAGATTTGATTCTTAGATCGTTAAATAATCCACCTTGCACTATTCCAAATAAACCTTTGTGATCATTTATTCCAAATGCATCTTTTGATCTTTTTGCCCACTCGGATGATAATTCCATTGATTTTTTAATTTTATCATAGTCTTTAGTATTTTTAGGGCATTCATCCATAACCATCACTATGTCTGAGTTCAAACCTTTTTGAATTCTTATACTTTCTTCAGGGCTTAAAACAAAAGTTTTACCATCAATATGTGATTGAAAAATTGCACCCTTATCTCTATCAATTTTATTTAATTTCGACAGAGACATTACTTGAAAGCCACCAGAGTCGGTTAGAATCGGAAGATCACAATTCATGAATTCATGAAGTCCTCCAACACTTTCGATTCTGTCAACACCAGGTCTTATCATTAGATGATATGTATTTGATAAGATGATCTCACTACCTGTTTTTTTTATATCTTCTAAAAAAACACCTTTAACAGTTGCTTGAGTGCCAACTGGCATAAACGCAGGAGTATTAATATTTCCTCTATGAGTCTCTATAACTCCTACTCTTGCATAATTTTGAGTGTGATGAACATTAAAATTGAAATCTTTTAATGACATTCATTATTAATTATTGAGATTTAAAACTAATAATTTTATCTGGATTTGAAACTGCTCCATTATCGCCATCACCTTTTGTAATCATATCAACGAATTCCATTCCTTCTATTACTTTTCCAAAAACAGTATATTGTCTATCCAGGAAAGGTGCTGGTTTAAAACAAATGAAAAATTGACTATTGGCACTATTAGGATCTGATGATCTTGCCATAGAAACGGTTCCCCTATCATGAGGAAGGTCATTAAATTCTTGATTTAAATCTGGCAAATCAGATCCACCAATACCCGCTCTTCTTAAATCAAAATCTTTTGAAGATGAATTTCCAAATTTTACATCACCTGTTTGTGCCATAAAACCATCAATTACTCTGTGAAAAACAACATTATCGTATTGTCCTGAATTTGCTAACTCTTGAATTCTTTTAACATGATTTGGGGCAACATCTGGATACATTTCAATTTTTACATCACCATCTTTTAATTTTAAAATCATTATATTCTCCTTTGCTATTAAATTTGTTGATAAAAAAATAAAAAAAATAATTAAAATATTTAAAAATTTATTCATAAATCTCTTTCAATGATTTAATTGTACTTTTAGTTGTAAATTTTTTTAAATCACCATTGTGTTGAGCGATTTCTTTAACAAATCTGGATGATATTATTTGATTTTCAACATCTGACATTAAAAAAATTGTCTCAACTTGATTATTAAGTTTTCTATTCATTCCAGCTAATTGGAATTCATACTCAAAATCAGAAACTGCTCTTAAACCTCTTAAGATTATATTTGATTTATATTTTTTACAAAGGTCTGTTGTCAAAGTATTAAATTTTATAACATCAACCTTATTTTTTTTAAATTTCAAATCTTTATAAAGAGCTCTTTTAACAATTTCTATTCTTTCATCTAATGAAAATAGGAAGTTTTTCTGATTTCCATCTGAAATACCTACAATTACTTTATCTACTATCTTAAGTGATTTTTTAATGACATCTATATGACCAAAGGTAATTGGATCAAAGGTTCCTGGATAGATAGCTATATTTTTCATTAGATGAGATTATCATCTAATTTAATAGCAGAAACTACTTTTTCATCACCAGTCAGTTTAATTATTCTAACACCTTGCGTATTACGACCAGCTATTCTTATTTCTTTAACAGCTGTTCTTATTACTCTACCTTTATTTGTTGAAATTAATATCTGATCTCCTTCAAAAACTGGAAAGGATGAAGAAACATTTCCGTTTCTTTGTGAATTTACAATACCAATAATTCCCTTTCCTCCTCTATTTGTAACTCTATAATCATAATGAGATGTTCTCTTACCATAACCATTCTCTGTGATAGACAGAATGAACTTTTCTTTAGCTTTAATTTCAGATTTTTGGTCTTTAGTTTTTGCTCTCTTATTTGAGTCATGATCAATAATAGACAAAGATACAATAGTATCATTTTCTGCTAAATTGATACCTCTTATACCTTTTGAAGATCTACCTTTGAAAACTCTAAGTTTTTTAGACTCAAACCTTATGCATTTTCCTAATTTAGTACTTAAAATTATATCCTGATCATCTCTACAAATTTTAACACCAATAATTTTATCATTACCGTCAAGTTTCATTGCAATTTTACCTGAAGCATTAATTGAGGTAAAATCTTCAAGATTATTCTTTCTAATTTTTCCTTCACTTGTAGCAAAAATGATATGCATATCTTTTGTATCAACATCACTATCTGGAAATGGCATAATTGAACTGATTGATTGATGATTTTTTAAAGGAAGAATATTAAATAAAGATTTACCTTTTGATGCAGCTGATCCTTCCGGAATTTTCCAAGCTTTAACTTTATACGCTAATCCTTCAGTAGAGAAAAATAGAACAGATGTGTGTGTATTTACTGATAATGTTTGTACTACAGAATCTTCGTCTCTTGTCTTAATTCCAGTTTTGCCTTTACCACCTCTTTTCTGTTGTTTAACATTACTTAATGCACCTCTTTTAATATATCCTTGTAAAGTAATTGTAATTATTACAGACTCTTTTTGAATAGTTTCTTCAATATTATAGTTTAATACAGCATCTATAATCTGTGTTCTTCTCGGAGATGAAAATTTTTCTTTAATTTGAGATAACTCATTACTAATTACTTTTAGTAGTTCAGTTTTAGAATTTATTATTTTTTTATACTTTGTAATTAATTCAGATAATTTTTTTATCTCTTCTTCAATTTCATTTATTCCAAGGGCAGTTAATTTTTGTAATCTAAGTTCTAGTATTGAAGTGACCTGGGTTTCAGATAAGTTGTATGATCCTTTATAATTTTTACTATCAACTAATTTAATTAATTTTGCAGATTTTGTTATTTTCCATTTGGTTTTTATAAGAGTATTTTTTGCTTCTTCTGGATTTTTAGAAGATCTTATAATTTTTATTACTTTGTCAATATTTTCTACACTTACAGATAAGCCAAGTAATACATGAACACGATCCTCTGCTTTTTTTAAATCATATTTTGTTTTTTTAATAACAACATCTTCCCTAAATTTTAAAAAGTTCTCTAGAAAATCTTTTAATGAACATGTTTTAGGTTTGTTATCAACAATGGCTAATGAATTAAATCCAAATGAAGTTTCAATTGATGTGTATTTATAAAGTTGTCTTTTGATTGTCTCTGGTTCAACACTTCTTCTTAAGTCTATGGCAACTCTTATACCTTCTCTATTAGATTCATCCCTTATATCACTTATACCCTCAATTTTTTTGTCTCTAACTAATTCTGCAATTTTTTCGTTTAAATTAGATTTATTTACTTGATAAGGTATTGAGGTAATTACCAATCTATCTTTACCATTTTTAAGATTTTCAACATTTATTTCACCCCTAATCTTAAAAGAACCTCTGCCTGTTTTGTATCCTTCTCGAATAATATCTTTACCAATGATCACTCCTCCCGTTGGAAAATCAGGGCCAGGTATATGTTTCATTAACTCTTTAACTTTAATGTCTTTATTTTTTATAAGCGCTAAAGTTCCATCAATAATTTCACCAAGATTATGTGGTGGAATACTAGTTGCCATACCAACAGCGATACCTCCAGCTCCATTTACTAATAGATTAGGATATTGAGCAGGCAATACTGTAGGCTCTTGCTCAGTTTCATCGTAATTACTTTTGAATGAAACGGTATTTTTTTCTATATCGTCAATTAAAAACTGAGAAATTTTTGCAAGTTTGGTTTCTGTATATCTCATCGCTGCAGGAGGATCTCCATCTATAGAACCAAAATTACCCTGACCATCAATAAGTGGGAGACTCATTGAGAAATCTTGAACCATTCTAACTAAAGCATCATACACTGCTTGATCACCATGCGGATGATATTTACCAATTACGTCTCCAACAATTCTTGCAGACTTTCTAAATTGTTTTGACCAATCAAAACCACCTTTGTGCATTGCATATAAAATTCTTCTGTGAACAGGTTTAAGTCCATCTCTTATGTCGGGTAATGCCCTACTAATTATTACGCTCATGGCGTAAGATAAATATGATGAACTCATTTCATCATACATTGAAATTGGTTTGATATTTAAATCTTTAGTTACTTCGTTTTTTTGCATTTATTTAGAAAGGGATATCATCGTCTAACTCGTTTTGAGCCATAGAACTATCATCAAAACTTTGTTTGTTATCTTGAGATGGAATTGAATTTTGATTTCCCCCACCTAACATTGTTAATGATGAATTGTATCCTTGAATTAAAATTTCAGTAGAATATTTATCCTGACCTGATTGTTCATCTTTCCATTTTCTAGTAGTCAGTTGTCCTTCAACGTATACTTGTGCTCCTTTTTTTAAATATTGTTGAACTACATTTACTAGTCCTTCATTGAAAACAACTACTCTATGCCATTCTGTTTTTTCCTTTTTTTCACCAGTATTTTTATCTTTCCATGATTGACTAGTAGCTAGGCTTAATCTTGCTACACTTTTACCGTTAACCATTTGTTTAACTTCTGGATCTGCGCCTAATCGACCGATTAAAAGTACTTTATTTAAGCTTCCTGCCATAATATTTATATATTTGAAATGTTATTTATAACATTAATAGGCTTGAATATTAATTTTATTAATCTAAAGCAACTAAAATTATGCTTAAAAAGATACTTATTAAGGGCGCAAAAGAGCACAATTTAAAGAATATTTCACTAGAGATTCCTAAAGACAAATTTGTTGTAATAACGGGTCTATCTGGGTCAGGAAAATCATCATTAGCATTCGATACTGTCTATGCAGAAGGTCAAAGACGATATGTTGAAAGTTTATCTGCATACGCAAGACAGTTTTTAGACAAAATGAAAAAACCAAATGTAGATTTAATCGAAGGTTTGAGTCCAGCAATTTCAATAGAACAAAAAAATACTTCTAAAAATCCAAGATCAACAGTTGCAACTGTAACCGAAATATACGATTACATGAGAGTACTTTATGCAAGAGCAGGAATACCCTACTCTCCATTCACTGGTAAACCAATTACTTCACAAACTATTAGTCAAATTGTTGATAAGATTAAAGAATTACCAAAAAAATCTACAATATATTTATATGCTCCAGTCGTGCGAGGACGTAAGGGTGAATACAAAAAAGATATATTAGGATACAAAAAAAGAGGATTTAGAAAAATCAAAGTTGATGACCAATTATATGATATTGAAAGTGTTCCAGAATTAAATAAAAAACTTAAACACGATATTTCAATCTTAGTTGATAGAATTGTAATAAATTCATCATTAGGAAACAGATTAGCCGAAAGTGTTGAAACAGCTGTTAATTTAGCAAATGGTTTGCTTTTTGTTGAATATGAAAATGAAACACTTCCAAAAAAATACAGAAAAATTGAAAAATTAATTTTCTCAACAAAATTTGCTTGTCCTGAAAGTGGTTTTACTATTGAAGAGATCGAACCAAGACTTTTCTCATTCAACAGTCCGTATGGAGCTTGTGAAGAATGTGAAGGTATTGGGATGAAATTAAATGTTGATCCAAATTTAGTTGTTCCAAATGAAAAAAAATCTATCGCAGATGGTGCAATCGAACCTTGGGCAAAATCTACATCAATGTATTACGCCCAAACATTGGCATCATTATCTAAACATTATGGTTTTTCATTAGATGATAAATGGTCAAAACTGCCAAAAAAAATTAAGGATGTAATTTTGTATGGATCTGATGATGAAGAAATTAAATTTACTTATGACGATGGCTATGAGAAGTATTCGCATAAAAAAACCTTTGAAGGTGTTGTCAATAATCTAGAGAGAAGATATTTAGAAACAGATAGCGATTGGAAAAGAGAAGAAATTGCTCAATATCAATCTGATACAAAATGTGAAAGATGCAATGGTTATCGATTAAAAGATGAAGCTCTGTGTGTTAAAATAAACGAATTAAACATAAGCCAAGTTACAGAAAAATCAATTTTTGATGCTAAGGAATGGTTTAGATCTTTAGAAGTTAAATTAGACAAAAGACAAATTAAAATTGCTCAACATATATTAAAAGAAATTAATGAACGTTTAGATTTTCTTTTAAATGTTGGTCTTGATTATTTAACTTTATCTAGAGAGTCTGGAACGTTATCTGGTGGTGAAGCACAAAGAATTAGACTAGCTTCACAAATAGGATCAGGTTTAACTGGAGTTCTATACGTTTTAGATGAACCATCAATTGGTTTACATCAAAAAGATAATGTTAAGCTTATAGATGCATTAAAAAGATTAAGAGACTTAGGTAATACAGTTATTGTTGTTGAGCACGATACAGAAACAATGGAGAATGCAGATCATATAATAGATTTAGGACCTGAAGCTGGAAATAAAGGTGGAGAAATTGTTGCTGAAGGTACATATGAGCAAATTTTAAAGAATGACAAAAGTATTACTGGAAGATATTTATCAAATAAGAGTTTCATACCTATTCCAAAAAATAGAAGACTTGCAAAAAATGGTAGATTTTTAGAAATCAATGGTGCATCTGGAAATAATTTAAATAACGTAAATTTAAAAATACCTTTAGGTAGTTTCACTTGTGTTACTGGTGTATCTGGAAGTGGTAAATCTACTTTGATACTTCAAACTTTATACAATGCATTAAATCTCACTTTAAATAATAATAAATCTAGAAAAATTCCTCAGCCATTTAGAGGATTTAAAGGAATAGAATTAATTGATAAAGTTATAGATATAGATCAATCACCTATTGGTAGAACTCCTAGATCAAATCCTGCTACATACACAGGAGCTTTTGGTCCTATAAGAGATTGGTTTACCAATTTACCTGAAGCAAAAAGTAGAGGCTATAAACCTGGAAGATTTTCCTTCAATGTAAAGGGTGGAAGATGTGAAGCATGTGAAGGAGATGGTGTAATTACTTACGAAATGCACTTTCTTCCTGATGTTTACATAACATGCGATGAATGCAAAGGTACTAGATACAATAGAGAAACATTAGAGATTAAATTCAAAGATAAGAGTATTGCAGATGTTTTAAATATGACTGTTGATGAAGGATGTGAGTATTTTGAAAATATTTCAAACATCAAAACTAAACTTCTAACGTTAAAGAAAGTGGGTCTTGGCTACATAAAAATTGGTCAGCAAGCTACAACTCTTTCTGGTGGAGAGGCTCAGCGTATAAAGCTTGCTAAAGAATTATCTAAAAGGTCTACAGGAAGAACAATGTATATATTAGATGAACCAACTACTGGATTGCATCAACATGATATAAAAAAACTTTTGGAAATTTTACACACATTTGTTGCAACAGGTAATTCAGTTGTAGTTATTGAGCATAATTTAGATGTTATTAAAACTGCCGATTATATTGTAGATATGGGACCCGAGGGCGGTGTTAAAGGTGGAAATATTATTGCTGAAGGTAAACCCGAGGAAGTTGCAAAAGTGAAAGATAGCTATACAGGTAAATTTTTAAAGCCTTTATTAGATACAAAATTTAAAAAAACCGCTTAATCTTTATAGAAAAATAATATAAAATCATCTTATAGATGACTTCGATATTACAATCATTATCAAAAACTATTCATTTATCATTGGCTATTGCAATATTACTATTCATTGGTCTTTACATAGGTAATGGTGGATTTGATTTTGATGTTTTATTTTGGAGCTGGTTATTAAGATACGTACATGTAACTGTTAGTATTATGTGGATTGGTTTACTGTGGTATTTCAATTTTGTTCAAATTCCCAACATGGCTAAAATTCCAGACGAACAAAAACCTGCAATAGGCAAAGTTATAGCTCCTGCAGCATTATTTTGGTTTAGATGGGCAGCGCTATTTACAATCATATCAGGATTATTATTAGCCTATTTTAATGGATACGTTCATCAAGCAATGACATTAGGAATTGGATCAGGCGGCGGAAAAAATACTGCAATAGGAATTGGAATGTGGTTAGGATTAATAATGGCATTCAATGTTTGGTTTGTTATCTGGCCAAATCAAAAAAGAGCTTTAGGTATGGTTGAGTGCGAACCAGAAGTTAAAGCTAAATCAGCAAAGACTGCAATGCTGTTTTCTAGAACAAATACACTTTTATCATTACCAATGTTGTTAACGATGGTAGCGGCACAAAATCTTTATTAATTATTCTTTTTCTTCCTTAACAATCGTTCTTTGGCTAACTTTTAAAGAGACTAGTACTGGGTTTGCAATATAAATTGATGAGTAAGTACCAAAAATTACTCCTAATATCATTGCTAATGAAAATCCTTTTAATATTTCTCCACCAAAAATAAATATAGATAAAAGTGCCAACAATGTAGTAACTGAAGTTATTATTGTTCGTGATAAAGTTTCATTTATTGAGATATTTGTTAGTTCAAATATTTTAACATCTGCATATTTACGCAAATTTTCTCTAACTCTATCAAATATTACAACTGTATCATTCATTGAATATCCAACTATTGTTAAAACAGCTGCAACGATAGAAAGATTGATTTCTAGTGAAAATACAGAAAATACTCCCAATGTAATGATAACGTCATGAAATAAAGCTAAAATAGCTCCAAGACTAAATTGCCACTCAAATCTGATCCATATATATAAAAGCATAGCTGCCAAAGATAAAGCTATCGCTATTACACCTGATCTCAAAAGTTCTTTACTAACTTTTGGCCCAACATTTTCTACTCTTCTAAAATCAACAGTACCTATCGAATTTGATAGCTTAGTTTTTATCTCTTCTATAAATTGTGGGTCATTTGAATTTTGTTTTTCAAATTTAACTACAAAATCTGTTTCATTACCAAAATTTTTCACTGAAACATCACCAAGATTCATTTGATTAAAACTATCTCTTATTTTTGTGATATTAGCAGAAGATTTGTCAGTCCTTAGCTCTATTAAAGTACCCCCTTTAAAATCAACACCAAAATTCAATCCTTTAAAAACTAAGAAAACTAAGGAAGCAATAATTAATATACCTGAAAGTATATTAAAACTTTTATAAAACTTATTAAAATAGATTGTTTTCATTATATAAGTTTTTCCTTATGTTTATTTTTGATGACATAGTAAGCAGTAATTAAACGAGCAATGAAATATACTGAAAATAGTGTTGTAAGTATTCCAACTCCAAGCGTTATAGAAAATCCTTTTATTGGACCTGATCCCATGAAAAAAAGGATTACTGCAGCAATTAAAGTTGTAATGTTGGCATCTAAAATTGTTGTTCGTGATTTTGTATAACCAGAATCAAAAGCTACAATTGAATTATTTTCATTTTTTAATTCTTCTTTAATTCTCTCAAAAATTAAAACATTTGCATCAACAGCCATACCTACTGTTAAAATGATACCTGCAATTCCAGGGAGTGTAAGAGTTGCTTCAAATAATGTTAAAATACCGACTAATAAAAATAAATTAGAAATTAAGGCTAAGTTAGCAATTAAGCCAAAAAATCTATATTTATAAAACATAAAGGCAACGACTAATATAAATCCAATTATCAATGACATAATTCCTGCATTAATTGAGTCTTTTCCAAGGTCGGGACCTACAGTTCTTTCTTCAATAATATTAAGTGGAGCCGGCAAAGCACCTGATCTTAATAGTAAAGCTAAATCTGTTGCTGATTGAAAGGTGAAATTACCAGATATCTGTCCATTTCCTCCAATAATTGGTTCTCTGACTTCAGGAGCGCTAATAATTTTTCCATCCAAAACAATTGCCAACCTTTTTCCAACACCATTTGAAGTCGCCTTACCAAACTTTCTTGCTCCTACTCTATCCAAACTAAATGAAACAACTGTCTCATTAGTTTGATTATTCATAGTTGGCTTGGCATCCATAAGATTATCACCACTTAAAACAATTCGTTTACTAACAATGGCTTCACTAGAGCCATCCTCAAAAGAAAGTTTTTCTGTTCCAAATGATTCTTCAGAACTACTAGATATAAATTGGAATGTTAAGTTTGCAGTTTTACCTAATAAAGATTTAATTCTACCAGGATCATCTAGTCCTGGTAACTCAACAAGAATTCGATCATTACCTCTTTTTAAAATATTTGGCTCGTTAGTTCCTACTTCATCAACTCTTCTTCTTACAATTTCAATTGCTTGATCTAATGATGAATTTTTTAACAATACCAATCCATAGTCAGAAAATTCTAATTTGAATGATGTATCCATGTTTTCAATGTTAAATTGATGAGATTTGTATTGTTGAAAATATGGATTTATCTCACTTTTATCATCATCTAACAGAGATTTAACATCCTCAATTTTAGTATTTTCAACATCAAATATAATTGACTTATCCTCAATTACAAAATTTCTAACCTTAATATCTTTATCTTTGAAAAATTTTTTAAACTCTAAGACTTTACTTTGCAATCTTTGAGTAATGACTGGTTCGTTATCAATTTCTAATAATAAATAAGAACCACCTTGTAGATCTAATCCTAATTTTATATTTTTTGAGAAAAATTCATCATCAACTTTTGTAAAGTTAGAAATAGTAAAATATGAAATAATAAGTGTAAAAATTAAAACACTAAAAACTCTTAATTTAGAAAAATATAACACTTTAAGAAGTTATTATTTTTTTGGTTCAGCTTTAGTAACTAGTCCTTGTATTCCTGTAGCTCGAACAATTTCGACTTTAACATTATCAGCTATCATAACTTCTACTTTTTCATTATCGATAACTCGTTCTACAGTACCAACGATACCACCAGAAGTAATAACTTTATCTCCACGCTTTAAAGCTTCAACCATAGCCTTATGTTCTTTCACTTTCTTTTGCTGGGGTCTAATTAAGAAAAAATAAAATATTACGAATATTAAAATTAGGGGTATAAATTGTCCAATTCCTGCGTCCATGTTAAGTCCTTAAAAAGTTAAGAATTATTTATACTATATACTTTTAGAAGACAACTCTTAATTGATACCTATTTTCTCCATATTGTTCATATATGGTCTTAGTTTTTCTGGAATAGTTATTGAACCATCCTCAGTTTGATAATTTTCTAATATCGCAATTAAAGTTCTACCAACGGCAAGTCCGCTCCCATTTAAAGTACCAACAAATTCATTTTCGTTATTATTATTTTTATATCTAGCTTTCATTCTTTTAGCCTGAAATGTTCCACATGATGAACAGCTTGATATTTCTCTATATTTATTTTCAGATGGAAGCCAAACCTCGATGTCATAAGTTTTTTCTGCACTAAAACCCATATCACCAGTGCTTAAAATAATTTTTCTGTAAGGTAATTGTAAATCATCTAAAATTTTAGTTGCACAATTAGTCATTCTCTCTAGTTCTTCAATGCATTTATTATTTTCTACAATACTGACTAATTCAACTTTATAAAATTGATGTTGTCTAATCATGCCCTTGGTATCTTTACCATAACTTCCTGCTTCTTTTCTAAAACAAGGTGTTGATGCAACTAATCTCATTGGCAAAGATTTTAGATTTAATATCTGATTTTTAACCATATTAGTTAAGATCACTTCAGCAGTAGGGATTAAAAACTTTCTATCATTTTTATCATCAAACTTAATTTCGAATTGATCATTTTCAAATTTGGGTAATTGGCCAGTACCGAACATGGTATTATCTGTTGCCATTAAAGGTGGAGAGATTTCAGTGTAGCCATTATTATTGATATGTGTATCAATCATAAAATTAGAAATTGCTCTTTCTAATGATGCTAATTTGTCTTTGACAAAAACAAATCTTGATCCAGTTGTTTTTGTTGCTAAATCAAAATCTAACATATTCAGTTTTTCACCAATTTCATAATGAGATTTTGGTTTAAAACTCATTTCTTTAATTTCACCAGATTTTACAACCTCTTTATTGCTATTTTCATCCTTACCTACGGGGACATCATTCAATGGTAAATTAGGGATATTACTTAATATCTGATCAAGTTGGTCTTTAACATTTTTTTGATTTTTACTTAAATCATCTATTTTATTTGAAATTTCTTTTGACTTTTCAAAAAGGGTTTCATCTTTAGATTTAGAAATAGATTTTTTTTCCATTTCTAATTTTTCTTTTTCTTGAATTAATTTTCTATTTTCTTCATCAAGATTTAATATTTGGTCAAAGTCTACATCAACGTTTCGATTTTTAATTGTATTTTTAAAATTATCGATATCTTTTCTAATATCCTTAATATTGTGCATTTCTCTCTTGAGCTTTCTTTTCGATAATATTTACAGAAAAAATTGATAATTCATATAAAATTAACAAAGGTATTGCTAAACCTATTTGTGTAATTGGATCTGGTGGAGTTAATATTGCAGCAGCAGCAAATATTATTACAACAAAATATTTTCTTCTTTCTCTTAAATAAGTAGAATTTACAACTCCTATTCTTGCAAGCAAACTTAATACAACTGGTAGCTGAAAACTTAATCCAAATGCAAAAATTAACTTCATCACAAGAGATAAGTATTCATTAACTTTAGCTTCTAATTGAATCGGTAAGCTAGTCCCAAGTCCCGCACTTTCAAATGATAAAAAGAATTTAAATGCTAGTGGCATAATTAGATAATAAACAAGCATACCTCCTAGTAAAAAAAGTATTGGTGTAATTACTAAGTAAGGCATAATTGCTTTCTTTTCATGGGTGTATAATCCTGGTGCAATAAATTTCCAAATTTGAATAAGTATATATGGACTGGTCACAAAGAAAGCAGCAAAAAAAGAAACTTTAAGATATGTTAAAAATGTTTCTTGAAGAGCGGTAAAGATTAATCTTCTATCAACATTATCATCCTTTACAGCATTAGCGTAAGGTTCAACTAAAAATCCATATATGTATTCAGAAAAATAGTAACAAACTACAAATAATACTGCTAAGAAGATAAATGAATGTATTAGTCTTTGTCTTAATTCAGTAAGATGACTTATAAAACCTGTTTCTTTTTTTTTAGCTGTCATCTTTAGGTTTATCCTCTTTCATGATTTCAGTGTTTTTTTTTAATTCTTCTTTAATTGAAACATCTGTTATTTCTGTAACTTGATTTTGAACATCTGAAAAATATCTCTTAGCAGAACCTATCCATGATCCAACTTTTTTTAACATTACAGGAAAGTCTTTTGGTCCTACAACTATTATTGCAATAGAAACTATTATTAATATTTCAAACCAGCCGATCTGTGGCATTGATTACTCTTTTTTGTCTGAGTCTTGATTTTCAGATATATTTTTTGGTTGGCTATCTTCTGTAGCATCTGTAGCCATACCCTTTTTAAAACTTTTAATTCCTTTAGCAACATCACCCATAAGACTAGAGATTTTACCTCTACCAAAAAGTAATACTACTAAAATTACTACAATTGCAATTTGCCAAAATCCTATACTCATAATTACTTATAACCTTATAATTTTAGTTTTAAAACTATTTTTTTATTTATCGTTATCGTTATTAAGAGTGCTATTAAGCATCTCATCTATATCAGAGTATATATTTTCCTTTTTATCCTCTTGTTTTTCTTTATAGAATTTGCCTGTTCCAAATATAGATGCATCTACACCAGATGTATCAATGAGACCTGCAGTTCCTAATTCATCAACGGTTGGAAGATCTGACAATTTTTGGAGATTGAAATGACTTAAAAAGTCATCTGTTGTTCCATATTGAATAGGTTTACCGGGGGCATCTTTTCGACCTTGAGGTTTAACCCAGTTCAATTCCATCAATATCTCAATTGTATTATTTCCAAACGCAACTCCACGAATTTCTTCTATTTCAGCTCTAGTTACTGGTTGATGATAAACAATAATTGCAAGTGTTTCTATCGCGGCTTTTGATAATTTTTTTTCAACAGTTTTTTGTTGAGACATTAATGAGGATAAATTTGGTGAAGTTCTAAAAGACCATTTATTGGATATACAGACTAAATTTATTCCACGATCAGAATAAAAATTCTGAAGTTTTAGTAAAGATTTTTCAACATCTGTCTTTTTTGAAATTTTATTTTCAATAGTTTCAATATTTAAAGGCTCTGCAGCTGCAAAAACAATAGCTTCTATTTCTTTATCAACATCACTTAATTTAGATGGAAATGATACAACATTATTTTTTTTTAATTTATTCATTAGATTTTTTTAATATATATATCCTCAAATAAATTATCTTGTTTAATAGATATATTGCCTTCTTTTGCAAGCTCTAAAGATCCAGCAAAAATTCCTGCATTACCTGTCTTACTTAAAGTTTTAGAATTTCTAAAATTTTTTGGTATTAGATCAGTCATATTTTTCCAATCATTTAAATTATTGTAAAACTCCTTTATAACTTTAATACCTTCTTCAGTAGTAAATACTGGGAGTTTCGGAATATTCATTCTCTGAAAATCTTTTGTCATTACGATATTTGAATACGTTTTTAATAATTCAAACAATGTTAATGAATATTGAGAATTATAAATTGATCTCATTCCACTTTTTGAACCTCTCATAAAAATATCTTTGCCTAATCTTTTTCTGCTCAACATCTGAGAAGACAATAATCTTATTAATTCTAGTTTTTTAAGTTGAAGCTTTAATTTCTCCGCTACTTCAAGAGCTTTAAATTCCTCTTCTTCTGTTTCTGGTAATAGTAGTTTAGATTTAAGATAAGTTAACCAAGTAGCCATTAGCAAATATTCTGAGGCTAATTCTAAATTTAAATTTTCAGTTTTTGTTATAAAATCATGAAATTGATCTGCTAATTTGGTGATTGATATATTTTCCAAGTCAACTTTTTGTGATTTTGCTAAATCTAAAAGTATTTCTAATGATCCAGAGTAATTACTAAGATCAACATTAAATTCTAAAGAATCACTCATGGATTTAAATTTAACTTATTATTTGAATTAATTTAGAAGTTTTTTTTACAATAAAATCATCGATATAAGGTGAATTTTGACCTACCACATTCATTTCTCTCATTTTTCCATTGCAATGAAGCACCAAATTACAACCTGCACGAAAAGATTTAATAACATTATTTTTTAAATTACCTTTAAGAGCACCCATAGAAATATCATCTGACATTAATATTCCCTTGAATGATATTTCTCTTCTAATCATTTTTATGATTTTTTTAGAATGTGAAACGTTATTTATCGGATCAAGTTTCTTAAACAACAAGTGACCGGTCATACCTAAAACAGATTTTTTTTTGGTAAATGGAAAAAAATCATATTTTTTAAGATACTTTAGATCTTTGTCTATAACTGGTAATTTATAATGACTATCAACTTTGGCTAAACCATGACCTGGAAGATGTTTAATTACTGTACCAACCCTATTTTCGTGAAATTTTTCGATAGATATATCGCCAATTTTAGACAGAGTTTTTTTATCATTTGAATAGGATCGATCACCTATAATTTTATGAGACTTATTTCGTCTTAAATCCAATACGGGGACTGTATTAACATTAATACCAATAAGTCTTAATAAATAGGATATTTGCTTTACATAAACATTGAAATAAATATCAAATTTTTTTCTATCTTTTGAATATAAATCGCCAAAATATTTTGCACTAAAAATAGAATTATCTATAAATTTTCTTAATCTGCTTACTCTTCCACCTTCTTCATCAATTAGAATTGGATAATTAGAGTTTTTAAATATTTTTTTAATCGAACCAGTTAATTTTTGAACTTGATTGATTGTTTTTATATTTCTTGAAAAAAGGATTATTCCCCATGGCTTATATTTTTTTAAAAAACTTACTTCACTTTTTTTTAAATTATATCCACTAATGCCACATATAAAAGCTCTAGTTCTTTTAATCATTATATAACAATTCCCAAAAAGAATATTTTTTTGTGTTTTTATTTTTGTATTCTACATATTCAATAATGTTGTCCGTGTCATTTTTAAGAATAAATAGATTATTTTCTTTAGATGATATTTTTTCATCAATACTTGAAACTGCTCTATATGATTTCTTGTAATTATCGTCTGAAAAATAATATCTTAGAGTAAAGAATAGAAAGAAAAATATAATTATTAAATAAAATAGATATTTGAGCTCTTTTAGCATTACATTTTTTCAGGTGTATCAACACCTATAATATCCATTCCAGTTTTAATTGTTTTTGCAATAGATTTTAAAAATATTAGTTTTTCTATATTTATTGTTTTATCATCATTGATAAATCTTTTTTCAACATCATCTTTTCCCATATTCCAATAGGAATGAAACTGTGATGATAACTCATATAAATATACAGGGATCCTATGAGGTTCTAGTTTTTTAGTAGAAATTTCTACACATTTAGGCCATTCAGATATTTTTTTAAAAATTTCAATTTCTTCATTATTAAATCGCATATTATTATTTTCATTATCAATCTTGTCATCAATATTTTTATTTATATTTCTAAAAACCGATGAAATTCTAGCATAACAATATTGAACATAATAAAGCGGATTGTCTTTGGATTTTTCTTTTACTTTTGTAAAATCAAAATCTAATTCAGCATCATTACTTCTACTTAGCATAATAAATCTTGTTGCATCTTTTCCAACTTCAGAAATTAAATCTTCAACGGTAATGTAATCACCTTTTCTTTTAGACATTTTAAAAGGTTTGCCATCTTTTATTAGCTTAACAAGTTGGCTTACTTTACAAATTAATTTATTTTTTTCTCCAGATAACGCTTCAACAACTGATGTAATTCTTTTTATATAACCCGCATGATCCGCTCCTAAAATATTTATTAATTTATCAAATTTTCTATTTAGTTTTGTATTATGATACGCAACATCTCCAGCAAAATAAGTCCATGTGTTGTCAGATTTTTGTAATGCCCTATCTTTATCATCCCCAAAATCTGTTGATCTAAAAAGTAATTGATCTCTTTCTACCCAATTAGTTGTGTCTTCTCCCTCGGGAGCTTTTATTTTTCCTATATATACAAATTTATCTTTTTTAAGTTTCTCAATAACCTTATCAACCTCTTTATTTTCAACTATTTCAGTCTCACTCGCAAAATTATCATGAATAATTCCCAAATTATTTAAATTAGTCTTAATGAGTTTAAGTGACTCTGTAATTGCTAATTTAGTAAGTGTTAACTTTATTTTTTCATAATCATCAAATTGTAAATCTTTATTATTATCTATAATATGTTGGGCTATATCCTTGATGTATTCTCCTGGATATAAATCATCCTCATTTACTGGAAACGTTTGATTATCTAATTTTTCTTTTATTCTCAAATATACAGATCTAGTAAAATGTAAAATTTGATTACCATGATCATTTACATAATATTCTTTTACAACTTCTTGATTGTTAAATTTTAACAAGTTAGAGATAACATCACCTAGAATAGCACCTCTACAATGACCGACGTGTAATGGTCCAGTGGGATTTGCAGACACGAATTCAATTAAATGTTTCTTTTTAGAGTCCTTAAGTGCTGCGCCAAAATTATTAAGATTATTTATATTTAAAAGAAATGAAGTCCAAAACTCTTTTTTTAAAATAATATTTATAAATCCAGGCTTTGCTATTTCTATCTTCTCAATATTATTATCGTCTTTAAAAATAATATCTTTTAATTTTTCAGCGATTTTAATTGGTGGTTCATTATTTGTTTTAGATAAAACCATTGCAACATTAGTTGACAGATCGCATTTAAATTTTTTAGGAGGTATATCTACATTTATACCAGATAAACTTTCAGGTAATAAAATTAGCTTTTCTTCACTTGCTAATTTAATTTTATCTAAAATTTTATTTAAGTATTCCTCAAATATATTCATTTTGATGCTCTATATAATTGTATGGCGTACCTATCTGTCATGCCAGAAATATAATCGGATATAGCTCTCTCTTTGTTAGTTTTTAGATATTTAGTTTTAATATACTTTTTTGGATTTTTGCTAATTACACTAAAAAGCTTTTTGATTATCTTTTTTCCTTCGTTATTTTTTTTTAATACATCTTTATTATTATACATAGTTATTCTAAGGAAATCTCTAATCTCATTTATAGTTATTTTTAATTTGTTGGAAAAATCAACAATTTGATTTTTTTTATTTGATACATCTTTTTTTGTAAATATTTTGTTTATTAAAATGTTTTTTGTCGTTGTTTTTATTAAATCTTGAACCATTAAATTTATAGAGTCTCTTATAGTTTGATATACAAGAATATCATTATTTTCACTTTTTAATTTATTTTTATACGATTTTAAAATTTCATCAAAAAAAGAGATTTGTTTAAGATCGTTTAACTTAAATAATTTTGCTTTTATTCCATCTTGAATATCATGGTTATTGTATGCAACGTCATCGGATATAGATGCAATTTGGGCCTCCAAAGATGAGTTTTTTGAAAAATTAATTTTATTTTTTAAATTTTTCAAACCAATTAAATTATTTATTTTGACTAGCTTTGTTACCGGACCATTATGTTTAATAAGACCATCTAATGTTTCTAATGTTAAATTAAGACCTTCAAATTTAAAATATTTATTTTCAATGAACATTACTATCCTAAGTGTTTGAAGGTTGTGGTCAAATCCCCCATATTCATACATACATTCATTTAGGGACTCTTCTCCCGCATGACCAAAAGGTGTATGACCTAAATCATGAGCTAAGCTTAATGTTTCAGCTAAATCATCATTTAAACCTAAGTATTTAGCAATTGTTCTAGCAATTTGTGATACTTCAATGGAATGTGTGATTCTGGTTCTATAATGATCTCCTTCAGTATTCACAAATACCTGGGTTTTGTGCTTCAATCTTCTAAATGAGGTAGAGTGAATTATTCTATCTCTATCTCTTTGAAAAGGTGATCTGAAAGGATTGCTCGCTTCTTTGAACAATCTACCTTTTGATGCAAATGTTCCTAATTTTGAGTAATTTTTCATTCTTTAAAAATGGCAAAATATTATTATATTGTTTTTATCAATGTTTAATTATGATTAAAGAAATTAAATTTACAGATAATGCTATAAAGCAGATAAACCATCTTCTTTCATCAAAAGATAAAGGGTCATTTTTTAGAATCGCTATTAAAGGTGGTGGATGCTCTGGATTTCAATATGATTTCTCATTTGATAACTCTGCTAAGGATGATGATCTACAACAAGATAATATCCTTATCGACAAAACATCGGCAGATTTACTAAAAGGATCTGAAGTTGATTTTGTAAAAGAATTAATCGGAGATTCTTTTAAAATAAACAACCCGCAAAGTAAATCTTCTTGTGGTTGTGGCGTATCTTTCTCGCTTTAATGATAATTAGTTCCTGGAATGTTAACTCTGTAAGAGCAAGAATTGAAAATATTAAAGAGTATTTAAAAAAATATTCACCAGATATTTTAATGATGCAAGAGATCAAAGCTCAAGATGAAAACTATCCTTACGAAGACTTTGAAAAATCAAATTACCAGAATTATGTATTTGGTCAAAAATCATATAATGGAGTTGCGATAATTTCTAAAAAAAAATTAGACAAAATTGAAAAAGATATTTTTAAAGACAAAAATAAACAATCTAGAATTATTACTGCAGATCTAAAACATAAATCAAAAACTATTAAATTAATAAACATATACACACCCAATGGAAACCCTGTTGATACAGAAAAATATACTTACAAATTATATTGGCTAGAAAGTTTAATTAAGAAGTTAAAAGGTTATTTAAAAAAAAAAGAAAATATAATTATTGGTGGTGATTTTAATATAATTCCATCTGCAGAAGATGTTCGTAATCCTAAAGGATATGAAAATGATGCATTATTTAGACTTGAGATAAGAAAAAAATTAAGAGAATTATTAAGTTTAGGTTTTCATGATGCATATAGATATATCCACCCTGATAAAGAAGGATATACTTTTTGGGATTACACAAGCGGTGCATGGCAAAAAAATAATGGCATGAGAATTGATCATTTCTTAGTTTCAAACTCAATTATAAATCTTGTGAAAGATGTTAAAATTAACAAATTTCCTCGTGGAAGACAAAAACCTTCAGATCACACACCAATTGAAATTGAATTAACTTAAAGATTTTATTTTATTAACAAGTTCCTCATTAATACTTCTAGGTCCAGTATCTAATCTGTTTTTGTGACGTCTTTCACCAGGCAACCTAACCTCTCCCATTGATTTCATTTTCTCAAAGAATTTATTTGAATGACTATCCCAATCAGAATTTGTTAATTTGTCAGGAGATATAGCTAAAATAAACTCTCCACCACTTGGTGGTCCACCATCATCTGTATCCTTCTCAGCCGTCTCATAACTAAAATTATCTCCAACTAAGGCTCCAGCAAGTAATTCGACCATCATTGCTATTCCTGAGCCTTTATAGCCGCCAAATGGCAACAAAACTCCACCATCTGCTATTTCACCAGGATCTGTTGTTTCTTTTCCATCTTTAGTTAAACCAGTTCCTATTGGGACCTTGTGCCCTTCTCTTTTTGCAACTTGAACCTCTCCCATGGCCATCGATGCAGTAGCCATATCATAAACTACAGGTGGTTTATTTTTTCTTGGCCAAGCAAATGAAATTGGGTTTGTTCCAAATAAAGGTTTAATTGCTCCTGCTGGTGCAACTGCTGGCTTGTATGATGTACAGGCAAAAGCAACAAGTCCTTGCTCTGCTATTGCTTCAGTCTCAGGCCACATAGCAGCCATATGATGAGAATTAGTGATTGCTAAAACTGCAACTCCATTTTCTTTTGCAGCTTTTACAAGTTCTGGTATTCCATATTTTAAAACCATTGGGGCAAGACTATTTTTCCCATCTGCTTTAACAACACTTGGGGTTAATTTTGAAATCACTGGTCTAGCCTTACCATTAATTTTTCCGCTTTTTAAACCAGATACATAAGCGGGTAATCTAAATAGACCATGAGATAATGATCCATCTCTTTCAGCATTTTTGATTAAAGTAGATAAAGTATCTGCTGTTTCTTCATCGCATCCGTTAGCTATTAATGTTTTTTTAGCTAAATGAAAAATTTCTTCTAAACTTAAAGGAACGGTTGCCATAAATAATATTAGATATTATTTACGGCAAAAGTTCAATTTTTAATTAACAACCTTTAAAAGATTTAGACATATTTCTGATTAAATCAAAATATAAGTCTTTTCCAGGATCCAAAGTAGCTCCTAATGGGTCTACAACACCAGTTTTAATATTCATATCTTTTGCTACAGCTTTAATGATATTTGGATTAAACTGTGGTTCAGAAAATACACAAGCTACTTTATCATGCTCAATTATTTCTCTGATTTCAGCCAATTGTTCTGCTCCTGGCATTACATCTGTATTAACTGTAAAAGCACCCAATATATTAACATTAAATCTTTTCTCAAAATATTGGTAAGCATCATGGAAAACAATTGATGCAACACTCTGATTTAATTCAGAAGAGACGTCACTAACAAGTTTATCAATATCTTTTAGTGCTTTCTTTAAATTGCTTTTATATTTTGATGCGTTCTTAGCATCATTTTCAATTAAATGCTCTGCCATTTCATTTAATATAACTTTAGCATTCATTGGATCTAACCAAATATGTGGGTCATGCTCACCGTGGTGGTGACCTTCATGTCCTGCATGATCATCGTGGTCATCATGGTCATCTTTCTTTTTATGTCCATGGTCATCATGATCGTCATGCCCATCTTTCTTTTTATGGTCATGATCATCGTGGTCGTCTTCTTTATGACCGTCTTTTTTTTTGTGGTCGTGATCATCGTGGTCGTCATGTCCATCTTTCTTTTTATGGTCATGATCATCGTGATCATCTTCTTTATGGCCATCTTCTTTATGTCCGTGATCGTCATGATCATCATGATCACCAAAAATATTTCGTTCTCTGAATTTTAATTTATTAAGACCTTTAATTTCCATTAATTCAATTTTTTCAGCTTTTTTTGCAATTGAATCTAATGGTTTTTCCATGAAGTTTTCTAGATCTTCACCTACCCAAAAAATAAGATCAGCTTCTTGTAACATCTTTGCATGAGATGGTTTTAACGGAAATCCATGTGGTGAAGAATATCCATCGACTATTAGGTCTGGTTTAGCAACTCCATCCATCAGATAGCTAGCTAAAGAGTGTATAGGCTTAATTGAAGCTACAACTTTTATTTCTGCTTTTGCTGATGTAAAAAGAGCTAAAAAAGATAATATTGTAATTATTAATGTTGATTTTTTTAAGTTTTTCATAATTTAATTTAGTGTTAATTGTTATAATATAACATTGTGTAATAATATAACATTAATAAGTCAAGGTAATAAATGACAATTGAGAACAATGTATTAGTAAAATTAACTGAAGTTGGATTAAAACAACGGAATAAATGGCTTGTAAAAGGCGTTTCTTTAATTGTTGAAAGAGGAAAGATAGTAACATTAATTGGGCCAAATGGTTCTGGCAAAAGCACAACTGCAAAAATTGCGATAGGACTTCATAAGAATATAGAAGGCAATGTAGAAAAATTTACTGATAAAATTGGATATGTTCCTCAAAAGATTTCAATTGACTGGACATTGCCACTTAAAGTGAGTGATTTTATGGTTTTAACAGATGAACTCGATGAAGAAAAAATAAATGAAGCTTTAAAATTAACGGGTGCAGATCATCTTAAAAACCAGAATTTAGGAAATTTATCTGGTGGAGAATTTCAAAGAGTGCTTCTTGCAAGAGCAGTTTCAAAAAAACCTGATCTTTTAGTATTGGATGAGCCGGTTCAAGGAGTTGATTTTACTGGGGAAATTGCATTGTATAAATTAATAAAAGAAATAGCAGATAAATTAAATTGTGGAATTTTATTAATTTCTCATGATTTGCATACTGTTATGACAGCAACAGATCATGTTATTTGTTTAAATGGCCACGTGTGTTGTTCAGGAACACCAAAAGACGTTGCAATGAATAATGAGTATAAACTGTTATTTGGCGAACAAGCTTCACAAACTCTTTCTATATATGAACATAAGCATGATCATGTTCATTCAAATGATGGAGATATAAAAAAAAATTAAATGTTTGATGATTTTTTTATAAGAGCTTTAATTGCTGGTATAGGTGTTGCTTTTGTAACAGGTCCTTTGGGCTGCTTTGTAGTTTGGAGAAGATTATCTTATTTCGGAGATACATTAGCACATTCAGCATTACTTGGTGTTACAATGGCATTGGCATTCGAAATTAATATAGCAATTTCGATATTTATCATTTCATCAGTAATAGCAATCATATTAGTTAAACTTGAAAAAAATACTAATTTGCCCGGTGATGCTTTACTTGGTCTTTTAGCTCACTCAGCATTAGCAGTTGGCTTAGTGGTAATTGGTTTTCTCTCATTTATAAGATTTGATATCATGGGACTATTATTTGGAGACATATTAGCTGTTAATGTTGATGATTTGATAATTATATGGGGAGGAGGAGCAATAATTTTAATTGTATTAAAAATAATTTGGAAACCTTTATTTGCTTCAACAGTAAATTATGAACTTGCAGAAGCAGAAGGATTAAATCCTGATAGAGCAAAAGCAATATTTACTATTTTAATGGCAGCAATAATTGCAATTTCTATAAAAATTGTAGGACTTTTATTAATAACTGGGATGTTAATTATACCAACGGCTATGGCTCGTAACATATCAGATACTCCCAAAAAGATGGTAATTTTTTCTATATGTGGAGGATTATTATCAGTAATCATGGGTTTATTTTCTTCATTGCAATTCAATACTCCTTCGGGTCCATCAATAATTGCTGCAGCATTATTTTTATTTATATTGTCTTTGTTTAGAATTAAACAATCGATCCAATTGAAAAACTAATGGGAAATTGATAAAAGAAAAATTATGCTTAAACAGGAAACACTATCAAAAAATCAACAAATAGTTCTTGATTACATTGAAAAAGTAAATGAGCCCATAAAAGCTTATTCAATTTTACATAATGTACAAAAAAAAGGTATTAAAGCCCCTCTTCAGGTTTATCGAGCGCTTGATAAATTGGTTGAAATTGGAAAAATTCACAAAATTGAAAGTAGAAATGCTTTCGTTGCATGCAAAAATTCAAATTGTCAGATTTCAAAGGCAACAGCATTCTCAATATGTGAAAGCTGTGAAGAAGTAAGTGAAATTAGTGACAGCAAACTTTCAAAATATTTAAAAAATTTTCAAGACAAAGCGGGTATGAAATTCAATAAATATAATCTTGAATTCTTTGGGCTTTGCAAAAAATGTTCTGTTAAATAATTTGTATATAACTATAAAAATTTACAACAATGTTATTCTTTCTTTTTAAAGTTATTGCTGGGGGTTTAATTATCGCATTTTCTAGCTGGTTGGCTGGTCAAAATCCTAAGCTCGCTGGATTTATTATTGCATTACCGTTGGTATCACTAATAGCGATACTGTTTTCGTATTATGAGCATAATGATACAGAAAAAACAGTAATGTTTACAAAAAGTATATTTATTGCAGTACCAGCAAGTTATTTATTCTTTGTACCCTTCTTTTTTGCAAAATCTTTTAATATGAATTTTTTTATAATTTATATTACAGGTTTAATATTGCTAATCGGAGGATATTTTATCCATAGATACATAATCAATTTAATATAAAATAATAATTTTAATAAATCTTTAACATAACTGTCATAAGTATAGAGAAAGGAGTTTTATGTTTTTAAAAAAATATCTCAAATGGATAAGTACGTTTTTAGTCTTAACCGGAATATTGCTTACAAATTTAAATATATATCCAATTAATATATATTTTCATGGTCTTGGTGTAGTTGGATGGACAATATCGGGTTTTTTATTAAAAGATAAGGCCATATTAACTAATTTTGGATTACAAATTCCATTATTTGTAATTGGTATTTATAAAATTATTTTTTAATGAAAAATATTTTATTTGTATGCACAGGAAATTCAGCGAGAAGCATTATTGCTGAGAGTATTATTAATAACGAATACTCAAATAAATTTAATGCTTTCAGTGCTGGTAGTAATCCATCTGGAAAAATCAATGAAGATGTTAAAAGTTTTTTAGAGAAAAATAAAAGTTATGATCTAACTAATTATAGTTCTAAAAACTTTGAAGAATTTATTAATAAAGAATTAAAAATGGATCATGTAATAACAGTATGCAACAACGCAAATAATGAGGTATGTCCTATTTGGCCTGATAAAAATCAAATTATACACTGGGATATAGAAGATCCGGTAGCTAAACTTCAAAATGCAAATGACGAAGAAAAGCAAATAATCATTAGAAAAACTTTCAATATTATAAGTAATAAAATTAAAGATTGGATAGATGAAAAATAAAAATAGATATTTTCTTTCAGAGTTTATTGGAAGTTGCTTTCTGGTCATGATCATAGTTGGATCAGGTTTAATGGCAGAAAATCTAACTAATGATATAGCAGTAATGCTAATAGCCAACACATTGGCAACAGGAGCTGGATTGTTTGTGCTAATAACAGTATTTGCTGATGTATCTGGGGCTCATTTCAATCCATTTGTAAGTATTGCTATGACAATTACAGGAAAGTTAAAAAAAAACCTTTTACCCTTTTATATTTCTGCTCAGATACTTGGATGTTTACTAGGTGTAGCATTAGCTAATTTCTTTTTTGAACATCAGGTTTTTGAATTATCAACAAAGTCGAGGAATGGGATTTATATTTTTACTTCTGAAATAGTTGCTACGTTGGGTCTTATTTTAATTATTTTTGGTTCAATGAAATCAGGTAAATTAGCTGTTGCTGGATCAGTAGGCTTATATATCACTGCTGGTTATTGGTTTACCTCTTCAACTTCTTTTGCAAATCCTGCTGTAGCAATAGCAAGAACATTTACAGAGTCGTTTACCGGTATAAGTTATTTAAACACTCCTTTTTATATAATTGCAGAATTAATTGGTATGTTAATTGCTGTTTATATCGCAAAAAAATTATTCTTAGAAAAAGATTGAAAAATTTCAAAGCCTGAAAAAGGAATTAAAATCCATATAGTTTCCACTCAACAAATAATTAAATTAATTGAGAATGGTAAATTTAACAATGCATCTCATATAGGAATGTATTTGTTTTATAAAAAGAAATACGCTCAATAATAATACCGAGCGTATTTCAGGGGTTTAATGTTTACAATTTAATCACAGAAGAATATTACATTTGGATTAAAGATATGTTTCAATAAAATTAAAAATATATTAAAGAAGAAAAATCACTAACCTGTAAGTTGTAATAAATTAAATTATATATTAATTATTTGAATAAATTACTCTCGGCTCTAAAAATAATTCTCGCGCAAGAGCTTTAAATCTTTTTGTAACTTGTTTAGAAATTATTTCTTGGTGTTGTGCTGGAATTTTTAAAAATACAGAGTTACCTCTTTTATACAATTTAAATTCCTCTAAGAAGATAGTTGAAATAGATGTAAGTGAATGTGCAAATCTTAAGGCTGCACCAACTTGTTTGCTAGAAAAAATTTCATTATTATTTAAAAAAGTCAAATATTCTATTTTTGGATTGTATTTAATACTGCAGTACCTCCAATAACATGAAAGAGCTATTTGAATTCTTTCTTTATGTGAAAGTCTCAATAAAGGGGTATTTAATGTTTCTTGAAAAACTAATTCTGCCTTTTGAAAAGCACCTAGTCCCCAATCCATATGACTTAAAACACAAGCTAAATTAAGCAATTTTTCATCAAAATGTTCATTACCATCAAATACAGGTTTGATAAATTCATAATACTTTTTGTAAGTTAATCCCAAATCACCTCTTTTCTTAGAAATATATTCTAATGATTTTTCAAAAACCTGAGAGTTATCAATATTTTTAAAGTAATCTTTCGTCAAAGATCCCTCCCTAATACCGCTTATAGAACAAATTATGTTTTTTGGATTTGTGACTTTCATGATCTCATCTAAAATAATAGAGCTATATGGTAGATAAGGTGTTCTAGATTTAGATATATATTCAACTGTTTTTAGTTTTGCTTTATTGAACGATGCTATTTTTTCTATAAATGTTGATAAAGTTTCATAATTTACTGAATACTGATGGATTATGTGGACAGGGTGTTTATTTTGAAAAAGATGAAGTTTAAATAAAGCTCTCCATGTTCCGCCAACTAAATAAAGATTTTCAAATTTTTTTTTAGATAACCATTTTTCATCTCTCAAAAGTTTTTTTATATATTTAGAAAGGTTTCTCTTTTTTACAATTGGATTATTAATTAATCTTAAAACACCTAAGGGTAAAGATGTTTTATTAGTGATCAAACCATTTTCAACTCGAGCTAATTCTAAACTACCTCCACCAAGATCAGCAACTAACCCATCTACATTATCAAATCCAATTTTTACACCTTCTGCTGAACAAATTGCTTCTTCGTCACCACTTAAGATTTCTATTTTTTTTTTAAAAAGGTTTTCTACGTATTCAACAAAGGGTTTTGAATCTGTTGCTTCTCTTAAAACAGCAGTTGCTATTATTTTTAAATTAACAATTTTGGAAACATTTAAAATTTCTGAAAATCTCTTCAATACTTTTTGGGCATAATCCACACCAGATTTATGAAGTTTTCTTGACTTATCTAAATTTTTACCAAGTTCACAAACGGCTTTTTCATTGAAAAAAGGCACACGAGAAGAGCTAAAATCTTCATAAATTAGCATCCTAATAGAATTAGAGCCTATATCAATAACTGCTAATTTAGCAGGTTTTAATTTTAAATTTTGTTTATTTTTAAATACTTTAATTTCCACTTTTAATAAGTCTTAAGTTTAATTTTTTCGGTTTCATTTTTAATTTAGCTTTACCTCTTCCAGATAAACTAGGATTATTCATAAAATAATCATGGGCTGAAAAAGAATCATTTTCACTATATTTAATTTTTTTATAATTTCCACTAGCATCAAGTTCCCAACTTTGTTTTTTATCTAAATAATTAGCTAACATAATTTGATCAAGAACTTGTTCGTGGACTGTTTGGTTTTCAATTGGAACTAGAAGTTCTACTCTTCGATTTAAATTTCTTGGCATTAAATCTGCTGATGAAATAAAAACTTTTGCATCTCTACTAGGCATTGTTTTTCCATTTGCAAAACAATAAATTCTTGAGTGTTCCAAAAATCTTCCAATCATGCTTTTAACTATTATATTTTCAGATTTATCTTTAACTCCAGGTCTTAAACAACAAACACCTCTTACAAATAAAAATATCTTTACTCCAGCATTTGAAGCTTCGTAAAATTTATCAATTATCGCTGGGTCTACTAAGGAATTCATTTTGGCCCATATTTCACCTTTTTTACCTTTTTTGACATTTGTTATCTCGTTAGCAATACATTTGTTCAAGGTTTCCCTAAGATTAATTGGTGATATAGATATTTTACTAAGATTTCGTGGTTTTGAATAACCAGTTACATAATTAAAAAATTTTTCCACATCAGTTGCTATTTTTTTATCAGAGCTAAATAAAGATAAGTCAGTATAAATTTTTGCATTAACTGGGTGATAATTACCAGTTCCCAGATGTATATAAGTTTGAATTTTTCCCTGCTCTTTTCTTAATATTAAAGATGATTTTGCATGTGTTTTATATTTTGCAAAACCATAAACTATTTGAATTCCTGCATTTTCTAAACTTCTTGAAAGTTGAATGTTTGCTTCTTCATCAAATCTTGCTTTGATCTCTATTAAAGCGGTTACTGTCTTTCCATTTTCAGCTGCTGTTATTAAGGCTTTAACAATTGGAGAATCTAGCGTTGTTCTGTATAGAGTTTGTTTAATTGCTATAACTTTTTTATCATATGCAGCTTGATTTAAAAACTCAACGACAGCATCAAATGTTTCAAAAGGGTGATGAACTATTAAATCTTTTTTTTTTATAGTATCAAAAAAATTATTATTAAACTCCTTTAATCTCTCAACCTCCCTGGGATTAAAATTTTTAAATCTTAATTTAGAATTTTTAATTTTACAAACTTGGTCTATATCTTGAATTCCAACAATGCCTTCAATTTCATAGATGTATTCAGATTTTACGTTTAACTTATTGGTTATAAACTTAATTAAGTCATTATTACTATTTTTCAAAATTTCTAAACGTACTATGTCACCTGTTCTTCTTCTTTTTAATGCCAATTCAAAAGATCTTACTAAATCTTCGGCCTCCTCTTGAATTTCTACATCGCTATCTCTTATAACTCTAAATAACATTTTTTTATCTAAATCATGATCAGGAAATATTTCAGAAGCAAAAAAACTTATAACATCATCAATAATTAAAAATTTTTTAAAACTTTTATTTCCATCTATTTCAATAAATCTTGATAAAGCTTTTGGAATTACTATTATTGCATTTAAAGTCCTTTTTTTATTTTTCTTATTTAATCTCATAACTAATGCTCTTCCTTGATTTGCAATAAATGGAAAGGGATGAGCTGGGTCTATTGCTGATGGGGTTAGCAGAGGGTAAATTTCTTCATTAAAAATTTTAAATAATCTTTTTTGTTCAGTTTTACTTAATTTTTCAGGTTTAACTATACTTATATTTGCTTTTTTTAATTGAAGAATTAAATCTCTAAATATTTTATTTTGTTTATTAAGAAGATTATTTGTTTCCAAAATAACTTCACTCATTTGTTCTTCAGGAGTAAGACCGTCAGAACTAAGTGAATCTACATCTTGTTTGATTTGACTATATAAACCTGCAACACGAACCATGAAAAATTCATCTAAATTTGATCCAGCTATAGATAAAAATTTAATTCTTTCATAAAGAGGATTTTCAAAATTTTGGGCCTCAAGAAGAACTCTGTCGTTGAATTTTAGCCAAGACAGCTCTCTATTTATGTATTTAGATTTTAGTGTTTCTTTATCTTGTTTTTTTAATGCAGTCATATATTTAAAATTTATGCTTAAATTATACGTTATGCGTCATGCAAAATCTAGCTGGGACCACCCAAATCTTGATGATCATGAAAGACCATTAAGTAAGCGTGGCGAGAAAAATGCAAAAAAGATTTGTGAATTTTTTGTTAAAAACAATTATAAGTTTGATTACATATTACTTTCATCATCAAAAAGAACAAAGAAAACCCTAAAAATTTTATTAAAAAAAATAGATAAACCAAAAAAAATTATTTCTTCAAAAAAATTATACTTATCAAGTGAAGATAAAATTATAGATATAATAAAAAAAATACCAAAAAAATATAAATCAGTGCTTTTAATTAACCATGAACCTACTGTTAGAAATCTAATACGATCACTGACAAAAAATCACAACAACAACCATTTTAAATTATTAAACTACAAATTTCCGACATCGGCATTTGCAAAAATTTATTTTGATTTTAATGAATGGAATAAATTAGATGGAAATGGTTTAATTAAAGAATTTACTAGACCTAAAGACCTTCAAGATTCTAAAGAATAACCTGCTGATCTTACAGTTCTAATTAAAGGCTTAGTATTATCTATATTAATAGCCTGTCTTAATCTTCTGATATGCACATCAACAGTTCTAGTTTCAACGTAAATATTTTCTCCCCAAACATTGTTTAAGAGTTGTTCTCTTGAATATACCCTTTTTGGATTTTTGATAAAAAAATCTAATAATTTAAATTCTGTAGGTCCTAGAGATATTTCAATGTTATTTCTATAAACTCTTTTTGTTATTCTATCTATTTTTAGATCTGTAAACTCAACAACATCAACGGTGGATTGTGGTTTTGATCTTCTGAGTAAAGATTTAATTCTTGCATTAAGTTCTTTTTGACTAAATGGTTTTGTTACATAATCATCTGCACCTGTATCAAAAGCTCTTAATTTGTCCTCCTCCTCGCCTTTTGCTGTTAACATTATTACTGGTATATCATTATGCTTTTTGTCTTTTTTTAAATTTTTACATATTTCAACGCCTGACAAATCGGGCAACATCCAATCCATTAATATTAAGTCAGGAAGCTTATCTTTAATTTGTTTAAGCGCATCTTCACCATTTTCACAGAAACTTACTTTGTAACCTTCTTTTTCAAGGTTATACTTTAGTAGAGTTATTATAGCAGCCTCGTCCTCAGCTATAAAAATGTGAGCCGACATATTTTACTTTTCTCCAGTAACAATAGGTTCTGTGCCTTTTGGTCGATCACCCTCTAGATATTCTCCCTTAACTAAATAATATACTTGCTCAGCAATGTTGGTTGTATGATCACCTATTCTCTCTATATTTTTAGTTACAAATAATAAGTGGGTTCCATCACTTAAGTTATTTTCGTTATCTTTTAAATATCTAATCACTTCTTGCATGCATAAATTTGTTAAATCATCAATTTGTTCGTCGCTTTCCCATACATTAATTGCCATACTCGAAGATCTTTCTAAATATGCATCTAATATTGATTTCAATTGTTTTTGAGCATCCGAAGATACTCTTATAATAGCATCTACTAAATTTTTTGGTAAATTTTCATTTAACAAAAGAGTTCTTTTAGAAATATTTTTTGCTAAATCACCTATTCTCTCAAGGTCAGAAGATATCTTTAAAGCAGTGACTGTTTCTCTAAGATCTATGGCCATAGGTTGTCTTAAAGCAATTAAATTTACTACTTGCTGTTCAATTAAAGTCTCAAATTTATCAATTTTTTCATCATCTTTAATTACTGCCTCAGCATTATCACTATTTCTTGTAGTAATTGCTTGAATAGCTTTACCCAAAGCTTCTTCACAAAATCCACCCATTTTAATTATATTGCTATTTAAATTTTTAAGTTCTTCTTCGTAAGACTTTACTGTATGTGGTGCTTCGGTCATTATCCAAACCTCCCTGTGATATAATCCTGAGTTTTTTTGTTTTCTGGATTCTTAAATATTTTATCAGTAGAACCATGTTCTATCAATTCTCCAAGGTGAAAAAAACCTGTATTTTGAGAAACTCTTGCAGCTTGTGCCATTGAGTGAGTGACTATTATAATAGTATGGTCTTTTTTTAACTCATCAATTAGTTCTTCTATTTGAGCTGTAGCAATAGGATCTAAAGCAGAACAAGGCTCGTCCATTAGAATAACTTCAGGTTTAACTGAAATTGCCCTTGCTATACATAATCTTTGTTGTTGACCACCAGACAAACCAGTACCTGGTTCATCAAGTCTATCTTTCACCTCTTCCCATAATGCTGCCTTTTTTAAGCTAGTTTCAACTATTTCATCCATTTCATTCTTTGATTGAGCCATACCATGAATTGTTGGACCATAAGAAATATTTTCATAAATAGTTTTAGGAAAAGGATTTGGTTTTTGAAAAACCATACCAATTTTTTCTCTTAATCTAACAACATCACAACTTTTATCATTGATATCAAAATCATTAATTATAATCTGCCCTTTTACTCTACATATATCAATAACGTCATTCATTCGGTTTAGACATCTTAAAAAAGTAGATTTACCACAACCTGAAGGCCCAATCAGTGCTGTAACTTGATTTTCTTCAATATCTAAATTTATATTGAATAGAGCTTGTTTTTTTCCATAGAAAACATCTACATTTTTTGAATTTATCTTTATCATCTTAACTCCATTTTTTTTCAAATTTATGTCTAATTATTTGTGCAAATAAGTTCATTATAATTAAAAATCCTAATAGAACCATAATACAGGCAGAAACTTTCTCGACAAAACCTCTTTCAGCGCTCTCTGCCCAAATATAAATTTGCACTGGCAAACTTGCAGCTGGATCTAAAGGAGATCCTGGTATTGTATTTACAAAAGCCACCATGCCAATCAATATCAAAGGTGCGGTTTCGCCTAAAGCTTGGGCCAAACCAATTATTGTACCGGATAAAGTCCCTGGCATAGATAACGGAACTGTATGATGCATTGTAGTTTGCATTTTACTAGCACCCATTGCAAGTGCTGCCTCTCTTATACTTGGAGGAACTGCTTTTAAAGATGCTCTACAAGCAATAATAATTGTTGGCAATGTCATCAACGATAAAGTTATTCCACCGACTAGAGGTGTTGACCTAGGTAATTGAAATACAGCAAGTAAAATACCTAGTCCTAAAAGACCAAAAACAATTGAAGGTACTGCTGCTAAATTATTTATATTTACCTCAATAAAATCAGTAAATCTGTTTTTAGGGGCAAATTCCTCTAAATAAATAGCTGCTAGCACTGCAACAGGAAAAGCTATCATTAAACAAACAAGTATAGAAAATATTGATCCCATAAATGAACTTGCTATACCAGCTAATTCAGCTTCTCTTGAATCAGGATATGTAAAAAAACTTAAATTGAATTTACTTTCAACTCTTCCCTGTTCTACAAGTTGATCAAAAATCTTTAATTGATAATCCGTAACTCTTCTTTGATCTTCAGGTAAATCCCTTGGATAATTGCCTTTGAACACTTGATCTAAATCATCTGAGGCAGTTAAATAAACATCTTTAGTTTTTCCAATTAATGAAGGGTCGTTTAAAAGTTCCCTTTTAATCTCTCTTTCGAAAAAGTAAGAGACCATTCTCTTCAGCTCATTTTCTTGATCCTCATTAGCATTTGGATCCAAATCAGCCATTGATTTTAATGCTATATCGTAATAATCAGCATCTTTTAAATCCTCTTTAGAAGGATTTTGCTCTAACATCATTAATTCAGCATCAAAAGTAACTGGAACAATAAGCCAAGTTTTTTGAAAGGCTGAATAGCCCGTCGAAAAAATTTTAAAAATAAAGATTGTTAAAAATAAAAGTGCCATAAAAATTGCACTTTGACCGTATAATCGAAATCTCTTTTCAGCTTTATATCTTTTATTTAATAATTGTTCTTTATTTTTATTCATATTTTTCTCTATATTTTTTAACTACTCTTAAGGCCACAATATTCAAACAGAGCGTTACTAAAAATAATGACATACCTAAAGCAAATGCAGCTTGCGTTTTTGGGTCGCCAAAAGCTTGATCTCCAATTAATATTACAACAATTTGCGCTGTAATTGTTGAAGTAGATTCTAATGGATTTAAAGTTAAATTAGCAGCTAAACCAGAGGCCATAACAACTATCATTGTTTCTCCAATTGCTCTTGAAACACCTAATAAAATAGAACCAACAATACCTGGTAATGCTGCAGGAAAAATAACTTTTTTTATCGTTTCTGATTTAGTTGCTCCCATAGCGTAACTTCCATCTCTTAAACTTTGAGGTACACTTGTAATCACATCGTCACTTAAACTTGAAATGAATGGTATAATCATAATGCCCATTACTCCGCCTGCCGCTAAAGCGCTTTCAGCTGAAACGTCTAAACCCATGCTATTACCTATTTCCTTTAAAAAAGGTCCAACTGTTAGAGCAGCAAAAAATCCATAAACAACTGTTGGTATACCAGCTAAAATTTCAATTAAAGGTTTTGCGTATTGTCTAACTTTAACTGATGCATACTCAGCCAAATAAATTCCACTCATTAGTCCAATAGGAATAGCAACACACATAGCTATGAAAGCAATAAAAAAAGTACCAGCAAAAATAGGGACTGCTCCAAAAGTATCGGAGTACATTGTCGGATCTAAAGCCTCTGAAGAATCTCTAACAAAAGCTTTTGCAGGATACCAATGAGTTCCAAAGACAAAATCAAATAATGGAATTACTTTAAAAAAATCTATAGTTTGAAATATAAGTGAAAATACTATTCCAACAGTAGTTAATATTGCAGCTAAAGAAGCTGTAAATAAAACTACTTTCAAAAATTTTTCAACTGGTTCTCTTGTTCTAGAATTAGATGAAATTTTTTTATAAGCGTAAGCAACAGAGGCAATAATTATAGATAATACTATAACAGCTTTTGAACTTTGAGCTATTGATCGAAGACTTAAATATTTTTCAGCTGAAGCCTCAATAAAAGGTGTAATTTCTCCGGTAAATTGTCCTCGAGACAATGCTTTTGTTTTTTCGTAAATTAAATTTAATTCATCATCAAGATAGCCTTGATTTGAATAATCACTTAAGATTAATAATTTTACAATTGTGGGCTCAAAAATTGCCCATAAAGAAAAAATTATAAAAGCTGGTATTGCACACCAAATTGCAAGATAATAACCATAAAATTGTGGTAATGCAGTTAATCTTTTATTTGTAGATTGAATTGTATATGCTTTTCTACGTCCAAAATAATAACTTGTGAAACCCAGAAGAACAATAAATGTAAACAATATTAAGTTCAAAGAATCTCCTTTATTGAGGACTTTACTCTTATTTCAAAAAAAAGGGGTCTAAAAAGACCCCTTATTTAATTATTTGTTAACAGAGTAATAATTAATTACCCATAGCAACTAGCTTCGTAGCATTAGTTCTAGTTGTTTTATACAACTTAGAGTCTAATGGAACTAAACCAATATCTGCTAAGTAACCACCTTTTCCAATAGCTTTCTTAGTTGTGAATTCTTTCACAAACTCATGTAATCCTGGGATTACTCCAACGTGAGCTTTTTTCACATAGAAAAATAATGGTCTTGCAACTGCATAACTGTAGTCTTGAATACTCGCTAGAGAGGGTTGTCCACCATCTATGCTAGCAGCTTGTAATTTATCTTTAGCAGCTAAGAAATAGCTGAAACCAAAGAAACCAAACATATCTTTATCTTGAGTTAACTTTTGGATGATTAAACTATCGTTTTCTCCTACTTCAATAGCAGCTCCATCTTCTCTGTAAAGTTTTTGTGGTTTTTTGTATTTTTTATTTCCAGCTTCAAAACCTGCTTTATAAAGAGCTTTAGCTTCTTTAGTCATACCTTTTTTCATTACTAAAGAATTCCAAGCATCTCTAGTTCCTGATGTTCCTGGTGGGATCATTACTGAAATTTTTTGTTTTGGTAAGCTAGGGTCAATTTGGTCCCAAGTTTTATAAATATTTGGAACTAACTTACCATCAACTACTGTATGAGCAGCTAATGCTAAATATAATTGTTCTTTAGTAAAGTTTACTGGTTTTGCATCTTTGCTGTAAGCTAATGTAATACCGTCGTTACCAATTACGATCTCAACAATATCATTTACACCATTTTTCTTACATAGGGCTTTCTCTTTGTCTTTCATAGCTCTTGATGCATTTGTAATATCTGGATGTTGCTCACCAACACCAGCACAGAATAGTTTAGCTCCTCCACCAGTACCAGTCGACTCGATTACAGGAGTTTTGAATCCTGAACCACCAAATCTTTCAGCAACAACAGTCGCGTAAGGGAATACTGTAGACGAACCAACTATCTTAATTTGATCTCTTGCTTGAGCAACAGTTGCTATTGATAGAGCAACTAAAGAAGCAATCACTATAGTTAGTTTTTTCATTATCTTTAATCCTTTCGTTATTTATTAATTAAAAGATGCTTGACTCGTATAAATTTATTGAATCTTTAATATTACAGAATTATTACAGTTTTGTTAAAAACCTAACTTTTTAGTTGTATTTCATTGAGACAATAATCTCACTATTTTCAGTTTCTAGACCACCTTTGCATGAAACTGGATTTACGTTATCCTTAAAAGCAAGATCTGGGGTTGGTCTTAAGACAACTTCCAGTTTTACCAAATTAACTAATTCCTCAAGAACACTTTGGTCATAACGCCATTTTGGCCAACTAGTAGGAGTAGAAAAAATAGATGTTAAATAGCTTGTCGCCATAGTAAACCTATAATTACTCATATTTTCATTTCTCAGTAAATGATCTCTAACAGAATTAAATATGTTTCGACATCTCAATGAATCTGACATGTAGTTCTCTTTTTTTAAATTTTCATTTACTGGAATTGAAACAATTAAATCTACTGTATTTCTCCAATAGGAACTGAGAACATCTATATATATATCTTCGTATGGTACATCTTTATGTTTTTTTATTTCAGGATATGCACTTTTTAAGTCTTCCTGTAATCTAAAGATACCAATATCAAAAACAGTTAATTGCTGGTTTCTTAAAATTGTAGAAATATCAGATGCATTACTTTTAGTAATGATCGACATTAAAAAAAAAATAATAATTAAAATACTATGTAATATCTTAATCATAAACTAATTTTAAATAAACTAAGATACGAATCAACAAAAGATTTGTTAAATCTTGTTTGAATAAGAGTTAATTTTAAACAATTTTTTAAATTAATTATTTTGTTGGAAGATATATCTTAATTTCAGTACCTTCATTAACTTTACTGAGAATCTCATAGTCACCTCTGTGTTGAGATATAATATGTTTCATTATAGCTAAACCTAAACCTGTACCACCAACCTTTTTACTTTTTTCTGTATCTACTCTAAAAAATCTCTCAGTTATTCTTGGAATTAGCTGGTGAGGTATTCCGACACCTTCATCTTTAATGCTAATGGCAATATTTTTATCAATTAATTTACCTTCACTATTTTGACTTTTTACGTATATATTTTTTCCATCTTGTGAATATTTAATTGAATTATCAATTAAATTTGAAAATACAGTTAACAATTTATCATTATCACCAAAAACTAAGGTTGGTTCCATAAGTTCAATATGTAAATTGATTTTCTTTTTTTTAAGAATTAATTCAAAGTTACTTTTAATATTTGTAAAAAGATCATTTAAGCTCACAATTTTATTAGGCTTGATATGTTCTTCCAATTCTATTCTACTTAAAATCAACAAATCATTGATTAGGTTTTCCATTCTTAATACTTGATCAGACATGATAGACATAAATTTTTTTTGCGCCTCTTGGTCTTTTGAAGCTGGTCCAAGAATAGTTTCTAAAGAACCTTTAATCGAAACTAAAGGTGTTCTTAATTCATGACTCACATTTGCAACAAAATCGGTTTTTAGTTTTTGTGCTTTTGTTATTTCTGTAAAATCTTTTAGAAACAATACGACAGAGTTTATTTCTGGAAACAAATAGGTCGGACCAGGAATAACATAGATTTTGTAAAGTTGATAAGATGGTAAATTTATTTCTACATTGACATTTTTTGTAGTTTGATCTTTGATAGCCTCTTCAATCGTTTCTAATAATTTTGTATCTCTTATTACACTTGAAATATTTTTATCAATTAAGTTTTCTCCAAAACGTTGTTTTGCACTTTTGTTTAGATATTTGATTAAATTATATTTATCTAAAGCAAAGAATTGATCTTCTAATTCTTCAATAATTACTCTTTTTCCTAAATCATCCTTATTAGTCTTGTTTACAACTGGTGCTGTGTTTTCTGGCTTAATATTTTTTTTAAATAAAAAATATAATAAAATGATTATTATAACTATAAGTATCAACTCTGCCCAAAACATGGATATGTTTTAACAAATGTAATGTATATTGTCTTTAATTATTAGGTGAAATATTTTCAAAAAATATTTTTGCCGTTTCCTCCCAAGAATATTTTTTTGCAAAATCAAGACAATCTTGACGACTTACCTTCAAAGCTTTTAAAGCAGAGGTTTTCAAATCATTATCTAAAGTATCAATATTAGTACCCCCTAATATATCTTTAGGTCCCGGTACAGGGTAAGCTGCGACTGGTGTGCCACAATTTAAAGACTCTAAGACAACTATACCAAACGTATCTGTTTTACTTGGAAATACAAAAACATCAGATGATGCAAAATGAGAAGCTAATTCTCCATTTGTTTTCTCACCTAAAAAAATGTCTTTTGGAAACTTTTTTTTTAAATTGTTTAAATCAGGACCTTTACCAATTATAATTTTAGTACCTTCAAGATCTAAATCTAAAAATGCTTTGATATTTTTTTCAACAGCAACTCTTCCAACATATATCCATATAGGTCTTTTATAAGGTAAGTCTTTCTTAATGGGGTTTTTAAATGCACCATGATTACCTCCTCTGGTCCATGTAACCATTTTATTGTTATCAATACCTAAAGAAATTAATTCTTCACGCATAGATTCTGTTGTTACTAAAATTCTTTCAGCTTTATTATGAAAATTGCATAAAAATTTTTCTGACCATTTAGCTGGAATGATAGGCATATAAAGTTTCATGTATTTATCAAATCTTGTGTGAAAACTTGTGGTAAATTTTAAGCCATTTTTAATGCAATGTCTTCGTGCCATAAACCCTAAGGGTCCTTCTGTTGCAATATGTATTGCATCAGGTTTAATTGATTTAATTAAGTTACTTACACGGGGCCAAACATTTAAGGACAATCTAATTTCATTATATTTTGGCATGGGCATGGTAAGAAATTGTTGAGGAGTAATATATTCAATAGTTTGACCTTGTGATTTAAGAATTTCACCAGTTTCGTGGAGAGTTCTTACAACACCATTAACTTGAGGGTAATAAGCATCGGTAACAATTAATATTTTCATTCTTTAAGATGCTTTTTTGAATGAACCGATCCTGTTATTATCAATATTTTCTGAAATATATTCGTTTCTTTTTTTATCCCAATAAATTATCTCAAAAGTTCCATCATATTTTTCTGCCAAGGCTGTACATGATTCAACCCAATCGCCACAATTTAAATAATTAACACCATCAAGATTTAAATTTTCAGCATGATGTATGTGTCCACAAATTATTCCATCAAATTTTTTCCTTTTTGCATATGAAGAAAGTGTGTTTTCATATTCACCTATAAATTTTACAGCATTTTTTACCTTATATTTTAAAAATTTTGCCAATGACCAATAGTCTTTACCTCTCAATTTTCTAAAAAAATTTATAATAACATTAATTTTAAGTAATAATTCATAGGCAATAGCTCCTAATTTAGAAAGCCATTTAGCATATTTCATTACTCCGTCCCAAGCATCACCATGAACAACTAAATATTTTTTTCCTAACTGCGTTTCATGAATAACTCTATTTACTATTTTAATATCACCTAAATGCATTGGAATAAATTTTCTAAATACCTCATCATGATTTCCAATTATGTAAAATACTTTTGTCCCGTGCCTGGCTTTTCTCAATATTTTTTGTATGACATCATTATGCTCTTGAGGCCAATAGAAACTCTTTTGCATTGCCCAAACATCGATTATATCTCCAACTAAATAAAGGTTCTCCGATCTTGAATTCTTAAAAAATTCTAAAAGCTTGTTAGCTTGACAACCTTTGGTGCCAAGATGCACATCAGATATAAATATACTCTTATATTTTAATAACGGAGGCATTAAAAAAACCTATTTTGTAACACAACTGTAACTCGAATCATTTAATTCTTATGTCATTGAAATGTTAAAGATTTATTAAAAATTAGTTACGAAAAAATTATGCATTATTGTTTGATTTATAACCTTAATTCTTCAACAGGGAAAAAAATAAAATTTGTAAATAAGATTTATGAAAAATTAAAAATTAACAACTCTGTAGATTATTTCAAAACCAAATCTGAAAAAGAGGCGAAAGAAATATTTTTGGAATTTAAAAATAAAAATTATGATAGATTGATAGTTGCTGGTGGAGATGGATCAGTATCATTTGCTATCAATGAATTGATAAAAAATGACTTTGATTTTAATGATAAATTTGCAATTGGGTACATACCGGCTGGAACAGCCAATTTACTTCAAGCAGAGTTATCGATAAATAAAAAAGTAGACGATATTTGTAATATTTTAACATCAAATAATTATAAACAATCTAATCTTATAAAAATAAATAAAAATTATTTTTTTTTAATGGCTGGTATTGGTTGGGATGCTAAAATTGTTCACTCTATTGATACACGTATAAAAAAAATACTTGGTAAGATAATATTTGGTTTAAAAGGGTTTCAGCATTTTTTATTTATGAAAAATAATAAACTTGATGTTTTCTTTGATGGTCAAAAATATCAAGCTGATTGGGTATTAAGTTCTAATACCAAATATTATGCTGGTCATCATAAGATAAATAAGTCAAACATTTTTGATGATAGATTAATAACTTATGTTTTTAAAGATTTAAGTAGGCTAAAATTAATGTATTATATTATTTTGATAATTATTTATGGAGATTTATCAAGAAACAAATCTGTTATAACCACCTATTCAAAAAGTATCCAAATTAATTGCAATAATTTTGAAATTCCCGTTCAGGTTGATGGAGATAATTTTGGATGTCACAATAAGATTGATATTGAATTTTCACAAAAAAAAGTAAATTTTTTACTATAATTTTAATAACAAAATTTTAGACAAATTATTTTACTTAGAAATTTAAATTAAATATAATAATTTAAATTTTCATAGGAGGTGATGATGGGTAAGATGTTAAAGAAAAATGAAAGAAGAAAAAAAAAGTTTATCAAATCAATAGATAAACTTAAAAATAAGATTAATTTAAAGGAAAAAAAACTAGCTAAAATTAATATAAAAATTGCAGGTATTGAAAAAAAAGTTGCCGAAAAAAAAGCAAAAAAATTAGCTAAAAAGAAAACCAGTGAGAGTCCTGCGTCTGTAAATAATTAATTTATAAAAATTGTCCCTCCCCTTTTTTATAACAAAAAGGGGAAGGTAGTTAATCAACAAAATTTTAAACAAAGAGGAAATGAAGATGTTTTATTATTTAAAATTTTTGTTAATTATTTTTAATAAACTTTAATGACAAAAATATTTATAGATTGTTACAATTTAATTAAAATAATTTAATTCCAATCACACCTATTAAAATAAATAAAATTGATATGATTTTTTTTAAATTGATACTTTCTTTTAATAAAAAATATCCAATAAATATTGATAATAAAATACTTGTTTCTCTTAAAGATGTAACAACGGGTATTGGAGCTTTTGTAAATGCCCATACAGCCAAGGCATAACTAGCATATGATAATGTTACACCGTAAAAAAATATCATTTTACCCTCTCTATAAACCCTTTTAATAATATCCTTTTGACCTCTTAAACTAAGAATAAATGGGAAAATCATAGCGTTTAATATGAAAGACCAGCTGACAAAAGATATTGCAGAATTACTCACTCTTGCTCCATATCCATCTACAAGTGAGTATGAGCCAATAAACAAACCTGTTATAAAAGAAAATTTAATTACATTTAAGCTACTGTTTTTATAATCGGAAATACCAAGAAAAAAAATACCAAAACATATTAAGAAAATAGAGATCAAAATAAACTTATTTAAAACAACGCCTAAAAATAAAATTGAGACTACAGTTACAAATAAGGGGCCTGTGCCTCTTGCTATAGGATAGACTTTTGTCAAATCTCCAATTTCATATGATTTAAGCAAGAACCATTGATAGCCGATGTGAACAACAATACTTGCGAAGATATAAGGTATACTTTCTATTGAGGGTGCGGGTAACAAGATGATTGCAACAATTGAAAAAGGTATATGACCTAAAATTATACCTGCTAGAGCAACTGCTTTATCCGAGTGCTTTTTGACCATGCCATTCCAAGTGGCATGAAGTAGTGCTGCCAATAAAACAACAGAAAATACCAATGTATCCATAAAGAGTATTAATTAACTCTACCGTAAATATCTTGATATCTAACTATATCTGTCTCTTTTAAAATAGGTCCAGTTTGTATTTCAATAATTTTTACTTTTTTCTTAAATTTATTTTCTATTCGATGAATTGCTTCTCTTGGTATGAATATTTTTTCTCCAGGTATTTTAAAGAAATTTTTCTTGTTTAATGTAATTAGAGGTTTTCCATCGGTAATGGTCCAATATTCAGATCGATGAAAATGCTTTTGCAAGCTTAATTTAGACTTAGAATTAACTACTAATTCCTTCACTAGAAAGTTTTTACCTTCATATAGATTGGTATATCTGCCCCATGGTCTATGAAAAACATTTTTTTTCTTAAAGTATTTATTTTTATTTTTTTTATATATCTTTGATATTTCAAACCAATTACCTAGATCTGACCATTGAATACTAAGCTTTATTGCATTTATATTCTTTGATTTTTCAAGAATTGCATAATCAAAAGAAATTTCCTTACATTTATCAAAGAATTTTTTATTTAAAAAATATGTATTATTTATAATCTTTGATTTTTCTAAAGATTTTAGACATGCTTTATAAATACTAGGCTGATATTTTTTAAAGTTATTGATTATTGATGTTTTTTTTAAGTAAAACATACCAGAGTTCCAATAGCCTCCAGATTTAATTATCTTTTTGGCTTTTTGCTCTGTTGGTTTTTCAATAAATTTAGTAACTTTGTTTAACCTATTTATACTTTTTGTTTTAAGATATCCGTACTCATTGGATGGTCTAGTTGGTTTAATTCCAAATATAAATATATTTTCATCGCTTAAATTTTTAACATTAGTTTTTAAAGATCTTGTTAAAATACTTGGGTTTTCAATCAAATGATCTGAAGTAAAAAACATTATTGGTTGATCAGGTAGAATTTCTTTAATTAGAGCACTCACTAAAATTGCTGGTGCTGTATTTTTTTTGGCCGGTTCTAATATTATTTTATATTTTTTTATTTTAGATTTTTTTAATGTTTTCTTAACATCTTTTAAATATTTCAGATTTGTACTGATTATTGGAAAATCGTAAGAATTATTATTTATTCTTTCAAATGCTTTTTGTAATAAATTCCAACCGCCAAAATCAATAAATTGTTTTGCTTCAGTATTTTTTAAATTGGGCCAAAGTCGTGTTCCTGCACCACCACAAAGTATTACAGGTCTAATTTTCATCAAATATCTGCGTAAGTTTTAACCTCGTTTTTACCACCTGGATGTGTAGGTGCACCCAAATAAGCGGGTCCTACTGTTTGAGCATATTTCCAAAGAGTTCCATTTCCAAAGTTCATTTTTCTTTGTTTCCATTTCTTTTTTCTCAAACTAAGCTCTTTTTTACTTAATCTAACGTTAATAGTCCCCTTCTTTGCGTCTATATCAATTATATCTCCGTTCTTTAAAAGGGCTATTGGACCGCCTATAGAGGCCTCAGGACCCACATGGCCGATACAGAAGCCTCTGGTAGCCCCAGAGAACCTACCGTCCGTTATAAGTGCTACTTTCTCCCCTTTTCCTTGTCCATAAATTGCAGCTGTTGTCTGCAACATTTCTCTCATTCCTGGACCACCCTTTGGACCTTCGTATCTAATTATAATTATATCACCGTCTTTGTATTTTCTTTCTTTTACAGCTTTGTAAGCTTTTTCCTCAGAGTCAAAACATCTTGCTCTTCCAGTAAATTGTAATTTTTTCAAACCTGCAATTTTTACAATTCCACCTTCCGGAGCTAAATTACCTCTTAATCCAACAACACCACCAGTTGGTGTAATTGGGTTTTTGTAACTTCTCATTACTTTTTGTTTTGGATTAAATTTTACATTTTTTAAATTCTCTTTCATTGTCTTTCCTGTAACAGTCATACAATCTCCATGGATATATCCACCATCGTAAAGAGTTTTTAAAAGCATTGGAACACCACCTGCTTCCCACATATCTTTTGCAACATATTTTCCACCAGGTTTTAAATCAGCAAGATAAGGAGTTCTTTTAAAAATTTTTGCAACATCCATTAAATCAAATTTTATTCCAATTTCATTTGCAATAGCTGGTAAGTGTAAACCTGCATTAGTAGATCCTCCTGTTGCAGCGACAACTGTAGCAGCATTTTCTAATGCTTTTCTTGTAACAATATCTCTTGGTCTAATATTTTTTTCTAGAAGTTTCATCACCGCTTTACCACTATTAATCGCATACTTGTGTCTTTCCTTATAAGGAGCAGGAGTTCCTGCTGAATATGGTAAAGCTAAACCAATAGCTTCAGATACACATGCCATTGTATTCGCTGTGAATTGTCCCCCACAAGCACCTGCACTTGGACAAGCTTTTAATTCTAATTTTCTAAGAGCGTGGGCTGTCATTTTTTTTGATGTATATTTTCCAACACCTTCAAAAACATCAACAACAGTTACATCCTTACCTTCAAATCTACCTGGAAGTATTGATCCACCATAAATAAATACACTAGGAATATTTAATCTAACCATAGACATCATTAGACCTGGTAAAGATTTATCACATCCTGCTAAACCAACTAAAGCATCATAACAATGACCTCTTACAGTTAATTCAGTAGAATCTGCAATTACATCTCTTGAAATCAATGAAGATTTCATTCCTTCATGACCCATAGCGATACCATCAGTAACTGTTATTGTACAAAATTCTCTAGGAGTTCCTCCTGATGAATTTACGCCTTGTTTTACAAATTGGGCTTGTTTCATTAAATTAATATTACAAGGTGCAGCCTCATTCCAAGTTGAAACAACACCAACAAAGGGTTTTGCTACATCTTTTTCGGTTAAATCCATTGCATAATAAAAGGATCTTTGTGGAGCTCTATCAGCACCTACAGTTGTATATCTGCTTGGTAGTTTTTTTTTATTAAATTTCCGCATTATAGACTTTCTAAAGTATAATTTAATTTATTAACATCTTTTTCTAAATTAATAAAGTTAGACTTTTCTTGCTCAACAATATCATTTGGAGCTCTTTCAATAAAACTTTTATTATTTAGCCTTGTATTAATTTTTTCCATCTCTTTCTCAATTTTATTCTTTTTATTTAATAATGTTTCTTTAATTTTTGACAAATCTACATCTTCATCAAAGTAAATTTTAAATATTTCACCTTTAATGACCAAGTTTGCCGAAGGTTTTTTTATATCCTCAGTTACAAATTCATTAATTCTGCCAATTTTTTTTAATGTATTGGAGTTATTTTCAATAAATTTCTTAATTTCAGGATTTATTTTATTCACTAGTATTTTAACAAATGAACCTGGGCTTATTTCTATTTCATTTTTAAAAGACCTAATAGATGAGACAAATTCGATTATTTCATTTACTTCATCAGAGTCTTTATCTTTATTAGAAATGGCTTCAGACCAGTTTTTTAACATAAGAAAATCTTTTCCATCTTTATCCAATTTATTTTTCAACCATATTTCCTCGGTTAGAAAAGGTATGAATGGGTGTAAAATAACTAGAATTTGAGTAAATATGAAGCTAGCTACATTTCTTGTTTCTTCGATATTTTCATTATTTTCTGAATACAAGACAGTTTTAGATAATTCTAAATACCAATCACAGAACGAATGCCATACAAATTGATATGCAATTCTTGCGGCCTCATCAAATCGATAACTATCAATTGATTTTTTAATCTTTTCGTTAGTATTAGTGAATTCAACAAATATCCATTTATTTATATTTAGTTTTAAATCATTAGGCGTTTCTATATTTTCAAATTTACAATCATTTTGAATAAGAAAGTTATTAGCATTCCATATTTTGTTTAAAAAATTTCTATAACCTTTAACTCTATCCTCTGATAACTTTACATCTCGTCCAGGAGATGTCATTGACAAAAGTGTAAATCTTAAAGCATCAGCACTATATTTTTCTATCAACTCTAATGGGTCAATAACATTACCTTTAGACTTTGACATTTTTTGACCTTTTTCATCTCTAACTAAAGCGTGAACATAAATATTTTTAAAAGGTTCTTTATTTTGAAATTCCATTCCAAACATAATCATTCTTGCAACCCAAAAGAAAATGATATCAAATCCTGTTACCAATACTGAGGTTGGATAAAATTTTTCTAGATATTCATTTTTTTCTGGCCATCCTAATGTTGCAAAAGGCCATAGGCCTGATGAAAACCATGTATCAAGAACGTCTGGATCTCTAGTTAATCCAACATCTTTTTTATAATGTTCTTTAGCTAATTTTTTTGCACCTTCTTCTGTTTCATCTACAAATATTTCTCCGTCAGGTCCATACCATGCAGGTATTTGATGTCCCCACCAAAGTTGTCTTGAAATACACCAAGGTTCTATATTATCCATCCATTGAAAATAAGTTTTTGTCCAATTAACAGGAAAAAAATTAGTTGTTTTATTATTTACTATTTCTTTTGCTTTTATTGAAAGTTTCTTAGCATCTGCAAACCATTGCTCCGTTAAATAAGGTTCAATTATTGAATTAGATCTGTCACCATATGGAACTTTATTTTTAATTTTTTCTTCTTTAACAAGTAAATTTTTATCAGTTAGTTCTTTTAAAATTCTTTTTCTTGCTTCAAATCTATCAAGTCCAACATAATTATCAGGTGCATTTTCATTAATTTTTCCATCAGGAGTAAAAACATTTATGACTTCTAAATTATTTCTCTCCCCCACTTCATAATCATTGAAATCATGTGCTGGTGTAATTTTAACAGCTCCAGTACCTTGTTCAGGATCTGCATAATCATCTTCAATAATTTTTATTTTTCTATCAACTATTGGAACTATTACATTTTTATTGACTAATGATTTAAATCTTTCATCTGATGGATTAACTGCAACCGCTGTATCTCCTAACATGGTTTCAGGTCTAGTAGTTGCAATAGTTATAAATTTATCTGCCCCTTCTATTGGATATTTGATGTGATAAAGTTTTGAATTAACTTCTCTTTGGTCTACTTCTAAATCTGATATTGCCGTTTTTAAAACAGTGTCCCAATTGACTAATTTTTTTGATTTGTAAATTAAACCATTTTTGTACATTTCAACAAAAACTTTTAATACGGATTTTGATAAATTTTCGTCCATGGTAAAAGCATTTCTAGACCAATCACAAGAACAGCCTAATTTTTTTAATTGATTAATTATTATGTCACCATATTGACCTTTCCACTCCCAAACTTTTTCAATAAACTTTTCTCTTCCTAAATCATTTTTATCGATACCTTCAGATTTTAGTTTTTTTTCTACTAATGCTTGTGTAGCAATACCCGCATGGTCAGTTCCAGGTTGCCATAAAGTTTCAAAATTATTCATTCGATGGTAACGAGTTAATAAGTCTTGAATAGAATTATTTAATGCATGTCCCATATGAAGGCTACCAGTTACATTTGGTGGTGGGATAACTATAGAAAATTGTTTCTTATTAGATTTAGGTTTAAATAAACTTTTTTCTTCCCAATAAGAATAAATCTTATTTTCAACATTTTCATGAATATATTTATCTGAACTCATGGATAATTATTTTATAAATTAATCATATCAATAAACAACAATGAAATTATCCGTTAAATTTATAGACTAAATTATAAAATTAATTATATATGTCCTCATTGAATATTTAATTCATGGCAACGTGGCGGAATGGTTACGCAGAGGATTGCAAATCCTTGTATCCCGGTTCGATTCCGGGCGTTGCCTCCACAATTTATTTTTGTTGAGATAATATAAAAAAAAAGTAAGTTGTGATTTTACATTCCTCGGTAGCTCAGTTGGTAGAGCAGTTGACTGTTAATCAATTGGTCGCAGGTTCGAGTCCTGCCCGAGGAGCCAATTAAAATTAATTTATCCTGTTTTTGAAATATTTACCTGGTTGATCTGTATGTTTTTACTAAACTTAATTTTTTGATCTTGAGTAAGTTCAGAATAAACTTTAACTAAAAAATTATAGTTTACATTCATATGACCTTCTTTGGATTTTTCTAGGTTTATCAAATATTCTGAAAAATCTTCAAAAAAATAGTTTATTGGTACTTTAAGATAGTTTGATAGTTGTAGTAATCTAATCGAACTTACACCATTTGTTCCTTTTTCATATTTTTGTATTTGTTGAAATGTAACATTTATTGCTTTTGCGACTTTAGTTTGAGTTAAACCTAAAGCCAAACGTCTAAGCTTTAATTTATTACCTAGATGTTTATTGAAATTTTCTTCCATCAAAGACCCCTCTTTAATTAAAATAATAAGTTGAGTTAATAGAAATCAAAAAGTTATTTCAAGTAAAATAATTTTAAAAAAAATAATAATTTTTAAGATTTTATAAAGCTGTCAAGCGACTTTTTAGCAATTTAGTTATAATTTTTATAATATTTGGCTTAAAAAAAGCTTTGTTCTATCGCTTTTTGGGTTAGCAAAAAATTCTTTTGTTTCTGCCTGTTCCACAATCATACCTTCATCCATAAAAATAACTTCATCTGCAACTTCTTTTGCAAACCCCATCTCATGTGTTACAACAATCATAGTCATACCAGCTTTAGCTAAATTAACCATTGCATCTAAAACTTCTTTAATCATTTCAGGATCTAGTGCTGATGTTGGCTCATCAAAAAGCATTATTTTTGGCTCCATACATAATGCTCTAGCAATTGCGCATCTTTGTTGTTGACCACCAGAAAGTTGACCTGGATATTTATATGCTTGATCAGCAATCTGAACTTTTTCTAAATGTTTTAAAGCTAATGCTTCAGCATCTTTTTTAGGCATTTTTTTTACCCAAATAGGAGCAAGAGTACAATTATCTAATATTGATAAATGAGGAAATAAATTAAATTGTTGAAATACCATTCCAACCTCAGCTCTAATTTGCTCTATATTTTTTGTTTCTTCAGTTAATTCAGTTCCATCAACTACAATTGATCCTTCTTGATGTTCCTCTAGTCTATTAATACATCTAATTAATGTTGATTTACCTGAACCCGAGGGACCACAAACAACAATTTTTTTATTCTTTTCGACGTCTAAATTAATGTTCTTTAAGACTTGGAAATCTCCAAACCATTTATTCATTTCTTTTATTTGAATTATTTTATCTGACATTATCTCTCGGTTTTATATTTTTGCTCTAAATTATAACTATATTTACTCATTGCATAGCAAATAATAAAAAATACGATTGAAGCAAATACATAGCCTTCCATTGCAAAACCTAACCATTCAGGATTTGTTTTAGCTAAATTTAGCATTCCTACTATTTCTAAAAGACCTACTACAAATATTAAAGGTGTATCTTTCACAAGCGCTAAGAATGTATTTGCTATACCTGGTATAACTAATTTGAGAGCTTGTGGTAAAATAACAAATATATGCATTTTCCAATAACCCATTCCTAAAGATTTTGCAGCATCATATTGCCCTCTAGGTAAAGCCTGTAAACCACCTCGAATTACCTCTGCTACATATGCGGCTTCAAACAATGATATAGCAATTATAACTCTTACTAGTTTATCAATAAACATGTCCTCTGGTAAAAACATTGGAAACATTACTGATGACATAAATAAAACTGTGATTAAAGGTACCCCTCTCCAAAATTCTATAAATCCTATAGATATGTATTTAATGATGGGTAAATCAGATCTTCTCCCTAAAGATAGGAATAATCCTACTGGAAAACAGAATATTAAACAGAAAAATGAAACTATGAAAGTTAATGATAATCCACCCCAAGCCCCAGTTTCAACCCATTCGAAAGCTTGTATCTTTCCTAATTCGATTAGTTCTTCATGAAAAAAGACATATTTTAATAATATATAAATCGTGATTGGTATTATTAAAAAATAATACATCTTAAATTTCGATGGAATAAAAAAACCTATCACAATAGATATCACTGCAGCAATAATTCCATATGAAAAATCAAAAAATATTGGACCACCTGAAATAAAAAAGAATATAAATAAAAAGGCAATTACTGGATAAACAACAACATAATACAATGTTAAATATTTTTTAAATTTTTCAGTTGCAAAAAAACCTACTCCGCCAAGAAAAGCAAGAGCTATAAATGATAAATTTATTCTCCACTGTTCTGCATTTGGATACATTCCATACATAAATCTATTAAACCAAGTTTTTATATAAGCCCAGCATGCTCCAGATCCAGAACATGCATCTTTTGAATCGCCAGCAAAATTTGCATCAATTATGAACCAACTTAACAATGGTGGTAACGATTTGATAACAGCAAATATAATTAATAATGATAAAAGAGCATTAAAGTTATTTGTATTAATATTTTTGTTAATAATGTCTAAAAATTTTATACCTGAATATTCAATTCTAATTAAATGCAAACCAATAAAACCAATTATTAGAGGCAAAAAGTAACTTATTGTTCCTGGTAGAAAGCTAGTCAAATCTAAACTGAAAAAAGAATTCAAGAAAACAATTAAAATACTAAGTGATAATAAACTAATACCTGAATACAAGTAAGCGTAAAGATTATTTTTGTCCGGTGATAAAAAATTTAATTTATTCATTATTTTTCTTTAATTGCTATTTTTTTATTATACCAATTCATAAATATTGAGATTGTTATGCTTAAAGTTAAATAAGTTAACATTGTAATTGAAACAATTTCAATCGCTCTTCCCGTTTGCATCAAAGCTGTTCCTGCAAAAACAAGTACTAAGTCTGGATATGCAATAGCAGCAGCAAGAGAAGAATTTTTTGTTAAATTTAAATATTGATTGGTTGTTGGAGGAATTATAATCCTCAATGCTTGAGGCATAACGACTAATTTAAGAACTTGATTAGGAGTTAAACCAATTGAAGCTGCAGCTTCTTTTTGACCTTTGCTAACACCCTGAACACCAGCTCTTACACATTCAGCTATAAAAGTTGCAGTATATAAAGATAAAGCTAATGCTAATGAAATTAATTCTGGAGGTAATTTAAGTCCTCCTTTAAAAGTAAATGATGTTTTTGACAGTTGTTCAATAACTGGTATTTCGATTGATGCATCAACCCCGCCTAGTAAAAAACTTAATAATGGTAAAATAATTAAAAGACCAATTGATATTAATAAAACGGGAGTTTGAGTTCCTTGATTTTCTTGCTTTTTTTTAGCATATGCTCTTACAAAAAATATTGCAATTATTGCTGCAATTACTGAATAAATAAAAATATCTAGATTATTCCAAATAAAAGCTGGAATAAAAAAACCTTTAATTGTTAAAAAGAAAACTCCAAACATGGGTTCTGCTTTTTCTGGTAAAGGTAATGCTCTTAAAGCTGCAAAATACCAAAAAAATATTTGAAGTAACAAAGGAATATTTCTAAAAAATTCAACATATATTGCTGCAGTTCGTTCAATAAGATAATTGCTTGATAATCTGGCTATTCCAACAACAACTCCAATTATCGTCGCAAAAATAATTCCAATAACTGAAACTAGAATAGTATTTAATAAACCAACAAGATAAGCTCTAAAATAAGAATGTGAACCATCATACTCTATCAAAGAAAACTGAACATCAAATGAAGATTCTTGGGATAAAAATCCATAACCAAATGTAATCCCCCTATTTTCCATATTAACTTGGGCGTTATATGAAAAAAAACCAAATACTAGAATTACAACTACTAGCGTAAGTAACTGGGGTAATATTTTCTTAAAATTCACTGTTAGTATGATTTATAAAAAAAAGGGCTAGAAAAATCTAGCCCTCTTTATGTTCTTTTTAAAAAGAATTATCTTGCTGGTGGTACGTATAGTATTCCACCTTTTGTCCATAATTCATTTGGACCTCTATCAGGTAGAATTCCAGTGTCAGCTATATTTCTTTTATAGCTTTCACCATAGTTACCAACTTGCTTGATTATTCTTAAACTCCACTCATTATCTAAACCTAGAGCAGCTCCTAATTCACCTTCAGCACCAACTAATCTTTTTACTGCTGGATTATCTGAAGTTTTCATCATGTCAGCATTTGATGATGTTACGCCATACTCTTCAGCTTCGATCATAGTGTTTAGTGACCATCTTACGATATCTTCCCAAACAGAATCACCTTGTCTAACAACTGGGCCTAATGGCTCTTTTGAAATAGTTTCAGGTAATACCATGTGATCATCTGGATTGCTCAATTTAATTCTTTGAGCAGCTAAACCAGATTTATCTGTAGTATATGTATCACATCTACCAGCATCATAAGCAGCTACAACTTCATCAGCTTTTTCAAAAGTGACTGGCTCATATTTAATTCCTTTTGAATTAAAGAAATCTCTCATATTAAGCTCTGTTGTAGTTCCAAGGTTAGTACATGCAGAAACACCAGCTTTAAAATCATTAACTGATGAAATTCCTGAATTTTTTCTAACCATAAAACCTTGACCATCATAGAAATTTACTCCTACGAAAGTAAGACCGATATCCGCATCCCTTGAAAGAGTCCAAGTTGTGTTTCTTGATAGAATATCTATCTCGTTAGATGTTAATGCAGTAAATCTTTCTTTAGCACTTAGTGGAGTAAATTTAACTTTACTTGCATCACCTAGCACTGCAGCAGCTACTGCTCTACATACATCAACGTCAACACCAGTCCAGTTTCCTGCTGCATCAGCATTAGAAAATCCTGGTAGACCCTGTGAAACACCACATCTCACAAAACCTTTTTTCTGAGTGTTTTTAAGAGTTTTTGACTTTTTTGCAGCCATAGTCTCTGTTGTAAAAGTGAACAAAACAGCGAACATAGCAACAACTGAAGTCAATCGTTTTACTAATTTAAACATTATATATTCCTCTTGTTTATTTATTTGTTAACAAATAATTCAAAGTAATTTTTGAATTGACCAAGTAAAGCAGAAACAAAGAAACTCATCAATAATAAATAAATCGCAAAATTTATGCTTTATTTGATAATGGCGCGCTCTGAAGGATTCGAACCTTCGACCTACGGTTTAGAAAACCGTTGCTCTATCCAGCTGAGCTAAGAGCGCACAGGTCTGATTTATAATACTAATTTAATTTTTGAAAAGAAATTTTTTTAACAAAATTATCACTGATAACAGTTCAATTCTACCGATTATCATAAATGTAATTAATGAAATTTTACCAAAAATATTAAAATTATAAAAATCTAGATTAGCAAGATCATACATTTCTGAATTAACAGTATTCATTATTGTTAGAATGCCTAATTTGAATGATGACTCAAAATCTAAATTCGAGACTGTTAGTAATGAGGAAATTAAAAATAATGAAATTATGAAAATTATTATAGCAAAGAAATATTTATTTATGTCAGTTATATTAGCACTAATTTTATTTAAAGATAATTTATTTGAATAAATTTGATTTGGTTTTGAATGAGATAATAAATTATTAATTGAAAACTTTATTAAAGTTATTACTTTTATAACTCTTAAACCAGAGCTAGTAGAAAAAAAAGATCCACCCAATATAACTAATAATAGAAATACAAAAACAAGATTTTTAGGAATATTTTCAAAAGATATACCTATATTTGAAACACTACTACTTATAGACACTAATATATTTAAAAAATTATTTTCATTATTAAAAAATATAAAAGATAAACAAATGACTGTTAGTAAATATAATAAAATATTAATATCTTCACTTAAGTAGTTAATATTTTTTCTTTTAAAGAAAATTAAATTAAATATAAAAAAAAGACTAAAAAAAGAAAATAACATTGTTACTGACAATATAAATTTACTTAAGTTCGAACTAAAAGTTATATCAAAATTGTTATTAGGTAAAAAACCACCAGAAGATATTATTGTAAGAGAATAGTTATAGGCATCATAAGATCTCAAATTAACTAACTTTAACATTATAAATATTAAAATTGTCATAGATATGTAAATTATTATGATTTTAAATACTTGTTTGAAAACCTCTGAAGAATTTAGAGATATATAATTTGTTAATGATCTTTTTAAATTTTCATCAAATAAATCAATAAGTAATAATATTGAAAATAAAAAATATAAACCTCCTATCCATTGAGAACTTGATCTCCATAAAATCAATGTTTGGTCTAATTCTTGTATTTCTTTAAAGATTGTAAATCCTGTAGATGTAAAACCAGATATAGCTTCAAAATAACAATTAATTAACCCAATATCTTCTAAACTAAAATAATATGGTATGGTGATTAAAGAAGGTAAAATTAAATAACCTATAAAAACGATTATAATTCTTTCAAATAAATTTATTTTCTCATATTTGTATTTTTTGAATATTATTAAAAAAACACCACTAATTAGGGTTAAAATAAAAGTTAGAATATAATTATCAAGATTGCTCAATAAATTAAAATAATAAGAATAAATAATATTAAAAAATGAGAAAAAACTAATAATTAAAAAAAATATACCAAAATACCTTAAGCCAAATATATTCATTTATTATATTGAACTAATTCTAAACAAATTTTCTACTAAAGGTAATTGATCTCTCTTAGCTAATAATATAACTGTATCGTCTTTTTGAAAAATATATTTAGACGAAGGTAACATAAAATTATTATTTCTTAATATTGCTCCAACTCTAATTTCATCTGGTAAATCAGCAGTTTTTAACTCTTTATTAACCAATTCTGATGTCTCCAAAATATCAGCTTCGATAACCTCATATTCACCATTTAAAATTGTGTAAGCATTTTCTATTGTTCCTTTGTGAACATGTTTTAGTATACTTGAAACTGTACTCATTCTTGGATCTATTAAATCATCAATCTTTAGAGATGACTGGAGGAGTGAATAATTAGGTTTATTTACTAAAGCCATGGTTCTTTTATTTTTTGAGAATTTTTCAACTAGTACACTAACCATAAGATTGTCTTCATCATCATTGGTTAAAGCCAATACTGTTTCCACTTCATCTAAATTAGCTTCATTCAATACATCTTCATCTAAACCATTTCCATTTATAACAATTGTGTCATTTAAAAAATTAGCAATTAATTCTGCTCTATTTTTATCTTTTTCAATAATCTTCACTCTAGCTTCATCAAAATTTTTTTCTATATTTGATGCAAGATTAAAACCTATATTACCCCCACCTATAATAAGAATTTTATTTGCAATTTTTTCATTGTGTCCAAAAACTTTAAGTGTCTCCTTCATCTGATTTGAATTTACAATTACATACGCTTTATCTTTATGTTGAAGTTTATCGTTTTTCTTTAATATTTTAAAACCATCTTCCCTGATAACACCTAATATATAAGCATTTAAATTAGGAAATTTATTAGTTAACTCTTTTAATTTTATCTCATGAATAGGGCACTTTTCATCAATTAAAATTTCTAACAATCTAAGTTTATTTTCTGCAAAAGGAACATTATCTAAAGCTCCAGGAGCCTCTAATTTTCTTTGTAATGATTTTGCAATTTCTATTTCAGGTGAAATAACATAATCTATTGGTAAATTTTCTTTATTAAAAAGCGTTGAAAATTTTGGATCTAAATATTCTTGAGACCTTATTCTGGCAATCTTTTTTGGTACTTTAAATAATGAATATGCGATTTGACATATAAGCATATTGATTTCATCATTTCTTGTTACAGCTATCAACATATCAGCGTCTGCTGTATTAGCGCGATCTAAAATTTCTGGAGAAGTTGCTTTTCCTACTATTGCTTTTACGTCAAGAGATTCATTAATTTTTTGAATATCTTCACTTGATTGATCGATTACCGTTATAGAATGGTTTTGTTCTGTTAACAATTTAGCAATAGTAGAGCCAACTCTACCAGCTCCACAAATAATAATATTCATTAATTTAAATCCTTAACACCTAATAATTTCAATTTTCTGTGAAGAGCGGATCTTTCCATACCCACAAATTTTGCTGTTTTAGATATATTTCCACCAAATTTTTTTATTTGAGAAATTAGATATTCTTTTTCAAAGTTTTCCCTTGCTTCTCTCAATGGTATAGACAAATTCTCAGCAACTGAAAATGTCTCGTTTGATGATTTAGATAAAGACTCTTTAATAATATCTAATATTTTTTTTTCATCATTTCCTGGAGAAAGTATAGCAATTCTCTCTATAAGATTTCGCAGTTCTCTTACATTTCCTGGCCAATCATAATTTAGAAGATAATTATCATCTTCGATTTTGAATTTTTTATAGTTGTAAGTATTACAAATATTTTGAATAAAATAATCAACAAGTAACGGAATATCTTCTATTCTTTTATTTAGTGGATCTATTTCTATATTAAATACATTTAATCTGTGAAATAAATCTTCGCGAAAATTTCCATTTTTTATTTCATTGTTAATTTGCTTACTTGATGTACAAATTATTCTAACATCAACTTTTATATCATGATTGCTATTAATTCTTTTGAATTTTTGGTCTATTACAACTCTCAATATTTTTGATTGAGTTTCTAATGGAATTTCAGTCACTTCATCAATTAACAATACTCCACCAGATGCCTTTTCCAAAGCTCCATAAACAATTGAACCATCTTTTTTTTCCTCACCAAAAAGTTCTAACTCATATTTTTTTGAATCTAACAACGCACCATTAATAATTATAAATGGACCTTTAGAACGTTTAGAATTTTTGTAAATTTTTCTAGATATTAATTCTTTACCAGAACCAGTTGGTCCACTAATAAATACCCTACTTTCAGATTGTGAAAGTTTTTGTATCTGATCTTTTATTGAGCTAATATTGGCACTCTTTCCAATAATTTTAAATGAATGGAATAACTTATTTGATAAAGACTTATTTTCTTTTTTTAGATTAATATTTTCCACAGCTCTCTTTACAAAATTTAATAAACGTTCTTTATCAAAAGGTTTTTGTATAAACTCAAATGCTCCAGATCTAAGAGAATTTATAGCCATTTCAATATTTGCATGTCCTGAAATTATAATTACAGGTAAGTCAGTATTTTTAGTCTTAATATGTTCTAACAACTGAATACCATCATTATCTCCTTTATCTAATTTTACATCAATAATAGCTACGTCTGGTAATTTTTTGTCTATTTCTGAAAGTCCTTGATTAAAATTTGCTGCTAATCTTGTTTTGTATCCAGCGTCTTTAATTAATTCATCAAGAATGTTTCTAATGTCAGCATTGTCATCGATAATTAATATTTCTGTTGCCATGATTTACTTTGGAATTATGATTTGAACTTTAGCTCCATTATTTGTGTTTAAAAATTTAATAGATCCATTATGATCATTAATAATTCTATCTACTATAGACAATCCTAAGCCAGTTCCTTTTTCTTTAGTTGTATAATATGGTTTTATAATATCTTTGGTTTTTTTATCTCTAAAACCTTCACCTGTATCAGTTAAGTTAACTGTTATATAGTCTCTTCTTTGATTAATTTCTATATCAATATTCTTCAATGAATTGTTGGTTTTTTTATCTTTTTCCCTAATGCTCTCGATTGAATTTTTAATCAAATTAAAAAATAGTCTATTAAATTGTTCATTATCAAAATTAATTATCACTTTTCTTCCAGTTTTATTATTAATTTTAAAATTAATTGAATTATCAATTTTTTTTAACAGATCAATATTTTCATCTAAAACTTTAATTAAATCATTGTTTTTAAAATGAGGTTTTGGCATTCTTGCAAAATCTGAAAATTCGTTAACTAAATTTTCAATTTGTTTTATTTGCTTCAATATAGTTTTTAAATTATTTTGATATTTAATTTTTTTTTCACGACTTAAATCAGGTAAATATTTAGAATTAAGGTTATCGATAGTTAATTGGATTGGAGTTAAAGGATTTTTAATTTCATGAGCCATTTTTCTTGCAACAGTTTCCCATGCTTCATGTCTTTCATTTGAAAGTAATTTATCTTGCTGATTTTTTAATTTTTCAATCATAGAATTAAAATTTTTATTTAATAACTCCATTTCTCTGTCAGCTTTAAGTTCAGGAACTTTAGCATCTAAATTTCCCTTTCCAATTTTTTCAGATGCGGTGATTAGGTTATTAATTGATATAAAAAATCTCGATGAAAATCTGATTGCTATTGTGATCGATAAAAATAATAAAAGTGTTACTAAAGATATATATATAATTGCAAAAGAAATTCTTATTCCTAAACTCTGATTCTCAACAGTATAATAAAAATTTACTGCCTCTTCTGACTCTATTAGATAATTTGATATATTCTTATCTAGACTTTTTACTACATAAAGAAATGTATCTTCGAAATTTTGTAATCTTATTACAGCTGCTGATCTATTTTCAGGAGCATTTATAATTTTTAAAGGTCTATCATCAGATTTTACCATTTGAATAGCCTGATCCTCAATCTTAATGTACTTATAATCATTTGCAGAAATTATTAATTCACCAGTTGAATTAATTAAATAAAGTTGATCAATATCTCTGATTAGATTTTGAGTGTTTAAGAATGCCTTAAATCTATCTGGATCAGATTTGTAAATATTATAATATTTGTTTAGATCGAATGCGATTAAGACTATTTCGGATTGAATTTTATTTTTTTTTTCATCAACATAATTTTTTGCAATCTCATAAGAATTGTTAACAGCAGTTGTAATTTTTTTATCAAAGTATTTTTCAAGAGCAAAAGAGAAAATAAACAAAGAGAATATCGCAATTAGTAAAGATGGAATTAAAGTAAAAAGTCCAAAGGAAATTATATATTTTCTGTTTGCAACAGAACCTCTTACATTTATATTATTCCTAATTGAATTTTTGATATCAATAAAAATTAAAAAAAAAAATAATAATAAAAAAACAATGTTAACAATTAATACTAATTGCAAGTTTTGTTCATTCAATTCAATAAAACTTCTATCGATAAATGTTAAAAATGTAATAAAAGATAGTAGCACGGTCAGAAGAAATATTATTATTATAAATAAATTTCTTTTTATGAAAGTTAGCATAAACTATGAATATATATAAAAATTTATAAATAAATACATGAGTGATTGTTTTATATTATTAAGTGCAGGAAAAAGTAAGAGATTTAAATCAAAATTAAATAAGCAATTTATTACCTATAAAAATAAGCCTTTATTTGAGCATTCATTAAAAGTCGCGATACAATCTAAATTGTTTAAAAAAATATTAATAGTTTCAAATAAAAAAATTAAATACAAAAATATTGAAGTAATTAAAGGAGGGGCAGAGAGACATCTTTCAACTCAAAAAGCACTTAATTATTTAAAAAATAAAAAAATAAAAAATGTATTTATACATGACGCCGCCAGACCAAATCTATCAATTAATTTACTAAAGAAATTAAAAAAAGAGTTAAAAAAAAATAAAGCTGTGGTTCCATACTTAAAGTCAGAAAATTCAGTAAAATATAAAATTAAAAATAAAATTAATAATTTAAGTCGAAATAGAGTCTTGCTGACACAAACTCCTCAATGTTTTAATTTTCAAGAAATTTTCAACCTATATAAAAAAAATAAGGAAAAAATTACTGATGAAGCTAGTTTATACTTAAGAAATAATAAAAAAATAAAGTTTATTCTTGGAGATAAAAGAAATATTAAGATAACAACGATTGAGGATTTTAATTACTTAAAGTCCGAAAATTATTACGGTATTGGTTTTGATATTCATAGATTAATTAAAAATAAAAAACTGTTTCTAGGAGGGGTAAAAATTAATTATCATTCTGGTCTTAAAGGGCATTCTGACGGAGACGTGATTCTTCATGCAATAATTGATGGATTGTTAGGTGCTATGAGAAAAAGTGATATCGGCACTCTATTCCCAAGTAATTCAAATAAATTTAAAAACATCAGGTCTAAGAATATGCTTACGCCAGTACTCAAATTGATAAATGATAATAATTTTTCAATAGATAATATAGATATAAATTTAATATGTGAAAATCCAAAAGTTTCTAAAATTAGAAATAGAATATTAAAATCATTGTCAAATTTACTTTCTATAAATAAAAATTTAATTAATTTAAAAGGTAAAACTGTTGAAAAATTAGGTATAATTGGGAAAGAGCAAGCGATTGCATGTGAAGTTATTTGCTCATTATCAAAATGAAAAAGATCAACATATTAATTTCAACTTTTTTTGGTAATGGTTATATTTCTAAAATACCTGGTACATTTACATCATTAAGTACAACAATAATTCTTTATGTATTTTTTGAAATATTACAATTTAAAAACCTTAATTATATTTTAATATTATATTCTATAATTTTCTTTTATTCATTTTATGCGGTTATGGATTCTGAAACCGAGTTTGAAAATAAAGATCCTAGACAAATTGTTATTGATGAAGTGTTGGGTCAAGCAATGCCGCTCATACTCATTGTTTACTTATCATCTAAAAATCTAATTAATATTCCTGTTGAAATATATTATTTATTGTCTTTTATTCTTTTTAGATTTTTTGATATAATAAAGCCGTTTCCTGTAAGTTATTTTGATAAAAAGCATAAAAATTTTTTTGGTATAATTATGGATGATATAATGGCTGGATTATACGCAATGTTAATAATATATCTTATTTCATTTAAATTTTAATGAGTATTAATATATTACACAAAAAACTAATTAATAAAAAAACAACTATATCTGTAACGGAGTCTTGCACAGGTGGTTTATTATCAACTAAATTAACTAAATTGAGTGGTTCCTCAAAGTATTTTAAAATGGGATTAATTACATACTCAAATAAAGCAAAAATTAATATTCTTAATGTTAACAAAAAACTAATTGATAAATATGGGGCTGTAAGTCAAGAATGCTGTAAATCAATGGTGGAAAATTTATCAAAATTATCAAAAAGTAAAATCAACGTATCAATTACTGGTGTTGCGGGTCCTAAAGGTGGTACAAAAAATAAACCTATTGGTCTTGTATTTATTGGCATTAAGAGAGGAAATAGAATTTTTATTATCAAAAATCAATTTGGAAAAAAGAAAAGATCAACAATACAAAATAATACAGTTAAAAAGTGTATTAATTTATTGATAAAAATTATTTAGTATAATTACAAACTTTCAGCTCTTTTTTGAAAGGCATCAGCTATTTTATTAAGCCCATATTGAAAAGATTTTGACATTATAATATTAAGAAATTTATTCTTAATTTCGAAATCGACATCAAAATGAACTTCAGTAAAATTATCTTTCTCAACAAACTTCCAATTATTTTCTAAATAATTCAAAGGACCATCAATATTAGTTACATGAATATGGTCATTTTTTTTGTCATACCTAACATCACTTTTGTAAGTGTCAGTAAAAGGTTTCTTACCTATGGTTAAATCTGCAATAATTTTTACAGTATCTTCGACTTCTTTTATTTCATAAACCTTTGAATCTATACAAAAGGGAATAAATTCAGGATACTTTTCAATATCTAAAACAAAATTGATAAGAGTTTTTTTATCGCGTTCTATTAGTCGCGTTACAGATGCTTTAGGCATTCAATTAATTAAATCTGTTTTGTTTTAATTTGGCAAAATCTTCATCAGCGTGATATGAAGATCTAGTTAATGGAGATGATGAGACTAATAAAAAACCCTTTGACTTTGCTATTATTTCTAAATCTTTAAACTCATCAGGATGATAATATCTATCTAAAGGATGATGTTTTGCTGTCGGCTGAAGGTATTGACCTATTGTTAAAAAATCAACATCTGCAGATCTTAAATCATCCATTACTTGGATTACTTCATCTTTTTCCTCACCCAAACCAACCATTATGCCTGACTTAGTAAAAACTTTTTTGTTATTTTTTTTTGCATTTTTAAGGAGTTCTAAAGATGAAAAATATCTAGCACCAGGTCTAACCTTTACATATAATCTTGGAACAGTTTCAATATTATGATTAAAAACGTCAGGGTTTGCATTTAAAATAATTTTATAAGAGTCGCCTTTTCTAAGAAAATCTGGTGTTAAGACTTCTATTGTAGTGTTTGGATTTTTTTTTCTAGTAATTTCTACAACTTCTTTAAAATGAGTAGATCCACCATCAGGCAAATCATCTCTATCAACGGATGTAATTACAACATGTCTTAAATTTAATTTTTTAACTGCATTTGCAATTTTTATTGGTTCATATTGATCCAGTTTTTCAGGTTTCCCAGTTTTAACATCACAAAACGCACAAGCTCTTGTACAAGTATCACCCATAATCATAAATGTTGCATGTCTTTTGCTCCAACATTCGGTGATATTTGGACAGTTTGCTTCTTGGCAAACAGTGACTAAATTGCTTTGATTAACTACAGTTTTGGTTAAAAAAAATTCCTTACTGTCTGATAGTTTAGATCTAATCCAAGCCGGTTTCTTTTTAATTGGATTAACTGGATTTTTAACTTTTTCAGGGTGTCTTGGTCTAATTTTGTCCATTATTTTTTATTATATAGGTAGTCTCTCCATCTTTTCCAAATAAAAATTTGTCTCGTATTAAAACTTCAATAAAATCAAGGTCTATGTTTTCAGTCAATAAAGAGTTTTTATGTTCTAAATCTTGAATTTTAAAATTCAAATCAGCTTGTTTTATCTTTAATTCTTCATAAATTTCTTTTTTCTTAAAATAAGAAATTAGACCCCTATCACCACTCAATAAATTAAAAAAAAAGTAAATAAATAGAAATGTTATAATTAAAATAAAATAATTTTTTTTTATTTTATCAAACATTAACTAACACTATGCATTTTTGATTTTTTTCCAAGTTCTTGTTCAATTCTTAATAATTGGTTATATTTTGAAACTCTTTCTGATCTAGCCAATGAACCAGTTTTAATCTGATTAGAATCAGTTCCTACAGCAAAGTCTGCAATAAATGTATCTTCACTATCACCAGATCTATGTGAAATTATAGTTTTATAACCAATTAATTTTGCAAATTTTATAACTTCAAGTGTTTCTGTGACAGTGCCAATTTGATTTAATTTTATTAATATTGAATTAGCTGATATATTTAAAAAACCTATTTTCAATCGTTCTAAATTTGTAACAAAAAGGTCATCACCAACGATTTGTAATTTATTTTTTGTTTTATTTAGAAGCTTTGTCCAAGCTGACCAATCATTTTCACCAAATGGATCTTCAATAGACATAATTTTATATTTTTGCACAAGTCTGAGATAATTTTTTATAGATTCATCTACACTAATGTATTTTCTAGAATGAATTGAATATTTTTTATTTTTAAACAACTCATTTGCTGCAACGTCCAAACATATAACTATATCTTTTCCATTTTTAAAACCCGATAAATTTATAGCTTTTACTATCAGTTTAAGTGCGCTTTCATTATCATTTATCATTGGAGCAAACCCACCCTCATCTCCTACTGAAGTAGAATGTCCCATTTTCTTGATTAAATCTCTTAATCTATTAATAACAATAAAACACATTCTAACACCTTCTGAAAATGTTTTTGCTTTGTCTGGTCTTATCATAAACTCTTGGATTCTGAGGCCATTATTTGCATGCGCACCTCCATTAATTATATTCATTAAGGGATAAGGTAATTTAAAATTTTTATTTATTATTAAATTTTTATAAATTGGAATTTTTTTAATTTTAGAGGATAATTTTTTAACAGCTATTGAAACTGAAAGAATTGCATTAGCTCCAACTCTTTTTTTTTGTTTTGTTCCATCAAGCCTTATTAATAAATTGTCTATCTTTTCTTGTTGATGAACATTAAAATTTTTTAACTTATTTGATATTACCTTATTTATAAATTCAACAGGTTTTAAAACACTTTTTCCAAGATATTTTTTATTATTAATATCTCTTTTTTCAAAAGCTTCGTAAGTTCCAGTTGATGCTCCAGAAGGGCAAATTGCTGAGGCACTAATATCTTTTACAAATACTTCTGTTTCTATAGTTGGGTTACCTCTACTATCAAAAACCTGTCTTGCAATAACTTTTGAAATTTTAGACATTATTTTTTTTCACTAGATTATCTATTTCAACTATCTGATTTATAAGATTATCTAACTTATTAAGTGGAACCATATTTGGCCCATCAGAAGGAGCGTTATCAGGATCTTGATGTGTTTCTATAAAGATAGCAGCAACACCAACTGCAACAGCTGCTCTAGATAAATGTTCAACAAATTCTCTTTGTCCACCACTTTTATCTCCTTGACCTCCGGGTTGTTGGACAGAATGTGTGGCATCGAAAACAATTGGATAACCGTTCTTTGCCATAATAGGAATTGATCTCATATCAGAAACCAAAGTATTGTATCCAAAACTAGCACCTCTCTCTGTAACTAGAATATTATTATTTCCTGAATCAGAAATTTTTTTTGTAACATTAACCATATCCCATGGAGCTAAAAACTGACCCTTTTTCACATTGATAATTTTTTTTGTTTTTGCTGCAGCAACTAATAAATCTGTTTGTCGACATAAAAAAGCAGGAATTTGCAAAACATCTACATACGGTGCAACAATTGAACATTGCTCCTCGTTATGAATATCGGTAAGCACTGGAACTTTTATCTGATTTTTTATTTTGTCAAAAACTGGTAAAGATTTTTCTAATCCTGCTCCTCTTTTACCTTTAAGACTTGTTCTATTAGCTTTATCAAATGATGTTTTGTATATAAATCCAATTTTATATTTGTCAGTAATATTTTTAATTTCCCCTGCCATGTCCAAAGCATGTTGCTCAGTTTCTAATTGGCAAGGTCCTGCTATTAAACAAATTTTATTTGAATTAGAAATATCTATATCTTGACAATTAACTGTTCTATTTTCCATGATAATTTTTTGCAGCTTTTATGAATGATTTAAATAAAGGATGTGGAGATAATGGTCTCGATTTAAACTCTGGATGAAATTGTACTCCAATAAACCATGGGTGGTTTTTTAACTCTATTATTTCTGGTAATTTATTATCTGGAGACATGCCCGAAAATATTAATCCTTTTTTTTCAAATTTTGATCTTTGGTTATTATTAACTTCATATCTGTGTCTATGTCTTTCCTTTATTTGATTAGATTTATAAATCTTTTTTATGGCAGAATTATTTTTTAATTTAGCTGTATAAAGCCCTAATCTCATAGTACCACCTAGGTTTTTTTCTGTACCCTTAAAAACTTTTCCATTTCTGTTCCACTCATTGATTAATCCTATAACAGGAAAACACTTTTTATCGAACTCTGTAGAACCAGCATTTTTTATATTTAATTTATTTCTAGCAAATTCAATGATTGCCATTTGCATTCCAAAACATATACCAAAAAAAGGTATCTTTTTTTCTCTTGAATATTTAATTGCTGCAATCTTCCCTTCGGTTCCCCTTTTGCCAAATCCACCTGGTATTAATACTCCAGAAACACTTTTAAGTTTTTTGCTTATTTCATTTTTTTTTAGTTTATCTGATTCAATTCTTACCAAATTAATTTTTACATTATTTGCTATCCCACCGTGTGTTAATGCTTCATCTAAAGATTTATATGCATCTTTTAAGTTTACATATTTACCTATTAATCCAATTTTAATTACTTTATTATTTTTTAGAACAGTTGAAGTAATATTTTTCCACGGATTTAAATTGGGTTTCTTTTTTGATTTTATTTTAAAATATTTTAGAACTTGTTTGTCTAATTTTTGGTTATAAAAACTAATTGGAGCTTCATAAATTGTTCTAACATCAACAGTCTCAATAACATTTTCAATATCAACATTACAAAATAAAGATATTTTTTTTCTTTGCTCTAAAGGTATATGCTGCTCTGATCTACATATAACAATATCTGGCTGTATACCGATACTTCTTAATTCTTTAACACTATGTTGTGTCGGTTTGGTTTTTATCTCACCAGAAGATTTCATGAAAGGAACTAAGGTTAAGTGAACAAATAGTGTTCTAGACCTTCCATGATCGTTTGAGAACTGCCTTATAGCTTCTAGAAACGGTAAGCTTTCTATATCACCAACAGTTCCACCAATTTCACAAATTACAAAATCTTCATTACTAATGTCTTTGCTAATAAATTTTTTTATTCTATCTGTAATGTGAGGAATGACTTGAACTGTCTTACCTAGATACCCCCCTTGTCTCTCTTTTTTGATTACATCGCTATAAATTTTCCCTGTAGTAATATTATCCGATTGTTTTGATGAAATATTTGTAAATCTTTCGTAATGTCCTAAATCTAAGTCAGTTTCTGCACCATCATCAGTAACAAATACCTCCCCATGTTGAAAAGGACTCATTGTTCCTGGATCAACATTTAAATATGGATCCATTTTACGTATCCTGACTTTATAACCTTGTGACTTTAATAAATATGCAAGTGATGCTGAGGATAATCCTTTTCCAAGAGATGATACCACGCCGCCGGTGACAAAGATATATCGCGCCATGGAAGTATCTTATAGACCTAAAATTTAAAAATTCAAAGTATTAATTATTGCTATCTGGAACCTTTGGAGCATCATCAGTTTCCTCTATTTTATCTAAAACTGATGTTGTGGGAGTTAATTCACCTCTGGAAAGAATCGTTAAACACAGACTACATATTATAAATAGAGTAGCAATTATTGCTGTAGCTTTAGTTAAAAAATTTCCAGCAGATCTTGAAAGCATAAAGTTATCTTGAGACACTCCAATTCCTAATGCACCACCCTCAGATTTTTGAAATAAAACTAAGACAACTAGAATGGCTGCAAGAATAATATTGATTATTAATAGTATATTTTCCACGTGGTTTAATTAGTTGATTTTTTAATTATATCAATAAAATTTTTTGCTCTCAAAGAAGCGCTTCCTATTAAAAATCCTTTTAAATTACTAATTTTTTTTAACTCTGATACATTTTTAGAATTAACAGATCCTCCATAGATAATTTTGTATTTTTGATTTTTTTTTAATTTGCTAATTATATTATTTATGCCTCTAAAGTTTTTTCTTAATTCAGATGATTTTGGTATTTTTCCAGTTCCGATCGACCATCTAGGTTCATATGCAAAAATAATATTATTAATTTTTTTTATATTCTTTAATGCTATGGTTATTTGTCTTTTAAGTACTGGAAGAGTTTTATTATTTTTTTTTTCTTTATATGTTTCGCCAATACAAAGGATTACTTTTAATTTTTCTTTAAGTGCTGAATGAATTTTTTTATTTATCAGTATATCATTTTCCTGATTTCTAATTTCAGAATGACCAATAATAACATATTCGCCTCCTGCTGACTTAATTAATTTAGAATTTACAGATCCTGTAAATGCACCATAATCATTAAATTGAGAAAGGTTCTGAGCACCTACTTTAATTTTAGTGTTTTTTACTTTATTTTTAATCGATGAAATTAGAGTAAACGGTGGACAGTAAATAATTTGATTTTTTTTGTTTTTTGATTGTTTTAAAAATTTTATGGTTTTATTGATACCAGAGATGTGACTTTTTTCTCCATTCATCTTCCAATTAGCTATAAAGATCATATTATTATTTGTCATCTTAGATAATTTAATTTATAGGTTTGTTCTTTATAATCAATATATAAAGAATTACTCATGTTGGGAAAATTAAGAGGTTTTACAAATAGTAAATTGGCAGGTGTCCTTGTGGCTATAATAATTGTTCCTTTTGTTTTTTGGGGAATGGGAAGTGTCTTTAGTGGCGGTAATACCAATAATATCGCTAAGATAAATAATAATTCAATTTCAACTAAAGACTTCATTGATCATATAAACCGATCAAGAATTAATCCTGATTATATAAAAGAAAATTTAGATAACAATATCTTAGAAAGAATTTTGAGTGACCTTATATCAAAAGATTTAATGTCAATGGAGTATAAAGATTTAAATGTTAAAGTTTCAGATAAATCATTAAAATTAAATTTACAAAACGACATAAATTTTCTTGATGATGATAAAAATTTTTCAAGATTAAAATATGAAAAATTTCTGTTAGAGAATAATATTATTGCAGCTGAATTTGAAAATAGACTAAAAAATTCTCAGTTAAGAAAAAGACTATTTGATTATATTGGTGGTGGTATTAAATCACCCTATTATCTGCAAAATAAAGTTTACATAGATGAGAACAAAAAAATAAGTATTCAATACTACGATCTTGAATATGCTTACGATAAAAATATTTCAGACGTCGAAATTAATAATTATATAATTGAAAATGATGAAAACTTAAAAGAAGCATACATTAATTTTAGTTATGCTAAAGTTGAACCTTCAAATCTAATTGAAATCAACGAATTTAATGAAGATTTTTACAAAAAAATTGATGAAATCGAAAATGATATATTAAATGAAGTTTCCTTAGAAGATATCGCTAGAAAAAATGAAATAAAATTGCAAAAAAGAAACAATTTTAAGTTCGTAAATGAGGATGATGTATTTAAAGAAATTTACGAAAATAAAGATAAAAAAGAAATAGTTTTAATAGATAAAGATAATTATTTTTTATTATATCAAATTACGAAAATAAATAATTTACTACCAAATAAAAATGATACAACTTTCAGAGGGAAAGTTAAAAATAGAATTTTATTAAAGAAAAAATTTGATCTTAATAGAAATTTATTTGAAAAAATTCAAAATAAAGATTTCAATGACTCTGACTTTGAAAATCTAGTTAAAAATAAAGAAGATATAAATTCAGGAATAATTAATTCAATTACTGATGATAGTCTATTTGATGAGACATCTTTAAAACTTATATATGAATCGCCAAAAAATAGTTTTGTTATGGTTTCAAATAAAGCTAATAATATATTTTTAGCGAAGATAAACCAGATAACTTATGAAAATTTAAAAAATACGAATAAAAATATTGAAGAATATTTAGCAAAAACAAATATCAATTTGATCGATGATATTTATACCTCTTATGACACATCACTTAACACTAAGTATGAGGTAAAAATTTTTAATAACAATATAGATCGAATAAAAGATTATTTTAAATAATGCTTAATATAAGCCTTAAACAATTTAAGATTAATCATAAAAAAAAATTAAACCAAATACTTTATCTATCTTTGAATAGTGATGGTTCAAAAGAAATAATAAATTTAATAAATAATTTTTTTACAGAGAAAAATACATTTGTATTTGAGTCAGTGGAAAAAGGATTTATTAAAGGTCGCTATACAATTTTTGGAAAAAATCCTGATAAAATTTGGGAATTTAATAATAATGTTAGCAAGATATACTTTAATGATAAGGTTAAAATTTTAAAAGGAGATGCTAAGAAAAATATAGAAAATGTTATTGAAAGTTTTAAATTTAAAATTCCTAGAGAATTACCCTCAATTAGTTCTATAATATCAGGATACTTTTCATATGACATAATTAGGTACCTAGAAAATATTCCAAATAAAAACAAAGATGATTTAAAATTACCTGATGCTAGAATTTTCAGACCAAGAGAGCTAATAATACATGATAATATTAAAAAGAAATTATATTTTATAGTTAATGTTTTTTGTGATGAAATAATAAAAAATTATAAAATAAAGTATAAAAATATAATTAATCAAATTGAAAATTTAATTTTTCTATCTAATTATAATAATCCGTATTTAGATAAATTTAATGAAAATATTAAAACAAAAGTAAAGTCAAATATTTCTAAACAAAAATTTTTATCAAATGTAAAGAAGGCTAAAAAATATATTAAAATTGGAGATATATTTCAGGTAGTTTTAAGTCAAAGGTTTGAAACTAAATTAAGTAAAAGCCCTATAGAAATTTATAAAAAATTAAGGAAGACAAACCCTTCCCCTTTTATGTATTTTTTTAATTTTAAAGATTTTCAGATTATTGGCGCAAGTCCAGAAATACTAGTAAGGTTAAGAAACAATAAAGTCACAATTAGACCGATCGCTGGAACAAGACCAAGGGGGAAAAATAAAAAACAAGATTTATTTTTTGAAAAAGATTTACTAAATGATAAAAAAGAACTGTCTGAACATTTAATGCTTCTCGATTTAGGCAGAAACGACACTGGAAAAGTATCAAAGATTAATACTGTAAAAGTGACAGAAAGTTTTTCAATAGAAAGATATTCCCATGTCATGCATATTGTATCAAATGTTGAAGGAGTATTTAACAATAAATACTCTAAATTTGAAACTATGTTGTCTGGATTTCCGGCAGGAACAGTATCTGGGGCTCCAAAAATTAGAGCAATGGAAATAATAGATGAGCTAGAAACAACTAAAAGAAAAGTTTATGCTGGTGGAATTGGATATTTTTCAGCAAATGGTGAATTTGATACATGCATTGCACTTAGAACTGCAGTAGCTAAGAATAATAAATTTTATGTCCAATCTGGTGCTGGAATAGTTGCAGATAGCAAACCACAAAACGAATATCTTGAAACAGTTAATAAAGCAAAGGCTCTATTAAAAGCAATTGAGTAATTATGAAAATAATTTTAATTGATAACTATGATAGTTTTACATTTAATTTATATCATTACATATCTAAGTTTTGTCAAAATGTAGACGTAGTAAGAAATGATAAAATTAATACAAAAGAAATATTAAAGAAAAAATATAATAAAATTGTGATATCACCTGGTCCAGGTAATCCTGATCAAGCTGGAAACTGTCTATCTATAGTAAATGAATTGTATAATAAAATTCCAATACTTGGAGTTTGTTTAGGTCACCAAATTATAGGTCAAATATTTGGATCTAAAATTATTCAAGCTAAAGAATTGGTTCATGGGAAAACAAGTAAAATCATTTCAAAAAATATAGGGATTTTAAAAGGAATTCCAAAAATATTTGAGGCGACTAGATACCATAGTTTAATAATCGATAGGAAAACACTCTCTAAAGATTTAGAAATTACAGCCATGACTTTAGATGGAATAATTATGGGTGTTAAACATAGAATTTATGATGTTCATGGAGTACAATTTCATCCTGAAAGTATAAAGACTAAAGACGGTTTAAAAATTTTAAAGAATTTTATTAAATAAATGGAAAAATATTTAAAAAAACTTGAATTAAGTGAAAATTTAACATTACAGGAAAGTATTGGAGCTTTTGAAATTTTGATGAATGGAAAAGCTAATGATAATGAAATTTATAATTTTTTAACTCTACTCTCTAAAAAGGGTGTAGTTTCAACAGAAATAGCAGGTGGTGTCTCAGTGCTTAGAAATAAAGCGAAAAAAGTTAATGTAAATGACTGCATAGATACCTGTGGAACAGGTGGTGATGGCAAAGATACTCTAAATATATCTACTGCTTCCGCATTATTACTTTCAAGTATGGGTATTAATGTAGCTAAACATGGTAATAAAGCAGTTTCATCAAAATGTGGATCAGCAGATGTTTTAGATGAATTAAAAATAAATATCAATTTGGAGGCCAAAGATATTGAAAATCAAATTAAAAAAAATCATTTTGGATTTATGTTTGCTCCAAATTATCATAGTGCAATGAAATATGTTGGCCCAACAAGAAAAAAAATTGGAAAAAGAACAATTTTTAATATGATAGGACCTTTGAGTAGTCCAGCTAATGTTGAAAGGCAAGTTGTAGGAGTTTTTGATAAAAAACTTCTAGATATATTTGCTAATGCTTTGAAAGATTTGAACATAAAATTTGCTTGGATTGTTAATAGCAACGATGGTTTAGATGAAATATCACCATATGATAAAACGATTGTTAAACAATTAAGAAATGGAGAAATTAACGAAATTATTATTGATCCTAAAGAATTAAAAGTAAATGCTGAAGGTTTCGATAAAATAGTTGGAAATGACGCAAAATTTAATTCACAAAAAATTATAGATATATTTAAAGGTAATGATAACGACTTTTCTAAAGCAGTATCATTAAACGCTGCAGCAGGCTTAATAATATCAGAAAGAGAAGATAATTTTAAACATGCCTATGAAAAAGCAAGAGATCATCTGTTGTCAGGAAAAACATATTTACATTTAGAAAATTTGAGAAATGCCTGAGAACATATTAAAGGAAATAATTAATAACAAAAGAGATAAAATACAAATTTTAAAAAAAAATATTTCAATAAATTCTCTAAAAGATAAAATTTCAAAATTAAAAAATTACATTAATTTTAAAGAAAAAATATTGAAAAATATAAATCGTGATAAAATCTCTATCATTGCGGAGATTAAAAAAGCTAGTCCATCAGCTGGTATAATTATTGATAATTATAATCCTGTTGAAATTGCTGATATATATTTAAAACATAATGCAACATGCTTATCTGTTTTGACTGAAGAAGATTTTTTTTTAGGAAACTTAATTCATATTAGTAAAATTAAACAAAAAATAAATTTACCAGTATTATGTAAAGATTTTTTTGTTGATAAATTTCAAGTCCATCTCTCTAAAAGTTATGGTGCAGATGCTATTTTAATAATTTTAGCAGGTGTTGATGAAAAAACTGCAGATGAGTTGTATGAAGAAGCTGAAAAACTTAATATGTCTGTGATTGTTGAAGTTCACACCATTGATGAGGCCAAAAAATCTTTAAAGTACAAAGATGCATTAATAGGGATAAACAATAGAAATTTAAAAACACTTAAAACAGATATAAATACAACCTATGATATTCATAATATTTTAATTAATCACCGTGGACCATTGATTTCAGAGAGTGGAATAAAAAATAAAGATGAGGTTTTAAAAATAGCCTCAGAAACTAAAATAAAAACATTTCTTATTGGTGAATCAATTTTAAAAAATTTAGAAAATAATAATATTTTTTCTATTTTATAAAAAAAGTGTTGAATTTATTAAAGTTTTAACTCTTGTTTAATTAAAAGAACTTTTATAGAACATGCATGTACACAATTTGTTCTATGTTAACAAAAAAACAAAAAAACCTGCTTTTATTTATCAACAAAAAGTTGAGATCTAGTGGTGTGTCCCCTTCTTATGAAGAAATGAAGGAGTCACTTAACTTGAAGTCTAAATCTGGAATTCATAGATTAATTAGTGCCTTAGAGGAAAGAGGCTTTATTAAAAGATTAGCTCATAAGGCAAGGGCTTTGGAAGTTATTAAGTTGCCTGAAACTGCTTCAGCAAATGATATTTATAACAGTTTTTCTCCAAGTGTAATTAGAGGTGGACTTGATGAAAGTTCAAATCGAGATAATTCTGATCAAAATGAAATTCCTGTATTAGGTAAAATTGCTGCAGGTACACCTGTTGAAGCAATTCAAAACGAAGTTTCTAGAATACCTTTGCCTTCTAATATTGAGAAAAATGGAGAATTTTTTGGACTAAAAGTGCAAGGAGATTCAATGATTGAGGCTGGAATAAATGATGGTGATACAGTAATTGTGAAAAGAGTTGATACAGCTGAAAATGGAAAAATAGTTGTCGCTTTAATTGACGATCACGAAGCAATGCTAAAAAGAATTAGAAGAAAAGGTAAGACTGTGGCCTTAGAAAGTGCTAATAGAAATTACGAAACTAAAATATTTGGTCCTGATAGAGTTAAAGTTCAAGGAATTCTAGTATCTTTATATAGAAACTTTTCCTAAAATAGTCTAAATAAATCTGATGAAAACTGTAGCAACTAGATTTGCTCCATCACCAACCGGACCTTTGCACATTGGAGGAGTAAGAACAGCATTATTTAATTGGCTTTATTCAAAAAATAAAGGTGGTAAATTTTATCTAAGAATAGAGGATACAGATAAAGACAGATCTAAAGATGAATTTAAAAATCAAATAATTACTTCGTTAAAATGGATAGGAATTAATTATGAGGATAGAGAATATATTCAATCTGATAAAATAGATGATCACATAAACGTAGCTAATGAATTATTAAAAAAAGGTTTAGCATATAAATGTTATTGTTCTAGTGATGAAATTGAAGAACAAAAAAAAAGGGCAAAACAAAAAAAAATACCATATATTTACAATAGAAAATGGAGAGATAAAGGTGAAATTGATGCTCCAAAAAAAATTGACCCTGTAATTAGATTTAAAAGTAAAGTTGAAGGAAAATCTATCTTAAAGGATTTGGTACAGGGAAATATAGAAATAGAAAATAATACTATTGAAGATTTTGTAATATTAAGAGCAGATGGATCGCCTACATATAATTTATCAGCATCAGTGGATGATCATTTAATGGGTATGACACATATAATTAGAGGTGATGATCATAAAATAAATACATTCAAACAAATGCAAATTTATGAAGCAATGAATTGGAAAGTGCCATCTTTTGCTCATATACCACTAATTCATACTATTGAAGGAAAAAAACTTTCAAAAAGGGATAATGCATCAACATTAGATGATTATTCTAAAATTGGAATAATGCCTAATGCTCTTAGAAATTATCTTCTAAGATTAGGATGGTCATATAAAGATAAGGAAATTTTCGACTTAGAGGAAAGTATAAAATACTTTAATTTAGAAGGAATTGGAAAATCACCCTCAAAACTGGATATTAGCAGAATTTATTCAATGAATGAATACTATATCAAAAATATAGATGAAAATGATCTATTTAATTTTTTAAAAAATTATTGTGAAAAATACAAAGAAACAATACCTGATTTAGCAGAGAAAAAGATAAAAAATTCATTACATTTCTTAAAAAATAAAGCAAAAACTTTGGAAGATATTTATAAAAATTCAAAGTTTTTAATAAATGATAAAGTACAAATCGATAATGATGATAAAAAACTTTTAGATGAAACAGCAGTTAAAATTATTAAATTATTTTGTGATGATATAAATAAACTTTCAGATTTCACTAGAGAAACATTAGAACCAATAATTAATAATCTAATAAAAAATAATAACACAAATTTTAAAGGTGTTGGACAACCATTAAGAATATGCCTAACAGGATCAAAGTTTGGACCAGGTATTTATGATATATTGTGTTCCTTGGGTAAAGAGGAAGTTTCTAAAAGATTATCCCAAATAAGATAGCAAAATATTAGATGCTTCTTTGCTAGATGAAGTAGACGATCTTAATTCATCAATAGTTTTATTAACTTGTTTTAATTGTTCATTTATAAGATCAGGTTTTTTTAAATAATAATTAACTGCTTTATATATTTCATGTGCGTTACATTCATTTTGTAGAAGTTCAGGAATAACTTCTTTATTGTTAATAATATTTATCATGTTTGCAAATTTAATTTTTAAAAATAATTTAGCTATAAAAAAATTAAGAAAATTCATTTTATAAATTATTATTGATGGTACACTATGTTTACAAACTTCTAAAGAAACTGTACCAGATTTAACAATTGCAAAAATAGATTTTTTAATTATCGTATTTTTTAATTTTTCATCTGAAATTAGTTCAATATTTTTTAAATTATTTTTATTAATAATTTGTGATAAATATTCCTTGGATCTATGGTTTGCATGAAAAATATATTTATAATCAATTTTTTCTTTATTCATTTTTTTAATAAATTCGATAAGTATAGGTGTATGTGATTTTAACTCTGATAATCTGCTACCAGGAAAAATTGAAATAATTTTTCCCTTTAATAATTCTTTTATTTCAATCTTTTCATGATTTGAATTATCTAAAATTGGATGACCAACAAATGTATTTTTAATTTTTTCTTTATCAAAATATTTTTTTTCAAAATCGAATAATAAAAGAATATGATCTATATAGCTTTTCATTTTTTTAACTCTACCCTCTCGCCAAGCCCAAACTTTTGGGGCAATAAAATGGATAGTTTTAATATTTGGTTTTTTTAATTTAATTTCTTTTGTAACACGAAGAGTAAAATCAGGACTATCAACACTAAATAAGATATCTGGATTAAAATCTAAAATTTTTTTTACTGTTTCATTAATTTTTTTTTTTATTTTAAAAATATTTAATAAAACGTCTGTAAAAGCAATATAAGTGATATCTTTTTGGTCATATATTGATTTAATACCTCTTGAATTTAAATGTTGACCTCCAACAGATAAATATTGAATATCATTTTTTGTTTTTTTTAATTCTTTAATTACTTCCGAAGCTAACTTATCACCAGATGGCTCACCTGTTAAAATAAAAATTTTTTTCATATGGCAATCACAAAAATATTATTTTTATCAGCAAATTTAAGGGCTTCGTGTTTATCTAAAAATATATTTTGACCAGCTTTAACAACTATTCCTTTAATGTTAGCTTTTTTGCTATCCTTTAATGTATCTAATCCAATTGTTGGTAAATCAACTCTTAAATCCTGTTTAGATTTGGGCATTTTTAATAAAAGATTTTTTTGTAATTTATTAGTTACAATTGAATTTAACATATGTTTAGTGCCCTTCCTTTTCTCAAATGAAACAATCTTGTTATTATTTATCACTAATGCCTGAACATGATTAAATGAATTAGATTTATTTAATATTTGAATACCTCTTTTAATTGTAAATCTATCAATTTTACTAGGTTTCAATTTAGTGTAACATCCTTTTTGAAGAGTAAGATCGGGATTATAAGTATTTAATTTAATAACCTTTATTTTATTTTCTAATAAGATTTTTATGAGCTCTTTTAAAATTGCCGCATCTCCCAATTTTGATGCTTTAATGATTCTGGGAATATAATATATACCTTTGATATCCAATTTTAATTTAGATATTCTAGGCTTGATAATATTTCCAGCAAACAATACTTTTTTACAATTTTTTTTTTTTATTAATTCTAAAATCTTTCCAAATTTTCCTATGCTTATAAAATAACTATTCTGGTCTTTTTTGAATTTATTATTTTTTGATAAATCAATTATGAAATATTCGATTTTTTTTTTTTTTATACTTTTTATAATTTCTAAAGGTAATTTATTTTCACCTAAAAATAATCCAATCATTAAATATTTTCTGGAAGAGATATTGGTCTTCTTTTATCGGTTTCGATAAAATCGATTATTTTTTTTATATATATATTATTTCTCATTTCAACATTGATATTTTGAATGTTCGTTCTAAAATTTTGATTAACAAATACAAGATTGTAAAACTTTTGTAATAATTTTATGTCTTCGTTTGGTATTTTTGCTCTTCTCAATCCTATTAAATTTAGTCCAACTAAATTGTTTCTATTTCCTAGTGAGAGACCAAATGGTATTACATCACTTAAAACACCAGTCATACCACCTATCATTGCTAAATTACCAATTCTTGAAAATTGATGTATTGCACAACTTCCACCAATAATTGCATTATCTTCAATTACAACATGGCCTCCAACTTGAACATTATTTGCTAAAACAATATTATTTCCAAGATTACAATCATGAGCTATATGACAGTAAACCATAAATAAATTGTTATTGCCTATTTTTGTAACTGTTCCACCAAGTGAAGTACCTGGATTAATATTAACGTATTCTCTAAGTTTATTATTATCTCCTATAATAATAAAATTTTTTTCACCTTTAAATTTTAAATCTTGTGGAGAAGTTCCTAAAGATACATAAGGAAATATTTCATTATTGCTTCCAATTTTAGTGTTCCCTATTATATTAATATGCGAATGTAACTTTGTATTAGGTCCTATTTCAACATCTGGACCAATAATACAATATGGGCCAATCTCTACATTTGTAGATATTTTTGATTTACTATCAATTATTGCTGTAGGATGTATCACATTTTATTGATAACAAATTATAGATTTAATGCTTATCAAGAATTACTACTGATTATTTCTTTCTATCTACTATTGTTGCTGCCCATTGAGCATCAGCCATTTTTTTTCCATCAACCACCGCTTCACCTTTGTATTTCCATACCCTTCCATGTGATCTTATGGCTTCAATATTTAATTCTAATTTACAATCAGGTATCACTGGATTTCTAAATCTAGCTTTATCTACAGTCATTAAAAATACTAATTTATTTTCATAAGTTTTTTTATCGATTCCTGCAGCAGTTAAGGCTGCAGCAGCTTGACCAAAAGCTTCAACAATTAAAACACCAGGCATAACTGGTTCATCAGGAAAATGTCCTTGAACAAAAAAACTATTTTTACGCACATTTACTATAGCTGTTGCTGATTTCAGTTTATTAATATTTATCAATTCATCTATAAGCAACATTGGTTCTCTGTGTGGAAGCAATTCTTTAATTTGATCTTTGTTTAAATTATTTGACATTTGTTAAATATCTTTCAAAAATTTTCTAATATCTTTTGCAGGATAACCCATCACTTTACTATTGTCTGGTATATTTTTCAAAACTCCACTACCACCCCCAATTCTCACATTATTTCCAATTTTAACATGACCAGAAACACCAGCTTGACCACCAATTTGAACATTATTACCAAGGGTAGAACTACCAGCAAAACCTACTTGACCAGTTATAATGCAATTTTTACCAATTTTAACATTATGCGCAATATGCACCTGATTATCAATAAAAGTATTATTACCAATAACTGTATTTGATATAGAGCCTCTATCAATTGTATTATTACAACCAATTTCTACATTATCCTCAACAACAACCATACCTATATGAGGATACCTAATATTTTTATTACTATCAGGAAAAAAACCGAAGCCTTTTTTTCCAATAATAGTACCATCTAAAATTCTTACACTATTTCCAATATAAGTATTTTTGATTAGTATATTACTACCAATTACACATTCTTTTCCAATAATAACATTTGATTCAATAATTGTATTATGGCCGACTACAGTATTTTTTCCAATTTTTACATTGTTTCCTAACAAAACATTTGATCCAAATTTAACATTTTTATATTTTTTTAATTCAGGTTTTTTTACTGAAAAATCTACAGCATCAAGATGTGATTTCGGATAAAATAGATGAGTAACGATTGAAACAGCTTTAAAAACGTTATCAACCATTACTGGGTATGCATAATTACTAACAAGCTTTTGATATTTTTTTTCTGTTAATATAAATTTTGCTTTTGTTTTTTTTAACAAATTTTCGTATTTAAGACTATTATAGAAGGATATATCCTTAGTTTTAGCAAGTTCTAAATCTTTAATATCATTAATAATTGAGTTAATTTTATTTTGTTTAATCCCTAGTGAATAGAAAATTTTTTTTAAGGAAATATTAGTTTCTTTTATAAAAAAAGGATTATTCGGCATTTAATAGATTATTAATTTTTACTTCATTATTTAAAATTTCTAGAATATTATTAGTTATATCTAATGTTTTAATTCCAACTAAAATATTTTTTTTATCGACAACTAAGTTTATTTTTTTTTGCTCAACATAGGTTGTTAATAATGGATTTAAAGTTTCTAATATTTTGGACGTATATTTTTTTTTTTCTTCAATAATTGTCTTATTTAATTTTAT
>CACMAX010000002.1 GCA_902611845.1 uncultured Pelagibacteraceae bacterium | reverse complement strand
TTCTATCTTTTTTAGGAATTGCTTTTTGAGGATTGTTTCCTTTTTCAGGCATTGGCATTATATCGTTTTCTCCCAATAACCTTGCAACTCTTGTTGTTGGCTGAGCTCCTTGACCTAACCAATATTTAATTCGCTCAGAATCTAATCCAATTCTTTCCTTTTTATCCCTCGGTAATAACGGATTATAAAAACCTAATTTTTCTATAAACCTTCCGTCTCTTGGAAATCTACTATCAGCCACAACAATTTTATATACTGGCCTTTTTTTAGTACCTCCCATTGATAGTCTCATTTTTAACATTACTTATATCTCCTTTATTTTAATTGATTAAATAGTTCAGGCGGGATCCCTTTATCCGCCATTCCTTTCATGTTTCCTTTAGACATTTTTTTCATCATTTCTGACATCATCTTAAATTGTTTTAACAACTTATTGATAGTGGCAATGTCTGTACCTGAGCCATTAGCAATTCTTTTTTTTCTTGATCCATTTATAATTTTAGGATTTTCTCTTTCTTGCTTTGTCATTGATAAAATAACAGCTTCATTTTGAGTTATAATTTTTTCATCTATTCCTGATTGGTCCATTTGTGATTTAATTTTTGAAACTCCAGGGAGAAATGACATTATGCCTTCTATTCCGCCCATCTTTTTCATTTGACGTAATTGAGAAAGATAATCTTCCATCGAGAATTGACCTTTTTTAAGTTTCTCTTCTGTTTTCTTTAAATTTTCTTGATCTAAATCTTCTGAAGCTTTTTCAACTAAGGAAACGATATCCCCCATTCCCAAAATTCTATTTGCAATTCGATCAGGATGGAAAACTTCAAAATTCTCAATTTTTTCTCCAACACCAAGAAACTTTATGGGGACCTCAGCAACATATTTCATACTCAATGCAGCTCCACCTCTTCCATCTCCATCTGCTCTTGTAAGTATAATGCCGCTCAAATTTACTGTATTTTTAAATTCCTTGGCAACATTAGCAGCAACTTGACCTGTTAGAGAATCTGCTACTAGTATAGTTTCTGCAGGATTAATAATAGTTTCAATTTGTTTGATTTCATTCATCATTTGAAAATCTATTTGTGTTCTTCCAGCGGTATCAAATAAAACTACTTCACAACCATTTAAATTTGCAGCACTTAAAGCTCTTCTACAAATATCAGCAGGAAGCTGGCCTTTTATAATTGGCAAAGTTTCAATATTATTTTGTTCACCCAAAAGTCTCAATTGCTCTTGCGCGGCGGGTCTGTAAACGTCCAAACTAGCCATCATAACTTTTTTCTTATTATTTTTTTCTAAAAATTTCGCTAATTTTGAGGTTGTTGTAGTTTTTCCTGAACCTTGCAACCCAACTAACATGATTGGAACTGGAGGGACAGCATTAAGGGAGATTTCAGAATTCTTGTCACCTAAAAAAGATACTATTTCGTCATAAACGATTTTTACAACCATATCCCCGGGAGAAGTTGATCTTATAATTTCCTGGCCTAGCGCTTTGGGCTTAACTCTACTAATAAACTCCTTAACTACGTCTAAAGAAACATCGGCTTCTAATAAAGCCAACCTAATTCCTTTTAAACCCTCGTCAACTTGCTTTTCATCAAGAGAGGGAGCTTTTTTTAATGAAGAAAAAATTTCTTCAAATTTATTAGTTAAATTTTCAAACATAATTTCGCACAGCAAGTGTCGCACCAGTGGGCGAACCCTCGCTGACTGGTGTCGATCTCTTTGTTTCCAAAGACACCGCAAATTGCTGTATTTTGCGGAAGTGCGCGTAAATTATATTAGAGGTTCAAAAAGTCAATAAATAAGTTAAGTATTATTTATATGGAATTTGAAGCATTTAAAATGGATGGATTAGGTAACGACTTTGTTATTATTGATCAGAGAATAAATAGTTTAAACTTATCAAATGACCAAATCTTAAAAATTTGTGACAGAGATTTCATAGGGTGTGATCAGTTGATCTACATAAACAAAAGTCAAAAAGCTGATGCTGATGTTGCTTTTTTTAACTCGGATGGAAGCCGCTCAGATGCATGTGGAAATGGAACTAGATGTGTTGCTTATTTGCTAAGTATTGAAAAAAATAAAAAAGAAATTGAAATTTCGGTATCCTCAAAAATATTAAAATCTAAAGTTCTTAATAATAAAGATGTTGAAACGATAATTGGAACTCCAAATTTAGAGTGGAACAAAATTCCTTTAAGTAAAAATATTGATACTAAAAATCTATCACTTGGTATGATTGATATTGACGGAAATAAAATGAATGGTGGTATTGCAGTGAATGTTGGTAACCCTCATGTCGTATATTTTTGCGAGGATATAGAAAAAATAAATTTAAAAAAATATGGACCATTAATAGAAAATCATGAAGTTTTCCCTAAGAAATGTAATGTCACGATAGCTCAGAAAATTAGTGATCAACATTACAAAATTAAAGTTTGGGAGAGGGGCGCAGGTTTAACAAAAGCTTGCGGGACTGCAGCATGTGCAACAGCAGTCGCAGCTAATTTAAATCAACTACAAAACAGTAATTCAAAAATAGAATTTTCAACAGGAATTTTAAATATTCAAATTGATAGTGAATTAAATATAAAAATGAGAGGTCCTGTATCTGAAATTGAAAAAATTAATATCAAAATATAATGGGTATTTTTGAAAAATTTAAAATCGGATTTAAAAGAAGTGCAAGCAATATAGCATCAGGCCTTAAAGAAATAATAGTTAAGAAAGAAATTGACGATGCAACTCTTGATAAAATAGAAGAATTCTTGATCGGCTCAGATGTGGGCATAGATGCAGCATCAGAGATAAAATCTATAATTGCTCAAAAAAAGATTGATCCTAAAAATGATCCAATAAAGGAAGTTTTCGAAATACTTAATAATTATATTTTAGAACTAATGACACCCCTAGAAAAGAAAGATTTTTTTTTAAAAAAAGAAAAGACAAATATAATATTAGTTTCAGGTGTTAATGGAGTTGGTAAGACAACTACTATTGGAAAATTAGGAAAAATATTTATACAAAATAATAATAAAGTTCTTTTTTCAGCATGCGATACATTTAGAGCAGCTGCTATTGATCAATTAGAAGAATGGGCTAACAGGGTTGATGCTAAAATTGTAAAATCAGATCCCGGTTCAGATCCAGCTTCAGTTGCTTTTAAAGCAATGGAAATAGCTCAAAGTCAAAACATAAATCAAGTAATAGTAGACACGGCAGGAAGATTACAAAATAAAAAAAATTTAATGGATGAATTAAAAAAAATAGGAAATGTAATTAAAAAAAGTGATGAAACAGCACCTCACGAGGTTATTTTAGTTTTAGATGCAACATCGGGACAAAATATAATAAATCAACTCGAAGAATTTAATAAATTACTTCCAATCACAGGCATCATAATGACAAAACTTGATGGAACTGCAAAAGGTGGAATATTGATTGCGATTTCAAAGAAATATAAAGTACCTATTGTTGGTCTCGGGCTTGGAGAAAAAGAGGATGACTTACAAATATTTGAAGCTGAGAAGTTTGCAAGTGCTTTTACCCAAGTTAATTAAGCAAATTTTTAGAAATTAAAGGTTTATAGATGTTGCACTCAAAATTATTTTTTAGAGATTTATAACCACAGTTTTCAGCATAAGAAGAGATTATAAAATTTAATTTGCCAGAGGTATTAGCAATTTCTAGCTTATTATTTTTTATGTCATATTTTAAATTTTCATAAAAATTTTTTTTTGCACTTATCAAAATTAAAGTGTTGTTGTCATTTAATAAATAGTAAGCAAAATCCTCTGGGAAAAGTGGGTAATTATATTTTTTTGACATTTTTTTTACTTTTTTTGGAAACCAGTCATATGAAATCAAAGGGTAATCTTTATTTAAATTTTTATCATATAAGTATAAGTCCTGTGGAAAATCATTGATATAATTAGAAAATTCTCCCTTTGCTAATATAGCTTTCTTCCGCGTTTTAAAATATAGAGTGAACTCACTATTGTAAGAGTTCATTTTTCCAATATGAAAATAATTGTTATCATAGTACTCATTATTTATTTCTGAACTAAGTTTTGTCGGCAATATTAATAAAAAAAGTAATAAAAGGAATTTAAACATATCTAAAATTAGAATTTAAAAGTGATGTGGATTTGTTTAAATTATGTCTTAATTTAAACTTTTTATAAAATTGTCAATTGATTGAATTAAATTTTTATTAAATTCCATCATATGGTCGTCGTTGTCATTAAAATAATTTGACTTAACACCACCATATTTATTAAATATTTCTTCGCCCATATAAAATGGCACAATATTATCCTTTTTCCCGTGCATCACATGCATGGGGAACTTTATTTTGTTAATTTTTTCAATGGATTTGTATTTATCTTTTAAAATAATTTTTGCAGGAAGATATGGGTAATATTTTTGTGCCAAAATCTCCATGGATGTAAATGGGGACTCTAATATTATACCTGCAAATAAATTGTTACTTGCGGTCTCTATTGCTACAGCAGTGCCAAGAGACTCTCCATAGAGAACAATATCTTTATCGTCTATATTGTTTTGATTAAGCCATTCCTTGGCTTTAATTGCGTCTTTATAAAGTCCAATTTCTGTTGGTTTGCCTTTGTTTCCACTAAAGCCTCTATATGCAAAAATTAAATAGTTTAAATCTAAATCTGCAAACTCATTTAGTTTATAAATTCTATTATCTAATTTTCCAGCATTTCCGTGAAAAAAAAGCAAAGTTTTAGAGTTATTATTTTTTTTGTAATACCATCCAACTAGATCATTATCAGATTGAATAGTTACTTTTTCGATTTTGTGAGATAGAGGTCCCTCATCTAAATAATTATTTTCTCCAGGATGGTATAATAATTTTCTTTGATAAAAATAAACTATTAGAGAAACTCCAAAGTAAATAATAAAAATATAAAACAGAATTTTTGCAAATAACATTTTAGGCTTTAATTTCATTTTTACTTTTTCTTCTTACCAAATAAATACCAAAAAACACAAATATGGTACCTATTAAATGATAATTTTCCAAAATCTCTGAAAAAAAAATTATTCCATAAAAAGCTCCATAAATTGTATAGAGGTATAGTGTGAAACCGGTTGTTGATGGTCCTAAGTATTTAATAGTTAATGTGTATAGTGAGAAAGCGATTATACCTGGAGAAATTGCTGCAAACAAAATCCAATAATAAAATTCTTCATTAAATAAAGTTTTTTCAAAATAAAAATGCTCTATAAAATAAAAAGGCAAAATAGATAAAAAACCAAAGAAAGATATAATTGTTAGTCTTGGAAAAAATTTAAGTTCTGAATTCCATTGAAAAAGCATAACTGTATAAATTGCCCAGCCTAATGCTGCTCCTAACATCCAAAAATCTCCAGAAGCAAATTTTAATTCAAGAAGTAAATTGATATCGCCCTTTAAAATTACAGCAAACACTCCAATTAGACAAAAAAGTAAGCCAATAAATTGGAAAATATTTATCTTATCTTTAAAAAGAAAATATGAGATTAAAATTATAAATATTGGTGAAGAAGTATAAAGAATTCCCATATTAACAATGGTTGTAGATGAACCAGCCATATATGGAAATATTCCACAAACACCACATCCCATCAAACCTAGAAAAAAACTTCTTTTACTCTCTTTTTTAATAGTCTGAAAATTATCAACTAAATACTTATAATTTAGGACGAATAAAATAATGAAAAAAATAAACCATCTCCAAAAAGATAAAGATATGGGAGGAACATCATCAACACCACCTCTTGCTACAATTAAATTACTAGCCATAAAAAGTGGCTGAAATAATAATAGAAAATATCCGATAAAATTTTTATTCATTTTTATTTAATATTAAAAAAAATAAGTAACTTAAAATGCATAAAAATAAAAAAATTGAAAAAGAAATTTGATAGCTCATTGTAATAGTAGCACCTAAATTTCTGGAAAAATCTATTATTAAACCAATTATCCATTGTACAAAAAAAGTACCAGAAAATAAAAATACATTGAATGAAGTTAAAGATTTTCCTGCTAGTTTAGTAGGAAAATTTAATGCTATTGCTGGTTGGGTTAAAGAAATTACTATTGATGATAAAATATAAAGAGTGAACATGGTTGCACCAGCTTTGTCTCCCATTATGACTATTAAAAATAAAATTATATAACTTACAGGAAGTGTAAATTTTACAATTCTCATACTGTCAATTCCCTTGGAAGATAGTTTTGGCAAAAAATATCCCCATATTAAAAAAGAAAAAAGCATAGTTACATTTATCCAAAATAAACCTGTCGCACTTTGTATTGCATCATAACCCGTTACATTTAGCATCCATGGGCCAGCCCACAATGTTTGTATTGCTTGAACGCCTCCATAATTAAAAAATGCAAGCGGTACTAAGCTAATAAAGAATTTATTTTTCCATATGTGGGAAAGATTTTGAAGATTATTATTTTGGTCTTCATCCCTCTTAGTTTCCCACGAAGGTATTAAAATTGATATTAAAATTATGCTTATCAAAATTAAAGAGGCTATAATTAAAAAAATAGATCGCCAACCAATTATTGGTAATAAAATTTGAACTGGTAGAGTTGATGCAACAAATCCAAAATTTGCAACCATCAACATCCATGAATTTGCACGTTGTTGATATTTTTCTTCAAACCATACTCTATAACCAGTTAAAGGACCCATTAAACAAGCAGCAACACCTACACCAATGAAAATTCTAGAAATTAATAAACCTGCAAAACTTTTAGCAAAAGCAAATGAAATAGTTCCAATAAGAGCAATGATTAATAAATATCCGATAACTTTTTTTGGACCAAATCTATCTAATAACATACCGGTAGGAATTTGCATGAGCGAAAACCCTAGAAAATATCCTCCAGCTAAAAGTCCAAGATTTGCGGCACTTAAATTGAATTCAGTTGAAAGAGCAGGTGTTAATGTTGCGGTAATTGATCTCAGTAAATTTGATATAAAAAAGCCAAAGGCAAATACAGAAAAAATTAGAATACTTTTATTTATTTTATTGATCATTTATATTTTTTATGAAATTACAGTTCTATTATGAATAATCATTCAACAAAAGATAAAGATGCCATTTCTTCAAATGGTATGGCCGCAACATCACATCCAATAGCTACAGAAGAAGCTCTTAGAATATTACAAAAAGGTGGAAATGCAGTTGATGCAGCTATTGCAGCTTCTGTTGTTCTGTCTGTTGCAGAGCCTAATGCTACAAGTATAGGTGGAGATTGTTTTGCAATAATAAAAATGAATGGAAAAGACCCTGTTTCATATAATGGATCAGGTATTGCTCCAGCAAAAGCGAATTTTGATTATTTCAAGGAAAAGAATATAGATAAAATTGGATTAACAAGTCCTCACGCAGTAACTATTCCTGGTGCATTAGATGCTTGGAATTCAATTCATAATGATTTTGGAAAACTCGATTTTGAGGAGTTGTTTCACAAAGGTATAGATATTGCAAAGAATGGTTTTAAAGTGACTAAAGTTGTTGCTAACGCCTGGAGCAACGTATTTAATAAATTAAACGATAACCCATATTCTAGAAAACATATGCTAAATAATGGTAAAAGTTATCAATTTAATGAGGTAAATAAAAATCCTGCACTTGGAGAGACTCTCGAAAAAATTTCAAAAAATGGAGTTAAAGAATTTTATGAAGGATCAATTGCTGAAGATTTAGTTAAAACTTTAAAAGAGTTTGGGGGCTTACATACAATTGAAGATTTCCATAAGCAAAAAACTATTAAATCAGACACTTTATCAGATAGGTATAGAGATATTATCATACATCAATGTCCTCCGAGCGGACCTGGAATAACAGTTTTAGTAATGATGAAGTTATTAGAAAAGTTAGGTATTGAAAAATATGATGTGAATTCATTTGAAAGATTTCATCTTGAAGCAGAAGTTACAAAGCAGGCTTATAAACTTAAGGAAGAAAATATTGGTGATCCAGAATTTGTAGATTTAGATTTGAAAAAAATATTAAGTGAACAAAACATAGATAATATTTCAAAAAATATATCTATTAATAGCTGTGCAGATGTAGGAGATTTAAATATTCCAAACCATCCTGAAACAGTTTATTTAAGCGTGGTAGACAGAGATTTAAATGCAGTTTCAATAATAAATTCTGTTTGCTATGCTTTTGGATCTGGAATAACAGGTGACAAATCTGGAGTGGTTCTTCACAATAGAGGAACTAATTTTAGAGTTGAGGAAGGTCATCCTAATTGTATTCAAGGATTAAAAAGACCACTACATACCATAATTCCTGGAATAGTTATGAACAACAAAGGAGAATGTGAATTATCTTATGGAGTAATGGGAGGACAATATCAACCTGTTGGACAAGTTCATGTTTTAAATAGCATTATTGATTATAACTTAACTCCTCAACAAGCCATTTCATTTCCTAGAGCTTTCCATTTCAATAACATTTACAAATTAGAGAAAAGTATTGATGAAAAAATTTTTAATAATTTAAAAGAAGTCGGTCATAATGTTGAGTATATAGATGGTACTCATGGAGGTGGACAAGCAATTCAAATAGATAGAGAAAAAGGAAATTTAGTTGGCGGTTCAGATCCAAGAAAAGATGGATACGCAAAAGGTTATTAATTTAGATGAACTCTAGAATTGTTAGAAATATTATAGAAACACAAAATGATAATCTAATTGCAATAACATCTGAAAGTAGTTCTCCACTAAAATTTGTTGATTTAAAATCATTAATAGAAAGAATTTCAAAACAATTATCAGGTAATGGTATTAATAATAAAGATCGTGCAGCAATAGTTTTGCCAAACGGTCCTTACATGGCAACTAGTTTTTTGGCGATTTCAAGCTACATGTCTGCTGCACCTTTAAACCCTAACTATAAATCTGAAGAATTCGAATTTTACCTAGAGGATTTAAAACCAAAGATAGTGATTGTAGAGAAATATTCTAAAAATCCAGTAGTAGAAGTCGCAAATAAATTAAAAATTCCTGTTTGCGAAATAAAATCAGACGGAAATACTTTAAGCGGAGATTTCAATCTTTTTGAAAAAAGCAGTGATTATGTTTTGCCAGGCGAAGATCATGAAGCTCTTGTGCTGCATACTTCGGGCACTACATCAAGACCTAAGATTGTTCCATTAACAAATAAAAATATTTTTTCTTCGGCAGATAATATCTCCAAAAGCCTTAATTTAACTGATAAAGATCATTGTCTAAATATTATGCCATTATTTCATATACATGGCTTAATTGCAGTTCTTGCAGCCTCTATGAAGGTAGGGGCATCTGTATGTGCAAGTAGTGGATTTAATGCATTAAAATTTTTAGATAATGCAAAAAGAGAGAAAATAACTTGGTATTCTGGAGTACCAACAATGCATCAAGCAATATTGATGAGAGCAGATAAAAATCTAGAAACTGCTAAACAATTAAATCTTAGATTTTTAAGATCATCATCAGCATCCTTACCTCCAGCTGTATTTGAAAAACTAAATGAGGTATTTAATTGTCCAGTAATAGAAGCATATGGGATGACGGAAGCTACTCATCAAATGACCTCAAATCCTTTACCGCCTAAGTCCCAAAAACCTGGATTTGTAGGAATTCCTGCTGGGCCAGAAGTTTGTATTATGGATACTAATAACAAGATTTTAAATCAAGGAGAAGAGGGAGAAGTTTGCATTAGGGGTGAAAATGTTACTTCCGGATATGAAAATAATCCAGATGCAAATAAAAATAGCTTTTCAAATGGTTGGTTTAGAACAGGAGATCAGGGATATTTTGATAAAGATGGTTATCTAAAAATCTCAGGAAGATTAAAGGAAATAATTAATAAAGGTGGTGAAAAGATTTCACCTTTAGAAGTCGATAACATTCTTATGGATCATCCAAATATTGAGCAAGCTGTTTGCTTTGGATATGAGGATAAAATGCTTGGGGAAGATATAGCTACCGCAATAATCATAAAAGAGGGCATGAAGTGTACTGAAGATGATATAAAAAATTATGCAAATGAAAAACTTGCAAAATTTAAAATTCCAAAGAAAATATTTTTTGTAAATGAAATTCCTAAAGGTGCAACAGGTAAACTACAAAGAAATACTTTAGCTAAAAAGTTTGGATTAGTGAACTAATGACTAAAATTTGTATATTTGGAGCTGGGTCTATTGGTGGATTTATTGCTACAAGTTTAAAAAAAACAAACGCACAAGTCTCTTTAATTGCTAGAGGAGAACATAAAAAAGCAATAGAGCAAAATGGATTAACTTTTATAAGAGATGATAATAAAGTTAACTTTAAATTTGATGTAACAGACAATCCTAAAGATTTGGATGAACAAGATTTCATAATTATTTCTGTAAAAGCTAACGCTATTAGTAAAATTTCAGAAAGCTTAAAACCAATTATGGGTAAAAAAACTTCAATTATATGCGCCATTAATGGATTACCTTGGTGGTACTTTCATAAAGCTAATACGGGTACCAAATTAGACAATCAAATAGTTGAAAGTGTGGATCCAGGTGGAAAAATATGGCAAACTCTAGGACCTGAAAGAGCAATTGGTTGTGTAGTTTATCCAGCTTGTCAGATATTAGAGCCAGGTGTTATTAAACATAATGGTAATGGTGAACGATTTTCTTTAGGTGAACCAGATGGAACCAGATCAGAAAGACTAAAAATAATTTCAAGTTTATTCATAGAAGGCGGTTTAAAAGCTCCTCAGAAGAAAAATTTAAGAGACGAAATTTGGGTGAAACTATGGGGGAATTGTTCATTCAACCCAGTAAGTGCTCTAACAAATAAAACTATGGATGAAATGGGTAATGATCCTGAAACTTACAATTTAATAAAAGTTTTAATGCAGGAGTGCCAACAAGTTGGAGAAAAAATCGGAGTTAAATTCAATATATCAATTGAGGATCGAATTAAGGGTGGAGTCTCAATTATAGGACATAGACCTTCGACCGCTCAAGATTTAAATGCTGGCAAACCATTAGAAATAGATCCAATAATTGGTTCAATTATAGAAATTGCAAATAAGCTTGATTTAAATGTTCCAAAATTAAAAGAGATTAATGAAAAATTAAAGTCCAAGGCAGAAGACTTGGGTCTTTATACAAGATCAGAATTAATTGATAAATTAACAGTTTAAAAATTTAGTGAAATATCTCTATGTATTGAATTACATTTAGATACATAGATAGCTTGCTCTTTTGTTAGTTTAGACTGCAACCTTAGTCCAATTGTTTCTTTGATTGCATTATTATATTCCTCAAGTTTTGGCATTAAGTTTTCTTTAGCATTTGCTCTCCAGCTAACTTCTTTATTGAATAACTCAACAACTTCTTTTGATTTTGTTCTAATCGCCATTGGATCAAGTTCGTCTGAGTCTACCATTGATAATAAATCATCTACACTATTTAAAAATTCATCCATTCCAGAGATCTCACTCAACTTGTCAAACAATCCATCCATAATTGTAACTGATCTTTCATATACTTTTGTATTGCTTTCCATAGCTATAAAATAATCTAACTGTTTAATATCTTTTGATACTTCTTGAAGTTTTACTCCATCGTTTATGAACATTGCGAACTGATCAAGTAGATCGTAGGCTTCATCTACATTCTTTCTATATCTTTTTGTTGTTGTATTTTTAGCTTTATTTATTTTGTCGAATTCTGAATTCTTAGCTTGCCAAGTATCTGGAATTGAGTTTTGAATTTCCTCAATTTCAAGTTTTACATCCTCAATTCTTAATTCTATTTTGTTTTTCTCATCTAATTCGTCATCATCTAAATTTCTAATCTCTGCTTTATATTTTTCTATTTTTTTATTTAATTTAAGTATTTTCTTTTGCTTCTTTCTAACAGTGAAATGCAGATCCCTATAATCAACAGCATATGCATTGTATTCGACCTCAACTTTTTTTAATTTATCGACTAGAGCAAAAGTTCCTAGTGCACTATCAAAATGATCTTCTAAAATTTCCATTTTATCATCTGGCAGATTAGTTGGAGCCTCAGATTGGAATTTTAATATTGCATTTTTAATTGTCTCACCGTTTGAATCAAATCTTGCAAATTTGTACTCTTGCAAACAGTACTGTAATTTAGGATTCATTGGTGGAGGAGCAACATTCGAAGTTAAATATACTCTATTTGGTAGATAATTTACTAAGCTAGGGTATGCACCGACTATTCCCAATCCTATAAGCTGAAGAATTATAAAAGGCACAACACCTTTCCAAATATCAAGTGTTTTAACAATTTTAGGAGCTACACCTTTCAAATAAAATAGTGCAAATCCAAATGGCGGCGTTAAGAAGGAAGTCTGCAAGTTAACACCAATCATAACTCCCAACCAAACGGCTGTGACGTTAGCCCCTGTTTCAGCTAATAATATTGGTGCAATTATTGGAACAACAACAACTGCAATTTCAATAAAGTCTAAGAAAAATCCTAGCAAGAAAATTACAATCATCACAACAACAAATTGTGTCCAAAAACCACCCGGTAAATCTTGTAAAAAGTCTCTTACTAATTCTTCTCCCCCAAAAGCTCTAAATCCTGAAGTAAGCATTGCTGCTCCTAAAAGGATAATAAATACCATTGAAGTAGTCACACAAGTTTCTGTTACAACTTCTTTTAAAACATTTTCTGTTTTAAAAGTTCTCCAAAAACTCCAACCTATTCCGTATACAAGTATGACCACAAAGAAAGCGGTTATAAAGATTGCACTTAAATCTCTTTCCTCCAAATTTTTTACATTTAATTCATAATTTGATGCAAAGAATGTAATTGGAATTAGAGATCCAATAATTAAAATTAAAGGATAGAAAGCACTTTTCTTTCCCTCATATAATCTATAACCAGCCATCAAAGTGGCACCAATTGCTCCAATTGAACCTGCTTGGTTTACAGTAGCAATACCCATTAAAATTGAACCTAATACAGCAAATATTAATGCAAGTGGTGGTATGATAATTACAACTACTCTTAACCAAAATTTTAAATCAAAATTTCCTTTAAATGGAACTGGTGGTGCAACACCTTTCTTTATTCTAGCAAAAATAAACACATAGATCATATAAAGAGCAACTAAAACAAGACCTGGTAAAAGTGCTCCTAAGAACATATCACCTGCACTTGATGAACCTACTCTAAATTCACCTGGCATATTAAATTCACCAGTTAAGGCTTTATAATCATTTTGTCTTAAGTTGTTTGCAACATCAGATGCACTTGCCAACTGGTCAGCAATAATAATTAAAACAATTGATGGAGGAATAATTTGACCCAATGTTCCTGATGAACAAACTATTCCACTAGCAAGTTGTCTGTCATACTTGTTATTTAACATTGTTGGTAACGAAATTAGTCCCATTGCAATTACAGTTGCTCCAACGATACCAGTCGTTGCTGCTAATAGAGCTCCAACAAATATAACTGAAATTCCTAAACCACCAGGAATTGGTCCAAATAATTGGCCCATTGTTATTAATAAGTCTTCGGCAATTTTTGATTTTTGAAGCATAATTCCCATGAAAATAAATAAAGGAATTGCGATCAAAGTATCTGTTTCTACATCCCAGTAATTACTCCTAAAATTTGTAATACCAGCAACGAGCCATTCTATAGGTCCATCTACAGCAAAAAAAGCACTGGAGTCTCCCTCGAATATGTAGCCAAAAAATGCGGCTAAACCAATTGCAATTATAGCTGAACCAGGTAGTGCAAAAGCAACAGGGTAACCCGATGCAAGAGCAACAATCATTATCACAACTAGAACAGCTAAAAAGAATGTTTCCATAATTTAATTTTTGACACCTTTTAAAATTTTGTGACTACTTTCCATAAAATAGCTAGTAAATTGAATTAACATCGTAACAGCAAAAACAGCTAGATAAACAGCCATCAAATATAAAAGATAGAGACCATTAGATCCTTGTTGCGTAACTTCAAAAGCTACAACAGGACCATTTATAATGCTGGCTTTTCCGTTTAGACCTAAAAATATAACTATTAATGTAAGTGGTACTCCTAGAACTGCCGATCCAACCATATTTGTCCATGCCTTCTTTTTTTCACTAAAAGAAGAATAGAGTACATCAACTCTTACGTGCCCTTCATGAATTAATGCATATGCACTAGCAAACAAATAAAGTGCAGCATACCAAAATCTAACTAGATCACCTTGAAATGCTTGTTCGTATGAAAATATAAATCTTGATAATACAATTACGAATTCACTTACTACAACCAATACTGCTAGCCAAATAAAACCAACTGATTTTGTAAAATATCCAATCACAAAAGAAATTAATATTATTGGAAAGTGAATATAAGTAATTCTTACAGGGGCTTTAACCATCAATGCTTTTACTTCAGGACTGAAGATTGCTTCCCATAATCTTTCAACAACCATAAAAGATATTACAAAGTCAGCTACGCCAACTAAAAATACTGCCCAAAATGATGATCTAACAAGATATGCTGAAAATCTTGATAAGATTTTTGAATCTTGCTCCAAAGTTTGGCTATATGTTTTAAAAACATAAAAAACGACTGCAGCAATACAAATCAAATACAATCCAATTTGCATATAACCATAATTTAAATCAGATCCCTCTAAAGCTTTTTTCTTATATCCAAACATCTCATGATGCGAAAAAATTTTTTTTATTCCTGGCCAATCACTCCAAACTGTTAAAACATTATTAATAAGAAATGCTAAAGTAAAAGCTAAAACTGAATAACTGATTATTCTAAGATATAGAGAAAGATTTGAATTTTTTGTCACCATAGTATTTTAAAATACCTAAGTAATACTCGATTTTGTTTAAAAAAAAAGGGCCCAATTAAGGGCCCTTTAATAACTAAATTTAGTTAGATTACATTCCTAATGCTCTGTTTCTTTGAGAAATGTAAGGTGAGTCAGACAAGTTGGTCCAAGAACCAATGTCTTTTCTAGCCTGTAAGAAACTAGAGTGGATTCTCTCAGCGAGACCACTGCTTGCTCTTGTTTCCTCAAATACTTCATTAGCAGCTTTAGCAAAACCATCATAAACTTTGTCGCTAAACTTCTCTAGTTTAACACCATGATCGTTTATTAATCTTGCAAGCGCAGCACCATTTTTAGCATTGTACTCTGACATCATAACGTCATTTTCCATCGCAGCTGCAGCTTCAATTAATAGCTGATCTGATTTTGATAAGCTTGTAAACCAAGATTTGTTAGTACCACATGCTAACATAGATCCTGGCTCGTGCATTCCAGGATAGTAGTAGTATTTAGCAGCTTCTTGGAATTTCATAGCTTCATCATTCCATGGACCTACCCACTCTGTTGCATCAATTGCACCAGAAACAAGGTTTTCGTAAATTTGTCCACCAGGAAGTGAAACTGGAGATCCTCCAAGTTTACCGATAACTTGTCCACCTAATCCAGGCATACGCATTTTAAGACCTTTGAAGTCATTAGGGCTTCTAATTTTCTTGTTAAACCATCCACCCATTTGAACTCCTGTGCTTCCACACATAAAGTTTTTTAGACCGAATTTGTCTGATAGTTCATCCCATAATTGTTGACCACCAGCAAACCTAATCCATGCGTTCATTTCAGTGTAAGTGAAACCGAAAGGTACAGCTGTAAAGTAACCCCAAGCTGGATCTTTTTTAACCCAGTAGTAGTCAGCAGCGTGATACATTTGCGAGTTACCTGAAGCAACTTCATCAAATGAGTCAAACGCTTTAACCCTCTCGTTTGCTGCATAGTAAGTGACTTGAATTCTTCCATCACTCATGTCTGTAATTCTTTGAGCAAATCTTTGCGCACCAGTTCCTAAACCTGGGAAATCTCTTCCCCATGTAGCTACCATAGAAGCTTCAATTCTTTCTTTGGCAACGGCTGGAGCAGCTAAAGATGATGCAGCTACAGCAGCAACACCAGTCGCAGCAGCAGCCTTAAAGAATTTACGTCTTGAAGGAGTTTTACCCTTCAATAGTTTTTTTTCTTTAATCATTATTTCTCCTCTTTAAGTTAATTAACTTATGCATTTAAAGCATATATGTTTCTTAGAGTCATTTTAAAAAAGTGAGGATTTTTCACTTAATTACAATCTATGATTGTAAATTTTTATGAATTATTTTAATTATTGAATATTTTGGCATGGTTTAACATGCTTAGATCTTCAAATTGTTTGCCTATAATTTGAACTCCTAAAGGCAAATTTTTTTCGCCTTTTAAAATTGGCAGTGAAATGCAGGGCACATGTGCAAGAGACCAAATCTTATTAAATTCTGGACTCCCAGTTGTCTTAAATCCTTTGTCAGCAATTCCACAACTACTTGGCGTTATAATTGCATCAAACCTTTCAAATATACTATCTAAGTTTTTTGAGTATGTTCTCATCGCATCTAAAGCTAAAGCATAATCTTTTGCCGAATGTTTTAGTCCATTAATAATTGCTCTCTTAATTTCTATAGAAAGTTTTCCTTTTGAAGTTTTGTAATAATGATGAAAATTTTGAGCCATCTCTGTCTCATATATAATTGTATGACAATCAATCATATCTTCAAAATATTTGGGAGCAGTCTCAACCTTTACTATTTTTTTATTATTTAAAATAAATTTGTTAAAAGATTTTTTTGAAATACTGTCAACATTTCTCCAGCGTTTGGTTTTATAAAAAACAAATTCTGATTTTTTTAATTTAATTTTTTTATTAAGAAAATTAATATTTGTTGTTGTTTCATCTGCATCGTCTCTAGCAAACAAAACTTTCGATAATAGTGCTACATCACTAATTGTTTTTCCAAATACTCCGACTTGATCTAAATTATATGATGTTTGCAAAACACCATTTCTAGAAATTAATCCATAGGTAGGTTTAAAACCAACAACTCCACAATAAGAGGCTGGCCTGATTACAGATCCACCCGTTTGAGTTCCAATTGATAATGGTGCCATATCAGATGCAATAACAGCTGCAGAGCCACTAGATGAACCTCCTGGTGTTCTTGAATAATCATGTGGGTTTTTGGTTTTTGACGGCGATAAGAAAGCTAATTCACAAGTTACAGTTTTACCCATAATTATTGCTCCAGCCTTTTTTAAGAGCTCAACAATTTTAGCATCTGAATTATTCTTTTTTTTTAATTTTATTCTTGCACCATATTTTGTTGGCATTTCAGTTGTTGAGATAATATCTTTAAGTGCTACTGGTAAACCATGCAAAACCCCTAAAGATTTTAATTTTTTTCTCTGATTATCAGATTTTTTTGCATCACTTAGGAGTTTTTTTTCATTAAAATATTCCCAAGCTTGAATATTCTTATCATATTTTTTTTTTTGATTGATATATGCTTTACAAAGTTCAACGGAAGTTAATTGTTTATTTTTAAGTTTTTTTAAAAGTTGTTGTGCTGATAAATTTAGGAGTTTCATTTATCTCTTAAACTAATTTTTCATCAGAATAAACGCAACATTTCTCTGGTGGAAAATATAAATTTAATTCTCCGTCTGGAATGGGTTTTTCTCTTTCTACTTTTGACTTAATCACTAAATCACCCATTTTTCCTGTAAGGAGCTTAAAATTACCAAAGTCCTCAACTCTTGTGAGTTTAATTTTAACTGTATTACTTTTTTCTTTTTCAGCCAATTCTATGAACTCAGATCTAATTCCCAGTTTAACATTTTTATCTTTTAAATTTCCTAAATTTGAATTTGTCTTAATAGTGGTATCATTAATTTTTACTTCATGATCAGAGGATACAGTTGAATGAAAAATATTCATCGCAGGAGAGCCAATAAAATAACCTACAAAAGTTGTTTTAGGTTTTTCAAATAAATCTTTTGGCAATCCAACTTGCACGATTTCACCTTGATCCATAACAATTATATTTTCGGCAAAAGTCATAGCTTCGTTTTGATCATGAGTTACATAAACCAATGTTGTTTTATATTGTTCATTGATTTCTTTTAAGTTTCTTCGAAGTCTAAATTTTAAATCTGGGTCTATAACTGTAAGAGGTTCGTCCATTAAAACAGCAGCAACGTCTTCTCGAACTAAACCTCTACCTAAAGAGATAAGTTGTTTTTGATCAGCCGTTAATTTTCTTGCTGGTGAGTTTAAAAATGAAGATAAATTTAAAGTATCTGAAACTGCTTTTACTCTTTCTTCAATTTTTTCTTTTGTAAATTCCCTACATCTTAGTGGGAACGCTAAATTGTCATAAACTGTCATTGTATTGTAAATTACTGGGAATTGGAAAACCTGTGCAATATTTCTATCTTCTGTTTTTAAATCGGTTACAGGTGTTTCATCGAATAATATTTCACCTTTTGATGGCCTCACTAATCCAGAAACAATGTTTAACATTGTAGTTTTTCCACACCCAGAAGGTCCCAAAATTGCATACCGCTTGCCATTTTCCCAAGTCATTGAAAACGGATTGAGGGCATATGTTGGTTTTGGATCTAGAGGATTATAAGTATGAGAAATATTAGATAAATCAATTTTAGCCATTTGTTCCTCCATATGGCGATGAAACTAATTTTTCATCTTCTCCAAAAGCATAAAACTTATTTGCATTAAAATTTATTTTTACTTTCTCATGAATTTTAAAATTCATTACTTCCTCGATTAAGGCAATTATTTTTGAGTTTCCTCTTTTTAGGTGGAGCAATGTTTCTGACCCACTAATTTCTGCTAATTCTATTTCGAATTCTTCACCATTCTCATCAAGTTTAATTTCTGAAGCTCTAATTCCAAAATTATAATCTTTATCTTCTAAATTTTTAAAATGATTTGGAATTTCTAAAGAAATATTCTCAAAGTTTAGATTTTTTGAGTTTTTTGAACCCTTCAGAACATTCATTGGTGGATCATTTGATATTTCTGCAACTTTTAAATTAGATGGATTTTCAAAAATCTCTTTAGCAGGCCCTTTTTGTAATACCTTCCCTTCATCTAAAACAATTACTTCTCCATTTAGTTCCATTACCTCTTGGGGATCTGTTGTTGAATAAATTAAAATTGTATCTTGGGATAGTCCTTCTGAAAAAATTCTTTTAAATTCTTCTCTTAACTGCTCTCTAAGTTTATAATCTAAATTAACTAAAGGTTCGTCTAGCAACAAAATTTTTGCTTTTTTTGCAAGTGATCTTGCAAGTGCAACCCTTTGTTGTTGTCCGCCAGATAATTCCTGAATTTTTCTATTTTCGAATCCAACTAATCCAACAGTTTTTAGAGCTTCATCTACATCTTTTTTTATTTGCTCAGGACTTAATTTTCTTTGTTCTAATGGAAAAGTTATATTTTCATAAACATTTAAATGAGGGTAATTAATAAATTGTTGATATACCATAGCAACATTTCTTTCCCAAACTGGTATTTTAATAAAGTCTTTTTCCTCAAAAGAAATTGAGCCTTGATCTGGATTTAATAATCCTGCAATTGTTTTTAAAAGAGTCGTTTTGCCAGATAAAGTTCTGCCTAAAATGGTATACAGATTACCTTTTTTAAAATTAAACGAGACATCGTTTAAATGAAATTGCTCATCAGGTTTATAAGAAATTTTCTCTCCAATTAAATTCATTATTTTAATGCTCCTGATAAATTTCCTTTTGATAGATATCTCTCAACTATAAATGCAACGATTATTAATGGTGCAACTGAGACTAAAGCTGACGCCGAAAGGCTCCACCATGGTGTTATTGATGAATTAAGTGCAACAACTTTTACAGGTAACAATTGTACTTCAGTAAATGTTAAAATAAATGCAAAAAAGAAATCTATCCATCCAAAAATAATACAAAACATTCCTGCAACAATTAAACCAGGTATTGAATTTGGTAAAACAACTTTATAGAAAGCTTGATAAGGATTACACCCATCAATTAATGCAGTCTCATCTAATTCTTTTGGAACTCTATTAAAAAAATCTACCATAATCCAAACAGCAATTGGCATTAATAAAACGATATATACGACCACTAGACCTAATAAACTATCAAGCAATCCTATTGTGCTTAGAAAAATAAAGAAAGGAATTGATAATACAATTGGAGGCATGATTCTTTGTGAAATGAAGAAAAAAGTAATATCGTTGTTTCTTACAAATCCGGCTTTAAAAGTAAATCTTGATAGTGCATAAGCAGCAAGTGTTCCAAGAACAATACTTATTAAACTAGCAGTACAGGTTACAAAAATACTATTAAAATAAGGCTCAACAATATCTACTCCACCTTTCGCAGGAGATTTAACTAAAACTCTCCAACCCTCCAATGTTGGTTCGAAATCTAACCAAGGAATATAAGTTACTTTACTATTTACAGATTGGAAGTCTTTAAAAGATGTTGATACAGCCCACAGAAATGGCGCAACAACAAATACAGTCCAAAATGTAATAAAGAAATATTTAAGAAAAGTGTAAAGTTTGCTCATAGTTATTCTTTGATCATTAATTTGGTTAAAACTTTAGCTATTATCGTTAAACTGATAATCATTATGACAAGATAAGTGAAAGATAAGGTTGCTGCATAACCCATCTGAAATTCTCTTAATCCTTTAATATAAATATAAAAACTTGACGTCTCAGTTGCAGTACCTGGTCCTCCTGAAGTCAAAACAAATACTGTATCCATTATTTTTGAAGCCTCGATAAGTCTTATTATTATTGCTCCAATTGATATTGGAGCCATCAAAGGAAAGGTTACATAAACAAATTTTCTAAATGGACTTGCTCCATCTATAGCAGCTGCCAAAAAGGGTTCTTTTGGAAGTGACAAAAGTCCAGCTAGTAATAGTAAAAACATAAACGGTGTCCATTGCCAAACTTCAACAATTATAACAGTAAACTTTGCAATAACTGGATCACTCAACCATAAAATAGGTTTTACTCCTAATCCACCTAACAAATCATTTACAGGACCTAGTGACTCATGAAAAAATGTTCTCCAAATAACTGTCATTATTACTGGAGTTGTCATCATTGGTACTAGAAAAATTACTCTAAAAAATCTTTTAAATTTTATTTCTCTCCAAACCATCATCGCTAAAGCAAATCCGATAATATATTGAAGAATAACTGTAGTTACTGATAAAAAACTTAGCCTAAAAAAAGACTCCCAAAACCTTGGGTCATCAGTAAATAACCTTATATAATTCGTAATACCTATGAAGTTCATTTCTGGTGTATAACTATTCCATCCAGAAAGACTTAATCTAATAGTAAAAATAATTGGAAAAATTAAAATTCCAATAAGTACAAACAATCCTGGGAATAAAAAAACAAACTTGTGTTTAAAATTCATAATTTTTTTTTGGATTATTTTAAAATGTGGCCGTTAAAAAACGGCCACAAGTTTTACAAAATTATTGCTTATTATCTTCCATTGCTACACCAACAGCATAGGCTTTTCTTACGTTATCTTTTCCTACTCTGTTAAGTATATCTTCCCACTGTTTAGCAGCTTCGTCTAAAGCAGCTTGTGGAGATAATTGACCAGCTAATGCTTTTGCAGCAGCAGTAGCCAATGCAGCATTAAACTCAAAAGTTCCAGGAACTCTTAATGGAAATACTCTATTTTTACTTTGTTCCATTTGTGCAAGAGTATCAACATATGATTTAGCAATATCTTTATCCCAACCAATTTGTGTCCATACATCAACTTTAAAGTCATCATTTCTAAATGGGTTTACACCAAATCTACCAATTCCAATATCTGCTTGGTGGTTAGCTTCGTTAGCAAAGAAACATAGGTAGTCGAAAGCCATTTCTTTCTCTTTACTTTTCTTAGCTACTCCAACTGCCCATCCCCATACGAAGAAAGGAGCTTGGTTAAAGCCTTCATCCCAAGAGTTAGTTTTTCTATTCCAAACTTTCATAGCTCCTGGTAACTGTGCAGCACCAACTTTATTGTTTATTGGACTATCTGGTTGCATAGCGGCAACAAATGCATCATCCCATGAAAAACTAAACAAAGTTTGTCCTCCACCAAATGATCCAATTTCATCACCTAAACCAAAATTTATTCCTCCCGGAGGAACATATTTAGTTGCCTCAACCCAATCAGTTAAAGCTTCAACAAAACCTGGATTGTTAATTAGTGGTTTCATAGTTTCTAAATCAAAGAAAAAACCACCAGGTGTTTTAGGATTTTTTGAGTAAGCAGCAGATCTTGAGTAGAAAGCAGCATACATTAGATCGTCTTTTTTCATTACTTCAGCAGATCCGTATTCTTTCTCGCCATCTCCATCCCAGTCCCAATTATTAAAGTAAGCTGCCATTTCTCCATACTCTTTCCAAGTTTGAGGAACTCTTAACTCTTTACCAGTAGCTTCCTTATATTGTTTTTGGTACTCAGGATTATCAATTACATCTTTTCTATATTTAAGATAATGTCTGTCTCCATCAACCGGAAACTGATACATAACACCATCCCAAGATGCTACACCAATGTGAGACGGGGTAACGTCTTTCATTTGTTTCATCTCAACGTATTTCTTTGGAACTGGTTCTAAGTATCTTCTCCAATCGTTAATGAAGTTTGAAAATCCAAAAACGATGTCATATGGAGCTTGTCCAGCTTGAAATGGTACCATTGCTTTCGCATATAAGTCACCTGCTGGTGTATGAGTAACATCAACTTTTGCTCCAGTAAGTTTAGCGAACTGCTCAGCATGTAGAGCTGTTGGCTCTCCCATGACTGGTACAGCATGTGTATTAATCTTAAGCGTCTTGCCTTTATAGTTTTTCTTAGACATAGACTCGTAAGAACAATCACCAGGAATATCCCCAGTTGCTTTGATATGTGGAAACTGATCACTCCACTTATCAGCATACGCAACAGGACTAAATACCAACAAAGCTGATATTAGAGCGGTTACGCAAGTTTTTATTGTCTTCATCTTTTTTCCTCTCTTTGTTGTTAATTATGGAACTAACACTGCACGACCTTTAATCTTACCATCATTTAAATCATGTAGTGCTTTATTAGCTTCTTCAAGTTTGTATTCTTTCATTGAAAGTTTTACTAAACCTTTATCTGCTAGTTCCATTAATTCATATAATTCAGCCCATGTACCTACTAAGCTTCCAACTATACTTTTTTCTTGATCGATCATATCAATCGCCAAAACTCTTATTTCTTCTCCGTAACCTACAATATAGAAAGTCCCAGTTGCTTTGGTCATTTTAATTCCCATTGGCGTAGAACCTTTTTCACCAACAAAATCTATAACAGCCTCTGCACCTTTTCCTTTTGTAAGTTCTTTTACTTTTTCAATTTCATTACCATCTATTAAAACCCCATGGTCAGCTCCTAGTTCCATTGCATGTTCTAAAGGTGCTTTTGCTTTTTCAACAACAATAATATTTGCAGCACACATTGCTTTCATACATTGAATTGCTATATGTCCTAATCCACCAGCACCTATGATTACACAATTTTCACCTGGCAGAAGGTGTCTAGTAGCTTTTTTTACAACTCTGTAAGCAGTCAAACCTGCGTCTGAAAATGGCGCAACGTCTATTGGACCTAAAACTTTTGGAATTTTTATTAGATTTCTTACGCTAGTTTGAAGTAATTCTGAATATCCCCCGTGTTTTACATTCAAACCTGCAAAAATTGGATCTTCAGCATGCATATCGTTTCCTCTTCTACAATCTAAGCATGTTCCTCCTGTGCCAGAAACTTTAGGGTGTAAAATAACTGCATCACCTTTTTTAAATCCTGTAACATCTTTACCAACTTCCTCTATCCATCCAGCGTTCTCATGTCCCATTACCATCGGCAACAGATCGTTATTTTGATCTGTAATGTGCTTCCAAACTCCTTCAATTATATGCAAATCAGTTCTACAAACACCTGCAGCTCCAATTTTAACAATCACATCGCTTGCTTTCTCAATTTTAGGATTTGGTAACTCTTCACCTGTGACCCAAACATCTGCTTTCATTTCTGGGTCATACTTATGTAAAACCTGTGCTTTCATTATTTCCTCTCTAAATTTATTTTTTATAAATAAATTTTAAATTGAAATAAAAAATATGTCTAGAAAGTTAGAATAATTTTAATTACCAATTACAACTTCAGATTGTTAATTTACTTTGTTTTTGCAGTCTCCTGTTTTGAAAAACTCATCCATATTATCTATGGCCAGATTGGCCATTGCAGTTCTAGTTTCTTTAGTTGCGCTACCCAAATGAGGAAGAATAAAAGCACTTTTGTGTTTAAGATATCCTGGATTTAAATTTGGTTCATTTTTGTATACATCTAGCCCGACTGCATAAACTTTTCTTCTTTCCAAGGCATCTATTAAAGCTTCATCTTCAATAATATCTCCTCTTGCAACATTGGTCACGACTGCACCTTTTGGTAATAGTTCTAGTGTATCTTTATTGATTAAATTTATTGTCTCTTTAGATGCAGGACAACATACCGAAAGGACATCAGAGACTTTCATCAAATCATTTAAGTTATCGTGGTAAGTTGCGCCTTGTTCTTTTTCTTTGCTTAATTTTGAACGATTGTGATAATGAATTATCATACCTAAAGATTTAGCTATTTTAGCTATTTTTTGACCAATTCTACCCATGCCAAGTATTCCAAGTCTAGTGCCCGTTAATTGTTTACCAATCAACATATCTGCTGACCAAACCCAGCCACCTTCTCTAGCTTTTTCAATTCCTTCAGATGCTCTTCTGCATGCACCTAATATCAACAAAACCCCAATTTCTGCAGTAGCATCAGTTAAAACATCTGGTGTGTTTGTTACTGCAATCCCTCTTTTCTTTGCAGCTTCTAAATCTATATTTCCAAAACCTACAGCAAAATTTGATATAATTTTTACACTCTCAGGTAATTGATTAATTGTTTCTGCATCTAGCTTATCTGTTAAAGCCGATAAAATACCATCACAGCCTGTACTCATCACTATTAGCTTCTTTTGAGAGTAGAGTTCATCATTTAAATTAAAGTTAGCATCAAATAATTCTTTAGCTTTATCCTCACAAGATCTTAAAAGCCTTCTCGTGATTAAAATTTTTTTCATTTTAATTTGGATTAATTTAGATCAAAAACCTTACCAGGATTCATGATATTGTTTACATCAATGCTTCTTTTAATAGCTTTCATTACTGGCAAATTGTCTGGGTGCTCTCTTAATAAGTAATGTTTTTTTTGAAGACCAATTCCATGTTCTCCTGTAATTGTTCCCTCTAACTCTAAAGCTTTGTTAATTAGATCATCGCTATACTGTCTAATCTTTTTTTGTTTTTCTTCATCATCAGGATCATACAATATTATGGAGTGAAAATTTCCATCTCCAACATGACCAACCATTGGTGCAGTTAGACCTAATTTTTTTACTTCTTTTTCCGCCCATGAAATGCACTCAACTAACTTGGAAATTGGTACACAAACATCTGTAGAATACACTTTCATATCATGACCTAAAGCTTTTACTGAATAATAAACATCATGTCTTGCTTTCCAAAGTATTTTTTGTTCTTCTGGAGAAGATGCCCATTGAAAATCACTTCCACCATTATTTTTTGATAATTCTTCTACAATTTTTATAGACTCGTTATTTGATAGTTCACTTCCATGAAATTCAAAGAATAAAGTTGGTGATGCTTTGATGTTTTGTAACTTTGAATATTTAATGCTAATTTCCATTTGATCTTTGTTTAACATTTCAATTCTTGCAATTGGAACACCATACTGAATAACTTCTTGCGCAGTCTTTACTGCTGAGTCTAAATCTGGAAAATAGCAAACTGCACTCATTATGCTCTCAGGTATTGGTGATAATCTTAATTGAACTTCTGTAATAATTCCTAAAGTTCCCTCAGATCCAATAAACAAATTAGTTAAGTTATATCCTGCAGAAGTTTTTTTAGTTCTTGCACCGGTTTTAATTATATCTCCATTAGGTAAAACAACTGTTAAACCAGAAATAACTGTTCTCATTGTTCCATATTTAACTGCCATAGTTCCTGAAGCTGAAGTAGATGCCATTCCACCGAGTGCAGCATCTGCACCAGGGTCTATTGGAAAAAATACACCATCTTCTCTTAAATACTCATTTAATTGTTTTCTTGTTACATTTGCTTGTACTCTGCAATCAAAATCCTCGGCATTTACGCTTAAAACTTTATTCATTTTTTCTAGAGAAATTGTAATACCATTTTGATTTCCAACAACATGACCTTCAAGAGATGTACCAGTTCCAAACGGGACAACAGGAATTTTATGCTCGTTACAAATTTTTAGAATTTTTGAAACTTCTTCATTAGTTTCTGGAAATACAACTGCCTTAGATAATATTGGATTATAAGTATCTTCTCCTCTTGCATAGTTTGCACGAGTAGACTCAGAAGTAGAAAATCTCCCGTTAAATATTTTTTTTAATTCTGCTTGGACAGTTTCGTTCATTCTTTAATAATACAAAAATATTAATTAAAAATACAGTTTATTTAGAAAGCATCTTGCCTATATTTTCTAAGGCTTGCATTATATTATCTCTAGATGCGGCAAAACTAAATCTAACGTAATCATTACAAGTTTTACCGAATGCAGTACCAGGAACAATTGCAACACCTGCTTCATGCATAGCTTTTTTGCAAAACTCAGATCCATTCATGCCAGTCCCTTTTATATTAGGAAAAGCATAAAAAGCTCCTCCCGGCAAACTACACTCAACTCCTGGTAAATCATTTAATCCTTTATGAATTAAATTTCTTCTTAATGTAAATTTATCTAACATATCTTTAATTGAGTCTTCAGGACCATCTAATGCGGCTATACCAGCATATTGGGCTGCTGCATTTACACATGATACACTATTGATCAAAAGTTTGTTTACATGCTCAACTAAATGTTCTGGCCAGTAACTCCAACCAAGTCTCCATCCTGTCATTGAATATGCTTTACTCCAACCCTCAAGAACAATTAATCTATCTCTTAGGTTAGGATAATTAAAGAAAGTTGGCATTTCTTTATAATCAAAAATTTGTCTACTATAAATTTCATCACTTAAAATTGTGACCTGCGGATGTTTTTCTAATTCTTTTGCTAAGTAATCAATTGCAGGTTTTTCAACAAAACTTCCAGTTGGGTTGTTTGGATTTATTAGAATTAAAAGTCTAGTTTTGTCAGTTATTAAAGATAGAATTTTGTCTGGGTCAAATTTTAAATCTTTATCCTCAGTTAAGTCGTATGGAACAGCTTTTGCTCCAGAATAATTAATCATTGACTCATAAATTGGAAAAGCTGGAGTTGGATGAATTATCTCAACACCTGGTTCACCATAACAAGTAATTGCATAATACATTGTAGGTTTGCCACCTGGCATTATTAAAACTCTATTTGGATCAATATCAGCATTATAAAGTCTCTTGACCCATCTTGCGACAGCTTCTCGACATTCTGGAATTCCATTTGATAAAACATAACCATGATGACCATCATCTAGAGCTTTTTTTGCAGCTTCAACTACATGTTTTGGAGTTTTAAAGTCAGGTTGTCCTAGACCTAAATGGATCATAGGTTTGCCTTGTGCTTCTAATTTTTTTGCTTCTGCTAAAACAGAAAATGCACTTTCAGTTCCTAAACGATCTAATGCTTTTGCTAATTCAATCATAATTTTTCGTCGACAAACTAACTGAAAAGCAACTTCATGTCTATTTATTTAAAGTGAAAATAATAATAAAAATTATTTATAAAAAATATTTAATTACGGTAAATTATCTTTGATCTATCTAACTCTTTTACACTTTTGCAGCCCATAAGGATCATATTTCTTCTAATTTCATCGTGCATATTTTGAAGCAGCCTCTCTACTCCTTGCTGTCCACCCGCTCCTAAACTGAACAAAAAAGCTTTACCAAAACTACAAGCAGTTGCACCTGCAGCTAAAGCCTTGAGAACATGAGTTCCCCGTTTAACACCTCCATCTAAAATTATCTCAACCTTGTCACCCACAGCATCTGAAATAGCCTTTAGTTGATCAAATGGTGTTCTAGATCCATCAAGCTGTCTTCCTCCATGATTAGAAATTATTATCGCTGTACAACCAATATCAACTGCTCTCTTTGCATCCTCTACAGACATCACACCCTTTAGCGCAAAAGGTCCATCCCATTTTTTTATACAATATGCTGCATCATCCCAGTTCATATTAGGATCGTACTGTTCATTAACATAATCTATAACTGATTTAGTTATACTAGTTCCTTTATCAGTTTTGTGTTTAATATTAGCTAGTTCAAACTTTTTGTTTGTAAAATATCTAAATAACCATCCAGGTCTCATTGCGAAATTCATTATACTTTCTAATGTAAATTTAGGAGGAGTTGTAAAACCAGTTCTGTGATCTCTTTCTCTATTTCCCGCAACCAAAGTATCGACGGTTAAGCACAAACCATCAAAATTTGCTCTTTTGCACCTATCAATTAAATCATCAGTAAATGATTTATCTCTATGAATATAAAGTTGAAATAATTTTGGACCACTTGATATGTTAGCAATTTCTTCAATGGAAAATGATGCCATTGTCGACATGCTATACATGGTACCAAATTTTTCTGCAGCTCTAGCTGAAGCTTTATCTCCATCTGGATGATATAAACTTTGCATAGCAGTTGGAGATAAAAAAATTGGCATATCTATTTTTCTACCAAAAACTTTGGTTGATAGATCTGGTTCTCCTACACTTCTAAGAATATTGGGGATTAAGTCACAATCATCAAATGAATTTGTATTTCTCTTTAAAGTGGTTTCATCGTCTGCACCACCATCAATGTAATGAAAAATTGGAGCTGGAAGTTTTTTTTTGGCTAGCTTTCTAAAATCTTCAAAATTGTAACAATTCTTCAAACTCATGCATTTCGGAATCTTAAATTATTTCGATTAAGATCACTGATCTTTGTGCAGCCCATTAATTTCATGTCTCTTACTAATTCAGTTTTATATAAGTTAAGTGCTCTCTCAACACCTTCTTGACCTGCTGCAGCCAAAGCATAAAGATATAATCTTCCACCAGCACATGCTTTTGCACCCATAGATAAAGCTTTTAACATATGAGTACCTCTTTGAAATCCACCTTCACAAATAACATCTAACTTATCACCAACTGCATCAACAATTTCAGCTAATTGATCGAAAGGTGATCTAGATCCATCAAGCTGTCTTCCTCCATGATTTGATACCATTATACCGGTGCATCCAATATCAACTGCTCTTTTAGCATCTTCAACACTCATTACGCCCTTAAGCGCAAAATGGCCGCCCCACTGAGAGCACAATTTTTCAGCATCGTTCCAGTTCATAGATTGATCCAACATAGTAGAAAAATAATTACCAATTGAAGTATTTGTGTCAGTGCCTTCTTTAACGAAATCTTGAAGATGTGGTAGTTCAAATTTTCCTTTGGTTAAATAATTTATTCCCCACATTGGTTTAGTGGCAAAACTAAACAAACTCGAAAGTGTTAATTTTGGAGGTGATGTAAATCCAGTTCTTAAATCTCTTTCACGATTTCCTCCTGTTATCGTATCAACAGTTAGAGCCATCACATCAAATTTTGCTGCTTTTGCACGTTCTAAACAAGAATCATTTAATCCTCTGTCTTTATGGAAATAAAATTGAAACATTTTTGGAGTGTCTATTAAAGATGAAATTTCCTCAACGCTTACTGTAGCTAATGCCGAAACACCAAACATCGTGTTAAACTTTTTTGCAGCTTTTCCAACCGCTCTTTCTCCTTCGTAGTGAAATAGTCTCTGCAAAGCTGTTGGGGAACAATAAAAAGGTAAATCTAGTTTTTTTCCAAAAATAGTTGTCGATAAGTCCACATTTTCAACACCTCTTAAAACATTTGGAACTAAGTCAACGTCATTAAATGCACTACTATTTCTTGCATAAGTTATTTCATCATCTGCAGCCCCATCAATATAATGAAATATTGGGGATGGAAGCTTTTGTTTTGCCAGTTTTCTAAAGTCATAAAAGTTATGACAGTCTTTTAATCTCATATCTTAAGTTAAAATTTTTTAGTAAAATTAAACATATAACTATTTGCCCCAGGATTTTTATTTCCTAAACTTGCATTAGAAATATGATTATAAGAAATACCTAATTCAAAATTGGATGAGATATCAAATAATATCTGTATTTGTGTCTTAAATTCAATTTCGTGACCTAAGTCCTTGCCATCGCCTTCATCATAATATCCAACTGCAAAACTAGGGGAGAAAGTTGTTGAATTAGATTTTTGATTTAATTGATAACCTGTATAAATATATACTGCATCATCAGCAGTTATCATTGCACCTGTCACAGGCTGAATATTTCCTAAGAAAATATCTTTGCTAGCATTAAAATTTATATATTCAGCACCGAAAAGATTTGATTTCTTACCATCGTCGCTGAAATCAAACATACCAGTGTAAAGACTCCATTTATTTTCTGCATTAGAAAATGAGATAGCAATGAATGAAATTATTAAAGTTTTAATTAAAATTTTCATATAAAAAATTCTTGTTACTTTATAGATACTTTTCTAATAATTAAAAGACCACCAAAAACGAATAAAATCAAAGGTATTGACCATAAAAAAAATGTATTTTGGTTTAATTCTGGTTCATAAACAATCCATTCTCCATATTTATTTTTTAAATAATCATATATTTCTTCTTCTTCTTGACCTTCATCAATCTTATTTTTTACAACAAGCTTCATGCTTATAGCAAAATCGGACTGAGAGTCGTAAACGGATTGACCTTGGCATATCAAACACCTTAGATTTTTTGTAATTTGATCTACTTTAGTATTTATTTCATTAGCATAGGAAAAATTAAAACAAAAATACAGTAAGAATAATAACTTTATAAATTTAGGCATTTTTTTTTAATAAATTTTTTATTTCTATTAAATTTTCGCTTGTCAATGGACCAATATACTTTTTTATTATCTCATTTGTTTTACCACTTATAATAAAAGTTTCAGGAACACCAATAGCTCCAAATTCTATTGATTTTGTTCCATCATTATCAGTAATAACTTCTGAATAAGGATTTCCAAGTGAGCTTAAAAAATTTTTCGCATTTTTTGGACTGTCTTTATAATTAATTCCAATTATATTTATGTTCATATCTTTTAATTTCATTAAAAACTGATGCTCTTCTCTACATGGTGCACACCAAGATGCCCAAATATTTACTACAGAAGGACTATTTTTATCAAATAAGTCTGAAATATTAATTATTTCATCAGAAAATAGTTTTTTTGCATTAAGTGAAAAATCTATTTTACTTTTTAATTTCTCGTTAGAGTAATCTTTCGATACGTTCAATCCCTTGAGCAAGATTATAAAAATTATTATTAATGTTAGTAGTAATCCTAAAAATTTAATATTTTTGCTCATTTTTTCTAATGACACTTAATAAACCACCAAAACCAATAAATATAGTTGAGATCCATATCCAAATCATTAAGGGTTTATATTGATATCTTACATTATAATAACCATCGTCTTTTAAAATATTAAATACTAAAAAATTATCTGAAAATAATGTTGTCTTAATATCCGCTTCACTCGTAATAGTTAAAGGCTGTTGGTAAATTCTAACTTCTGGGTATAAAGCAAAAGAGGAATTTTTATTTGTAACTTCAAAACTAGCTTTAAGAGATTTATAATTGTCCACATCTGTAACATTAACTTCTTTTAATTTTAAAACTTTTTCATTGAATATTCTTTCATCTCCTACTTTCATATTTGAATTGAATTCATTAGAAAAAAGGCCATTCAATAAGATACTAGTAATTAATAAACTAAAACCAAAATGTGAAATTTTTTGGCTAATCGATGATTTACTATAAAAAAAATCCTTAATTGTTACTAACAAAAGATAGATGCTCAAAACTATCAGAGGAATAGATAACAGAAACGAATTTTCGGTTTTTGTTAAAATGACATATGAAATAAGTAGTGAAACTAAAAAAATAATTAAAATATTATAGTTAAACTTTTTTAATTTATCTTTAATCCATTTCAAACTTGGGCCAAAGCTCATGAATATTAAAAAAGGAATTAAGAAGGGCATTAAAAGATTATGATAAAAAGGTGGACCAACAGAAATTTTTGAACCATTTAAAACTTCAAGAAATATTGGATAAATTGTACCAACAAGAACAACAGATAAAAAAAACATCATAAACCAGTTATTCACTAATATTGCAGTCTCTTTACTTAAAATAAAATTCTCTTTGGCTGTGTTTGATATTTTATTCTGATTAAAAAAGAAAATTAATATAGACATTAAAATTAGGATAAAGAGAAAACTTAATATATATAGCCCTCTTGATGGATCGTTTGCAAAAGTGTGAATTGAATTTAAAATTCCAGACCTAACAAGAAAAGTGCCACTCATACTCAGTGAGAAAGTTGTAATTGACAAAATAATAGTCCACTCTTTAAACGAATTTCTTTTCTGTAATACAATTACAGTATGCAGTAGCGCTGTTAAGCAAAACCATGGCATTAATGAAACATTTTCTACAGGATCCCAAAACCAAAAACCTCCCCAGCCCAGCTCATAATATGCCCATATAGATCCAAGCAAAATACCAATTGTTAAAAATACCCAAGATACCAAAACCCATTTTTTAATATGCCTTGCCCACTTATCTCCAATATTTCCGCTAATCATTGAGGCAAGTGAAGCTGAAAAGATAATAGATGTTCCAACATAACCTAAATATAAAATTGGAGGATGAATAGCTAAAGCAGGGTCTTGTAAAATAGGGTTCAAACCTAATCCCTCACTAGGAATTGGATATAGTATTTTGAATGGGTTGGAAGTTAATAAAATAAAAACTAGAAAACCTGAAATAATAATTTGTTGAAATAGTATCGTTAAAAGTTTGTATTTAGTATCTTGTGATCTTGAATTTAATAAAAAAATAAATAGAAAAATTGAAAGAACTAATAACCACAATAATAAACTTCCCTCGTGATTTCCCCATGTACCTGATACTTTATAAAATAAAGGTTTTAAAGTATGAGAATTGTTGAAAACAGTTTCATTACTAAAATCTGAAATTACAAAAGCTGCAACTAGACTAAAAAAACTTACCATAATCATTATAGTTTGTATTGAAGTAATTAAAATAAAGTTTTTATCTAAATATTTATTTTCTGAATTTGCATCCAAGTATGACTTAAAAATTAAATAAACAGATGCTATTAAAGCAATATATAAAGAATAATTTCCTAAATAATTAAACATACAAATTAATTGTTTTTCATAGCTTCGTTGACTTCAGGAGGCATATAATTTTCATCATGTTTTGCTAAAATCTTGTCAGCATTTAGAAAACTTTTATCCTTTAAGAAACCTTCGGCAACTACACCCTTACCCTCTTCAAACAGATTAGGTACAGATCCATTAAAGTTGACTAATAATTCATTTTTGAAATCCGTAATTACGAAAAAAATTTCTTTATCGTTTATTTTAATAGAATTTTTTTTCACCATTCCACCAACTCTAATTTTTTGAGCATTTTTGATTTCATTAAGGTTTTTAATGTCTGTTGGAGACTTAAAATATACTACGTTTTCCTCAAGAGATTTAACCACCAAAAAAATTGTAAGAACTAATGAAATTAAAATTAAAAAAATAAAAAGGGCTCTAAATTTAACTTTTTTTCCGTACATGTGAATTTTAGTTAAACTTTAGATGTGGAAGTGTTTGCTAATATCTCTCTGTACGTTTTTTGCTTAGCTACTGATGCAAGTTTCTTTTCATCTAGTGATTTATAATTTTCCTCAAATTTCTTTTTCTCTTTAATTAAATTTAATTTTACTACCGCGTACAAGAAGCTAAAAGAAAATAGAGTAAATATAAATGATGACCAAACGTATACACCGTATCCATTCATATTTAGTAGTTCACTAATCATAATCTATTAAGACCTTTATTTTTAATCTTTAACAGTTCTGTATTATATTTCATTAAAAATATCAAAAGTGAAAATAGAGCAAATGCCGCAGTCATTATAGCTAATGGTGTCAACATTGAAGAATGAATTGTTGTTTCTTCCAAAATTTTTACTGACGCAGGTTGGTGTAAAGTATTCCACCATTCTACTGAAAATTTTATAACTGGAATATTTATAAGACCAATAATTGCTATTATTGAGCTAATTTTTTCTGCTTTACTAGTGTCTGTCGTAATCTTCCAAGAAGTAATGAACAATAAATAAAAAATTGAAAGTAAAAGCATTGAAGTTATTCTTGCATCCCAAGCCCACCAAGTTCCCCAGGTTGGTTTTCCCCAAATTGATCCTGTAACTAAAGCTATTATGCTAAAAACAAAACCAGAAGGTGCTAAACTTTTTGTTATTAAAGAGAAATTTTTATTTTTAAAAACAAAAACTCCAAAAGAAAGAATGGAAATAAATGAAAATATTCCGAGTGATATCCAAGCTGATGGAACATGGACATACATAATCCTAACTGAGTCACTCTGCTTATAATCCTCAGGAGAAAGAACTAAAGCTTCAACTAATCCAAGTAACAATACAATTATAAATAGCGCAAATACAAACTTTTGTATTTTATTAATTATCTTTAAAGTATTATTTGGATTGAAATAATTAATCATAATTTTTTATAGCACATAAATTTTAGATTAAAATTGTTCAAAATTTTCTGACCAAGAATACAGAGGGAGATAGAGGAAAAACAGTACTCTTGATCAGAATTAAATATTTTATAACAAACAGATATGACAGAGATTTGGGACAATTGTGTTTAAATATTGGCTATTAGTTAATTTGAAGGCTTGAAGTAGCTTGATCCACGCTTACCTGAAAAAATTTCGTTAATTAGAGGGTGTTTTATAGGCTCTTCAGAGTCATCAAATAATAGATTTTGCTCAGACACATAAGCCTCGTAAGTAATTTCGTCATTCTCTGCTAGTAAATGATAAAATGGCTGATCCTTTCTAGGTCTCACGTTTTTTGGAATCGATTGATACCACTCCTCTGAGTTATTAAATTCAAAGTCGACATCGTAAATCACACCTCTAAAATCGAAGTGTCTATGCTTTACAACGTCTCCAATTGAAAATTTAGCTTTTTGAGTACTCACGATATTAAATATGGATATTTGATGAAAAAAATCAATAAAAAAAATATAAATGTTTTATTAATCTGTTAATATGTAGCAGTGAATAAATCACTTCTAAAATTCATTACAGACGTTGGGCCTTTAGCTATTTTTTTCTTCTTTTATTATAACAGTGATAAAAATTTAAAAGTTGCAATACCACCTCTAATTGTCGCAACAATAATTTCTGTTCTCTTGGTTTGGATACTGGAAAAAAAAGTTCCGATGGTTCCTTTGTTAGGAGGAATTTTAATTACTCTATTTGGAGGTTTAACAATTTATTTTGATAATCCAATTTTTATTTATATGAAACCCACTATTATAAATATTTTATTTGCCTTAGCTTTATTCTTTGGAAAATACTTCACCAATGAACCAGTTTTAAAATTAATACTTGGAAAAACACTGCCAATGTCTGATGAAGGTTGGAAAATTTTGAATAACAGATGGACTTATTTTTTTATTTTTTTAGCTATATTAAATGAAATTGTTTGGAGAACTCAAACAGAAGAATTTTGGGTTAACTTTAAAGTTTGGGGAATGCTACCAATTACATTCATCTTTACAGCATCACAAGTTGGGTTGATTAATAAACACAAATTAAATGAGTAATTTAAAATTAGTAATAAATAATTCAAATAAAGAACAAAACCAAAGGTATTTTTTTGAAAAAAAAGAACTAAAAATTATATTAGACCTATATGCTAAAATGGTCTCTGAAGGATCTTGGAAAGACTATGGCCTCTCAATATCAAGTAAAAGAGTGAGTTTTAGTATTTTTAAAAATGCAGCAGAAAAAGCTATCTACAACATTAGTAAAAATTTTAAACCTTCTAATAAGAATTTGAAATATTTAATAACTGATAGAAATGGTAAAATTTTAAATAATGCTTATGATTTAGAAATACTTCTAAAAAAAACAAATTGGAAAAAACTATAGTTTTTGATTATCTTCTTTGACCAAACAATCTTAAAAGCATTATAAATAAATTTATAAAATCTAAGTATAATGTTAAAGCTCCCATAACAGCTTTCTTGCCAATTACTTCACCTGAATCTGATGCTGCGTACATGTTCTTAATTTTTTGTGTATCGTATGCAGTTAATCCAACAAATATAAGAACCCCAATGATTGAAATAGCAAAGTACATCATTGACGATTTTAAGAAAATATTTACTAAAGACGCGATTATAATACCGATCAAACCCATCATTAAGAATGATCCAAATTTTGTGAGGTCTCTTTTAGTTGTGTAACCATATATACTCATAGCTCCAAATGTTGCTGAAGATATGAAAAATACTCTCGTCACACTAAGTCCTGTGTAAACTAATAAAATTGATGATAGTGATAAACCCATCAAGGCTGCAAAAATCCAAAAAGTAGTTTGAGCTTTTGAAGAACTCATTTTATTTATCCCGAAACTCATATAAAAAACAATTCCGAGAGGTGCTAACATAACCACCCATTTCAATCCTGATAGATAAATTGCATTTCCGAACTCAGTTAAAGCAACTATTGATCCACTTGCATCTGTAACTACTGACATTTTAAAAGATAACAATGCAATGATTCCCGTTAGCAAAACTCCAGTTGCCATGTAGTTGTAAACTTTAAGCATGTAGGCTCTAAGGCCTTCATCCATCACAACAGCTTTTTTTGCTGTCGTTGATCTATTTAGAATATTGTCTCTATTGAATTCCATAATTAAATATATAGTAATAAATTTTAAATTTTTCAAGCAGTCAAAATATAGGTAACAAATACTTGATATTTAATGAATTATAAAAAATTAGGAACAACTGATATAGATATTAGCACAATTTGTCTCGGCACCATGACTTGGGGTGAACAAAATAGCCAAGAAGAGGCCTTCGAACAAATGGATTTCTCACTAGAAAATGGGGTTAATTTTTGGGATACAGCGGAACTTTATGCGGTACCTCCTAAAGCTGAAACTTTTGGTCATACAGAGACGATCATTGGAAATTGGTTTGAAAAAACAAAAAAAAGAAAAGATGTGATACTTGCAACTAAAGTTTGTGGCCCTGCAAGAGATTATATTAGAAATGGTGAAAATAGTTTTGTAGGGAAGAATCTCGAAACTGCACTTCATAACAGTCTTAAAAGACTTAAAACTGATTATATAGATTTATATCAGCTTCATTGGCCAGAAAGAAATGTAAACAATTTTGGGAGACTTGGTTATGTGCATAAAGAAAATGAATGGAATAAATTCGAAGACGTGTTGATTGAATTACAAAAGTATATTGAGCAAGGTAAAATTAGACATGTAGGTTTGTCTAATGAAACTCCTTGGGGTGTTATGAATTATCTCAAACTCTCAAAAGAAAAGAGTTTGCCAAGAATGATGTCCATACAAAATCCCTATAGTTTATTAAATAGGTCATATGAAGTTGGATTAGCTGAGGTGTCTATAAGAGAAAATATTGGCTGTTTATCTTATTCTCCTTTAGCCAGTGGTTTTTTAAGTGGTAAATATAGAAATAAGCAATTTCCAAAAGGATCTCGGATGGAAAGAGATTGGGATTTTTGGACAAGATATCGAAAACCAAATACTAACGAAGCTGTTGATGAGTATTTTAATATTAGTGAAAAATACAACATTGATATGAGTCAAATGTGTATTAAATTTTGTGAGATACAGGATTTCATGTCTAGCGTTATTATTGGTGCAACAACAATGGAGCAGTTGAAAACAAATATAGAAAGTGTAAAAGTGAATCTTGATAAAGAAATAATTAATGAAATTAATGAAATTCAAAAAAAATATCCAAATCCATGCCCATAATTTTTAAAATAATTTTTTTTATTCTCTTTTTGGGATCAACTTCTTATTCAGAAGAATTAAATAAAATAGGAACATTTAAAGACTGGGATGCAATTGTTGTTACTAATGGGGATAGTAAAGTATGTTTTGCTCAATCTAAACCTGTTCTTCAATCTCCTAAAAAAAATGATAGAGATGCAAGATTATTTGTAACTTTTAGACCATCTGAAAAAATTAAAGACGAAGTAAGCACAACCTCAGGCTATGAGTACAACAGTCAAAATTCAATTACAGCTAGCTCTGGCAAATCAAAATATAAATTTGATATAGCTCAGGATAATTTTGCATGGATTTCAAGTAATAAAATTGAAAAAAAGGTTGTTAGCAGAATGAAAAAGGCCTCAAGATTAATGGTTACTGGATATAATAAATCTGGTTCTCAAACAATTGATCATTATTCTTTGATGGGCTTCACTAAAGCATATAACGCGGCTAAAAAAAGCTGTAGTTAAATAATGAAATCAAAGAAAAAGATAGTTCTTGCCTATTCTGGAGGTTTGGACACATCAATCATATTAAAATGGTTACAGGAAAATTATGATGCAGAAGTAATTTGTTATACTGCAGACATTGGTCAAGAAATAGATAGAAATAAAATTTTCAGAAACGCAAAAAAACTTGGCGTAAAAAATATTATTATTCAAGATTTAAAAGATATTTTTGTAAAAGATTATGTTTATCCAATGATTAGGGGCCATGCAATATATGAGGGTGTTTATTTGCTTGGAACCTCAATTGCTAGACCTTTAATAGCCAAAGATCAAATTAGAATTGCTAAAAAATTTAATGCCTATGCTGTGTCTCATGGATCAACAGGAAAAGGAAATGATCAAGTAAGATTTGAGTTAGGTTATCATTATTTTGGTCCTAAAATAAAAGTTATTGCGCCTTGGAGAATTTGGAAGCTGAAATCTAGATCAGATCTAATTAATTATGCAAAAAAAAATAAAATTGAAATACCTAAAGACAAGAAAGGAGCGCCACCTTTTTCAGTAGACGATAATATTTTTCACACATCAACAGAAGGGAAGTTGTTAGAAAATCCAAAAAACTCTGCACCTGACTTTATCTTTCAAAGAACGGTATCTCCAGAAAAAGCACCTAATAAATCTTCAATTGTAAAAATAGACTTTAAAAGTGGAGATCCGATTGCAGTGAATGGGAAAAAATTATCTCCATCTAAATTGCTTGGAAAATTAAACGACATAGCTGGAAAAAATGCTGTTGGAAGAGTTGATCTAGTAGAAAATAGATTTATCGGCATAAAATCAAGAGGTGTATACGAAACACCAGGCGGAACTTTATTAATGCACGCTCATAGGGCTATAGAGTCTATTACACTTGATAAAGATACAATGCATAAGAAAGAAAAAATTATGCCTAGATATGCGGAACTGATTTACAATGGATATTGGTTTTCTAAAGAGAGATTTAAATTACAAAGAATTGTAGATCTTAAGAGAAGTAAAGTTAATGGATCAGTTAAATTGAGGTTATATAAAGGGAATGTTATTATTCATTCAAGAATAACTAAAAGTTCAGCTTATTCTATGAAAAAAGTTTCATTTGAGGAAAATAAAACTTTTAATAAATCAAATGTTGAAAGATTTATTAATTTTCACAAGAAAAAATTAAAATAAAATATCATGAATTTTGAACCAAGTCGGGCGCAAGCCACTAATAAACTAGATAATTTTGTTGAAAATAATCTTTCTGAATATTCAAGATTGAGAAATTTTGATTTTGGTCCAGATAAAAGATCAAATATATCTTGTATTTCTCCATATATATCTCATGGAATATTAAATGAGTTAGAAGTTATAGATAAAGCCTTAAAGAAATTTTCATTTTCTAAAAATGAAAAATTTATTCAGGAGGTTTTGTGGCGTACTTATTGGAAAGGATGGTTAGAATTAAGACCTAATGTATGGACAGATTACATAATAGAACTAAAAATTATAAGAGAAAAATACAAAGATAATAAAGATTATTTAAATGCCATTGATGGAAATACAAATATAGAATGTTTTAATGAATGGGTTAAAGAATTAAAAGAATTTAATTACCTTCATAATCATACAAGAATGTGGTTTGCCAGTATCTGGATTTTTACTTTAAATTTACCTTGGCAATTAGGAGCTGAATTTTTTATGAAGCATCTCTATGATGGAGATGCAGCATCTAATACATTGGGATGGAGATGGGTTGCTGGGATACAAACTCAAGGTAAGCATTATTTGGCAAGTGAATGGAATATAAAAAAATTTACTAATAACAGATTTAATAACATTAATTTAAATGAAAATGCACCACCTGAAGTTAGCGAGAAAATATACAAGGCTGTCTTAAAAGATTTTAGTAATCCAGTAAGTTTGGATGAGCAAAATTTAATTATTTTTGATAATAATCTTTCCTTTGAGTTGACTGATTTCAAAGACCATAAATTTAAAATGATTTATTTAGTTAATAATAATAACGACAGTAGAAATATTACACTTAGTGAAAAAACAGTGAAATTTAAGACTAATTTAATTCAGGATCAAAAAAGAAGGTTGGATGAAAAATCTTTGGATTGTGAAATTATTGATATTGGTAACCTTAAAACAATTGAGAATAGTTATTTTTTATATCCTTGTGTTGGAGAAAACTTAGATTTTTTAACTTCTCAAGGAATAAATAATATAAAATTTCTTTATCGTAATTTAGACCGAAGTTCTTGGAAATATTGCAATAAAGGTTTTTTTAATTTCAAAAAGTATATACCAACTATAATTAAAGAATTTTTTTAAAGAACTATTGTAAATTATCAAAATTATGAGATAACAATAGTATGAATAACCCGCAAGTTCTTGAAATTATTGAAAATCTTAAAGGCAGAAGGAATTACGAAGAAAAGAAAGCTTCAAAATTAGGTTTCAACTCTCTTTACGCATACATTGAAAATAAAATATTAAAAGAGAAAGAAGCTGAAGCAGCGAAAATTCTTGAACAATCAGCCCCTAAAGAAGAAGTGATTGAAGAAAAAAAACCAGAGAAAAAGAAAAGCTGCTCTTGTTGTTAATTAGTTATTTTTTGAACATTTCTTAGAGCAATATTTCACTTTATCCCAGTTTAATTTCCATTTTTTTCTCCAAGTAAAAGGTCTCTTACATACAGGGCAAATTTTTGTGGGTAAATTTTCTTTTCTCACTATGCAGTATTTTGTTTAATAAATTTTTCTGCCTCAGCTAAAATTAATTTTTTTCTATCAGGTTTCATTTTATCAAAAATTCTAACCATCATAGAAAGTCTAGGATTTTTTAAAAAGAAGGCTCTATTCCTATTTATGAATCTCCAATAGAGACCATCCATGGTATTGCACCATTCTCCTTTTTTAAAATCCATCATTTTCATGAAATAAGCGGAGCCGCAAATATATGGTTTTGTTGCAAATATTCCTCCATCACTGAAAAGCCCCATTCCATAAACATTCGGGACCATTACCCAGTCAGAGGAATCCACAAACATTTCCATAAACCATTTGTAAACATACGTTGGCTTAACTTCACATAAATTCATTATGTTTGATAAGATCATTAACCTTTCAATATGATGTGACCAACCATAATTCACTGCATTTTTAATAGCATAATCTAGGGGTGGTAATCCTGTTGTTCCTTCGTACCATGAGTTTTTCATTTTTCTATTTTGTTTAAAAAAATTTCTAGTTTCCATTTCTTTTGAATAGCTTTGATATATTCCCCTCATAAATTCTCTCCACCCGATTACTTGACGAATATAACCTTCTAAGGAATTTAATCTTATTTTATTTTTGTTGTGAAAATCTAAAACTTTTTTAATTATAAATTCTGGAGTGATAAGACCTAAATTGATGTAAGGACTTAAAGCACTATGAAATAATATATTGTCTTTCTGATCAACTGCATCTTCATAATCCCCAAATAAATTTGATTTCTCTTTAATAAAAAAATTTAATAATTTAATTACATCATCATATTCCGTAGCAAACCAAAAGTCTTTCGTATTACCTGGGTGACTTTTAAAATTTTTATCAATTAAAATTTTTAGTTTTTTCGTATGAACAGTCTCAGTAATTTTAGGAAATTTGGGTATAGATATATTTTTTGGAAGTTTATTTCGATTTTCTTCGTCAAAACTCCATTTGCCTCCTTCTGGATTACCATCTTTTTTCATGAGTATATCCAAATCTCTTCTAGTCTCTTTATAAAAAACTGCCATAAAAGGTTTTTTTGATTTCGATAAATAGTTTTTAAATTTTTCTCTAGAATTTAAAAACATTGGTGTTTGAATAATATTCCATTTAATTTTTTCCTTTTTTAAAAAATTGGCAATTTTATTTTCAAAAAACTTATCCTCAATTTCGAAACTTGAAATTTCTTTAATTTTTTTTGCTTTAATTATTTTTTTTAATTTTTCTGTGTAATCCAGCTTGAAAGGTTTATCCTCGATCGAAGAATATTCTAATTTAAATTTATTTTTTTTTAGTCTGTCTGCGTGAGATCGCATGCAAGATAAGAACAATAATATCTTTTGTTTATGATGCTTTTCGTACGTACAAAGCTGATAATCTTCAGCCATAAAGAAAAAGTGGTCTTTTTTGTACTTTTCTAGATATTTCTCTGAGAAAAGCTGATTTCCAAGTAGAAAAAATAATTTCATTAACTATATATAACTCTTTAAAAATTTATGTCAGAAAAATATTTAGTAGTAGGTGCGACAGGATCTATCGGATCTAATTTAGCCGAACAGTTACATGCGGCCGGTAAAGAAGTACATTTAATTGGTAGAGATGAAGAAAGAACAAAATCTTTGTCTGAAAAACTAAATTGTAAATATACAATCTCTGATGTTTTAGAAAATGGTTTTGTTGAAAAGATTAAGTCCGAAATAGATGATATCAAAGGTATAGCTTATTGTGTTGGTTCAATTGATTTAAAACCTTTGAGAATGGTTTCAGAACAAGATTTTACAAAATGTATGAAACTAAATTTATATTCTGCAGTAGATTTAATTAAAGGTTATCAAGAAAGTTTAAAAAAAAATAAAGGATCGATTGTTTTGTTTTCAACTGTTGCTGCTCAAAGGGGTTTTACAAATCATGCAATTATAGCTTCAACTAAAGCAGCTGTTGAAGGATTAACTGTTTCTTTAGCAGCAGAATTTGCTCCTAATATAAGAGTAAATTGCATTGCTCCAAGTTTAACTAATTCAAAAATTGCAGAGCCAATGCTTAAAAATAAAGTTTTAGCTGATGGTATAGCAAAAGCCCATCCATTAAAAAGACTTGGAGAAGGTAAAGACTCAGCTTCGCTTGCAAAATTTCTAATAACTGAAGAAAGTTCTTGGGTTACAGGACAAATTATTGCTGTCGATGGTGGTAGATCAAAACTTTCATAGAGTGAAGAAATTATTATTTCTTTTATCATTAATACTATTATCAACTAATTCATTTAGTAAAAATTTTAATTTTAATAAAATTATTGAATTAGAAGCACCTTGGGGTTCATCGTTCGTTAATGATAATGAAATGATTGTTACCGAGAAAGGTGGCAAAATAAAACTTGTTAATATTTCGACAAGAGAGACGAGTGAAATTGGTCATAACTTAAATTTTGTAGAATATGGACAGGGAGGATTATTGGATATTCTGTATAATGAAGATTACATTTACATCTCATACACAGAAAATAGAAATAATTGGAAGACTAGTACTTCAATTGCACGTGCAAAATTTAATAAAAACAAATTAAATTTTAAAAATATTTTTCAAGCCAATCCACCAATTGACTCGCCTTATCACTTTGGTTCAAGACTGGTAATTAAAGACAATTATTTATTTGCTTCTGCAGGTGAAAGAGGCGGGGGAATGATTGCTCAAGATGGAAATAAACATCCAGGGAGTATAATTAGAATTTATCTAGATGGTGGCATTCCAAAAGACAATCCTCGTTTTGAGGGGAAATCAGACTGGCTGCCTGAAATATATCAAATTGGTGTAAGAAATCCTCAAGGTTTAGCTTTATCACCTTTCGATGGAAAAATTTATATGAGTAATCATGGTGCAAAAGGAGGCGATTGGTTTGGTGAAGCAAAGAAAGGTGAAAATTATGGTTGGAAAATTCTTGGATGGGGTGGCACAAATTATTCAGGTATACCAATAGGACCAAAATGGAAACCTGGTTTTACAAAAGCCATTCAATATTGGGTTCCATCTATAGCTACAAGTGCAATCACAATTTATAGAGGTAATGAATTTAAAGAATGGAATGGTCATGCATTAATTACTTCTCTTAAAGATAAGTCTTTAAGAAAATTAGAGTTTAATGATTTATCAAACGTAAAAGAGGAAATAATATTTAAAGATAAAATTGGAAGAATCAGAGACATACAAATTCATCCTATAAATGGTAAACTATATTTTTTAAATCAAGATGGATTGTGGTTGATGGAAAATTCTAGTTAGTATCAAAAAGCTCTTTAAATAATTTAAATTCACCAATTTTAAAAATAATTGCATCATCTTTTTTAAATCCAAATTTTTCTGCATTTTGCTTAAACCTTAAAGGAGGCTCTAATATTGGTTCAAGTGATAAGACAAAAGTTCCCCAATGCATTCCAATTACTTTTTTACTTTTTAAATCTTTAGCAAGTCCAAGGGCTTCTTCAGGGTTAGTGTGGTAAGCAGAAGAATCTTTAATTGAAGCCATAGGATAAAAATTGTATGCGCCAATGTTAATAAATGTTAAATCAATTGGACCATACTTATCTCCCAATTCTTTATATATTTTTCCAACACCAGTATCACATGAAAATAATATTTTTTTTCCTTTGTATTCAATCAAATAGCTACCCCATAAAGTTTTATTAGTATCCGTTAAACTCCTTTTTGACCAGTGGACTGATGGCAAAAAAGTAATATTTAAATTCTGATTTATTCTTATTTGATCATACCAATCCATTTCATTTACATCTTTAAATCTATTAATTTTAAAATATTTTTTTAGTCCTAAAGGTACCAAAACTTTAGAATCTTTATATGGAAATCTCATTATTGTTTTCATGTCTTGATGATCGTAGTGATTGTGAGTTAGTAGAAAAATATCTGTTTTTGGTATTTCATTTAGTTTTAATGCTGGTTCGGTAAATCTCTTTGGCCCAAAAAATAAAGGTCCTGCATTTTTTGAAAAAACTGGATCTGTTATTATTGTTATTTCCCCTAATTTTAATAAAAATGTTGCATGACCTATCCACGCTACATAATCTTCTTTTTGGAAATTATTTAAATCCAATAAAACTTTTTCTTTTTTAATGATATTACTTTCAGGAAAAGTCATATCTAATTTTTTTTTTTCTTGGTTAAAGACCTTAAACGACCAATTGAAATTCATATCAATCACCTTTGATCCTTCAGGATTACGAAATGTGCCATTTGCTAAATGATGATATTTTTTTTTCATATCCGATTAATAATTTTTTGAAATAATATCTTGAATTGTATTACTTATAACTATTGTTCCAGCTTTGTTAGGATGTATGCCATCTTGTTGATTTAGATTTGGATCAAGAGCAACACCCTCTAGCAAAAATGGAATTAAAGGTAAATTATATTTTTTTGACAATTTAGGATAAATAGCATCAAAATTTTTTTTATATTTAGTTCCATGAGTTGTTGGCGCAACCATCCCAGCTATTATAATTTTAATTTTTTTACTGTTAGCGATTTTAATTATTTCTTCTAAATTTCTCTCAGTTTCATCTGGTTGAATTCCTCTAAGCATATCATTTGCTCCAAGACCAAGGATGATTAGATCAATACCGGGTTCTGATAAACTCCACTCTGCTCTATTCAATCCACCAGAAGAAGTACTTCCTGACACACTTCCGTTTATTACCTTAATATTTAAACCACTCCTTACGAGATTACTTTCTAAAACCAAAGATAAGTGTTGTTCTTTAGGTAGACCATAACCCGCCATTAAACTATCGCCGAATAGTATAACCTTTTCTATTGCACTTGCATTTATGTGCACTAGAAAGAATAACAATATTTTTATAAATAAACTTTTATTCATGAACACACTTCTTAAATTAAAAAAAATAAATCTCAAATACCAAACTGGGAAGGACAATATCAATGTTTTAAAAAATATTGATTTAACTATAAAAAAAAAAGAAACAGTATCTGTGGTTGGAGAAAGTGGGTCAGGAAAAACAAGCTTGATTATGCTTATTGGTGGACTAGAACGTCCAACCTCAGGGAAAATTATATTTCAAGACAGGGAAATAACAAATCTTAATGAAGACGAAGTATCTGAAATTAGAAAGCAAAATATAGGAATTATATTTCAATCTTTCTATTTAATTCCAAATTATACAGCTGTTGAAAATGTAGCTTTAACACTTGAACTTAATGAATTTAAAAATCCAGAGAAAAAAGCAAAAAGTTTATTAGATCGATTTGGTCTAAAACATAGATTCAATAATCTTCCAAGTCAATTATCTGGCGGAGAGCAACAACGTGTGGCGATTGCAAGAGCTATTGCAATGAAACCAGATTTGATTTTAGCTGATGAACCAACTGGTAATCTAGATACCGAAAACTCAATAATGATCTCTGAAATTTTATTTAAATACGTCAAAGAAGAAGGGTCTTCTTTAATAATGGTCACACATGATCCAAAATTAGCAGACAAAGCAAAACGAAAAATTAAAATCAAAGATGGAAAAATTAAATAATTCTTCGGAGTTAAGTTTAATATTCAAGTATGCTTTAAAGGATTTAAGCAGAAATTATAAAAAAATTTCAAGCATTATTGTAACGCTGTTTATCAGTCTTTTTATTTTAAGTGCCATCTTTACAATCGAAGATAGTTTAAAAAAAGAGCTCAATGATAATGCAAAAGTTCTTTTGGGTGGAGATCTCGAAATCGATTATAACCGTAATCAGGGGGATCTTAATTTAGTCAATAAAGTAAAGGAATTTTCAACTGTCTCACAAATGATAGAGTTCAGCACAATGCTTTCTACGACAGGCAGAGAAAAAAATAAATCATTATTTACAAGAATTAAAACAGTTGATGAAAAATATCCACTTTATGGTGAAGTTGTTTATGAGCCAGAAGATGCTTATGAAAGAATGCAAAAGGAACCAAAGACAATTTTGATTAATGAAAGTTTATCAAAAACTTTAAAGATAAAAATAAATGACAAAGTTAAGGTTCAAGATCAAAGTTTCATAGTTGTTGGAATTATAAAATCTGTACCTGATGTCAGTGGGTTTGTAGCTTTTGGAGATTGGGCATTAGCAGGAAAACAAACTTTGGAGATACTAAAACTAAATGGAATAGGTAGTTTTTTAAATTATGAATATAAAGTAAAATTTAAACCAAGTGATGATCCAGAAAAAATAGAAAGTAAGATCAAAGATATTTTTAAAGATGACCAAAAAGTAAAACTTAGATTTCCAGAAAATTCAGCAAGTGGCTTAAAAAGGATAATTAATAATTTTTCCCAATTTCTCTCTTTAGTTTCAATTAGTGCAATGTTAATTGCTGGAATAGGTATAGCTAATACATTGTTGTCATTTATAAACCAGAATAATATGTCTATAGCTGTAAGAAAAGCTTTGGGATTTTATTCAGGGGATATAAAAACACTTTATTATCTTCAATTATTAATATTATTATTTATTATTACTGTAATTTCTTATGGCTCAAGTTTTTTAATTGTACCAATTGCTGATAAATATTTATCTGATGGGTTGGGATTAAATGTTTGTCCAAAATTCTCTTTAATTAATTTTATAAAAATATTTATTGTAGGTTTGTTAGTTCTTATAATTTTTTCAATACCAACAATAAGTTCAATTGATCAAGTTAAAGCATCAAACCTATTTAGAAATGTATTCCAAAACCTACAATTTTATTACTCAAAAAAGTCGGTTATTTTGAGTTTTATCTTGTTATCATTTTTAGTTTTATTGTTTACACTGGGATCTGAAAGGCCTTCTTATAGCTTGGGTTATTTTCTGGCTTTTTTTGTATGTCTAATTGTATTTTTTTTACTTTCGAAGATTATAATTTATTTACTGAAAAAGTTTAATTTTATTTCAAATATCTCTTTAAAAGTATCGATAAAAAATATAACTCAAACAAAAAGTATCACTCCTATCACAATTATGTCTTTAGGCCTAGGTGTAACTTTATTATTAACTTTAGCTTTAGTTGGAACAAATTTTAAAAGAGAAATTGCAAGATCTATTCCAGATATTGCACCTGATTATTTTTTTGTTGGAATTCAAAAAGGTGAAAAGAAAAAATTTGAACAAGGTGTTTACAAAATGAACCCAGATGCGAACATTGAAATAGTACCTATGGTTTCTTCCGGAATTGTAAAAATTAATGGTGTGAATCCAAATAGCTATATTAAACCAGATAATGATAGTTATTGGGTAATTGGAAGTGAAAGAAGATCTTCTTGGGTTGAAAATATACCTAAAGATAACCCAATTTTAAAAGGAGAATGGTGGGATTTATCTAAACCTAACCAGCTTCAGATATCACTTGATGCAAAAGTGGCTAAAGATTTTAACATTGAGTTGGGAGATATTTTTACTTTAAACATTTATGGTCGAGAAATTGATGGAGAAATAGTTAATTTTAGAGAAGTTGATTATCGTGATCTAAGTATTAATTTTGCCATGTTATTTAATCCACAATTTGCAAAAAAAATTCCTCATGAATATTTAGCAACTGCTAAGTTTAAAAATCCAGATAATTTTGATGAAACCAAAATGTTAGAAGTATTACCGAGTTTATCTATGATAAAAATTGCTGATTACTTAAACAAAGTAACATCAGTTTTAAATAAAGTTTTCATAGCTGTAACCCTAATTTCTGGTGTAACAATTGTTATTGGATTGATTGTTATCTCAAGTGCTATAATGGTCCAAGGAAAAGTAAAAGAGTACCAAAATCTTGTATTTAAAATTTTAGGTTTTTCAAAAAAAAAAATTATATTTTCGTCTTTAATAGAATTTGTAATTATTTTTATGTCAGTAATATTAATTGCAATTTTTTTTGCAGTAATTGGTTCAAAATTTATTATGGAGAATATTTTTGAATTAGTCTGGCAATTTGATTTTAAAGTTTTAATTTACCTTGGTGCCTCTATAGGAATTGTGACCTTGATTTTAATTATGCTAACTAATCTTAAATACTTAAGTCCTAAAGTGTATCCATTAATAAGAAATCAATAGTAATTTTTATTTATTCGCTCTCTTAAAACACTCAATTGTATTTTTAAGTAAACAAGCAATTGTCATAGGTCCAACTCCACCTGGAACTGGAGTTAAAGCTTTTGCAACTTTTGATACCTCATCAAATGCAACATCACCAACTAGGCCGTTTTCAGTTTTATTAATACCAACGTCAATCACAATTGCATCTTTTTTAACCCAATCACCTTTTACAAGCTCAGGGATCCCAACAGCAGCAACTATAATGTCTCCTTTTAAACATTCACCTTTAAGATCATTTGTTTTTGAATGAGTAATTGTAACTGTGCAATTTTCTTTTAATAACAACTGTGTCATTGGCTTACCATTTAAATTTGATCTTCCAACAATTACAGCCTTTTTTCCATTAAGATTTGGTTCAATTTTTTTTATTAATAAATAACAACCTAAAGGAGTGCATGGAATAGAACTTTCATAACCTGAAGACAAATTACCAACATTCATGGGATGAAATCCATCTACATCTTTCTCTGGCATAATTGCCTCTATAACTTTTTGTTTATCAATATGCTTTGGAAGTGGTAGCTGAACTAAAATTCCTGAAACAGAATCATCATTGTTAAGTTCATCAATTTTTTTTAAAACTTCACTTTCTTCAACACTGTCAGGATATCTAATCACCTCTGATTTAAGGCCTACTTCGTTGGCAGATTTCTCTTTATTTCTAACATAAATTTGACTAGGTGCTAAATCACCAATCAATATAACTGCTAAACCTGGTACTTTATTATGCTTATCTTTTAAAGATAAGACTTCTTTCTTGAGCTCTTCTCTTAAATCAGCAGCAGCTTTTTTTCCATCTATTAAAATCATTTATTAAAATATTAGTGGTGCAATGTAGAGTTTCATACACATTTCTATGAACCATATCAACAAAAGAAGTACGATAGGAGAAATATCAAAAGCACCAAGGTTAGGTAAAAATCTTCTAATTCTCATTAAAATCGGTTCTGTCATTTTATAAGTGAAATCTAATATTAAATATACAAACCGATTGCTTGTATTTAGTACATTAAAAGCGACCAACCAACTTATAACAACATTGGCAATTACGACATATGAATAAAGTTTTAAAATTTGAAGAGCTAAATAAAATATAGCAATCATTTTTTTTCAACATAAATAGACTGACTTGGAAATGCAAAAGCAGCCCCCTTACCTTCAACAATTTTTTTTATTTCAAGTGCCAAATTTTCTTTTACTTGCAAATAATTAGTCCAACTATTTGTTTTTGTGAAACATCTAACATACATATCAATAGAGCTATCTGAAAACTTATCTATTCTTACGGCGACTCCTACAGATTGGTCATAATCGTCACCTTTATTTATGTGATCTTCAATTTCGTCTCTTATTGTTTTTAATTGATCAATAGTGGTGTCATATTGAAGAGTTATTATCCAACTAATAGCCCAATTAGTCTTTCTTGTGTTATTAATCACTGCATTTTCCGCAAATTGAAAATTAGGAATAATTGCCAGTGATTTGTCAAATTTTCTTATAACAGTTGATCTGAATCCAATGTTCTCAACAATCCCTTCGATAACTCCTTCAACTTTTATCCAATCACCAATTCTAAATCTTTTTTCAACTAAAACTAAAATTCCGGAGATTAAATTTTTAAATAAATCCTGAGCGCCTAATGCTACTGCTACTCCAAATAAACCTAACCCTGCAATTATTGGTCCTATTTTAATTCCCCATAACTCAAGAACAGCAGCTGCGCCTAAAATAAAAATTAAAATTTTAAGAGACTTTATAATCCAGCCTATTAATTCTTTTGTAAGAACTTTATCTAATCCACTTAAAATATATGATATAGGCTCAATTATCTGATGTATTATCCAAAATATTAAAATTGTTATTAAAGTTCTGTTCACGTTATCTATGAAGCCTCTAGTCTCATTATCAAATGACATATAGTAACTGGCAAAAAAGACACCAAGAACAATTGGAAGAAACCTTGCAGGACCTTCCATAGATTTTACAAAAGTATCATCTAATTTATTAGTTGTTCTTTTTGAAATTAATTCCAATTTTTTTATTACAAGTTTACTGATTAGACCTCTAAATATTAAAAATAATACAAATATTCCAAGACCTACTATTATCTGAAAGAAATCTACCCCAAGAATTCCCTGCTTCCAAACAGATAAAAATAACTCATTTAGTTTATTTAAAACGTCCATTTTTAAATTTTATATAGCAAAAACTCCTCTTCACCAGGGTTAAAAAGAAAAATTTTTTTCCATTTTATGTCATTCAATATCGATGATGCTTTTTCGCCCATACACATTAGGTTAGTTTCCATCCAAATATTATCTAAATTATATTTTTTTATTAATGAAAAAAATGCCTTCGCACTATTTTCAGAATATATGTAAACAATTTCTGGCGCAGAAGATTTAATATCTTTTAAAAAATCGTCACTTAAATTTTCATTGGGTATTGCAGTATAATTTATAATTCTATTGATGACATAGTTTTCTGAAATTAAGTCTTGATCAAGATTATAAGAAACAATTTGTCCACTTACATAGGCCATTGGACCAATCTTTGGGTCAAAATTTTGTAAAATTAATTCTTTAAGATTATTTACGTTACCTTCAGCGCAGAAAATATTTTGGAAGCCTAATTCTTTTGCCTTTCTTTCTGTTGCAAGACCAACACAAAAACAAATTATTTTTTTATCTATTTTTGAAATATTTAGATTTTTTAAAGAATTAGCGCTCGTGAAAATGACGCCTTTGAATTGGCTAAAATCTATTTCTTGTGTTTCTATTTTTTTTATTTGTAATAAAGGTAAATGAGAAACTTTATGTTTCATAGAAGTAAATTTTAAAATTAATTCTTTGCTATCATCTAATGGTCTGGTTAATAAAATATGCATTTTAATTTTTATAAGAACCTTTTGATTTTAATTTAAGCTCTTCTCCCACCATTCTACTAGTAGACTCAATATTATCTTTTTGAAGACTTTTTTTTATGAAATATCTATTTTTTCCATCGACAGAAAACAATTCGGTCAATAGGTCTACTTTTTTACCATTTGATTTTGCAAATACACCGACTGCAGTGTCACAATCTCCCTCAAGAACTTTTAAGACCTCTCTTTCTGCTTTTGCGACAATTCTTGTTTCTTGATCATTAATGTTTTCAAGTAATTTTTTGATTTCATTATCATCTTCTCTGCATTGAATTGCTATAATTCCTTGGCCTGCACAAGGTATAAGTTCATCAACACTGAATTCCTGTGAAATTTTATGTTGTAGATTTAAAGCATCTACTCCTGCTTTTGAGAGAATTATTGCATCGTATTCGCCTTTTTCTAACTTTTGAACTCTAGTATCAACATTTCCTCTGATAAGTTTATATTTTAAGTTGGGTCTTTTTTTTTTAAGTTGATATTCTCGTCTATATGATGATGTGCCAACAATTGAGTTTGACTCTAAATCTTCAAATTTTATATTATTTTTACTTATTAATATTTCATTAGGAGAATTTCTTTTTAAAAAATTATTAGTTAAAAGATTTTTAGTTTCTTCAGTAGGCATATCTTTGAAGGCATGTACTGCTATATCTATATTTTTATTCAATAAATTTTTTTCAATTTGTTTTGAAAATAATCCTTTGCCTCCTATTTCAGATAATCTCTCATCTTGCTTTTGATCTCCTGTTGTTACTATTTTTTTTAATTCAATCTCTTTAGAGAAATATTTTTTTAGTTCTTTTTTCACATTTTCTGCGTAAATCATTGCTAACTTACTTCCACGTGTCCCAATTACAAGATTAGCTCTTTTCATAAAAGTTATTTTTATTACATTCTTATAGATTAATTGTATTAATTATAAAAAATAATTTATGAATAAAAGCCCAATAATATTAGGAATTGAGACGAGTTGTGATGAAACAGCGGTTTCAATTATTCAAGATAACGAAAGTGGTACACCAAAAATTTTATCAAATATAGTTTCAAGTCAATTTGACATTCATAAAGAATTTGGGGGAGTTGTTCCAGAATTAGCCGCAAGGTCACATGTTGAAAAAATTAATTTAATTGCAAAAAAAGCTTTGGATGAAAGCGGTATAACTCTTGATAAAGTATCAGCTGTTGCCGCAACATCTGGACCTGGTTTAATAATTTGTCTTAGTGTTGGTTTAAATTTTGCAAAATCACTCGCATCATCTTTAAAGGTTCCATTTATTGGTGTTAATCATCTAGAGGGTCATGCTTTAAGTCCAAAACTTCAAACTAATATTAACTATCCTTATTTACTTCTGTTGATTTCAGGTGGACACAGTCAATTTTTAAGTGTGAATGGATTAGGCAGTTATAAAAGATTAGGAACTACAATTGATGATGCTTTAGGAGAAGCATTTGACAAAACTGCAAAACTTTTAGGAATAGAATTTCCAGGTGGTCCAAAGTTAGAAAAATTTGCAGAAAAAGGTGATCCAAATAAATTTAGATTACCTAAACCAATAATAAATAAAGGTGGATGCAATTTATCTTTTGCAGGACTTAAAACTGCAATACTAAGAATAACTAAATATATAAATTCAGAACAAGAAAAATATGATTTAGCAGCTTCTTTTCAAAAAACTATAGAAGATATATTATATAATAAATCTAATATTGCTTTTGAGGAATTTTTAAAAAACTCATTTAAAGAAAAATCTTTTGCTGTTGCGGGAGGAGTTGCAGCAAATAAAGGTATAAGAAAAAAACTAATCGAAGTGAGTAATGAGAATGGCTTTAAGGCAATTTTTCCAGACATTAAACTATGTGGAGACAACGCAGCTATGATCGCATTTGTAGGTCTAGAAAAATATAAAATAAAGAAATTTGATAATATGGATTTAGAAGCCAGTCCAAGATTAGCCCTAGATGCTAGTGCTAAATTTTTAAAAGGAGCTGGCGTAGTTTTGTAATGAATTATTGGTTGTTAAAATCAGAGCCAAATGTTTGGTCGATAGAACAACAATTAAAGGTTGGTGCAAAAGGTGCCGACTGGGATGGAGTAAGAAATTATCAAGCAGCAAATAATTTGAAAAAAATGAAGAAGGGTGATCTTTGTTTTTTTTACCATTCAAATATTGGTAAAGAAATCGTTGGAATTGTTGAAGTAATTAAAACAGCTTTTATCGACCCAACAGATAAAGAGAAGCGATTTGTAGCAGTAAAAGTTAGGTATAAAAGCAAACTAAAAACACCAGTTTCTCTTGAAAATATTAAAAAAAATAAAGATTTAAAAGATATTGCATTAATAAAACAAAGCAGACTGTCTGTCATGCCAATAGACACTAAATGCTGGAAAATTATTTTGAAGATGAGTAGTATCTAGAAAATTTATAATACATGCCTAAAAAAAAAGTAAAAAAAAGAAAAAAAAAAATAATCACAAAAAAAAAAACTAAGGCAAAGTCTTTAGCTCCACAGCAAGAAAAAGAACTTATATATAGAACAAAGAAAGACTGGATTAGCAAAGCTCTAGTAAATAAATCTCAGTACGAAAAAAAATATAAAGCTTCTATAAAAGATAATGATGGATTTTGGAAAAAAGAAGGAAAAAGAATTAATTGGATAAAACCATATACAAAAATTAAAGATGTTAAATATAGTAAATCGGATGTTAAGATAAAATGGTTTTACGACGGTACTCTTAATGCATCAGCAAATTGTATTGATAGACACTTAAAAAAAAATAAAGACAAAACTGCAATTATATGGGTTGGAGATGATCCAAAAGTTCAAAAGAAAATTTCCTACAAAGAATTACACAAAGAAGTTTCTAAAGCTGCAAATGGTCTTAAAGAATTAGGGGTTAAAAAAGGCGATAGAGTTACAATTTATTTAACTATGATACCAGAACTTGCATATACTATGTTAGCTTGTGCAAGAATAGGAGCAATTCATTCAATAATTTTTGGAGGCTTTTCTCCCGATAGTATTTCTGGACGAATAAACGATTGCGAGTCTGATTATCTAATTACAGCTGACGAAGGTGTAAGAGGTGGAAAGATAATTCCATTAAAGTCAATAGCTGATGAGGCTTTAGTAAATTGCCCAAATGTAAAAAAATGTGTTGTTGTTAAAAGAACGGGCAATAGAATAAATTGGGATGAGCGAAGAGATGTTTGGTACCACGAGTTAACAAAAAAAGTTTCAAATAAATGTGAACCCGAAGAAATGAATGCAGAAGATCCTTTATTTATTTTATATACATCAGGTTCAACAGGTAAACCAAAAGGGGTGATGCATACAACTGGTGGGTATATGGTTTACGCATCAATGACACATCAATATATTTTTAATTACAAACCTAAAGATATTTATTGGTGTACAGCTGACATTGGGTGGGTGACTGGTCATAGCTATATTATTTATGGACCATTATCAAATGGGGCAACAACAATAATGTTTGAGGGAATTCCAACCTATCCCGATAGTTCAAGATGGTGGCAGATCGTTGATAAATATAAAGTGAATATTTTTTATACTGCTCCGACAGCGATAAGAGCTTTAATGAGAGAAGGTGATAAACCTGTTAAGAAAACATCAAGAAAATCACTGAAATTGTTAGGAACCGTTGGTGAGCCAATCAATCCAGAAGCATGGGAGTGGTACTATAAAACTGTTGGAGATTCCAATTGTCCGATTGTTGATACTTGGTGGCAGACTGAAACTGGTGGAATATTAATTAGTCCACAAACAGGTGCTATAAATTTAAAACCAGGTTCAGCAACAAAACCATTTTACGGAATTAAACCAGTAATAGTTAATAAAGATGGAAAAGTTTTAAAAGGAGAGGCAGAAGGACGTTTGTGTATTGCACAATCTTGGCCTGGTCAAATGCGTACAGTTTATGGTGATCATCAAAGATTTATTGACACATATTTTTCTCAATTTGATGGTAAATATTTTACAGGAGATGGATGCAGAAGAGATAAGGATGGATATTACTGGATCACAGGACGAGTTGATGATGTAATTATTGTTTCAGGTCACAATCTTGGAACTGCCGAAATAGAAAGTGCATTTGTTGCTCATCCAAAAGTAGCAGAAGCTGCAGTAGTTGGATATCCACATGATATTAAAGGTAATGGTTTATATTGTTACGTTACTTTAAATGTGGGAGAAAAATCAACTTTAGATTTAGAAAGAGATTTAAAGCTATGGGTAAGAAAACAAATTGGTCCGATAGCTACACCAGATCTAATTCAATTTTCACCTGGACTTCCAAAAACTAGATCAGGCAAGATTATGAGAAGAATTCTCAGAAAAATTGCAGCAAATGAACATGACCAATTAGGTGACACAACAACTTTGGCAGATCCAAGTGTAGTAAAAAGCTTAGTTGAGAATAGAAAAAATACTTAAAAATTTATTAATTCAATAAATTCCTTTTTAACATTATCCCATTTTAAGATCATAGAATTCAAAACTATTTTTTTGTCTAAAGATTTTAATTCTTCAGCTATTGGAGACCATTCATATAATGATAGCGCGCTGGTATTAAATGGTAATGACTCGTGATATTCAATCCAATTAATCTTTTCATATCTTTCAATAAAATTTTTTTTTGCATTTTCATATATTTCCTTTGGCATTTCATTTTTCTGAAGTTCATTATCCAAAATTTCAAAATAAATTTCATTTGCTTTCTCAGTATCATGTTGATTTCTTATATTTTTTAAAAAAGAGATTGTATAAAAAGTTAAATCCTGTAATGCAGTTGAATAAATATTCCATTTAGCTTTGTTAATCGATCCTAAAAATATTTCATCTTCAAACATCAATACATATTTTGCCCCCATTCTAGTTTTAAGATATCCATAAAGAGTTACTTGACTTACCCATGCAGATTTTTTTTGGATAAATTCTTTTAAGTCAGAATAGTTTTCAATTTTTTTTGTTTTTTTGAAATATTTTAAAAATGGAATGAAATATTCCTTTAAATACTCAAATTTCAAATCTTTGAGCTTTAATTTGTATTTAATGCCCATTTAGAACTGATATTACCACTTTTACTATAAATATATGCCATTTTTTACTCTTTAATTATTACTTTAAATGAGTATGAATTATATCTTTAACCTATAGGGAGGATTAAAATAATGTCAAACAAAGAAAAGCACTGGGAAAAAACCAAAGGGTTAATGATTATTACATTAATCATATGGTTTGTTTTCGGTTATCTGATCTTCATGTTTGGTTCTGACCTAAACACTTCAAGTTTTATGGGATATCCATTAGCGTATTACATGTGTGCGCAAGGTTCCATCATTGCATTTGTGGTCCTAATTTTTTGGTTTGCAAATAGACAGGAAAAAATCGATGAAGAGTTTGGTTTTACCGAAAAGGAGGATGATTAATGTTTAAAGGCAATTTTATCGACAACCTACCAAAAATTTACGGAACATATACTGGTGGCTTCATTGTATTCATCATATTGATGGCTATAGCGGAGCAAGCAGGTATGACCGCTAAAACAATTGGTATTTTGTTTGTCGCCTTTACAGTTTGTATTTATGCCTTGATTGGGTATTTATCTAGAACTGTTCAGGTCGATGCTTATTATGTTGCTGGAAGACAGGTGCCAACAGTATTTAACGGAATGGCAACTGCAGCTGACTGGATGTCAGGTGCATCATTCGTTGCAATGGCTGGTGGTATTTACTTTGGTGGTTATACTTATATGGCTTTCTTAGTCGGATGGACTGGGGGATACGTTTTAGTATCGTCACTTTTAGCACCATACTTAAGAAAATTTGGATGTTATACTGTGCCAGATTTCATTGGAACAAGATACGGCGGAAACTTTGCAAGGTTCTGTGCTGTAGTTGTTTTAACATTGGCATCTTTCACTTATGTAACAGCTCAAATTAACGCAACAGGAACAATTGCATCTAGAGCACTAAGTATTCCATTTGAATTAGGAGTTTGGGTTGGACTAGTAAGTATTTTACTTTGTTCAATGCTAGGCGGAATGAGAGCGGTAACTTGGACACAGGTTGCACAATACATAGTATTGATTATTGCTTACCTAATTCCAGTATTCTGGATTAGTAACAAATCTGGATTTGGTTTCTTTCCACACTTTATGTTGGGTGAGGAAGTAGCTAGATTAGGTGATCTTGAAGCTCAATTTGGATTAGTTAAAAATGCTGCTGCAGACGTCAAAGCTGCAGGTGTACCAGGTGGTCTAAAATCTATCGCTGTATCACACGCAGGTGTGCCAGAAGGTGGGATGGCTGCATGGAAGTTTATTTCATTAGCACTTTGTATGATGGTAGGAACAGCTTCTTTACCACACATTCTTATGAGATACTTCACGACGCCAAGTGTTAAAGCTGCAAGAAAATCAGTGGCATGGTCACTATTCTTTATTGCATTGCTTTATACTTCAGCGCCAATGCTTGCAACATTATCCAAGATCTCACTAATTGATCCAAACTTACCAACAGGTATTATTGGAAAACCAATTGCTGAAATTATGCAAATTGAGTGGGTAAATGCTTGGATTAATGTAAAACAAGCCTTTATAGCAGACTTTAACGGAGATGGTATTCTTCAGTTAAATGAATGGTTTATGAGAGGTGACGTAGTTGTACTAGCAACTCCAGAAGTTGCTGGATTACCATACGTAATCTCTGGACTAGTTGCTGCAGGAGGAATGGCTGCTGCGATGTCAACTGCTGATGGTCTAATTCTTGCTATCGCAAACGCTTTATCACATGATATCTATTACAAAATCATTGATCCAAAAGCGGATGTAAGAAAAAGATTGTTAGTTGCTAGAGCACTTCTAATAGTTATTGGTGCCGCTGGAGCATACATTGCATCGATGAGGATCACTAGTATCCTTGGTGCAGTTGCTTGGGCATTTGACTTTGCAATGTCAGGATTGTTCTTCCCATTAATACTTGGTGTATGGTGGAAGAGAGCAACAAGACAAGGAGCAATAGCAGGTATGATAGCAGGTCTTGCATCAGGAACGGCTTATCTAATTTATGTGTATCCTAAGTTTATGGGTAATGCACCTTGGTTAGGCATTGACCATTTACGTTTCGGTATAATCGGAGCGTCGGTCTGTTTAGTTGTAATGGTTGTAGTAAGTTTAATGACTGAAGAACCAGATAAAGCTACACAGCAAATGGTAGACGAAGTTCGTGTTCCATCAGGTAAGACAATACTTGGTAAACAACACTAAATTAAACTTTTTGGGGGCGGATACCGCCCCCATTATTTTCAGATAAATGCCGTTATATATTTTAGTAATAGACTACATTTTAGGTATCATTATGTGGACTTTAATTGGAAGATCTGCAATGAATATTTTTCAAAAAGAAGATTCTGAATTCTTTTTTATGAAAGTATTTGTGAAATACACAAATCCAATTATTAAAATTTTTAAATTCATAACTCCTAGTTTCATTATAGGACCATTAGTTCCACTTTATGTAGCTTGGTTTTTTTATATATTTAGATTTTATTTAATGCCTTATTTAATGGGTTATTCTGTTATGGGGATGTTATCGTTTCCATTAGAAAGTGAAATAGCTGCAGAAATTTATAAAATATTTGGTAAATAGTAATTCAAATATATTCAAAAATTGATAGTACTAGTTTTTAGTTATTAATGAAAAATATACAAATTTCGCCTTCAATACTTTCTGCAGATTTTAGCCAATTAGGCGAGGAAATTAAAAGATTAGAAGATGGTGGCGCTGACTTAATTCATGTCGATGTAATGGATGGACATTTTGTTCCCAATATTACAATTGGTCCCCCAGTGATAAAAACACTTAGAAATTATACAAAATTACCTTTTGATGTACATTTAATGATCTCACCAGTTCATAAATATATAAAAAATTTTGCTGAAGCAGGATCTGATATAATAACAATTCACCCTGAAGCAACCGACAATTTGATTGAGTCGATTAAACTTATAAAACAATTAAAGAAAAAAGTAGGTATATCTTTAAATCCAAATACGGAAATAAGTGTCATTGAAAAATTATTAAAAGAAATAGATTTAGTTTTAATTATGAGTGTATATCCCGGTTTTGGTGGTCAAAAATTTATACCAGAAGTAATTGAAAAAATTAAAAAACTTTATCAAGTAAAAGAAGATAATAACTTAAAATTTGATATTGAGGTTGATGGTGGAATAAATTTCTCTAATTCAAAAGATGTTATATCAGCGGGAGCAAATATATTAGTTTCTGGAACAACAATATTCAAAGAAAACAATGGTGATATTAAAAAAAATATAGAAACTCTAAAATCAATGTAAGATGTATTTAAAAAATTCTTTAATTTTAATAAATGAATTTTTTAACACATCCAAAAATCAAATAAGAAAATTATACCTAAAATCAAATTTTTATAATAATAAAATTTCAAAAATTGAAATAAGTAATATTACATATAGACCAAGTCTAAGCATTTTAAGTTGCTTAGTTAAATATGATAAAAAAAAAATTAAAATTGAGGAATTAGATAAAGATAATATTTGGGAGAATAAATTATTAAGTGGGCATAACTTATATAAACTTAATAATTTTTATTGGTTGTTTAGTATCGATTTAAAATCTTCACAAAATATTACACAATCAATAATAGCTAAATGGATTGAGAAAAATCGAAATTACAATTCATCATCATGGCAAATCGATATTTTATCAAAGCGAATAATATCTTGGATTGCAAACTCTAAATTATCTTACGATGAAAGTGACACCAAATATAAGAATAAATTTAATTTTTCTGTTAACAAACAAATTAATCATTTAATAAATGAAATAAGTAAATCTCAATCTGTTAATGATAAATTATTAGGGTGTACTGCAATAATAATCACGGGACTATCATACGAAAATGAAAAATTTTTAAATTATGGATTAGAATTACTAAGAAAAATTATTATCAATTCTTTTGACGATGAGTATTTTCCAAAAACAAGAAGTATAAGGCAATTAAATTTTTTTTTAAAATATTTTGTTCTTGTTAGAGAAATATTAAAGGAATCTTTTAATGATATACCTGAGTATCTCGATGAAATAATTTTCTATCTAGGAAAATCTTATTCCGTTTTTTCTGAAATCAAACAAAGTTTACTATTCAATGGGAATCATCAAAATGATTTAAAGGAATTTAATAAATATCTTTCACTTCATAAATATAAGTTCGAAAATTCAAATAATGAGGTAGGAGGATATGCTATTTTGAAGAACAAAAATTGCATTCTTGCAATGGATGTTGGAAGTTCACCCCAAAAAATATTTTCCTATAACTATCAAAGTGGAGCTCTTTCATTTGAATTCTTTTATAAAGATAAAAAACTTATTTCGAATTCTGGTTATTTTCAGGATTATAAAAATAAATTAAATCTAATTTCAAAATCTACTGCTGCTCATTCGGCAGTTACAATTGATAATCATTCAAGTTGTTCATTTAGAGACAATAGAAACTATAAAATATTAGAAAATGGTTTAAAAGTTAGTGATAAAAATATTGTTAATGAAAAAAACTATTGGTTAATCAAAGCATCTCATAATGGATTTTTAAAAAAATTTGGTATTTTATATGAAAGATCTTTAGAATATTTCGTTGAAAAAAATAAATTGGTAGGAACAGATAGAATAATTTCAAAAAACAAGTTGGAACCAAAAAAATATGATATCAGATTTCATATGGAACCAGGAGTTAAATTAACAAAAACACTAGATAACAAAACTATACTAATTGAAATTGAAAACTCTGGATGGAAATTTTCAACTAACTGCGAGATTATAAATATTGAATCGGGTATATATTTCGGTAATAAAAATTTAACTAGTGAAAATCAAAATATATGTTTATCAGGCAAAATAAAGGATATAACTCAGGAAATTAAATGGGTATTCGAAAAAATACAATAAAAATCAAGACTGCTTTAATTTCATTATCAGATAAATCTAGTTTAAGGCCATTATTAAATTTACTAAAAAAATATAAAATCAAAATAATAAGCTCAGGTGGCACATATGAAAAAATTAAAAGTATGGGTTTTAAATGCTTAGAAGTATCTAAATTTACAAATTCAAAAGAGCTGCTGGATGGAAGAGTTAAAACCCTACATCCAAAAATTCATTCTGGAATTTTAAATGTTAGACAGAATAAAAAACATCAAAAAGAAATGAAAATTAACAATTATGAAAATATAGATTTAGTTATTATAAATTTTTATCCTTTTGAAAAAGTTTTGTTAAGTAATTCTGGCCACAAAAATATAATTGAAAATATAGATATTGGAGGACCAACAATGGTTAGATCAGCTGCAAAAAATTATAATGATGTAGTTGTCCTAAGTAACACAAAACAATATGAAGATTTAGCTATTGAATTAGATAGAAATAGAGGGTCTACTAGTTTAAAATTCAGAGAAAAATTGGCCGAGGAAGCATTTATGGAGACCGCATATTATGAATCAAAAATTTTTAATTATTTCAATCAAAAGTCTAATAACGTTTTACCAATTAAGAAAATTTTTTCTGGAATATTAGTTGAGGAGACAAGGTATGGGGAAAATCCTCATCAAAAAGCAGCAATATATTCACAAAATAACAAACAGGAAATTATTCAAATCAGTGGGAAACAACTAAGTTACAACAATTATAACGATCTTTATTCTGCTCTAAGTATATCCAAAACTTTGCCAAGAAATAAAGGTGTAGCAATAATTAAGCATACTAATCCCTGTGGAGTATCCATTAATCCAAACAAAGTCAAATCTTTTAAAGAGGCTTTAGAAAGTGACCCAATAAGTGCCTACGGTGGTATTGTATCATGTAATTTTAAATTAAATATTAGTTTAGCTAAAGAAATTAATAAAATATTTTTTGAGGTAATAGTTGCAAATGGATTTGATAAAAAATCAGTCAAACTTTTAAAAAAGAAAAAAAACCTAAGGCTAATTGACTCTAGTAAAGTAGAAAAGAATTTTAAATTTAATTTTATGAATAAATTTAATTCTATTTTAGTGCAAGATCCAGATAATCAACATTTTTCTAAGAATGATTTTAAAATTGTATCAAAATTAAAACCTACGAATAAAACTTTAAACAAACTTATTTTTGCATTTAATATTTGCAGAAGTGTAAAGTCGAATGCGATAGTCATTACTAAAGATTACAAGACAATAGGCATAGGTTCTGGTCAACCAAGTAGATTGGATAGTTGCAAAATAGCAATTAATAAAATGAAAAAGTTTCAGAAGATAAGCGATAGTGATGAAATTTTAGCAGCATCTGACGCGTTTTTCCCGTTTGTGGATGGTATAGAAAAATTGGTGCAAGCAGGAATTTCAGCAGTTATTCAACCGTCAGGTTCAAAAAATGATAAAGAAATTATCAGATTTGCTAACCAAACAAATACTATTTTGGTGTTTTCCAAAACAAGACACTTTAATCACTAATTAATTTATCTTATCTATTTTAGCAGCTAATATAAAATCACTCTCAGCAAGACCTTTAATTGCATGAGTAAATATTTTAATTCTTGCATAGCCCCATCCAAACCACAGATCAGGATGATGTCCCTCTGTTTCAGCAATTTCTCCAACTTTATTCACAAATTCTTGACTTTGTAAGAAATCATCAAATTTAAAATTTTTTATTAAATGAAATCCATCGATTTTATCCTCTATAACTTCCCATCCATCAACTTGTTTTAAATATTTATGAATTTCTTCTGTGTTAAATGGCAGGATATTGCCTTCGCACGGGACACATTTTTTACTTGCTAAATCACTCATAATATAATTCCTTTAATGGAGCGGGCAATGGGACTTGAACCCACGACCTTCTCGTTGGCAACGAGACGCTCTACCACTGAGCTATGCCCGCTTATTGTTACATAGCAAAACTAAAAGCTTTTTTTGAATTAAGCAAGTGATTAAATCGTTAAATGCGACTACGAATCATTTCTGTATAGTTGTAACCTTGAAAAGAATTATTATAATTAAGCTATGAAACTCGATGAATTACCAAAAACAATACCAATTTTCCCTTTATCAAATTTTATAATGTTTCCTGGAACAACTGTTCCACTGAACATTTTTGAGCCTCGATATTTACAAATGGTAAATGATAGTATGAAAAAGCATAGAATGATTGGAATGATACAGCCAAAAAAAACAGGGTCTTTGAAAAAACCTGATTTATACGAAATAGGATGTATTGGAAAAATCACAAGTTTCAATGAAACAGAAGACGGTAGAATACTTATTATTTTAAACGGGATTTGCAGATACAAAATTAACTCAGAGTTAAATACCGACAAAATGTACCGGGAGTGCAATGTTCAATATGATAATTTTTCAAAAGATATAATGCAAAAAAGTAACGAAGTTAACTTTTCAGACTTAAGCCTAATTATGAAGAACATGAGAACATTTTTCAAAAAACAAGGGTATATTGTGAACTTAAAAGACTTAGAAAAAAAGGATCTTAGCCAAACTCTTAATGATCTATCAATGGCATCACCCTTTTCATTAGAGGAAAAACAAATATTATTAGAAAGTCTTGATATAAATGTAAGAAAAGAAAAAATGGAACAAATTCTAAATAATTATATTAAAGACGAATTCGAAAATACTACTCTTCAGTAATTTATAAATTAAATCCTTTATCCGATAAAATATTAGAATACTTTTTAAAAATAGAATTTTTATTTAGAATACTAAAAACTGGCTTTGAAATTGAATTATTAATATTGCTATCTAATCTAAAAAATTCATATATACCATCGATAGCTTTTCCATAAAGATAATTAAGGTGTTTTGTAGAATTCTGAAAGTCTTCTGCAACAGAGATATCTATTGGAAGACCTAGAGATATCCTGTCATTTACTATTCTTGAAATTATTTTAATATCTCTAATTGTCATGTTGAATCCTTGGCCTGCAAGGGGATGTATGCGATGTATTAAATCGCCAAAAGCGAGGATATTATTATAAGTATAATTTCTTAGCATTTCAAAACTAAGACTAAAATTTTCAATTTTATTTATTTTAGAATATGAATAGAAAGAATTATATTTTTTAAATATATCTACGATTTTCTCATCATCTATTTTCACTCCCTTATAAGAAAAAACTATTGAAGTTTTGGTATTAGATAATGGCAGAAAAGCTAAGGGTCCAAATTTTGTAAAAACTTGAATAGCTATATCATTATCTTTACGAATATGATCTATTATAAATGTATACGCTCTGCTTTTGTAATTTTTTTTTATTTTATTTGAAAAAAATTTATTCGAAATGAAATTTTTATTTTCACTATTAATAACTAAATCATATTTTTTAATTTTATTTAAAATAAATGAACTAGACGTATCTAAATGATATAATTTTATAAACTTTGATTTTTTTATTTTTTTTAAAAAAATTTCATTTAATTTCGAATATGATACTAAGTTAAAAACCTCTTTGTTTTTTTTAATAAAATTAATTATCTCTTTAGAATGTGAATTTTCTGTAAAAATTTTAATTTCTTTACTTTTCCAAGTTGTAATGCTCGATTTTGTAACAAATTTTAAATAATCAAAATTTTCTCTTGATAAAGCTATTGTTCTATCTGTTTTTATGTTTTGAAACTTTTTATTTGAATATATGTCAACATTAAGTTTTTTTTCCTCAAAAACACTAGCGAGAATCAAATTTGTTAAATTTTGGCCTATAAGACAAATTTTCATAACAAAATAATTTTAACAATAAAAATTAAATGATACAAAGTGACAAAAGCAGTTTTGATTCATGATATTTAAAAATTATATCAATAAAATAAACGATTTTATCATAAGGAGATTGGCCGAATTAGTTGGTATTTTTCTGGTGGTTGCCTCTATATTACTTTTTATATCTTTAGTTAGTTATTCACCAGAAGATCCAAATTTTATATTTTCAGAAAATCAGGAGATAAGAAATTTACTTGGATTTAGGGGAAGTTTCATCGCTGATATATTTTTTCAATCAATTGGTTTAATATCACTTTTAATTCCTTTTTCTCTTTTATTTACTGGAGTATCAATAACAATTAACAAAAAATTTTTTATTATTATAGAAAACATTTTTTTCATAATTCTTTACATTATTGTTGCAACTTTTTTCTTTAGTATTTTTCATAAAGAAACCTATTGGTTAATAATAAATGGGAACAATGGTTTTGTTGGCGATTTAATGTCAGAAACTGTAATTGCAGATTTTTTGAAAATTAATCAAACAGTGAGTTACTATTTATTAATATTTTTTATTTTATTATTTTTTTTGCTAAGCAGTAATTTTAAAATTTCTCATATTTTAAATTCTTTCACTATTATAAAAAAACTGTTTTCATCAAAAAAAGACAATTTAATTTCTCAAGAAAATACTTTTAAGGAAAATACTATAATTGAAAGATCTAAGGAACCTCCTGTTCAAGAAGATTTATTTTCAAATAACAAAACAATTTTAAGTGATGTAAAAATTAAATTACCTTTGATTGATTTTTTAAAAAAACCAGAGAAAAGCTTTAATAAAAAAGATGATATTAAAATAGATGCAGAAGGTTTAGAAAAAATACTTCTTGATTTTGGAGTTGAAGGAAAAATAAAAAAAATAAGTCATGGACCTGTTGTTTCTCTCAATGAATTTGAGCCTGCAGCAGGGGTTAAAGTTTCCAAAATAATAAATTTAGCAGAAGATATTGCTAGGAATACAAGTTCAGAGTCTGCAAGAATAGCCACAATACCTGGGAGTAATACTGTTGGTATTGAACTACCTAAGATATCCAGAGAAAATGTTTTTTTGAGAGAAATAATTTCAGATAAGAATTTTAAAAAAAGAGAAATTAAATTACCTATTGCTCTTGGTAAAAGTATATCTGGAGAACCGATAACTAGTGATTTAAGTTCAATGCCTCATTTATTAATAGCAGGAACTACTGGTTCCGGAAAATCAGTATGTATAAATACAATTATCCTATCACTAATTTATAAACATACACCTGACATCTGTAAGTTCATCTTAATTGATCCAAAAATGTTAGAGCTTTCAACTTATGAGGGGATACCGCATTTATTATGTCCTGTTATTACTGAAGCAAAAAAAGCAGCATCTGTTTTGGGTTGGGTAGTTAAAGAAATGGAAAGTAGATACAGATTAATGACAAAAGTGGGTGTGAGGAACATTGATGGGTATAACGAGAAGCATAAAGTTAAGATGCCTTATATTGTTGTAATAGTTGATGAAATGTCAGATCTCATGTTAGTAGCTGGAAAAGAAATTGAAAACTATATTCAAAAATTATCACAAATGGCTAGAGCGGCCGGAATTCATATAATAATGGCTACTCAAAGACCAAGCGTAGACGTAATAACTGGAACAATAAAAGCTAATTTTCCTACTCGTATTTCATTTCAAGTAACCTCTAAAATTGATAGCAGAACAATTTTAGGTGAGCAAGGAGCTGAACAACTTTTAGGTAAAGGGGACATGTTATATATGTCTTCAGCAAACAGAATTACTAGAATACATGCCCCTTATGTATCTGAAATAGAGATTGATAAAGTAAATAACTTTCTTAGAAATCAAGCAGAGCCAGATTATGTTGATGAAATTTTGAATTTTGCTGACGAAAAAGAAATTGGTGAAAAAAATAAGGATAATTCTGATACAGATGAATTGTATAACGAAGCATTAGAAATAATTAAATCAGAAAGAAAAGCATCTACTTCATTTTTGCAAAGAAAATTACAAATTGGATACAATAGAGCTGCAAGAATTATTGATCAAATGGAAGCTAATGGCGAAGTTAGTAAAGCAAATCGTGTTGGTAAAAGAGAAGTATTAAAATAGTGAGATATATATTTTTTATTTTAATATTTTTTTATCCAATTAGTATTTTTGCATCATCAAAGGAGCTAATAAAAAATAAATTAAATGAAACTGATAATATATCTTTTAAATTCATACAAAAGATTGGAAAAAAAACTGAGAAAGGCGATTGTATAATTTCCTATTCAAAAAAAATTTTATGCAAGTATGATGATATTTATAATAAAATTTTAGTCTCTAACGGAAGATCACTCGTGATAAATAGTAAAAAAATTAATAATTATTTAAGATACCAACTCAAAGATACTCCACTTAATTTAATCTTAGATAAAAAATTTCTATTAGATAAACTAGATCAAGTTGAAACAATTAAAGAGAATGATGAAACATTCTCTTTTAAAATTACACATAACAATAATTTATTAAATATTTTTTTTGATAAAATTAATTATAAAATTAAAGGTTGGACTACAACTGACATTTATCTTAATAAAGTTGAAACCAAGTTGTCTAATGTAAAAACAAATATAATGATTGATGAAAGAATATTTAGAGTTCAAAATTATATTAACTAATATCCAAATTAATAGTTTCAGATTTAAAAATTTTCATCCCTCGTCCTAAGTAATTTTTTAATGCGTGTTTGTGATCTAAAGAACATGTGTGAAGCCATACTTTTTTTGTATTTTTTCTAAACCCTAACTTTAAAGCTTCTGTTAAAAGATATTTTCCATAATTTTTTCCAATATATTGATCTAAAATACCAAAGTATGCGACTTCACATTTATTGGTTTCAGGATGGAATAAGAGCTCAAAAAAACCAATCAAATCATCATTTTCTCTCAATATATAAGTTTCTAAATTTGAATTACTTGTATAAGCCATCCATTTCGTATCGTCCCAAACAAGTCGATCTATCCAACGATAGCTTTTGCCAATTTGCTTATAAAAAAATTTATTTATTTGAAAATCTGGAGGATTTTTAAATTCTATTTTACAATTTACCTTTGGCTCAGATGAATTAATTTCATCTGGAGAATTAATTTCCAAATACTTTCTATCAACCCTAGTTATCACAAAACCATTTTTCCTACTTTTTCACCACCAAATAAATGAAAATGTAAGTGGGGCACTTCTTGACCACCATAGTCACTAATATTAGCGAGAGCACGATACCCCTTGCCATCAATCGATGATATCCCCAATTTTTTTGAAACAATAGTTATTCCTTTCATCAAACCTACTATTTCATTATTTGAAGCATTTGAATTGAAGTGATCTAAATCAATATATTTTCCTTTTGGTATAACTAGTGCATGAATTTTTTTTTGAGGATTGATATCATAAAAAGATAACACAAAATCATCTTCATATATTTTTTTACATGGAATTTCACCTCTTAGTATTTTAGCAAATATATTATTTTCATCATATTTCATAAATTATCATTACCGTTTGTTTCATTATTCAATTGTTATATCTTTACTACAAACATGATTTGGAATATTACATTCAGTTCCAGCACAAGGAGTTTTAACACAAGTCCAAACTTTAATTGTTGTTCCAGGAGATCTCAATCTATGATATCCGACGTCACTATCATTCGTAATATTTCCACCATGAGAAACTGGAGGTAATGAAGTGTAAGGATTCTTAAAATTTCTATTCAAAACTTTAACAGCTTCTTGTGCTACATCATTTTTCCAGTTAGATGTGCCACTTTTTGAGCAATCTAATTCTCCATCCATAGCTTTGCTCTCACCTATTGAACACTTTAATGCTTCTGTAGTTATATATTTAACCACTGCTTGATGATTTGAAATAGCCGCTGATTTTTTTGCTCCACTTGTATAACCACTGTATGCAACTACCCCTACCGCAGCTAAAATACCTATAATTGCTACTACAACAAGCAATTCTATCAATGTGAAACCATTGCGCTTCATTTTAAAAATATTCTATTAAATTTTTTAAAATTTTGCATTGTTAAAATATATGCAACTAATAAGATAAATTTTTAAAAAAAGAGAGGAAAAATGAATAAATTTAAATCAATTTATAAAACTATTATTAGCTTAACATTTATTTTTTCATTTGTTCTTACTTCAACAGCTGCTTTTTCAGAGATAGTTGGACGATTATCTGTTCACTGGAGTCCGAAACACCACAGTGCAAAACATGCACAAATATTTGCAGATGAAGTAAATAAAAGAGCAAAAGGAAAATTAAAAATCGAAGTTTATCCATCTAAACAATTATTTGGAATTAGAGAAGTAATGGGAGCGGTAACGTCTGGTGCAGTTGAACTTGGAGGAATTGTTGGAGTAGTAAGTTTTCCACCAATAAACAAAAACTTTAATGTTGCTTCATTCCCAGGATTATTTAACTCATGGGAACAACAAAGAGGTTTTTTCCAAAACTCACCAAAAGGAAAAGAGATTTGGGGTGAGTTAACAAAAAAGACTAATTCAACATTAGTTATGTATAACCCAGTTGGACCTGTAATGACTTTTTCAAGTGCAAAAGAGTTAACGGGTATTGATGCTATGAAAGGTCTAAAAGCTAGAAGACTTTTAAAAAGTGAAGAGCCTATGTGGGATGCTTTAGGTGCAAATAGAGTATCTTTGCCTACTGGTGAAGTTTATACTTCATTACAAACTGGAATGATTGATACAATAAACAGTCCTCCAGGAAGTATTGAAGCATATAGCTGGTGGGAATTTTTAAAATACGCTCAAAAGCCATATCAATACTATGCTGATGCATATATTATGGCTAACTCAACTTGGTTTAATAGTTTATCTCCAGACTTACAAAAAATCATAATGGATGTTGGAAAAGAAATTGGAAAAAGATCAACTGACTTAATTATGGATACTGGAGAAAGTACTCTTAAAAAATTCCAAGAAAGAGGTGGGGTTGTTACTACACTTTCAGGGGCTGAAAAAGCTAAGTTTGATAAACTTATGAAAGATGAAGTAATGCCAGCAATGGCTAAAATGATTGATGCTGATGCTTTAGAGGCAGCACAAGCATATGCTAAGAGTAATTAGAATAAGTTAAACTTTTTCTAAAAAGATTATGAGGGCATTGCGAGCTATTAATAATTTGCTAGCAAAAGCTGCAATTTCGCTCGCGATGTTCATCGTCTTTTTAATGGTGGCAGCTTTAGCATTAAGCGCCACAACAAGATTTATCACAGGTACAGGATTTGCTTGGTTTATTGAATTACCACCTGTAATGGTAAGTTGGTTGGTTTTTCCATTACTTGGTCCTTTATTAAAGCAAGGACAACATATTAAAGTAGATTTTTTAAGTCACTATTTATCAGAAAAATCAAAAAACATAATTGGAACAATCGTAAATTTAATAGCCTTAATTTCTGCATGTGTCTTCTTTAAAGCAGGAGTTGATGCAACAACAATGTATTACAATTTAGGACAGATGATGGAATTAGAAATTAATATTCCTATCTGGTGGATGTTTTTAGCATTTCCAGTTGGTTTTTTGATTTTAGCATTAACTTCTTTAGAGCTTATTTTAGATAATTTAAAAAAACTTTTAGGGAAAGAGTAAATGTTTGGACTAGCTTTTATTATTTCTCTTGTAACATTAGTTATCTCAGTTCCAATTTTTTTAGTATTTGGTTTAGGAAGTTCGTTAGCTGCAATTGCTGGATTAAATTTACCTTGGTCAGTTCTTATTCAAGTTTCATTCGGTGCATTAACTAAACACGTCCTAATCGCTGTTCCATTATTCATATTTACTGGAATGGCTATGTTAAAAGGAGGCGCTGCATCAAGATTAGTAAAGTTTACAACAACGCTAGTTGGCCACTGGCCAGGTGGATTAGGTGTTGCAATGGTTATTGCGATGGGTTTCTTCGCAGCTTTTTGTGGATCCATACTTGCAGCAATTACTGCCGTTGGGACAATCATGATGCCAAAGATGATTGAACAAGGTTACCCAACTCCTTTTGTTGTAGTTCTTGCAGCTTCTGCTGCTCTTTTAGAGGCATTGATACCTCCTTCCAATGCAGCAATATTATTTAGTGCTCTAACTAACGTTCCGGTCTCAAAAACTTTTGCAGCAGGGGTTATTCCAGGATTAGTTCTCTTAGTTTTGATGGTCCTTCTAGTTTTGTTTAAATGCAGGCATATTAGAACAGATGAGAAGGCATCATTGAAAGAAAGATTAAGTTCTTTCATCGCTGCGTTACCAGCATTGATCACTCCAGTTATAATTTTAGGTGGAATTTATGCAGGGATACTGACCCCATCTGAGTCAGCCGCTGTTGCGGGAGTATATGCAGTTTTAATTGGATTTTTAATTTATAGAGAGCTAACTTTTTCGTCTTTGATGAGCTGTTTAAGAGAAACTGCAATCATAACAGCTGTAATTTTTGCAATTATAGCAACTGCAACTTTCTTAAGTGTAGTTTTAACTTACACTCAGGCTCCTCAAAAAATTATTACATTCTTCACGGATAAAGGAGTTAGCGTAAATCTATTCTGGATAATGCTTGGTGCAATTTGTTTAATTCTTGGAACGTTTATCGAGATAGTTCCTGTATTTTATTTAACTGTTCCAATTTTTGCAGCAATCACATTATCATTTAATCAAAGCCTACTTCATCTTTACGTAGTATTTGTAGCTTTTGCTGGAATAGGAATGATAACACCCCCCGTATGTGTTGGTATTTATACAGCTGCAGGAGTGATCAAAGAAAATCCAGCCAAGGCTTTCAAAGAAGTTCCTTTATTTACAATTGTTGGGATAATTTATGGAATACTAATGATACTGTTTCCAATATTCTCAACCTGGTTACCTGGTAAATTGTAAGTTATTTTTTTCTACTCTTCAGTTCTTCCATCACTTCTTCGATTTTTATTCCGCTTTTTTCAAGATACATGATTAAGTGATATAAAACATCTGCTGCTTCATGGATTTTATTTGAGTCTTGCTCTACAGCTTCAATTAGCTCATTTATCTCTTCTAAAACCTTTTCTTTTGCTAAAGATTTATCTTCTAAAAGCTTATTAGTGTATGAACCTTCAACAGGATTACTTTTTCGCTCTCTTGCAAGGTTTACGAGATCTTCTAAAATCTTTAGCATTCTAAATCCTAACAGGTATATTTTTTGAAGCCAAATATTGTTTAGCTTCATTTACTGAATAAGTGCCATAATGGAATATAGATGCAGCTAAAACAGCGCTAGCACCTGATTTTATTCCATCTACTAAATGATCTAATGTACCAACTCCACCTGATGCAATAACTGGAATATTGACCATGGATGATATCTTTTGCATCAATTCAATATCATATCCTGACTGGGTTCCATCTTTATCCATAGAGGTAACTAAAAGCTCTCCAGCACCACATTTCTCCATTTTAGATGCAAATTCTAAAGCGTTTATGCCTGTTGGATTTCTGCCACCATGAGTAAAGATTTCCCATCCATCATCTTTTCTCTTTGCATCGATTGCAACAACAATGCATTGTGATCCAAATTTTCTAGAACTATCTTCAACGACTTTTGAATTTTGAACAGCTGCTGTATTGATTGATACTTTATCAGCTCCACAGTTAAGTAACTTGTTAATATCATCAATACTTCTAACACCACCACCTACGGTTAGTGGTACGAAACATTTCTTAGAAGTTTTATCTACCACTTCATAAATAGTATCTCTATTTTCATTTGAAGCGGTGATATCTAAAAAGCAAATTTCATCTGCTCCACCATCACTGTAAATTTTTGCTTGTTCTACAGGATCTCCTGCATCTTTAAGATCAACAAAGTTAATACCTTTTACAACACGACCATTTTTAACGTCTAAACAAGGAATAATTCTATTTTTAAGCATCTATTTCTTTTGCAAGCTCATTAAGCTTTATATCACCATCGTATATAGCTTTTCCAACTATAACACCTTCAATGTTATTTAAATTTTTAGCTTTTTTAATATCATTAATCGATGAGACTCCACCAGATATCACGACTGGACAATTTGAAATATCTGCCACTTTTTGTGTTTCTTCAAAATTTGGGCTTTGCTTAGTTCCATCTCTGTTAATATCTGTGTAAATAATTCTACTAACTCCGTAATTATTTACTTTTTTTAAATATTCTGTTGTCAGTTTATCCGACTCTTCTGTCCAACCTGAAATTGCAAGATGACCATCTTTAGCATCTAAACCTAATGCAATTTGACTTGAAAATTTTTTACAAGCCTCTTCTAAAAATCTTCTATCTTTTATAGCAGCGCTTCCTAGAATTACTTTTTCAACACCAGCATCAATGTATTTTTGAATAGTCTCAAAATTTCTAACACCACCTCCTATTTCAATATTAAGATCAAATTTTCCAACAATATCTTGAATAATATCAATATTAATTGGCAGCCCGGTTAATGCTCCGTCCAAATCTACTATATGTAAATATTTAAAACCGTTTTCTTTATATTTTCCAGCTTGCTCTACAGGAGACATTTCATATTCAGTTTTATTTTCAAAATCTCCTTTGATTAATCTAACGCATTTTTTATCTTTAATATCTATTGCAGGGAATATTTTCATTTTTTTATACAGTTTGCGTTAAAACCAATCAAATCATCAATACCTGACTTGGGTCTTTTACGTAAATAAGTTGGGTCTGTTTCTAATTTTATACCTGTAATCATTTCCATTAAAGTATCTATTGCCAATGCATCTTGATGAGTATGCATTCTTGCATTTTTCTTTTTGTATTGGTTATTATTTTGATCTCCATCAAACTTTCTTGAGGCAAATTTCTCATAATCAGTAATTCCTAAATTTAGGACCTCTGCTGTTTTCGTTACCTTTTTAATAATTTTATTTGGAATTTTTGCACCCCATAAATGAGCTAAATAAATATATCCTAATGCGGAATTTAATCCATAAGAGTGATACCATAAACCTCTGTAACCTCTAAATGAATTATTATTAATATATCCATCATCATAAAATACCTTATCAATATATTTTAATCTAAAATTTATTTCTTTAGCTGCTAATTTTTTATTATTTGTCCAGCTCGCATAAACTAAATTTGGAATTCCTCCATTTCCCATTGCATAAAAACCCTTTTTTTTATTTGCAAATTCCTCTGGTTTTATAAATTTTTTATGCATTTTTTTTATATATTTATTTACTATTTTTAGTTCTTCTTTGCCTAAATGTTCTTTTAAATAAGTCGCAATAATCATGTAATTTGCGAATGCATCTCGTGCAAATTCATAAGCATGATACCAACAAGGTGCTTCTGGATTTCCGTCTTTCCAACATCTGGGCTTTTCTTTTAATTCTTCTTTTCCTATTGTGTTGTACAGGATATTTGCCTTCGCCATTTGAATTAGAACATTTTTAGCTAAATTAATTTCATCTTTATCATTATTTCCAACTGCTGTATGCGTGGTAACCGCAAATAACGTCATTGGACCTGTCAAATTTTCGTGATTTACACTTCTTGAGTTTCCTTTTGCCCACTCACTCATCCAATCCAAATTAATTAAGCTTTCAATTCTACTTTTGGTGTAATCGGATTTAAAACTCTTATTTCCTACTGCAGAACAAGCATTTATTTGCTCTGTATAAAAATGTTTTGGAAAAGATATATGTTCCGATTTAACTTCTGCATGAGAGTTAATAGTAGTAAAAAATGCAAATACTAAAATTATTAAAAGATTTCTCACAATATATGAATTATAAACTCACTATTTAACTTAATTTAAAATAATTTTTGTTATAAAATATTTCATCTTGTCCAACTCTATCAAAATAATTAAAGTTTTTGGTAACAAAAAACTTTTTAAAATTTAACTTTTCTGGAGAGTTATTTTCTACTGAAATAACTTTTATACTGTATTTTTTAAAATCAATTGAGTCTAATAATTCCATTTCACCACCTTCGATATCGATGGATAAATAATCAATTTCTTTTTCAGCAGGTACATTTTTATCAAATGTTGTTGTTGTGATTGATATTGTTTTTGTTTTGCTTCTTGGATCCTTTTTAATTGTCTCCTCGCTAATAAATTTTTCATTAAGTATACCGCTCATTTGGGTATATCCCTCTTCCACTTCGAGGAATTCTACTTCTTTTTCTTCTGTTGCAATAGCTTTGTTTATTAAATGACATTTTCTATTCAGTTTTAATTTTTCAAATTGAATACTGGATGGCTCGAAAGCTATACCATCCCAATTTAAAAATTTCTCAAAATGAAAACAATTGCTTCCAGAAATTCCATTAAATGCACCAATTTCTACAAAAAAACCATTTTTTTTATTCTGAAAAAAATAATTCTTAATTATTTTATCTTGACCAAATTGAGAGAAAAAATTTTCATTCCAGAAAAAAAATTTTTCACAACTCCAAATCTTTTGTCTTATCAATCCTCTTAGTACATAAAGTTTTTTCTCGTCATAGATATTTGGAATATCGTCTAACAAGATATTGTAAATTTTATGAGCATGAATTTTACCTTCTAAATCACTTCCAAATAATTCGTCAGCTTTTTTTAATAATACAGAAATGTCTTTACCTGCAAATTCTTTTAAATCTATATTTTTCATATTTATAACTTTATAAAATTATCTATTATTTTTAGACCAATCTTATCACTTTTTTCTGGATGAAATTGTGTTCCAAATAAATTTTCTTTTTCTACGGCACAAACAATATTTGTTGAATAATCAGTTGTTGCAACCGTGACTGACTTATCATTTGGAATAAACTCATAACTATGAACAAAATACATGTGAGAGTTATTTTCTATATCTTTAAAAATTTTACTTTCCTTAACAATATTAATCTGGTTCCAGCCTATATGTGGTAGCTTGTATTTTCCTTTATGATTGTCAATTTTAGATACTTTACCTGAAATCCAACCTAGTCCTTTTGTTTCAACTTCTTCATATCCAATGTCAGCAAACATTTGAAGGCCAACACAAATTCCAAGAAGAGGCTTTTTATTATTTAATACAAATTCACTTAGAGTATCAATTAAACCATTTATACTATTTAAGCTTTCTATACAGCTCTTAAAAGATCCTTGTCCTGGTAAAACAATCTTATCGCTTAACTTGATTTTATTTAAATTTGAAGTTACTTCGATATTGACTTTATTTTTAGCAACTTCACTAAAAGAATTTATTACAGAACTAATATTACCCGATTTATAGTCAACTATTGTGACGTCCATTAATTTTATAATGAGCCTTTTGTTGAGGGGACTGTACTTTTATTTCTTGGATCCAGTTCTAATGCGGTTCTTAAAGTCCTTGCTAATCCTTTATAGCAAGATTCTATAATGTGGTGACTATTATCACCATATATATTTTCAACATGCAAAGTTATTCCAGCAGCTTGTGAAAATGCTTGGAACCACTCTTTAAATAATTCTGTGTCCATCTCGCCAAGTTTCTCAACTTTTAATTTCACATTCCAAATTAAATAAGGTCTGTTAGAAACATCTATAGCAACTCTAGTTAATGTTTCATCCATTGGTAATAAAATATGAGCATATCTTTTTATGCCTACAAATTTCTTTGATGCTTTTTTTAAGCATTCTCCAATAGCTATCCCTGTGTCTTCAGTTGTGTGATGAAGATCTATGTGTGTGTCGCCTTTAGCCTTAACAGTTAAATCCATTGACGAGTGTTTAGATAACTGCTCGAGCATATGATCTAAGAATCCTATTCCTGTGTCAACTTTGTATTTACCTTTACCATCAATATTAAGGTCAACACTGATATTAGTTTCTTTTGTTTTTCTAGCTATTTTTGCTTTTCTTTTCATAATTTAAATTAGGTATATAGGTATTTTTGATTATATCAATAATACTAAAACTGGGCTTGAACTATTTAAATTCATATCCATTTATAGTCCATGACAACAATTGTACTTGTAAGAAAAAATAATGACGTAGTTGTGGCAAGTGACGGTCAAGTTAGTATGGGTAATACTGTAATTAAGAAAACTGCTAACAAAGTTCGTAAAATTGAGAAAAGAAATGTGATCGCGGGATTCGCAGGATCTACTGCAGACGCACTTACTTTATTTGAGAGACTAGAGTCAAAGCTTGAAAAGCATGCAGGTAACCTAACAAGAGCTGCTGTAGAATTAGCTAAAGATTGGAGAACCGATAAGTATTTAAGAAGATTAGAAGCCTTAATGGCAATAGGTGATAAAGAAAAAAGTTTTATAATTTCTGGGACAGGTGATGTTCTTGAACCTGAGGGTGACGTTATAGGGATTGGCTCTGGGGGAAATTACGCTCTAGCAGCTGCAAAAGTATTAATGGATACTAATTTATCTGCAGAAGAAATTGCCAAAAAATCAATTAAAGTTGCTTCTGATATTTGTGTATTCACTAATGATAATTTAAGTATGGAAAAAATATAATGGAAAAATCAAATGTTACATCATTTCCTAAGGGTAAAACTACCAAAGAAAAGACAACAATTACAAATTCGTTATCTCCAAGAGAAATCGTCTCAGAATTAGATAGATTTGTTGTTGGACAAAATAATGCCAAAAGAGCTGTTGCGATCGCTTTAAGAAATAGATGGAGAAGACAGGCATTAGAAGATGATATGAAAGATGAAGTTCTTCCAAAAAATATACTAATGATAGGTCCAACTGGTGTTGGTAAAACAGAAATTTCAAGAAGATTATCAAAATTGGCCGAAGCACCGTTTGTAAAAGTTGAGGCTACTAGATTTACTGAAGTTGGATACGTTGGACGTGATGTAGAACAAATTGTTAGAGATTTGTTAGAAATCGCAATTGCTATGGAAAAAGTGAAGAAAAGAAAAGAAGTTCACGCTCAAGCTCAAAAATTAGCTGAAGATAGAGTTTTAGATGCGCTAGTTGGCAATAAAGCAAGTGTTGCAACAAGAGAAAGTTTTAGAAAAAGACTAAGAGATGGAGATTTAGATGATAACGAGATTGAAATAGCTGTAAGCGAATCCAATCAAATGCCGTCTTTTGAGATCCCTGGAATGCCTGGAGCCAACGTTGGTATGATAAATATTTCTGATATGCTTGGGAAATCCATGGGTCAAAAACCAAAAAAGAAGAAGATGTCAGTTAAAGAATCACATGAAATTTTGATTAATGAAGAGTCCGATAAACTAATTGAACAAGACAAAATTATTAAATCAGCGAAGGATTCAACTGAAAATAACGGAATTGTTTTCTTAGATGAGATAGACAAAATTTCAGCAAGAACAGACAGAGTTGGTGGTGACGTTTCTAGAGAAGGTGTTCAAAGAGATTTACTTCCATTAATAGAAGGAACAACTGTTAGCACTAAATATGGTCCTGTAAAGACTGACCATATTTTATTTATTGCATCGGGTGCATTTCAATTAGCAAAACCGTCTGATCTTTTGCCTGAATTACAGGGAAGACTACCAATAAGAGTTGAGCTGGATGCTTTAAATAGTGATGATTTCATAAGAATATTAAAAGAACCAGATAACAGCTTAATAAAGCAGTACAAAGCTCTTTTGAAGACAGAGAATGTTGATTTAGAGTTTACAGAAGACGGTATTAATACAATTGCTCATATAGCCAGTGAAGTCAACTCTTCTGTTGAAAATATCGGGGCAAGGAGACTACACACAATTATTGAAAGAGTATTGGATGAAATAAGTTTTACTGCAACAGATAGGGCTGGGGAAAAAATAACTATTGACGGTAAATATATTAAAGACAATATTGGTGAGTTAGTAAAAGATACCGATTTATCAAAATTTATTTTGTAGTTTTAAGAAATATATCAAAACTTCCTTTAGATGGACTTTCAACAGAATCGAAATCAATTTTGATAATTTTTTTCATCAATTCGGAATTATTTTTAACAAATTCTGGAACAGAGTGTTTTAAGATACTTAAGTCACTTGATTGATAAGGATCATTTAAATTTTTTGATCTCATGCCTTTACCAGTAATCACATTGATTTTTTTTACTTTATTTAAATAACAGTTTTCAATAAATTTTGATATTTCTTTGTTTGCCTCTTCTAATGTAAATCCATGAAGATCAATCGTTCTCTCTAAAATTTTTGTTTTATTTGAGATTTCAATATCTTTATCTTTACTATGAAGTTTTTCAGAACTATTTAAGAAATTTAACCAATCCCTTTTGTCTTTATCTGAAAGCTTTTTGGTCAAGCTTGAGTATCAATTAATAACCAATTTGGATTAGTTGACTTACTATCTTTAGAAAATTTCCATGTATCTAGAACTTTTTTAATTTTTTCAGGATCACCTGAAACTACTTTGTTGTCTTTATCTTTTACACATGAAATAATTTCACTCACAAATTCGACAGTTACTTCCAACATGTTCTTGTTTTGCTGATGCTCTTTAACTTCTGCAGAATTAATACCAATAAATGTTGTTTCTGAAGAATATTTTTTCGCATTTCTATCTTTTATTGCTTCTTCAAACTGCAAATATACATTTTTATCTAATAAAGTTTTTATGTCCTTTATTTTTCCCTTTGCAAAATTGGTTATTATTGTCTCATAAGCAATCTTTGCACCCTTAACGAATTCTTTTTTTGCATTTTCATCGAATGTGGTAGCATTTAAATCGACAGTGGGTTTGGTTGGTGGCGCTTCATGGGCAAAACTTGACTCTATATCCTCTTCAAACCCAGTTTTTTTTCCTAAAATTCCTCTTAATCTTAAGAAAATAAAACCCGCAATCATTGCAAGTAAGATAATATCAATGTATTCAAAGCTATTACTCATATATGTATAATATTTACTATGTTGATAAATTTCAACCTGCTATTTAAAGTATAGACAAATGAACACAGCACTAATTTTAACTATCGGTATTCCACTTATTGAAATCTACTTATTTATTAAAATTGGATCACAAATAGGTGCTTTAAACACTGTATTTTTAATTTTAACTACAGCGATAATAGGGGTTGTCTATGTAAGATATGAGGGTTTCAATACATTAAAATCTGGTCTGAACCAAATTGTAAAGAATCAAGTACCTGTATATGAAATAATATCTGGAGCTACACTAGCCTTTGCAGCATTTTTGTTAATTTTACCTGGTTTCGCGACAGACTTGATTGGCATACTTCTTGTAATTCCTTTTACTAGGAGAATTATACTTAGTAGATTTGTTAAAAAAAATAATTTTAAGAATAAAAAAGAAAATTCAAAAGATTATATCGAAGGAGATTATGAAGATATAAGCGAGGATAATGACAAAAAAATATGAAATAGTATTAAAATATATAAAAGATCTTTCAGTTGAAATACCAGATGCTGAAACATTTATATTTAGCAGAGAAAATATAACAAATTACTCTCTAGGAATTAACATTACTTCAAATCAAATAAAAAATGAGATGGTTGAGGTAATAACTAAGGTTAACTATAAAGATCCAAAAGACAATCAAAAAAAGTCTTACTTTGAACTATCATATGGGACTGTAATAAAAATTATTGACAAAAATTTAGAGAAAAAAGATTTAGAAAAAATGATCTTATGCGACGTTCAAAATGAAGTTTATCCTGGTATAGAAAAAATATTTTTAAATGTTATAAAAGCATCAGGTTTTCCTGAATTAAAGTTAGAAAAAAATGTAGATTTTGAAAAATTATATCAGCAAAGGCTTAATTAAAAAAATTTCTTTTAAATTCTTTTTTTAAAAATTCCTTATGTTTTGCCATCTCTTCTTTTGTAATATTTATAATTTTTTTTGAATAGCTTAATATCTCAGTTTTACTTTGTTCTTTTTCATCTTTAGTGTTGTTAAATTGAAATATAGGTTCTTTTTGATCTAATAAATTTATATAAACTTTAGAAAGTAACTCACAATCTAATAGCGCTGTATGATTTTGTCTTTTTGAATTATCAATTCTAAATCTTTTACATAATGCATCTAAACTAATACCAGATCCTGGAAACTTATTTCTTGCAATTTCCAGAGTATCAATAACGTTATCTTTTGATATTTTATTTTTATTAATTAAAGACAATTCATTGTTTAAATGGCCGATATCGAACTCTGCATTATGAATTACTATTTTTTTTCCATCAATAAAACTTAAGAAATCATCCACAACATCTTTAAATTTTTTTTTGTCTGATAAAAATTTATCTGTATAACCATGTACTTTAAGAGCGGTTTCTGAAACCTTTCTCTGGGGATTTAAATAACAATGAAAAAAATTGTTAGTTGGAATTAAATTATCAAGTTCTATGCAACCGATTTCAACAATTCGATGACCATCACTAACAGATAATCCAGTCGTTTCCGTATCAAGTACTACTTCTTTCATTTAATATTTTTTTCTTTAATAGTTTTACTTTTTTTTTCATTATATTAGGAGAAAAATTATTATCGATTATGTAATCCGCTATTTTCTTTTTTTTAGACAGCATTGTCTGTTTTGTGCTTAAGCTTTTAATAAGATTATGGTCAAAATTTCTTCTTTTTTTCAACCTACTGTAGATTTTATTTCTTTTTGAATTTATAAAAATTAAAATATCGCTTTTCAAATTCAATTTATTTTCAATTAGTAATGGTACATCTAAGACTACCATTCTAAAATTTTTATTATCATTAACAAATTTTTTCATTTTTTTTCTTATTATTGGATGCACTATAGAAGTAATAACTTTTAAGTTTTTTTTATTTTCGTTAATCGCTAAAATCAGCTCCGATTTTAATATTGGAAACGATTTAATATATTTCGGTAATTTTTTTTTTAATCTTTTAAAACAAACTCTATTATTTTTATAAACACTATTTACTTCTTTATCGGCATTAAAAACTGGATATTTGAATAACTTAGATATGAAAGTTTTTCCTGAACCAATACTTCCTAACATGCAGACTCTGATCATAAAAATTTTTACTTGTTTAAATACACCTTCCTCCATCAACTTCTAATATCGACCCGGTAATCATGCTGGCCTCATCTGAACATAAGAAACATGCTGCATTTCCCATATCTTCTGGAGTAGAAAAACGTCCAAATGGAATGGTGGACAAAAACGCTTGTTTTTTTTTTAAAGTATACCCTCCCATAAATGATTTCAATAAAGGTGTTTGTCCTGCAACTGGTGCGATAGCATTTACCCTTACTTTGTATGGAGCAAGTTCAATGGCCATGGCTTTGGTAGCAGTTATCATCCATCCTTTGCTTGCATTATACCAATTAAGTTTTGGTCGAGGGGATAGTCCTGCAGTTGATGCAACATTTAGGATAACTCCTCTTTTTATTTTTTTCATTTTTGGCACAAAATATTTTCCGCAGTAGTAGACTGACTTTGCATTTACATTAAATACCTTATCAAATTCTTTTTCCGTTACAGTTTCCATGGGTTTTGGTTTATGTGTAATGCCGGCATTATTCACAAATATATCCACGGAATTGTACTTCTTATAAGCATATTTTAGTAGAGAATTAAAATTTGATGCTTTAGATACATCAGCAACAAAGTAGTCTTGAGATAAATTCTTAGAAACTTCCTTTAATAATTTTAAATTTATATCAACTAATATTAAATTAGCACCTTCTTCAGTAAACTTTTTTGCTATTCCTTTACCAAAACCAGATGCTGACCCTGTTATTATTGCAATTTTATTATTAAGTCTCACAAAAATTAACTTTCTAAAAATTTTATCACTTTTTGATCAATCTTTGGTTCAATATTATGCCATATACTAAATGCTTTTTGGGCTTGAAATAGAAACATATTTAAACCATTTTCAATTGTATTTCCTGGTTTATTTCCAGCTTTAGAAAAATCAGTGTTAAATGGATTATATATAACATCAAAAAACAGTTTATTATTCCCAGCTTTTAAAAAATCAATTTCAAATTTATCGTTTTCCTTTAATCCAAGACTAGTAGCATTAATAATCAAATCAAAATCAGGAAGCATTCCCCAATCTATAACTTCTATTCCATCAAATAATTTTTTTAAAATCTGTGCCTTCTCTTTAGTTCTATTACTTAAATAAATTTGTTTAACATTCAATTTTTTTAAGGCATATATAATTGAAGGCACGACTCCCCCTGCTCCCAAAATCATTACGTTCTTATTACTAACATCATAAGCCAACTTCTCGAGACTAAGCTCAAATCCATCTATATCGGTATTATAACCAGTAACATTTCCATTTTTTAGACAAACCGTATTCACAGATTGAGTCCTTAATGCATGACCGCTTAGTACATCTAAATGAGGGATAATTTTTTTTTTGAAAGGAACTGTAATATTAAGCCCGTTTATCTGACCATTTTTAATATTGCTGCACAACTCTTTCAAATCACTATCATATGCCTGTAATTTCCCATAAATTGCTTCAATTTTATTAGTGCTCAACCAATAATTATGTAGTTTTGGTGATAATGAATGTTCAACAGGATTTCCAACAACCAAATATTTTTTCATTATAAACTTTCGATATATTGTTTAATTTGATCAACAGGAAGGCCCATAATAGTATTTTGATCTCCATCGATTTTAGAAAATAGATGTCTTCCTTCACCTTCTATTTGATAGACATTATAAGAGTACAAAGCTTCATCTGATATTTTGTTTAAATATTCTTTTAAATCACCATCACTAAATTCTTTCATCGTTAAAGTTGCTTTGTCAGTATAATTCCATATCATTGAACCATTTTTAGAAATGCATACAGAACTTATTAAATGATGTATTTTTCCATTTAATTTTTTCAAAATATTGAATGCTTGCTTTCTATCTTCTGGTTTAGAAATTAATTCACCATTTAAGTCTATTACACTGTCAGCTCCCAAAACTAATTGATCTAGTAATCTTTGGCTTACTTTGTTTGCTTTCAATTCAGCTAAATTTTTTGATATACTTTCCGGGGTTGCACCTTCATTTAATAAACTTTGTTTTACTGGTTCTTCATCAACATTTGAATGTTCTACCTTACAGTCAATATTATATTTTACCAAAATTTCATATCTTACATTACTTTTTGACGCCAAAATCAATTTATGCATTTTTATTTTTTATTTCATATATCTTGATAATCGAAGCAGCGGTTTCTTCAACTGATTTTCTTGTTACATCTATCGTGGGCCATTTATTTTTTTTAAAGATTTTTTTCGATTGTTCTACTTCGATTTTAATTTTTTCTAAGTCTGTGTAATCAGATGCATCTTGTTCTTTTAAAGAATTTAATCTATTACGTCGAATATCAAATAGTCTCTCCGCTTCCGTTACTAAACCAACAACACACAGATTATTTGACTCAGTCACATCTTTGGGTATTTGCATTTCATTTACTAACGGAATATTAGCAGTTTTTAGACCTTTATTAGCCAAATAAATAGATGTTGGTGTTTTACTAGTTCTACTAACACCAATTAATATAATATCTGACTCAAGTATATTTCCTGTTTGATTGCCATCATCATGGTTCATTGTAAATTGAATTGCTTCAATTCTTTTATAGTATTCTTCGTCTAGAACATGTTGACCACTAGGTTTATGAGTTGCTTTTTGATTTAAAATTTTTGAAAAATTTAAAATTAAATCTCCTAAGACGCCAAAACATGGTATATTAATTCTGTTTGCTTCTTCAGCTAAAAACTTTGCAAGCTTACTGTTAACAACGGTATATAGTATGATAGGGCTGTCTTGTTCTTTTGCTTTTTTAAGAATGGTTGATATTTGGCTCTCCGTTCTTGTAAAAGAAAATTGATTAAGTTCGTAATTAAAGTTGTTAAATTGTGCTTTTAAAGCCATAAAAATTCTGTCTAATGTTTCACCCGTTGAATCGGAGATTAAGAATATTTGGTGTGTATTTTTCATGTATAAATTGTTTATAAATTAACTTAAAATTAAGAAATAACTTTCATTTGGTTAAATTCTAAAAGAAACATTTTTTTTACTCATTTAATTAACATTTAAAATTAGTGTGAATAACTTATTAACAATTTTAAAATTTTGTAAAATAACTAAATAGACAGCTTTTTAAAGGGTTTTTTAAGCAATAGAATGTAAAAAAAGTTAATAAAGTGTTGAAATTGAGTAATTTACGTTATCAACAATACATACTAATAATAAAACTAAATATAATTATCTTAATATAAATGACACCAATAAGAGAATGTTTAATTAACAAAAGTACTAAAACTAATCCAGTATGGCTAATGAGACAAGCTGGTAGATATTTGCCAGAATTCAAACAAATTAGAAAAGCGAATCCAGACTTTATAAAGTTATGTTTAAATCATACTTTAGCTGAAGAGATAACATTACAGCCAATAAAAAGATTTGGCTTCGATGCTGCAATAATATTCTCAGATATATTAATGATACCACATGGTATGGGTCAGACAGTCGAGTTTAAAAAAAATTTTGGTCCAAGTTTAGGAGCTCTTGAATTAAATAAACTCGCGAGTGTAAGTAAGAAAGATCTGACAGAAAGATTATCCCCTGTATACAAATTGTTGTCTAATCTTAAAAATACTAATGACCTCAAAAACAAGGATTTAATTGGTTTTGTAGGTGCCCCATGGACGCTTTTAGTATACATGGTTAACAAAGTTTCTCCTAAGAACGGCCTATCTAAAAAATTTTTTAAGGACGAAGTTATAATTAATGAAATTTTAAATTTGTTGGATAAATTTATTAAGATACATATTGAAAACCAAATAAAAGCTGGCGCTACAATAATTCAAATATTTGATAGCTGGGCTGGTTTAATACAAAATGACTTTGATAAGTTTTTATACAATCCAACTTTATCTCTAGTAAACCATGTAAAAAATTTAGGTGTACCCGTTATATGTTTTCCAAGAGGCATCACTGATTATGTTAAATTCACTAAAATTGTTAACCCTAGTATGATAAATATTGATTATAACGTAGATCCTGAAATTTTAATTAAATCTTTAGATGTGCCAGTTCAGGGAGGTTTGGATCCCAAAATCCTCTTGTCTGATAAAGAAAACTTAAAAAAACAAATTAGGAGGTATCTGAATATATTTAAAGACCATCCTTATGTTTTCAACTTGGGTCATGGCATTCTGCCTGAAACCGAAGTAGAGATGGTATATGAACTTGTAGAAACAGTGAGAAATTACAAATGAAACAAGAACACCCACCAATAAAATTTGGAAAAACTGGAGTGTTATTGATCAACCTAGGAACTCCCGATTCTACCAATTGGTTAGATATAAGAAAATATTTAAAAGAATTTTTATCTGACAGGAGAGTAATCGAAGTAAACCCAATTATTTGGCAAATAATTCTTAATCTCTTCATTCTTACGTTTAGACCTTCTAAAACAGCTAAAGCATATAAAGAAATTTGGATGAAAGATAAAAATATGTCTCCGTTACTTTATTATACACAAAAACAAATGGAAAAGACTTCTAACTATCTAAAAAATGAGAATTTAATTATAGATTTTGCGATGAGATATGGAAATCCAAGTATTAAAAGTAAAATAAAAAAACTACATTCGGAAGGATGTGAGAATTTAGTAATCTTACCTCTATACCCTCAATATGCTGCGGCCACTACAGCCACAGTTTGTGATGAGGTTTATAGAACACTCATGAACATGAGGTGGCAACCTTCCTTACAAATAATACCACACTATGAATCCAATCCTTTGTACATAGAGGCATTGGTAAAATCTATAAATAAAAAAATTAGTGAGATTGATTGGAAACCAGATTTAATATTGGCCTCATATCATGGAATTCCAAAAAAATATTTTGATAAAGGTGATCCATACCATTGTTATTGTCACAAAACGACAAGGCTAATTACAGAGAAACTAAACTCAATTGAAATCAAAACAACATTCCAGTCAAGGTTTGGACCACAGGAATGGTTACAACCCTACACAGATAAAACTTTAGAAGAGCTCCCAAAATTAGGAAAAAAAAATGTGCTGACTATATGTCCTGGGTTTTCTTCTGATTGTGTAGAAACGTTAGAAGAAATACTTATACAAGGCAAAGAGAGCTTTATAGAGTCTGGTGGAGAAAATTTTGATATGGTGCCTTGCTTAAATGACAGCGACGATCATATACTTTTGTTAAAAAATTTGATTGAAAAAAATATATAATAATGAATTTTTACTTATTATTTAAGTCATTACATTTAATTTCTGTTATATCTTGGATGGTCGGACTTTTATATTTGCCTAGAATTTTTGTTTACCATGCTGAAAACAGTTCCGAAAAAAAAACCTCAGAAATATTTAAGACAATGGAAAGAAAATTATTTTTTTACATTATGACCCCGGCTATGATTTTGTCTTGGATTTTTGGTGTAATATTAATTCATAGTATAGGATTTCAAAATATAGGACAAACTTGGATGATACTAAAAATGATTTTTGTCACTATATTAACACTTTATCATCTATATCTCGGTAGAATTCTTGACAAATTTAAAATAGATCAAAATGTTCATAGTCACAAATTCTACAGACTCATTAATGAAATACCGACATTATTACTTATTTTGATAGTTTTTGTTGTTGTTTTTAAGCCTTTATAGGGTTGAAATCTTCTTAACACATAACTATATTATGTTAATCTAATTAAAATCTCCCAATATGAATATTCAAGAATTAAAAGAAAAAAGCTCAGAGCAGTTAATCAAAGAAGCTGAAGATTTAGGAATAGAAAATGCTAGCACTCTCAGAAGACAAGAGATCTACTTTGCTATTTTAAAAAAACTTGCAGAAAAAGGAGAAGAGATTACTGGTGGTGGGGTTCTTCAATTACTTCAAGATGGTTTTGGTTTTTTAAGAGCAATGGAATCTAATTACTTGCCCGGAGCAGATGATATATATGTAAGCCCAAACCAAATAAGACGATTTGGATTAAGAACTGGCGATACCGTTGAGGGACCAATAAGAGCACCTAAAGAGGGAGAAAGATATTTTGCATTACTGCAGGTTAGTAAAATTAATTTTGAAGAAACCGAAAAATTTAAACACAAGATCGCTTTCGATAACCTAACTCCCCTTTACCCCAACAAACAGTTAGTGATGGAAGTTGAAGCTGTTAAGATAGACAAAAAGGTAGACTTAACCCCGAGATTGATTGATTTAGTCAGCCCAATAGGAAAGGGACAAAGGTCACTAATCATTTCACCGCCTAAAGCAGGGAAAACAATGATTCTACAAAGTATAGCAAATTCAATAACAGCAAATCACCCGGAGTGTTATTTGATGGTTTTATTAATTGATGAAAGGCCTGAGGAAGTAACAGATATGCAAAGAACTGTTAAAGGAGAGGTTATAAGTTCAACATTTGACGAACCTGCACAGCGACACGTTGCAGTTGCTGAAATGGTTATAGAGAAAGCTAAACGATTAACAGAGCATAAAAAAGATGTGGTAATTCTTCTAGACTCAATAACAAGATTAGGTAGAGCTTACAACGCAGTTGTTCCTAGTTCAGGAAAAGTATTAACAGGTGGTGTTGACGCAAACGCATTACAAAGACCAAAGCGATTTTTTGGTGCAGCAAGAAATATTGAGGAAGGAGGATCATTAACTATTATAGCGACCGCTCTTATAGATACGGGTAGTAGAATGGATGAAGTAATATTTGAAGAATTTAAAGGAACAGGTAACAGTGAAACTATATTAGATAGAAAAATTTCAGAAAAAAGAATATTTCCAGCTATCGATATAACTAAATCAGGAACAAGAAGAGAAGAATTAATTTTTGAGAAAAATGATCTTCAAAAAATGAATGTGCTAAGAAGAATTATTGCGCCAATGGGATCTATGGATGCAATTGAGTTTATAAATTCCAAATTAAAAGAAACAAAAAATAATTCTGATTTTTTTAATTCTATGAATAAACCATCTTAATTTAAAGATAGCCTAGTTCGATCATCTCCTTTTCAAATTTTTTCTCTATCAATTTTACAGTATCAATTTTAAGAAGTTTTCTATAGTCATTTTTACTTCCAAGATTAAAAAAAGGTTTTTTTATCCCTGGATCATTTGAATATACAGCTTCTTCAAAACCTTCATCTTTTTCTTTTTTTTTTAAAATTTCAAAATCAGTACTTGAAATGGATTTTTTTAGCTTTCTGTTATCTATTTCATCTCCCTTGCCCATCAGTTTATTTACAAATTTTAATATTTTTAAAAATGTTTCTAGCCTTTTACTCTCTAAATCCTCATATTTAATTAAAATTTTGTTAATATTTTTTGATATTTTCCAAGAATTGTAGTTATTAGACCAAGAACTAATAAAAGAATAATTTGTGTAGTCGTTTATATCGTTTTTATCTCTTAGATTTCTGTGGACACTAAATAACATTTTTAGTGCCTCTTCTTCATTTATTGAGTAGTGATTCATTAGTGAAGTAATCACATTCCTTGGATCTCTAACAATATTTATTGCTCCTAAAGTGAATTCAGGGGTTGTAAAATTATTTCCTTTATATGCGCCATATACATTATGAGTTTTTAAAAAAAATATTTTCTTACTGTCTTTAATTTTTTTTTGGATTGGAACCCACATTTCTGAAGCTTCTTCAACACTAGTGATTTTTCTTTCAAAAAATTCTTTACTTGGAAACTGTTTAATATTTTTAAGTAGACTAAAATTAAACTCTCCACCTTGCGTAAAATAATATGCTGATAACAAAGATCTGACCCAGGTATTTCCACATTTAGGATATGATGCAATCCAAATAATCATTGAAAAATTTATATATTTAAAGTGAATACTAGCTATAATTAGTGTAATGACAATATATGCTCTATCCTCTGGACCAGGTATTGCTGGAATTTCTGTGATAAGAGTTTCTGGCTCAAAAACAAGGGATGTTATTATTAATTTAACCCAAAAAGAAGCACCAGAGCCAAGGGTTGCAACACTAAGAAAATTCAACAAAATCAACAATAATGAGCTTATTGATGAGGGAATATTAATATGGTTTCCTGGCCCAAACAGTTACACTGGTGAGGATATGGCTGAATTTCATGTTCACGGCAGTAAAGCAGTTGTAGATTCTATCCAAGCTACAATCTCAAAAATAGATGGCTGTAGATTAGCAGATCCAGGCGAATTTACAAAGATAGCTTTTCAAAACGGCAAAATAAATCTTTTGAAAGCGGAGAGTGTTTCTGACTTAATATCATCTGAAACAGAAATTCAAAGACAGCAAGCTATCAAAATCATGTCTGGAAAAAGTTCAGAAAAATTTAATTCTTTAAGATCAAGATTGATAAAAATTTTATCTAATGTTGAAGCAAAAATTGATTTTCCTGAAGATGATTTACCTAATGACATTTTAAAAAATATTCATACTGAAACTTTTAGTATTAGAAATGAAATTGAAAAAATATTAAATGACCAAAGAGTAGGAGAAAGAATTAGAGAAGGTTTTAAAATTGCAATTATTGGTCCAACTAATGCTGGCAAGTCTTCACTCTTAAATTATTTATCAAGAAGAGATATTGCAATTGTTTCAGAAATTGCTGGAACTACAAGAGATGTGATCGAGGCTCATCTAAATTTAGACGGCTTCCCAGTTATTTTATCAGACACTGCTGGAATAAGAGTTTCAAAAAATGAAATAGAAAAAAAAGGAATTAAATTAGCTTTAAACAAGGCCGAAAATGCTGATTTAAATATAATTGTACTAGAGCCTAAAAGTATTGATTTTAAAGACTTTTTTGATGAATCTGCAATAAAGAAGTCAATTTTAGTGGTAAATAAATCAGATTTAGGTGTTAGTGAAATTAGCAATGAAATCGAAAAATATAACCCATTATTTATATCCGTAAAGAAAGAAAAAAATTTAGATCAACTGATTAATCTGATTAAAGCAAATTTAAAAAATAAATTTATCTCATCCGAAGATATTTACATTACAAGAGAAAGACATAGATCTAATCTTAAAAATTGTGTTGAGCATTTAAAAAATTTTCAAAAAAAAAAATCTCTTCAAGATTTCGATAAAGGAGCAGAAGATTTAAGATTGGCTGTAAGATATCTTGGAATGATAGTTGGTAAAGTTGATGTTGAAGAGGTATTAGGATCAATTTTCAATGATTTTTGCATAGGCAAATAATCGTTGATAATGCTTATTTTTTTAATAATTTTGAGTGTTTTCTTGTAAATTTTAAGATCAATAATAAATTACAACTATGAAAAATGAGTTATGCTTCGATGTTGTTGTAATAGGTGGGGGCCACGCTGGATGTGAAGCTGCTGCAGCATCAGCAAGATTAGGTGTTAATACCGCATTATTTACTCATAGTTTTGATACAATTGGTGAGATGTCATGTAATCCTGCAATTGGAGGATTGGGCAAAGGACATTTGGTAAGAGAAATAGATGCCCTTGATGGAGTTATGGGTGAGGTAGCAGATAAATCAGGTATTCAATTTAGACTATTAAATAGAAGCAGAGGACCAGCCGTTAGAGGGCCTAGAACTCAAAGTGATAGGTCATTATATAAAAAATTTATGCAAGAAAAACTTGCAAACTACTGTAATTTAAGCATTTTTTCAGATCCTGTAATTAAATTTATTTTTTTAAATAATAATATAAGTGGATTTATTACCCAATCTGGTAAAGAAATAAAATCATCTAAGATAATTTTAACTACTGGAACATTTTTGAATGGTTTGATTCATATTGGCGATAGCAAAACTCCAGCCGGAAGATTTAATGAAAAACCCTCAACAGGTTTAAGTGAGCAGTTAAAAAAATATAGTTTTAAAATAGGAAGATTAAAAACTGGAACACCTCCAAGGCTTGATGCTCGTACAATAAATTTTAAAAACTTAGAAGAGCAACACGCAGACGATGATCCGTATTTTTTTTCATTTCTAACTAAAAAAAATCTTAACAAACAAATTTCATGCCGAATGACATACACTAACGAAGCGGTTCATAAAATTATTTCTAAAAATCTAAAAAGGAGTGCAATGTATTCAGGAAGCATCGAAGGTGTGGGTCCAAGATATTGCCCTTCAATTGAGGATAAGATAAAAAAATTTGCAGATAAAAAAAGACATCAAATTTTTTTAGAGCCAGAAGGATTGAATGATAACACAATATATCCAAATGGGATTTCCACATCCTTACCAGAAGATGTGCAGCAAGAAATATGTAGTAAAATCAATGGTTTAGAGAGTGTAAAAATATTAAGGCCAGGATATGCGATCGAGTATGATTTTGTAGATCCAAGGGAGCTTTTTATAACATTAGAAACAAAAAAAATAAAAAATCTATTCCTTGCTGGGCAAATTAATGGCACAACTGGTTATGAAGAGGCAGCAGCTCAAGGTTTGATTGCAGGAGCAAATGCAGCTCTTGCTGTAAAAGGTAGAGAACCATTTATTTTAGACAGATCAGAAGCATATATAGGGGTTATGATAGATGATCTTATAACCAAAGGCGTCGCAGAGCCATATAGAATGTTCACATCAAGAGCAGAATATAGACTTTCTTTGAGGTCAGATAATGCAGATATTCGATTAACAAATAAAGGAATAAATTCGGGACTGGTTTTAAAAGAAAGAATGGAAATATTTAAGGAAAAACACAAAGAATTAACAAAAATTAAACTTAAAATGGACAGGTTAACGATTACACCATCAAAAATTGAAAAATTTGGCATAAATATTGCAAAAGATGGTATTAGTCGTACAGCATATCAAGTCTTAGGCCAGAAATCAGTAAATATGAGAAAAATAAGAGAAATATGGCCAGAAATTAAATATGTTTCACGTGAAATTGATGAACAATTAGAAATAAGCTCCCATTACAAAGGTTATTTAAAGAGACAAAAGGCAGATATATTGGCTTTTAAAAGAGATGAAAACTTAATTATACCAGAAAACATTAATTATGACAGATTTTCTGGGCTTTCAAATGAAGTAAAGTCTAAATTTAAGAAAATTAAACCTAAAACCATGGGTCAGGCTTTAAGAATCGATGGAATCACACCGGCCGCTGTATATATTTTGTTGTCTCATCTTAAAAGAAAGTCTATTAAGCATATAGCTTGATTGATTCGAATATTTTAAAAATTAATAAATTATCATTCTCCAACGTTTCACGTGAAACATTGAGAGAGCTAAATGATTATTCAAAAGAAATAATTCAAAGAAATAGTTCTATAAATTTAATTAGTAAAAGCACAGAAAAGTCAATAAATTCAAGGCATATTAATGATAGTGCACAAACTATTGATTTTATTGATAAAAACGATATAAAAGTTTGTACTGACCTTGGATCTGGAGCTGGTTTACCTGGTATAGTTTTAGGTATTTTGATGAAGTCAAAAAAACCAATATTTAAGCTAATTTTTTATGAAAAGAGCTACCACAAAAGCATGTTCTTAAAACAAATGACTAAAAAATTTAATTTAAATTCTGAAATTCATCAGAAAAATATTTTTAACGAAAAAAATTTAAAAACTGATGTAATTATTTCCAGAGCATTTAAACCTTTGCCTATAATATTTCAAATAGCAAAAACAAATTTTAAAAATTTTAAGTACATTATTGTTTTTTTAGGAAGGAGTGGAAAAAAAATTTTAAATGATGCTCACAAGTTTTGGAAATTTGACTATGAAGAGAAACAAAGTGCGACGAGTGATGATTCCTTTATTGTGAAAATATCAAACTTAAAAAAAAAAAATGTATAAAAAAATAATTTCAGTTATTAACCAAAAAGGTGGAGTTGGAAAGACAACCACTGTAATCAATTTAGCAGCTGGATTATCAATGAAAGGAAAAAAAGTTCTTGTAATAGATCTTGATCCTCAAGGCAATGCAACAACTGGTCTTGGATTGTCAAACAATACAACTTCAGATTCCACAATTTATAATGTATTAAATGGGAAAAAAAAAATTTACGAAGTAATCAAATCAACAAGCTTTGAAAATCTCAATTTAATCACATCAAATGTTGACTTATCTGGTCTTGAGGTAGAAACAGCTGATGATAGTCGAAGAGCATTTAAATTAAAGGACGAATTAAGCTTGATTTTAAATGATTCTAGGGCACATTATGATTATATCCTCATAGACTGTCCTCCTTCACTCAGCCTTCTCACAATTATGGCATTAGTGGCTTCAGACGCTTTGGTTGTCCCTCTTCAGACTGAATTTTTCGCATTGGAAGGTCTCACACAGTTAATGAAAACTATTGAGAGAATTAAATCTAATCTAAATCCTTCCTTGGAGATAAGAGGGATTCTGCTCACAATGTTTGATAAAAGAAATAAGCTTTCTGGTCAAGTTGAAGTTGAAGCAAGAAGCTACTTTAAAGAAAAAGTTTATTCAACCGCTGTGCCAAGGAACGTCAGATTATCAGAAGCTCCGTCTCACGGTATACCCGTACTTTTATATGATAAGATTTGTCCTGGTAGCAAAGCTTATTTCAAATTCACTGAAGAATTTTTAGAACAAGATAAACAAGTGGAGAGTGCTGCATGATAAATCCTTTTAAAAGCAAGAAAGGGCTTGGTAGGGGACTATCATCTTTAATTGGTGATAGTGGTATAAAAATATCAAATAATAAAATTTCTATAGGTTCAATAGTTCCAAACATAAATCAACCTAGAAAACTATTTGATAAAGAAGCTTTAGATGAGTTAACGAGTTCGATTAAAGAAAGAGGTATCATCCAACCCTTGATTGTTAGAAAATCGGATAACAAAAGTGACAAATATGAACTTATTGCAGGCGAAAGAAGGTGGCAAGCAGCACAGGCTGCGGGGTTTCACGAAGTGCCTGTTGTAATAATTGATGCTGATAATCTCAAATCATTAGAGTTTGCTATTATAGAAAATGTTCAAAGAAAAGATTTAAATCCCATTGAAGAGGCAGAAAGTTATAAAAAACTTATAGAAAAATTTAATTATGATCAGGATAAGGTTGCTCGATTTATAGGAAAGAGCAGATCTCATATCTCAAATTCTTTACGGTTACTTACCTTACCTTTAAAAGTGATTGAAATGGTCAGAAACAATAAAATTACCCAAGGACATGCAAAAATACTTGTTGGGTTAGAAAATTCATTACTCTTAGCGGATAAAATTATAAGAAAAAAATTATCAGTCAGACAAACTGAGAGTCTTATAAGGCTGATTAAAAACGTTAGTAAAAAACCCAAAAAAGGCAAAGATTCTAATATTTTAGCGACAGAAAATGAATTAACAAGCAAACTTGGGATGAGAGTTCATTTGAATAATAAGAGAAATAATTCAGGAACTTTAATTTTTGAGTATAAAGGCTTTGATCAATTAGACAGGCTTATTGGTATTATTAAAAATAATTACTAATAATTAACTACAAAATCTGAAACTAAATTTAAAGAATTTTTTGAATTAATTTTAATGATCATTTCCATTTCATTTATCTGGTAAATTTTCTTTTTTAACTCGTTAATTTCCCATAAATTAACTTGTTTTTTTACTATTTCTTTATCTTTCCAAAAAATTGGAGGTTTAGTCATAGAAAATACCTTATCAATATCTTTTGTTTCTTTATAATTTTTCATAATATTTAATAGTCTTTTAGATTTATTGAGCAACGTTCTTATTATTAGAATGCAATCTTCATCAGAATAGTTATTTTCATTTAAAATTTTAGATACTTTATTAGTATTTTTTGCCAAACAATTATCTACTAAAATATTTACATCATAATTTTCAGATAAGTTGCTCAGTTTTTTTACAATATCTAAATTTATTACTTTATTTGAAATTGAGTAATAATAAATTTTATCCAATTCTTTTTTAAGATTTTCCCTATTTCCTTTTGATCTGTCTATTAAAAGGTTAATAATTTCTCTAGATAACTTAAATTTATAATTATTTAAATATTGGTTTATGATAATATTTAAACTTTTATTGTCATCTTCATAAAAAGGTATACAAACAAGATTATTTTCTTTTTCAAAAAAATTTCTAAGTTTAGATTTTTTTTCAAGGAGTTCAGATTTTAAAATTATTTTAAAATCTTCAAGTTCTCTACCTAATATATCTTCAATAATTTTTAATATTTTATCGCTTGTTCTTGAGACGATAATGAGTTTTTGATTCTTAAAGAGGGATTTATTTTTTAGTTCACTGATAATTATTTCTATGTTTTGTATAAATTCTTGTTCATCATACTTGTTAATTTCACCCTTAAAATTATTAATAAAATAAGTACTTATCACTTCATTTTGAAAGCCCTCATTTTTTCCATATAATAGATAGAACTTATAATTATTAAAATTTATTTTATTAAGCTGAAAATTTTTTAATATCATTTTATTAATGAAGCAATAGATACTAAAATTTCAGACGAAACACCTTGTGATAATATTTTCAAAATGTTTTCTTCATATTTAAGAAGTTCAAATTTATCATTAATATTATTATAAGTCGTATGTCTTGTTATAGTATTTTTAAAAATATTTTTTCCATCCTCCTCTAAAATATAATCTACAGATACCAAAATTTTAAATACGGTAGGATCTCCCTTTGAGTTAGTTGAAATTGTTTCTTTTACATTTTCTGCTTCTATAAATATTTGATAATTTTTTACGCTCGTTGAGCTAGTCTTTTCAATTAAACTATTTTTTATAACTTGAGTTATTTTTTTGTTTCCAGCTATATTTATATTTGCAAAACTAAAATCATAATTTTTGTTTTGAAGTAATGGCTTATATCCACAACTTGATAACAAAAAAGTAATTAAAATGAATTGAAAGATTTTACTCATTTAATAAAAAATTAATTAATCTATCTTTAACAAATATAGTTTTTTTTATCTCCTTCTTATTTAAATATTTTTTCATTCTTTCGTCTTTTTTAACTATTTTTAGCAAATCCTCTTCATTTATGCCTTTTTTAATATTTATAATAAGTCTTTTTTTTCCATTAATTTGTATAACAAAGTTTACATTGATGTCTTCTAACAAGTTTTGTTTATATTCTGGCCAACTAATTTCACTGGTTAAATTAAGTTGACTTAAACATTCATTTGAAAAATGTGGGATTACTGGTGAAAAGCAGATTAAAATTTTTTTGTAATTTTTTCTTAAATTTTTTATGTTTTTTTTATTCTTTATGAAACTAATAAGATAATTATAGGTTTCGTACATGTTTGCAATGATCACGTTATAATTAAATTTTTCGAGGTTATTTGTAAATTTTACAATTAATTGATTTGTAAATTTTTCAAAATCTTTATCAGCATCATCTTCAGTTTCATGTGTAATTTTATAGTAAATTTCTTTATGCAATATCCAAAGTTTTTGAATAAATTTATATGAGGACACCATCCCTTGTTCAGACCATTGAACATCCTTTTCTGGAGGACTATCAGACAATATAAATAGTCTAACGGAGTCAGCACCATAATTATTAATAATAAATTCAGGGTCCACAACATTTTTTTTTGACTTGGACATTGACTCTGATGGTCCTACTTTAACAATTTCTTTTAAATTGTTTTTTAGAACAAATTTATTATTTATTTTTTCTACTTCGTCTGGGCTTAGCCAATTATTGTTTTTGTCTTTGTATGTTTCATGACAGACCATGCCTTGGGTAAATAAACTTTGAAAAGGCTCTTTTATATTAAATTCTTCATTATTATGATCTATTGCTCTCATAAAAAAACGTGAATATAATAAATGTAGGATTGCATGTTCAACTCCACCAATATATTGATCAACTGGCATCCAATAATCTATTTCATCTTTATTAAACCCATAATTTTTTTCATTAGGGGAACAGAATCTTAAATAGTACCAAGATGAGCACACAAAAGTATCTAAAGTATCTGTTTCTCTTGTATATTTCTTTCCGTCTATAATAATTTCTTTCCACTCTTTTTGACTATCCAATGGATTGCCTTTTACTGATAGATCTATATTTTCCGGCAATTTTACTGGGAGCATACTTTTTGGAATTGGTTTAATTTTTCCTTTACTGTCATAGGCAACTGGTATTGGACATCCCCAATATCTTTGTCTAGATACGCCCCAATCCTTTAACCTGTAATTTATTTGTTTTTTCCCTAATTTTTTATCTTCTAAAATTTTAATTGTTTCCAGAACTGAATTATCTGGCGCTTCAAGACCATTTAAAAAATCTGAATTTATAATTTTTCCAGGTCCAGAATATGCCTCTTTTACTACTTCAAAATCGTCTTTTTGATCATTTGGTTTGACTACTGTTTTTATTTTTAAATCATATTTTTTTGCAAAATCAAAATCTCTTTGGTCATGTGCTGGGCAACCAAATATTGCCCCAAACCCATAATCCATTAAAACAAAATTTGCAAAATAGACTGGTACTTTTTGATCTGGATTTAATGGATTTTTTGCAATTAGATTCGTTTTAAAACCTATCTTTTCTCCAACAGCAATTGCCTCTTCGGTAGTTCCAGTTTTAGAGCAATCTTCTTTAAATTTTAAAAAATCTTTGTCTTTTTTATAGAAATCTGAAATTTCGTGGTCAACTGAAACAGCTAAAAATGAAAACCCAAAAAGAGTATCTGGTCTAGTTGTAAAACATTTAATTGTTTTTACTGGTAAATCACCTTCTACCTCAAAATTAATCTCACATCCAAATGATTTACCAATCCAATTTTTTTGCATGGTTTTAACTTTGTTTGGCCAACCTTTTAAACCGTCTAAACCATCTAGTAAGTCTTGTGAAAACTTTGAAATATTAAAAAACCACTGACTAAGTTTTTTTCTTTCAACCGTCGCCCCAGATCTCCAACCTTTGCCATCAATCACTTGTTCATTTGCTAAAACAGTCTCGTCAATAGGATCCCAGTTTACATAATTTTCTTTTCTGTAGACAAGGCCTTTTTCTAACAAATCTAAAAAAAAATTTTGTTGATGTTTATAATAATCTTCATTGCAGGTTGAAATTTCTCTATCCCAGTCAAGTGATAAACCTAACTTTTTTAATTGGTCTTTCATTGTATTAATATTTTTATTAGTCCAATCTTTTGGATCTAATTTATTTTCTCTTGCAGCATTTTCTGCAGGCATACCAAATGCATCCCAACCCATAGGATGCAAAACATTAAAACCACAAAGTTTTTTGAATCTTGATAAAACATCACCTATTGTGTAATTCCTTACATGACCCATATGAATTTTTCCCGATGGATAAGGAAACATTTCAAGACAATAAAATTTCTTCTTACTTTTATCTATCTGAGTTTTGAAAGATTTGTTATCCGACCAATATTTTTGCCATTTATTTTCAACTTCTTTAAAATTATATCTTTCCACAATCTTAAGTTAATTGCTTAATCTTTTAAGCCTTCGTTTATATATTTTTTTTTATTTTTTGATTGACCTTGCTTTTCATAAAGAGCTGCTTTAGTTAAAATTTTTTTTGCAAGCTCCTCTGATAGTACCCCAGATTTATCGGTTATTTTGCAAGTTTGCTCAGTAGAGCAATTTTTATAAAAGACTTTCACAACTAATGCATCTGCTCTTATTTCATTGCTTAAAAATCTTACTGAGATTTTTACAGACTCATTATTAGCTTTACCGTCGCTATACCAATCTGTTACTACTATTCCCCCACTATAATTGGCAAGTGCTAGTGGCATAAAATCTAGCGTATCCAATGAAGCTCGCCATAACTCATTAGAACTTGCAAAATCAAATTCTCCTGTATTTCTTTTGTTACCACCCATCAACCTGAAGCCTCTACCTTCTTCAATATTTTTTTGAATCCTGTCTTTTACTTGAGGGGGTCTTTTTCTGGCATCACCACCAGGCAAACCATTTGCACATGAGCTAACAACTGCAAACGTTACTATTGACGCTAATAAGTTTCTTAAAATTTTTGATAACATAATAAAATTTAATATAATTAATCAGATAAAATTTAAATATCAAAGAATCGCAAAAAAAAATTAAAAAAGCTTTGATTTTTAAGCTTTTTATATGATGTATTTATGCAACACTTTAATATTTATTTTACATTAATTGCTTTAAACTTAACAGAATCAAAGCTTTTTTGGTAGAAAAGCCATGTTTAATATTAAACATAAACAAGGAGTACTTAATATGAACAATTATAAAAAAATAGGACTAACAGCTCTTGCTGGTTCTTTAGTTGCTGGATCTGTTTCAGCAGCTGAAATGTCTGCAGCTGGAACTGCTACTATGTCTTTTACAGGTGGTGATGAAAAAGCAAACCACGGTAACGGATGGGTAATGGAAGACTCAGTTACATTTTCTGCTTCAGGTGATGTAAACGATATTGGTGTTACATACTCAGTAGAACTTGATGGTGATGCTAGTGCAACTTCAGGTGCAGGTAATGTAGATAGCTACTCATTAACTTTTGATTTAGGTGATGCTGGTACATTAGTATTCGGTGGTCACGGAACTGGTGGTTTCATGGACGGAAATGACGACGTGATGCCTACAGCTTCAGAAGAGCCATGGGATGTTATTACTGGTGCTGACACATCTAGAGTAAATGGTTTCGCAGGAGACAACGCGTTTAAATATACATATGCTCATGAGTCAGGCTTAAACGTACATTTATACTACGTAAATGCATCAGGTGCTGCAGATGGTACTGATGTGTCATATTCAGATTACGGTATTACATATACTGGAATGGACGGATTGACACTTGGTTATGGTGAAGGTGATGTTGAAGTAACAACTGGAACTAAATCAAATGACAGTACAATGTATGCTAAATATGCAATCGGTGGTGCTACAATAGGTATCCAAACTGCAGAGACAGACAATGAAAGTGCATCAGACATTGAGTCAACTGGAGTTGGTATATCTTACGCAATCAATGACGATTTAACTGTATCTTATGGTTCAAATACTAGAGAAAAAGTTGGATCAAAAGACCAAGAAGCAACAGCAATTGGTGCTTCTTACACAATGGGATCTTTGGGTATTGCAGTATCAATGCACCAAGTTGATAACGTAAATAACTCTGCTGCAGATGACAGAGAAGGTTATCAGATGGTTCTAACTTTTGCGTTCTAATTAGCAAAATAAAACTAATTAAAAGGGCCCCATTTTTTGGGGCCTTTTTTTTACTCAAAATAAGATATCCCACTAAAACCAAGACAGTTTAATAAATTTATTTTTTTAATATTACTTTTTGAAATTCCACCAAGACAAATAATTTTCTTATTTGTAATTCTCATTAGTTGTTTGAATCTATATATACCTAAGTAATTTTTGTTTTTTTTAAATATCGAGGATAAAAAAATTATTTCTACGTTTTGTCTCTCCTTTATACGTATTTCTTTTACGTTATGAGCTGAGCCAAGTATTTTAAAAGATGAATTGAACGAATATCCAACATGATTAAAATTCTTATTAAAAGAAGGTATATAGGCACCATTTAATCTTAATTTTAGAGCAATTTTGATATTATTTGATAAAAAAAATTTTATATTTTTTTTATTGCAATAATTTCTTATTTTTATTATTTCTGCGATCTTTAATTTTTTATTATAGTTTCTGTAAATAACAGCTGTATTATTATCTAAATTATCAATATTATTTTTTTTAAAAGAATTTATAAAGTAAAATTTAATTGGAAAATTGTAATGCATAACGTTGTTGAAAATTTACTTAAAATATCTGAAAAAGTTAAGCTAAAGTTTGAGGCTAATAATAATATTTCAAAAACACCTAAAATCATAGCTGTCTCCAAAACATTTAAATTAGATCATATACTACCTGCGATTAATCATGGTCATATTCATTATGGTGAAAATAAAGTTCAGGAGGCCGTTGAAAAATGGACTCAAATAAAAAAACAAAAGGAAAATATAAAATTACATTTAATTGGACGACTTCAATCAAATAAAGTTAAACAAGCAATAAAATTGTTTGATTATATTCACTCATTAGACAGTAAAAAACTAGCTGACAAAATTTTTAAATTTCAAAATGAGCTTAATGTGAAACCAAAATTATTTATACAAGTGAATATAGGAGATGAAGAACAAAAATCAGGAATCTCAAAAGACGAAGTTTTAGATTTTTATAAATATTGTTCAAGTTTAGATTTGGATGTAATAGGATTAATGTGCATACCTCCTTTTGACAAAGATTCCAAAAAATATTTTAAAGAGATGAATGATTTAAATAAAATAATTAAATTAAATGAATTAAGCATGGGAATGTCATCTGATTATTTAGATGCAATTGAAAACCAAGCAACATTTTTAAGAATTGGTTCAAGTATTTTTGGTCAAAGAGCGTAAAGTATTTTTATCTCAGTATTTTTTTTTATTAATTTTGCTAGTATTAAAAAGTCTTTTTCTAAAAGGCCAATACATCCAGCTGTTGGTTTGAAATTTTTTGTTAAGTGTATAAAAATTGCACTGCCTTTCCCAACTTTAGTATTAATCCAATTATATTTAATTGGTATAAAGTAATCATATTTATAATCAGATCTAAATAATTTCTCACATTTAAACTTTGAATTTATATTAATCAGCTTATTATAATTTTTTTTTTCATTTACATCATCACACCAACCCATATTTTTTTTTATTTCTATAGTATTTAATTTTGTTGTTGGCATTCGTTTTCTATCTTTTCTAAAATAAAGATTTTCTAATTTAAATTGACCTATTGGGGTCTTTTTATCTCCCTCTATTTTATTCTTTGAAAATCCCATTTTCCCTACACAACATCTAAATATAAATTCATCAAATATAAGTGTATCTTTATTTTTAATAATAATTGTCATATTGTTATATAATGAGTTTAATACAGTCCTTAATTATACACAAATTTCCAACATTATTTAGCATATTAAATGAAATAAAAAGTAAATTAAATTTTGATATTAAAAATGTTAACAACAATAACTCTCTAAATATTCAAAACGGAAAAAATGTAATAGTTATTTCAGGAGAAAAAAAAAAAGTTTTTGAAAATCAAATTATAATTGATGAATATCCTATCAATCTTAAAAAACTCATAGAGATAATTAACGTACAATTTTTAAAAAATAAATTTAATCAACAAAATAATATTAAAACTGGAAAATATTTTATTAATTTAAATTCAAGAGTAATGACTTTAAATGATAAATCTCTAAGATTAACTGAAAAAGAAATAAGAATAATTAATTTTTTAAATATCTCAAGGGAGCCGGTAGCAATTAATAAACTACAATCAGAAGTTTGGGGCTATAAATCCAAATTAGAGACACATACAGTAGAAACTCATATTTATAGACTAAGAAAAAAAATAGAAAAAAAATTCGGAGATAATAAGTTTATTTCAAGCATTAAAGGTGGGTATAAAATTAATGCTTAAAAGGAAAAATTTTTATGCCAAGGAACTTCGTAATAAAAAATATAAACCCAAAATAATTAAACCCAAAAAAGGTAAAGGAAGTTACAGTAGAAAAAATACTAGAGCCTAGCACCTATTTGTTGAATTACTTTTGATGACATCTCTCGCCCCTTATTTAGACTTTCTGTTGTACTTAAATTATTTAAAATTCCATGTAAAAAACCTGCAGCAAACAGATCTCCAGCTCCAGTAAGATCTTTAATATTTAAGTTTTTTTCGACTCCATTTTCTACAATTTCCTCACCATTTATTGATATAGCTCCTTTCTCACCTCTTGTAATAACAACTAATTTTTTTAAATTTTTTCCAAAATCAATAACATCTTTAAAATCTTTTGCGTCTATTAATGACATCATTTCTTGTTCGTTAGCAAATATAATATCCAATTTGTTTTTTACCAAATCCAAAAAATGTGGCTTGTGCCTATCCACACAGAACTGATCTGAGAGTGACATTGCAACTTTATTTGCACTATTGATGGCTTTTTCAAATGCTTTTTTTGGTTCGCCCTCGTCCCATAGGTATCCCTCTAAAAAAATTATCTCAGATTGTTTCACCACATCAGAATTTACATCACTTTCATTTATTTTTCCTGCTGTTCCAAGATAGGTACACATCGTTCTTTCAGAGTCTGGTGTTACTAAAATTAGACAAGTTCCAGTCGGCAATTCTTCTTTTTTTTTTGAATAAAAATATTCAACATTTTCTGATTTTAGTCCATACTCATATTTACTTCCTAATTCGTCATCACTAACCTTACCAATAAAACCAACTTTGTTACCTAATTGAGATAATCCAACAATAGAATTTGCCACTGACCCACCTGATATAGTTTTTTCAATATTTAAATTTGATAGCATTGATTTAAATTCCTCATCTTCAAAAATAAGTTTCATAGTTCCCTTTGTTAAACCATTTTGGTTAATAAAGTCTTCATCAATTTTACAAATTACATCTACGATTGCATTTCCTATACCTAAGATTTTCATACTAAGCTTTCTTTGTTTTTACAGGTTTTTTTCTTTTAGGATAGCAAGAAGTACAAATTTTACAAGAAATACCGTAACACTCTCTTGCTTTGCAATACTCTCTACCATAATAAATTATTTGAAGATGTAGCTTATTCCAATATTTTTTTGGAAATAATCTTTTTAAATCTTTTTCTGTTTGCACAACATTTTTTCCATTTGTTAAACCCCATCTTTGTGCAAGTCTATGTATATGTGTATCAATGGGAAATGCCGGAAAACCAAATCCTTGAGACATGACTACACTTGCAGTTTTATGCCCTACACCAGGTAACTCTTCTAATTCCTCGAAAGTTTTAGGAACTTTACTATTATATTTTTCAACTAAAGTTTTAGAAAGATTATAAACACTTTTAGCTTTAACTCTAAAAATACCTATACTTCGTATTAAGTTTTCAATTTTCTTTCTTCCAAGTTTAACGAAATGCTCTGGTTTATTGTATTTTGGATAAATATTTTTGGTAACATTATTAACATTCACGTCTGTACATTGAGCTGAAAGTAGTACAGATATCAAAAGTGTAAATATATTTCTATGTTTTAGTGGTATGGGTGTTGTTGGATAAGTTTTATTTAGTATCTTTAAAACTATTTTGGCCCTCTGTACTTCATTCATTATTTAAAATTCAGAAGATTTCTCATTGAGTAGAGACCTGGTTTCTTATTTACTAGCCATTTAGCAGCAGTTATTGCTCCTTCTGAATATAAAGCTCTGTCGAAAGCTTCATGGTTTAGAGATATAATTTCTTTTCCATTTGAAAAAGTTACTTCGTGTTCACCTATAATCTCACCTTTTCTAATTGAATTGAAATTAATTTTTTTTCCGTAAGGAAATTTTTTCTTATTTAAGTATTTTTTACCCATCATTTTGTAAAAGTCTTTATTTTTTCCAACAGCAATTCCCTTTCCAAGCATCAAAGCAGTTCCAGAAGGATGATCTTTCTTGTGTTTGTGATGAACTTCAAAAACCTTACTTAAATAATTACTTCCCAGTGATGCAGATGTGATTTCGGTCAGGTACATAAGCAAATTAATACCAACACTCATATTTCCAGCTTTTAAAATTGGAATTTTTTTCGAAAACTTCTTTATTAAATTCTCTTCTTTTTTTGTAAAACCTGTTGTACCAATTACAACTTTTTTCTTTAGTTTTGAAGCTATTTTTAAAACTTCGAATGTACATTTTGGTATTGTGAAATCTATAATTACATTTGCTTTGCCAAGAGCTTTTTCAGTATTTAATTCAGGTCTGATCCCACTAATTTTTTTATTAATGGATCTATTTTCAGTAAGAGCAACCAACTTAGTTGACTTGTCTTTAATAGCAGATTTTATGAGCTGTTGGCCCATTCTTCCCATGCAACCAGTTATAGCTAAATTAATTTTTTTCATTAATATTTATTTAATATAATATACATAACTTAAATTAATTTAAATGAATTATATTATAAAAATTATTTTTTTACTTAGCATTTGTACTTCGGTTGTTGCTGAAGAAGCAATATTTCATAAAAATTTAAAAATTAAAAAAGATGATACCACTGTAAATGTTAAAGGTGGGTTTAAAATTATAAGAGAACAATTTTACAAAAATTTTAAAAAAGAAAATAATTTGGATTATAACTTTTTAGAAGTTACAAAAAAAAATCCTAGACATGGTGGTACCGCACTTAAGTTAACTGTAGGGACAGGGTGTATTGGTTCAAAGGCAGATTGTAAAAGATCTAACTTTGAGTCTAAAAAAAGAGTCGAGGTGAGTGGAAGAAAAAACGGAAAAAAGGACGATAATGTATGGATGTCGATGTCACTTTTGATACCAAAGGACTTTAAATGGGGAGGAAGATTAACAATACAGCAATGGCATAACGATATAGAAGTTTATGAACCAATGTTTGAGACTGATATAAAAAATTTTGTTGGACTGATAATGAAAAATGGAACCAGAAAGGGCTATTTTGTACTAGATAAGCCAAATAAGAATTGTTCTGCAGGATCAGGAGATGGTTCTACAGGAGCCAATTTCTGTATAAAATCATATCAAGAGTTTAAATTATTAAATTGGGACGAATTATTGAGCTTTAAAGGAAAATGGATAGACATTATACACAACATCAATTTTAATTCTGATCCAGAGAAAGGTTACTTTAAAATTTGGATTAATGGTGATCTTAAAGTAGATCATAAAGGACAAACAATTTGGAAAACTCATGGAGATGTAGAAAAGTATTTTGGAAAAAATCGTTGGGATTTTAAATTTGGAATTTACACAACTTCAAAAATGGCCTTTAAATTATATTTCGATGAAATTTGGATTAAAAGATCTTGTAAAGGTCTTAAATTAAAGCGGCTTGGTTATAAATGCAAAAATTTATTAGATCAAGAAGGTGGTGTTAAACCTTATTTAATTAAGGATATTAGTGGCAATCCAAAATTAGCAGGTTCTTTATAATCTTGATTAATTTTTCCAGAAACTTTTAGCTTTTTGAAAGAACTTTTTAATACTTGGATTAGATTTCTCATTTTCAATTTCTCTAAATTTTTCTAGTAATTCTTTTTGTTCTTTATTTAGGGATATTGGAACTTCGGTGTTTACCTGCACATAAAGGTCTCCAAAATCATTACCCCTCATGTAAGGCATCCCTTTTCCTTTCAGTCTAAATTGTTTTCCGCTTTGAGTTCCTGCTGGAATTTTTATTTTAGCTTTACCACCATCAATTGTTGGAATTTCAATCGAGGTGCCAAGAGCAGCATCAGCTATTGAGACTGGACACTCGAAAAATAAGTTTTCATCAGATCTTTTAAATAAGTCATGAGAATTAACATTTATGAATAAGTATAAATCACCATTACCCCCACCTCTTGATCCTGCTTCACCTTTACCTGAGAGCCTTATTCTCGTTCCATCATCCACACCTTTTGGAATGGTAACTGATAATCTTTTCGAAGCTTGTTTTTTCCCTTGGCCATTACAACCTGTGCAAGGATGTGTAATTTCCTCTCCAGCGCCAGCACATTGAGGGCAAGTTTGTTGAACTGTAAAAAAACCTTGGCTTGATCTAACTTGTCCATGGCCACCGCACATCGAACATGCACCTGCTTGATGTCCAGGTTTTGATCCTGAACCACTACAAGTATCACATTTTTCAGATGTAGAGAATTTTATATCTTGTTTCTTTCCTGAAAATGCCTCTTCTAAAGATATAGATAAATCATATCTTAAATCTGACCCTCTATTATTTGACCTTCTTGATCTACGGCCTCCACCAAAACCCTCTCCAAAAAAGTCTTCAAAAATATCAGAGAAATGGTTTGAAAAGTCAAAATTTCCAAATCCACTTCTTCCACCACCTCCATTTTCAAAAGCCGCATGTCCAAAATTATCATAATTTTGCTTTCTCTCAGAATTAGAAAGAACGTGGTAGGCTTCTGATGCTTCTTTAAATTTTTCCTCAGCTCCTTTATCACCCTTATTTTTATCAGGATGAAATTTAACTGCTAGTTTCCTGTAAGCTGATTTTATTTGGTCTGCTGAAGCACTTTTATTTACACCCAAAACTTCGTAGTAATCTCTTTTTGCCATAACATGTTATAGACAAACAGTTGTTTTGTTAGGCGCTTTTTTCTTTATTCTCGTCTTTTACTTCTTCAAAATCTGCATCAACAACGTTATCGTCTTTTGTATCTTCTTTCTTTGCGTCTTTTGGAGCATCTTCAGGTTTTGCACCTTGTTGTGATTTATAGATTGCTTCACCTAATTTCATAGATGCCTGAACTAAATCTTGTGTTTTCTTCTTAATTTCCTCAACATCAGTACCTTTAAGAGCATTTCTCAGGTTTGCTGACGCATCTTCAATAGCTTTTTTATCTGCATCAGAAACTTTACTTCCATGTTCTTTTAAATTTTTTTCAGTTGAATGAATTAATGTATCTGCTTGATTTCTTGCATCAACAGCTTCTCTTTTCTTTTTATCCTCTTCTTTATTAGATTCTGCATCTTTTACCATTTGATTAATTTCTTCGTCACTTAATCCTCCAGATGCTTGAATTTGAATTTTTTGTTCTTTACCAGTTCCTTTGTCTTTAGCCGAGACATTTACAATACCATTTGCATCTATATCAAAAGTCACTTCAATTTGCGGAACTCCTCTTGGAGCTGGAGCTATTCCAACCAACTCAAAGTTTCCTAATACTTTATTATCTGAAGCCATCTCCCTTTCACCCTGAAGAACTCTAATTGATACAGCTGGTTGATTATCCTCTGCAGTAGAAAATACTTGGCTTTTTTTAGTTGGTATTGTTGTATTTTTATCTATTAATTTTGTAGATACACCGCCTAAAGTTTCTATTCCTAATGATAAAGGAGTCACATCTAGAAGTAATACATCTTTAACATCACCTTGTAATACCCCTGCTTGAATTGCTGCTCCCATAGCAACAACTTCATCAGGATTTACAGATTTGTTAGGATCTTTCCCAAAGAAATTTTTAACTTCTTCTATAACTTTTGGCATTCTTGTCATTCCACCAACTAGCACAATTTCGTCTACTTCACTTGGTGATAATCCCGCATCTTTTAAGGCTGTTTTACATGGCGGAATCGTTCTTGAAATTAAATCTTCGACTAATGCTTCTAATTTAGCTCTAGTCATTTTCAAGTTAATATGTTTTGGTCCAGTTTTGTCAGCTGTAATAAATGGTAAATTTATTTCAGTTTGGGTAGCTGATGAGAGTTCTATTTTTGCTTTTTCCGCAGCTTCTTTTAATCTTTGTAAAGCTAATTTATCAGATTTTAAATCAATACCATTTTCTTTTTTGAATTCTGAAAGTAAGTAATCAACTATCGCATTGTCAAAATCTTCTCCACCTAAAAATGTATCACCATTAGTTGACTTAACTTCAAATACACCATCACCTAATTCAAGAATTGAAACATCGAATGTTCCTCCACCTAAATCATATACTGCTATTTTTTTATTTGCTTTTTTGTCTAAACCATAAGCCAGGGATGCTGCTGTAGGCTCATTTATAATTCTTAAAACCTCAAGGCCAGCTATTTTACCCGCATCTTTAGTAGCCTGTCTCTGAGCATCATTAAAATATGCTGGAACAGTAATTACAGCTTGTTTCACCTCAGAACCTAAATATTTTTCAGCTGTCTCTTTCATTTTTTGAAGCGTGAAAGCTGAAATTTGTGATGGTGAATATTTTTGTCCTTTTGCCTCAATCCATGCGTCGCCTTTATCAGAATTAACTATTTTAAAAGGTGCAGTCTCAACATCCTTTTTAACTGTCGGATCATCAAAATTTCTTCCAATTAACCTTTTAACTGCAAAAATTGTATTTTCGGGATTTGTAACGGCTTGTCTTTTGGCTGGTTGACCTATTAATTTTTCACCTTCATCTGTAAATGCAACAACAGAAGGTGTCGTTCTTGCTCCTTCAGCATTTTCTAATACTTTTGCTTGTGTTCCCTCCATAACGGCTACACAAGAATTTGTTGTTCCTAGATCTATTCCTATAACTTTACCCATAATTTACCCTAGTTGAAACTCATATAAGTGCTATTTTTCTAACTACAACCATAATAAATAATTAATTTTTTGTCTCTTTTTCCTCAATTTCCCTGTCTTTTTGGTTATTTTGTTTCTCTTCAACTTTTTTTTTAGATACAGCTACTAACGAAGGTCTTAGTAACCTATCTTTCATCATAAAACCTTTTTGAATTTCTTGAACTATTGTCCCTTGATCTTTTGTATCATCTTCAACTTCCATCATAGCCTGATGTAAATTTGGATCCAGTTTTTCGTTAATTGCTTTAATTGGCTCAATATTGTTTTTTTTGAAAATAGAAATCATATCTTTATTAATAATATTTATATGTTCTATCAATTTTTTTAGTGTGTCTTTATCTTTTATAGTTTCATCGCTTTCCAATGTTTGTTTTGATCTCTCTAAATTATCTAGAAGATTTAGAGTTTCCCTCGCAAATGAAAACCCACCATATTCAAAAGCTTCATCTTTCTCTTTTTCAAATCGTCTTCTCTGATTTTCCATTTCAGCAAATGTTCTAGTAACTTTATCTTTAAGATTTGCAATTTCATCTTCAGGTGAAAGTTGTTCCTCTTCTTCTTTTTTTTCGGTTTCCTCTGAGGCCTGTTTATCTGCGCTTGGCTCAGAATTTTTATCTTTTAAATTTTGATCTTCTTTATTTTGTGTTTCTTCTTTTTCCATTAAGGTCTATATGGTATGAAATTTATAAAATTCTAGATGTTAAAAAAAAAAATAAATGAAATCGTAGTAGGCTCAAATAATGATGGAAAAATAAAAGAAATAAAAGATTTACTGCCTAAATACTATATTATTACATCCCCAAAGGACTATGGTCTCAAAAGTCCTAAAGAAAATGGAGATACTTTTCTTAAAAATTCTTTGATTAAAGCGAAGTATTTTTCAAAAAAAACAAAAAAAATCTGCATAGCAGATGATTCTGGGCTTGAAATTGACTTGCTAAATAATCAACCAGGTATTTATTCAGCAAGATGGGGTGGAAAAAAAAGTGATTTTAATTTGGCAATATCGAAAGTATATCAAAAACTATCGAAGGTAGATAAGAACTGGCAGTCAAAAAAAGTTAAAGCAAGATTTATCTGTGCATTAACTATTTATGGATTAAAAAAGAAACCAATCCAATCTTTAGGGGTTATTAATGGTGTAATCTCTAAAAAAAAAATTGGAAATAAAGGTTTTGGCTATGATCCAATTTTTATTCCTGTGAATAAAAGATTAACATTCGGTCAAATGAGTCAAAAGTTAAAATTTAAAAATGACCACCGAGCAAAAGCTTTCAAAAAAATTAAAAAATTTCTCTAAAATTTTTATCTTTTATTTCATAAAAGTTTAATTGATGAGTAATTGTTTTTTTATTTATTTCAAAGATTCCTATCTTTCCTTTAAATTTATTTTTTTTAATAAATAAATTTTCATTAGTTTCTAAATCATTATTAATTAACAAGTAATACACCAACCCTATTAGATCATAACTTAAAAAAGAAATTTGATTTGGTGTATTATTGAAGTTTTGAATATATTCTTTTTGAAATAATTCAAAATTATCTTTATTTATTGATGGGAAATAAATTGGATGTAATGAAGTTTCCTTTAAAAGGCTCTCATCAAACCATTGATTTAATGTAATATATTTTATTCTTTCTGAAGATACATCTGTGTACAACAACGATGTGGCAACACTTTTTAGACTTTCACTAAAATCAGCAATTATTACTGAGTCAAAATTAATGAAACCCAGTGTATCTTTTTTTTTTAACTCATCAATTTTTTTCTTTTTGTTGAAAGTATTTGAATTTTCTATTCTTTTGATTTCGTTTTCTAAATTTTGTTTTCTTTGTTGATACCTTGTTAAATCTTCTATTTGCTTTGTTAACAAAGTTGGGTCTTTGCTATAAATAAATTTCTCTTTTAATATTAAATTTGATTTCTCAATAGCCTCTTCAATCTCTTTTTTATACTCTGTTTCAGGAACCAAAAATATTGTATTCTTCAAATTATTTTCACTTAAATATTTTTTAATTGTATTTATCTGAGATATTGCATTTACACCTGCAGATATTACATTTTTTGGATTATTTCTAATTTTATTTGTAAAGGATATGAATGTTACTTCATTTAATTCATCTAAATATTTATTGCTCTCATTAAATACTGGTCCAATAATTATTTTTATACCATTGTTGTAGAGCCCATTTGAAACTTTGAGTGCATCTATTGGATTTGCTTTTGTATCTCTTGGTATTATTGTAATTCTTTCATCATTTATTTTATCCAATGCCATTCTTGTCGACTTAACAATTGATTTACCTATATATGAATATTCACCAGACAAAGGCACAATTAAACCAATTTTAATTTTCTCATCTGAAATTGCTCTAAGATTAGTTAAAACGATTATAAGAAAAACTTTTAAAAATATGATATATAACTTTCTCATTGTCATTAAATGTATAATTTTGAAATAAATGATATTTTAAAACCTGGGCTATATTGTGTTTCTACACCCATAGGAAATTTAGGTGATATGACCTTTAGGGCCATAGAAATTCTAAATAATTCAGACCTTATTTTGTCAGAAGACACTAGAGTTTCAAGTAAACTACTATCTAAGTTTAATATAAAGACTAAATTACTACCTAATCATAAATTCAATGAGAAAAAAAACGTAAAAAATGTTTTAAATTTATTAAAAGAAAATAAAATAATTTCTATCATCTCAGATGCGGGTACTCCAACAATTTCAGATCCGGGTGGAATTTTGATAAATGAGTGTATAAAGAATAAAATTGATATATTTCCAGTTCCAGGATCCTCTGCTGCCACAGCGGCTGTTTCTATAAGTGGTTTTTCGAACAATTTCTTTTTTTGTGGTTTTTTGCCAGATAAAAAGTTGCAAATCGATCAGCTTTTTCAAAAAATTTCAAATTTAAATTATCCAATTGTTTTTTTTATTTCACCAAAAAAAATAAAAAAAGTAACAGCTCAAATACAAAAATATTTTAATGATAGAGATATTTTAATTACTAGAGAAATGACAAAACTTCATGAAGAATATATTAGAGATAAGGTTAAAAACCTCAATAATATTGACATAACAGAAAAAGGTGAGATTACTGTAGTTATTTCAGAAAATTCAAGTTTACAAAATAGGTTACAAGTAATTGAAGAATCAGTTAAAAAAAAAATATATAAACTTTTAAAAAAAATGTCGATTAAAGATATTACATCAAAAATCAGCAAGGAGAATAATATATCAAAAAAAATCGTTTACGATTTTTGTTTGAAGAAAAAAAATGAAATTTAAAAAAATTATATTGATCATGATTTTCATATTTATTTCAGGATGTGTTGGATATTCATCTACTGGAGTTTTAGGTACAGGAGTTTCAGTTGCCATGGATCCTAGAACAATTGGTACTCAAATAGATGATTCAATAATGCAAAAAAATTTAAGAGCGAAACTAATATTAATAGACAGTAGTTATTTATTAAAAGTAAAGACCAAAGTTTTAGATGGAAGAATATTTATTACTGGTAAAGTAGACACAATAGAGGAAAAACTCAAAATTACAAAACTAGGATGGGAAATAAAAGGAGCTAGATCAGTAAAAAATGATTTAAAAATAAAAGAAAAGTTTAACTTCACACAGACAGCAAAAGATGTCCTGATAACTTCACAACTAAGAACTGCTTTAATAACAAATAAAAAAATAAAGTCTGCGAATTATGATATCGATACTTACAAAAAAATAATTTATGTTTATGGTATTTCACAAAACGAGGAAGAAAGAGCTGAAGTTATAAATGAGGCCAAAAAAGTTCTTGATGTCGAAGATGTAATTACAAGTATTTTTTTAGTTGAGGACTTGAGAGTAGTAAAAAACTAATTTGGTTTTTTATAATTAATTACACCTGCTGAATATGCTGCAACAGAGGCTAAATTTAATATGTCAGAAGTCGACGACCTTAAAGGAGCAATTTCAATTGCCTGCCCCAAACCAATCAACAATGGTCCAATAACTTTAGCACCACCTAAAGTTTTCATTGTTTTATATGTTATAGCAGCGCTGTGTTGTCCGGGCATAATTAATATATTTGCATTACCTACAATCTCAGAGAATGGATAAAGGTCCTTATACTCATCACTTAAAGCCACATCAGGCTGCATATCTCCATCAAACTTAAAGTTAACTTTTTTATTTCTTAAAATTTCTACTGCATCTCTTATATGTTTAGTTCTAGCAGTAATTGGTTGGCCGAATGTTGAGTGTGAAAGAAAAGCAACTTTTGGTTCGAAACCAAATAATTTTGCTACTCTAGATGCAGAAATAGCTATTTCAGATAATTGTGTAGAGGTTGGATACTCATGAACACTTGTATCTGCAATAAAGACGGTTTTGCCTTTATTAACAATCATGTTTAACCCAAACATAATTTCTCCTGGCCTAGCATCAATGACCTTTTTTACTTTATCCAGAGATTGTCCATACCTTCTCGAATTGCCAGTAACCATTGCATCAGCATCACCACATGCAACCATGCAAGAACCCCAAATAACTCTGTCATTTCTAACCATCTTATCACAATCTCTTTCAAGCAATCCCTCTGTTCTTTGAAGTTTTTTAAATAGATAATTTACATATTTTTTTCGTTTGTCACTCAAAGTAGAATTTACAATCTCAATATCAAAGTTTTCTCCATAACCAATCTCTCTAAGTTTTTCTTTAACCACTTTTTCTTTAGCAACTAAAATAGGCGTGCCTAGTCCACTATTTTTAAATGCTATTGCAGCCTTCAAAGTATTTTCATCTTCACCATCAGCAAATACAACTTTTTTGTTTGTTTTTTTAATTTGGTTGTTTATTCCCTGCATAATAGTTACAGATGGATCAAGCCTTTGTTTTAGTTGTTCAGAGTATTGATCAAAATTTACTATTTTTTTTCTAGCGACACCAGATTTTATAGCAGCCTTTGCTACTGCTACTGGAATTACACTGATCAATCTTGGATCAAAAGTAGATGGAATAATATATTCTTTTCCATAATTAGGCCTTTCACCACCCATTGCAGCTGCGACCTCGTCAGGCACAAATTCCCTTGCAAGTGAAGCAATAGCATTAGCCGCTGCAATTTTCATTTCTTCATTAATAGTTTTTGCTCTAACATCTAATGCTCCCCTAAATATGTACGGAAACCCAATTAAATTATTTACTTGGTTTGGATAATCAGATCTACCTGTTGCTATAATTGCATCATCTCTTACTTTTTCTATATCTTCTGGTTTTATTTCAGGATCTGGATTCGCACAAGCAAATATAATTGGATTTTTCGCCATTTTTTTTACCATATTTTTTTTTACAACATCTGCTGCAGATAAACCTAAAAATACATCTGCATTTTTCATCGCATCTTCTAAATTTTTATCCTTTGTCTCGACTGCAAATTCTTTTTTCCAAGAATTAATATCTTTTCTATTTTTACTTATTACACCTTTTGAATCTAACATTTTGATATTATTTTTTGGAATACCTTTGCTTCTAAATAATTTTGCGCATGCCATAGCTGCTGCACCCGCACCATTAATCACTATTTTAATTTTTTTTAAGTTTTTTTTTGCAATATCAACTGCATTAATTAATGCAGCTGTTGTTATGATTGCTGTCCCATGTTGATCGTCATGAAATACTGGAATATCTAGAATTTTTTTTAACTCTTCTTCAATTATAAAACAGTTTGGAGCTGCAATGTCTTCTAGATTTATACCACCAAAACTTTTTGCTATATATTTTATTGAATTAATTATTTCTTTTGTATCCTCAGTGTCTATTTCTAAATCTATCGAGTCAATATCTGCAAATCTTTTGAATAGAACGGCCTTTCCTTCCATTACTGGTTTTGATGCTATAGCACCCAAATTTCCTAGTCCTAATATTGCTGATCCATTACTAATCACAGCTACAAGGTTTCCTTTTGTAGTATATTCATATGCTAACTCAGGATTGTCTGCTATTGCTTTTACTGGAGCGGCAACTCCAGGAGAATAAGCTAATGCCAAGTCCCTCTTTGTGGTCACAGGCTTAGACGAAACAATCTCTATTTTGCCTGATTTATCATTAGTATGAAAATCTAAAGCTTCTTTATCAGAATAATGTTCAATTTTGTTTTTTTTCATTATTTGTTTAGATATACAAAAGGATTAAGCTAGTAATATGATTTATGAATTTAATTAAGTCAACAGGCACATTTAGTCTGTTTGTTATACTAAGTAGAATTTTTGGATACATTAGAGACTTTTTCATAGCTATTTATCTTGGTTCAGGACCAATTGCTGATGCATTCTTCGTAGCATTTAGAATACCAAACACTTTTAGAAGATTATTTGCTGAAGGTACTTTTAATGCAGCATTTGTTCCATCTTACACATCAGAATATTTGTCTAGTAAAAAAAAAGCTCAAACGTTTGCAAACTCGGTATTTAATTTATTAGTCTTAGCACTTTTAAGTCTGACAATATTAGTTGAGATTTTTATGCCTAGTTTTATAAAACTGATTGCTCCTGGTTTTTCAGATGTAGAAGCAAAGTTTAAATTAGCAGTTGATTTGACAAGAATTACTTTTCCATTTTTATTTTTCATAAGTATAGCTTCTTTTTTTTCAGCAATCTTAAATTCCCATAATAAATTTGCCGTTGCCGCGGCTGCTCCACTTTTTTTAAATATATTATTAATAATATGTTTCCTTATTATAAAAAATGACAAAGATTTAGTTTATTATCTAAGTTATGCAATAACATTAGCAGGAATTATACAATTTATATTTCTAATTATTTTCACTAGAAAACATTTTTATCCAAGTTTTAATTTTAACTTTAAAATTGATAGCAAAATAAAACTCTTTTTTAAAAAGCTACTACCAAGTATATTTTCATCTGGTGTTACTCAAATTAATATATTAGTTGGAACAATAATTGCCTCTTTCCAAGCAAGTGCAGTTTCATATTTGTATTACGCAGACAGAATATATCAGATAAACTTAGCAATAGCAGGTATAGCAATAGGTATTATCATTTTACCCAACTTAAGCAGATATGTTAAAAGTAAAAATAAATCAAAACTGCAAATTTTACAAAATAAGTCTTTAGAGTTAAGTTTATTTTTAAGTCTTCCGGCCACACTTGCATTAATTTTCGCTTCAGAAGAAATTGTTTCTGCTCTATTTGGATATGGATCTTTTACCGAAGAAAGTGTTAAAAATTCAGCTAATGCATTATTTTATTTTGCATTGGGCCTCCCCGCATTTGTGATGATAAAAATATTTTCAAGTTTTATATTTGCTAGAAATAATACTAAAATTCCTTTTTACTTTTCATTAATTTCTGTAATTTTGAACATAATTATTAGTTTATCTTTATTTAGTAAATTAGGTTTTATTATAATTCCTATAGCAACAACTATTTCTTCGTGGTTAAATGGGTTCTTATTGATGATATTTGTTTTAAATAAAAATTACTTTAATTTTAGCAGTTCATTTTTTATTCAGCTATTTAAAATATTTATTTCAAATCTGATTTGTCTGGGATCTTTTAAAATTCTAATAAATTATTTTAGTAATTATTTTGTGTATTCAAATAGCTATAAATTTTTAGTGATTATCTTATTAGTTTCTTTAACATTTACTTTTTATTTGTTGATTTCAATACTCATTAAGGCCTTTAAAATATCTGATATTAAATTAAAGTATTAAATTATGTCTAAAAAAATTTTTTCCGGGGTGCAACCAACAGGAAATTTGCATCTTGGTAATTATATAGGTGCAATAAAAAATTTTGTCGATTTACAAAATAATAAAGATAACAATTGCATTTTTTGTGTTGTTGATCTTCATGCCATTACTGTAATGCAAGATCCAATAGAATTAAAAAATAATATTAGAGAGACAGCAGCTGCGTTTATCGCAAGCGGCATTGACCCAAAAAATAGTATAATATTTAATCAATCTTTAGTTCCAGCTCACGCCGAGGGTTCTTGGATATTAGGATGTGTTGCTAGAATGGGTTGGCTCAATAGAATGACACAATTCAAAGAGAAAGCTGGAAAAGATAAGGAAAAAGCTAGTGTTGGTCTATATATCTATCCAGTTCTAATGGCTTCTGACATCCTTTTGTATGATGCCACTCATGTGCCAGTTGGTAATGATCAAAAACAGCATCTAGAACTCTGTAGAGATATAGCTCAAAAATTTAATAACGAGTATAAATGTCCAGATTTCTTAAAACCTCCTGAGCCTCTTATACAAAAACATTTTTCAAGGATAATGAGTTTAAAAGATGGTACAAAAAAAATGAGCAAGTCAGATATTGCTGAAGGCAGTAGGATTAATTTAACAGATAATGAGGATCAAATTATTAATAAAATAAAAAAAGCAAAAACAGATAATAATACTTTGCCTGGAAACGAAGATGGACTTAAAGGGAGACCTGAAGCTGAAAATTTAATGGGCATTTATTCTAGCCTGAGTAATCAAAATATTAATGATACATTAAATGAATTTGAAGGAAAAAACTTCTCTGATTTAAAAAATAAACTATCTGAAATAATCGTGACTAAGCTGTCGCCTATATCAAAAGAAATAAAAAAATTGTTGTCAGATAAAAATTATCTAGATCAAATTTTAGAGGATGGGAGTGTTAAAGCACAGGATATTTCTTTACAAAAAGTTAAAAAAATAAAAGAAATAGTTGGTTTTTAGTGATTTAATATTTTGAAATAATCACTATATAAATACCATGTTTATACAAACAGAAAATACGCCAAACCCAAATTCATTAAAGTTTCTACCTGGTAGAAAGGTATCTAATGATGGTCCAGTAGAAATTTTAAATAAGGAAGATACAAATAATCTACTTATAAAGAATTTATTACAAATAAATGGAGTTACTGGAGTATTTTTAGGGGAAGATTTCTTTTCGATAAATAAAGAAGAGAATAAAAAATGGGAAGACATCCAACATATTGTCATATCTTATGTAAATGAGCACTATGCAAATGGTAATACTTTCATTATTGATAAAAAAAATGACGATGAGCAAAATAAAAATTACTCAGAAATTGAAAAAAAAATAATAAGTATTCTAGACTCTAAAATCAGACCTGCTGTAGCAAGAGATGGAGGTGATATAAAGTTTCAAGAATTTAAGGATGGGAAAGTGAAAGTTTTGTTAAAAGGTAGTTGTTCAGGTTGTCCATCTTCAACTCTTACTTTAAAAAAAGGTGTAGAAAACTTGCTCTGTCATTACATTCCAGAAGTTAAAGAAGTTTTAGCTGTATAATTAATTAATAATAATTATAATTAAAACAATGGTTAGACGTACAAAAAATAAAAGTATTAAAGAGAATAAAAAGAAAAATAATATATTTAGATTTTCATTAATCAGTCTTCTAGTGATCTTCTCATTTTTTACTTTACCAACTTTAAATAATTTTTTAGACAAAAACTTAAAATTCAAAAAATCTATTATTTCAAACGCTGGAGTAAATTTTGACCAAGAACTAGAAAAAAGAAAAAAAATTCTTGACGGAGAAACGGAGACTAAAACAAAAAGTCTGAGTTTAAAAAATATTTTTGCTGATATTGATTTTTTCAGTACAGATGATGAGGGAAAAAATTCAATAAGATTTGATGCAAGAACAATTGAGCAATTATTCAAAGATACAAATTATAATCTTGAGAGAGTTAGAAAGACTAAATTAGTTAATATTGGTAATAAAATTGACCATCTTCCAAAAGAGATTAAAAGTATTGAGAATTCAAAAAAGAGAAAGAGATTATTTATTCAAATAGTTTTACCTTTAATTGTTGAAGAGAATGCTAAAATTCGGCTTGATAGAAAAGAATTATTTAGAATATTAGGTAAGAATATAAATACGCAAAAAGAAAAGAAGTGGCTAAAAGAAAAATTTAAACAATATGGTTTAAAAGATGGAGATTTTTATTCTCTAAAAGTTAGAATGGATGAAATACCTGTCTCCTTAGCACTTGCACAAGCTGCCAAAGAAACTGGATGGGGAACATCTAGATTTGCTCAAGAAGGCAATGCATTATTTGGACAATGGACTTGGAGTGGAGAAGGTATCAAGCCTGCTGGTGTAGATAAAGATGCAAAACACAAAGTTGCAAGATTTGCTGTTCTTAAAGCATCTGTTAGAGCATACCAGCGAAATTTAAATACACATAGTAGTTATATTGAATTTAGAAAAGAAAGAGCAATTCAAAGAGACAACGATGAAAAATTAGACAGTTTAAAGCTTGTAAATTATTTAGATAAATATGCAGAGACAGGGGAACAATATATTGATGTGTTAAAACAAATTATAAAACAAAACTCCCTTATGGATTTTGATGATGTAAATGTAATGCCAACAAGCAATAAGACTAAAAAATTAATTTAATTTTGAACAAATTGGAAACCTGAAAATCTCCACCCATTTTCATCTTTTAAAGAACAATTAATTCTCCCTCTTCTTTCAATAAATTTTTCTGAAAAATTAATATTTAATATATTATCAATTAAAGCAATTTTTGTTTTTCTCCATTTTGAGCCTTCATTTGAAAAGCAATTGATTTTTTCTAAATTTTTTTGATCTTTAAAAAATTCTATTGTCATTTTGGGAGGATTTTCTCCATCGTTCATAAATTTGTTTTCAGGTTGGACAATTTTATATTGAAGCGGTAAATAAGATATTACTTCTTTAAATCTTTTTAATTCACCATATTTTTCATTTATAGGAAATCTTGGTAGTTCATATCTATCTTTGTTCAAATCAATAACACCTGAATGTTGACCAAATGCAAATTCAAACTTACTTGAAACATATTTTTTCTGCTCTAGGTTATACTCACCAAAAGGATAAGAAAAAAAAATTGGATTATAGCCCAATTTATCATTAAAAATTTTAATTGACTTTTCAATATCCTCTAAAAACTTTTGAAAAGTAAATTTGGTTAAATAATCATGTGAATGTGAATGATTACCAATATATGCAAAGCTTTCTTTTTCAACTTCTTTTATTTGACTCCAACTCATGTATCCTTTTTTGCCAACTGCCTCTGTCGAAACAAATAAAATAAATGGAATTTTTTCCTCTTTTAAAATTGGCCAAGCATTTTCATAAAACGAAGTAAATGCATCATCAATAGTCAGTAAAATTTTCTTTTGTTCTTTTACTTTTTTAAAACTTTCTGAAAATTCACCAGGATTATAAAAATTTAGATTTTTTTCTTTTATTAAATTAATATGTTTTTTAAATATATCTAATCTTATATTTGTTGATGGATATTTATTTTCTTCAAATCTATGATACATAATCGCTAAAATACCTTGTTCATTTTTAAAATATTTTTTATTTACTACTTCAGCTTTAACGTTTAAAAAAATAGTAAAAAAAATGAATACTTTAGTTATTAACGCTGCAGATGATAAAATTTTATTTTCTCTCATAACTAAAACAGAATCTTATACTACCGCTCATATAAACAGTAGAGAAAATTTTGACAAAATAATGATATTAATTTTGAATTTCCTTAAAGAACATGATTCAAATTTAGATAAAATTAATGAAATATTTGTCAATCAAGGTCCTGGCAAAATTTCAAGTATTAGAAATTCAATAGCAATTGCTAAAGGCATTGCTTTTGCAAAAAATATTGATTTATATGGTTTTTTGAGCGAACATCTAAGTGGCAAAAGTGTAGAGCAGTTAGTAACAATTGATAAAAAAAATTTTACAAATATTAATTTGATTAAACCCCTTTACTCGAGTTAAAATATGTTATGTTAGAAACTATTGAAGAAAAATGCCAAAAAAATGGAGTTAAACTCACGGACCAAAGAAGGATAATTGCGAGAGTATTATCGGAGTCTAAAAAAACATATGGAGAATCTGACCACCCAGATGTTGATGAATTATATAGTAGAGTTTCTCAAATAGACTCTAAAATTAGTATTGCAACAGTTTATAGAACGGTCAAACTTTTTGAAGAAGCTGGAATTTTAACAAAACATGATTTTAAGTCTGGTAAAGCAAGATATGAGTTAAATGATGATCATAATCACTTAATTGATATAAAAACTGGAGAAATAATAGAATTTGTTGACGATGAAATTGAAGAATTACAAAAAAAAATTGCTGACAAATATGGCTATAAGCTTGTTGATCATAAATTAGAATTATACGGGATCAAAAAAAAATAATTCATGCAGAAGAAGGTTTTTATAAAGACATTTGGTTGTCAAATGAATGAATATGACTCCAATAGGATATACGATGCCATTAAATCTATAGGTTATAACAAAACTGAAAATCAGGATGAAGCTGATTGTTATATTTTAAACACTTGCCATATTAGAGATAAAGCTAAAGATAAAGTTTATCATGAGATTGGAAGGGTTAAAAAATTATACAAAGATAAAAAAAAACCAATAATGATTGTTGCAGGATGTGTTGCACAAGCTGAAAATACTGAGATGCTTAATAGAGAGAAATACATAGATTTAGTTATTGGCCCTCAATCTTATCAAAAAATAAATATTCTTTTAAAAAATTTCGAAGAACAAAACAAAGTTGAAGAAACCGAATTTGACTCAGTTTCAAAATTTAGGTACTTCGACAATATAAAAAATAACAATACCAATGTTTCATCTTTTTTAACAATTCAAGAGGGCTGTGATAAGTTTTGTCACTTTTGTGTTGTTCCTTATACCAGAGGACCAGAATATTCCAGACCATTCAAAAGTATTATTCATGAAGCTGAGAGCTTGATAAAGAATGGATCTAGAGAAATAATTTTTCTTGGCCAAAATGTTAATGCTTACTCTTATAATGATGGATCTAAAGAGTACAGATTATCAGATCTTATTAATACACTAAATAAATATAACGAAATAAGCAGAATAAGATATACCACATCTCATCCAAGAGATATGACAGATGACCTTATTGAATGTTACAAAAATTCAAAAAAATTAATGCCTTTTGTCCATTTACCAATTCAAAGTGGCTCTGATAGGATATTAAAAAAGATGAACAGAAAACATACTGTAAATTATTATTTAAATATTTATGAAAAATTAATCAAAATTAATCCTGATATAAAATTTTCTAGTGACTTTATTATTGGATACCCTGGGGAAACAGAGAATGATTTTAAAGAAACCCTAAATTTAGTTAATAAAATTAAATTTATAAATTCATTCTCTTTTATTTTTAGTCCAAGACCAGGAACAAAGGCTGCCGAATTAGAGATTACTGATAAAGATAAACTTAAAAATAGGCTGATAACTATTCAAGAAAAATTATTTAGTAATCAAATAGAATTAAATAAATCTTTAGAAGGCAAAACTTTAGAGGTACTTGTAGAAAATAAGCTTGAAAACCAAAATAAATATTTCGGAAGAAATAAATTTTTAAACTCAGTAATTTTTGATGGTAATGAAAGTCATATTGGTAAACTAATTAAAGTAAATATCGAAAAAAGTAATCAAAATTCTTTATTTGGTAAAGTTACAGATGAAATGAAAGCAGCATAATTTGAAAAATTTTGCAAAATCAAAAATTAATCCTGATTTAAAATATGTATATTCAGAAAACAATGCCTTAAGTATTGTATTTCAAAGTAATGAATTACTTTTAGGTGTTTTAGGAGAATTTAATAATAACTTAAAAGAATTAGAAAAGATTACAAATACTAGCATTTACTCAAGAGGAAATTCAATTTTATTAAAAAATACTCCTGAAAAAAACGAATTAATAAAGAATGCAATTCAATTTCTCGTAGATCAATTTTTAAATAATGGATCATTAGAAAAAAAGGATATAGAATCATCCGTAAACAAATTTATGATTGATGAAAAAGTTACAAATAAAAGTGGAAATGTAGAATACATTATAAAAACTCCGAAAAAATCTGTAATACCAAGATCAGAGAAGCAAAAAAATTATATAAGGGCTTTAAAAGAATCAGACATTGTTATTTCTGCAGGACCAGCAGGAACTGGAAAAACTTTTTTAGCTGTTGCTGTAGCTTTAACAATGTTGCTTGAAAAAAAAATTGAGCGTATAATTTTATCTAGACCAGCAGTAGAAGCAGGGGAGAGATTAGGTTTCTTACCAGGAGATATGAGAGAAAAAGTTGATCCTTATTTAAGACCTCTTTACGATTCATTGTATGATTTATTAGATTTTGAAAAAATTCAAAAAAAAATTGAAGTTGGAGATATTGAGATTGCACCACTTGCTTTTATGAGGGGAAGAACTTTAAAAAATTCCTTTGCAATTCTTGATGAATCACAAAATGCCACAGATACTCAAATTAAAATGTTCTTAACAAGAATTGGAGAAAATTCTAAAATAGTTATTAACGGTGATCCTTCCCAAATAGACTTACCTAATAAATCAATGTCAGGTTTAAATAGATCAAAAAAATTACTTGGCCATTTAAAAGAGATATCCGTAGTAGATTTCGATCATACTGATGTTGTAAGACACCCACTAGTTTCCAAGATAGTCAAGGCTTATTCTGATAAAAATTCAGATTAATGATTAAAGCCAACATAGTTATAGACAAAAAAATTTGGGAAAAAAAATTAAAAAAACCAAAAATTTACTTCAAAAAGAAATTAAACAAATTATCTAAATTTAGTTCGTTTAAAAATAAAAAACAAGAATTTACTGTGATGCTTACTAATAACAAAAAAATGAAAGATCTAAATTCAAAGTTTAGAAATAAAAAAGTTTCAACAGATGTGCTCTCTTTTCCTCTAAAAATTAAATTAAAAAATAAATTATATTTAGGAGATATAGCAATTTCTTTTGAAATAATTAATAAAAGAGCAAAATCATCTAGTTTTGACCATGAATTAGATAAAATGTGGATACACGGTTATTTACATCTCCTAGGACATGATCATAAAAAAAATAAAGATTATTATTTAATGAAGAAAAAAGAAAATTTAATATTTAAGAAATTGAATAAAATAAATTGAACACTATTCTAGAAAATAAAGCGTACCTACTTTTAATATGTTTACTTTTAGGTATACTAACATCATTTAGTTTACCTCCTTACAATTTATTTTTCATTAATTTTTTATCACTTCCAGTATTGCTTTATATATTAATTAATTATGCAAATAAAAAAACTATTTCATTTTTTGTTGGGTGGATCTTCGGGTTTGGTTATTTTATTTCAAACCTTTATTGGATTACAAATTCTTTGACATTTGATGTAAATTTTAAATTTATTATTCCATTTGCATTAATATTAATCCCTTTATTTTTAGGAGTATTTTATGGTTTAGTTACATATCTATGTAATTTTTTTAATTTAAAAAATAAAATCTCGTCTATTTTAATATTTTCAATTTTTTTTGGTGCAATTGAGTTTCTAAGAAGTTTTATTTTTGGTGGCTTTCCCTGGAATTTAGTAGTTTTTAGTCTTTCAAATAATTTACCTTCTTTGCAAATTTTATCTTACATAGGCACTTATTCATTAAATTTATTATCAATAACTATATTTTTATCACCAGTAATATTTTTTTTTAAATATAAAAGCTTAACTAAGTTTTTAATTTTTAGTTTTAGTTTAATTTTAATACTAATCAATTTTTTATACGGTAATTTGATTATTAAAAATTTTGAAAAAAAAAAATATGACAACTTAAGTTCCATTATTCGAGTTATATCTCCAAATATACCTATCGAAAGATTCTTATCAAAACAAGATACCGAAAAAAGTATTAATCAATTGATAAGTTTAAGTAACTCATATAACGTTAAAAAAACAATATTCATTTATCCAGAGGGAATTATTACAAGTATATATTTAAAAGATTTAAAATTTTTTAAAGATATCTTTAAAGAAAATTATAATATTAACCATAAGATTATATTGGGTATTAATAGTATCAATCAAAAGAAAATTTATAATTCTCTAGTAGTATTAAATAATGAGTCAGACTTATTATATAAGTATAATAAGAATAAACTTGTTCCATTTGGTGAATTTTTACCTTTTGAAAATTTCTTTAAAAAAATCGGTTTAAAAAAAATAACTCAAGGATATCAATCATTTTCAGCTGATAATAAAAGAGAAATTCTGGAAATTAATAAATTAAAATTTATTCCACTTATTTGTTATGAAATCATTTATTCTGGAAAAATTAATCCAAATAAGAATGATTATGATTTTATATTAAATATTTCCGAGGATGGTTGGTTTGGAAAAACTATAGGGCCTAAACAACATTTATCTCACTCAATATTTAGATCAATTGAGGAAGGCAAAAATGTTATCAGATCAACAAATAATGGAATATCTGCACTCATTAATCCTAAAGGCCAAATTATTAAACAAATTAGTGAAAAAGGATATTTTGATGCTAATAAAATTAGGCGTGTTGATAAAACATATTTTACTAAATACGGTAATAAGATCTTCTTTTATTTTGTTCTAATTTATACTACTTTCATTGCTATTTTAAAAATTAGGGAGAATTGATGAAAAAAAATTATTTATTTACAAGCGAGTCAGTATCCGAAGGTCATCCAGATAAAGTTTGTGATAGGATTTCAGATATGGTTGTAGATACATACTTGGCAGCTGAGCCTCAGTCAAGAGTTGCTTGCGAAACTTTAACAACAACAAATAAAGTTGTCTTAGCTGGTGAAGTAAGGGGTCCCGAGATTAAAAAAGAGGATTTAATAGAGAAAGTGAGGCACTGCATTAAAGATATCGGCTATGATCAAGAAGGGTTTACCTGGAGAGAAGCAACTTCAGTTGAAAGTCATCTACATTCTCAGTCTGCTGATATTGCAATTGGAGTAGATTCTTCTGGAAATAAAGATGAAGGTGCGGGTGACCAAGGAATTATGTTTGGTTATGCTTGTAATGAAACAGAAGTTTTGATGCCAGCACCAATACATTATTCTCATAAAATATTAAGACTTATGGCGGAGGATAGAAAGTCTGGAAAGTTAAAAAATATAGAACCAGACTCAAAAAGCCAAATAACAATAGAATATAAAGATGGAAAGCCATCTTCGGTGAAATCCGTAGTTATTTCAACTCAACACTCACCCGATGTAAATCAAGCTCAAGTTAGAGATTTAGTTAAACCTTACATTGAAAGATCAATACCAAAAGAATTATTAAGCTCACTAGATGAAAAGGAAATTTATGTAAATCCAACAGGAAATTTTGTTATTGGAGGACCTGACGGGGATAGTGGATTGACAGGTAGAAAAATTATTGTTGATACATACGGAGGAGCTGCTCCGCATGGTGGGGGAGCATTTTCAGGAAAGGATCCAACTAAAGTTGATAGGTCCGCAGCTTATGCATCTAGATATTTAGCAAAAAATGTTGTTGCATCAAAATTAGCTGATAAATGTTTAATTCAGCTTGCGTATGCAATTGGAGTATCAAAGCCTTTATCAATATATGTTGATTTATTTGATAACGATGATGAAAAAAATAAATATGTGGAAAACCTTATACATAAAAACTTTGACTTAAGCCCAAGGGGAATAAGAGAAATGCTAGGTTTAAATAAACCAATATATGAAAAAACAGCGGCTTATGGACATTTTGGAAGAATTCCTGATGATAAAGGATCATTTTCATGGGAAAAGACAGATAAATCAAATGTATTTAATGGCAAATAAAGTTGAATATTAAAAAAAAATAAATATATTGCATTCACATTATTGAAATTTCAAAATGGGCTTCGGCCCATTTTTTTTTAGAGTTATAAAAATGTTAAATAGAAGAGCAGATAAATTAGAATTGATAAGAATAGCTGAGGCAGTAGCTTTAGAAAAATCTATTGACAAAGAGTTAATTATTGGATCAATGGAAAATGGAATTGCTAAAGCTGCAAAATCTAAATTTGGATCTGAGAATGAAATCAAAGTTGAAATTGACAGAGAAAGCGGTGAAATCGGAATATTTAGAAAGCTAGTAATTGCTGAGAATCCTGAAAATTTTAATTTAGAGATAACCCTTGAAGATGCTGTAAAGCTTAACGAAAACAATAAAGGAAAAAAAATTGGAGATGAAGTTCTTCAGCCTTTACCTTCATTTGATTTTGGACGAATTGCTGCACAAACGGCTAAACAAGTAATTAGCTTTAATGTTAGGGAGGCAGAAAGAGAGAGACAATATAACGATTTCAAAGATAAAATTGATACAATTTTAAGTGGTATAGTTAAAAGATTAGAGTTTGGAAATGTTATTGTTGATTTAGGAAGAACAGAAGCAATAATTCAAAAAAATGAGATGATCCCTAGAGAAAACATAAAGGCTGGTGATAGAGTAAAAGCATATTGTCTCGACGTCAGGAGAGAGCCAAGAGGACAACAAATATTTTTATCAAGAGCTCATCCTAAGTTTATGGAGAAATTATTTATTCAAGAGGTTCCAGAAATTTATGACGGACTTATAGAGATTAAATCATCCTCGAGAGACCCAGGAAGTAGAGCTAAAATTTGTGTTAAAGCAATTGATACCTCTTTAGATCCAGTAGGAGCATGCGTAGGAATGAGAGGAAGCAGAGTTCAAGCAGTAGTAAATGAACTTCAAGGAGAAAAAATCGACATAGTAAATTGGTCAGAGGATCCAGCAGCTATTGTTGCAAGTGCCCTTTCACCTGCAGAAGTACAGAGAGTAAATGTGGATGAGGAAGGGAGAAAATTGGATGTTATTTTAACAGAGGAAAATTTAAGTAAAGCAATTGGTAGAAGGGGTCAAAATGTTAGATTAGCAACAAAATTAATGAATTATGAAATTAATATCATGACAGACCAAGAAGATTCTGAGAGAAGACAAATAGAATTTAAAGAAAAGACAGATAACTTTGTTAAAAATTTAGAATTAGATGAAACTTTGGGTCAGTTGCTTGTTGCAGAAGGATTTGCATCAATAGACGATATTAAAGATAGTAATCCTGAAGCATTAACAAAAATTGAGGGTATAGAAGAAGAAACTGCAAAAGAATTAATTGAAAGAGCCAAAGAATTTCATCAGAAAGATCAAGAAGAAATTTCTAAAAGAATTAAAGATTTAGGTTTAGATAACGATTTAATTAATCACAAAGGCTTAACACCTGGAATGCTGGTTACACTCGGTGAACAGAAAATATTAACATTAAATGATTTTGCAGATTTAGCTTCAGATGAATTGACAGGCGGTTACGATGTCGTCAAAGGAGAAAGAGTAAGAATTAAAGGTTATTTAGAGGATTTCGCTCTTTCAAAAAATGAAGCAGATGATTTAATTATGTCTGCAAGAGAAATTGTTTATCAAGACTGAGAGATGAAAAATGGAAAAGAAAAAATTAAAGTTGTCAATTTCTGGAACTTCAAAGAAGGCAATTAACAGTATTGAACAAGCAAGATCTCAACCAAAAAATACAGTTGTTATTGAGAAAAGACCACAAAGGTTTGGAGGCAAACCAAATTCTTTTAGAGGAGCTAAGCCAACAGACAATAAACCTCAAGGTAATTTTATACCAAAAAAAACAAATTTCTCTAAGCCTCCATCTTCTATTACTTCTGATTTTGAGAAAAGGAAACTAGCAGAACAAAGAGCTACGAGGAGATTAAAAGGTGAAAATACTCAAAAAGAAAATAAATCTCCTAAATTAGGAGGTAAAAGAAGAGAACTAAAGCTTACAGTATCTAGAGCTCTAAGTGGAGATGATATTGGTACAAGATCAAGAAGTCTTGCGTCATTAAAAAGAGCAAAGCAAAAAGAAAACAGATTGCTTAACAAAGACCAGTCAAAAGAGAATTTTAAACCAATCAAAAGAGATATTAATATACCTGAAGTAATTACAATAAGAGAATTGGCAAATAGAATGGCTGAGCAGTCAAGCAGTATAATAAAACATCTTATGGGTATGGGTGTAACGGTAACAATCAATCATACAATTGATGCGGATACAGCAGAATACTTAGTTAAGGAGTTTGGACATAATCCTGTTAAAGGAGAAAAAGCAGAGCAAATTTTAGAAAAAATTAAAGAAATAAAAACTCAAAATTTGAAGAGTAGAGCACCTATAGTCACCGTCATGGGTCATGTGGATCATGGTAAAACATCTGTCTTAGACGTTTTAAGAAAAGCTAATGTGGTTTCCGGTGAGTTCGGAGGTATTACACAACACATTGGCGCATATCAGATAATACATGAAAAAAATAAAATAACTTTTATTGATACTCCGGGTCATGCAGCTTTTACCGAAATGCGGGCAAGAGGTTCAAAGTTAACTGATGTTGTAATTCTTGTAGTAGCTGCTGATGATGGAGTAAAACCTCAAACTATAGAGTCAATAAAACATGCAAAAGCTGCTAAAGTACCAATTGTTGTTGCTATAAATAAATGTGATCTTCCTGAAGCCGATCCTCAAAAAATTAAAAATCAACTTTTAGAGTATGAACTTATAGCTGAAGATTTATCAGGTGACACATTAATGGTAGAAATATCAACCAAAACAAAACAAAATTTAGATAAGTTAGTTGAGAGTGTTATTTTACAAGCAGAAATATTAGACTTAAAAACTGATTTTGATACTGACGCAAAAGGAATTGTTCTGGAATCTAAAATAGATGTAGGAAGAGGACCAATTGCAAATGTAATTATTACCGCAGGTACTTTAAGAAAAGGAGATTATTTTGTTAGCGGTTTAAAGTGGGGAAAAGTTAGAGCCATAATAAATGATAAAGGAAAACAAATTGATATTGCAGAACCCTCAACGCCAATTGAGATATTAGGAATTAATGGAGCAGCAAAATCAGGAGATGACTTTATTGTTCTAAAAACTGAAAAAGATGCAAAATCTTTATCTGATGGTAGAATACAAGAAGCAAAAGAGAACAAAAATTCATTTTCCTTTTTTACTCAAGATTCAGCTTTTAAAGACACATCTTCTGAAGAACTAAATATTATTATAAAATCAGATGTTCATGGATCTTCTGAAGCAATAAAAAATGCTGTAAATCAAATTAAACATGATGAGGTAAAGCCGAAAATACTTTTGTCAGATATTGGAATGGTTACAGAAACCGATGTTACTTTAGCCAAGGCATCTAATGCTGTAATAATTGCCTTCAACGTAAAACCTAGTAAGGAAGCAAAAAAAAGAGCCGAACAAGAAAAGATTTATATATCTAACTTTAATATTATTTATGAAGTTTTAGATTTCATAAAAGGCAAAATGTCCGGTTTATTATCTCCAGAAGTAGATGAAAAAATTATTGGGACAGCAGAGATATTGGAAATATTTAAAGTTTCAAAAGTAGGTAAAGTTGCAGGTTCAAAAGTAACAGATGGAGAAATTACTCAAGACTCTAATGCAAGGGTTATCAGGGATGGAGCTATAATTTTTAATGGGAAAATTGGCTCAATATTTAGAGAAAAAAATCAAACTAAACAGGTGTCTGCTGGTTTAGAATGTGGAATAACACTTAAGGATTTTGTTGATTTTCAGAAAAATGACGTAATTGAAGTATATAACTCTACAATAACAGAGAGAACTATATAATGACTAACTTAGGAAAACCAGTTACACAAAGACAATTAAGAGTTGGCGAAATGATAAAACAGGCATTAGGAATGTTATTTATCAGAGATGAGGCAAAACTACCAAATTTATCTACAAAAGAAATAACTGTGACTGAAGTTAGAATGTCTCCAGATTTAAAAACAGCAAAAATTTTTGTAATGCCTTTAGGCGGAAAAGACGCTGAAGAAGTCGTTACTAAATTAAAAGAATTTTCATTTGTAATAAGAAAAGTCTTATCAAAAAAAATAGTAATGAAATTTTTACCAAAACTTTTTTTTGTAAAAGATGATTCGTTTGATTATGCAGAAAAAATTGAAAATTTAATAAAACAAACAAATAAATAAGGGAAAGAAAATGGCAAATAAAGCAAAAGAACTAGCAATTCATGACAAGGATACTGGTTCTTCAGAAGTTCAAGTTGCTCAATTAACGGATAAAATTGAGAACTTATCTAAACACATTAAACAGTTCAAAAAAGACAAACACTCGTCTGTTGGACTTTTAAGAGCAGTGAATAGAAGAAAAAAATTATTAGACTATTTAAAGAAAAATAAAATGGAGTCTTATAAAGAAGTTATATCAAAATTAAATTTAAGGAAGTAAATGTTTAAAGTTGTAAAGAAAGAAATAGAAGTAGCAGGAAAAAAGATTAGTTTAGAAACAGGTAAAATAGCAAGACAAGCAGATGGTGCAATTATAGCTCAGTGTGGAGAGACAGTTGTTTTAGCAACAGCTGTCGGAGCTAAAAAAGTTAATCCAGACATGGATTACTTTCCTTTGTCAGTTAATTATCAAGAAAAATATTACGCAACAGGTAAAATTCCAGGTGGATATTTTAAGAGAGAGGCAAGACCAACAGATAGCGAAACATTAATTTCAAGATTAATTGACAGACCTATCAGACCATTATTCCCAGATGAATTTAAAAATGAGGTCCAGGTTCTCCCAACAGTGATATCATATGATAAAGAAAACGAAGCAGATATTTTATCTATAATTGCTTCGTCAGCTGCCTTAGCAATTTCAGGAATGCCATTTTTGGGTCCTGTCGGTGCGTCTAGAGTTGGCTTTATTAAAGGGGAATACGTTCTTAATCCCACGAAAGCAGAACTTAAAGACTCAAAGCTTGATCTTGTAGTAGCAGGAACAAAAGATGCAGTTTTAATGGTAGAATCTGAGGCAAGTGGTTTAACTGAAGAGGAAATGTTAAATGCTGTTAAGTTTGGTCACGAAGGGTTTGTTCCAGTAATTGAAATGATAGAGGAACTAGCCAAAGAATGCAAAAAACCTGATTGGATAGTTGAGAAAAAAGATCTTTCAGAAGTAAAAAATAAATTGGAAAGCGAATTTACAGAGCAACTTAAAAAAGCATTTTCAATAAAAGATAAACAGGAAAGATCAAATTTAATTTCTGAGATCACTGATAAAGCAAAGAAGCTATATGAAGAAGACGAAAATTATACAGATCTTGATGTAAATTCTGAACTTAAAAATTTAGAGAAAAGAATTGTGAGAACAGATATTCTAAAAAATAAAAATAGAATTGATGGTAGAGGTCTTGCAGATGTTAGACCAATTATGTGTGAAGTTGGAATTCTTCCAAGAGTGCATGGCTCTGCCTTGTTTACTCGAGGAGAAACTCAAGCAATAGTTACAACTACACTTGGAACATCAGATGATGAGCAGAAAATTGAAAGTCTTGATGGATTACAAAAAGAAAGATTTATGCTTCATTATAATTTTCCACCTTTCTCAGTAGGTGAAACTGGTAGAATAGGTACCGGCAGAAGAGAAATTGGTCATGGTAAATTAGCTTGGAGAGCAATAAACTCTTCCTTGCCTTCGAAGGAAAGTTTTCCATACACATTTAGAATTGTTTCAGAAATAACAGAGTCAAATGGTTCGTCATCAATGGCAACTGTTTGTGGTTCTTCTTTAGCACTGATGGATGCAGGTGTACCAATTAAAGAGCCAGTTGCTGGTATTGCAATGGGATTAATTAAAGAAGGAGATGACTTTAGCGTACTTTCAGATATTCTTGGAGATGAAGATCACCTAGGTGATATGGACTTTAAAGTTGCTGGAACTAAAGACGGAATCACATCTCTTCAAATGGATATTAAAATTACAGGAATAACATTTGAAATTATGGAGCAAGCCTTAAAACAAGCAAAAGATGGAAGAATTCACATTCTAGGTGAAATGAATAAAGCTTTATCTAAATCAAGGGAAGATGTTGGAAAACATACTCCTAAGATGGAAAAAATTACTGTAGATAAAAAAGATATTGCGACAGTTATTGGAAAAGGTGGAGCAACTATAAGAGAAATAGTTGAGGTATCTGGTGCCAAAGTTGACATCAATGATGAAGGTGAGGTTACAGTAGCTGCTCCAGATGAGGAATCTAGAAATAAAGCTATGCAGATGATAAAAGACTTAACGGCAAAGGCTGAACTCAATAAAATTTATAATGGTAAAGTAATGAAAATAATGGAGTTTGGCGCATTTGTTAATTTCCTCGGAAAACAAGATGGTCTCGTTCACATATCAGAGCTTGCTGATAAAAGAGTCGGTAAGGTAACTGATGTCGTAAAAGAAGGTGATGAAGTTAAAGTTAAAGTAATAGGCTTTGATAGAGGAAAAGTTAAGTTATCAATTAAACAAGCTGCAATATAAATTTATAGGAGAAATATGAAAAAATTTGATGATTTGATGAGCGTAAGCAATGAAATTGAAAATATCAGCGCTAGTGATGCAAAAGAAAAGCTAAATGACCCAAATGTTCAATTTATCGATGTTAGAGACAAAGAAAGCTATTCAAAAGGCACGATCGGTAATGCAATTCACTTAGATAGAGGTTTACTAGAATTTTATCTAGCAGAAGGCAGTCCTCTAGAAAATGATATGTTTAAAATTAATCCAGATAAAGAATACGTAGTTTTTTGTGGTGTTGGAGGACAAGGAACATTAGCAACCAAAACCATGAAGGACATGGGGGTTAAAAATGTCAAAAATATCACAGGTGGAATGAAAGAATGGGAAAAGATCAAGTAGAAAATAATTATTTTAAATTTTAATAAAATGAAAATTCCAAAAAAACTCAAATTTGAACAACTCAAAAATAAATATGGAAGATATTTATTACTTGGTAGTTTTGCATTTTTTTTTACTAAAGGTTTAATTTGGTTAGGTATTACTAATTCTTTTTAAATTAAGACAATTACCAACAAAATTATTTGAACAAAATTTATCACCACAGAAACAAAGTGTGATTGTTTAAATTTTTTATCCTTCTTTTCATCTCTGAACTTATTTATCAGTGGCATTAGTAAAAAATTTGATACAGCAAATAATACTGCGATACTTAAAATTAAATAAAAATCTAAGGAAAAAATTTTTAGAATTATAAAGCAAATTAAAACTAAAATACTAATAGCTAAATTAACAGTGTAGTAATAAGGAAATATTTTTCTTATGAATTTTCTGGCATTTTCTTCATCTAATGCAGTGAAAGTTACAGGTGCTACAACAAAAGAAAAGAAGAGCATAATTCCCAATATTATACTCGTTAGATAAATACTAATTTGTTGCATCATAATTTAACTAAATTTCAGGTGATATTCTTAGGATCTGGCATTCCGACTTTATTGTAACCAGCATCTACATAGTGAATTTCACCAGTAACACCACCCGCCATGTCACTTAAAAGATATAATGCTGAATTTCCAACATCAAGATTATCAACGTTTCTTTTTAAGAACGAATGATCGGCATTCCACTTGTAAAGAAATTTAGCATCCCCAATAGCAGATGCTGCTAGAGTTTTTATTGGTCCCGCACTTATTGCATTAACTCTAATATTCTTTGTTCCTAGGTCTCTTGCAAGATATTTAACACTAGACTCTAGTGCAGCTTTACATACTCCCATTACATTATAATTGGGTATGGCTTTATTTGCCTCATAACTCAAAGTAATCATACTTCCGCCTCGCTTCATTATTTTAGATGCCTCTCTAGCAACTTCAGTAAATGAAAAACAAGATATCAACATACTTCTTAAAAAGTTTTCTCTAGTTGTATTTAAATATTCTCCTGATAACTCGGACTTATCTGAAAATGCAATTGCATGCACAACAAAATCAATATCTCCCCATCGATTTTTTACATCTTCAAAAAGTTTTACAACTTCTTCTTTTTTTTCTACATCACAGCTAAATGTTACATTTGAATTTAGTTTTTCCGCAAGTGGAACAACTCTTTTTTTTAAAGCATCACCTAAATATGTAAAAGCTAACGCTGCTCCTGCTTCTGCTAGTTTTTGTGATATACCCCATGCAATTGATCTTTCATTGGCAACGCCCATGATAAGACCTTTTTTTCCCTTCATTAAACTCATAGATCTAAACTTTCTCAAAAACTAATGTTGCATTAGTTCCACCAAAACCAAAGCTGTTAGACATAATTGCATTTAAATTTACGCCTTTTTCAACTTGTGTAACAATTGGATAGTTTTTTGCTTCATCATCCATTTCTGAAATATTTGCTGATGCTGAAATAAAATTGTTTTTCATCATTATCAAACTGTAAATTGCTTCGTGAACTGAAGTTGCACCTAAAGAATGGCCTGACAAAGATTTTGTTGAACTTATTTTAGGTTTATAGTCTGGGAAAGCCTCACCAACTGCTTTTAATTCTGTAATATCTCCTACAGGTGTTGATGTCCCGTGAGTATTAATATAGTCAATTTTATTTTTAGAAGTTGCTAAAGCCATTTTCATACATCTGACCGCTCCCTCACCAGATGGAGCAACCATATCATAGCCATCTGATGTTGCTCCATATCCAGTCAATTCAGCATATATTTTAGCTCCTCTTGCTTTGGCATGTTCATATTCTTCTAAAACAAGAACTCCACCTCCACCAGCAATTACAAAACCATCTCTTGTTTTATCATACGGTCTTGAAGCTTTTTCAGGGGTATCGTTATATTTTGAGGATAGTGCAGTCATTGCATCAAACATTGCAGTCATTGCAAAGTGAACTTCATCGCTTCCACCTGCAAAAATAATATTTTGTTTTCCTAATTGAATAAGTTCCATTGCATTACCAATACAATGACCACTCGTTGCACATGCAGAACTTATTGTGTAATTAGTGCCTTTGATTTTAAATGGAACTGCTAGAGTGGCAGAAGCAGTACTTGCCATTGTTCTTGGAACTATAAATGGACCCATTTTTTTTGGATTTTTTTCTCTAGTTTTATCTGATGCTAAAATCACATTTTCAATTGATGGTCCTCCAGATCCCATGACCATACCTGTTGAAATATTACTAACCTCATTTTCTTCTAATCCAGAGTCTTTAACTGCTTCACTCATTGCAACATAATTATATGCTGATCCAGCACCCATAAACCTAATAACTTTTCTATCAATATAATCTTCTAATTTGATATTAGGCTTACCATGAACATGGCTTTTTAAATTATGCTCTTTGTATTCCTCAGAAAATGTTATTCCCGATTTTGTATTAACTAATGATTGATAAACCTCATCTTGGTTATTTCCTAAACATGAAACTACACCAAGTCCTGTTACAACTACCCTCTTCATTATTTAAATAATCCTACCTTAAGATTTTCTGCACTATAAATCTTTTTTCCATCAGCAAGCAATATTCCATTTGCAAGACCTACAGTTGTTTCTCCTTTAACAAGAATTCTTTTTATATCTATTTCATATGTTGCCATTTTGACATTTTTAAGAACTTCCCCAGTGAATTTTACAGTGCTTACACCTAATGCTCTACCTCTTCCTGGATTTCCAAGCCAACCAAGAAAAAAGCCAACTAGCTGCCACATAGCATCTAAACCAAGACAGCCTGGCATAACTGGATCTTCTCTAAAATGACAATCAAAGAACCACAAATTATCCTTAATATCAAGTTCGGCTTTCATTGAGCCTTTTTTATAAAAACCCTCACTATCAGTTATTTCTGTAATTCTATCAAACATTAGCATTGGTGGAGAAGGTAATTTTGCATTACCTGGACCAAATAACTTACCATTAGCGCAATCAATTAGTTCGTTGTAATTAAAGGAACTTTTTTTCATAATTTTGTAATCTTATTACTTGATTTAGGTACATTATAATATACAAATAGTTTAGAATAGTTTTAAATTGCTAATGACTAGTAAACAAGAATTTATTGAAAAACTAAGAAACTCTAGCTTAAGACCAACTAAACAAAGAATAAATATTTGCGAGGTTTTATTTAATAGAGATAAAACTTTCCATTTCACGATAAACGACTTATTCAATTTGATAAAGGATAAAACTGGAGAGAAAGTTTCTTTAGCAACTGTTTACAATACAGTTCATGCATTTCATAAAAAAGGATATCTAAAAGAAATTCCAATAAATTCTAATCAAACCTACTTTGATACAAATGTCACAGATCACCACCATTTTTTTGATGTTAAAGAAGAAAAGCTTATTGATCTTAAAAATGAGGATGTAGGACCGATAGAAATTCAAAAATCTATACCTGGAAAAAAAATTAAATCAGTTGAAGTTTTAGTAAAATTAGAAGACTGAGTTTCAAAATTAAATCATAAATATTCTGACTTATTGACAATCTTCTTTAGAATAATTATAAACAACGAATTAGAATAATTATAATATAAAAGGAGATAAATAATAATGAGTGCGGAATTTCATAAAAGTAAAACATTTAAATCAGCAGAATTAAGTAAGTGCCCTTTTACGGGTGCAGGTACACCAGCAAAATTTAGCGCTGGAAGAGGACAAACAAATAGAGACTTTTGGCCAAATAGTTTGAATTTGAAAATTTTAAGTCAGCACTCGAATTTATCAAATCCAATGGAGAAAAAATTTAATTATTCTAAAGAATTTAAAAAACTAAATTACAAAGCACTTAAAAAAGATTTAAACAAATTAATGACTGACTCTCAAGATTGGTGGCCAGCAGATTACGGTCATTATGGTCCCTTATTTATTAGACTAGCATGGCACGCAGCAGGTACATACAGAACAGGCGATGGTAGAGGGGGAGCTGGAACAGGTAATCAAAGGTTTGCACCGTTAAATGCTTGGCCTGATAATGTTAATTTAGATAAAGCTAGATTACTTTTGTGGCCAATAAAACAGAAATATGGAAAAAGAATTTCTTGGGCAGATTTATTTATATTAGTTGGAAATGTAGCATTAGAGTCAATGGGCTTTAAAACTTTTGGATTTGGAGCGGGGAGAACTGATATCTGGGAACCAGAAGATGATATTTACTGGGGTTCAGAAAAAGAAATGTTAGGTGTTAAGAGATACAGCGGAAAAAGAGATCTTGAACAACCATTAGGGGCTTCTCACATGGGATTAATTTATGTAAATCCACAAGGTCCAGATTTTAATCCAGACCCATTGAAAGCAGCTCACGATATTAGAGAAACATTTGGACGAATGGCAATGAATGATTATGAAACAGTTGCACTAGTTGCTGGTGGTCACACTTTTGGAAAATCTCACGGTGCTGCACCTGAATCACATAAAGGACCTGATCCAGAAGCATCAAGAATTCAAGATCAAGCAACTGGTTGGAATAGTAATTACAAATCAGGAAAAGGTGTACATGCAATAAGTAGTGGTATTGAAGGAGCATGGACACAAACACCAACACAATGGGATATGGGTTACTTTGATTGTTTATTTAACCATGAATGGGAATTGACTAAAGGACCTGCCGGTGCATTTCAATGGACCCCAAAAAAGAATGGTCAGAGAATTAAAATGGTACCTGATGCTCATGATAAAAGTAAAATGCATCCTCCAATGATGCAAACAACTGATTTATCTTTGAGAATGGATAAAAGTTATGGACCAATTTCAAAACATTTTTATCAAAATCCAGATGAATTTGCTGATGCATTTGCAAGAGCTTGGTTTAAGCTTACTCATAGAGACATGGGACCAAGAGCATGTTATTTGGGTAGCGAAGTACCAAAAGAACAATTAATTTGGCAAGATCCTATAGATAAACCAAAATATAAACTTAAATCAAAAGATATAAGAGATTTAAAATCAAAGCTTTCAAAATCAAAAATCTCTGTTTCTGATTTAGTTTCTACGGCTTGGGCTTCTGCTTCTACATACAGAGGTTCTGACAAAAGAGGTGGAGCAAACGGAGCAAGAATTATGCTTGAGCCTCAAAGAAGTTGGAAAGTCAATAACCCTAAAAAACTTTCAAAGGTTATTAAAGCTTTACAAAAAATTAAGAAAAAATTTGATACAAATAAAAAATCAGTCTCAATGGCGGATCTTATAGTATTAGGTGGAAATGTAGGAATAGAGATGGCAGCAAAAAAAGCTGGTCATAAAATTCAGGTTCCATTTACTCCTGGAAGAGGAGATGCAAGACAAGACCAAACAGATGTAAATTCATTTGGATTACTTGAGCCGCAAGCGGATGGTTTTAGAAACTACATGAAAAAAGGTAAATCTAATGTTTCAGCTGAGGAAAAATTAATTGATAAGGCACAATTAATGGGATTAACGGCACCAGAGATGACAGTTCTTGTAGGAGGAATGAGAGTTTTAGATACAAACTATGATAGTTCTAAAAATGGAGTTTTCACAAAAAAACCTGGAACTCTATCAACAGATTATTTTGTAAATCTTCTTGATATGAGTACCACTTGGAAAGAAGCTGACAAATCTGAACAATATTTTGTTGGTAAAGATAGAAAGTCTAAAAAAACTAAGTGGAAAGGTTCAAGAGTTGACCTTATTTTTGGTTCAAATTCTCAATTAAGAGCATTAGCTGAAGTCTATGCCTGCAAAGACTCATCTGACAAATTTGTTAAAGACTTTGTATCTGCATGGGTCAAAGTGATGAATGCAGATAGATTTGATTTAAGATTAAACTAGTATTAAGGAAAGCGGAAAAATGACATCACTATCGTTCGAAGACTTTTATAAAGTTCCTGAAATTAAGTTTGATATAAATAGATTGCGAAATGACTTAAATCTAATTTTAGAGAAAAAGAAATTTAATTCGCCAGGTGTTACTCACTTTGGTGCAATTCCTTTAAATCAAATTCCAAATAACAAACACTCTATAGAAGGGAATAATATCAGAGGTAGATATTGGACTATTGCAGATGAGACAGGCAAAGAAGTCTCAAGAGATATTGATATAGATGAATCGAAATATACTCAGTTGCTACCAGAGTTCGAGAAAACTTATTTTAAAGAGGTTTATGAAATTCTTAGTAAAAAATTTAAACTAGGAAGAGTAAGGCTTTTATTAAAAGAGCCAAGATCAACGCTAAGCTGGCACAAAGATCCAGAGTGTAGATTGCATATTCCGATAGTAACTAATGCAGGTTGTTCAATGGTCATTGAAAATGTTGCAAAACATTTGCCTGCAGATGGACATGTATGGATTACTAACAATACAAAGTATCATAACTTTTTTAATGGAGGAGAACAGGCTCGAGTTCACTTAGTTGCTTGTGTTCTTGAAAGCCCGTTTAAAGAATAATGGAAGTTACCAACGGTATTTTTAAAGCTGCCGGTCAGATTTATTCCAATAACAGAGGCTCTATTTTAAGAACAATTGTTTATACAGTTGGTCATTTTGCAATTGCTATAACTGTTTTGATGTTAGTTGCTGATGTATCTTTTATGATAGCTTTGACCGATGCAATTGTAGAACCTATTGCCAATTCTATTTGGTATTTCATTTTAGATAAGTGGTGGGCAAGCAGACCAAAAAGTAAATAATAATCATTATCAATAAATAAATAGAAAAAATTTTATAAAGATAATTTGTAGTAATAATAATTATTCGCAAAAAAAATGCGTAAATAATAATTATTCGCAAGAATATTTGTTGAAAATAATATTTTCATATTTAATTTTTAAATTATGCAAATAGAAAATTATAATTGTAAAAAATGTGGGTTAACAATTTCTTCAACTTGTTCCAAGTGTGATAAAATAGTTGATGTTGAAGTCCTTGATGATGGATGTATCGTTCAAAAGACTAAATGTGTTGATTGTGCGAATGCTCCAGTGATCAAAGACGTATGTGTCCAACAAAAATAATTAGTAAATATATATATAACTTAGAGGGTTAGTTGATTTTTCCCCAAAGATTTTCTTTTTCAACCCAACCCTTAAAACTTTTAGTTTCTACTAAGCACCAATTTCTCTCACATTTTTTTACTAACAATAATCTTCCAGTTTCTATTTTAGCCAAGGGTTTAGAAAATTTAGTTGGTTTTTTGAAAAGAATTTTATTTGACACAGTTATAAAGGATTTTGATTGCTTCAATTGAGATATATGTATCCACCCACTATTTTTTTTATTATCAATTATTCTTCTAAAATTTTCTTTTTTATCAATCACTTTTACTGGTAAATTTATTTTTTTGTAAATATACTTTATTGGATAATCAAAGCTTGGGCCATATCTTACATTTACCTTATCATTTTTAAGCATTAAAAATTTTTCATTATCTTCAGAAATGGCATTCGAGGTAAAAAATATTATCATTAAAATCTTAAAGATTAATTGCATAAACAACCTTTTTTTTTGGTAAATTTTATTTTTCTAAATTCAAGTTTTTTTAGATTAACTACCAGAATTGATGAGTGAAGACTTTTATCTGAAGAAATTATGTTTTTTAAAACTTCATTTGCTTGCATACTACCGATTATATTTGATGTGGTTCCCAATATTCCTTCACTTTCACAATTTAAAATTTCATCGGACGGTTCTGATTGATAAAAACACTTTAAACATGGACTTGATTTATTATTAAAATCGAATGAAAAAATATGTCCATCAAATTTACTAATCGCCCCAACTATTAATTTTTTTTTATATTTAACTGAAAACTTATTTATTAAAAATTTAGTTTTAAAATTATCTGTTCCATCTACAATTATGTCGAAATCTTTAACAATTTTATTCAAATTTTTTTCAGATGCTTTTTGTTTTAAAATTTTGACTTTTACATCTCTGTTAATTAACTTTATTCTTCTTTTAAATATATCAACCTTAAATTTTCCTACATCTTTTGAAGTATATAAGATTTGTCTTTGAAGATTTGAAATATCTACTTTGTCGTGATCAATAGCTCCTATATACCCTACACCACATCTAGCCAACAAATCTGCAACTGGACTACCTAATCCACCAATTCCTACAATTAAAACTTTTGAATTAATTATTTTCTTTTGTCCTAATATACCAATATCCTTAAGTATTAATTGTCTAGAGTATCTCTCAAGCTTTCGTTTTGATAATGAATTTTTCACTTACCTGTTGATCCAAATCCACCCGAACCTCTAATTGTCTCAGGCAAAGTTTCTACAGTTTCAAAATCTAATTTTAGAATTGGCATTAATATCATTTGTGCAATCCTATCATCGTTATTTACTGTAAAGTCTTTATCTCCATGATTAAATAAAATAACTTTAATTTCTCCTCTATAGTCACTATCAATTGTTCCAGGAGTATTTAATACACTTATATTATTTTTAGCTGCTAAACCTGATCGCGGCCTGATCTGAACTTCGGTATCCTCAGGTATTGCGATAGATATACCTGTTGGTATTAAAGCGTTTTCACCTGGTTTAACTACTATTTTCTTATCAATGAATGCAGTCAAATCTAGTCCAGATGAACCTGTTGTTTTATATTCTGGCAATTTAACTTTTTTGTCTAATTTTTTAATTAAGACTTTCACCATTAAGTTAATTAATCTGTTGAATTACTCTTTTGACTATTTCTTCAGCGACCAATGATTTACTCATCTTTTCAAAATTTTCTTCAGGTTTATCTTTGTAAAATATAGAAATTTTATTAAAATCTGACCCAAATCCTATAGTTTGATCTGAGACATCATTTGCAATTACCCAGTCACAATTTTTTTCATTCAACTTCTTCTTTGCATTTGTCGAGAGATTGTTTGTTTCTGCTGCAAAACCAATTGTTATTTTTGGTCTTAATGAATTATGATTAGATATATGATTTAAAATATCTATATTTTTTTCTAGCTCTAAGTTAAATCCTTCATTCTTTTTAATCTTTGTATTTTTATAATTTTTCACTTTAAAATCAGAAACAGCTGCTGAAAAAATAGCTACATCTGTTGGTAGATTATTTAAACTTTCTTTGAACATCTCTTCAGCCGTTTCAACACTTACAAAATTAACACCATCCAACGGTTTAATACTTGTCTTTCCAGAAATAAGTGTCGTATCAAATCCATTGTCTCTAAGACATTTGGCTATTTCATATCCTTGTTTGCCACTGGATTTATTTGTAATATATCTTACAGGATCAATATATTCATTAGTTGGTCCTGCAGTAACTAAAGCTTTAAATTTTTTATTTTTATCTAAATTAGAAAAATAATTTTTAAGCGTATTGACTATTTCATTTGGTTCTGTCATTTTTCCTTCACCATATTCACCGCATGCCATATCTCCTATCTCTGGCCCAATAATTTTGTATCCAAAGCTATTTAATTTTAATATGTTTTCTCTAGTAGAAGGATGCTCCCACATTCTTACATTCATTGCCGGTGCTAAAAATATTTGTTTGTTAGAAGCTAATAAAACAGTAGACGCCAAATCTTCTGCATTTCCTGAGGCTACTTTAGATATGGTATTAGCTGTAATTGGTGCAACTAATACTGCATCAGCCCATCTTGATAAAGATATGTGGTCCATCTCAGCTTCGTTCTCTGCACTAAATATATCTTCATAAACTTTTTCTTGGGAAAGAGATGAAACAGATAGTGGAGTTACAAATTCTTTTGCATTTTTTGTTAATATAGTTTTTACACGAGCACCATTTTTCTTAAATAATCTTATTAACTCAAGACATTTGTAAGCAGAAATTCCACCACATATAATTAACAGTATTTTTTTATTCTCAAAATAATTCATCGTCGAGATTAAAATACTACTAATCCTAAAATTACAAGTAATAATAAACCAATGATTGATTGATTTCTGAAAGCTACCATTTCATTTTTTTTTGTATTTAGATCATTATACGTATTAGTATTTTGTGGAATTTGTCCGCTTGCAAGAAATGTTAATGCTTGGTTTGCTTTATCCATTATTTGCGGCATTTCTGGTAATCTTTTTATAACTTCTGCAGAATTTTTTAGAGTTTCATTTAATGTTGTTATAGGATCTTTTGTTTCTTTAAGCCATTTTTCAAGAACAGGTCTTGACGTTTCCCAAATGTTTGTCTCTGGATTTAATCTTCTTGCAACACCTTCAACTACTACCATGGTTTTCTGTAGCATGAGCAACTGTGGTTGAGTTTGCATATTAAATTTTTCTGTCACATCAAAAAGTTGTTTGAGTAGTTTACCACCAGATATATCTTTAATTGACTGACCAAATATTGGCTCCCCTATTGATCTTAGTGCTTGGGCGAGATCATCAACAGGCACTTCTTTTGGAACTAACCCTGCAGCCAAATGAACTTCAGCAACTTTTTTATAATCTCGTTTAATAAATCCATATAAAATCTCAGCAAGAAATTTTTTACTCAAATCATCGAGTCTTCCCATTATGCCAAAATCGATAGGAACTATTTGACCGCTATTGTTTATAAAAATGTTACCTTGATGCATATCTGCATGAAAAAAACCATCTCTAACAGCATGTCTTAGAAAATGTTGAATAATATCTGATGCAATTTTTTTGGTATCTATATTTCTTTTTTTTAACTCTTCTGTTTCTCTTATAGAGACACCTTCAACCCAGTCTAAAGTCATTACATTCTCACTTGTAAAATTCCAATAAATTCTAGGGACTTGAAATCCACTGTCATTCTTAGTGTTTTCAGAATACTCATTAGCTGCAGCGGCTTCAAATCTTAAATCCATTTCTAAATTGGTTATTTCTTTTAGCAAATAAACAACCTCAACTAATTTAAGTCTTTTTGTCTTTTTGATAATTGACTCAGTTAAAAAAGCAAAAAGCATCAAAGCATCAATTTCTTCGTTGAATATTTTTTTTATATTTGGTCGTAAAATTTTTATAGCCACATCTTTAATTATGCCATTATCATTTATTTGCGCTTTATGAACTTGAGCTATAGATGCTGCTGCCACTGGTGCAGATAGATTTATAATTGAATTAAAATTATCTTCCCCTAGATCTTTTTTGATTATTTCTTTAGCTTTAGATAATTCAAAGGGAGGCAAACGATCTTGTAAACTCTCTAGTTGCTTTGATAACCTTTCTCCAATTATATCTGGTCTAGTTGCTAGAAATTGACCTAATTTAATGAATGTTGTACCCATAGATTGCAAGGAGTTTGATAATCTTTCACCTTCGGTTTCATTTAAAAAAGAATTATCTTTTTTTGAAAATGATAAAGACAACAAATAAAATAAAATTTTTATTCCAATCGGTGGATTATGAAACTTTGTGAATATACTTAAAGCGTCAGATTTTGCTAATTTCCTTCCAAGCTTAAAAAGTATGTATAATTTTTTAATCATATTTTCCAACCTGAATGAATAGCTACTATTCCACCAGAAAAGTTTCTATACTCACATTTAATAAAATTATTTTTCTCCATTAAACCCTTTAATTCCTCTTGATTAACAAATTCTTGGATACTTTTTATTAGATATTCATAAGGCTCTTTTTCACCAACCACAAATTTTCCTATTTCTGGAATTAATTTAGAGTATCTTTTATAGACTAAATCTAAGTTTAAATTTTGAATTTTTGAAAATTCTAAACAAAAAAATCTACCTCCTGATTTTAAAACTCTGTACGCTTCACTTAAGGATTTATTAATATTTTTTGTATTTCTTAAACCAAAACTGATTGTGTAATAATCGCATGAATTAGATTTTAAAGGTAATTTCTCTGCCGACCCCTTAATCCACTTGATATTTTTGTAATTTGATAGTCTATTTTTTCCCTTTTTCATCATTCCTTCATTGGGATCAATACAAAATAATTCTATATTTTTATTTAAACTATTATCTATAAAAAGTTTTGCTATATCACCTGTGCCACATGCAACATCTGCTAGAATTTTATTTTTACCTGGGTTCATCCAATTTATTAAATTTCTTTTCCATATTCTATGAACTCCAAGTGACATCAAATCATTCATGATGTCGTATTTATCATAAACTTTATCAAACACACCTTGGACTAGACCTTTTTTATTTTGAAGATATTGTTGCATAAAATAAATAATATTAATTAATATAATAATAAATGCCAGAATTGCCAGAAGTAGAAGTTGTTAAAGAGTCACTAAGTAGAACAATAACAGGAAAAAAAATAAAAAAAGTAAGTATAAAGAATAGGAATTTAAGGTACAAAATAAAAAAAGGTTTTGAAACAAGACTTCAATCAAAATCAATAAAAAAAGTTAAGAGGTTTTCAAAATATATCATACTAGTTTTAAATGATGAAAAATTTTGCTTAATTCATCTTGGAATGTCTGGCACTATACATCTCTTAAGAAAAAATATTTTAAATCAAAAAACAAATGCAAGTTTTTATCATAGTCCTTATTTGCCAAAAAAACATAACCATGTATTTTTGGAATTTGATAACATAAAAATTATATATAATGATCCCAGAAGATTTGGTTATTTCAAATTATTTGAAAATAAGAATAATTTAGAAAATTTTATAAATAACTATGGTCCTGAGCCTTTTTCTTCAAAATTTAATCTCAACTACTTAAAAAAATATTTTTATAAAAAGAAAAAGAATATAAAAAATTTTCTCTTAGATCAAAAGTTTGTTTCAGGTTTGGGGAATATTTATGCAAGTGAAATTTTATTCAGCTCTAGAATAAATCCAAAAAAAAAAGCAAAATCTTTAAGTGAAAACGATTGTATTAAAATTATTAAATATTCTAGAAAAATTTTAAATTTAGCGATAAAAAAAGGAGGGTCTAGTATTAGAGATTTTAAAAATATAGTTGGTAAAAATGGATCTTTCCAAGATAACTTTAAAGTATACAATAGAGAAAATAAGAGTTGTCTTTCACCAGGATGTAAAGGGACAATAAAAAAAAAATTTATCACTAATAGATCAACATTTTTTTGTAATATTTGTCAAAAATAAAAAATTATTATATTGACCGTATAAATTTCTCGTTATATACAATCGCGCTTATGGCAAACACTAAATCAGCTATTAAACGAATAAGACGTATATCACGTCAAACAACGGTAAATAAGTCTAGAAAAAGCAGGTTTAGATCTGCAATAAAAAAAATGAATTTAATTATTGATAAAAAGGACAAAAAAGAAGCTTTAGCTTTCTTGCCAAAATTAAACTCTGAATTGATGAAAATAGCAAAGACAGGGGTGATAAAAAAGCAAAACGCGTCAAGAAATATTTCTAGAATAACAAAAAAAATAAATTCCTTATAACAACTTTTAGTTTACTTTAAGAAATTACAACCCTAGAGATTATTTTTTCAATTAAAAAAAGAATCTTTTAATATTTTAGTCCCAACATAAAAAAAAAAATAAAAAAGTAAATTTAAGATTACTAATTTTAAGTCCCTAAAAAGAGATTCAATTATTAATTTATACAATTGTAAATTTTATTTTTTTTTGAAAATAAAAATAAATTTATTGCATTGAATTATGAATAGGAGTTTAACAGACTCTCATGAAAAATAATCTCACTAACATTAAATCAGACAATATTAATAAGATTGATTGGAAATTATTACAAAATGAAATGAAAAATAAGTTTGGTTCTGAGATTTATGATAGTTGGTTAAAAAAAATTGATTTAGTTGATGAGTTTAAAAATTATGTTTTGTTATCCGTTTCGACAAGATTTATTAGAGACTGGATAACCTCAAGATATTTAGATCAAATATTACAAATAATTAAATTATATAAAAAAGATATTTCCAGAATAGAATTTGTGATTAACGAGAATATAAAGAACAAAAATAGTGATGAAATAAAACAAGATAATTCATCTCCTAATGAAAAGGTTTCATTTATTAAAGATTCATACCTTCAATATAATCGAATTGATCCAAATAAAAACTTTGAAAATTTCTTGCTAGGGAAAAGTAATAAACTAGCTTTTGAAGCTGCAAAAAAAGTCTCAGAGCAAATAGCTCACTATAACCCCCTATATATTTATGGAGGAGTTGGAATGGGTAAGACACATTTATTAAATGCAATTGGTTTAAGTTTAAAAGAAAAAAATAAAGTGATGTTTATTTCAGCTGAAAGATTTATGTATCAATTTGTTAAATCAATAAAATCCAATGACATGGTCAAGTTTAAAGAGTATTTTAGAAATACCGATATATTTTTGATAGATGATATTCAATTTATGAATGGAAAAGAAGCTATGCAAGAAGAGTTTTTTCATACATTTAATGTTTTGTTAGAGAAAGGTTCTCAAATTATCGTATCAGCAGATAGACCACCAAATAAATTAACCAGAATACAAGAAAGAATTAAATCTAGATTTTCAGGAGGACTAGTAGTTGATATCCAAAATGCTGATTTTGAATTACGATACAATATAATAAAATCTAAAAATGATGATCTCAAAATTCATGATCCAAATAATATTAAAATTAGTGACGAAATTATAAAATTTATTAGCACAGAAGTTAATACTAGTATTAGAGAACTTGTAGGTGCATTTAATAGAATAGTATCTTTCTCAAGAATTTATGGAAAAACTCCTTCGATGTCAGAGGTAAAAGTAATATTAAAAGATCTCTTAAATTTAACTAAAAATAAAGTCGATATAGATAATATTCAAACGATAGTTTGTAAATATTTTAAAATAAGTAAAAATGAAATGCTTTCTCCAAGAAGGTCAAGATATCTTGTAAGACCAAGACAAACTGCTATTTATTTAGCGAAAATGTTGACATCTAAATCCTTACCAGAGATAGGTCGATCATTTGCTAATAGAGACCACACAACCGTTATTCATTCAGTTAAAACAATAGAAAAATTAAGAAAAGAAGATAATGAATTGAATTTAAGCATTGATAGCCTAAAGAATAAAATATTATACAAACAAGAAAATGAAATTTAGTGTTAATCAACAAGATTTGCAAAAATCTTTAGGTTACTGTCAGGGTGTAATAGAAAAAAGAAGCACTTTACCTATTCTTTCAAATATTTTGATAGAAGCAGTAAATTCAAAATTAAAAATTACAGCAACAGATTTAGATTTAATTTTTGTAAATGAAATCTCAAATATTAAAATTTTTGATGAGGGCAAAACAACCACTTCTTCGTCAATTATGTTTGATATTGTAAGAAAAATACCCTCTGGTAGTCAGATAAATTTTGAAAACACTGGAGAGAGTAAATTGCAATTAGAGTCGAACAAATCTTTATTCAATTTAAATTCAATTAATGCATCTGAATTTCCGATTACAGATGAAAATTTTAATGAAAATGAATTTACTATAAATTCAAAAGATTTATTAAAACTTTTAAACAAATGTAAATTCTCGATTTCGAATGATGAAACAAGGCATTATCTTAGTGGTATTTTTTTCCATCAGACCCAAATAGATGATAAGAATTTTTTAACTGCAGCCGCAACAGACAGCCACAGAATGTCTATTTCAAAAGTAAGACTAAAAAATAAAATTGAATTTGAACCAATAATACTTCCAAAAAAAACTATATTTCAATTATGCTCCCTTTTAGAAGATTATGATGGTGAGGTTAAAGTCTCAAATATTAAATCTAAAATTAAATTTGAACTTAATAATAGTATTTTAATATCAAAATTAATTGACGGAAAATTCCCTAATTATATTCAAGTTATCCCTAGAGAAAATCAAAAAAAATTAGAAATTGATTTAAAATCTTTTTTAAACTCTGTAGATAGAGTAGCATCAGTTTCTCTAGATAAAAAAGACGGTGTAAAATTTAATTTGACTAAAGATAATTTAGATTTATCCGTCAATAATACTAACAGTGGTGACGGCAAAGAGAGCCTATCCGTGAAATTTGAGTCAGATTTAGATATAAGTTTTAATTCTAGATATTTGCTTGATATAGCATCTCAACTAAATGGTGATTACATTGAAATATATTTGAAAGATACTGGATCTCCAGCTTTAATAAAAGATCCTGCAGATTTTGACAGTATTTACGTTGTAATGCCTATGAAGGGTTAAAAGCAAGACCAAGCTCGGAATAAATTTCTTTTTGCAACAATTTTAAAAATTCAGTTTCCTCTATACCTGTATTAATAGGTTTTAAAATAGAAATAGTAATTGTTTTATTTGGTATCATCTTTCCAGATTTTGGCCATACCCTTCCAGAGTCAATAGCGACGGGTTGACATTTTACATTTAATTCTCTGTAAATTCTTCCAACTCCCTTTTTAAAAGGAATAATTTCATCTGGTAGAACGCGAGTAGCTTGGGGAAAAACTATTACAGGCCTTTTTGTTTTCTCCATAGCTTGTTTAATTTTTTCGGTAAAATTAAGATTTTCTTTAGAAACTTTGTTTCTATTAACAGAAATAGAATCTATCTTTCTTAAATACCAACCAAATATTGGTATATTTAATAATTCTTTTTTAAGAATAAAAATCGGTGAGTTAAATATTGTTTGTAAAAAAAAAGTTTCAAACATTGATTGATGAGAACATGCAATAATATAATTCTCATCATTAATTATATTTTCTTTACCTTTAATTACTATGCTTGTTGAGTAAAAAATTTTTAAACAGAATGAGGACCAGTAACCAAAAAGCTTACCTCCAAAAAGAGCAATTTTCTTTGGTAATATTAATGACGGGAGAAAAATAATGCATATGGATACTAATCCAGAAAAAAATACGCTTTTAAATAGGATGCTTCTCATTACAAACTTAAAGTTAGATTATATCTGTTATTTTTTGTCTTTTTCTAATAATCTGTACTTTATTTCCTTTAATCAAAATTTCAGCAGGCCTTAATCTAAGATTATAATTAGATGATAATGAATAACCATATGCGCCTGTATCGCAAATAATCATAATATCATTTTCTTTTATATTCTGAAATTTTCTTTCTGTTAAAAATTTATCAGTTGTTTCGCATACTGGGCCAACAAATTCTAAAATTTTTTTTGATTGCGACTTATTTCTTAGGAACGGAACTATTCTATGTTTCGCATTATACAAAGCTGGTCTTATCAAATCATTCATTGCTGCATCCAATATCACAAATGTTTTTGTCTTATTACGTTTTAAATAAATTACTTTAGTTGCAAGTATTCCAACATTTCCAATTATAGATCTTCCAGGTTCAAAAATTATTTTACAATTGTATTTATTTTTAAATTTAATTATTGATTTTTTATATTTTAAATAATTAAGTTTTTTTGTTTTATCGTCATAATTAATTCCCATCCCACCACCTAAGTCAATAAAATCAAATTTGTAATCCAGATTTCTTAAAAGTTTATCAAGTACATTCAACATTTTTTCATAGGGCTTGTGATTTAAGATTTGACTACCAATGTGAACACTTAAACATTTAATGTTTAAAAATTCTGAATCTTTCATCAAATTAATAATTTTTACAAATGTCTTTTTATCTACACCAAATTTATTTTCACTTTTACCAGTAGAAATTTGTTTTAGTGTTCCTGCATCTGTATCTGGATTTAATCTAAGCCCTATACTAACAACTTTATTTAATTTTTTTGCAGCCTTTTCAATTGCCAAAACTTCACTCAAAGACTCGGAATTTATTAAAAGTATTTCTTGTTTAATTGCGTACTCTATTTCATCTTTTGTTTTACCAACTCCAGAGAAAACTATCTTGTTTTTATTAATACCAGCTTTAAGTGATGCATATAACTCGCCCTTTGAAACTACATCTGCTCCAAGTCCAAGTTTTTTTATTTCTTTTAATAATGAAATATTAGAATTAGATTTTACAGAAAAACAAATCAAAGGTCTAATTTCTTTAAAAGCTTTTTTAAAATTCTCTATATTTTCTCTTAAATTTTTATATGAGTAGCAGTATAGAGGTGTATTAAATTTTTTTGCTAGACTCTTAATATTTTTTCCTTCAATAAAAAATTTATTGTTTATATATTTCATAATACTTTTTGAATGTTATTATTTAATTCAGATTTATATTCTGGATCACCTTTACGCCCGCAAGCAACTACAAAATATAAACAAAGTATAATAATTAAAATTTTTTTACTCATTTTTTGCTTTTTTTATCATTTTCTTAACGTTCTCAAAAGAAGTTCCGCCAAAAGATTTTTTTGAATTAATTGAATTTTCTAGATTTAGTATTTTATAGACATTTATTGTAAGTTTTGGCTCAATTTGATTTATTTCTTTCAGTTCTAGTTCGTGAAGTTTTTTGTTTTTTTTTTCAGCTAAATTAATTATTTTTGCTGTTTGTATGTATGCCTTTCTAAATGGGTATCCAAGTTCTCTTACAATGTAATCAGATAAATCTGTAGCTGTAGTAAATCCTTTTTCTGCAAGGGAAAGCATACTTTTTTTGTTTATTATTAAATTTCTTAATACATCATTCAACAATGACAGTGATATTTTTAATTGATCATTAGTTTTAAAAACAATTTCTTTGTCATCCTGTAAATCTTTAAAATATGATAAAGGTAAGCCCTTTAATATTGAAATCATAGAATTGATATTTCCAATAAATATTCCGGTTTTACCTCTCAAATATTCCAATGGATCAGGATTCTTTTTTTGTGGCATTATTGAAGAACCAGTCACTAATTTATCGTTTAAAGTTATCATGTTAAAGGCATCAGAATTCCAAATTATGAGTTCTTCGGCAATTCTAGAAATGTGTAAAGAGCAAGCTAGAGAAGAATACAAAAAGTCTAAAACAAAATCTCTATCAGATACAGTATCTACAGAATTGTTTGTTGGTTTTTTAAATTTAAGTTTTTTTGTAGTATAATTTCTGTCAATTTTAAAAGAAGTGCCAGATAAAGCACCTACACCTAAAGGATTTTCATCTAAAAATTCTAAATTATTCTTAAATTTTTTCTTATCTCTCTTAAACATTTCAACATATGCTAGTAGATAATGTGCTAAAGATAATGGTTGTGCATTTTTTAAATGTGTAAATCCTGGCATAATTGTTCTAATATTTTTTTGTGCAAGATTTAGAATATTTGAATTTGTATTATCTAATAAAATTATTATTTTTTTTGTTGTTTCTTTTAACCATAATTTAAGATCGGTAATTACCTGATCATTTCTAGATCTAGCAGTATGAACATATCCAGCATCATCACCAATTAGTTCAAATAATCTGTTTTCTATATTCATATGAATATCCTCTAAATCATAATCAAAATTGAATTTTTTCTTTACAATTTCATTTTTAATTCTTTTTAATCCCCAGATTATTTTATTCTTTATTCTGAAATTTATAATTTTCTGTTTGTGAAGCATTTCGACATGGGCAATTGATCCTTCGATATCTTCTTTAAATAGTCTTTTATCTACTGGTAATGAACCACCAACTTTTTTAAATAAAGTTGAGGCATTTTTCTTAATTCTTGTACCCCAAATTGGTTTATTGTTTTTATTTTTACTCATGTTATTCAATTACAAATCTATGAAATTTATATTTATATCCATTAAAATAATATTTCTTTACTTCATATCATTTAGCTCTTCATATTCAATAGAAGCGCCAAATATAAAAAATCTAATAATTTATGAGGAAAAACAAAAAATTAAGTTTTTTGACTTTTTAAATGAGGCTGGAAATAAAGTTAATTTGAAAGATTTTAAATCCGAATTAATTATTTTGAATTTTTGGGCAACATGGTGTGCTCCTTGTAAAGAGGAAATGCCATCTTTAAACAACCTTCAAATAAATAATGATGAAAAAAAAATAAAGATTATCCCAATAAACATAGGTGGAGAAAATATTAGTAAATCTAAGAAGTTTTTTGATGACCTGCTCATAAAAGAATTACAAGTTTTTGTTGGTGATGGTGCTGGAATTGCAAAAAATTTAAAATTAAGAGGAATACCCACAACAATATTCATTGACAAAGATGGTTATGAGTTTGCAAGAATTGTTGGCTCAATAGATTTTAACAGTGATGAATTTTTAAATTGGTTAAATGAATTAAATTAATTCTTATAAAAGTAAGCTAATGCTACAAGCACAATTATAGCAACAAATTGTAGTAAAACTCTTAGCTGCATTAATTTGTTTGATGTTTTTTTATCACCATCTCCTTTAAAAAGTGTTCTAATACCAAGAATTAAGACAATAGCTACAGCTGCAAGCAAAACAATCGCTGCAATTTTAACAAATATTTCAGAAATCATACTTTGATTTTAGTTTCTTTTTAAAATAAAAAAACATAATTACTTATCTATGACATTTTGCCTTGAATCAACAATTATAAAACCTGAAATTGGGTCTGACATCAAAAATGCAGTAATTTTACTTCATGGATATGGTGGAGATGGAAAAGATATAAGTATGTTAACTCTGAATTGGAAAAGGTTTTTAACCAATACAGTATTCTTATGTCCGAATGGACATGAACCGTGTAAAATTAATCCAATTGGTTATCAATGGTTTGATCTAGAAACAAATGATAAAAATTATATTTTAAATGAAGTAAAAAAAGCTGAAGATAAATTAAGAAAATACATTGAAGAAGTTAAAGCAGAATATAATTTAGAAAATTCAAAGATATGTTTATCTGGATTTAGTCAGGGTTGCATGATGTCAATAAACTTGGGCTTAACTTCTAATGATCCCTTTAATTGTATTGTTGGATTTTCTGGAAAGATTATAGATAAAGAGGATCTTAGTTTAAGATTAATTTCTAAAACAAAAACTTTGTTAATTCATGGTGAAAAAGATGAAATAGTTCCACCCTACAATTTATTGGAAGCAAAAGATTTTTTTACACGCAATAATATTAGTATAGAAACTTTAATGATCAAAGACTGCGACCATCATATACCAGTTGAAGCTTCAAGTAATGCATTAAAATTTATCAAAGATAATTTTGATATTTAAAGAGAATTAACTTTTTTGTTACATTGATTAATAATAACATATAATATATTAAATAATTATGACTTTGATGATCAACGAGAACCTTTCACTCGAAAAATGTCCGGCTCTAGTTCTTAACGCAGATTATAGACCATTGAGTTATTATCCTTTATCATTATGGTCATGGCAAGACGCTATTAAATCTGTATTTTTAGATAGAGTCTCAATTGTAAGTCATTATGATAGAATGATAAGAAGCCCATCATTCTCTATGCAGTTACCGAGTGTTATTGCATTAAAATCTTTTATAAAGCCTCGTTCAAATCCAAATTTCACAAGATTTAATGTTTTTCTACGAGATAAGTTTAGTTGCCAATATTGTGGAAGTAATGATGAGCTAACTTTTGATCATCTTCTTCCAAGATCAAAAGGTGGGAAAACTGATTGGGAAAACGTTGTTACTGCTTGCTCAGCATGTAATGTAAAAAAAGGTGGAAGACTGCTAAAAAATTCTGGAATGAAGTTAAATCAATGGCCTTTTCAACCAACAACAGAAGATCTTCATAGAAATGGGAAGAATTTTCCTCCTAATTTTTTACACAGCAGTTGGATGGATTATTTATATTGGGATGTGGAATTAGATCCTAGTTAAATTTTTTCAGAGATATTTATAGCAATTTTTGAGCCAGTTTTAATAATTTTATCCATTACTGAATATAATCCTTTTTTTGTTGCGCCGTGCTCATACGCAATATCTTTATGTTCCAATTCATCAGCTCTAAATTTCTTAATTTTTTCTCTAAGTTTTTTCTCATCATCTTGTAATTGATCTATTTGACTTTGGTAATGTTTATCAATTACTTCCTCAACGGAGGCTGTGCAAAGCATTGCTGCCTTTTTTCCTAAAATTGTTGAGCCGAAACCTAAACCTACTCCCAATAAATCCCATAGTGGTAAAAATTTAGTTGGTTTTATATTTCTTTCTCTGATTTCATTTTCAAAATAATCACTATGTTCTTGCTCATGTTCTCTCATTTCTTCCACTAATTTTAATAGTTTAGGATCCTTTTTTAATGTTTTCAGTGCTAAAAGTTGACCTTCATATATTTTAATTGCACCTCTTTCACCTGCATGATCAACTCTAATAAATTCTTCTAATTTTTTTTTATTAGTTTTTTTCATAAACAAGAGCTCTTAGCGAAAATAATACAATTAGTAAAGATGTTAAAAAATTCAATCCAGATAAAGAGATCCCTAAAATAGTGAACTCCACATCTTTACAATTTTTTACCATTCCAAGATTCTCAATTATTTTTTCTTTATTTGTAATATCTATATTTGCGTTTGTGCAACCAGCATATTCCTTAAAAAAGCCATTTTCTATACCAAAATGATAACCAGATAGAGCGGTACTTAAAGTAAAAGTTATAATCAAAGCAATTAATATTCTATCAGATTTAAAATAATTATATCCTAAAAAACAAATGAAGATTGCTACTAAAAAAGGAATTCTTTGATAAATACATAATTTACATGGCAAATACCCCAAAACTTTTTCAATATAGATCGCAGATAATATGGCAATAATTGAGTATATAAAAATTAATAAATAAATATTTTTTCTTTTAAAAATAAAATTCATCCTAGTTTGTAAAGTCTTGTAAAAATTTATAAATTAAAAAAGCAAAAACTACTAATACAATTGAAATTATAATTGAAACTTTAAGAAGTTTTTTTTCGATTATTGCTTTCATAGCTGAACCAAAATTTCCAACCAAAAAGGCTATTATAAAAAATCTGGATCCTCTTGTTAGCAAGGAGACAATTACAAAGTAAACAATATTAAATTGAACAAACCCGCTAGTTATTGTTAGCAATTTAAATGGGATAGGTGTAAATCCTGCTATAGCTAGTAACGTTGCCCATGCAAAAATCCCTCCATCTGATGAAATTTTATCTTTTAAAAATGAAGTATCGTCTACACCGTAAAGCTCAAAAATTTTAATTCCAATCTCATTGAAAAAAACATATCCTATGAAATATCCTAAACATGCACCTAAGACGGATCCAGTAGTAGCAATAATTGCTATTTTTATCCATCTTTGTCTGTCGGCAATAGTCATTGGAATAATAAGAACATCTGGTGGAATAGGAAATATGAAACTTTCAATAAAAGATATAAACCCTAAAATTTTTTTTGAATTTTTATGTCCTGCAAGTTTAATTGTTTTATTAAATAGTTCCTTAAACATATTTTCTTTTAATATAAATAGTGTTTTAATACTATTATTTATATTCTATGAAACCAAAAATATATGGGCGAATGGCGGAACTGGTAGACGCGTTGGACTCAAAATCCAATAGTAGCAATACTGTGAGAGTTCGATTCTCTCTTTGCCCACCACAAAATATATGAAATTAAAACAAATTAATAATTTAACTGAATTATTTTTTGATAAATTTAATAAACAAACTGATAAAGATAAAATTTTATTATCAACATTAGGCGATAAAAGAAAAAATTATTCTTGGCAAGAAACCCACGATTTTATTAATTTGGTTTCTAATGAATTAAGAAAAGTAATATCAAAAGGTGATAGATGTTTGTTAATTTCTGAAAATAGACCTGAATGGTTTATTACAGACTTGTCTATTATGTTATCAGATGGGATAACTGTTCCAGCTTACACAACTTATGCAGAAAATGACTATAATTATATTCTCAATGATTGTACTCCCAGTATAATTTTTGTCTCAAACATTGAACAATTCAATAAATTAAAAAACATTATTAAAGACAAAAAATTTATAAAAAAAATATTTTCTTTTGAAAAATTACCAAATGTAGAAATTGAATATATTAATTTAGAAGAATTAATCCGAAATAATTTTAAAAAAAAAATACCACTTCACAAATCCTTAGCCTTAAGAAAAGATCCGTCTTGTATAATTTACACTTCAGGTACTCAAGGAAATCCAAAAGGAGTAATTTTAAGTCATGGGGGCATTATAAATAATTGTGAGGGTGCAATAGATATTCTAAAACCATTATTATCTGAAGAACAGCCAAGGTTCCTAACATGGCTTCCACTTTCACATTCTTACGAGCACACTGTTCAATTTGTGCAAATTACTGTAGCAGCTAGAATTTTTTATGCAGAGAGCATTGACAAATTAGTTAAAAATATGGGTGATTGCTCGCCAGAAATTATGACTGCTGTTCCAAGATTTTATCAAAATCTTTTTCAAAAAATTAATGCGAGTTTTAAAAAAGCTACAGGATTGAAAAAAAAATTAATATTTAAAATGTTAGAATTAGGTCTAAAAAAAATAAAAAAAGAAAATTTAACTATTTTTGAAAAAATACAAGATAGTATCTTAGAGAAATTGGTAAGAAAAAAAATAAAATCACAATTTGGTGGATCCCTTAAAACATTTGTCTCCGGTGGAGGTGCATTAGATAAAGAAGTTGGATATTTTCTTAATGCTATTGGTTTACCAACTCTACAAGGTTATGGCTTAACAGAAACCTCTCCAGTTGTAAGTTGTAATCCAATAGATGATATTAGAATAGATACCGTTGGCCCACCTTTTAAGGGAAATGAGGTAAAAATAGCCGAAGATGGAGAAATTTTAGTAAAAGGTGAAAATGTAATGTTAGGTTATTGGAATAATAAAGAAGAAACAGAAAAAGTCTTAATAGATGGCTGGCTTCATACAGGGGATATTGGAGTATTTGAAAATAATTTTCTAAAAATTACTGATAGAAAAAAAGATATTATCATTACTCCTGGAGGAGATAATATTTCTCCACTAAAAATTGAAAATGAATTAGTAAATCTAGAATTTATTGATCAAGCAATAGTGTATGGAGATAACAAACCTTATTTGGTAGCATTATTAGTATTAAATGATGAATTTACTAATATTACAAATGAGGAAATCAATCATGCAATAAATAATTTAAATAATAATCTTTCAAAAGTAGAAAATATTAAAAAGTTTTTTTTAATAAATGAAAAATTTTCAATTGAAAATGGAATGTTAACTCCAACATTAAAATTAAAAAGATATAAAATTATAAATAAATATAAAAATAATTTTGAAAATCTTTATAATTAATTTAAAAAATTTGTTTAATAATCCCTATTTTACTTAACTTTTTTTAATTTTTAATTTTTTTTATTTTTTAAAAAAAAAAATAAAAAATACAAAAAATTATGTAATTGACATAACTATTCAAAAAAATTACAAAAAGGTAATTAAACGAATCAAAAAGATTCGTAATAAAAAAGGGAGCTAAAGATGGCTAAAAGAAGAAAAAAAGCTGCTAAAAAGAAAACTAAGAAAAAAGCTAAGAAAAAAGCTAAGAAGAGAAGAAGAAAATAGTTTAGTATTCTTTTTATTAAATAACGCTTCTCATGGCGCTTGCGTGAGGAGCGTTTTTTTTATGTAGCTATTTCGTCTGAAATTTCTTCTTCGGGAGGTTTAACTTCAGTTTTTTGAACTTGCTTTTCAAGATTTCTTTTTAATGCTTTATCCAGCTTCTTTTGAGTATCTTCCAAACTAATATTTAATATAATTTGAAATTCTGTAAGTATTCTGTCGTAAGCTTTTTCAAAAAGTTGCCTTTCACTGTAAGATTGATCAACCATTAAGTCATCGCCTTTATTCAAATCTCTTACAACTTCAGCTAACTCATAAATTTTTCCTGATGAAATTTTTGCTTCATACTCCTGTGCTCTTCTACTCCACATACTTCTTTTTATTTTTGGTTTACTTTTCAAGATACTAATACATTTATTTACTTGGTTGATTGTTGCTAATGGTCTTAGATGTGATTGTTTATTTACTGGCACCATTCCACTAGCTTTATCTTTCTCAAATTTTAAAATATAAGCTTCTATATCAATTCCACCAATATTCAGTTTTTTAAACTCGGTTATTTGTCCTACTCCATGTTTTGGATATACAACATAATCTTTAACTTTATATTCTTTCTTTTCAGTATCTTGTTTTTTAACTTTTTTAATTTCTGGTTTTTGTTCATTACTTTTTGAAATACGAAGTAAGTTATTACCTGTTTCAGAATTATCTTTATTTTCCGATTTTATTTGTTTCGCTTTAATACTCTTTTTAATAATTTGTTTTTTTGCTTTTGATTTAGCTTGCTTGGGAGATGATTTTATTTTTTTCGTTTTAATTGTTTTTTTTGATTTATTTGCCTTATTTAAGGTTTTAGAGTTTTTTTTCTTACTATTAGATTTTTTTGTTTTAAATGTTTTCTTCAAAGTATTTATCAAACTTATTTTCTTCATTTTTGTATTTTTCGTGATCTGGTAGAGGTTCTTTTGCTTTAGAAATATTTGGCCATATTTCTGAATACTTTGTATTAACTTCTAACCATTTTTCACTTCCTGCCTCTGTGTCTGCAACTATAGCATCAATAGGACACTCTGGTTCACAAACGCCACAATCTATACACTCATCCGGTTTAATTACAAGCATATTCTTTCCTTCATAGAAACAATCAACAGGACATACGTCGACACATGTAGTGTGTTTACACTTTATACACTTTTCATTAACTAGATATGTCATAAGCTCGATTTAATTTTTTGTTTTATATCGCCAACAATCTTCGGATCAAGATATAACAATCCAGATAATCGTCTCATCAGGTTGGCTTCATACATATCAGCATTTTCATCCGAATAAATAATATTCCACAATGCTTCTATAACTATCTTTTTTTCATCAATATTTTTATTTTTTACTTCTTTAGTAAATTCTAAAATTTGATTTGAATTTTGTTCTTTTATTTCTGCCTCTTTTATAATCTCATCTAAGTTATTTTCATCAGCGCCCATTTCAATTAATGCCCTTTTAATTATATCTTTCTCTTTTTCAGTAAAATTTTGATCTATTTTTGCTGAGTGAATAAGAAGAGCGGCAACACTAGTTAAAGATAAATGACTCTCATCGTCTTTATTCTCTTTCACTTTTTTAAATAAGCTAAACATTATTTTATGTTTAATTCGTTTAATACACTAAAAGGATTATTAGAATAGTCCTTTTTGTCATGTTTTTTAAAAATTTTCTTTTTTAAAGGAATATATTTTATATAGAACTCATTTTTTTTCTCATAAATTTTATAATTCATTTTTTTTAGAAGCTTATTAAAATTTTCTTTTGAACAGCCAAGTAAGTTTAACATTTCAGGTATGACTTTTATTTCTTTTTTGTAATCTTTTTCTGAATTGAATATTAATAAGAATAGTCTTTCAAGTATATCTATTCTTACGTATATGTCATCAAATTTTTCAAAGCCACAAAGTAACATAAAATCTTTATTTGCAGATTTCATATTATTCAAAAAGTTTAATCCAAAAGTTGGTGGTGATAAATTTAAATATTCATTATTATAGTTTTTCCATAATAATATTCTTAAAGACACAGAATTAGGTTTGAATAACTTAAATAGAAATATATGGTATCTTCCAAACTTAACTCCCAGCTTTCTCAATTTTTTCCTATCATCTTGGTTAATTTTTTTTAAGTAATCAGAAATATCAGATCTTTTTATAACACCGTTATTTTCGTAAAGTCTGTAAGCTAAAGCTCTAAGCTCAGGGTTTTCTTCCTTAATATTTTTTAACTCAATTAAACTATTAAGTTCAGTTTTAATTTTTTTTATTATCCATTGGTTTAAATAATCGTTTAAATTATTTCTATCGTTATTTTCAATCATTTCATCAATTATTAAATCTATTTTTGGATTAAGGTAATCAGATCCAGGAATTAGTTTCGCTATAGGATCATTTCTCCAATAAATTTTAAAATTATCTTTTAGCTCTATAAGTCCAGTATCTATTATTTGTTGTATTCTATTAATTATTTCTGGACCTACATTTTGTCTCGCAGCTTTTTTTAAGGATTTGATATCTGCATCTAACGCATCGACCTTTAAATCTAATTGCAACTTTAAACCTTTTAAAATTCCAATATATTGACCATTAATTAATACCTTTTCCTTTTCAAGAATTTCAGTTTTCAGTTCAATATCTTGTTTAAGTCCTTTTGCTAATACACTAGCTCTTTTATCAATGAAAGTTTTAGTTAATTCATCATGAAGTCTATCAGATAATTTATCTTCTAAGTTCTTAGTTCTTTCAATCCAATAATCCTGGTTCTCAACCCAATTAGATTTGTTTGAAACATATGACCAAGTTCTGACATTAGAAATTCTATTTGAAATCGAGTCTACATTTCCTTCAAGTTTATCAAGCATAGAAAGCTGTTTTTTCATATAATAATTTGGTACTTTTTTTTCTTCCTTTATTAAAAAATTAAATACCTTGCCAACAACATCTAAATGATGACCATAAGTTTTCTTGACAAAATCAGGTATTTGACAGCATTCCCATAGAATTTTTAAAATGTTTGAATTATTTTCTATAGAGTTATTATTTTCTTTTAAAAAATATTTTAAAACTTTCTCATCCTCACATTCTCCAATTCTTCTTAACCAATCTTTATCAGGCTTTTCTTCTAATGATTTCAGTAGTTTTTCTTTATTATTAAAGTTTAAATTTGAGTTTCTCCAAAATATATTTTGTATTTCTGGAAAGTTGTGATTTTCTAAAAATTCAATCTCTTCTGGGTTAATTTCACTACAGTCTCCTGTAATGCCAAAACTCCCATCATTTAAATATCGACCAGCTCTTCCTGAAATTTGCCCAATTTCTGATATTTTTAATCTTCTTATTTTTTTTCCATCAAACTTTTTCAAGTTTGAGAAGTAAACATGATCTAAATCCATATTTATGCCCATTCCAATAGCATCAGTCGCAACCAGATAATCGACGTCCCCTGATTGATATAAATTTACTTGAGCATTTCTAGTTTTAGGACTGAGAGATCCCATTACAATTGCCGCACCACCTTTTTGTCTTCTTAATAATTCTGCAATCGCATAAACTTCTTCTGTTGAAAAAGCTATAATTGCACTTTTTCTCTCAATTCTTGAAATTTTTTTATGTCCTCCGAACGAAAGCTTTGATAATCTTTGTTTATTTATAAATTCAATATCTTCATCAAGTTTTTGAATAATATTTTTGATAGTATTTGAACCCATTAACATTGTTAATTTTTCACCTCTTAGATTTAATAATCTATCTGTAAAAATATGACCTCGCTCATGATCAGAACACATTTGAATTTCATCAATGCCTACGAAATCTAAAACCTTATCTACAGGCATTGATTCTACAGTACATAGAAAATACTTAGCATTAAGTGGTATAATTTTTTCTTCCCCTGTAATAAGAGCTACCTTGGTAGCATCTACTTTTTGAATTATTTTGTCATAAACTTCTCTCGCTAGAAGTCTCAGGGGAAATCCTATCATTCCAGTGTCAAAAGAAAGCATTGTCTCTATTGCTAAAAAAGTCTTGCCAGTATTTGTAGGGCCAAGAACTGCAGTAATCTTATTTTTAGACATATCAACTTTTAGTATGATCTTTTTTTGGCCTACTATATTTTGTTACTCAAAAAGAACAAAAATAGACTAAAACTAGTCCGAATCAGATAGGAAAAAGTTCTCATTTTCAATTTTTATCAACTAAGGTTAGCATAAATTTTACAATATAAATATAAATTTTTAATGCCAAAAAAACTTTGGGAACCGTCAAAAGCACTTATAAAGAATTCGAATTTATTTAAATATGAGAAGTTTGTTTCAAAGAATTATAAATATAATTTTTCTGGAAATTATAAAAAGTTACTAGATTGGAGTGTAAAAAACCCTAAAGATTTTTGGAATTCTATTTGGAACTATTTTGAAATAAATGGAGCAAAAACTAATAAATTTAAATTAACAAAAGATCTTATAAATAGTAAATTTTTTGTTCACTCAAAATTGAACTATGCTGAAAATCTTTTAGTAAAAAATTCAAATCAAAAAGCCATTACATTTATTAGTGAAAATGGATATAGAGAGCAAAAATCTTGGAGAGAGCTTAATATTGATGTAAAAAAAATAATTACATTTTACAAAAAAATAAATATTTCTGAAAAGGAAAGGATAGCAGCATATACTCCAAATCAGATAGAAACTGTTGAGTGTTTCATAAGTGCTAGCGCTATAGGATCAATCTGGAGCTCGTGCTCACCCGATTTTGGCGTTCCCGGTGTTATCGAACGTTTTTCCCAAATTAAACCTAAATTATTAATTATTTCTGATAAATATTATTATAACGGAAAAGAAATAAATATTATTGAAAGATTACCTAAAATATTAAAAAAAATAAAAAGTATAAAATCAGTATTAGTTTTAAATTACCCTGGAAAAAAATTAACAAAATTAAAAAAAATAAAAAATATAAAAATTTATTATTTTAATGAAATTAAAAAACTTGAAATAAGCAGAAATAAATTAAAAAAGTTTGATTTTGACCACGAATTGGCAATTTTATACTCAAGTGGCACAACAGGAAAACCAAAATGTATTTGCCATAGATCTGGTGGAGTTTTATTGCAACATTTGAAAGAACATCAATTACATTGCAATATAAAACCGAATGATAACGTATTTTATTTTACAACTTGTGGGTGGATGATGTGGAATTGGCTTGTTACAGCCTTAGCATCTAAAGCATCAATATTGCTATTTGATGGCTTTCCTATGCATAAGTCTACAGAGCTTTTGTTAAAAATTGCAAATAAAGAGAAAGTTACTTTATTTGGCATAAGTGCAAAGTATATTGATCAACTTATTAAGCAGAATGTTAAAGTAAAAGAAAAAATTAAACTTAAATCTTTAAAAACTATTTGTTCTACAGGGTCTCCACTTTCTAAAGATGGTTTTGAATTTATTTATAGAAATATAAAAAAAAATGTTCATTTAGCCTCTATTTCTGGAGGAACAGATATTGTCTCCTGTTTTGTAAATGGAAACATTTATTCAAAGGTAAATAGCGGTGAAATACAAAATAATGGTCTTGGCATGGATACAGCGGTATTTTCTGAAAAAGGTAAATCAATTTTAAATAAAAAAGGAGAATTAGTGTGTAGAAACCCATTTCCATCGATGCCTTTAAAATTTTGGAATGATCCTGGAAAAGTTAAATATAAAAAAGCTTATTTTTCAAAATTTAAAAATATTTGGCATCATGGAGATTATGCTGAAAGAAAGAATAATGGGTCTTATATTATTTATGGAAGATCAGATGCAACATTAAACCCAGGCGGTGTTCGACTTGGTACAGCTGAAATTTATTCTGTTGTAGAAAAATTTAAGGAAATAAAAGAGTCTATTGTAGTAGGTCAATCTTGGGATAACGATGTAAGAATAATACTTTTTGTAATCTTGTCAAAAAATAATAAATTAGATGAAAAATTAATTTCGAAACTAAAAAGAACAATTAGATATGAGGCTTCTCCTAGGCACGTACCTGCTAAAATTATTACGGTAAATGATATTCCAAGAACTAAAAATGGTAAAATTGTAGAAGTAGCTGTTAAAAATGTCATAGATGGTAACAAAATAAATAATATTGAGGCATTATCCAATCCATCTGCTTTAAATGAATATAAAAATCTTATTGAGTTAAAATCGTAATGATCAAAGATACTATTAAAAGCCTTAATTTATCAGCAACACTAAAAATAAATGAAAAATCAAAAGTTATCGAAAATGAAGGAAAAAATATTATTAAGTTTGGATTTGGACAATCACCATTCCCAGTTCCAATTACTATTGTTGAAGAATTAAAAAAAAATGCTCATCAGAAAAGTTATTTACCTATCCAAGGATTAGATAAACTAAGAGACTCAATCGCAAAATATGAGTCAAAAAAGAAAAATTACAATTTTAAATCAGATCAGGTCATTGTAGGTCCTGGAACCAAAGAATTAATGTTCTTGATGCATTTAGCATTTGAAGGTGAAGTTTTGTTACCAGCTCCAAGTTGGGTATCTTATAAACCACAATCAATTATAGCTAATAACAAATATCATTGGATTCAAACATCTGCTGAAAACAATTGGTTCCCGAAAGCTCAAGAAATAGAAAAAATTATTTCAAAAAGTGCAGATAAAAAATATCTTTTATTTCTTAATTCTCCAAATAACCCATCAGGACAAGTATGCAAAAATTTAAAAGAAATTTCTTTTGTAATAAAAAAATATAATATTTTAGTTTTATCAGATGAAATTTATTCTGAATTAATATTTGATAAAAATTATAATTCTATTTTCGAACACTGCCCTGATGATGTCATAATAAGTAATGGACTTAGTAAGTGGTGTGGTGCTGGAGGATGGAGACTTGGATACTTTATAATACCTAAGAAAAAAATTGAATTACTTAAATCTATGAAAGTTTTAGCAAGTGAAACATTTTCTGCAGTAAGTTCACCAATCCAGTTTGCTGCAATATCTGCATTTAATTCTAATCATGAAGAATATATTTTAAAATCAAAAAAAATTCTTAAAGCTGTTGGAGAATACGTATATAAAAATTTATCATCTAATAATATTATTATGAACAAACCAATGGGAGGCTTTTATTTATTGCCAGAATTTTTGAACAAAAAATTTGATAGTTCTTCCATTTTATGTGATGAAATTTTAACTAATTTAAATGTTGCTTTACTTCCAGGAAGTGATTTTGGATTTGATCAAAAAAGGATGATAGTTCGTTTAAGTTTTACAGACTTTGATGGAGATACATTCATGAAAAATATTGATGAACAAACAGATATTAATGATGAGTTAATAAAATTGTATGCCCCAAAGGTTGTTGAAGGAGTAAATAAATTAAAATCTTGGGTTGAAAAATAATAATCAGTTTAAAAATTCCTTTATTAACAATACTTATATTCAATGAATTTACTAGACACTCGAAGTAATAAATAGTTAGATTCGATTTTAAAACTTTAGAGAGGGTATATGAAAAAAATATTATCAACAATATCAAGCTCTCTGATTATATTTGCTGCTATATTTTCATTTGGATCAATAGCAAAATCAGCAGAGTTTTTTACAATAGGTACAGGAGGACCAACTGGAGTTTACTTTCAGACAGGAAACGCCATTTGTAAAATGTTACACAAGTCAGCGATTAGTGCTGAGCATGGTAGAAAAAAAGGTATGAAAGATAAAGCTTACAGATGCACTGCTCCTTCAACTGGAGGCTCAAATTATAACATCGGACAAATAAAAGATGGCGAGTTTCAATTTGGTGTAGCACAATCTGACTGGCAATATCATGCTTACAATGGATCAAGCAAATGGGAAGGAAAACAATTCAAAAATTTAAGAGCTGTTTTCTCAGTACATAACGAGCCATTTCAAATCTGGGCTAGAAAAAAAGCAAAAGTCAAAGATTTTATGGGTCTTAAAGGAAAAGTAGTAAACATTGGGAACCCAGGTTCTGGTCAAAGAGGAACAATGGAAGAATTAATGAAAGCTATGGGCGTTGATAACAGTTTCTTTAAATCAGTTACTGAGCTAACATCTTCAGAGCAAGTAAAAGCTCTATGTGATGGTAAAATTGATGCGTTTGGATATTCAGTAGGTTTTCCAAATGGGGCAATGGAACAAGCAGCAACATGTGCAGCTAAAGCTATGCCAATCAATTTAACAGGAGATGTAATTAATGGAATTATAAGCGGAGCCGATTATTATGCTTCTGCAACAATTCCAAAAGGTACTTATACTAAACAGAAAAAAGATGTAACTACATTCGGTGTTAAAGCTACGGTAGTAACTAGTGTGGATGTATCTGAAGATTTAGTTTACCAAGTTACAAAAGCTGTTTTTGAAAATTTTGATGATTTTAGAAAACAACACCCAGCTTTTGCTCCTTTAGAGAAAAAAAATATGATAGCTGATGGTTTATCAGCACCACTTCATCCTGGAGCTGTTAAATACTACAAAGAAGCTGGTTTAATGTAATTAAATCTATATAAAAAAAATTGAGGCCCAATATATCTATTGGGCCTTTTTTTTTATATATTAAGCTGAATGTCAGCAGACATAGAAAAAAAAATTGAAAATAAGATTAAAGAAGATCTTTCTCCTACAAGAAACCTATCAGGATTTCATTTAAAGTTAGTTGCAGTTATTGCAATAACTTGGTCTTTATTTCAGCTTTGGTATGCTTCTCCATTTCCTTTTTGGCTTAATTTTGGAATGTTTAAAGGTTTACCTGCTAGAGCAATTCATCTTGGTTTTGCACTTTTGTTAGCTTTTTTAATATTTCCATATGCACGAGGTAAAAAAGTAAATTTTATAGATATATTAATTGCGATAACAGGTGCGGTTTGTTGTTTATATATTTATTTTTTTTATGATCAATTAGTAGATAGGGGTGGAATATTACTTAAAATAAATCTTTATGATAATTTTACTATTCCAATTGAGTTAATATTCGGAATAATTGGAATATTAATTCTTCTAGAGGCTACACGCAGAGTAATAGGTATTCCTTTAGTTGTTATAGCAGTTTGTTTCTTGTTATTTTCTTATTTTGGGCAATATGCACCAGATATAATTTCACATGGTGGATTATCATTAAAACGTTTAGTTGGTTTTCAATGGTTTGACCAAGAAGCAATTTTTGGAATCCCAATAGGTGTTTCTGTTGATTTCATTTTTCTCTTTGTACTTTTTGGAGCACTTTTAGAAACTGCTGGAGGAGGCAAATATTTTTTAGATTTAGCTTTTGCAATGGTTGGGAAAATGCGAGGTGGTCCTGCCAAAGCAGCTATTCTTGGATCTGGTATGACAGGATTAATCTCAGGATCATCAATTGCTAATACAGTTACAACTGGAACATTTACAATTCCAATTATGAAAAAGACAGGTTTTTCAAAAGAAAAAGCGGGTGCAATCGAAGTATCTTCATCAGTTAATGGTCAAATAATGCCTCCAGTTATGGGAGCAGCTGCTTTTGTGATGGCAAGTTTTATTGGAGTGACATATTTTGAAGTTGTAAAACATGCTTTTTTACCAGCTATAATTTCTTACATTGCGCTATTTTATATATCTCACCTTGAAGCGCTTAAATTAAATTTAAAAGGTATGGATGAAAACGATATTCCAAAATTAAAAAAAACATTTTTTGAAGGAATACATTTTTTAGTTCCAATATTCGTTCTCATATATCTACTAGTTTATATGAGACTTACAGCTTCTTACTCTATTTTTTTTGCAACCATAACTTTAATTATAGTCAATCTTTTAAATAAATTTTTCAAAGAAAAGAATTTTAAGAATGCTTTAATATATTGGTATAACCAAACTGTTGTTGGTTTCGAAAAGGGCGCCTTGAATATGGTTAGTGTCGGAATAGCAATTGCAACAGCAGGTATTATAGTTGGTGCAGTTGGATCTACAGGTTTGAGCACTAATTTAATAATTGTAATCGAGTCGATTGCAAAAGATAATGTTATTATTCTTTTATTTTTGACTATTATTTTGTGTTTACTGCTGGGTATGGGTTTACCAACTACGGCAAACTATGTTGTTGTAGCGTCTCTAATGGCAACAGTTCTTGTTGATGTTGGAAATGCATCAGGATTTATTTTTCCTTTAATTGCGGTTCATTTATTCGTATTCTATTTTGGTCTAATGGCAGACGTGACACCTCCAGTTGGCTTAGCATCTTACGCAGCTGCTGCAATTTCTGGTGGAGACCCATTAAGAACAGGAGCCCAGGCATTTTGGTATAGTCTAAGAACAGGAATACTTCCTATTGTATTCTTATTTAACAGCGAGTTATTATTAATTGGTATTGAAAGTATATGGCATGGCTTAATGGTCATAGCAACCTCATTGATTGGGATTTTAGTATTTACTTCTGCTACTCAGGGATGGTTTATAAATAAACTGAGATGGTATGAGATTATTATTTTTTTAATAATTTCAATATCATTATTATCTCCAGAATTTATTCTAAATAAATTTTACCCAAAATATAACTATTTAAGTATTGAAGAAATAAACAAAAAACAGTTTGATTATAATAAAGAGATAAGAATTAAAATTACTAGACTTACAGAGTACGGCGAAAGATATAAATTATTTGTAATTGAAAAAAATAGTTTTGATGAAAATTTCAGTTTAGATGATTATGGAATGAGCTTAGTTGTAGAAGATAATAAAACCATAATTGATACTTTAAAATGGAATGGAATTGCAAAAAAATCTGGTTTAGATATGGGAGATATTATTAATGAATTTAAAATTGAAAATCAGAATAGACCAAACAAAGAAATAATTTATCCTATTGCTCTTATTCTTTTATCAATCTTTGGTTATTTAAATATAAGAAGAAGAATTTAGCTTAGACCTGCATGGGGTAACTTACGTTGAAGTATTTTCCAAATACCTGAAGCAGATGCAATTATTTTACCTTTACATTCTAAATAGCATTCTAAAAAAACCATGCTTTTTGTCTTTTTTTTAATTTTTACATATCCAAAAATTTCATCACCAATAGTTGAAGGTCCGATAAAGTTGATATTAAGTGTTATAGTTACACAAGGCTGATTACCCGAAATTCTATGGGCTCCAGATCCACACCCGGTATCTATGATCGATGCTATATACCCACCATGTGTTATGCCAGCTCTGTTAAGATGGTTTTTTTTTATTTTAGTTTTAAATTCATATTTAGTTTTTGAGATATCTCTTAGTAGCAAACCACCATTGTGTCTCATGAAACCTTTTTTAACGCTAATTTGTTTAAATTTTTTCATTAAATTATTAAAGTTATTAAAAATAATATTATTAATACTATCACAAAAAAATAAATTACAGATTTTTGCAAAGATATTTTCATTTTTCCTTCTTTTTGGTGCGCCTGCTAGGAGTCGAACCCAGAACCTCCTGGTCCGTAGCCAAGCGCTCTATCCAATTGAGCTACAGGCGCTAAATATAATCTATTCTTTTAACATTTATTATTAATTTTACTAAATTTTAATAATGGTCAAAAATATACATCTATTAAAAGTAAATAATATATATATATACAAATAGCGAAATGAGTGAAAAATTACTAGTTCCAGATATTGGAGATTTTGAAGAAGTAGAAATCATAGAAATTCTTGTAAAAGAAGGAGATAAAATCTCTAAAAATGACCCTGTAATAACTTTAGAAAGTGATAAATCAAGTGTTGAAGTACCATCTGCTTTTGAGGGTGTTGTAGATAGCATTAACATAAAGATTGGTGATAAAGTTTCTAAAGGAGATTTGATACTAACATTATCCTCTGAGAATGGAACTCAGCAAAAACAAGAAACTATTGAAAAGATACCACCTGCAACGGAAAAAATAATTGCTGAAGCAGAAAATTCTAATGGATATAATAATTCTGAATTAGATACGAGTGCACATAAAGAGATCAAAGCAGAAAATACACAAGTAGAAGAACATAGTGAAAGATTAGAAATAGTTGAAAATAATAATGATATTGATCCTCAAGAGACAAAAGAATGGTTAGAATCTTTGTCTGCTGTAGTACATTCCGAAGGACCTGAGAGAGCTCATTTTTTAATTAAACAATTAATTGATCAGGCATATAAAGAGGGATCAAATATACCTTACACCCAAAATACACCATACATAAACACTATACCAGCAGATGAAGAGATAAAATCTCCAGGCGATCAAAATATCGAAAGAAAAATCAGAGCACTAATTCGATGGAATTCAGCAGTGATGGTTGTCAGAGCAAACATGAGAGATCCTTCATTAGGAGGTCACATTGGGACATTCGCTTCAGCAGCAACTCTTTATGATATAGGAATGAATCATTTTTGGAGAGCTAAAAGCAATAAATTTGGTGGAGATTTAATTTATTTCCAAGGACATTCAGCGCCAGGTATTTACGCTAGAGCTTTTTTGGAAGGAAGACTTGACGAGAAGCAATTAGATAGGTTCAGACAGGAAGTTTACCCAGGAGGTTTGTCATCTTATCCTCATCCATGGCTGATGCCTAAGTTTTGGCAGTTTCCAACTGTTTCCATGGGTCTTGGACCAATGATGGCAACCTATCAGGCAAGATTTATGAAATATCTTATTAATAGAAAATTAATAAAAGATGAGAATAGAAAAGTTTGGTCTTTCTTAGGAGATGGTGAAATAGACGAGCCAGAAGCTCTAGGATCTATTGGTTTAGCAGCAAGAGAAAAGTTAGATAACTTGATTTATGTTGTGAACTGCAACCTGCAAAGATTAGATGGTCCAGTAAGAGGCAATGGTAAAATTATTCAAGAATTAGAAGGAATTTTTAGAGGAGCTGGATGGAATGTAATAAAAGTCATTTGGGGATCATATTGGGATCCTTTACTCGCAAATGATAAATCAGGTTTACTTGTAAAAAGAATGAACGAAGCAGTTGATGGAGAATACCAAGCCTTTAAAGCAAAAGGGGGTTTATATGTTAGAGATAACTTCTTTGGGAAATACCCTGAACTTAAAAATCTAGTTGCAAGTTATACGGATAGCGATATTTGGAAATTAAATAGAGGCGGTCACGACCCGCATAAAGTTTATGCTGCTTATCATAAAGCTATTAATACAAAAGACAGACCAACAGTCATATTAGCTAAAACAATTAAAGGATACGGTATGGGAAAATCTGGTGAAAGTATAAATACAACCCATCAGCAAAAAAAATTAGGTGTAGATGATTTGCTATATTATAGAGATAGATTTGATGTTCCATTAACAGATGAACAAGTCAAAAATATAGAATACTTTAGACCTGATGAAAATTCAGAGGAAATAAAATACTTAAAAAAAAGAAGATTGGCTTTAGGAGGATATATTCCTGAGAGATCGTCTTTTTCGAAACCAATCAAAACACCAAGTAATGATATTTTTGACTTTATGAAAAAATCAACCGGTGAAAAAGAAATGTCAACTACTATGGCACTTGTTAGGATGTTGACGAATTTGCTAAGAGATAAAAATGTTGCTCCAAGACTTGTTCCAATAATCCCTGATGAAGCAAGAACATTTGGTATGGAAGGGTTTTTCCAAAAAATAGGTATATATGCGCATGAAGGTCAAAAATATGAGCCAGAGGACTCAGCTCAATTAAGCTCTTACAAGGAAGAGAAAAGTGGTCAAGTTTTAGAGGAAGGAATAAATGAGGCTGGATCCATGGCATCATGGATAGCTGCAGGAACATCGTATTCAAATCATGATATAGAAATGATACCAATTTATCTTTTTTATTCTATGTTTGGTTTTCAAAGAACTGGCGATTTTGCGTGGGCAGCTGGTGATAGTCAAACAAGAGGATTTCTAATTGGAGCTACAGCTGGAAGAACAACTTTGGCTGGAGAAGGTCTTCAACACCAAGATGGTCACAGTCATTTATTAGCATCAACAATTCCAAATTGTGTTTCTTATGATCCAACCTTTCATTATGAATTAGCTACAATTTTTAAAGAAGGTTTAAGAAGAATGCATGAAAAACATGAAAATATTTTTTACTATATTACAACAATGAATGAAAATTATTCTCATCCAGAGATGCCCAAAGATTGTGAAGAAGGCATATTAAAAGGGATGTATAAAATAAAAGATTTCAGCAAGAATAAAAAAAATAAGATTCAATTATTGGGTTCAGGAACAATTTTAAGAGAGATGATTGAAGCAGCAGAAATTTTACAAAATGAATATCAAGTTGATAGTGAAGTATGGAGTGTTACTAGTTTTAATGAATTAAGAAAAGATGGACTTGAAACAGAAAGGTATAATTTGCTTAATCCAGGAGGAGAGAAAAAAATTTCTTACGTTGAAAAATGCCTTGGAAAAACCGAAGGTCCTATTTTAGCAGCTTCAGATTACATGAGAATGAATTCTGACCAAATTAGACCATACATAAATAAAAGCTTTTATTCATTGGGTACAGATGGATTTGGTAGAAGTGATACAAGAAAAAATCTAAGAAAATTTTTTGAAGTCGATAAAGAGCATATAGTTGCATATGGCTTAAGTATTTTATCTAATGAACAATTAATTGCCTCTAAACATGCGGTAGATGCAATTAAAAAATATAAAATTGATAAAGATAAGCCTATGCCCACAAAATTATAATGAGCGAGAAAGAAGTATTAGTTCCTAACATTGGTGATTTTAAAGATGTTGAAGTAATTGAGGTATTAATAGAGGCAGGATCAAATATTAATAAAGATGATCCAATAATTACAATAGAAAGCGATAAATCAAGTGTTGAGATCCCAAGCCCATACTCAGGTAGTGTTAAAAAAGTTAATTTAAAAGTTGGTGACAAGGTTTCAGAGGGTTCATTAATACTAATAATTGGTTCAGAAGAAGAAAAACCAGATGAGCAAATTGAAGAAGAGGTCAAAGAGATTAAAGAAGAAACTATCATACAAAAACCACCCGAAAAAGTAATTTCAAAACCAAAAGAAATATTAAAAAATAATAGAGTTAATGTATTCAAATCAAACAAAGCGCTTGCAAGCCCAAAAACTAGAAAATTTGCAAGAGAACTTGGTGTTGATATTAATAATATTACTGGATCACAAAGATCAGGAAGAATTGTAGAGGAGGATATAAAAAAATTCGTATCTTCTAATTTTAATAAACCTCAAGAAGAAAAGAAGGCTCCATCTATAAAGCCCTCAGAATATGATCACGCTGATTTTGGAGATGTAGAAATTCAAGATATACCAAGAATTAAAAGAATTGCTGCTCCACATTTATCAAATTCTTGGCAAACAATACCGCATGTTACTAGTTGTGATGAAGCAGACATCACTGAGTTAGAAGAATTTAGACAAAATTTGACTGATACTTTTACTGGAGAAAAAAAGAAAATTACTCCATTGGCATTTATTATAAAGGCAGTTGTGGAAGCTTTGAAAGTTTTTCCAAGATTTAATAGTTCTATTGACAATATTGAAAATGGAAAAATAACATTAAAAAAATACTTCCATGTAGGAATTGCAGTTGATACTCCCAATGGTTTAATGGTGCCAAAAATAAGAAATGCTAATCAAAAGAATATAGATCAAATAAGCAAGGATCTAAAAAAAGTTAGTGATGATTGCCGAAATTTGAAGATAGATAAAAAAGAGTTTTATGGAGGATCCATAACTATAACAAGCCTAGGTGGCATTGGAGGAACTTATTTTACTCCTATAATAAATTATCCTGAAGTTGCTATTTTAGGAATTGGAAGGACTTATATTAAACCTGTTTATATTGATGGACAATTTAAACCTAGAACAATGTTGCCTTTATCTCTCTCTTACGATCATAGAATTATTGACGGTGCTGAGGGTTCAAGATTTAATAATGAATTAAAAAATAACCTTGGTAAAAACTTTGCCTACAAATTAGCTAAGCAATGATTAAAAATTTTAAACTTTTAAAAAATAAAACTGTATTTTACTTTAATGACAATAAGTTTGAAATATTTCCTAATATTTGGTTAAGAGATCATATTAAAAATAAAGAAAACTGGGATTTTAAAACCAATCAAAGAAAAACTTATACAGCAAATTTAGACATTAATATCAATGTTAAAAAAGCAAAATTATTAAAAAAAGGGAAATTCATTGAAATATTATGGTCTGATGAAAATAAACCAACTAAATATTCATATGAATTTTTAAAAAAAAATTCTTTAAAAAAAGAAAAAACTAAAAGAGATACTCAATTTTGGAAAGATAAAGACATAAAAAATCAAATTTTCATTAACTATAAACAATTAAAAACTAAAGTTGGATTTAAAAATTTATTAAAAAAAATCCACATATATGGTTTTGCAGTCGTAAGAAATTGTTCAAAGAATTTAAACTCTGTTGAATATATAGCTAAAAAAATAGGTTATGTCAGAAATTCAATTTTTGGAGGATTGTGGACTTTTGAGTCAAATAATAAAAAAGCAGACAGTGCATATTCGAACCAAGAACTGAGACCACATACTGACTCTACATATAGTAATGATGCTCCAGGTTTACAATTACTGCTTTGTTGTGAGTATGATGCTAAAGGTGGAGATTCTATAATGGTAGATGGATTTAGATTGGCAAATGAAATCAAACAAAAATATAAAAAACATTTTAAAACTTTAACAAATACGAAAGTTAAAGGTTCTTATATTGGTGATGGTGTTCGCCTTGAAGCAAAAAGACCAATAATAAAATTAAATGAAAAAAATAATTTTGATCAAATTAGTTTTAATAATTACGATAGAGCACCTTTTAGAGAAACTAATCAGAAAACAATTAATTTTTATAAAGCAATTAAAGTATTTGATACGATGGCAAACCAAAAGCAATATCAGTGGAGGCATATTTTAAAACCTGGTGAATTACTAATTTTTAATAATTGGAGAGTAATGCATGGTAGAGGTGCATTTTTAGGTATAAGAAAAATGGCTGGTTGCTATATCAATAAAGAAGATTTTGATAGCTGTTGTAGAATGAATAATATTATCTAAATTTAATTAAATTAATGTCCAAAACTACATCGCTTATATGCGCTTTGATAACAACATTTATTTGGGGTACTGCTTTCATTGCTCAAGACACAGGCATGGACAATATTGGTCCATTAACATTCAATGCATCTAGATTTTTTGTTGGTTTTCTTACAGTCCTGCCAATTGCTTTAATTTTAGAGAGAAAAAAAATTAATTATGAAATCAATTCTAATAAAAAATTATTTTTAAAATATTTATTTTTAATGGGTATATCATTATTTTTGGGCACCTACTTGCAGCAAGCCGCATTACAATATACGAATATAGCTAATGCAGCTTTCTTTACAGTTTTTTACGTTCCGTTAGTTCCAATTTTATTATTTTTTATTTATTCTATTAAAGTCCATTGGAGTCTTTGGCCTTCAATAGGTTTATGTATAATAGGTGTTTACCTATTAAGTGATTTTTCAAACTCAGAAATTATGATAGGTGATGCTTTAGTTATTCTATGCTCATTATTTTGGGCTTTACATATAATTTTCGCTGGAAAATTTATGGAGAAGTTTAATATACCAATTTTTTATGCAGCATTACAAGCAGCTCTTGTATTTGGCTTATCTCTTATATTTGCTTTTATTTTAGAGGAAGTAGTTATTACAAAAATTTTAAATGAGTATAGTTCAATATTATACGCAGGCGTTTTATCTGGAGGAATTGCTTTTACTTTACAAATGTTTGCACAAAAAAATATTGAAGAAGCTCCAGCAGCAATAATTTACTCTCTTGAAGGTGTCTTTGCAACAATTGCTGGATGGATTATATTAAGTCAAGTTCTTAACATAAATAATATTATAGGATGTGTATTAATTCTTATTGCCGTAATATTTTCTCAAATTGCTCCAACGTCCAAAAAATCATAAGTAAATAATTGAAAAAAGAATAATACTTAAAACTATTCTATAAATAACAAAAAAACTCAAACTAAACATTTTAACATAAATAAGAAAATATTTAATTGTAAAATAAGAAAATAAAAATGAAGCTGTAGTAGAAAAAATAAATATAGCATCAAAATTTATTTGATCATCAATAATATCCTTAAATCCCAAAACACTTGCACCTGCTAAAGCTGGAATAGACAAATAAAAAGCTATCTTTGATGATTCAACTCTGTCAAATTTTAAAAATCTTGAAGCTGTAATTACTATACCTGATCTACTGACTCCTGGAATAATAGCTAAAATCTGAAATAACCCTATTATAATAATACTTTTAATATTTAATTCTGAAGAAATTTTATTTTTCAATTCAAACTTATCTGAAAAGTATAATAAAATTCCAAAAATCAAAGTTGTCCAAGCGACAACTTTTAAGTTTCTAAATTGATCAATTAAATTTGTTGAGTAAAAAATATAACCAACAATAACCAAAGGTATAGACCCAAGAATTATTAGTAGAAATATATTTTTATTTTTAATGATATTTATTAACTCTTTTCTAAAAAATAAAATAATTGCTAACAAAGAACCTAAATGCAGACTAATATCTAATTGTAGGTTGCTAACATTGAAGTCACTCAATCTTGATATAATTAAAAGATGTGCAGACGAGCTAACTGGAATAAATTCAGATATTCCTTGAATAATTGATAAAATTAGCGTCTCTACATATTTTGAAATCATTAGATCCAATACTTCATAATGAAATTGTAACCAAATTAAAGCAATTACATATTTGCATATCATCTATGCATAATAAGAAAAAACCGCTGATTTACTTAAGTTTCGTGAAATATTAGTCAATATTTATGACCTTGTAATTGTTTATTATTAAATTTTTATCGTATATACAGCGTCCACCATGTCAGAAAAAATGCTTAAGTTTGTTGATATAGGTCAACAAAATCCACCTAAAAGAGATATATCAGACCGAAAAGATGATTTTGATGAAATATATCAAGAATTTCTAAAAGATAGAGCTGTTCAGCAGTCAAGCAGATGTTCCCAATGTGGAGTACCATTTTGCCAAGTTCATTGTCCATTAAGTAACAATATACCAGATTGGCTTAAACTAACTGCTGAAGGAAGATATGAGGAAGCTTATCAATTATCACAAAGCACAAACAACATGCCAGAAGTTTGTGGAAGAATTTGCCCCCAGGATAGGCTGTGTGAAGGGAATTGTGTAATAGAGCAATCGGGTCATGGAACAGTAACTATTGGATCAATAGAAAAATATATCACAGAGAAAGCTTGGGAAAATGGTTGGGTTAAACCAATAGAAATAAATAGTGAAAAAAATGAGAGTGTAGGAATTATAGGTTCTGGTCCTGCTGGACTTGCTTGTGGAGAACAACTCAGAAAAAAAGGATATAAGGTAACTATATATGATCGTTATGACAGAGCTGGAGGGCTACTAATATATGGTATCCCAGGATTTAAATTAGAAAAGCATGTTGTTCAAAGAAGAATAAAACTTTTGGAAGAAAGCGGAATTAAATTTGTTTTAAACTTTGAAGTTGGAAAAGATTCCAGCTTGACGGAGTTAAGAGAAAAACATGATGCAATTTTAATAGCTACAGGAGTTTATAAAGCTAGAGAAGTTAATCTACCCGGTAATGATTTGAGTAATATTTTTCCTGCCATGGAATTTTTGACAGCATCAAATAAAAAAGGATTAGGTGATAAAGTTGAGTTATTTGATAACGGAACTTTAAATGCTGAAGGCAAAGATGTTGTAGTAATTGGAGGTGGAGATACAGCAATGGACTGCTTAAGGACTTCAGTGAGACAGAATGCTAAATCTGTAAAATGTTTATATAGAAGAGATAGAGAAAATATGCCAGGATCAGCAAGAGAAGTTGGCAATGCAGAAGAAGAAGGTGTTGAATTCATATGGTTAACAAGCCCTAAAGAGTTTAAGGGAACAAATAAAATTGAAAGTGTAGTTGTTAATAAAATGAAATTGGGTGAGCCAGATGATAGTGGTAGAAGAAAACCAGTTATTGAAGAAAATTCAGATTTTGAAATTAAAGCTGATCTTGTAATCAAAGCACTTGGATTTGATCCAGAAGATCTTCCAAAATTATTTAATGAAGAAAAATTACAAGTATCAAGATGGGGAACAATAAAAGCGGATTTTGATACAATGGAAACTAGTATAGAGGGAGTTTTTGCAGCTGGAGATATAGTTCGTGGAGCATCTTTAGTGGTTTGGGGCATCAAAGATGGAAGAGATGCTGCAACATCAATTGATAATTATTTACAAAGTAAACAAAAACTTAGAGTTGCTTAATGAAACTAAGAAATAAAAATTTAAAAATTTTAAAAAGTAATCATGTTTACTCGGAAGAAATGGAACATGATGCATGTGGTGTAGGCTTAGTAGCATCTACCGAAGGTCTAAAATCAAGAAAAGTCGTAGAATATGGAATCGATGCCTTAAAAGCTGTTTGGCATAGGGGTGCAATCGATGCAGACGGAAAAACAGGAGATGGTGCTGGAATTCATATTGAAATTCCTAAAGATTTCTTTGAGGAAAAAATTGAAGTCACTGGTCATAAACATGATAATTCTGAACTATGCGTGGGTATGATTTTCTTACCAAGAAATGATTATAGCGCTCAAGAGCAATGTAGAACTATTGTTGAAAGTGAACTAACAAAGAGAAATTTTATTATCTATGGCTGGAGACAAGTTCCTGTTGATCCCTCTGTCTTAGGAGAAAAAGCTGAACAAACAAGACCTGAAATTACTCAAGTATTGTTCACATACAATGACAAAAAAGTTGTCAATAAATCTCTGGAACAAAAATTGTATGAAACTAGAAGAGTAATTGAAAAAGAAGCTCTCAATAATCAATTAAATAATTTTTATATATGTTCATTTAGTTCTAAATCTATCATTTATAAAGGAATGTTTTTAGCAGAAGCTTTGTCAGATTTTTATACTGACTTAAAAGATGAAAGATTTATATCTAGGTATGCAATATTTCACCAAAGATTTTCAACAAATACTGCGCCAAGTTGGGACTTAGCTCAACCGTTTAGATCAATAGCGCATAATGGTGAAATAAATACCCTTAAAGGAAATGTTAATTGGATGAAAGTTCACGAAGAAGAGATGTTTAGTCCAGTTTTCGAAGATATAGAGAATCTTAAGCCTGTAATACCGGCTGGAAATTCTGACTCTGCATCATTAGATAATGTTTTTGAGTTATTAAATATTTCTGGACAGCCTGCTCCTCTAGCAAAACTAATGTTAATACCAGACGCTTGGTCAAAAAAAAATAAGGTATTAAAAAAAGATCATCAACAACTATTCAATTTTTTAAATAGTACCATGGAGCCTTGGGATGGGCCAGCTGCTATAGCTGCAACAGATAATGAATGGGTGATTGTTGCAACTGACAGAAATGGATTAAGACCACTTAGATATACAGTGACAAGAGACAAACTTCTTTTTGCAGGAAGTGAAACAGGAATGATAGATTTAAATGAGAAAAAAATTGTATCTAAAGGAAGATTAGGACCTGGAGAAATATTAGGAGTAAGAATAGAAAAAGGCAAAGTGTATTCAAACGATGAAATAAAAAACTACCTTTCAAAAGAATATAAGCATTACAACAATCAGATTATTGATCTCGATAAAAAATTAGAGGCAGAAACTGAAAAAGTAGAGTTAGAAGGCCAAAGTTTGAGGAATTTTCAACATTGTTTTGGATATAGCATAGAAGATTTAGAATTAATTCTTCATCCAATGGCAGAAGATGCTAAAGAAGCAACAGGCTCAATGGGTGATGACACGCCTTTAGCAGTTTTATCTGACAAATATAGACCACTATATCATTACTTTAGACAAAACTTTAGTCAGGTTACAAATCCACCAATTGACTCTCTTAGAGAAAATAAAGTTATGAGTTTAAAGACAAGATTTGGAAACCTTGGTAATATTTTAGATTTTAGTAAATTAACTAAAGACAATATTTATGTTTTAAATAGTCCGATATTATCAAATGCACAATTTGAAAAATTTTTGAAATTCTTTGGAAATAATAATAAAGTTTTAGATTGTACATTCAGCAAGGATGATGATTTAGAGACATCAATAAATTTACTCAAAGTTAAATCTGAACAAGCTGTTAGAGAAGGAATTAAACAGATAATATTATCAGATAAAAATATTTCAGAAAATAGAATGCCAATGCCGATGCTTTTATGTATAGGGGCAATAAATACGCACTTAGTTAAATTAGGTTTAAGAGGTTATGTTTCTATTAATGTTCAAACTGGAGATGCTTTAGATACTCACTCTTTTGCAACATTAATTGGTGTTGGTGCTACTACAGTGAACCCTTATTTAGCTTTTGATAGCTTACATCAAAGACATTCTAAGAAATTATTTGGAAATTTCACTTTTGATGAATGTGTTTCAAGATACATTAAATCAGTCAATCTCGGTCTTCTTAAAATAATGTCTAAAATGGGAATTTCTGTTTTAAGTTCTTACAGAGGTGGATGTAATTTTGAAACTGTGGGACTAAGCAGAACAATTGTGAAAGATTACTTTCCTGGAATGTTATCAAAGATTTCTGGAATTGGTTTAAAAGGAATAGAAAAGAAAATTAGAACTATACACGAAGAAGCATTTTTCAATAATTCAAATATTTTACCAATTGGAGGTATTTACAGATATAGAAAAAATGGTGAAACACATCAGTATCAAGGCAAACTAATTCATTTACTGCAAACTGCGGTTGGACAAGGATCTTATGAAATATATAAAAAATACACAAAAGGTATTTACAATCTAAATCCAATAAGTTTAAGAGATTTAATAGATTTTAAATCTAAAAATCCTATCGATATATCTAATGTTGAGCCTGCATCTAATATATTAAAAAGATTTGGAAGCGGAAGTATGTCTCATGGAGCTTTATCTAAAGAAGCACATGAAACTCTTGCTGTTGGTATGAACAGAATTAAAGGCGCATCTTGTAGTGGTGAAGGTGGAGAAGATGAAAAAAGATTTAAGATTATGGAGAATGGAGATAGTGCAAATTCAAGGGTTAAACAAATTGCATCAGCTAGATTTGGAGTAACAATTAATTACTTAAATAATTGTAATGAGATTGAAATCAAAATTGCACAGGGCGCTAAACCAGGTGAAGGTGGACAATTACCAGGTTTTAAAGTTACGGATGAAATTGCGAGATTGAGACACTCAACGCCAGGAGTTACTTTAATATCACCTCCACCACATCATGATATTTACTCAATAGAAGATTTAGCTCAATTAATTTATGATTTAAAACAAATAAATCCTAAGGCTAGGGTTGGAGTTAAATTAGTTGCTTCATCAGGTATTGGAACGATAGCTGCTGGAGTTGCAAAAGCTAAAGCAGACATAATTTTAATCTCAGGGCACTCAGGAGGTACAGGAGCCACTCCACAGACAAGCGTTAAATATGTTGGAGTTCCTTGGGAGATGGGATTAACAGAAGCAAATCAGGTATTGACTTTAAATAACTTGAGACATCAAGTGACGCTTAGAACTGACGGTGGAATAAAAACAGGAAGAGATGTTGTAATTGCAGCCATGATGGGAGCAGAAGAATTTGGCGTAGCAACAACTGCTTTAGTCGCAATGGGATGTATAATGGTCAGACAATGTCATTCAAATACATGTCCAGTGGGTGTTTGCACACAAGATGATAAATTAAGAGAGAAATTTACAGGAACTCCTGAAAAAGTAGTAAACCTTTTTACATTTATAGCAGAGGAAGTAAGAGAAATACTTGCTGATCTTGGTTTCAAATCTTTAAATGAAGTAATTGGAAGAACTGACTTACTAAGGCAAGTAAGCAAAGGATCACCAAACTTGGATGATTTAGACTTAAATCCTCTTTTTGTTCAAGCAGATCCTGGAAAAAATAAAAGATATTGTGAGAAACCTGAAATTAATTCTGTTCCAGATACTTTAGATCAAAAATTATGGCCAGAAATAGAAGACAAAATAGATAAAAAAGAAAAAATAAATCAAGAATTTGAAATTCAAAATACTGATAGAGCAGTTGGTACTAGAATTTCTTATCATTTGTACAAAAAATTTGGAAATAACAATCTTGATGAAAATTCAATCGAATTAAATTTTAAAGGTTCAGCCGGCCAATCCTTTGGTGCTTTTGCTATTAAAGGATTAAAACTAATTTTAAAAGGGGATGCAAATGATTATGTTGCCAAAGGATTATCAGGTGGAACTATTGTGATTAAATTACAAGATGAAAGCAACCTTGTTTCAAATGAAAATACTATTATTGGAAATACTGTTTTGTATGGAGCTACTTCAGGAAAATTATTAGCAGCAGGACAAGCAGGAGAGAGATTTGCTGTTAGAAATTCAGGTGCAACTGCAGTAGTAGAAGGTTGTGATTCAAATGGTTGTGAATACATGACAGGTGGAAACATTATTGTATTAGGAGATATTGGTGATAATTTTGGAGCTGGAATGACAGGAGGTATGGCATTTATTTATGACCCTGAAAATCAATTTGAAAAAAAAGTAAATCCTGAAAGTGTAGTTTGGCAAACTCCAGAAACTAAATTTTGGATTGAACACCTAAGGAAATTGATTCAAGAGCATGCGATAGAAACAAATTCAACAATCTCGAAAAAAATTGTTGAGAATTTTGAAAATGAAATAAATAATTTCGTCCAAGTTTGTCCAAAAGAAATGTTAGATAAGTTAGAAAATCCTATATCAAACAAAAAATTAGTCGGTCAAGCTAGTTAGTATTTTTAATAATATTATCTAACTCTTTACAAATAATGTTTAGATTTTTTTTTGATGAGAGACTATGGTCACCCTTCTTAATTATATTTAATTTTTTTTTTGCTTTGCTGAAGATTTTTAAAACTTCTCTTGAGTATTTAATTGGTACAACTTCATCTTTTTGACCATGGACCATAGTAACAGGTATTTTCATTAGAATTTTAACATTCAAAACTTTATTTTGTTTTTTTCTTCCATCTTTAATTAATTGATTAGATATGAGATACTCATACCCACCATTTTTAATTTTGCTAATACCTTTTTTGATAATTTCACTCTTTGTCTTTTTTGAAAATTTTTTCCACATTATTCTTGTTAAAAATTCTGGAGCAGAGCCAATTCCCATAAAGCCTTTAATCTGTTTCTTAATTGATTTAAATAATAATAAAGAAATCCAAGCACCCATACTAGAACCTATTAAAATTATATCATTTTTTTTAACTATATTCTTAATAGTCTGTTTTGCATCATTTGCCCAAGTGGAAATATTTCCTTTTGTAAATTCACCTGAAGATTTTCCGTATCCAGAATATTCTAGTGCCAAAAAACCCAATTTATTTTTTTTAGCATAGTTTAAAAATCTTTTAGGTTTATCTCCTTCTATATCGGATGCAAAACCTGGTAAAAATATAATATAAAGATTTTTCTTATAATAATTGCTTATATATCTTAGTTTTTTTGTTTTAGAAATTTTTAGAAATTTAAATTTTTTCATATAAAGTACTAAAATTGATTTGAAATATTATAACTCTACCATATGCATCCAAAATTGAAAGTTCTGCAAGTTATACCAAAACTTGGATACGGTGGCGCAGAAACAGGTTGTTATGATATCGCACACTATCTACATGAAAATGATTGTAAATCTTTTTTAATTTGCAACGGTGGTGAATTAACAAAGTTTATAGATAAAAAAAAAGTTAAATATATAAGATTACCCGTTAATTCCAAAAACCCCATTTTGGTTTTTTTTAATTCAATAATTATTTCTTTAATAATTTTATTTTATGGAATTAATATTGTCCACGCTAGAAGTAGAGCACCTGCATGGTCTTGTTTGATAGCTACCAAAATCACACGACGTAAATTTGTAACTACATTTCATGGAACATATAATTTCAAAAGTAAATTAAAAAAATTATATAATTCTGTAATGTTGAGATCAGATTTAATTATTGCTGGGTCTAATTTTATATTTTCGCATATTAAAGAAAACTATTCCGAATACCTTAATGATAAAAAAAAATTCTTGGTGATATTTAGAGGCATTAATACTGATTATTTTGATCCATCAACTACAATAGAAACAGAGGAAGATGAATTATTTAAATCATGGGGACTAAAAATTGAGAGAAAAACTGTTCTATTACCTGGAAGATTAACAGAATGGAAAGGCCAAGAAATGTTTTTAGATGCTATTAATAAAGTAAATATTAATTTAGGGCACGAGGTATTTGATGTAATTATTCTTGGGAGCGATCAAGGAAGAGAACTTTACAAAAAGAAACTTATTAGGTTAGTTGAACAGTACAGATTAACCAACCAAGTAAGATTCATAGATCATTGTAAAAATATGCCATTAGCTTACAAAGTTTCAGACATCATAGTTTCCTCATCAATAGAACCAGAAGCCTTTGGAAGAATATCTGTTGAGGCTCAGGCAATGAAAAAACCAATTGTTGCAAGTAACATTGGGGGATCAAAAGAGACTATAGATGAAAATAAAACAGGATTTTTATTTGAAGCAAATAACTCTGAGGATCTTTCAAAAAAATTAATAGAAATTATGAATTTAGATGAACAGACCATCAATCAAATAGGCATAGAAGGTAGAAAAAATGTTGTTTCAAAATTTAATGTTGAAAAAATGTGTTTTTCTACTTATTCAGAGTATAAAAAATTAATAAACTAATGCCAAATATTACACTACCAGATGGAAAGAAATTAAACTTTGAAAAAAGCATAACAGGTACTGAGGTTGCTGAAAAAATTAGCAAGTCTTTAGGTAAGCAAGCTTTAGTAATGAGCATAAACGGTGAACTTAAAGATTTATATACTGTTATTGAAAATGATTGTTCTATTAAAATATTTACAGCTAAAGATCCAGAAGGTTTAGAAGTTATCAGGCATGATACTGCACATATAATGGCTATGGCCGTTCAAGAACTTTACCCTGGCACACAGGTAACAATTGGGCCAGTTATAGAAAATGGATTTTACTATGATTTTGCAAGAAAAGAGCCTTTTACTAGCGATGATTTAAAAAAGATTGAAAAAAAAATGTCAGAGATAATAGATAAAGATGTAAAAACAAGAAAAGAAGTTTGGGAAAGAGATAAAGCAATAAGTCATTTTAAAAAAATTGGAGAAAAATACAAAGCCGAGATAATTGAGAGCATTCCTAAAAACGAAGAACTTACGGTTTATCATCATGGCGAAACATGGCATGATTTATGTAGAGGTCCACATTTAGTATCTTCTGGTAAAATAGGTAAGGCTTTTAAACTGACAAAAGTATCTGGAGCTTATTGGCGTGGTGACTCTAATAATGAAATGCTTCAAAGAATATATGGTACTGGTTGGGCAACTCAAAAAGAATTAGACCTTTATCTTCAGAGAATTGAGGAAGCAGAAAAAAGAGATCATAGAAAAATTGGAAAAGAAATGGATTTATTTCATTTTAGAGAAGAAAGTCCTGGATCTGTGTTTTGGCATCAGAAAGGATGGAATTTGTTCCAAAAATTAGTTTCATATATGAGAATGAAACAAGATCACGATGGTTACAAAGAGATAAATACGCCAGAAATACTTGATAGATCTTTGTGGGAAAAATCTGGCCACTGGGAAAAATTTGGAGCTAATATGTATACTTCAACTACACCAGATGAAAAAGTATTTGCAATTAAACCCATGAATTGTCCTGGGTGTGTTCAAGTATTTAATCAAGGACTTAAAAGTTATAGAGATTTACCTTTAAAGATGTCAGAATTTGGAAAAGTTCATAGATATGAACCTTCAGGTGCATTGCATGGATTATTACGTGTAAGAGCCTTTACTCAAGATGATGCACATATTTTTTGTACAGAAGAACAAATTACCGAAGAATGTTTGAGTGTTACAAATTTAATTTTAGAAATTTATAAAGATCTTGGTTTTGAAGATGTTATTTTAAAATATTCAGATAGACCAGATTTAAGAGTTGGTGACGATAAAGTTTGGGATAAATCAGAGGCTGCGTTGTTAGAGGCAATTAAAGCGACAAAGCTAGAGTACTCAATCAATAAAGGTGAGGGCGCATTTTATGGACCAAAAATTGAATTTGTTTTAAGAGATGCAATCGGTAGAGATTGGCAGTGTGGAACCTTGCAAGTAGATTTAAATTTACCAGGTAGATTAGGGGCTTCTTTTGTTGATAAAGATGGAACTAAAAAAGTGCCTGTAATGTTACACAGAGCATTATTTGGATCTTTAGAAAGGTTCATAGGTATCCTTATTGAGAATTATGCAGGTAAGCTGCCATTTTGGATATCACCTTTACAAGCAGTAGTTATTCCAATCTCCAGTGATTTTGATGAATATGCTAAAAGTGTAGCTAAGGAATTAAAACGAAGTGGTTTGATTGTGGAGGTGGATCTTAAAAATCACAATTTAAATTATAAAATAAGAGATCATTCTTTAACAAAAGTACCAATGTTATTGATTTGTGGAAAAAAAGAAGTTGACTCCAACAGTGTAACTATTAGAAGATTGGATTCTAATAAACAAGAAAATATGGCTTTGAAAGAATTTATAAAAAAATATTCAGATCTAAATAAAGCCCCTTCAATCTAAGTGGCTGATTTTAAACAAAATTATTTTCAAAAAAGAACTAAAGCAAGAGGCCCAAGGTCTAACAACAGGATTACATCAAATGAAGTTCAAGTTATTGCAAGTGATGGAGAAAATTTAGGAATTTTAAATTTAAATGAGGCTATCAATAAAGCAAAAAATGAAGGTTTAGATTTAATCGAAATTGCTCCGAATGCAAAACCACCTGTCTGTAAAATTATGGACATGGGTAAATATAAATACGACGCACAAAAAAAAGCTAACAAAGCAAAAAAAAAACAAAAGAAAATTGAATTAAAAGAAATAAAATTAAGGCCAGTTACAGAAGTTCATGACTACACTTTCAAAATTAAAAATGCTCAGAAATTTTTGGCAAAAGGTGATAAAGTCAAATTTACAATAAGGTTCAAAGGGAGAGAGTTACAACATTCAAACCTTGGCAATGAATTAATGGATAAAATTAAGGTAGATATGGAGACTATTGGGAGAGTAGAGCTTCAGCCAAAATTTGATGGAAAGCAAATGATTATGGTAATCCAGCCTTTATAAGCCATATTTCTAGTTGTAAATTTAATTTAATATTTGTATAACCCCGAAAATTATGCCCAAGTTAAAAACAAAAAGTTCAGCTAAAAAAAGATTTAAAATCTCAGCTAAAGGCAAGGTTATTACCCCACAGGCTGGAAAAAGACACGGCATGATTAAAAGAACGAATTCACAAATTAGAAAACAAAGAGGCACGACTGTTTTATCCAAACAAGATGGTAAGATAGTAAAATCTTATATGCCTTACAGCATAAGAGGATAAAATGGCAAGAGTTAAAAGAGGAGTTACAAGCAGAGCTAAACACAAAAAAGTTTTAAAAGCTGTTAAAGGTCAGTGGGGAAGAAGAAAAAATACCATAAGAGTTGCAAGACAAGCAATGGAAAAAGCTATGCAGTATGCTTATAGAGATAGAAGAAATAAAAAAAGGGATTTCAAATCACTGTGGATACAAAGAATTAATGCTGGTGTCAGATCAGAAGGTATAACATATTCAAAGTTTATTAATGGTTTAAGCAAATCAGGAATTAAATTAGATAGAAAAATTCTTGCAGAAATTGCTTACGATAACCCCGAAGCATTCAAAACTATAGTTAAAAAGGCTCAAGCAGCATTAAATTAATCAAGACTATTGTTTTTCTTCCTTTAACAAATATTCTATTAAAATGTCTGATATTAAAAAAATAAAAGATGATTATATTGATAAGCTTAACACAGAAAATAACATTGAAAAAGTAAATAACATCAAATCCGAACTATTCGGAAAAAATGGAATTATATCGAATGAATTTAAAAAATTAGGTTCGATTTCTGTAGAGGAAAGAAAAAAATTAGCCTCAAATTTAAATAATATTAAAGATGAACTTCAAAATAAAATATCAATCAAAATCCAAGAAATTGAAACTAAAGAAATTAATTTAAAGCTTGAGAAAGAAAAAATTGATGTAACTCTTCCAGAAAGAAATATTGAAATTGGTAAAATTCATCCAGTCTCCCAGGTAATAGATGAAATTTCATCTATATTTTCTGAAATAGGATTTAGTGTTGAGGAAGGCCCAGATGTAGAAAATGAATATAATAATTTTACAGCATTAAATACACCGGATAACCATCCAGCTAGAGATATGCATGATACTTTTTACCTTGATAATAATAAGGAATTACTTTTGAGAACTCACACATCTCCAGTGCAGGTAAGAACTATGCTAAAAGGCAAACCTCCTTTTAAAATTATTGCTCCAGGACGAACTTACAGATCAGATAGCGACCAAACCCATGCTCCGATGTTTCATCAAGTTGAGGGACTTCATATAGATAAGAATATAAATATGGGACATTTAAAAGGATGTTTAAATTATTTTATTAAGGAGTTTTTTGAAGTTGATAAAATTAAAATGAGATTCAGACCAAGTCATTTTCCATTTACAGAACCTTCAGCAGAAGTAGATATAGGATATGAAATTAAAAATGGAAAGATAGTAATTGGTGAAGGTAATAAATGGTTAGAAATTCTAGGCTGTGGAATGGTTCATCCAAATGTTTTAAAAAATGTAAATGTTAATCCAAGTAAATATCAAGGATATGCCTTTGGAATTGGCATAGACAGACTTGGAATGTTAAAATATGGAATTAATGATTTAAGAGCCTTTTTTGAGACTGATTATAGATGGTTAAGTCACTTTGGCTTCGATCCATTGGATGTCCCTTCAAATTATAGAGGACTAAGTAGATGAAGTTCACAGTTGACTGGTTAAAAAACCATCTTGATACAAAATTTAACAATAATCAAATAATAGATAAATTAACTAATATTGGTCTAGAAGTAGAAAGTTTTGAGAGTTCTACATCTGAATTAGATACATTTATTGTTGCAAAAATTATAAATGCCAAAACTCATCCAAATGCTGACAGATTGAAGTTATGTGATGTTGATATAGGTAGCGACAAAACAATTGAAGTAGTATGTGGAGCCCCAAATGCAAAAAATGGTCTTTTGACTGTTTATGCACCTCCAGGATCGATTATTCCTAAAAATCAAATGAAATTATCTGTAAGTAAAATAAGAGGTGTAACATCATATGGAATGCTTTGTTCTGAGTCAGAATTACTATTATCCAATGAAAGTGATGGAATTATAGAATTAAAAAACAATAAATATGCAAATAAAATTGGAGAAAAATATTTTAAAAACACTTCTGAAAAAGTGATAGATTTATCAATTACACCCAATAGACCAGATTGTTTAGGAGTAAGAGGAATTGCTAGAGATTTATCTGCTGCTGGTGCTGGTAAATTAAAAATTAATAAAAAATCCAATTTAAAATTTAAAGGTAATCAAAATATAAACGTAACAATAAAAAAAGAAAAAGCTCAAGGATGCACAACATTTGGAAGTTGTTTAATAAAAGGTGTAATAAATAAAGAGAGTCCAAAATGGCTAAAAGATAAAATTCTGTCTTTAGGCCAAAAACCAATATCTGCGATAGTCGATATTACTAATTATGTAATGTTTGATTTAAATAGACCATTACACGCTTATGATGCAGATAAAATAGATAATGAAATTATTGTTAGAAGTTCTTCTAAAGGAGAAAGCTTCGAAGCCTTAGATAATAAAAAATATATTTTAGAAAATGATATGTGCGTTATTTCTGACAGATCTGGAGTCCTTGGTCTTGGCGGCATAATTGGTGGGACAAGATCTGGAACAGAATATTCGACTAAAAATATATTATTAGAATCTGCTTATTTTTTACCACGTTCAATAAGAAAAACCTCTAAACAATTAAATATAGATACAGATGCAAAATTCAGATTCGAAAGAGGCATAGATCCCCTTTCCATTCAAGAAGGATTAATAAAGGCATCTGAGCTAATAAAACAAATTTGTGGAGGTGAAATAAGTAATTTAGATATAAAAAAAATTGAAAATCATAAAAAAACAATAATTAATTTTGATCCATTTCTTTTTGAAAAAACAACCGGATTTAATGTTGAAAATAAAGAATTAATTAAAATACTTGAAAAGCTAGGTTTTGATGTATCTAAGAATAAAAAAATTTTAAAGTTAGTAGTACCCTCTTGGAGACCAGACATAACTCAATCAATTGATATTGTTGAAGAAATAGTGAGAATAAAAGGCTACGAGCATATTAATACTTCAGAACCCATTAAGACAAGATTAAAGCCAACACTTAACTATTATCAGAAATTATTTCATTTTTTACAAAGATCTGTCGCATCTAAAGGTTATTTAGAGACCGTGACATGGTCATTTACTGACTCTAAAATTAATCAATTATTTAAAGAACATGAAGAAGAAATACCAATTGTAAATCCGATTAGTTCAGATCTAAATGTTTTAAGAAATTCTATTTTCCCAAATTTATTATTTTATTTGAAGAAAAATTTAGATAGAGGATTTAAAGACATTTCTTTATTTGAAATTGGTCCTGCGTTTAAAGGAAAAAATCCTGGAGATCAACTTACTGTGATAGGTGCTCTAAGAGCAGGAAAGGTTTCAAGATTATCTTGGAATGATAAAGAAAGAATTGTAGATACATTCGATGTAAAAAAAGATGTAATACAAAGTCTTTTTGAAGCAGGGATTAATAAAGATGATATTATAATAGATGATAGAACTCCTTCTTACTATCACCCAGGAAAATCTGGAGGAGTGTACCAAAATAAAAATGAAAAAAATGCTATAGCATATTTTGGTGAAATACATCCAAACATAATAAAAAAATTAGATATAAAAACCGAAGGTTTGGTAATATTTGAAATTTGTCTTGATTATATAAGAGCGTCAAAACAAAAGATAAAAGATTCAAAATCTGAATATAAATTTTCTGATTTCCAAAAATCAGAGAGAGATTTTGCATTTATTATTAATAAAAATTTTAAATCTCAAGAATTAGTTAATATGATTAAATCTGTTGATAACAAATTAATAAAGTCAGTAAGAGTATTTGATGTTTTTGAGGGAGAAAATATACCACAGGGAAAAAAATCAATAGCTGTTAATGTAACCATTCAGTCAGAAGAAAAAACATTAAATGAAAACGACCTGGACAATATTAATAAACTAATTATCTCCTCAGTTGAGTCAAAGTCTGGCGCAAAAATTAGATCCTAAAAATGGGTGATACAATAGACAACATTAGGAATTTTGCAATTATAGCTCATATAGATCATGGTAAATCAACTATAGCGGATAGAATAATCCATAGATGTGGAGGTTTGAGTGATAGAGAAATGAAATCTCAAGTGCTTGACTCTATGGATATAGAAAGAGAGAGAGGGATAACAATTAAAGCACAAACAGTTAAATTAAATTATAAAGCTAAAAATGGTAAAAATTATATATTAAATATTATAGATACCCCAGGCCATGTAGATTTTAGTTATGAAGTTAGTAGAAGCCTTTATGCGTGCGAAGGCTCAATATTAATTGTAGATAGTACACAAGGCGTAGAAGCCCAAACACTTGCAAATGTATATCAAGCACTTGATATAAATCATGAGATTATTCCAGTATTAAATAAAATTGATCTACCAGCATCTGATCTTGAGAGAACAAATAATCAAATCGAGGATGTTATTGGGATAGATACATCTAATTCTGTTCCTTGCTCTGGAAAAACTGGACAAGGAATAGATGAAATTCTTGAGCAAATTATTAATTCTTTGCCAGGACCTAAAGGTGAAAAAAATAGCAAGTTGAAATGTTTATTAGTTGATAGCTGGTATGACACTTACCTTGGAGTAGTTATATTGGTTAGAATTATAGACGGAAAACTAAAAAAAAATATGAAAATAAAAATGATGTCTACAAATCAAGAATATATAGTAGAAAAAGTTGGAGTTTTTACACCTAAGGCAAAAGATGTGAGTGAACTTAACGCTGGAGAAATAGGTTTTATTACAACTGGTATTAAAATTTTATCAGAGACTAAAGTTGGAGACACTATTTGCGATGTAGAAAATCCTCTCCGGGAAGCATTACCTGGCTTTAAACCAAGTAAACCAGTTGTTTTTTGTGGTTTATTTCCAGTTGATAGTTCAGAATATCAAAAGTTAAAAGATGGACTGGCTAAATTACAATTAAATGATGCAAGTTTTTCTTATGAAGCAGAATCATCATCTGCTTTAGGACTTGGTTTTAGATGTGGATTTTTAGGTCTTTTGCACCTTGAAATAATCACAGAGAGGCTTGAAAGAGAATTTGATATAAATTTATTAACCACAACACCAGGTGTTGTTTATAAAGTTCACTTAAATAACGGTGAAATTGTCGAACTTCAAAATCCCTCGAATTTACCAGATCCTACTTATATAAAATTTATTGAAGAACCATGGATTAAAGCAACAATTATCACTCCAGATCAGTATTTAGGATCAATTATTAAGTTATGTCAAAATAAAAGAGGTATACAAACAAATTTAAGTTATTCAGGAAATCGTGCAGTAGTTAATTATGAGATACCTTTAAATGAGGTCGTATTTGATTTTAATGATCGTCTAAAATCTATGACGAGTGGATATGCTAGTTTTGATTATGAAATTATTGATCACAAAGAAGGAGACCTTGTGAAAATGAATATACTTGTAAACTCAGAGCCTGTTGATGCTCTTGCAATGATGATACATAAAGATTTTGCTCAAACTACTGGTAGGGAGGTATGTGAAAAATTAAAAGATTTAATTCCAAGGCATAATTTTATGATCCCAGTCCAAGCAGCCATTGGGGGTAAAATTATTGCTCGAGAAACTATCAAAGGTTTTAAAAAGGATGTATTAACAAAAATTCATGGAGGTGGAGCGACAGATAGAAAAAGAAAACTTCTAGAAAAACAGAAAAAAGGTAAAGCTAGGGCTAAGCAATTTGGAAAAGTTGAGATACCACAAGAAGCATTTATAGGTGTTTTAAGAATTAATAAAGAATGACCAAAGACTTAATAATCTTAATTTTATTTTTAATAATTTTTTTTTTAACATATAAAACAAATAAAAAAAAAATTAAAAATTTATTTTATAAAAGCAAAATAAAACAAATAGATGTATCTGAGCTAGACAAAATCTTTGACGAGAAATTGATAAGCAAAAATTTAAAAGGCCCAAAAGAAGAAACTATAATTAAAAGTTTTATTATTTCTCCACAAAACAAAATTGTAGGAATGACCTCTGATTATGAAGCATGGATAATATCTGTATTAAGTAAAAAAAGTAATAATATATTTGAATTTGGCACTTGTAGTGGAAAAACTACTTATTTAATGGCACTTAATTCAAATAAAGATGCTAAAATTATATCCTTAACTCTTGGGCCAGACCAGGTAAAAAATTTAAATAAAGAAAATATAGATAATAAGATTTCATTTAGAAATATAATAAATGAGAGTATATATGAAAAATTTTTATTTTCAGGTACTGATGTTGAAAATAAAATTAATATTATTTTTGAAGATTCAACCAATTTTGATGAGAGCAAATATATAAATAAATTTGATTTAATATTTATAGATGGAGGTCATACGTATTCAGTTGTAAAAAATGATACGGAGAAATCTTTCAAAATGCTCAATAAAAATGGAATAATTTTATGGCATGATTACGTTCCTGGTAAAGAGTCTGCTAAAAACGTTGTGAATTACTTAAATGAAATTTCTAAAGAGAAAAACATCTTAAATATAAGAAATACATCATTATGTGTATTTAGAAATAGTGATTAAAGGAGAGGTGGCCGAGTGGTTGAAGGCGCACGCTTGGAAAGCGTGTATAGGGGAAACTCTATCATGGGTTCGAATCCCATTCTCTCCGCCATATTTTTGTTAGAAAAATGATCTTTTTAATGTGTTTTGCTGAAATAGAAAAAAAATCTAAAAAACATCAAATAAATGTTGGTATTCAACACTTATTTAAGCATTTGCTCTTCTACCATTTTTAAATTTTTCCTAAAAATGTTATAAAAATTTCTTCCATATTAAAAATTAATGACAAAAAATAATTCAAACAACTATCAAGCTGACTCCATAAAAGTCCTAAAAGGTTTAGAAGCTGTAAGAAAAAGACCAGGCATGTATATCGGTGACACCGATGATGGGACTGGATTACATCATATGGTTTACGAAGTTGTAGATAACTCTATTGATGAAGCTCTAGCAGGTTTTTGTAAAAAAATTGAAATAAGTATAAACGACGATAACTCTGTAACAGTTATTGATGACGGCAGAGGAATTCCTGTTGATATTCACAAAGGTGAAAAAAAATCAGCCGCTGAAGTTATAATGACCCAACTTCATGCTGGTGGTAAATTTGATCATAATTCTTATAAAGTTTCTGGAGGACTACACGGAGTAGGAGTTTCAGTTGTTAATGCTCTTTCTGAGAAATTAAAACTTACCATTAATAGAGATAATAAAAAATATTACTTAGAATTTAAAAACGGAGACGCTAAAACTTCTTTAAAAGAAGTTGGAAAATCAAAAATTAGTGGAACCGAAATTAATTTTGTTCCGTCCAAAGATATATTTTCATCCATTAAATTTAGTTTTTCTATTTTAGAAAAAAGGATGAGAGAGTTAGCTTTTTTAAATAAGGGCATAAAAATAGTTTTAAGTGATTTGAGACAAAAAAAACCAAAAACATTAGAGTTTAAATTTGAAGGAGGTATCAGTGAATTTGTACAATTCATTGATGAAAAAAAAGAAAGTTTAAAAAACAAAAATGAAAATGATCTTTTTAAAAAACCAATTTATATTGAAGGTCTAAAAAATAATATTGATGTTCAATGCTCACTTAAGTGGAATGCAGGGTATAGCGAAGATGTATTGCCTTATACTAATAACATTTATCAAAAAGATGGAGGAACACATCTTCTTGGATTTCGAAGTGCATTAACAAGAGTAGTAAATAAATATGCAAATGAACAAAACCTATTAAAAAAAAGTAAAGTTTCTTTATCAGGGGATGATGTTAAGGAGGGATTAACTTCAGTTCTCTCTATCAAAATTCCTGATCCAAAATTTTCATCTCAAACAAAAGATAAATTAGTATCATCAGAAGTTAGAAATATAGTTGAAACTATCATCAACGAGAAGTTGTCTATTTGGTTTGATCAAAATCCATCAATTTCAAAAATTATCTTAACTAAAATTATCCAGGCTGCCGTAGCAAGAGATGTAGCTAGAAAAGCAAGAGAAAATGTAAGAAGAAAAGGAGCCTTAGAATTAACAGGATTGCCTGGAAAATTAGCCGATTGTCAAAATTCAAAACAAGATGGCACCGAACTATTTATTGTAGAGGGTGACTCAGCTGGTGGTTCGGCCAAACAAGGCAGAAACCGAGAAAATCAAGCAGTTTTGCCTCTTAGAGGAAAAATATTAAATACTTTCACAGATTTGAATGGATCGAAAAAAAACGGAAATGCGAATGATTTAAGAACTAAAAGTTTATCAAAGATGATTTCATCAAATGAAATAGTTACATTGATAAACGCGCTTGGTCTTGATCCAAAAAATGAGGATATAGATCTCAAAGATTTAAGATATGGAAAAATAATAATAATGACAGATGCTGATGTTGATGGTTCACATATAAGAGCATTATTATTAACTTTTTTTAATAATAAACCATTTGATAAATTAATTGAGTTTGGACATGTTTATCTTGCTCAGCCACCCTTGTTTAAAATTAATAAAGGAACTAAGAGTATATATATCAAAGATGAAAATGAGCTTGAAAGTTATTTAATAAAAAATTCAAAGGATATTAAAAAATATAAAAAAAATTCAAAAGAATTTAATAATATTCTCCAAATTGAAAAGTCTAAATTAAACATTCAAAGATTTAAAGGACTGGGAGAAATGAACCCTGATGAATTATGGAATACAACTTTAAATCCTGAAACAAGAAATTTGTTGCAGGTTCAATACTCAAAGAATAGTAAAAAAGATCAAGATTTGATACAAACCTTGATGGGTAACGATGTTTCCTCAAGAAAAGATTTTATTGTTGAAAACGCAATAAATGTTTCAAACTTAGATATTTAGATGGATTTAAAACAATCTGTCAAAGCAGCATCATTAAACAAGTCAACATATATTAATTTAAGATGGATAGGGATTTTAGGTCAATTTATAACTATAAACACAGTCAAATTTATTTTTGGTTTTGAGTTCAACTTTATTTTATCTAATCTTATAATCTTTGTTGGAGCATTAAGTAACTTTTACTTAATGTTTTTTTATAAAAAACCAGTACTTTCAAACACAACTTCTTTTAATTTTTTATCTTTAGATATACTTCAATTGAGTGCTTTACTTTTCTTATCTGGGGGTATTTTAAATCCATTTTCAATATTCCTTTTGATACCAAGCGTATTTGCTGCATCCAACTTAAATATTAAAACAAATATTGCTTTAATTTTAATTACTCTAGCATCAATTATAATTTTAACTTTTTATCATTATGAATTGCCAAAACCATTAGATGAATATAGTATTAGTCTGTATTATTACTATGCAATTCCTCTTGCATTAATAATTGCGTTATTTTTTTTAAATTATTTTGCATTTATTTTTGGACAAGAAACAAATTTAAGGAAAGATGCTTTAGATAAAATTCAAGAAGTAATTTCCAAAGAACACGAACTTGTTTCACTTGGTGGACAGGCTGCAGCTGCAGCTCATTCATTTGGTACTCCTTTGTCTACAATTAAAATTATTTCTCACGATTTATTTGATCAATTTAAAGATAATAATGATGTAAAAAAAGATCTCGAACTATTAATTAGTCAGGTTAATAGGTGTAATGATATTTTAAAAAAATTAACATTAAATCCTACTATAGAAGATGATTTTATTGACAAAAATAAAACGCTTTACGATTATATTAGTGAGATAGTTAACTCATTTAAGGAAATTTCTAATAAGAATTTCAATATTGATAAAGAGCAAGATTCTAACTCATTTGAAATATTAAAATCTGTTGAAATTGTTTATGGTTTGAGAAATTTTATTGGAAATGCTAACAAATTTTCAAATGAAAATATCTATATTGCTATCAAAAGTGATAGTCAAAAGACTGAAATAACAATAGAGGACGATGGGCCTGGTATACCAAAAGATATAATTAATAAGATTGGAGAACCTTATATTAAGACACTTAAACCTAAAGATAATAAAAAAACTGGATTAGGTTTAGGAATTTTTATAGGCAAAACTTTGTTAGAAAAAAATTCTGCCAAAATAACAATTAGAAATTCAGAAACTAGAGGTGGGGCTGAAGTAAAAATAGAGTGGGAGAATAAAAATTTAAAAAAATTAGTGTAATTTTTTATTATTTTCAAACAAACCACTAAGCTGACCAATCATTACATCCCCTAACTCTTGAACATCAGCAATCTTTATAGCTTTTTTGTAATATCTCGAAACATCGTGGCCTATACCTATGGCAAGAATTTCTATATCACTTTTGTTTTCTATTGATTTTACAGTTTGCTTTAGATGTTTTTCCAAAAAATCACCTGAGTTTACAGATAATGTTGAATCATCAACTGGAGCTCCATCCGAAATAACCATAAGAATTTTTCTTTCTTCCTTTCTTTTTTTAAGTCTATTGAAAGCCCAAGTAATAGCTTCACCATCAATATTTTCTTTAAGCAAACCTTCTTTTAGCATTAAGCCTAAATTTTTTTTCGATTGTCTCCAATGAGTATCAGCAGATTTATAAATTATATGCCTTAAATCATTTAAACGTCCCGGGTTTTTTAATTTTCCAAGTTTATTCCACTTTTCTCTACTCTTACCACCCTTCCAATTTTTTGTCGTAAAACCAAGAATTTCTACTTTAACCGAACATCTTTCTAGTGTTCTTGATAATATATCAGCACAAAGAGCAGCAATAGTAATTGGCCTCCCTCTCATTGACCCAGAATTATCTATGAGTAAAGTCACGACTGTATCTTTAAATTCTAAATCTTTCTCTTTTTTAAAAGAAAGAGAATTGTATGGATCAATTATTATTCTTGGTAATTTTGAACTGTCTAATAATCCTTCTTCAAGATCAAACTCCCAAGATCTATTTTGTTTTGCAAGTAACTGTCTTTGTAATTTATTTGCAAGTTTTGTAATTATATCTTGGAAACTAGTTAGCTGTTGATCTAAATTTTTTCTTAATTTAGAAATTTCATCAGAGTTTTCCAGTGTTTCTGCTTTTGCTATCTCATCAAATTCTGAAGTATAAATTTTATATTCTTTATTACTTATTCCTAAATTTTTTTTCTGAACAATATTTTCTATTTCATTATTTTCAGCATCATCATTTCCTAATTGTTCATCAAGTCTAAATTCATTCATTTCGTCAGAACTATCAACACCTTCATTTATACTGTCTTCCTCTTCTCTTTCCTGAGATTCTCCACTATCTGTTTTTTGATCATCTTTTGAATTATTATTATCTTGCTCATCTTCTTTCTGTTCTTCTCTTTTGTTTTCTTCTTCGGACTCAAAGATTTCCATATTCTGAAGAATTTCTGATATTTTAGAATTGTATATGTCTTGATTTTCAGCATTTTCTTTTAAAAAGTCTATGTGTTTATCTAAAGATTTTTCAAAATCATCTTTCCAATATGATAAAATTTTTTCAGAACTTTCTGATAAACTTACATTCATTAGTTTATTAAGCATGTAATATTCAAAAGCTTCAGAAACATTAGACTCTTCTTTCTTTTTTATGTTTTCAGATTTTGCCATACGAATTTTATTGTTATATTTGGTCATTAAATTTTTAGAAATTCCCTTCATCATTTGTGAACCTAAAAGTTCATATCTTATTTTTTCAGAAATTTTATAAAGTGTATGACAAGTAGGTGTTTTTGGAATATTTTGTTCCAATGTAGAATTATCAGAAAATTTTCTTTTTAATGCCTCTGAATCTGCCTCGGCTCTTAATTTAATAAAGTTTTCTTTATCTTTTAAATTATCAAACTTGGAAATATTAAATTCTTTTAAATTTTTTTTGTCTTTTAATGGATATGTTTCACCTGAAATGGCTTTAATTGTTGAGTTTAAAGCTTGTTTAAATTGCTCTTTTATAAGATCATCTTTGTTCATTAAACCTGAATATTTATCATTGACTCTGGCAGTTCTTCGCCAAAACATCTTTGATAGTATTCTGCAATTGTATTCTTTTCTACATCATCACATTTATTTAAAAAAGTTACTCTGAACGCATAGCCCACATCTTTAAATATTTCAGAATTTTCTGCCCAATGTAGTACTGTCCTAGGACTCATTACAGTTGAAATATCTCCAGCCATAAAGCCTTTTCTTGTAAGTGTCGCAACTTTTATCATGTTTGCAACTCTCTCTTTACCTTTATTATTATCTAAAGATTTATTTTTTCCTAAAATAATTTCCATTTCTTTTTCCAAGGCTAAATAATTTAATGTTGTAACGATATTCCATCTATCCATCTGCCCCTGGTTGATTTGTTGTGTTCCATGATAGAGGCCAGTTGTATCTCCTAAACCAACGGTATTTGAAGTTGCAAATAATCTGAAATATTTATTTTGTTTAATGACCTTATTCTTATCTAATAAAGTAAAATTTCCCTCGGCTTCCAAAACTCTTTGAATTACAAACATAACATCTGGTCTTCCAGCATCATATTCATCAAATACTAAAGCCACAGGATTTTGTATCGACCAAGGAAGAATTCCCTCCTTGAATTCTGTGACTTGTTTGCCATCTTTGATTACAATTGAGTCTTTACCAATTAAATCTATTCTACTAACATGACTATCTAAGTTAATTCTGATACATGGCCAGTTCAATCTGGCTGCAATTTGTTCTATATGAGTTGATTTACCTGTTCCATGATAACCTTGCACTAAGACTCTCTTATTAAATGAAAATCCAGAGAGAATTGCTAAAGTTGTATCTTTATCAAATTTATAAGATTTATCTATATCTGGTACATAGTCAGTTTTTTTTGAAAATGCGTCCACTTCCATATCAGAATCTATACCGAATGTTTGTTTAATTGATAATTTAATATCTGGGGTCTGATCAATATTTGTTGTCAATTTTATCCTTATAAGTATTTTTTAATTGGGTATAAGCTAAAGTTATCACTTTAAGCTTATCTTCAAATTTTTTATTGCCAGCATTCATATCAGGGTGAAATTTTTTCACAAGTCTTTTGAATTTTTCTTGTATTTTGGCCCATTTTAAACCAACTCCAACACCTAAAATTTCAAAGGCTTTAAGATCATTACTATTAAACTTAAACTTATTCATGTGATTCAAGTTATTAAAATCTTTAAATTTTCCATTTTCATCTTTTAAAGTATTATTCCACAATATTTTGAAAAAATTATCTGAAGAGCTGAAACTCTGTGTTGGCTTATGCCATGTAATGTCAGACTTCAAAAAGTTGATTACTTGTTCGTCACTCATACCTGAAAAATAATTCCAGCTTTTATTAAACTCTCTTACATGCTCAAGACAGAGAAGCCTATATTCTTTGCTGTTATCCTTTTCTTTTGGAGCTTTGTAAAGTCCCTCTTCGTTACAATTATTCCATTCACAAATATTTTTCATATTATATAATATCAAGTTTAATGGATATTAATCAACTTTCAAAAAAAATTGAAAATAAACTTTTAGAAGACGCTTCCATAAAAGACGTAAAGATAATTGACAACACTTATAAGCATTTAAAACACAATTCACATCAGAAAGGCAAATTTCATATTAAATTAGAAATAAGTTCTAACATATTAAAAAAAACGAATAGAATTGAGTCTAATAAGTTAATTTACAAAATTTTAAGCGAAGAATTGAAAACTGATATTCATTCTTTACAAATAAGCTTTATTTAATTCTTTTAATAAAAACTTGTTCAATTCACCAGATTTGGCTTGATAATTTAGGTCTAATTTTCCAAAATTCCTTATTAGTATCAAGTTTATACTATCTGATTTATTTTTTTTATCACTTTTCATAAAATTTAGAATTAATGTAATTTTCCTTTTATTAAAAAGATCTTTATATTTATTTTTAATTTCTATCTTTTTAATATGATTATTTATCAATTCTGAATTTGAATCTGAAATAATTTTTTTTTCTTTACTAAAATTTACAGCATTCATTAAACCAAATATGACAGCTTCTCCATGATTTAATTTTTTTGAGTAACCGAGTGTAGCCTCATATGCGTGAGCAAAGGTATGGCCAAGATTTAAAGATTTTCTTAAATTTTTTTCTTTCTCATCCTTTTCAATAATTTTTTTTTTTAATAAACAGCTATTTAAAATTGCATTAATTATAAAATTTCCTTTTAGGTTTAAAATATTATTTAAATTTTTATCTAAAAAAACAAAATTTTTTTTATTATCAATTAAACTACTTTTTAGTATTTCAGCATATCCACATATAATTTCTCTTTTAGGGAGGGTACGTAGTAAATTAATATCTGAAATTACTAAATCTGGCTGATAAAAACTTCCTACAAGATTTTTTCCGAATTTATTATTAATACCTGTTTTGCCACCTATCGAAGAATCGACTTGAGCTAATAAAGTAGACGGTATATTAATAAATTTTATTCCTCTTTTATATGTACTGGCTGCATATCCAACTACATCTCCTGTAATTCCTCCACCAAATGAAATTATACAGTCCTCTCTATAAAAATTATTTTTAAATAGAACATTATGTATTTTATCGATACTTAAGTAACTTTTATTTTTTTCATTTGCATTAAAATTTAAAGTATAAATTTTTTGATTTTTTAAATTTTTTAAAAGTAATGTTCTAAATTTTTTTGGTATCTTATTGTCAATTACGATCAAACATTTTGAAAATAATAATTTATTTTTTTTTAAAATATTTTTAAACATTGGGATTAGATTGGTACCAATATGAACTTCGTAATTTTTACTTTTAGTTTTAACCTTTATTATTTTTGATTTCATATTTTTTTATAATTTTATTTGCTATTTCATTTTTATTTAGCTGATCACAATTAATTGTGAAGTCTGCCAAACTATATATTTTAGCTCTTTCATTTATTAGTCTCTCTAGATCTGTTTCACTTAATGTCATAGCCAGAGGTCTTTTTTTGCTACCATTTATTCTTTTAATTATTATATCTTTTTTCCAATTCAACCAAAAACTAAAAGAACTCTTCTTACATTCTTTCCTAATATTAGTATTAATATATGCACCTCCACCTAGTGATAAAATTTGTTTCTCACCTTTTAAACATGATAATGTTACTTCTTCTTCACATTCACGGAAGAATTTTTCTCCCTTTTTTTTGAAAATTTCTGCAATTTTCATTTTTTCTCTTTCTTCAATTTTATTATCTATATCAATAAATTTAAGTTTGGTTTGTTTAGAAATCAATTTTCCTATTAATGTCTTTCCCGAACCCATCATACCTACTAAAACTAGATTTTTATTTGATTCCATATATTTCTAAGTTGAAAAAACACAAATATGTCTTATTTTGATTTTACAAAATTATATGCTTTTAAAACATTATACTACAGAGGAATATAACATAATATGAAATTTGCAATTAAAGCTGGAATTATATTTTTTATATTAATTTTGTCTATTGTTGTTTTAAGTCAGATTGATTTCCCATCTCCCAACAAAAAAATTGAAGTGATTTTGCCTAATGAAAATTTTAAAACAATTAAGTAAAATAATTCTCAAAATAACCTTAATTTTATTTTTTTATAATTATTCTTTTGCAAATGAACCAATCGATATTTGGAAAATTGAAAAAAAAGACATTATTAATAAAGAAAATTCAACCTCAGATATAAACGCAAATAATAATCTAAATACTAATACAACATTATCAGTTCAATCTAGTTCCGAGATAGTGATAAATAAAGAAATTGAGACATCTACTATAAAATTAGCTGGATTATATGATCCCGCGCAGAATGGCCTAAAAATTGACATGTGGTCAAACAGTGATGGTGAATTAATTAAAAGTATATTAAGTAAAAACTTAAATAGAAACTTATCTGAGTTTTCAAAAAAAATATTAGACATAGCTTTACTAACAAATTCATATATTCCAACAAATAATATTACTGAAGAGGAATTTTTAGAGTTTAAATTTAATCATTTAATAAACAAAAAAGATTTTGAATTAATTAAAGAATTTTTAATCAATAATTCTGAAGTTTCAAATAAAAATAAATTGATTAAATTTTATTCAGAATATTTTCTTTCAAACTCTGAAGTAAAAAAAGCATGTGAAATATTTGATGTTAGTGGTGCTATTACCGATAAATATTTAAATAATTTTAAAATTTATTGTTTAATTCTAGAAGATAAAAAAGAACAAGCTCAACTACTTTTTGATTTGTCAAAAGAGTTGGATGAGATTGACACTTTTTTTGAAAATAAATTTAATATATTAATGGGTTACGCAAGCAAAGATGAAATAATTTCAGACGAAAATATTTTATATTTTCACTTATCTCATAAAACAAATAATGATTTCAATTATGAGCCAAAAATGGACTCACCTAGATATATCTGGAGTTATTTGTCGTCGTCAAATATTCTTAAAAATGCAAATTCCTTTGATATTGAAAATCCAGAAGATTTAAGATTATTAGAAAGAGCAACTCACGAAAATGTGTTTGATGAGAGAGAACTACTAGATACATATAAAAAATTTCAATTTAACATAACACAACTATTAAATGCCAAAGATGCTTATAAGCTACTTCCAGATTATGAGGGCAGAGCTTTATTATATCAAAGATTACTTTTATCTGTTGATGTCGAGCAAAGATTAAGTATGGCTTCTGAATTATATAAATCTTTCCAAAAAAAAAAATTAGATAATGCGTTTGATAATGAAATCAAAGTAATATTAAAAAAAATAAAAAAAGATGATGTTCCCTCGAATTTTACAACCTTTTATGAAAATCATACCGACAACAATTTAAAAAAGGAGAGAAAGATAAAATTTAATAATAAAAAAATACATCAGTCAAAATTATTGAATTACTTTTTAAATAAAACTAGTTTGCCTAAAGCTGAAAAGGAAACAAACGATATTTTAAAAAAAATTAAAAGAAACAAAAAATATGTTTTTTCAACAAAAGATATGATTCTTATTGAATCGCTCAAATCAGATGGAGTAAAAATAGATAAAAAATACGCAAACCTTTATGAATACAACTATCAATTTTCCTCTGATATAAAACAAATGCTATCGAATGGAGAGTTAGGCTTATTATTAATTAAAATAGTAGATATTGTTGGTGAAAGTAACCTTGAAGATCTAGATATAAACACTGTGAATTTATTAGTTTCAACTATGAATGAGCTAAAAAATGTAGATTTAAGGAATGAAATTCTAATAGAAGTCTTGCCTTTAAAAGTCTAAACAATAAATAAACTATGTCAGTAAAAGAACTAATCACAGTACCTGATGATATTCTTAGAAAAAAATCTGAGCCTTTAAATAAAGTTGATGTTAATGAAAAAAAACTCATAAAAGATTTATTTGAAACTATGTACCATCACAATGGTATAGGTTTGGCAGCCGTTCAAGTTGGAATACTTAAAAGGGTAATTGTTTTAGATGTCTCAAAAAATGAAAATGAAAAAGAACCTTTATGCTTTATTAATCCACAAATAAAAACTTTAAGTGAAAAAATGTCTACATATGAGGAAGGTTGTTTATCAATACCTAATACCTTTATTGAGATAGAGAGACCAGAAATTTGTACAGTATCTTATATAGATGAAAATGGTGATAAGAAAGAAATGGAATGCGATGGATTACTCTCAACATGTTTACAACATGAAATAAATCACCTAGATGGAAAACTAATAATTGATTATTTATCTAAAATCAAAAAAGATTTAATAATAAAAAAATTGTCTAAACAAAAAACTTCTAATAGAGTTGTTGTTTAAATGTCTAATATTGTATTCATGGGCACACCACAGTTTGCTGTGCCCATCCTAAAAAAAATTAATCAAAAATATAAAATTAACTGTGTATTTACTCAGCCTCCAAGTAAGTCAAATAGAGGTCAAAAGTTTACGAAATCATCAATTCATATATGTGCAGAGGAACTTAATATAAAAGTTAAAACTCCAAAAAAAATTGATGAAGAATTTGAATATCTTAAAGAATTAAATTTAGATCTTGTAGTTGTTGTTGCATACGGACAATTAATTTCAAAAAAAATTCTTGATTTGAGTAAAAAAGGTTTTTTGAATATTCATGCTTCATTATTGCCAAAATGGAGAGGTGCGGCACCAATCCAAAGATCCATTTTAAACAATGAAAAAAAAACTGGTATATCATTTATGAAAATTGATGAAAAATTAGATTCTGGACCAGTATGTAATAAATATTCAATAGATATTCTTGATCAAGATAACGCAGAAATTTTATCAGAAAAATTATCTTATTTGAGCACAGAAAAAATTTTAGAAAATGTACAAAAAGTTTTAGACGGAGAGGCAATCTTTAAAGAGCAAGATCATGCAAAAGCTACCTACGCAAAGAAAATTCAAAAAATAGAGGGAAAGATAGATTGGAATAATAGTGCTCGTAAAATAATTGCTCAAATAAATGGATTATATCCAAAACCTGGTGCATGGTTTGAGCTTAACAACAAAAGACATAAAATATTAAAAGCCAAAATAAACAAGCAGTCAGCAAAAATCGGTGAAGTAATCGATGAACAAATGACAATAGCATGTGGTGAAAATTCAATAAATATTATTGAGATACAAAAAGAGGGCAAGAATCCTCAATTAATTAAGGAATTTTTATTAGGGAATAAGGTTAGAAAAGGAACAATAATTACAAGTGAATAGATATCAGATTCTAATAGAATACGAAGGCACTTTATACAATGGTTGGCAAATTCAAAAAAAAGGTAAGTCAATCCAGGAAAATATTGAGATTGTCTTATCTAGACTATTAAGAGAAAAAATAAAAATTTACGGGTCTGGACGAACAGACACAGGAGTTCATGCTAAAGAGCAATCAGCTCACTTTGATACTACAAACAAAATTATTCAAAAAGATAAATTAATAAATTCACTAAACTTTTTTTTAAATAAAAAAAAAATATCTATTTTAAAAATAAAGAAAAAAAATAAACTTTTTCATTCAAGACATTCTGCAAAAGAAAGACGGTATACGTACTTAATCAGAAATGATATTTCTCCTTCAGTTATCAATTTTAACAGAGAGTGGCATATTAAAAAAAAAATTGATGTTGAATTGATGAAAAAAGGAGCAAAAAAATTAATTGGAACTCATGATTTTTCAACTTTTAGAGCATCTAATTGTGCTGCAAAAAGTCCAGTAAGAACCATGAAAAAAGTAAAAATAACCAAAGTTAAAAATGTTATAAAAATTCAATTTGTGTCAAAATCATTTCTTAAGAGTCAAGTTAGATCCATGGTTGGTTCACTTAAATACCTTGGTGAAAAAAAATGGAACTTAAAAAAATTTATCAGTATATTTAAATCAAAATCTAGAAAAAATTGTGCTCCTATTGCCCCTGCACATGGTTTATATCTTGAGAAAATTATTTATTAGATTTCTTTTTTTTCTTTTTTATTCTCCATCTTGATCCCTCTCTAACTATGTAACCACAACAATTTTTGGAGCCACACTTACAAGGAAAATCCTTATAATTTTCATCAAAACTAAACCCATAATCATAAGTTAGTTCCTCATTTTTATTTATATCTTTAATAGAACTAATCCATAATTTTAAACCTTTGCCTTCAACTTCACAGTTTGGATCACAAGAGTGATTAATAAGTCTTGCAGTATTGTAAGCAAAATCACCGTCTAAATCATATCTATTATTTAAGTTAAAAAGATAAATCGCTTTATCATTATCAAATTTTGGATTGTTTTCGGTCTGTTTTTTTGTAATTATTTTACCTGTGTAATAAATAATCTTAGTTCCTTTTTTTATATTTTTAGATGCAAACAGTCCCCTGTTATCAATATTTGATGATTTTTGTTTATATAGTTTCATGATTATGTATTTTCCGACTCGATTAATGCATTTACATGATAATTAGCGCTTTCAGCAAGTGCTTTTAGGTCGTATCCACCTTCTAATAAAGATACCACTTTCCCGTTAGTAAATTTATTAGTGGCTTTTAGTGTTCTTCTTGTTATTTCATAAAAATCTTTGGATGAAAGTTCAAATTGAGCTAATGGATCGTTCTTGTGAGCATCAAAGCCAGCAGAAAAGATTAGGTAATCAGGTTTATATTCAATTAACCTATCTAAAACTCTATCATAAGCATTAAAATACTCCTCAGAATTTGTGCCAGCAGGAAGAGGTATATTAAGAGAATTATTATACTTTCCCTTGTCTTTTTCTGAGCCACCACCTGGATAAAATGGATATTGATGTGTTGATATATAAAGTGAATTTTTGTTGTCATACATAACATCATAATTTCCATTTCCCCAATGAACATCAAAATCTACACATGCAATTCTTTTATAATTATATTTTTTAATTAAATAATTAACTGCAACACCTGCATTAGAAATACAGCAAAAGCCCATTGATTTGTTTTTTTCAGCATGGTGTCCTGGTGGTCTTACAACGCAAAAAGCATTTTTATATTTTTTGCTCTCAATTCCATCTATTGCGCTTATAGCCGATCCTGCAGCCTGAAATACTGCATCTTTACTTCCAGGCGATACAACTGTATCACCATCTAAAAAATTTAAGCCACTTTTAGGAAATGAGTTATTTAAATTATTAATATAATCTTCAGAATGAGTCATATTAAGAATATCATTAGGAACAACATCTGGCTTATCCCAAAGCAGTTCTTTATTTTTTTTTAAAGTACCAATTATTGAAACCACTCTCTTCGGTTGCTCTGGATGACCATCGCCTGTTATATGTTTTTCTGAAGATTCAGATGTTATAATTGCAGTTTTCAAGTGAAATAATTGTGTAAAATATTCTTATAAATTTTAGTTAACTTTTTTAAATCTGAGATCGATGTTCTCTCGTTAACCATATGAATAGTATTATTTCTTAACCCCAGCTCAAGACGTGGTATCGAACCTAAAAATCTGCTGTCACTTGTGCCACCTCTACAATTTAATTTTGCATTGTTCCCTGTAACTTTTTTTACAACTTTTTTTACCATATAAATTTCTTTATTTGGTACTGTATAAAATGCTTCTCCACTTACTTTATATTCTATTTTTATTTTGCAATTTTCTTTTTTTGCAACTGCATTAATAATTTTATTAAGTTTTTTTTTCAAAGATGTTGATTTATAAGAAGAATTAAACCTAACATTAAATTTAGCATTTGCAGATTGTGGGACTACATTTTCAGATATATTATCCACATTCATTTTTGTAAATTCTAAATTTGACGGTGGCATATACTTTGTTCCTTTGTCTAGCGGAACACTTTTCAGTTTAGATATTATTTTAGCAAGAGCAGTACATGGATTTATATATGTCCCATAAAATGCAGAGTGTCCACTTTTTCCGTACACTGTTACTGTTGCATTCATAGAACCTCTTCTTCCAATCCTGATTTCATCCCCAACTGATTTATTTGAAGACGGTTCGCCTACTATTGAAAAGTCAATTTTTTCTTTTTTTTTCTTTAAATATTTCATAACTGCTGGACAACCATGGCCTGTAGTTTCTTCATCAGCTGTAATTATTATTGATATAGAACCTTTAAATTTTTTATTTTTAATAAAATCACTTACAGCACTTATCCAACACGCTACACTACCCTTCATGTCTTGAGATCCTCTGCCATATAAATATCCTTTTTTTACTAATGCTTTAAATGGCGGAAACTCCCAATTATTAAGGTTAGCAACAACATCTGTGTGACCCAAATAATTAATGTTAGGTTTTGATTTACCAAATTTTGCATATAAATTTAATGCAGGTTTAGCACCTGTGCCTTTTGATTTTATTATCTGACATTTAAAACCTAATGAGGAAAGTTTCTTTGAAAGAAACTTCATAATCCCTTTATCTTCAGTTTTAATAGTTTGAAATTTTATTAGCTCTTGAGCTAACTTTAGTTCATTATAAGTTTTCATTAGTTTATTCTCTTAAAAGATCATTAACAGATGTCTTTGATCTAGTTTTTTCATCAACTTGTTTAATTATTACTGCACAATATAAAGATGGTGCTTGTGAATTGTTTTTATCTGGCAAAGATCCTGGAACTACTACTGAGTAAGGTGGAATTTTTCCATAAGTTATTTCACCAGTTTTTCTATTAACAATTTTTGTTGATTGCCCAATATACATTCCCATACTTAAAACAGAGCCTTCTCCAACTATCACACCTTCTACTACTTCTGACATTGCTCCTAAAAAAACATTATCTTCAATAATTGTTGGTAATGCTTGGGCTGGTTCTAATACTCCACCAACTCCAGTTCCGGCCGAGATATGACAATTTTTTCCAATCTGACAACAACTTCCTGCACGACTGAATGTATCCATCATAGTACCTTCGTCTATGTACGCTCCAATATTTACATAACATGGCATAAGAACAGCATTTTTTGCAACAAAGGAACCACGTCTTGCTGCTGTGTTGGGGACCATTCTGAACCCAGCTTTTTCAAAATCTTCATTCGTCCAGCCAGCAGTTTTACCTTTTAATAAGTGACTCTTATCTCTCCATGTTGAATATGGTCCCGCCATGATATCCATTCCATGCATTCGAAAACTTAACATGATAGCTTTTTTTAGATGTTGATGAGTAACCCATTCACCATTGATCTTTTCAGCTACTCTTGCTTTTCCACTGTCTAGATCATTAATAATTTGATTAACAGCATTCTTTAAAGATTTATCTGAATTTTGGTTTACTTGGTCTTTATTTTCCCAAGCTTCATTTATAATTTTTTCAATACTCATAATTTTATGAGTTTTTTAATAACCTTATTTCTTTTAAAAATAAAGAGAGATTTTCTATTTTATAGTCGATGTAATCCTTATCAGACTCTTTTTTACCCCAGTATTCATTATTGATAAGCCAAGCTGTTATAGTCCCCCGCTCTTTACCTATTGATAAATTTTTAGCTATATCCTCAATATAGAGAGTTTCTTTTGGATTAATCTTAAATTTATCAATCATAAGATCAAAAGCTTTGGCTTCAGGCTTTGGGTGATATTTTGCGTCTACGATATCAAATATATCTTTAAATTGGTCTTCTATACCAAGGGTTTTAACTATATTTTTTACGTGTGCTCTACTTCCGTTTGTGAATACGAATTTATTTAAATTTATCTTTTCAAGCTCATTTCTTAAAACAAGATCTTTTTCCATAAATGAAAGATCAATATCATGAACATACTCCAAGAATTCTTCTGGCGGTATATCATGATGTATCATCAATCCATTTAAACTTGTGTTGTATTTATGAAAATAATCTCTTTGTAATTCTTTGGCTTTTGTAAGGTCTAAGTTAAGTTTATTCGAAATATATTTTGTCATTCTCTTACTAACTTGACCAAAAACTGCTTCTAAATCATTATATAAAACACCATCACAGTCGAACAAAATATTCTTTATATTTTTTAGATTATTCATTTTCTTATTAATGTTCCTGCGCCCTTATCAGAAAATAACTCAAATAGTATTGAATGTGGTTTTCTTCCATCAACAATAACAACACCTCTAACACCATTAGATATTGCATCTAAACAAGTGTTTATTTTCGGTATCATGCCTCCAGAAATAGTATTATTTTTTAACATTTCATTGGCTCTATTGAGATTAATTTCAGATATAAGTTTTTGATTTTCATCAAGAACTCCTTCTACATCTGTCATCAAAAGAAGTCTTCTAGCATCGATCTCTTTTGCAATTGAACCTGCGGCAACATCTGCATTAATATTGTAAACTCTGCCATCATCACCCATTCCCAAAGGGACAACAATTGGAATTTGTTTGTTATTAATAAAATTTAATATTTTCTGTTTGTTAATTTTTTTTGGTGTTCCGACATATCCCAATTCTTTTCTTTCAGGAACAATATTAATGACATTATTTTCTTTAGGTGATATTGAACAAACATTAGTGTTTTTAGATTTTAATTCATGTAAAATCTCTAAATTAAGCTCTAGTAAAGCCTCCTCTATATATCTTATTGTTTTTTCGTCTGAAACCCTAAGTCCATTGATAAATCTTGTTTCAATATTATTTTCATCTAATTTTTTTTTAATATTTTTACCTCCACCATGAACGACTATTGCTGATAAACCAATTTTGTTTATTACTGAAATATCTTCTACGAACTGATTAAATAGTTTTTTATTTAATAAAACAGATCCACCACATTTAATTACTATTACCTCAGACTGATATTTGTTTATATATTTTTCAACTTCCTTGATATTCGGACCATCTGATGGGATAATCTTATCTAATTCCATCAATTAAACTGTTTTAACTGAAGTTCTCTTCATAATTACATACTGTTGTGCCATTGTAAGCACGTTATTAATTGTCCAATATATAACTAGCCCTGATGGAAAAGGCGCAAGTATAACTGTTAAGAATACAGGAAAAAACATGAAAATTTTTTGCTGAATTGGATCTGGCGGTGTTGGATTAAGCTTTTGTTGCATCCACATTGTTACACCCATTGCCACAGGCCAAGCGCCGATAATTAAAAATGACGGTACATCATATGGTAATAAACCAAATAAATTAAATAAACTTGTTGGATCTCTTTCACTTAGATCATGTATCCAACCAAAAAAAGGCTGATGTCTCATTTCAATTGTAACAAACAACATTTTATAAATTGCAAAAAAGAATGGTATTTGAATTAAAATGGGCAAACATCCGCTTACAGGATTCACCTTCTCTCTTTTGTAAAGAGCCATCATTTCTTGCTGTAACTTCATTTTATCTTCTTTATGAAGCTCTTTAAGCCTTACCATTTCGGGTTGGAGAACTTTCATTTTTGCCATTGATCTAAATGAGTAGTTAGCTAGAGGAAAAAATAATATTCTTATACAAGCAGTAATTAGTATAATTGCAATTCCATAGTTGCCAGTTAATTTAAAAAAATAATCTGATATTAAAAATATGGGTTTTGTTAAAAAATATAAGAAACCCCAATCAATTGCTAAATCGAATTTATTAATATTTAGTTGTTCTGCATAACCATCAACAACATCCACTTCTTTTGCTGCAATAATCACTTTCACTTGATTAGTTTTACTTTCATTAGCTCTAACTTCTGTTGCAGCAGTCTCAATAAAGTTAGCTTTAAATTTATTTTTATAATCGAAATCTGATCTAAAACTTTTATTACTTTCCGGGATTAAACTTGTTATCCAATATTTATCTGTAATACCCATCCATCCTTTGTTAGCATTTACAGAGTACTTCTTGTCTTTAATGTCATCGTAATCTTCTTCAACAAGATTATCATCAAAAACACCTAATAAACCTTCATGTAATATATAAAAATCAGTTACATCAGGAGCCAGATTTCTAATAATCTGCCCGTAGGGATAAAAGTTATAAGTATTTTGAGTATTATTTGTAATTTTTTGGTTAACAGTAAATAAAAATTTATCATCTATACTTATTTCTTTCTCAAAAGTTATATTCTGCTGGTTATTCCATACTAATTTAATTGGACTGTTCGGTGTTAGTAATTTATTGCCGACAATTTCCCATTTTGTGTTTGAATTAGGAACTTTGATATCTTTATTATTTATAGCCCAACCTGTTTCTATATAATAACCATTTTCAGACTCTTTAGGATTAAGTAAAACCACATTTTCATCTGAGTCTAGAGTTTCAGTATATTTCTTAAAAATCAGATCATCAATTAACGATCCTTCTAGAGAAATAGAACCTTTAATATTTTCATTTTCAAAAAGTATCCTTTCAACTTTGTTAATTGCCTCTGATCTAGAAATTTTATTATTCTCAATATTTTGCTCTATTTTTGGTGCTTCGTTTAGTTGAAGATTGTTCTTATTCTTATCACTATTAGTTATCTGCTTTTGATCAGGACTTGGCGGAGCAAAAAATAATCCATAGAGAATTATTACTGCTGCACTTAATGAAATTGCCGCTATTACGTTTCTTGTGTCCATTATTTCATGTTCTTTTTCTTTAACGGATCATACCCATGTCCTCCTCCCAAAATTTTTATAGGATGACAAGTTAAAATTCTTTTAATGCCTTTGTAACAACCTTTCAAAACACCATATTCATTTAAACTATCAATAAAATACTCTGAACAGGTTGGAAGATATCTACAATTAT
>CACMAX010000001.1 GCA_902611845.1 uncultured Pelagibacteraceae bacterium | reverse complement strand
AATAATATTATTAGAGTTATTGGTCTATCCCATAAAAAATTAGGTGACCCATCACTTATTAAAAGTGATCTTCTCAATGTTTCCTCCATTAGTCCTCCAAGTACAAAAGCTAATATTAAAGGTGGCATGGGAAAATCGTAGAGCCTTAAAAAAGTTGCAACCACCGCAATACCTATCATTAAAAAAATATCAAAATTATTAAATGACATTAAATAAATTCCTGTAACTGAGAAAAATAAAATTAAAGGTATTAAGTAATTTCTAGGTACCGCTAAAATTCTAGCGATATAGGGAATTAATGGCAAATTTAAAATTAAAAGTACAACCATACCAATATACATTGACATGATAACCGACCAAAAAATTTCAGGGTTTGTTTGATAAAGTCTTGGTCCGGGCTGAATACCAAATCCTAAAAGAGCTCCGAGCATTACAGCAGTTGTTCCACTTCCAGGAATTCCTAATGTTAGTAACGGAACAAAAGAACCAGAGCAAGCTGCGTTATTTGCAGTTTCAGGTGCAGATAAACCATGAACGCTACCTTTTCCAAATTTTTGTTTTTCTTCTTCATTTACGTAATTTCTTTCCATTCCATATGCTAAGAAAGATGCAATTGTTGCGCCTGCACCAGGTAAAACACCTATCAAGAAACCCAATATTGATGACCTAGGTATCGTTTTAGCCATTTTGATTGTTTCCTCTTTATTTACTTTAATTGAGCCTAATTCTGTTAATGAAATTTGTTTTGCAGCTCTGTTTGGATCTTTACCTCTAAAAATAATCGTTAGAGCTTCACTCATTGCAAATGTAGCCATGACGATTAATACAAAGCTTATTCCATCAGTTAAGTTCATATTGTTAAATGTGAACCTTGTTATATCTGACAATGAGTCTTGTCCAACGGTTGCGAGCATTAATCCTAAAACAACCATCATCATTGCCTTTAAAAACTGTCCTTTTGATGAAAATGCAGAAATAGCGGTTAAACCTAAGATCATTAATGCAAAATAATCAGGTGATCTAAAAGCTAAACTTACTTTTGACAAACTAGGGGCTGCAACTAATAAAAATATTGCAGAAATTGTTCCACCAGCGAATGAACTATAGGCTGCTATCGCTAAAGCTTTGCCAGCTTTTCCTTGTTGTGCCATTGGATAACCATCAAATGCAGTAGCAACAGTTCCTGGTATTCCAGGAGCATTTAATAAAATAGAAGATGTAGATCCTCCAAATACTGCTCCATAATAAACACCTGCCATTAAAATTAGACCTGTTGATGGATCAAAGCCGTAAGTAATTGGTATCATTAATGCAATTGCAGTCATTGGTCCAAGCCCAGGTAACATTCCAATTATTGTTCCTGCAAAACATCCAACCATCACCATTAAAATATTCGTTAATGATAACGCTGTTGATATTCCGATAAGTATTCCTTCGATCATCCCATAACTCCAATGTATTTTAAAAATGGATCACGAAGATAAATGTTTAATAATCCGTGTAACAAATACATAAATGCAGCAACAAATGGGAAAGATAAAACAAACATCAGTCCCCATCTTCTTTCACCTAAGAAATAGTAAGATGCAAAAAGAAATAAAGAAGTTGATATAAAATATCCAATTTTTAAGATTACAGCAGCATATATTAGTGAGACAATTATTAGATAAATTATACTTTTGTAATCTAAGTGTTTATGATTTATCTCTGTAGTAACTTTTTCAGGTAAAATTATTTTTAAACTCGATAAAATTATTCCTGCCCAACCTAAATATATTGGGAAAGTCCTAGCATTGAATGGTGCGTTCTCATCAAATGCAAATACTTGAATGTTGTATGCAGTGTATAAATAAAATACTGATAAAACTAAAAAAAGCAGTGAGATAAATTTTGTAGGACTTATTCTCACTGCTTTACATTTTTTAATAATCTATAAAGATTATATTACTCCAAGTTTTTTCATTAGAGCTGTCATTTCAACTGTTTGTTTTTCTAAGAACGCATCAAATTTAGAACCTGGGTTATAAATATTTACCCATGCATTTCTTTTTCTAACAGCTTCCCATTCTGGTGTTTTTTGAACATCGCCAAGCATTTTAGAGATTTTGTTATAGTCACTCATACTCATGCTTTTTGGTGCAAAGAAACCTCTCCAGTTAACAAACTGAACATCATATCCTTGTTCTTTTAATGTTGGAGCCTCTGGTGCATCACCTACTCTTTCAGGAGCAGTGATACCAATTATTCTTACTTGATCTCTAGCACCCATTACTTCACCTAAACCTGTTGAAAGTATTTGAGTTTCTCCAGATAAAAGTCCAGCAAGTGCTTTTCCACCAGCATCATATGGAACATAAATCACATCGTTTGGATTTGCTCCAGCTGCTTGGAAAGCTAACGCACCAATTAAGTGGTCCATGCTTCCTCTCACAGATCCACCAGCCATTTTAATTGATTTTGGATCTTTTTGATATTGATCAACTGCATCTTTGAAATTTTTGATTGGTGAATTTTTTGCTACAACTATTGCACCATAATCTCCAATTACACCTGCAATTGGTTTAACATCTTTATAAGATAATGTTCCAGTACCTTTTACATAACCTTTGTGTCTTGTAATAGATCTTAATACCAATGGTGTTGACTGAACTAAAACTGTGTCTTTTGGAGCGTTATTGATTAGGTAAGCTAAAGCTTTACCACCCCCACCACCTGACATATTTTCAAATGATGCACTTTTCAAAAAACCAGCTTTTGTTAATGCTTCTCCAGTACCTCTAGCAGTTCCATCCCAACCACCACCAGCACCACCGCCAATTAAAAAATGTAATTTTTCAACTGCGAATGAACTTGTTGATGAAAATAGAAGGAAAGCAGAGAATAAAACTGAAATAAAAGTTTTAATTAGTTTCATTATTTCCTCTCTTATTATATTTATGAAGTGATCATTAAACATAAGTTATAAATTTTAGTCAATGCTCAAATATAATCTTTCAAAAAATATTAAAGAATATTTCTTAGCTTTAATAGGTAGTTATAGGGCTCTTTTTATAGGATTTATCGGTGGATACCTAGGTACATTAATTAATTTACCTTTACCATGGTTATTAGGCTCTTTAGGTTTGAATTTATGTTTTGCTTTTACCAATTATAAAATAATTTTTCCAACTAAATTATTAAATCCTATATTTTTGATCGTTGGTATAATTCTTGGTGGAACTTTAAATGTAACACTATTGTATAAAATTCATTTATGGATTTTTTCATCATTAGCGATGTTAATCTGTACAATAGTCAGTACTATTCTTGCTGGTTATTATTTTTTTAAAGTTTGTAAATTTAGTAAATTTATTTCAGTTTTGGCAGCTCTTCCGGGGGCATTTGTTCCAATATCTGCAGCTTTATTAGAATTTGGTAAAAGTAAAAACGATAAAGGTGTTTTGATCCCTCAGGCTACTAGAGTGATATTTATCGTAAGTTTTGTTCCTATTTTTTTTATAAATAATTTAGGGTTCTCAGAAATGACAGGTTACAATTATGAAAATATCTATAACGGAAGATATTTTTTAGAAATATTATTTTTATTAATAATCTGTTTCATTTTTGCAAACATTTTAAAAAATTATAAAATTCCATCACCTACATTAGTTGGTGCGATGGCATTATCTGGTGCTTTTTATACCTTTGAAATAATTAATGCCAGATTTCCAGATGCATTTATAAATATTGCATTTATATTTCTTGGAACAGCTTTGGGCACAAGATTAAATGGATTAAAAATTAAAGAATTATTATTTTTTATATTTCATGGAATAATTGTTAGTTCAATTTTAGTTATTGTTGCAATGATAACTGCTTATTTGCTTACTTATATAGGGTTTGAATTTATCCCAACTTTTTTAAGTTTTGCTCCTGGAGGAATCCATGAAATGGTTGTTATTAGTGTTGCTTATAACATTGATCCAATATTTGTGAGCTACCATCATTTTTTAAGAATTTTTATAATAGTTTTATTTTTACCTTTTTTATTATCAAAATTTAGAAAAACTAATTAATGGCTTCTTGCATTCTTTGAAATACTTTATCTGCTGAAAGTTTGGTTAAATCTGAAACTTGAATTGCTTTAAAATGTTCTCTCTCAATACTAACTTTTTTAGCGGTAGTATGCGATCCAAATAAAACTAATCCTTTTACATTTAAATGAGCCGCCATATGTGCTGGCCCAGTATCATTAGATATAACAAAATAACTATCTTTTATTAATGATGAAAGTTGAGAAATGTTGAGCGCTTTATCATTATCTAAAATAATGTTAGCATCAATATTATTAGCTAATTTGATTTCATTTGGACCTGGAGCAATTAAAATTTGGATTTCATCTGTAGAAGAAGATTTAATTTTTTTTATCAATTCATTGTAATATGGCCATCTTTTTATAGTTAAATGAGATGATGAAAAAGGGAATAAAATTAAATATTTGTTTAAATTATATTTTTTTTTGATTTCTGAAATATCCTCACAGCTCCAAGAAAAGTCTGGTTTAGTTACGTGATTAGTTTTAATTCCAGAAACATTTAATTGATGTTCAAAGCGGTTTAGGACAGTGTCTTTATCAAAATCAATCTTACTCGTTCCTTCAGGAAGTGTTGTTTCTGTTGATGACCAAATATCCGATGTTGCTTTTGGAAAGAGAACTTTTTTATAAAAACTAGTTCTTTTAGAATTTTGAAGGTCGTAAACTTTAATAAATTTATATTTTTTTATCTTTCTCATTAATAAATATAAATAAATTAAATTAAACCTAGAGAAACGTTTATCTAAAATGACATCAGTTATATTTGGATTTTTTTTTAATAAATCATAATAAGGTTTGGTTGAAAGTATATAAAGATCATCATTTGGATGATTATCAGATATATCTTGAATTGCACCACTTGCTTGCGCTATATCTCCTAAAGATCCATGTTTTATAATAAGTATATTAGACATATTTTTAACAACTTAACACAATATAAAGTTATATGAATAAAATTTTAGTTGAAGTGTCGGTTGGAGAATTGCTAGATAAAATTTCAATTTTGGAAATTAAATCTGAAAAAATTAAAGATCCTGAGAAAATAAAATTCATAAATGATGAATATAAAATTTTGAAAGATCAATTAGAAAATAGTATCAAAAATTACAGTGAAATTGAAAGTTTATATAAATCATTAAAAGAAATTAATTCAAAGCTTTGGGTAATTGAAGATGATAAAAGACTTTGCGAAAAAAATTCTGACTTTGGGGAAAAATTTATAAAATTATCTAGAGATGTTCATTTCCTTAATGATGAAAGGTCAAAATTAAAATTAGATATAAATAATAAAACTGGTTCAAAAATTAGAGAAATTAAAGAATATACAAAATATTAATTTTATTCCCAATCAAATCTTTGGAAAGAATCAAATATCTTAAAAATGCCTTGTGACCATTGATTGCAAACTTTAGAAAATTCAGGGTCATTCATATTTAAACATTTAAGTGATGCTATTTTGATTTCATCTTTTTTAATAACAGCAAAGTCTATTGGCGGACCGACTGTTAAATCGCTTTTTAATGTCGAGTCCATTGATATCAGCGCACACCTTGATGCATCTCCAATTGAAACTTTTGGTGTGATTACTCTATCTAAAATAGGTTTTCCATATTTTACTTCTCCTATAACCAAATATGGCTTGCTATCTGCTGGACGAATATAATTGCCTTGGGGGTAAACTAAATATAATTCTGGTGGTTGATCTTTTATTTGACCACCTACAATAAAAGTTGAACCCAGTAAAACGCTATCAGTGTTAATTCCTTGAGGAGATGAATGTTCAATGTTGAGAGAACCAATGTAGGAGGCAATTTGCTCAAAATCACTACAAGTATTTAAATTCATAATGCCTGTTTCACTTTTTAAATCTTTTTTAATTGAATTATAAACTGCTTGGGAAGTTCCAAGATTTCCTGATGTAACAATTACAATTGTTCTATCTCCAACATCGTGTGTTAGCATTTTAGAATATATATTTACATTGTCCAATCCAGCATTTGTTCTGGAGTCTGATGCAAAAACTAGTCCTGTCTCTGTTTTAATGCCAATGCAGTAAGTCATAATAAAATAAATGTTTAAATTATATGTGATTACAATAAAACCCATTTATTTCATATCAGATATCGAATTTAATCATTTGCTTATTTAACTCTTATGTAAAAAAATTAAGTTAATATGTCAGATTTCTGGAAAAATTATGATTCAAAATCAACTTTTGATGGATATATCAGTAAAGAGAAGAAGTTGAGAAGTCACGCTAAGATCATTGCAGGTATACTTGAAAAATATGGAAAAAAAAAATTACAACAGATTGAGAAAAATTGTCAAAGTACAATAAGTGCAAGAGGAATAAATTTTAGAGTTTATGCTGCAAATAATAGGGCTGAAGAAAAAAAATGGCCTCTAGATATTATTCCACGAATAATACCAAAAAGCCAATGGTTAAAAGTTGCAAAAGGACTTGCACAAAGAGTTAAGGCGCTAAATTTATTTATTGATGACGTCTACAATGCAAAAAAAATATTTAAGGACAAGGTAATACCTAAAGAATTAATTTTTAATTCTCCTTTGTATTTAAAAGAATGTGAAGGTTTTTCACCAAAACACAAAGCATGGTCTAATATATCTGGAATTGATTTAATAAAAAATATTGATGGAGATTTTCTGGTTCTTGAAGATAACTTAAGAGTTCCTTCTGGAGTATCATATATGCTGGAAAATAGAATGGTTATGAGAGATATTTTTCCAGAATTATTTACAAGATATAAGGTTTCCTCAGTTCATCAATATGCAAATAAATTATATAATTGTATGACAGAGTGTATTCCAAAAAAGACTAATAACCCACACATGGTTCTATTGACACCTGGTATCTATAATTCTGCTTATTTTGAACACTCATTTCTAGCTGAACAAATGGGAATAGCATTGGTGGAGGGTAAAGATTTATTTGTTGAAAACGATCATGTTTACATGAAAACTGTCAAAGGCCCTTTGAAGGTAGATTGTATATACAGAAGAATAGATGACAATTTTATGGATCCAAAAGTTTTTTTTAAAGGGTCATTATTAGGTGTGCCTGGTGTTTTCAAATGTTGGAGAAAAGGAAATGTTGGAATTATTAATGCTTTAGGAACAGGAGTTGCAGATGATAAGGCAGTTTATTCTTATGTTAATAAAATGATTATTTACTATTTAGGAGAACAACCAATTATTGATCAAGTTGAAACTCTTCTTTGTGGAGATAAAAAAAATAGAGAACATGTTGTAGATAACATCTCCAAGTATGTGGTTAAACCTTCAAATGCTTCAGGTGGCTATGGAATTATGATTGGTCCGAAAGCCTCTAAAGCCGAAAAAGAAGAAATGATAAAAAATATAAAAAAAAATCCTCGAAATTACATTGCACAACCATTAGAAATTCTTTCTACTGTGCCTACAATCACACCCGATAACATTGAACCAAGACATTTAGATTTAAGACCTTTTATTTTAACAGGTAAATCAACTTATGTTACAACTGGTGGATTGACTAGAGTTGCTCTAAAAAAAGGTAGTACAATAGTTAACAGTTCTCAAGGTGGTGGATCTAAAGATACTTTGATTGTGGATAGTAAAAATTAAATTAGACTTGGTATTATTTTTCTTAAATCCATAGAAAGCTTAGGGTTAATTTTTGAATAAATTACACCCTTCCCTAATTTTTTTAATGCTAATATTTTTCCATCTGGTGAAATAATTACTGTATGACCAAATGTTTCTCTTTTTGGAGTATTTTTACCAGTTTGAGCTGGTGCAAAGATATAACAAAAATTTTCAATCGCCCTTGCTCTTAAAAGTGTTAACCAATGTTTTTGTCCTGTAAACTTTGTGAAAGCTGAAGGAACAGCTATAAAACTTAAATTTTTTTTTGATAAATTCCTATAAAGTTCAGGAAATCTCAGATCAAAACAGATTGTAAAACCTATTTTGCCCCAAGGTAAATTAGCCGTGACTAATTTATTTCCTGCTTTAAAAGTTTTACTTTCTTTATGTTGCTCTTTATTTGGAATTTTAACATCAAACATATTAATTTTGTCGTAATATTTGACAATTTTTCCATTTGGTCCAACCAATATAGATCTATTTCTGAGTTTATTTTTAACCTTTACGCAGATTGATCCGAGTAAAATCCATTTCTTATATTTTTTTGAAACTTCTCTAATTTTCTTTAAAATCGGATCTTTATTCATTTCAAATGAATATTTAAAAAGTATTTCTCTTCTACTGGACATCAAGGAAGAGGTTTCGGGTGTAATAATTAAGTCAGATTTATTTTTTATAGCTTGATTTACATATTTAAGAATATCTTTGAAATTATTTTCATAATTTTCTCCACTAGATAATTGTATGCATGCTATTTTCATGTATGAAATCCATATTTTTTTTCTAAATATTTAATTACATTATGAATTATAAAAGTCATAAACAAGTAAATACCTCCCGCCACAATGAATACCTCGACAGGCTTAAACGTTGTTGAAATTATATATTTAGCAACACCCGTTAAGTCCATAAGAGTGACTGTACTTGCCAAAGATGTGCCTTTAAGCATTAATATAATTTCATTACCATAAGCTGGTAAAGATTGTTTAATTGCAATAGGAATTTGTATTTTTGTAAAAATAATCTTGGAGGGGATCCCTAAACTTCTTCCAGCTTCTAAATATCCAGGTTTTATAGTTTGAAAAGCTGATCTCAATATTTCTGATGTATAAGCACCAGTATTTAATGAAAATGCTATTATCGCACACCAATATGGTTCTTTTAAAACTACCCACAAAAAGGTTGTTCTTAAGTATTCAATTTGACCTAATCCAAAATATATTATGAAGATTTGAACCAATAAAGGTGTTCCTCTAAAAATATATGAATACCCGTATGCAAATTTATTAATCAACTTATTATTATTCATTCTCAAGATTGCAAAACCTAATCCAATAAAAAGACCAAGAATTAGAGATACAGATAGTAGTTTAAGAGTAATCAAAGTTGCGTTTAACAACTTAGGAAAACTACTAATCATTAATTCAATATCCATTAATAACCTTTGCTATATTTTGTTTCTAATCTATTTAATAATTGCATACTTAAAAATGTAAGCATTAAGTATAGAACTGCTGCAAATGAGTAAAAAAATAATGGATCTCTAGTTGAACCAGCTGCAATATAGGATTGTCTCATTATTTCAACTAAACCCGTTACAGATATAAGAGAAGTATCCTTTAATGTAATTTGCCAAACATTACTTAAGTTTGGAATTGCTAGTCTTAGCATTTGAGGCAAAATAATTTTAAAGAAGTAAATATATTTATTAAAACCTAAAACTTTAGCAGCTTCGAACTGACCCTTATCGATTGATTGTAGGGCTCCTCTAAATACTTCAGTCGAGTACGCTCCCGATATTATCCCTATTGAAAATGAACCAGTTAAAAAAGCGTTAATTTCGATGTAATCATTATAACCAAAAATTGAGGCAACAAACATAATTGCTCCACTTCCACCAAAAAAAAATAAATAAATTACTAGAAGCTCTGGTACACCTCTAATAACAGTGGTATATGCATTACCAATAGAATTAAAAAATTTGTTATTAGATAATTTTAATGGAGTAAATAAAGCAGCAAATATAAAGCCTATTATCATTGCAGTTATTGAAACCGCAATTGTCATTAAGGTTGCAAAGAATAACTCATCTCCCCAACCTTTATCACCAAAATATAGAAGTTCCATAATATAGGTGGCTAATTATAGCCACCCATAAATAATTTATTACATAGAAGCGTCAAAACCAAAATGTTTTATAGCAAGCTTACTTATAATGCCATCATCTCTAGCTTTATCAATTGCTGCATTAAAATCATTTAAAAGTTTAGAGTCACCTTTTCTAATACCTACACCAACACCATTACCAAAATCTCCACCTGCAAACGTTGGTCCAGTTAATACTACTCCTTTACCAGATTTTTCTGCATAATCTGTAAAAGCAACTGCTGCAGCTAGTGCTGCATCTATTCTACCAGCAGATAAATCTAAGTTTACTTCATCTTGAGTTTTGTAAGTTCTAATTTTTACATTACCCATTAAACCAGACTCCAAGAAATTCTGGTGAATTGTTGCTGTTTGTACACCAATAGTTTTACCTTTAAAGGCTTTAGTCAAAACATCTAGTGTTGCTTGTTCATCAGCACTTACGTCAGACAAATTTATAGCTGACATTGTTTTAAGACCTTCGTTTTTCGATCCTTTCATAACAGCTAATGATGCAACCTCATCAGCATAACCTTGAGAAAAGTTTATTGTTTTCATTCTCTCACCAGTTATGGACATTCCAGCCATGATGGCATCAAATTTTCTTGAGACTAAAGCTGGTATCATTCCATCCCAGTCTTGCTCTACAATTGTGCAATCATGTTTCATAATTTTGCATAATTCATTTGCTAATTCGACTTCAAAGCCAATCAAATTTCCCGCTGAATCTTTAGAATTCCAAGGCGGATATGCACCTTCGGTTCCTATTTTAATTTGATCTGCAATTGAAGAAATTGTTAGAAATGATGATATTAAAATACCAAATCCTAATACTTTTAATTTTTTCATTTTTTTCCTCCAAAATTTTTTAAGATTATTTCATAAAATTATTGTTTTAAAAAGAAAAATTAATGATTTATTGACGAGGAAAAATTCCAAGAACAATCGAAACTTGGTATATAAACTCTTGAAAGTTTTGTATTTCCGAAATTTTTGTTAAAAACATTTAACCAATTTTCAACTTGTTTTGGTTTTTTGTCTTGGCTTCCTACTTGAGCGGTAATTACACCTTTAGGTTTTAAAATTCTTTCTAAAGATGACATATTTTTTGCAGCCAAATCTATACAAAATTGATCATCATTTAGATCAAGAAATATTTGATCATAAGTATTGTCTTTGACAGATTTAATACTTTCAAAAGCATCTCCCCAAACGCATTTAACTGAATTCTTTTCTGTAGCCTTCTCACCAATTTTACTCAGGTGTTTATCACATACATCAACAACCTCAGGATCTAATTCATACCAATCTATAAAGCCAAAGTTTTGTGAAATGCATTCTCTTGCAACACCACCGTCACCTCCACCAATAATTGCAGCTTTTTCTTTGTTTGAATTTAAATTAAGACCTGAATTTACAAAGGTTGAACTATATAAATGTTCATCGCTTTCAGCTACTTGTATCTCATTATCAATAAATAAAGCTTTTCCAAATTGTTCTAAATCAAGTATTTCAATATATTGACCAGCTTTAGATTTAAAATTTTCTAAAACTTTATTAACAACATATGATTTTTTTAAACCCGGTGAACTATAATTGTCATGATAAAGATCAATTGTATCCCTATTAAACTCTTTAATAATGATATTTGTATGTTCCATCTCATCTTTTATTATATCTAGAGAAACTTTTGGTGATACCTTCCCACATGTAAAAAAATCAAAACTTACAATTTCTTTTTCTGGGAAAGTATGAAAACTAATGTGGCTTTCAGCAAGCAAAGCGACCAATGTAAATCCTTGTGGCTCGAATTTATATTTAGAAATTTTTAAAACTGTTACTTTTGCTGCTTTAGCAATTTTATAAACTAACTTTTCATAAAATTCGGGAGTATATTCCTTTTTAGTTCCGACTATATCCAGTGTTATATGTTCTCCAACTTTTTCCATAAAAATCTAATAAATATCTTTTTTAACTAACGAAATTTTTTACTTCTTTCAAACAAAAAACTATTATAATAATTTATCGAGGATAAACATTGAAAAACAATTGGTCAGAAAACGAAGCTAAAAAATACATTAAAAAGTATAAGAAATTAGGTCATTCTGAAGATATGGCTTTAAGAGTTTATACAACCAGGCTTCTAGGAAGAAATCCAGAATTGGTGTTGCATGGTGGTGGCAATACTTCAGTTAAAACCAAAATCAAAGATATAGATGGTAAATATTATGATGTTCTTTGCGTAAAAGGAAGTGGATGGGATATGGCTGAAATTGAACCAGCGGGTTTGCCAGCTGTTAAATTAAATCCATTGCTTGCTATGAAAAAAAAGAAAACGCTCTCTGATGATGACATGGTTGCTTTTCAAAAAAAAAATTTGATAGATACAAAATCACCCAATCCATCAGTTGAAACTTTTTTACATGCATTTTTACCATTTAAATTTGTTGATCACACTCATTCAGATGCAATTATGAAAATCACTAATAGACCAAATGGAGAAATGTTATCAAAAAAAATATTTGGTAAAAAAACTGCAATAGTGCCCTATGTAATGCCAGGATTTAAGTTAGCGCAAAAAATAAATGAAGTTTATTCTAAAAACCCAAATATAAACTGTTTAATTTTATTAAACCACGGTATTTTTACATTTGCTGATAATGCAAAAGATGCGTACAGTTTAATGATTAAATATGTATCTGATGCTGAAAAAAATTTAACCAAACTAAAAAAGAAAAAAATAAAACAGATAAAGAAAACTAGAATTAATTTCTCAACTTCAGATATAGCTCCTATATTGAGAGGTCTTTTATCTGAAAAAAATGATAACAAATTTATCTTAAATTTTAAAAAAAATAGTAAGTTAGATTATTTTATTAATGGTAAAGATATAAATAGATACTCAAATGAAGGTACAGCTACACCTGATCATGTTATAAGAGTTAAACCATTTCCTTTAGTAATATCACCAAAAGCAAACTGTACTTTAGATGAATTTAAAAATTTAGCTGAAAATAAATTCAAAGAGTATAGGCAAAAATATAAAAAATATTTTGAATCTAATAAGAAAAAAACTAAAGAAAAAAAAGTAATGCTTGACACATCCCCTAGAGTAATTCTTGTTCAAAATTTTGGTTTATTTACTGTTGGTGATACCTTAAAAGCTGCGAAGATTGCAGGAGATTTAACTCAAACTAATGCCAATGTAATTTCAAGTGTTGAAGAAACTTCAAGATATAAATTTTTATCAAAAAAAGACTTATTTGATGTCGAGTATTGGTCTCTAGAACAGGCAAAATTAAACAAAGCAAAAAAAGAATTGCAAGGCAACGTTGTTGTTATCACTGGAAGTACCGGTGAAATTGGTAAAGCAACTTATAAATTATTTAAAAAATATGGAGCTGAGGTTGTTTTGCTTGATATTAATAAAAGTAAGATAAATGATTTACAGACTAAAATAAACGATCTTTGTATACACTGTGATGTAACCAAAAAACAAAGTGTAAAAAAAGCATTTAGTAAAATTTTAGAAATATACGGAGGTGTGGATATTTTAATATCAAATGCAGGCACTGCTATAGGTGGATCAATTGCTGAAGTTAATGATGAAATACTTCGAAAAAGTTTTGAAGATAATTTTTTCTCACATCAAAATTGTGCTTCAGAGGCTGTAAAAATTATGAAAAAACAAAATATAAATGGATGTTTGTTATTTAATATATCTAAGCAATCAGTTAATCCTGGTAAAAATTTTGGTCCATATGGATTACCAAAGTCTGCACTTTTAAATTTATGTAAACAATATGCAGTTGATTATGGACACCTTGGTATTAGATCAAATGGTGTTAATGCTGATAGAATTAGAAGTGGTTTATTAAATGATAAAATGATTAAACAAAGAGCAAAGGCAAGAGAAGTAACCACGGATCAATATATGAGTGGAAATCTACTGTTAAGTGAAGTTAAAGCAGATGATGTGGCTAAAGCTTTTTATCATCTTGCGATATCAAAAAAATCAACTGGAGCAGTACTAACCGTAGACGGCGGAAATATAGCAGCTTCTTTAAGATAATTAATTAAATAACTTTTTTAAACCCTCAGAAGAAGCATCGCAAACTCCTTTTTCTGTTATTAATGCGGTAACATATTTAGCGGGCGTTACATCAAAGGCTAAATTTAATGATTTACTCTTTTTGGGATATATTAAAACTTTATCAACTTTATTATCTTTGTTAATTCCATCCACATGAGAAAGTTCTTTTGGATCTCTTTCTTCTATTGGAATATCTTTAGAGTTTTTTAAATTCCAATCTATAGTTGAACTTGGTAAAGCAACATAAAAAGGTACTTTATTATCATGAGCTGCAAGAGCTTTTAAATATGTGCCAATTTTATTGCACACATCTCCGTTAGATAATGTCCTATCTGTTCCAACAATACACATATCGACCTGTCCTCTTTGCATTAATATTCCACCTGTATTATCTGCTATAATTGTATTTGGAATTTCTTCTTCATTAAGTTCATATGATGTGAGGTTTGCTCCTTGATTTCTTGGTCTAGTTTCATCCACCCAAACATGTATAGGTATTCCTTTTTTATGTGCATGATAAATAGGAGAAGTTGCCGTTCCCCAATCTATTGTAGCTAACCAACCTGCATTACAATGTGTGAGAATATTTACGGTATCTTTTTTTTTATTATATATATCTTCAATAATATTTAATCCATTTTTACCAATACTTTCACAAAATCCCTCATCTTCTTTACAAATTTCTTTAGCTTCATTGAGTGCAACATTAAACAAATCTCCAGGTTCAACAAATGACAACTTGTTATTCATTCTATGAACTGCCCACTGAAGATTTATAGCTGTAGGCCTAGAAGCAACTAATTCCTCCGAACTTTTTTTTATAAAATCTAAACTGTTATTTTCTTTTATAGCTAGAACCAATCCAAATGCAGCAGTGCCTCCGATTAATGGAGCGCCTCTCACTTCCATTGTTTTGATAGCATTTATAGCATCTTTAACTGAACTTAATTCTTTTATTGCAAATTTATGTGGAAGCTTTGTCTGGTCTATAATTTTTACAACTTGTTTTTCTTCATCAAACCAAATTGTTTTATATTTAACACCATTAATTTTCATTAATTAAGAACTCTGCCTGCTATTGTTTTTAATTTATCTTTAGTTTTTTGAGTTCTTTTTTCTGGAGCCGTAATTATTGCTACATCTAAACAATTATTAGTTGGGTCATTTGGATCAATGTAATTTTCAAAGTTCTCTATCAAATTTTTAATCATATTTTTAGCTTTTGCTGCATTATCTAAGAGTACTTTTATAACTTGTTGGACATCTACATTCTCATGATCTGGATGCCAGCAATCATAGTCTGTTACCATTGAAACTGAAGCATATCTAATTTCTGCTTCTCTTGCTAGTTTTGCTTCTGGCATATTTGTCATTCCAATAACATCTGCTTTCCATGATCTATATAGGTTTGACTCTGCTAATGTAGAAAATTGTGGACCTTCCATTACAACGTAAGTTCCACCTCTTTGATAAGGTATATTTTCTTTTTTTATAGCATCTTCACATGCATTCATTAGCCCATTTGAGGTTGGGTGTGCCATTGATACATGCGCAACAATCTCATCATCAAAAAAAGTTTTATTTCTTGCAAAAGTTCTATCAATGAATTGATCAACGATAACAAATTTACCTGGGGACAAATCTTTCTTTAAAGATCCAACGGCTGAAACAGAAACTATGTCTGTGATACCTAGTTGTTTAAGAGCATCTATATTTGCTCTAAAATTTATTTTTGATGGAGAAATAAAATGACCTTTTCCATGTCTTGGCAGAAAATAAATTTCTTTATTATAGTAATTTGCCTTTAAAATTAAATCTGAGGGTTTTCCCCATGGAGTGTTTAAATCTAAAGTTTCTCTATCTTTAAACTCTTCAACATCATATAGCCCACTTCCACCAATAATTGCTAATTTATTATTTGCCATAATACATTTTAGATTATAATTAAGTTTTATGGATTTAAAAGAACATATTAGATCAATTCAAGACTATCCTAAAAAGGGAATTCTATTTAGAGACATCACAACTCTCATAAAAAATGAAAAAGCATTTAAAGAATGTATTGATCAAATAGTAGATAGATCAAAAAAATTTAATTTTGATAAAATAGCAGCTGTAGAATCTAGAGGATTTGTATTTGCCTCTGCCATCTCATACATCTTAGATAAGCCATTTATAATGTTAAGGAAAAAAAATAAACTACCCGCTGAGGTACATTCTATTAATTTTGAACTAGAATATGGAACGGCTACAATTGAAGTTCATAAAGATTCATTTAATGAAAGCGATAAAGTATTAATTATTGATGACTTAATTGCAACTGGAGGTACTGCCGAAGCTGCAGCTAAGCTAATAGAAATATCAAAAAGTAAGGTAGCGGGATTTATATTTGTAATTAATTTATTTGACCTTGGAGGTACTGATAATCTTTTAAAAAAGGGTTATAAAGTGGAAAATCTTTTAGATTTTCCAGGTCATTGATGGTAGCGGGAAGTGGGATCGAACCACTGACCTCGGGCTTATGAGTCCCGCGCTCTAACCAACTGAGCTACCCCGCCGTAAATAATTGTTGGTTTATACTACTTTTATTTTTTGTTGCAAACAAGATTTATGTAATTTCTGATCTGAGTGTGATCTAATTGTGATCGTTTTTTCATTTATCTTTATCTACATTATCCATAACTTTTTTTCTTGTTTTTCCAATTACTAAAGAATCGTACCATACAACCATATTCTCAGTTATGTCTCCAAATTTTTCTTTAATATCATCTTGTAATGCTCTTTTGTTATTTTCTGCTACTGCTCCAATTTTTAAATAACATTTTGTTGTTGGTTTATCTTTAGAATGAGATGAATATAATGGTCCTTCAAATTTGTATGTAGGTTTTTCAGATCCATCAATAAAAATTTCAATTAATCCTTTTTTATCTGACCTATTTATCATGTGAACTAAAATACTAGTCCATTCACTTGCTCCAAAATTATTAGTTATTTTTCCATCAAAATTTTTTAATTTAGCCCAAATAGATTTTTGGTTATAATTCCCTGTAGATGAGTTTAGAATGCCGGCTTGTTGTAAGTTAACCCATAAATAATTATCTCTGAACGTCAAAAAAAATGTTGGGTATCCACCGCCTCTACCAGGTATTTTAGCATAACACTGACTTATATGTTTTTTTCTACTGTCAAAAAAATTTTGCATTGGTCTTACAGCATAATGGATCCATTTCTCGGTTCCTTTGCTAAAAGTTGGCTTATTTTTATCTCTAACTTCAGATCTAGTTACACCTCCAGAATGATTGCAATCATTATGTCCGTAGTAATCTTTAACACAATTGGAATAATCAATTACAATTTGATAAAACTCTTTACCTTTAAACGCTGACTCCTGAGAACCTTTTACAACAGCCATCTCACCTTTACCAAGATAGCCTATGGATTCTTTAAACGATAGACCTTTCATTTTTAACATGCTTGGTTTTATCTTTACATTATTGTTCTTTGTAAATTCTTGAGCTATTTTTTCATATCTAGCTTTTGTTTGTTCTACAGCAAATGTATTAGAATTAAATATTAATTTCAGAAAAATTATAGCTAATATTTTTGTGATCAAATTCTTTTTCATATAAAAAGATATTATCAGTGTGATCTATTTGTGATCAATATTTTTTTAATTGTAAATCAAGTTTTGTACAAAAATTTTTTTAATTAAAAATCTAATTTTGCTCTGCAGTTAAGTGAGCGTTGATGATTGTATATTTTTACCCATCTCGTCATTTTACAGCTTTCTGTTCTTGGTTCAAGTTGAGCATCTTGTTCTGTTGGTTCTAAGAAAACACTTTTTCTTAAATCCATGGGACAATCTTTATTGGAATGTCCATAATACTGCTTCCTCTTTATATCTATATTTTTACTTCCACTGTCTCTATCGCTCATAATATCATTTGCAAAACTTAAGTGATCATTTTTACCCCATCTACTATTTTTTTCTATTACAGCTTTTGGAGCACACAGCTGTACAAACCCTAATGCATGAAATAATTCATGTAAATGCGGATTCATGGCATCTTTGGTACCCATTTCACTTCCTAAGTAAGTTACACCTCCTACTACTTCAACTTTTCCTGTGGGAGTTTCAAGTATGGCATCTCCAACCTGTCCCCACTCTCTTTTATAGGCATCTTGATAAAATATCGTATAAAGTTTTTTTGGATGATAAAAACCATTTCTTACAGTTTCTGCCGCTATAAATACTGTTCCATCTTCATGTTTATTAAGTTGTTTTTTCGTTATAGGTAATCTTAAAAAACTAACATCTAATTTGCCATCTTTATTTAAATCTAATCTAAATCGTTTTTCTTTGGTTTTATTTTTAAAATGTTTATTACCTTTTAAAACTATTTTTTCTATAACACCTTTAACATCGTATTGTTTATCTTTAGAGTCAGAAGCTAAAACATATATTGCATGAACTTGATAATCATCTGTCACATCTTCTTGATCATATAAAAATCTTCCTGGAATATCGTCTTGTCGATTTTTATAAGTTAATTTTTTTTGTTCTGTATATTTAACAAACGCTGGATCATTAATGTTAACAAATTTAAAAGAAGGATTACTACTAGTATATTTTTCTTCATTATGTTCATTCGTTTTTGAAAGTGTTTGGTTTAGTGCATTTGCTTTATCGTCTGACAATTCCCAAACTATTTCATCATTAATAGCAAATAAGAAACACTCACCAGTATCTTGTTTCTTTGAATGTTTAGTGCATTCTTTAAAACTTTTTTTATGTGCAGTTTCTAGATTTTTGTGCCCTCTCCAATTCCAACTATATTTTGCGCCCACACATGAAACGTAAATGACTGTGTTGTTTTTTGGATTTGCTTCTCTATATTCTTTAGCATCCTTATAAGCATCCATAGCTCCTATTGCACACTGTAGACTATTTATTTTTCCGGGCTCTTTTACTCCTGCATTACCAATATTACACCACAACAAACCTAGAACCACGATCCCTAAAAGTTTTTTCACTTATTCTTTTTCTTATCTTTTTTTATTTTTCTTTTTTCCTTCAAAGAAAGTTTAGCTTTTTTCATTACACTAGAGTCTTTAAATGATTTTCCACTATATCTTTTTGACATTTAATTTATTTGATCAAAGAACTTATCTTTTAATTGATAGGTAAAAGGATACTCTTTCCCAAGTGGTTGGAATTTAGTCTTAATTACTATTAAGTTTTGTTTATCAAGTTTGAATTTCCAAGTTAATTTAATGTCACCTGAAAAAACTCTTAATTTGCCTAAATTTGTAAATCTCCATCCATCTTCTGAAATAACTTTTCCATCTTGGTATCTTTTATAATTTTTTTCATCAAATATATAAGTTACAACACCTTGATTTCTCTCATCTTCTAATGTTATTGCATAATTGTTTAAAAATTCCGCTGTTTGTGATTTATTCAAACTTTTTTTGGTTATAGATTTTAAAAAATCAGTAGTTTTATCAATAGTTTGATCTATCTTGTCTTTCGCAGTCGATATCGATGACAAAAAAACAAAAATAAATAGAATACTAAATATTTTTTTAAACATAATTATTTAATTTAATAAATTTATAGTAAATAAAAAGGTAAATATTGAAGCAAATGTTGAAATAAATATTGCTTTAATAATATTTTCTGGACTTACATTATATGCAGAGCACATAACAATTGAGGTGGCTCCACATGGGCCAACACTCACCAACAAAGCTCCGGCAAAATTAATTGGATTTGATAAGTTAAAGAATGTGTATCCTAAAATTAGCAAAATCAGCGGTGATATGATAAGTTTTAATATTGCAATAGTGATTGTTAATTTATTAAAAACTTTTTTTGAGTAAAAAGAGAGAATTATACCGATTGCAAATAAACCAACTGGCATCACACATGCTGCAAGTCTTTGAAGAATATACTCAAATGGGGTTTCGTCTATATTGATTTTTGAAATTCTTATTATCAATCCAATTAATATTGCTAATATCATAGGATTTAATATTAGATTTCTTACAAACTGAAATAATTTGATTCTTTTTTTTACAGTAAGTTCTAAAAAGAAACTAACTATGGATAGCAAAACTACACTATCCATTAAAATAATACCTGATATTTGAGTTATCGTACTACCAGCAAAAAAAATCTCTGCAATAGGTAGAACTAATATTACGTGGTTTGATAAAGCAACTGTTAAAGCCCAAATAATAGACTCTTGTATTGATCTTTTAAAAGTATTTTTTGTTAATAAAAAAGCAAATATTCCACTTGTTAACTGCATTAAAAAATATGATGAAATTTGAGATACATCTATTTCCCCAACATCACTTTGCGCAACTAATTTTATAATTAAAGCAGGAACTGCGATATAAAATGAAAATAAATTAAAAATTCTAGCCTTTTGTAAATCAAAAATTTTAATATATCCTAAAAGATATCCAATAAGAGTAATGCCTATAAATGGTGTTAACCCTAGAAAGACCTGAAACATTATTGGACAGTAATTCTATACATAATTCTATCTCCTTTAAAAGCTGTTGCTTGATGAAGCATAGATCTATTGTCCCAAATGGCTAATTGGTTCTTTTCCCATTCTAAAGAATATTGAAAACTTTTTTTTACTTGGTGTTTGAATAAATAAGTTTTAAATTTTTTATCAATTTTACTGTTATCAAAACGAATAAAATGACCTGGGCTACAATATAAAGTATATTTATTATCTATTTTTCTTATTAATTTATGCTTTGAAATAAGTTCTTTAGCTTTTTTCCCTTTTTCTTTCTCTCTTTCTAATCTTGTTACAGAAATAGGTCCTTCTGATGAAAATACACATTTTTCATTTTTAAACTTTCTTTTAAAGTTGGCTGGTAATTTTTCATAAGCTAAATATTGGGAACAGAAATCTGTATTAGCCTGACCTTTTTTTGGAACTAATTTCGATAGCAGCATAGTAAATCTTGGTGGTTTTTTAGTATAAATTGAGTCTGTATGAAATTGTTCACCAAAACTAGGGCCTTTATCTGTAGATTTTCTTTGAACAACAGTAATTTGAGGATATTTTTTATTCAATCCTTTAAGTCTTGGATAGTTTGCGAGTTTTCCAAATTTTTTTGCAAATTTTACATAATGATCAGAATTCAATTTTTGGTTTCTAAAATAAATCATCCCATATTTTGAGAGAGCAGATTTTATTTTTTTTAATGTAGAATTATTAATTTTATTTAAATCACAGATTAATTCTGCACCTATATTTTTTTTATTAGGAATAATTTTAAGCATTTTTTAATAAGAAACTTTTTAATTGTTTAATTGTTTCTTTGGGATTTTGCTCTGGTATAAAATGTCCAGATTTAACTGCAGCTCCAACAACTTTTTTATTTGAGTAATTTTGCCAAATTTTGATTGGTTTAAATTGTTTTCCTATTACTCCATTTTTTCCCCATAAAACTTGAATAGGAATATTTAATTTTTTCTTTCGATCGTATCTGTCATGATCAAGATCAATAGTAGCAGATGCTCTATAATCCTCACATGATCCATGAATTCTCTCTGGTTGCTTAAAGCACTTTAGATAACCCTCCTCAACCTTTCCAAATTTATGATTGCCAGACCATTTATCTAGACAATACTTCATCCATTTTCTTGGATCACTCATTATCATTCTTTCTGGTAACCATTTTGGTTGAATTAAGAAAAACCAATGAAAGTAAGCTTTTGCAAAATCTCTAGTTGTTAGTTCGTACATGTCTAAAGTTGGACAAATATCTAAAACGCTAAGAGCGAGTACGTTTTTTCTGTGGTCTCTTGCCAATCTATGAGCAACTCTTCCACCTCTATCATGGCCTGCAACATAAAATTTACTATACCCTAATTTTACCATCATTTGTTTCATGTCACTCGCCATTTCTCGTTTTGAATAATTATAATGTTTATTATCAGATGGTGGAGCTAAACTGTTTCCATAACCTCTTAAGTCTGCTGCAACTACAGTAAAGCTTTTTGATAACTCAGGAGCCGTTTTGTGCCACATTAAATGTGTTTGAGGATAACCATGTAGTAATAATAAAGGCGGTCCGTCTCCTTTAATTTTACAGAACACTTTTCCTTTCTTAACTTGTACGTATTTACTCTTAAAACCTTCAAACATTTATTTATTTTAATTTATATTTTTATAATTCAATCAGTAATTTTAAAATTGTTAAAATACAACGTTAATAAGATCAATTATTAAATTGAATTATCATTCATTGGATGTATACCTTCATTTTTGTGAGAATTGAAGAAGAGCTAAAACTAGATTATTCCGATGTACTTTTTAGACCTAAAAGAAGCACTCTTAAAAGTAGAAAAGATGTAAATCTAAAGAGAACTTATCGTTTTAAATACAGTAAAAACGAATGGTCTGGAATTCCTATTATGGCTGCTAACATGGATGGTGTTGGAGAGCTAGGTGTTGCACAAAAGTTATCAGAATATGGGATGATTACATGCTTAACAAAACAGCATGACGTAAAAAAAATCAAAAAATTTAAAAAAATAAAATCAATATATACAAATGTAGCTTTAAGTATTGGCACTAAAAAAGAAGATTTCCAAAATTTAGATAAAGTTTTAAAAGAATTTAGTTTCATTAAGTTCATTTGTATTGATGTAGCAAACGGTTACTCAGAGCATTTTAGTAAATTTTTAAAATCTGTTAGAGATAAATATCCAACAAAAACAATTATTGCAGGAAACGTTGTTACTGCTGACATGACTCAAGAATTAATTTTATCAGGTGCTGATATTGTCAAAGTTGGAATTGGACCAGGAAGTGTTTGTACAACACGTATACAAACTGGAGTTGGCTATCCTCAGTTAAGTGCGGTAATAGAGTGTGCTGATGCAGCTCATGGATTAGGTGCACATATAATTGCAGATGGCGGATGCACATGTCCAGGTGATGTTGCTAAAGCATTTGGTGGTGGAGCTGATTTTGTTATGCTTGGAGGAATGTTTGCAGGTCATGATGAAGGTGAAGGAAAATTAGTAAAAACTAATGGATCAAAGTATGTTGAATTTTACGGATCAAGTTCTGAAACTGCAAATAACAAACATTATGGTGGACTATCAGACTACAGAAGTAGTGAAGGTAGAACAGTAAGAGTTAAGTACCGTGGTAAAATTAATGATACCATTTTAAATATTTTAGGTGGTGTAAGAAGTAGTTGTACATATGTTGGGGCACCCTCTTTAAAACAATTAAGCAAGTGCACAACTTTTGTCAGAGTTACTAAGCAATTTAACGACACATTCGCTAAATAGATGAAAGAATATTCTATAGCTTCTATTGCTGGTGACGGCATTGGCAAAGAAGTTGTACCTGAAGCACAAAAAATATTAAAAGAAATTTCACAACAACATCAATTTAAATTAAATATTGAGGATTATGATTTTGCATCATGTGATTATTATCAAAAACATGGAAAAATGATGCCAGATGATTGGAAGGAAAAGCTCACGAAACATGATGCAATTTTCTTTGGTGCAGTTGGTATGCCAGATAAATACCCTGACCACATAACACTTTGGGGATCATTGTTAAAATTTAGAAGAGAGTTTGATCAATTTATTAACTTAAGACCTGTAAAACTTTTTGAAGGTGTAAATGCTCCATTAGCTAATAAAAAGCCAGGTGATATTGACATGATAATTGTAAGAGAAAATACTGAAGGTGAATATTCATCAGTCGGTGGAAGAATGTATCAGGGAACTGATAGAGAGGTGGTTATTCAAGAAACAATAATGTCAAAATATGGAATAGATAGAGTTCAACAATTTGCTTTTGAATTAGCTAAAAAAAGAAAAAGAAAAAAACTAACAAGTGCAACAAAATCAAATGGAATATCAATTACAATGCCTTATTGGGATGAAAGATTTAATGAGAATAAAAAAAATTTTTCTGATATAGAAACTGATCAATACCATATTGATATATTAGCTGCTAGATTTGTTCTAAGTCCTGAACGTTTTGATGTGATAGTCGCATCAAACCTTTTTGGGGATATTCTATCTGATCTAGGACCAGCTTGTACTGGAACTATTGGAATTGCACCATCTGGAAATATTAATCCAACAAATAAATACCCATCATTATTCGAACCTGTACATGGATCTGCGCCAGATATTGCGGGCCAAGGAATAGCCAATCCAGTGGGACAGATTTGGTCAGCTGCAATGATGCTAGAGTACTTGGGTGAGAAAGAAGCTTCTGATAGAATAGTAAAATCAATTGAATTAACTCTTAAAGATAAAGACAGTCGAACAAAAGATCTTCAAGGCTCTAGTAATACAGAACAGTGCTCAAAAAGAATTTTAGATAATCTTAGTTCAGTCTAAAATTTAATCGAAATTATGAATTTTCTTAAAAATAAATCTATTACCAAAGTTATAATTTTATCTATATCTGGATTTTTTATTTTAGTTTGCCAAGATTCTACTGCAAAATATCTGGGAACATTAATGCCATTAAATCAAGTAATTTGGGGCAGATTTTTTTTTCACTTTATTATTATTTTAATTTTATTTGCAATATTGAAACCTAAGTTAAACTTAAAAAGCAATTTTAAAATTAATATTATTAGATCTATATTAATGGTTTTTGCTACTTTTTTTTTCATTCATTCTTTACAAAAATTTGACCTTGTCGATATCTATGTAGTTTTCTTCTCAGCTCCATTAATAGTATCAATTTTAACTGCATTGTTTTTAAAAGATATTCTTTCATCTAAAGGTATAATTTTAATGTTATTAAGCTTCGGGTGTATAATTTATTCAATGAGTCCTAGTATGAAAGTCTTAAGTTTAGACTTAATTTTTCCTTTGGTGCCACCAGTATGTTGGGCTTTATATCAATTTTTTACAAAATTTATTTCTGGTAATAATGATCCTTTAGTGGCGTTATTTTATGCTGCTGTTGTTGGGGCCATTGTTTTCTCTATTTATGTAATACTAGACTGGACACCTATTGAGAATAAAAAGTTATGGGTATGGTTAGTATTTCTAGGTGTATTAGGTTTTACTAGCCACCTTTTAATTATATTTGCAATTCAGCTATCAAATTTATCTTTTGTTACTAATTTTCAATATTCACAACTAATTTGGTCAACATTAATCAATTTTTATATATTTGGAGTACCTTTTGATTTTAATAAAACTTTTGGAGTTATTGGAATAATTGTTTTTGGAGTTTTATTTGTTCAGGCCGAAAGTAGAAAAAGGAAAGTTAGTTCTTAAAATTTTTATTGTTTAAAGGTTTTTCTAACACCTCAACTGGATATTTTTGTTTTTCAATTTCAATATATATATTTTTGTCTTTTAATGTTTCAACTGTATTTCCAGAATTGACATATCCAAATGAAAGATTTTTATCATAACAAAAAGAATAATTTCCTGAAGTTGTTCTACCAATTATTTTGTCATCCATATAGATAGGTTCTTCATGTAGTAAAAGTGGCTCACCAGGTTTGCTGTCTTTAAGAGTAAACATCATCATCTTCTTATCTAATTTTTGGTCTTTAATTTTCAATAAAGCGTCTTTTCCAATAAAGTTGACATTTTTTTTATAACTAATTGCAAATTTTAAACCTGCTTGATACTGATTTTCTTCAGGTGAAATATCATGTCCCCAGTGAACAAATCCACTTTCCATTCTCATAATATCCATTGCATGCATTCCACAATGAGACAGTTCAAAGTTTTTACCCTCATCAATCAGAATTTCATATAAATTCTTAGCAAAACTTGATTCAACATAAAGCTCAAATCCTAATTCACCAACGTAAGAAAGTCGTTGGGCCCAAACTTTAACACCATTAATCATTATGAACTTTCCAGTTCCAAACTTAAATTTATCCTTACTAAAATCATCATTGCTTATTTTCGAGATCATCTCTCTACTCTTTGGACCAAACAATCCTAAACAACAAATATCTTCTGTTACATCTTTAAAAGATACGCCTTCATCTAAATATTTTAATATATGATATTTATCGTGTTCTCTTGTAGCTGCAGAGCTTACAACTCTAAAAAAGTTTTTATCCATACATACAACAGTTAAATCTGTTTCTATTCCACCATCTTCATTCAGCATATGGGTATATGTTGTTTTACCAATTTCGTTTTTAATGTTAGCAGTACATAACTTTTGAAGTTCTTGATGAGTTTTTTCCCCTTTTAAATCAAACTTTGAAAAAGTTGAAAAATCAAAAAGTCCAACATTTTTTCTTGCATTTAAAGTTTCATGCTTTGCTGATGGGTACCAATTTTGATAATTAAAACTATATTCGTATTTAGGCTCTTTACCATTTAATGAATACCACATTGGTCTTTCAAAACCTCCTGCAACTCCAAAACAAGCTCCAGCATTTTTTAATTCCTCGTGATAAGGTAAAAGCTTTTGATTTCTTGATGTATTGTGCTGTTTAAATGGCCAATGCATTCCATACAAATCACCGAGTGTTTCTGTAACTCTTTCCATAATAAAGTTTTTTGAAGAGTGAAATTTCTGAAATCTTTTAATATCTAATGAAAATAAATCCTCATTTATATGTCCGTTCATCATCCATTCAGCTGTTACTCTGCCCGCTCCACCTGAGCTAGCAATTCCGATGCTATTAAAGCCACAACAAGTGTATAAATTTTTTACCTCAGGAGTTTCTCCTAATAAGTATTGCGTATCTGGAGTAAAAGATTCTGGGCCTGAGAAAAATTTTCTAATTCCTGCACTCTCTAACATTGGTAATCTATGAAATGACTTTTCTAAATACGGTTCAAAATGATCAAAATCATCTGGAAGTTCGCCAAAAGAAAAATCATCAGGTACTCTCCCTGTCTCCTTAAATGCTGGTTTTGCATTTGGTTCAAAAATACCTACAAGCATTTTTCCAGCATCTTCTTTTAAATATAAACAAGCATTATAATCTCTTAAGACAGGAAGGTTTTGAGGTAAATCTTTCATCGGTTCAGTGATTATATAAAAATGTTCATTTGGGTATAAAGGAACGCTAACATTAATTTCTTCCCCTAATTGTCTAGACCACATTCCTGTAGCCATAACTACATACTCACAATCTATAATACCTTTTTTTGTTTCAACTCCACTTATTCTTGAATTCTTTGTAAGTATTTTTTTTACAGGAGTTTTTTCAAAAATTTGAGCACCTTCCATTCTTGCAGCTTTTGCAAGCACGTTAGTAACTCCAACAGGATCTGCTTGTCCATCTTTTGGCATGTAAACACCACCTACAAGATCTTCACTATGAATCACTGGATATAATTCTTTTAGTCTTTTATGATCTAAGACTTCTACTTCAACATCAGACAATTGTGCAGTCGTTGCTTGTCTTAGCAATTCTTGCATTCTTTCTTTAGTAGATGCAACTGTAATTGCACCATTTTGCTTCATCCCAGTTGATAATCCTGTAGTCTTTTCTAATTCTTTATAAAGATCTAAAGAGTATTTTCTAATTTTGGTAATTGTAGATGATGCACCTAATTGACCTAGAAGACCTGCGGCGTGCCAAGTAGTTCCTGATGTTAATTGATCTCTTTCAAGTAATATTACATCTTTCCAACCAAATTTAGCTAAATGATAGGCGCAAGATGTTCCTGCAACACCTCCGCCAATAACTACTACTTTAGTACTTTTTGGTAACTCCTTCATACTTAATGTAATTTATACAATTAAATTTAAAAGCAAACAATATGATCGATGTGAATGGGTCTTTTTATACCAAATTTTTCATCAACTTCATGTTGATGAATATGATGAGAATGCACAAAAACTGGTATTAATTTATTGCTTAATGTTTTTAATGTATAAATAAAATTTGATCCTCTAAATTTTCTATCTACTACTTCAAGTTTGAGATTACTCGCATCATCATGCTGTAAGTCCTCTGGTTGTATTAATAATTTTACTTTAGATCCTATTGGAAACGGTCTAGCGAAATTTCCAGTTATTGTACCTAAATCTTCATTTTCAAGACTTTTCGGACTGGTAACTTCTGCTGGTATTAATGTACCTCTATTTAAAAAATTAACTACTTCTACTGAATTTGGTAAATGATAAACGTTATATGGATCATCATATTGTTTTAATTCACCATCTAATATTATTCCACATTTACTGCCAAGATAAAAAGCTTCATAAGAATCGTGTGTTACAATTATTGTTGTTATTTTAGAATTTGTTAAAATTTGCTTTAATTCAACTTGAATTTCCTCCTTAAAACTTTGATCTACATTAGATAATGGCTCATCAAGCATTAGTAAATCTGGTTGAGAGACCAATGACCTTGCTAAAGAAGCTCTTTGGGCTTCACCGGCACTAATCTCATGTGGAAATTTATTTAATATTTTGTTTAAGTTTAAAAAATTAATTACTTCTTTAGTTTGTATTTTTTTATCATCTTTCACTCTATCTGAACCAAGATTAATATTTTTTTCTATATTATAATGAGGAAATAAGCTGTTCTCTTGAAATGATAGAGCAATATTACGATTTTCTGGTTCGATATGAATATTTTCAGAAGAAATTGTTCTACCTTTTAGATTAATTTTACCTTTATTAATTTTTTCTAAACCTGCAATAGTTCTTAATATTGTGGTTTTACCTATGCCGGAGGGGCCAAGTAAACATACAATTTCTCCTTCATTTTCAATTTTTAAAGAAACATTATTAACTTTATTTTTCCCGCCAGCAGCAAAAGATACATTTTCAATTTCAAAAAAATTAATAGCCATTAGTCTTTCAAAATAAATTTAGACGTAATCAAAATAAATGCACTTGCAATTAATATCAAGAATAATGATGGAACTGCTGCAGCCTCTAAAAGATCTTGAGATGCAAAAATATATGCTGTTGTAGCGAATGTTTCAAAGTTAAATGGTCTCAATATCAAAGTTATAGGTAATTCTTTTATTACTTCTATAGTAATCAATATCCCTATAAGAAAAACAGAATTTTTTAAATAAGGAACATGAATTCCTAAAAAAGTTTTTATTTTCGAGTAACCAAGAAGATAAGAACTTTCATCAATTGACCTATTTAGTCTTTCATAACCAGTTTTCAAACCGTTATAAGCTAATGAATAAAATCTGATAAAATAAACTATTACTAAACCAAAAATAGATCCTATAAATACTCTTTTTATAGAATTAAATTCAAAGGCTTTTATAAAAGTATTATCAAACCAAGCAATAAAAGTGATGAATGCTACAGCTAAAATTACACCAGGGATTGCATAACCAGTAATAGAAAATGTTGTAAGATAATTTAAGAATTTACTTTTAGTTACTCTGTTTCCATAATTTGAAATAAATGAAAAAATTACTAGAACTACACTTGATAAAAATACTAGGTAAATTGTGTTTATAAATAATTGAAAAGTATTTAAATCAAATAAATTTTTTGGAAAAATTATTGTCCAATACAACATTTGTAAAACAGGGAATAAAAAACTGACTAAAAAAACTAAAAAACAAAATCCGAATGCTAAAAACCCTTTTGAAAAGTTTAATTTAATTTTCTTCTTTTCTTTAATTCCTCCCTTAACTGGAGAGTGATATTGAGCTTTTTTTCTTGAGATATTCTCTATAAAAAAAAGTACTAGAATAAATAATAATAAAAAAAATGAGAGTTGATTTGCAAAAGCTAAATCATCAAAAGATATCCATGAATCATATATTCCAGTAGTAAGAGTCGCTATTCCAAAAAATGATACTGCTCCAAAATCTGATAAAGTTTCCATAGCAACTAATGCCAAACCCGCAACTATCGCTGGTCTTGCAGATGGTAAAATGATTTTAAAGAAAGACTTATATTTTGAAAAACCTAGATTTTGTCCTAATTCTATTAAATTTTGAGACTGATAATGAAAAGATGCTCTAGTTAAAACGTAAACATATCCAAATAGTGAAAAAGAAATAGATAAAATAGCACCAAGCATACCATCAAATTTTGGAATGGATTGATTATATTCACCAGGTCCAAATAAAGATTTCATTATTGAGTATAGTGTTCCAAAGTTTTCAAAAAAAGCAGTTAATGAATAAGCATAAATGTAAGCAGGTACTGCAAAAGATAATATTAAAGCCCATTTAAAAAATTTAACGCCTGGAAAATCATAAAATGAAACTACATATGCACTGCCAACACCTAATAATAATGTAAGAACTAAAACTCCTAAAAGTAATATCAAGGAATTATAAATATATTCAATTAAAAATGTATTTTTTAAAATATCAAAGTAATTAGTTGTTTCTTGGAAGAAACTTGCAAACACAGTTAAAATTGGAATTGCAACAACAAATGAAACTAAAAATGAAGAAAGGTACCAGGAATTAAATTTCATATATTATAATCCGCCTTATAATCATGAAAATCAAAAGTGCCCATGGCTTAGGAGACCAAACCATAGGCACAAACTTTAGAAAATCAAAAATTAAATACTTTTAGGATATGCGGAACCTCCTTAGTTTTAATTTCAGACAATTTTCTATTATTTACACGTTTATTGATTTTTTCACACTCCGAAGCACATGCAGGACAGGCTTTGGAAGATTTATTATAATCAACTTCCGTAGTAAATTTTTTTTTAACAGCTATCATTTATTTCCAACCTGCAGCCAACATTACTTCTAATGCATCTGCTTGTTTTGCACCGTATGACTTAACACTTGTTTTAGTATCCATTACAAAGTTCATCTCTTTACCTGGAACTAAATCATTAGGTGTTACACCACCGATCATTGGATACTCAAAAGTATTATTCACAATATGATTTTGAGCCTCTTCTGATAATAAAAACTCAACTAATTTTACAGCATTAGCTTTGTTTGGTGCATGTTTAAGCATACCAGCTCCACTAATATTAATGTGCGTTCCTCTATCTTGTTGATTAGGGAAAAAAGGCATTACTTTTTTTGCTGCTTCTTGTTGTTCAGCACCTTTTTTTCCAGATAACATCAATGCATGATAGTATGTGTTTGCAACAGCTATATCAGCTTCTCCAGCAGCTACAGCCATGATTTGAGCACGATCGTTACCTTTTGGAGTTCTGGCCATATTTGCCACAACAGCTTTAGACCATTCTGCAGTTTTTGCTTTACCATTATTCTTAACTAGTGAAGCAACTAAAGACTGGTTATAAATGTTATTAGATTTTCTTATTACTAATCTACCTTTCCATTTTGGATCAGCTAGACCTTCGTAAGTCATGCCATTTAGTTCATTTGCATTTACTCTTTCAGGTGAATAATAAATTATTCTTGCTCTCTTAGCTATTCCAGTCCATTTAGCAGATCTAAATTGTGCAGGTACAGCATCCTTAATAGCTTTTGACCAACCAGCGTTTTGCATCATGCCTTTGGCTGCAAATGCACCTAATCTTCCAGCATCAGCTGTGATGTATAAATCTCCAACACAGTCTGCTCCCTCTTCTGTAATTCTTTTCTGCAGGGCTTTATCCTTACCTGATACTACGTTTACTTTAATTCCTGTTGCTGCTGTGAACTTTTCATATAATTGAATGTCAGAATCATAGTGTCTTGCACTAAAAATATTGACCTCAGCTGCAATCGTAAAACTTGAAATTAAAGCGAAAAACAATGAAATTATTGTCAATTTTATCATTCTACTCCTTAAATTTATATTTATATTAAACGTAATTAGTCCTGCAATGCGGATGATAACTATTCTCAATGAAAATGATTATCAATTGCAATATTGTCGCAATTGATAATCAATCGCAATTAGTACTGTTTTTTGGATAAATTATTTAAAATTCCCACTCAGAAATTTTACTGTAAAGGAAGTTTCTAAAAGCTTGAACTCTAGCAACATTTTTAAGTGATTGAGGATATACAAAGTGTGCCTCGGTAGTTGGACCTTGAACGCTTGGTAAAACTTTAACAATATTTGGTTGTTTCACAGTTAAGTAATCTGGAATTGCAGCTAATCCTACACCACTTTGAACAGCTAATAGTAAACCATAAACACTATTCACTCTCATTACAGTTTTTCTTTTTTTATTATCTTTCATTCCAAGTTTTAATGCCCAATCTGGATTATAAACTGGTGATGGAGCTCCTCTACCAAATGAAATAAAGTTGTGCTTATTTAGGTCATTAACTGTCTTGGGATATCCATGTTTTTCTAAGTATTTTGGTGATCCGTAGATGTGATAATTGATATCTATGAGCTTTTTTTGAATATAATTAAGTTGTTTCGGTCTTCTCATAAATATTCCAATATCTGCTTGTCTTGTGCTTAAATCTAACTCCCTATCATCAAATATGAGTTCAACTTCAATTTCTGGATTTAATTGCATAAATTCTTGTATTCTTGGCGTCAGCCAAGTTGTTCCAAAACTAACAACGGTTGTTACTGATAGTTTTCCGGATGGTTTATGTTTTTTATCTCCTAAAGTTGTTTCTACCTCTTTTAATTTGGAGATAACTTCATGAGCTGTTTTAAATACATATTCACCATTTTCAGTTAGTGTTAAACCTCTAGCATGACGTTCAAATAATTTAACTTTTAAATCTTCTTCTAAAGATTGAATTTGTCTACTAATTGCAGATTGACTTAGATTTAGAATTACTGTTGCACTAGTAAAGCTACCTGCCTCAGCAACTGCATGAAATATCTTTAATTTATCCCAATCCATTATTTATTTACATCCACTACTATTTTATTTTTTAAATTTCCTTTTAATATATCAGGATAGACATTTAATAATTCATCTAATCCAATAGTATTTACTGATTTTTCTAAAATATTAAAATCTAGCAAAGCAGGAAATTCTCCCCATACAAACTCTTTTCTTTTTTTACTAATATTAACCGAGTCTACTCCCCATAATTTGACTGCTCTTAAAATAAATGGAATTACTGAGGTATTTAATTTATTGCCACTAGCATTTCCACATATGGCAACAATTCCTTTTGGTTTAGTTTGAGCTATTGCATTAGATAAAATGTTACCACCCACAGTATCTACAACACCATCCCATGTTCCTTTATCTATTAATCTTGCTTCACCTTCAAATTCTTTACGATCTATAACGTTTTTAGCACCAAGTTCTTTTAGATAATCTGCTTTATCTGGTTTACCAGTTACAGCTGTTACATTAATTCCCATCTTTGCAAGAACCATTACTGCCACCATTCCAACTCCACCTGTAGAACCTGTTACCAACACATCATTTACTTTTGATTGCATCAATAGTTCCTCTCTTGCTTTAACTGCAAAGGCACATAACAAACCTGTAAGACCAGCAGTTCCTAAAATCATAGCTTGTTTATTTGTCATTCCCTCAGGTGTTTTTGTAATATGATCCTTTTTAACTTTTGCATATTGAGAATATCCACCATCAAAAAGTTCACCTGCTCTACAACCTGTTAATATAACTCTGTCTCCTTCTTTAAATTCTTCACCATCTCCTTGTGCAACAGTTCCAGAAAAATCAATACCAGGTATTCTTGGATACTCTTTAACTAATTTACCACCATCTTTTAGTATCATTGCATCTTTCCAATTAAGATCGGAATAATCTATCTTAACTAGCACCTCACCATCTTTAAAATGATCTAAACTTAGTTCTTTGACTTCTCTTGTAAAATTTTCGTTCTGATTGTTTATTACAACTGCTTTAAATGAGTCCGCCATGTTTATCAGTAAATATTATTTTGCAATAAATCGCAAATATCTATTTTGATAACTTAAATCGTCTTTAAACTGTCCAAGATAAAAATTTGTAACTGTGGTAGCTTGCTCTTTTTTTATACCTCTCATAGTCATACACTGATGAGTTGAATCTATTGTTACCGCAACTCCTTTTGCATCCAACGACTCCATTAAAGTATTAGCGATCTGAACAGTTAATCTTTCTTGTGTTTGTAATCTTTTAGAAAATACTTCTACTACTCTTGCTATTTTACTTAATCCTACAACTCTTTGATTTGGAATGTATGCTACATGAGCAATTCCTATAATTGGTGCCATGTGATGTTCGCAATGACTTTGAACTGAAATATTTTTCTGAACAACCATATCGCTATAGCCTTCAACATCACCAAATGTTTTATCTAAAACTGCTTTAGGATCTTCTTTGTATCCCTTGAAATATTCTTTAAATGCTTTTGTTACTCTTTTTGGAGTTTCCAATAAACCTTCTCTGGTAGGATCTTCACCTAACCACTTAAGAATTTTAACGAAAGCTTCTTCAGCTTCCTTGTCTGTTACTTCGTTAATTTTTTTTTCGTTTTCGTTTTTTACTAATTTCATGACGTGCTTTTATATATATAAAACCTTAATTTTAAAATATTTATTATATTTATTATTATGTTAGATAATTCCACATATATGTTTAAAAAAAGAGAAAATGTAGCAGAAATAGAAGAAGGCAAGCTTTTATCTCCTAAATTCGACAATGATGGATTGATTCCCGTCATTACAACATGCTCAAAAACAAAAGAAATATTAATGCATGGGTATATGAATGTCGAAGCCTTCAAGTTAACTATTGAAACCAAAGAAGCACATTACTGGAGCAGATCAAGGCAATCAATTTGGCATAAAGGAAAAACAAGTGGGTTTGTTCAAAAAGTAAAAGAGATTCGAATTGATGATGATCAAGATGCAGTGTGGATGACTGTAGATATTGGCGAAGGTTCTAGTTGCCACGTTGGGTACAGATCCTGTTTTTACAGATCTGTTCCTTTGGGTAAAATTGATAATGCAAGACAAATCGAAATGAAATTTGAAGAAGAAGAAAAAAAATTCGATCCAGAAGTTGTTTATAAAGGACAACCTAATCCAACAAAAATATAAAAAATTAATGAAAGTTTTAAGTCCGTTTGGACCAAAAATTGCTGTTGTTAAAATTCCATTAAATTTGGTAAAAAAAATTAATGATGAAGTTGAAAGTATTATCAAAGATAAAAAAAAATTGAAATCAAATGACTACTCAAAAAAGTTAGTAGGTCAAGTTGAGCAAGAAATTGAATTAAAAAATAAATTTATTAAAAAAAATTTAAAAAGTTTTATTTTTAAAAGTGTAAATCAATATTTAAAAAAAAATCTTAATAAGAAGTCAAAAAATATTAAAATTAAGAATTTATGGGTCGTAAGACAATTTAAAAATGATTATAACCCTGTACATTTTCATGATGGCAATGTTTCTGGAGTTGGTTATTTAAAAATTCCAAACAATTTAACAAAGGGACATAAAAAAATTAAAACTAACGGAACAATTGATTTTATTTATGGTTCTAAATCTTTTTTAAATAATTCTATATTTAATCATAAACCAAGAGTTGGTGATCTTATCTTATTCCCAAATAATTTAATGCATACTGCATATCCATTTAAATCTGATGGTGAAAGAAGATCATTTTCTTTTAACATAGATATTGATAAAAAATTAACAAGATTGTTTCATGGCTGATAAACAAAAAAACGTTTTAGACGAAGACTTAGAGTTATGTTCAAATGATCCTTTAACAGGATGGTATAGAGACGGATGTTGCAATACAGATGAAAATGATCATGGTGTGCACACTGTTTGTGCAAAAGTAAATACTGAATTTTTAGAATGGTGTAAAGAAGCAGGCAATGATTTAATTACACCTCATCCTGAGTTTGGTTTTCCAGGTTTAAAAGATGGAGATAGTTGGTGCGTGTGTGCAGGCTGGTATGCTCGAGCTTTAGAAGCTGGAAAAGGATGTCCAATTTATTTAAAAAAAACTCATAAAAACACTTTAAAGCTTATTCCAATTGAAACCTTAAAAAAGTTTGCAATCGATTTATCTTAATTACATATTTCCGTATTTAGGTCCACCTCCGCCTTCTGGTGTGACCCAAGTAATATTTTGAGATGGCTCTTTAATATCACAAGTTTTACAATGTATGCAATTTTGTGCATTTATTACAAATTTTTGAACAGAATTTACTTCTTGAACTTCATAAACTCCTGCTGGACAATATCTTTGTGCAGGCTCATTAAATTTTTCTAAAGTATATTTTATTGGCAAATCTGGATCTTTAAGTTTTAAGTGGACTGGCTGATTATCATCATGAATTGTACCTGTTAAATAAACCGAACTAGTTTTATCAAAAGTAATAACGTTATCAGGCTTAGGATAATCAATTTTTGGCATTTTATCTGCTGGTTTTAAAGCTTCATGATCAGCGTGTTTATGCTTTAATGTGAAAGGAAGCTTTCCTCTAAATAAAATCTGGTCAATTCCAGTAAATAATATACCTAGAATTAAACCCCAAGAGAAACTTGGTTTTACATTTCTCGCCTCATATAATTCTTTGTAAACCCAACTTTCTTTAAATTTTTGTTCATATGTAGATAAATTTATATTTTTTGTAAGATGCTCATAAATTGTTTCTGCAGCGATCATTCCACTTTTCATTGCAGTATGAGACCCTTTTATTTTAGGCATATTTAACGTTCCCGCGTCACATCCAACTAACAAAGCACCTGGCATAAACATCTGAGGTAAACTCTGTATACCTCCCTCAATTAAAGCTCTTGCACCATAAGTAATTCTTTTTCCACCTTCAATTATTTTTTTTATATCTGGATGAGTTTTAAATCTTTGGAATTCATCGAAAGGTGAGAGATGAGGATTTTGGTAATCTAATCCAATTACGTAACCAAGAAAAACTTGTTTATTTTCTGCATGATACATAAAACTTCCACCGTAGGTGTTATTGTCTAAAGGCCATCCAGCAGTATGCATTACTAAACCTTCTGTATGATTTTTTTCATCTATCTCCCAAATTTCTTTAAAACCAATTCCATATTGTTGAGGATTTTTACCTTTATCCAACTCAAACTTCTTAATTAATTCTTTTCCTAAGTGACCTCTGCATCCTTCTGCAAAGACTGTAACTTTTGCATGTAATTCCATTCCTGGTTCATAAGTATCTTTTTTATTTCCCTCTTTGTCGATACCCATATCTTGGGTTGCAATACCTTTAACTGATCCATCATCATTATATAAAACTTCACTTGCTGGAAATCCTGGAAATATTTCAACTCCTAATCCCTCAGCCTGCTCTGCTAACCATCTGCAAAGATTTGCAAGACTTATAATATAATTGTTATGATTTTGTTGAACCTTGGGAAGCAACCATGTTGGCCAACTTAATGATTTTTGTTTTCCTAAAAATAAAAATTTTTCTTTTGTAACTTTTGTTTTTATTGGAGCATTTAATTCTTTCCAATTAGGTATTAGTTCGTCTAAAGCACGTGTTTCAAACACGTTCCCTGATAAAATATGTGCACCTATTTCAGATGCTTTCTCTAAAAGGCAGACATTAATATCTGGATTTAACTGCTTTAATTTAATTGCAGTTGAAAGTCCTGATGGTCCACCACCTACGATGACAACATCGTATTCCATCACTTCTCTGGACATAATGATAATTTCTTACAGTATTTGCTATTTTTGTATAGTGTTTAATTTGTTCAATTCTGACAAAAACTGAGGAAGCGCCTCAAAAAGATCTGCTTCTAATCCGTAATCTGCGACACTAAAAATTGGAGCTTCACCGTCTTTATTTATAGCTACAATAACTTTACTTTCTTTCATTCCTGCTAAGTGCTGTATCGCACCTGAAATTCCAACTGCAATATATAAATCTGGAACCACAACTTTTCCCGTTTGTCCTACTTGATGATCATTAGTGATATAACCAGCATCAACTGCTGCTCTTGATGCTCCAATTGCTGCATTAAGTTTATCAGCAATATCACTGATTAATTTGAAATTTTCACCATTTTGCATTCCTCTGCCACCAGAAATTACTATTCTGGCTGTTCCAAGCTCTGGTCTGTCTGACTTAACTTCTTCTTTCTTTAGAAATTTAGTAGATGAACTAGCTTCTGCTGGATCAGATTTTGTAATTTCAGCAGATCCACCACTCTTATCAGCAGGGTCAAACGACGTCGGTCTAATAGTAACACATTTTTTTTTGTCATTACTTTTAACCGTAGCAAAAGCATTTCCTGCATAAATTGGTCTTAAAAAAGTATCTTCAGAAATAACTTTAATTATATCGCTTACTTGAGACGTATCTAGTAATGCTGCGATTCTTGGCATTAAATTTTTGCCAAATGTATTTGCTGAGCTTACAATGTGTGAATAATTTTCTGCATGCTTAATTATTGCTGATGTATAATTTTCTGCGATATAGTTTTCGTAAATCTCATTATCGACATGAATAACTTTTTTTACACTTGGAACTTCAGATAAAGATTTTGCAACTTCGTCAGCCTGATGACCTAAAACCAAAACATGAAGATCCTCGTTTATTTGAGAAGCTGCTGTAATAGCATTATATGTAAATGGTCTTACTTCTTTATTGTTATGTTCTGCAATTAATAATACCGACATTTAAATTACCTTAGCCTCATTTTTTAATTTTTGCACTAATTCTTCTACACTAGCGACTTTTATTCCAGCTTTTCTTTTTGGTGGCTCTTCAACTTTAATTTGTTCGATTCTTGGATTGATATCAACTCCTAAATCTGAAGCATTTATCTGTTCTATTGGTTTTTTCTTAGCTTTCATAATATTTGGAAGTGAAGCATATCTTGGTTCATTTAATCTTAAATCACATGTAACAATTGCTGGAACATTCACTTCAATGGTTTCCAAACCTTCGTCAATTTCACGTGTTACCTCTAATGCATTATCTTTTACTTCAATTTTAGATGCAAAAGTTGCTTGAGGCCAATTTAATAAAGCTGCAAGCATCTGACCAGTTTGATTACAGTCATCATCAATTGCTTGTTTTCCCATAAATACTAAATCAGGATTTTCTTTTTCTACAATTTTTTTTAAAATTTTTGAAACTGCTAATGGTTCAATCACATTATCAACTTTGACATGTATTCCCCTATCCGCTCCAACTGCTAAAGCTTTTCTAACTGTTTCTTGAGCTTTTTCTTCACCAATTGTAATTGCAACTATTTCTTTAGCTTTGCCAGCCTCTTTAATTTTTACTGCTTCTTCTATCGCATTATCATCTGGTGGATTTGTTGACATTTTAACGTTGTCAGTAACAACACCTGAGCCATCTTCTTTAACTCGTATTTGAACGTTGTAATCAATAACTCTTTTAACAGCGACTAATATTTTCATTAAGCTCTTAATAAATTGTTTTCAGGATCGTAAGGACTTTCATCTAAAATTGTTGCATCATATTTCTCACCTAATATTTCAATTTTAAGTTTTTGTCCAACATTTGCTAATTCTGGTTTAACCATTCCTAATGCTAAAGATTTTCCAATTCTAAAACCAAAATCTCCACCTGTTGCTCTTCCTATTACACTTCCATTTTCATAAATTGGGTTATTGCCCAAAACATCTGCATCTTTTGGATTGTGAACTTCTAAGGTAACAAGTTTGTTATCAAAACCTTTTTCTCTCCACTTGTTCAATGCTTCAAGTCCAATAAAACTTCCTTTATTAGGGTGTATAAATCTATCAAGACCACTTTCATAAGGTGAGTATTCAATCGATAATTCTGTTCCAACTAATTTATATGATTTTTCTACTCTCAAACTATTCATAGCTCTAATACCATAAGGCTTTATCCCAAGATCTTGTCCTGCTTCCATAAGTTTATCAAAAATATGATTTTGATATTCAATTGGGTGATGAAGTTCCCATCCTAATTCACCAACAAAATTAACTCTCATAGCATTTACTGGTGCGTACCCTACATCAACCATTTTTGCACTTAGCCATTTAAAGTTTTCATTTGAAAAATCATCTTTTGAAACTCTTTGCATTAACTCTCTTGCTTTTGGACCTGAAACAACCAAAACTCCATTACTATTAGTTAAATTTTCAAACTGCACTGAACCATCTGAAGGCATCCATTTTAAAATCCAATCATGATCTAATCTTTGGAAAGCTCCTGCTGATACTAAATAAAAGCTATCATGTGACTCTCTCATAATAGTAAATTCAGAATGAACTCCACCTTTAGTATTTAAAGCGTGACATAAATTAATTCTTCCAACTTTTTTTGGTAATTTGTTTGCAACTAAATTATCTAAAAATTCTTCAGCACCAGGTCCTTTAATTCTACATTTTGCAAATGCAGTCATATCCAAAAGACCTACATTTTCTTTTACATTTTTGCATTCTTTTTCCATTGCATTGAACCATTTTGATCTTCTAAATGACCAATCATCCTTTTGCTCCATTCCATCAGTTGCAAAAAAGTTAGGTCGTTCCCATCCAAATTTTTGACCAAACACTGCTCCTAAATTTTTAATTCTGTCATAACATGGTGCTGTTCTTAATGGTCTTGCTGCTGGTCTTTCTTCATCAGGGAAGTGAGTTATGAAAACGTGACTGTAGGCTTCTTCATTTTTAGCTTTTAAATATGATTTAGAGCAATAATCTCCATACCTTCTTGGTTCAACACCAAGCATATCAATTGTGGGTTCACCATCTACAATCCATTCAGCAAGTTGCCATCCTGCTCCACCTGCTGCAGTGATACCAAAGCTATGACCTTCATTTATCCAAAAATTTTTCAATCCCCAAGCAGGACCAACAATTGGGTTACCATCAGGTGTATAACAAATTGCACCGTTATAAACTTTCTTAACTCCCACTTCTCCAAAAGCAGGGACTCTATGTATCGCACCTTCAATGTGTGGAGCCAATCTATCCAAATCTTCCTGAAATAATTCATATTCAGAATCTTTTGATGGTCCATCTACATAACAAGCTGGTGCACCATCTTCATATGGTCCTAAAATTAATCCACCTGCTTCTTCTCTCATATACCATCTGCTATCACTATCCCTTAAAACTCCCATCTCTGGTAATCCATCTTTTTTTCTTTTTTGAATTTCTGGATGGGGTTCAGTAACAATGTATTGATGTTCTACTGGAATAACTGGAATATCTAATCCAACCATCTTTCCAGTTTGTCTTGCAAAATTTCCTGAACAAGAAATAATATGTTCACATTCTATGGACCCTTTATCTGTTTCAACAACCCAGCCATCTTTAGTTTGTTTCATTCCAACAACATTTGTATTTCTATAAATTTCTGCTCCTCTATTTCTTGCACCTGTTGCAAGTGCTTGAGTTAAATCTGCTGGTTGGATATATCCATCTTCAGGGTGTTGTATTGCACCAACTAAATCTGATGTATTGCATAATGGCCATATTTCCTTAACTTGATCTGGAGTTAAAAATTTTACATCAACACCTATTGTTTGAGCAACACCAGCGTATTGAAAGTATTCATCCATTCTATCTTTAGTGCTTGCTAATCTAATATTAGATACAACGCTGAAACCTACATTCTTGCCTGTCTCTTCTTCTAAAGTTTTATACAAATTGACAGCATACTTATGAAGTTGTCCCACAGAATAACTCATATTAAATAATGGTAATAAGCCAGCCGCATGCCAAGTTGAGCCTGATGTTAATTCTTTTCTTTCAATTAAAACAACATCTGACCAACCTTTTTTTGCTAAGTGATAGAGTGCACTAACTCCTACTACTCCACCACCCACTACAACAACTTTTGCTTTGGATTTCATTATCAGATTCCTACTAAATTTTAATTACTAACGAAACAAAATTCTATTATTCATCATCTGCGTCACGCCAGCCCATTCTGAACATTAAATAAGCGGCAACTATGACGGAAATTGTACCTACTACCATGCCAATATTAATCCCAACTTCACTTCCCCAAAAATACCACCCAAGTTGAGTGGATGAAATTGTTGGAAAGCATAATATAAACATTAGAATTGCATACCTAATATACATTGGAGGCTTTTTCATTATATTGATGATCCCATTGGTATTGGTTGTGAAACCGCTGTTGTTAGCCAGCAATCTAAAAGATTGCCTTCTTTATTATTCTTTTCAACTTTCCATTTAAATTTAAAATATTGTTTGTCCTTATCCAAGACAACAACTTCATAAGTTGCCATTGAACTTGATTTGTAAATTTCAGTTACTGTATTTTCTTTGTGATCAATCAGCATCGAGTATGAAGCCCCTTTTAACATTCTTTTAAATCTATCTAATGGACCTGTCATCCTTTGATTATTTGGATGTGCAAATTCCCATGTTTGCTCAATCCCTCTATCTTTATATGGACTGTCATTTTTCATTAATGCCTTTAATTGAATTAAAACAACTTGTTTTGGATCTATATTCACACTTGGTTTTAAAACATCGGCAAATGAAGAATTAAAATAAAAAAATGTAATTAAAAAAAATAAAATTTTGGATTTCATATTTTAAATTTATCTTAAATTTAAAATGAAATAAAAGGTCTTAATATCACACTTAATAATTTGATATTATATAGTTTTGAATAATCTATCGTATTCGTTTTTAATACATTTATTAGAGATATAATAAATTTTATTTTGAGAGACTAATTTAGCTGCATTTTCGTTGTGAATTCCTAATTGCAACCATAATACATTTGCACCAATTTCTATTGTTTGTTTTGCTATTTCCTCAGCCTCCTCACTAGGTCTAAAAACATTAACAATTCCAACATGATCTTTAATATCCGTTAGTTTTTTATAAACTGGTTCACCATGTATAATTTTATTATCTGTTACTGGATTAACGGGAAAAACTTTGTAACCTGTATTTCTTAAATATTTCATTATTATATTGGAAGTTTTTTTTGAGTCTGGGCTTGCTCCAACAATTGCTATCGTCCTATAACTTAAATATAGTTCTTTTATTTTTTCATCTAAAAGTGTTGTATCCATAATTTGATTTAAATTTTAAGATCTAGTCGCGGTTTCCAAAATGGTCTGAAGAGTTCAATTTTTGGACATCTATTCATAACTACTTTTAAACCTGCATCTTCAGCAATTTTTGCTGCATCATGATTAATTACACCGATTTGTCCCCACAAAACCTTTGCTCCAATTGATATTGCCTCTTCAGCAATTCCATAAAGATCCTCTGATTTTCTAAATACTTCAACCATATCAACGGGTCTATCGATAGCAGATAAATTTGGATAAACTTTTAAATTTCTAATTTCCTTTATACCTGGTTTAGGGTTTACAGGTATCATATCATAGCCAGTTTCGTGCAAAACTCTTAATACACCATAACTAAATTTAGTTTTATCAGGGCTAGCACCAACCATAGCAATTGTCTTAACTGAGCTTAAAATATCTTTTAAATATTCAGCGCTATAAGGTTCGTTATGGTTCATTTTTATTTTTTTTCATCCTTTTTACTTGCAATATCTGCTTTTAATTCGTGTGGCTCTAAAGGATCAAGAAAAGGATTTCGGTATAATTTATCATGACTTTCAACTCCTATCTCAATTGTGCAATCTGTTTTTGCTTTAGCAACACATAAAATAATATATCCATCATTTATTTGTCTGTTATTTAAAGCAACTTGAGAACGTTGATCTACTTCCCCATTTATTAGTTTAGCTGCACATGTAATACATCCTCCATACTGACATCCGTATGGAAGATCGACACCTTGATCTCTTAATTCGTTTAATAAAGGTTTTTTTCCACTGACTTCAAATGCACTGTTATTTCTGTTTGAGATTGTAATCTTTGTCATAGCCAGATGTCGCTTGTGCAATCTCCACCTGGATATCTACTTTCATGGCACCTACTAGGTCCATTTGGCTCTTTACCAAAATCAACAATAAAATCTTTATTAATTTTCATCCCACCATTTTCAACATCACAATCAATCATAATCATTGCTCCCCCCTGTTTTCTTATTTCAGGATAAAATTGATTATCCCAAGTAGAAAATAATGATGTTGTTACATACATCCTTTTACCATCTAAAGATAATTGATACATTTGAGGACCACCAGCAATTTTAACACCATTTACTTCTGGAGCCTTTCCTAACAATCCACCCATCCAAACTTGACCAGTTAATTTAGGATTGTGCGGATCTGAAATATCGTATTGTCTCATATCTCCATGAAGCCAATTATTTATATAGAGATATTTATCATCCATAGAAACCAATATTGCCGACATAACTCCAGGTACAGGAATTGGCCAATCAGGATGTGGTTCATTTTCAACATCAATTATTTTTTCCCATTCCCATTTACCTTCTTTTGATTTCCAAAAATGAATTACATTTGCACTTAGCGCAGCACCACAAAATCCATGACTACTATCAGGATTATGCATAAATTTTACTTCTAAAGGTATTAAACCGTCTTCACCTAAATACATCGTTTGAACTGGCTCTTTTTTTTTAAAATCCCAAACATGAAGTCTTCTTCCATATTTTAAATGACCAACTTCCTCTAAATCAAATCCAGGCATGAATGTATTAGGAGCAGCCCATTCAGAACTAACCATTACATTGTGTCTTGGTTGATACCAGAAGTCATAACTAAAAGGTATGTCTCCCATTGAATTTTCCCATCTACCTACAATTTCAAAATCTTTATTTAAATGTAAATATCCTCCTGGAGCTTCTCCTCGAGCATCTCCAAGAAAAGAAATGATAATTTCAGAACCTAGGCAATGAACTGTATGCGGTCCTGATAAATTAGTTTTTTTCTTTATTTCAGATCCATCAACTACTTTATGTATTTTAGGAGCCCTAGGATCAGATGCAGTATCAACTACATAAATGTTATTTGATCTAACACCTGGAACTAACAAATATTTTCTGCTCATATTTGAGTCGCCATGACAAGAAGAGCATGCATTCCATCCCATGTGATGCAATTCATCACCAATACCTGGCATTTCAAGTCTATGAATTACTTTAGAATAAGTTGGGCTTTGAGGATCAACATCAACTGTTGCTAAATAGTCTGGTTTTTGTATTCCCGTCCCTGTGTAGATAGCTATTGTATATAAAAGCTTTTCTTTTGGTGCTTTTATTGCTTCTGCAGGACTAGCATATCCAGGGCCACAGCATCCATCCATGATTGATTTTCTCCTTTGATTACAACTTAATCTTTTTTTTAAGTGACTTCAACTTAATGGTTATTTGTTTTTCCAACTTGGATTTCTTTTTTCGATAAATGCACTAATACCTTCTTTAGCATCATAAGATGACATATTAAGTGTCATCATCTTACTTGTGTAATCGTAAGCTTTACCTAATGGCATTTCTAATTGTTTATAAAAACCTTTTTTACCTATTTTGATGGTTAAATTTGATTTTGAAGATATTTTTTTTGCAATATCTAAAACTTTTTTATTCAAAGTTTTTGGACTGTAATGATCATTTATCAAACCTATTTCCTTTGCATATTTTGCAGTAATTGGATCTCCAGTTAAGAGCATTTCCATCATTCTTTTTCTACTAATTTTTCGACTGACAGCTACCATTGGTGTACTACAAAATAATCCAATTTTTACTCCAGGTGTAGCAAATGTTGCTGAGTTTGTACTATATGCAAGATCACAACTAGCTGCTAATTGACAACCAGCTGCATAAGCAGCACCATGAACTTTTGCTATTACTGGTTTGTTTCCTTCTACTATTTGCATCATTAGTTTTGAACAAAGTTTAAATAGTTTTAAATGATTAGATCTATTTTTTATACCTCTTACCTCTTTTAAGTTATGGCCTGCACTAAATCCTTTACCAGCCCCTTCTAAAATAATAACTCTAGTCTCTTTGTCGTTATCTAATTTTTTGAATGCTTTTAATAAAGACGAAAGAGTATTGTATGATAAGGAATTATAAGTTTTTGGATCATTAATTAAAACTCTTTTAACACCAGGTGATAATTTATTTATTTTTACAGTCACTTATTTTAATTTACCTTCTTCTCTCATCTTAGCTCTAATTTTAGTTGCTGAAATTTTTTGAATTTCTTCAGGTAAAACTATTTCTTCAATTTTATATCCAACACCTCTTCCATAACAAATATTTGTAATATTAGGGACAAGCATAATTTTGAACCTACCCTCAAACTCTGGATTAAGTTTTTCCTCAATATTTTTTTTGACAGTTTCAAAATCAAATGGGTTATCATCAACACCTTGTACATCTCTAATTTGAATACATACTTGTCCTGTTTTTTTTATAATTTCCTTAAATAGAGTATAGTGACCATCATGAAACGGTTGCCATCTTCCTAACATTTGAGCTGTTGGTTTTTTATTGTCCCATTGGTACGTCATTTTTTTATCTCCTTTAAAATCTTTGGTGCCCAAGACTTAGCATCTTGTGTGGTAACATGAAAATCATATTTTTCTGGTTTAACAAACATTTTATTAGTATCATCAAATCTACCTTCTTTTATTGTGTCTACCCAGACTATATAATCTGCAGGAAATAAACTTCTTGCCTTTGGAGTTGGACAAATAAAATCTGCAATCACATAATTTCCTTCATTTTTTAATTGTAATGCAGAGTAAGCCATTCTTTTTGCTTGTCTTGTTCTTCCCTCTTCTGAAAAATCCCAATCGTTTGCAGCTTTTCTTACTTCATCTGCATTTAATCTTTTTGCATTTAACAATGGGGCAAGTTCATCAGCTAATGTAGTTTTTCCTGCGCCTGGAAGTCCCATGATTAGTATAATTTTCATTTTTAGGTTTTAACTTTAAATTAAATTACCAGCAACCCACTTATGAAAATGATGTGTTGGATTGTCCATCTTTGGAGAAAAATTACCACCATTATAAGCTGGTGAGTTTCTGCCTATTTGCATACTTTGAATTATATCTACATCTTCTTTTTGAATGTCTTCCCATTGTTTGTGATTTTTTTGTCTTAAAGTTTTATACTTTGTTGAAGTTGCCGCTTCATCTCCAACATAATAAATTTCCATATGTTCTACTGTAAGCTCATGATTGATTGGCTCTAACCAATAAGCATAATAATGATCTTTGTGAATTCCTAACATAACATTTGGAAATAGTGCTACATACTCAGCTATATTTTCCTTATCTTTTGGCCAGTTAGGAAAGCAAGGAAATTTTTCTTTTCCTTCAAACCTTGGATTGTAGACCACTGTTCCTTGTCCGGCGAAACGATTTGGAAGACCTTGAATATGATAGTGATCTTCTAACTTTGAATAAGAATTTAATCCTGGATGAACCCAAGGCAAATGATAGCTTTCACAATAATTTTCAATTGCAAATTTCCAATTACATTTTGCATCTAATTTAAAATAACCATAATCATTTGCATGATAAATTAATTCTCTATCTTTTAAGGGCCAAAATTTTTCCCATCTTTGACTTAAAGGACTGATATAATCCTCAAATGAAATTTCATTGTTGTTAATGTTAATCATAATTAGATCTAACCAAATATATGATCTTATCTCTTTTAAATTACTTTTTGATTTATCAAATTCAGGTGTTTGATGAATATTCATGCCTCCTATATGAGGTGTAGCTACTAATTTTCCTTCTAAGTCATATGACCATGAATGATATGAGCACCTCATAACATTTCTAATTTTGCCAGCTTCTTTAACTAATTTAACTCCTCTATGACTACAAATATTATGAAAAACTTTTATTTCTTTATTTTTTGTTCTAACAATAAGTAAGGGTATTCCAAGTAAATCAATTGGTTTCACATCACCTTCATCTGGAATAGAACTTCCAACTCCAATGACGATCCACTTATCTTCAAATAATTTTTTTCTTTCAATTAAAGTATATTCTTTACTGATGTAGCATTCATTTGGTAAACCATGAGCTTCACTAATTGGTTTAGATACAATATCTAACTTTTGTTTATCTATAATATTGTAAATTTCTGACATGGTTTATTTTATCACTTGATATAACCCTAACCAAGCATTTACGTCTTTGCTCGCAATGTAATCTGATTTAAAAAATTTTATTTCTTTCCATTTATTTTGCTCTTTAAGTTGCTCAATTTTTTTATCAAAACCATATTCTTCATGTATTCCCTCATTAATAGTAAAACAGATAAATCCATTATTCTTTGTAATCCTGATAAATTCCTCCAAAGCTGGTGGCTTTACATGTCCAAAAGTAAATGTACCAACACACATAACAGAGTCATATTCGTCATCTTTTTTATTAATGGGTTTATTCAAGTCTACTTGTTCAAGCTTTTCATAAAGATCATTTGGTACTAATTCTAATAACTTTTTTGAAAGATCTGCCCCATGAAAATTTTTAAAACCATATTTTTTTAATTCAACACCCACCAATCCAGTTCCACAACCAGCATCATAAATTTTTGCGTCTTTGTTTTTTTGGAATTCTGAAAATACTTTTGTTGTTTCTTTTGGTCCTGTATAATTCCAATCGACCATATCCTTATCATATTTATTACCATCTCCCCATTCATCGTAATATTTCATCACTTCATCGGTGTCTTTTAACTTATAAATGGGAATTTTGTTACCTACGTCTTTTTGAGCCATAATAAAACTTACTTCACTTTTAACAAAAAAACTCCAAAATAATTTTTTTTATCTGCAAAATATTTTAAGACTTTAAATCCAGATTTATTAACTAATTTAACAAAGTTATTTTTTGAATATTTGTGAGAATTTTCAGTATGAATGGTTTCATCTTTAGTAAATTTAATATTCTTTTTATTAATTTTTAACGTGAAATTTTTCTTTGAAATAAGATGCATTTCAATTCTGTTTTTTTTTAAATTGTAAAATGCTTTATGATCAAAATTTTTTGTTTGAAAATTTGAATTACAAATTTTGTTTACTACATTTAATATATTTTTATTAAATTTTGCTGTAACTCCCGATTTATCATTGTAAGCATTTTCAAGGGTCTTCTTATTTTTTATTAAATCTACCCCAATTACTAAATAAGAATTTTTACCTATGATTTTTGAAAAATTTTTTAATATTTTTTTTGCATTTTTGGGTAAATAATTTCCTATGGTCGATCCTGGAAAAAAACTGACTATTTTTTTTTTATTTTTTAAAATTTTATTTAATCTATCGGTCTGACTAAAGTCAGCACATATTGCTGTTACCTTTAAATCTGAGAATTTTTTTGCAATTATCGATGCATTTTCAAACAAATATTCCTTACTAATATCTATAGGAATATATTCTTTGGGTTCACTTAATGAATTTATAAATTTATTAATTTTTTTATTTGAGCCACTACCAAATTCTACAATTGTTGAATTAATTGGTAATTTCTTTCTTATCTCTTTTTGTGAACTACCTAGTATTTCTAACTCTTTGTTTGTTGGGTAATATTCTTTAAGGTTTGTAATTTTATTAAATAACTTCGAACCTTTTTCATCATAAAAATATTTAGGTAGTAAATATTTTTGTTTTTTATTTAATAATCCTTGTAAGATTAATTTTTTATCATCTTGAATTTGATTGTTTATGTTTATTAATTTTAAATTAGTCACTAGATGTCATCAGCTAGTCTGACGCCACAAAACTGCCAAGTATCACTTGGGTAAAAGAAATTTCTATAAGATGCTCTGACATGATTAATAGACGTAGAATGTGAGCCGCCTTTTAAGACAAACTGATTGCACATGAACTTATTATTATATTCTCCTAGATTTCCTTCATAAGGTTTGTATTTTTTGTAAGGTGTGTAATTACTACTTGTCCAAGCCCATAAATTTCCATAAACATCGTCTGCTTTTTCTTCCACTTCACGGAAAATTTTATTTTCTAAAAAATTACCTTTTTTCTTAGATTGTTTTAAAAAATACTCTAGTTCAAATTCAGTTGGTAATCTTTTGTTTTTGTATCTTGCAAATGCATCTGCTTCATAGAAACTTATATGAGAAACTGGCTTTTCATTATCAATTTTTTTTACACCATTTAATGTAAAATAATTGTTATTATCTATCCAATACATTGGTTTTTGTAATTTGTTATTATTTACAAAATCCCATCCATCAGATAACCAATACTCATGGTTTTTATATCCTCCATCATTAATGAATTCTTTCCACTCTCCATTGGTAACAAATGAATATATTTTAAAAGGATCTAATTGTATTTCTGATACTGGTAATTCGTTATCGTAACAAAAAATATCCTCGTTGTTTCCATATTTAAATTTTTTACTAGTTTCTAATGTCAATTCATTTTCTTCTTTAGCAGTTGGTTTATCATCGTTAGAATTATAAGTCGGCATCAATGGATTATTGTAAAAAATATTTTTAATATCCATTAACATTAATTCTTGATGCTGTTGTTCGTGATTTGAACCTAGTTCAACTAAAAATGATGTCCTGTTATTTTTTGTCCTTTTTAAAAAATCAATAATATTTTCAGTTACATAGTGTCTATATTTTACAACATCTTTTAAGATGGGTCTATTTAGTGAACCTCTCTTATTTCGAGGATTGTACTCACCCACAGAATTATAATACGAATTAAATATGTAATTGTAATCTTTGTTAAAAGGTTTGTAACTTTCATCCAATTCTGACAAGATGAATTTTTCGAAGAACCATGTGGTGTGACCAAGATGCCACTTAAGAGGACTGACATTTTTACTGGGCTGTATGACCATATCCTCAGCCTCTAAGTTCTCGCACAGGGATAGAGTTTGTTGTCTTGTTTTGGAGAATAATTCTGTAATTTGAGATAATTTATTTTCCATGACTAAATTTAATTAAATTTTCAGATCATGACAATGGGTTACAATGTGTTCAGCTGTTTAATATTTTTATAGACACGGAATATAAAATAATTAAGAATTTACTTATGAATTTTTCTTTAGAAATAGGTCCTAAAACTGATTTAAGCACGTTGCCAAAGGTAAAAGATGTTTATGTTACAATGCTACCTGGAGGTGATTATAAAGAGACAGCTCAACAGTCTGGGGAGTTAGTTAAAGAGGGATTTAATCCAGTTCCTCACTTCCCTGCAAGGTCAATAAATAATGAAAATCAGCTGAAAGATTATGTTTCTAGATGTAAAGATTTGGGTGTTAAGCAGGTCTTGGTGATAGGCGGAAGTCGTGACCCAATCGGAAAATTTGATAGCTCATATCAAATGCTTGAGACAGGGTTTTTTGATGGTATCAAGATTGGAATTGCTGGACATCCCGAGGGGAGTCCTGATATATCCGACTCTGATTTAGAAAAAGCTATGATAGATAAAAAGCCTTATGCTGATTATATAGTTACACAGTGGCTAATGGATACTCAGCCTATTATAGATTTTATCTCAAAACAAACAATACCAGTTCATGTTGGAATAACTGGGCCAATGAAAATATCTAGCTTAATTAAATTTGCTAATATTGTAGGGGCAAAAAATTCCATTAACTTTCTTAAATCTAATTTTAGTAAGGCGTTGGATTTATTGAAACCTAAAGACCCTAATGATTTAATTGGGAAAGTTAAATCGCATACTGATTATTTCCACATTTATACATTCGGCGGCTTGAAGGAAACTAACAAGTGGTTGAAGGAGAATAACTATGTCTAATGAATTTGACTATAGTAAACTAAGACATACAACATCAGTAGATCAGTCTGATAGAAAAGTACCATATAATTTGAGACAAAGCGGACCTACTAAAGTTGAGATGCTAATATCAACAAGAGTAAGGAAATCTCCATACTGGCATTTATCTATGAAAGCAGGATGTTGGAGAGCAACTGTTTATAACAGAATTTATCATCCAAGAGGTTATGTTAAACCTGAAGATGGTGGTGCAATGGTTGAGTACGAAGCAATTAAAAACCATGTAACAATGTGGAATGTTGCAGTTGAAAGACAAATACAAGTTAAAGGACCAGATGCAGAAAAATTTGTTGATTATGTAATTACAAGAGATGCTACAAAAATTTCTCCAATGAGAGGAAGATATGTAATTTTGTGTAATTCTTATGGAGGAGTATTAAATGATCCTATTCTTTTAAGAATTTCTAAAGATGAATTTTGGTTTAGTTTATCAGATAGTGATATAGGATTATATCTGCAAGGAGTAAATGCAGATGAAAGGTTTAATGTTCAAATTAATGAAATAGATGCTTGTCCTGTACAAATTCAAGGTCCTAAAGCAAAAGCTTTGATGAAAGATCTTTGTGGAAGTGAAGTTGATATTGATAACATGCCTTTTTATGGATTGGCTTCTGCAAAAGTTGGTGGAAGAAGTTGTATAATTTCTCAAACAGGTTTTTCAGGCGAGTCTGGATTTGAAATATATTTAAGAGAAGCAACTTTATATGCCGAAGATATGTGGAATGCTGTTCTTGAAGCAGGTAAAAAACATAACTTAATGGTAATTGCTCCTGCACACCATAGAAGGATACAAGCTGGAATTCTTTCATGGGGACAAGATATGGATCATGAGCATAATCCATTTCAATGTAATCTTGGATATCAAGTTTCTTTATCTGGTAAAGGTGAATGGAACAAAAAAGCAGATTACATTGGTAAAAAAGCTCTCGAGAAAATGAAAGCTGATTTAAAAGCAGGTCATAAACCTTACAAACTTCAATTAGTTGGACTTGAATTAGGAGGAAAACCTATTGAAGAATATGCTCCAGATTTTTGGTTAATTTCAGAAAACGGCAGTGAGCCTGTAGGATTTATAACTTCTCCATGGTATCACCCAGAAAAGGGGAAAAATATTGCTATGGGATATGTTCCATTTGATGGCACGCTAAATGCAAATGGTTTTCCAAGAGGTAAAGTTGGATCGAAATTTAAAGTCCATCTACCAGAAAAATATTCTGATAAACCTGGGGAACCAGTTGATGCAGTTGTAGTTGATATTCCATTTACAGAATCTTACAACGCAAATACAAGAGAAGTAGTCAGTAAGTGATAAAAATTTTTTTAGGGGGAATTTAATTCCCCCTAAATATGACGAAAACCTTTTTCATAGTTGTTTGCATTATAATCGCTATTGCTCTAATAATATTCCCATTAATCGTTTCATATAAGGCGCAAAAAAAAAATAAAGATAATTAATGTTTGCTCAGTTTTTAGATATTGTTTTTAAATCGTTAAAGCTTGATAAAACTCTTTATAGAACTCCAAGATATTATGGAGAAGCTGGAATTTATTTTGCAATTCTTATCATGATTTTAGATGGGGTTGCTGGTGCTATTGCAGCGAACACAATTGTTAAAACGTCTGTTGGTATATCTGGTTTAACAGCATTATTAACTTGGCTGGTATGGGCAATTTTTATATTTGTAATTGGAGTTAAAATTTTTCCTGATAAAGATAGAAAAATTCCATTTAAAAGAGTCCTTATAGCCGTTGGGTACGCACATGCTCCAGGACTAATAAGATTTTTTGCTGTCACGCCAGAATTAGTGCTTTTAATTATTTTTCTTACTCAATTTTGGATTTTTGCTTCATTAATCATTGCAACACGACATATTTTAAATTTAAAATCAAATTTAAAAGCATTTGGAATTGTATTTTTGTCTTTTTTAATTATTTCTTTTTTGACAATTTCTTTCGTAATGACAAAAATTAATTCGTTACCTATTAGTACGAATATTTAAAGTGGAAATAAAGTTTTTGATGTTCTGCAGGAGTTACAAAGTTTATATCCTGTGAGTATTAAATTTTGAGTTACTGTCTCATCTTCTTTTTTACATTCATCACAAATATCATTTAATTCATTTTTATCTGATTTGTCCGATTTATATTCAAAGTTATCAGTCATTATCTATTAATCCTGCTCCTGCAGTTTTTTGTTTTAATTCATCTGTTTCTTCAACAAATGTGTTTTCAGATAATTTTGTTAATTCTTTCCAATCTTCTTCGGAAAAATTATTCTTGTTTTCTAAGAATTGGATTTTAATTACATCGGCTTTTTCTACAACCTCACTACTTAAATAATTTGAATAAATTGATTGATTGAAATTTAATAAAAATTCTTTTTGATCTATCTTTAAAAAAATTCTCTTTCCTATTATTTCAGAAGATCTGCTGACAAACGGCAAAAATATCAAAGGGTAAGCCATTTTTTCAATTTCTATATCATTTAGTTCTTGGATAGAGATAGATTGATCAAAAAAACTTAATCCAAGTTTAATTGGACAGTAAAAGTTTTGAGGTCTGTTGCTTTTGTTAAAAGATTGGCAATTTTCAAAATTCTCATTATTAAAAATCTTAAAATATTGGTTTATGTTTTTTATTCCTGGTAAACCAAATAACTCGAGTTGCTTAATGTTCTTTCCTATTTCTTCTGCAACTCCCCAGGAGAAACCTTTCGCTTTTGTTGAACGTTTAACAATCGTGTCAATTTCACTATAACTTCTCATTAATTACTTTAGTTATATATCCAATATTGATTAAATGAATTCAGTTCATTTGGTAATGGAGCTCCTTGAAACATACAAATCCTTAACCATTTATCAGATCTTGGATCAAACTTTACCGCCCCAAAAAAAGATAGTTTAAGTCTTAGCATATCAATAGGAACTAATTTTGAGCCAATGGTGTTATCTTGAATTTCAGAATATGGATATTTCTCTGTTATAAACACTCTTCTTACAATATGTCTTAAATCATTGTTCTGTACTAGAAAATTGCCAATCTTTAAGCTGTTTTTTAATGTAAAAATAGTTTCATAAAGTTTTTTAATATCTCTAGCAATAGCTGTAGGCTGCTCAAGTTCTGAGCCATTATCTTCAAACCGATCTCCAATCCTAGGTTCTTCTTTATTTTTTGAAATGAACCAAAATTTTTTATTGTTTTCATTTTTTGAAAAATCAATTTTTAAAATATCTGAATAATTTTTCTCAATTATTTCTCTTAGGTCATTTATAGTTCTGTCTACAGGTATATTAAAACTACTATCCTCGTCTGAACTCATTTGAGAAATTAAAGGATCAGTTATTTCATTATATGGCTCCATCATTATAGAAACCAAATACTCAACTCCTTCTTCAGATAAATTTTCCTCTGCCCAGTTATATAATTTATCAAATATATAAAAATTTGATTTATCAATATTATCTTTCAAATAATTAATTAAATGCTGTAAATCATTAATTAAATTGTTTATTTTTTTCTTTTGGTATTCGCTGTCAGTATTCCATGAAGTTACATTTTTTAAAGATTTTGTTAAACAATTGTAAAAAATTTTAAACTCTTCTTCTGATACTTTTTCTATTTCTCTTATTTTTTTTAAAGCTGTCTCTTTAGCGAGAATCCAATTATTTAATAATGAAGGGTGGTTAACAATAAATGGTGCCATTCCTAATCCAGTTGAATTTCCAATTCCTAAATTTCTGCAAATATCCAAGTCTAATTCTACAGCATCTTTAGGATTTTTATGTTTTGCTATATGATTGACTTGATCGAAAGTGAATTGTCTTACAAGGTAAACTAACATCATTTCCAATCTAAAAGGACCATTTATTTCATCTCTATTTTTAATTCTAAACCTGTCTGCTAGTCCAAATTTTCCTGAGCCATATACTGCAGTTGTTCTGTACAAATATCCAACTTTTGAAAGCTCATTAGTATTGGGCTGGATGCCTTTTGATAAACACTCAACCACATAATTAAATGCTCTAACTGATCTATTTGCTCTTGAAAGAGTAAGTTCTTTATAAGAAAGTCTCCCTACTTCTTGTTTAGGGACATTTTGTGAAAGTCTATCAATATCAATTTTTGAAGGAATGCCATCATACAAAGCAAATGCAGCATCCCATTTAGTTGCTATTACTCTATCAGATCTTTCCTCATCTTTAAGTTCATTAGCAAAACAAACTAAAGAATATGTTTTTTTATCTTTTGAAAATGAATAAATAGCAACTCCATATCCCCTATCATTCAAGTCAAACAAATCTCTGTTATATCTCCAATCTTTGAACTCATTTAAAAATGATCTTAGAAAAGATAATTTAGATTGATGAAACGATCCAAGCCTAGAAAGTTTCATTACAATTTTAGGATCTCTTAGTGGAACTTGCATTAATTAATTCCTTTATAAAAATTAAACCAGTTATTGCCAAGTATCTTATTTATCTCTTCTTCCTGAAAACCTTTATTTTTTAGTTCTGTACTTAAATTATTAAATCCTCTTGCATCCAAAAACCAATCTGGTTGTTTTGGAAAACCAGGTTTATCTTTACTGCCTTCACCAAAATTTTTTGATTTTGACCAAGTTCCATTTCTCATCCACTCAACTACACTGTCTGGTTGGTTCAAACATAAGTCTGATCCTATTCCAACATTATTAATACCCATAATTTCAACTGTTCTTGCAACCATTTCACAAAAACTTTCTATTTTACAATTCGTTCCATCTTTTAAATGATGAGCATACAATGATAACCCTAACATTCCTCCACTATCGGATAAAACTTTTAATAATTCTGTAGATTTATTTCTTTTAGCTTCAAACCAAAAAGTTGGATTTGCATGAGTGATCGCAATAGGTTTTTGGCTAATTTCAATTGCATCAAGTGTACTTTTCTCTGCTGAATGAGACATGTCAACAACGATACCTACTCTATTCATTTCTTTAATAGCCTCTTTTCCAAAATTAGTAACTCCGCTATCATTTTTTTCATAACATCCGGTGGCTAATAATGATTGGTTGTTATAAGTTAATTGCATAAATCGACAACCTTGTGAGTGTACTTTTTCTATAAGACTTATGTCATCTTCAATTGGAGAACAATTTTGAAATCCAAAAAAAATTGCAGTTTTATTTTCTTCTTTTGCTTTTGTAATATCATTGTAGTTATTGCCTAGAAATATAAGATCTTTATTTTCTTCAAAATGTTTATTCCACTCTTGTATTCTTTGTTGTAATTCATCATAGTCCTCATGATAAACTAACGTTACGTGAACCGCATTTAATCCAGCTTTATTATTTATTTCAAAGATTTCTCTAGACCATTTACAATACTGAAGATTATCAATTCGATAATTCATATTTGGTATACACTATTATTATTATTATGATTGTCACTAACTTAAACTGTCCTTAGCTAAAAATTGCAATTTAAGGGAAATATCTGTAAATTGATATTGGTTTCATGAAATACAAAAAAAAATCACATAAAGTATCAATTGTAATGGGCAGTCAGTCTGATTACAAAACAATGAAGAATTGTGAAAAAGTTCTTAAGATTTTAAAAGTTAATTATGAGACAAATATCGTCTCTGCACACAGAACGCCTGATAGACTATATACTTATGCAAAGAAAGCAGAAAATAATAATATTTCTATTATTATTGCTGGGGCAGGAGGATCAGCACATTTACCTGGTATGATTGCTGCAATAACTAGAATTCCAGTAATAGGTGTTCCTATTGAAAGTAAAAAGTTAAAAGGCTTAGATAGCCTTCTATCAATTGCTCAAATGCCTAAAGGAATTCCTGTTGGCACAGTTGCAATTGGTGAAGATGGTGCAATCAATGCTGGTTTATATGCTGCTTCAATTATAGCTACGTATGATAACAATGTAAAAAAAACACTTTTAAATTGGCGAAAAAAACAAACATCAAAAGTAAAAAAAAAACCAAAGTAATTAATGTCTAAACCTGATCTAGGAATAATAGGTGGAGGACAATTAGGAAGTCTATTAGCATCCGCAGCAAAAAAACTTAATATTAAAACTGTTATTTTATCAGATGATAAAGATGCACCCGCAATCAATTTTGCAGATGAATTTATTTATGGAGACTACCAAGACATAAATATTATCAATAACTTTTTAGAAAAAGTTGATCTTGTTACTTATGAATTTGAAAATATCCCATATGATATATTGAAAAAAATTAATGAAACCAAATCTGTATTACCAAGCCCAGAAATAAATAAATTAATTCAAAATAGAATGTCTGAAAAAGAGTTTTTAAATAAAAATAATATAACTACAACACAGTTTGTAAGTATTAACGATTTAGATGATATAAAAATAAACGATAGATTAATACCTGGCTTATTAAAAACTTGTACACTTGGTTATGATGGAAAGGGCCAATATAAAATAAATAATGCAAATGATTTAAATGAAGATTTTGATTTTTCAAAAGGCTACATCTTAGAAAAGATAGTAAATTTAAAAAAAGAAATTTCAGTAGTGGTTACAAGATTTGGTCATCAAAAATATGAAATTTATGATCCAATTGAAAATTATCATGAAGACCAGATTTTAAAACACTCCAAAATTCCAGCCGATATAAGTGATGAAATTAAAAATAAAGCATTGGACTGGGCAAAAACAGTGGCTGAAGAGCTTGATTATATTGGTACAATGTGCGTTGAATTCTTTATAGATAAAAATAATAATTTATATGCTAATGAAGTTGCACCAAGAGTACATAATTCTGGACATCTAACTATAAATTCGCACAACATTAGCCAATTTGAAAATCATATAAGAGCTGTATGTGGGCTTGAAAAATTAGAAACAAAAAAAATTTATAATGCAAAAATGCTTAATTTGATTGGTGAAGATATATTAGAATATAAAAATAAAAAATTTAAAGAAAATGAATTTTTTTATGATTATTTAAAAAAAGAAGTTAAAGCTAAAAGGAAAATGGGACATTTAACAACTATAGAAAAATAGTTTTAAGAAATTGTTTGGATCAAAGAAATATTATTGTTTGTGGGTTTGTTAACTTCCTTTGAAACTTCATGAAAGTTTAATTTTGTTTTTTTACACTCTTTCAGAAAACTCGATCCTGTTAATTCAAGATTTAAATATCTATTAACATCATTTTCATTGATTATAACAGGCTGTCTATGATGTATTTCTTTAATATTTTCATCTGCATCCTCGGTTATTAAACAAAATTGATCGTTGTCATAAATAGCCGCTAAATACATAAGCTTTTTATCCTCTCTTAAAAAATAATAAGGTGTTTTATTTTCTTTTTCTCTTTTCCACTCATAAAAACCATCTGCTACAGCTACACATCTATGTAGTCGAATTAATTTTTTGAAAGACACTTTTTCATCTATAGTTTCTAGTCTTGCATTTATTAAAGGTTTAAAATCTTTTTGCTTAGCCCAGCTAGGTACTACTCCCCACTTTAAATTTTCTAGAGTATTTCCATTATTATATTTTTTAATTACAGGTAATTTTTGAAATGGATGTGCATTATAATTTTCATTATCTTCAACTTGTATAGCTGACTTAACAAGTTTTTTTGTTTTTGTAACGGGGCTAGTTATTACGTATCTTCCACACATATTTAATTTTCTTGGTTTAATCTAAATTTAGATTATATGTTTTTCGAAACTATGAAATCAATAGAAAATAATTTTGATGATCCGCAAGTAAATGAGTTGCTAACTAAGCATTTTATTGAATTGAGATCAGTTTCTCCTGAGGGGAGTTCGCATGTATTAGATATACCTGGATTAAAGGATCCAAGTATAAAATTCTGGAGTTTGTGGGAAAATAATGAATTAATTGGTTGTGGAGCTTTAAAATTATTTGATGAAACGCATGGAGAATTTAAATCTATAAGAGTTTCAGATAAATTTAGAAATAAAAAATATGGTGGAAAAATAATTTCACATCTTATTGAAAAATCTAAACAAATAGGAATTACTAAACTAAGTGTCGAAACTGGTGCGGGTGATTTTTTTGCGCCCGCTAGAAAACTTTTTAAAAGTTTTGGTTTTAAAGAGTGTGGGCCTTTTGCGCACTATAAAGACGATCCTAATTCGTGCTATTATTCAGTAGACATTTGAGGAGTTTAGTTTGGAAACTGATAAATCAAGACCATTTGTATTATATGTTGCTGAAATCATTTATCAAAAGATATATGAAATCAAGATTAAAAATCCAAATTTAACCAATATTCAAGCTTTTGAAATATTTATTGCATCAGATGATTATAATGAAATTAGCTCAGGAAATTTTCATGATAAATGGTTTAAAGAACTTGAGAATAATGACTACATAGATAAATCTACAAAAAAAAAGATTAATCAAGAAACTATAAGACTTTTACAAATACAAAAAGATTCTATGATTAAACAACTAATGAAAATCCCAAAATTATATTATGCAAAAAGTCACTTTCCTTTAGAATTATCTCAAAGAGCATTTGATCATTTGTGGAGAGTTTGTGAAAGTTATGAACTTTGGTGTAAAGAAACTAAACAAAATGCATTAATATTATTAAATTTAACAGAATAATTTATGAGTAATAAAATTTTGAGATTTATAGATAGTACTTTAATAGATTTAGGAAGACAGTTTAAATGGACCTATCTACCACCATTGATGATTTATCTTGCTGCTGGTATTTCAGGACTAACAGGTATTGTTGGAACTTTTTTTGTTAAAGACTATCTAAACTTATCTGCTGCTTTTCTTGCTGGACTGGGTTTTTGGGCTGGAATTCCATGGGCACTAAAGATGCCTTTAGGTCATCTTGTTGATCTTATCTGGAATAAAAAAAATTACATGGTTTTTGTAGGAGCTTCCTTAATCTCATTAAGTTTAATTATAATGTACGGTTTAATAATTCATACTGAATGGATGTCCTCAATTCTTTCAGTTGAAACATGGTTTGTGATTAGTGTTTTGCTTGCTCCGATTGGTTATGTTGTGCAAGATGTTGTAGCTGATGCTATGACTGTAGAAGCAGTTCCTTTAGTTGATGATAGTGGAAATAAATTTTCAAGAGATGAAATCAAACTTATGCATACAACAATGCAAACTCTTGGAAGATTTGCAATAATTGGTGGAACTGTTTTAGTTGCTTTAGCTAACGTTATCCTCTTTAAAGGAGTAGACGAACTTGAACAAGCAGATAAGATAAGTTTATACGGTTCAATTTATATATATGCTTTAATTATTCCAATTGTATCTGTACTAGGAATATTTCTTGCTTCATATCTAAAAAATCAAAAGAAAAGAAAGCTTATTGAACAAGGTTTAGAGGGTGACCAAGATTATGCTCCTTCAGAAAAAACTGAAGTTAACTGGTGGATATTAGGTGGAAGCTTGGTTTTTGTTATTTTCACTTTAGGTATTGGATCATTCAAAGTGCCTTTTGCTCAAGAAATTGTTTTCGTAGGTTCAATGGCAATTATTCTATTTTTAATGAGTAAATTAGTTAAAGAACTTCCTCAGGATTTAAGACTTACTGTTGTAGGTACAGCAATAATAATTTTTATTTTTAGAGCAATGCCAGGACCTGGTCCAGGTTTATCTTGGTTTGAAATTGATGTACTTGAATTCAATGAACAATTTTTTTCAGTGTTATCACTTATTGCTTCAGTTTTAACCCTTGTAGGGATTATCTTATTAAGACCATTTATGGCAAACAACTCAATAGCTAAAATAATAGTGATTTTATCCATTGCAGGTGCAATTTTATTTTTACCAAGTGTTGGTATGTATTATGGATTTCACAATTGGACATCATCAATTACTAATGGAGTTGTTGATGCCAAGTTTATTGCAATATTAAATACTGCACTTGAGTCACCTTTGGGACAAGTCTCAATGATACCTTTGCTTGCATGGATTGCTAAAAATGCGCCTTCGCACTTAAAAGCAACTTTCTTTGCAGTATTCGCATCTTTTACAAATCTTGCTTTATCAGCAAGTGCTTTAGGGACTAAATATTTAAATGAAATTTATGTTATTACTAGAGAGGTAAAAGATAAGGTAACAAATGCTATTCTTACCACTGCCGATTATTCAGATCTAGGTATTTTGTTGATAACAGTAACACTAATAACTTTAATAATTCCAATTGTGTTTGTGGTTATTATTCAAAAAACTAAATTTAAAACTTCAGAATAATTTTTATTCAGCTTTATAGCCAAATTCTAAACAAGCATCAGTTATTGAATGATAAAGAGATTCACCAAAACTTCTTAAAGCAAATATTCTTACTTTTCTTGGATTTGAACTTATAAAATCAATAGTTATTGTAATTGCATGAAAAGCAGAATTAGAACATTTTCCTTCATCAAGACCATCTAAATTTAACGGACAACCTTTTTTCAATACTTCATCTACTAAAGAACCTTCCAATTCCAGTATTGTTCTTGAATGAGATAGATCTGTTAATGCAAAATCATCATGACTTATGTTCTCTAAAATAGATTTTTCTATTTCTTTATTTTTTGAAAAGACTAACCAATTATCAGGTCCCATCCATAAAATTCTTGTATTTTTATTTGAAGAAACCAAAAGTGTCTCAGGTAAATTTAAATTATCTATTTTTATTTTATCAATACTAATTGAAGATTTTTTATATTTAACAATTTGATAAATCAAAACATCTTTGATTTCTCTAATATTTATTAGCTCATCTTTACTATCGTGATTGCCAAACAATCCATGTTTATGAATATTTTCTAGTGCAGAAACATTTTTCATGATCTAACTCTTTTTCCTTCTGGGTCAACATAATGTGAAGATATAACTTCTACTTCTATTGATTTATTTTTTAATGGTGATACTGCAAAAAACTTTTTACCTATCATGTTTTTTCCATCTTTCATAATTGCTAGAGAAAATGGATTATTATTTTCTACACTCCAACAAGAAGAAGAAACGTGACCAAGTTTAGGATTAGGTAATTTTGCATTCTGATCTTGAACAATATGAGATCCTTCAGGAATACTAGACTTTCTATCAATTGGAATAAGTCCAACAATTTTTTGTCTTCTCTCAACATTAAATGCTTCTCTTCCTAAAGAATTTTTGCCAATAAAATCTTTTTTCTTTGAAACTAATCCATTTAATGAAACATCTGATGGGATTGTTCGGCCATCTAATTCTGGTCCTGCAACGTGTCCCATTTCAATTCTTAATGTTGATAAAGCTTCAGTTCCGTAAGGCTGATTTCCAAATTCTTTTCCTACTTCCATCATTTTCTCCCACATGAACAAACCATGATCTGATTTGACATTAATCTCATATGCAAGCTCACCAGAAAATGAAATTCTAAAAATTCTTGATGGAACACCAAAAAATTCTGCTTCTTTATAGCCCATAAAAGGCAATGCATCATTTGAAACATCTAAGTCCGGATATAATTTTGATAACATGTCTCTAGATTTAGGTCCGGCAATTGCAGCCCCTGCCCATTGCTCAGTTGTAGATACAACGTTTACGTTTAATTCTGGCCAAACAATTTGAAGATAATATTCTAAGTGAGATAAAACATTTGCAGCTTGTGCGGTTGTAGTTGTCATATGATAATGATTTTCTGAAATTCTTGTTGTTGTTCCATCGTCCATGACAATTCCATCTTCTCTAAGCATTAATCCATATCTTGCTTTTCCGACAGGTAATTTCATCCAAGCATTTGTATAAACTCTATTTAAAAATTCTGCTGCATCTGGGCCTTTAATATCAATTTTTCCTAATGTTGTTACATCGCATATACCAACATTCTCTCTAACATTTTTTGCCTCTCTCTTTGAGGCTTCAAATAAAGTTTCATTTCCTTGTTTGTAATATCGAGGTCTTTTCCAAGCACCCGCATCAACAAATACAGCATTATTTTTCTCATGCCATTCATGCATTGGAGTTTTTCTAGTTGGCATGTATTCCATACCTACTTCACGACCAACTATTGTCCCGATTGTAATTGGTGTGAAAGGTGGTCTAAATGTTGTGTGTCCCACTTCAGGAACTATTTTATTTTCTATATTAGATACCAACTGAAGACCATTTAAATTACTTGTACGGCCTTGATCTGTTGCCATTCCAAGCGTTGTATATCTTTTGACGTGCTCTATTGATCTGTAACCTTCTCTTAGTGCGATTTCTATATCAGAGACAGATACATCATTCTGAAAGTCAACAAATCTTTTTGGATTTTCATTTTTAGGTAACGGCATACACCAAAATTTATCATGAGCTCCGTATTTCTTTTCATTTACATTTGGAATTGAGATTTCTGTTTTAGTCTCTGTAATTTTTGCGGAAAGATTTGAACCATTTTCAAAACCATGTTTTAAACTTTCTTCTAATGTGAATGATCCATTTGCTGCGCCAACTGAGGTCTCATGTTGTTTTTTCTTATCTGGAATAAATGCATCAATTTTTTCTTCATACTTAAGTTTATTTCCTGACTGTGATGCTAAATGTACAGATGGTGTCCAAAATCCAGATACACAAATACAATCACAATCTACAGTTTCTATTTTCTCAAAAGAATTTTTATCTTTATTCAGTTTGCCAATTTTTGCAGATTTAACTTTTTTGTATCCATTAGCGACAATAACACCGTGGGAAAATCTTATATCAATTCCTTTTGATTTAGCTTCATCGATTAATTCTGATGAATGTTCTTCTCTAGTATCTAATATAATTGGTTCAACATTATTTTTTTTGAACTCTAAAGCTGTTTCATATGCACTATCGTTATTAGTAAATATTAAAGGTTTCTTTCCTACTAAAACTCCATAGACTTTCATATATTCTTTTGCAGCTGCTGATAAAAAAATTCCTGGAGTATCATTGTTGCCAAACACAATTGGTCTTTCAATTGAACCCGTTGATAAAATTGTTTCTTTGGCCCTAATATACCAAAGTCTTTGTCTTGGGGTGAATTTTGATTTTGTCTCTAAATGATCACTAACTCTCTCAAACATTACCAGCATGTTATGATCATAGTAACCAAAAACTTGAGATCTATTTTTTACAGTGACATTAGGCATAGATTTTAATTCAGTAATTATTTTTTCTGCCCAATCTTTTCCTGATAAATTATCGATACTTACGTCATCAGTTAAAAGTGTTCCTCCAAATCTTGGTTTATCCTCGGCTAAAATTACTTTTGCTCCATTTTTTGCAGCAGCATAAGCACTTGCTAATCCAGAGGGTCCAGATCCAGTAACTAACAAATCACAATACTCAAATTTATGTTCATATCTCTCTTTATCTTTTTCTATCGAAGCAACCCCTAATCCTGCGGCTTTTCTAATGAAAGGTTCGTAAATTTTATACCAGAAACTTTTAGGCCACATAAATGTTTTGTAATAAAACCCTGCAGGGAAAAACATTTTTAAAAAATTATTAATTGCACCAACATCAAAATTAACTGATGGCCAACAATTTTGACTTGTTGCGGACAAACCTTCAACGAGTTCCATTTCTGTTGCATTAACATTTGGCTCTGAATGACCATTGAATTCTACTTGAAGCTTTGCGTTTGGTTCCTCTACTCCTGCTCCAAAAAAACCTCTGGGTCTATGATACTTAAAACTTCTACCAACTAGGTGTATTCCATTTGCAATCAAAGCAGATGCAATCGTATCTCCCTCATATCCAAATAATTTTTTACCATTAAAAGTAAAAGATATTTTTTTGTTTCGATTAATTAATCCCTCTTTATTTAATCTGAATGGTTGGCTCATCTTATTTCTTCTGTGACTTTTGCTGTTTGGAAAATTTCATGTGTAGCGGTATCTCTTTGCACTTTAATCCATTGTCTACATCCTGCTATATGTTGCCATAACTCTACATGTTTCCCTCTTGGACTTTTTCTCATATAAACAAAATTATCCCACTCCTCACTTGATACTTCTTCATTTATATTAGGTCTTTTTACAGTTGCATCACCTCCATATGAAAATTCTTTTTGTGCTCTTAAACCACAATAAGGACATTTGATGTATAACATTTTTTAACCAATCCAGGTTTTAGTTCCTAAACCTTTTTCATCTAAAAGATGGCCTGTAGAAAATCTATTTAATCTTAATTCTGAATTTAATTCATGAACTTGATCTTGCGCAATTGTATGAGCAAATGTCCAACCTGAGACAGGAGTTGATTTAAAACCTCCATAACACCATCCGCAGTTTAAATATAAACCTTCAATATGAGTTTTATCAATTATTGGAGAACCATCCATTGACATATCCATGATCCCTCCCCATGTCCTTAACATTTTTAATCTACTTAAAAATGGAAACAAAGCTAAGCCGCCTGTCAATACATGTTGTATAGTTGGCAAGTTACCTCTTTGAGCATAACTATTATATCCATCAAGATCACCACCCATTACCATCTCACCTTTATCTGATTGACTTATATAAAAGTGGCCTGCACCAAAAGTTACTACTCCGTCTAATAATGGTTTTACAGGTTCTGAAACACAAGCTTGCAGTACATGAGTTTCTATTGGCAGTGTCATATTTAATTTTTCAGCTAATATATTTGTGCTACCTGCAACACATAATCCAACTTTTTTTGCTTTAATATCTCCTCTTGAAGTCCTAATTCCTTTTATCTTTCCATTAACAACATCAAAACCAGTGACCTCACAATGTTGTATAATATCTACTCCCATATCATCTGCTTGACGTGCATAACCCCAAGCAACTGCATCATGTCTTGCGGTACCAGCACTTGGTTGCATTAAGCCTCCAAAAATTGGGAAACGTACTTCATCACTAAAGTCAGCCATTGGAATTAATTTTTTAACTTCTTCTCTATCTAATAATTTTGCATCTATTCCATTTAATCTCATAGAGTTTCCTCTTCGAGCGTAGGCGTTCATTTGAGCATCTGAGTGGGCTAAGTTTAATATTCCCCTTGGAGAAAACATCACATTAAAGTTCAGTTCTTGACTTAAGTTTCTCCATAAATCCATTCCAAATTCATTAAATCTTGCATTAGCATCGTACATAAAATTTGATCTTATGATCGTTGTATTTCGACCAACATTTCCACCACCAATCCAGCCTTTCTCAATGATAGCTACATTTCTAATGTTATGTTCTTTTGCTAAATAATATGCAGTAGCAAGACCATGTCCTCCTCCTCCAATGATGACTACATCATATTCACTTTTTGGAGTTGGATCTTTCCAAGCAACTTCCCAATTTTGGTGATTGGAGAAAGCATTTTTGATTAGACTAAATACTGAATATTTCTGCATCCGTAAGTTTTATAAAATTAAATATAAGTTTTTGCTAATTTTTTTTATATATATTTTTTAGATGTTTAAATACGTGACAAAAAAGGATAGTAATTCTGCTCATTAATAAGTAATTAGATTTATGTCAAAATCAGATATCCAAATTGCACGAGAAGCAAAAATGAAACCCATAAATGAGATTTTGGGTAAAATTAATGTTCCAGACGAACCGAGTGCTTTTAGCCCTATGGGACGTCATATTGCTAAAATAAATTTAGAATATTTAGATAGTTTAAAAGATAAACAAAATGGAAAATTAATTTTAGTTACTGCTATTACGCCAACTCCTGCAGGGGAGGGAAAAACTACTACTTCAGTTGGTTTAAATGATGGATTAAATAAAATTGGTAAAAATTCTATAGTGTGTTTACGTGAACCTAGTTTAGGTCCTTCATTTGGAATGAAAGGTGGAGCAGCAGGTGGAGGATATGCTCAAGTTGTTCCAATGGAACAAATCAATTTACATTTTACGGGAGACTTCCATGCAATTACATCGGCTCACAATTTATTGTCAGCCTTAATTGATAATCATATTTATTGGGGAAATAAATTAAATATAGATGTAAGAAGAGTAGTTTGGAGAAGAGTTATGGATATGAATGATAGATCTTTAAGATCTATCAATATTAATTTAGGTGGAGTTGCTAATGGTTTTCCAAGAGAAGACGGTTTTGATATTACGGTAGCATCTGAGATAATGGCTATCTTTTGTTTAGCAAATGATCTGGGAGATTTGGAAAAGAGAATCGGTAATATTACAGTTGCTTATACAAGAGATAGAAAGCCTATTTTTGCAAAAGATTTAAATGCTCACGGACCAATGACTGTTTTATTAAAGGAAGCAATCAGGCCTAACGTAACTCAAACGTTAGAAAATAATCCAGCAATTATTCATGGTGGTCCTTTTGCAAACATTGCGCACGGTTGTAACTCTGTAATAGCAACTAAAGCAGGTTTAAAACTAGCAGATTATGTTGTAACTGAAGCTGGATTTGGAGCAGACCTTGGAGCAGAAAAATTTTTAGATATTAAATGTAGAAAATCAAATTTAAAACCTGAGTGTGTAGTTATTGTTGCAACAATTAGAGCATTAAAAATGCACGGTGGTGTAGCTAAAGATGATTTAAAAAATGAAAATGTAGACGCGTTAAAAAAAGGTTTAGTAAATTTAGAAAGACACATTGAAAACGTAAAAAAATTTAGTTTACCGGTAGCGGTTGCTGTTAATCATTTTGTTGCAGATACTGATAATGAAGTGAAAGAGTTAATAAATGCTTGTGATAATATGGGAGTTAAAGCTACTTTATGCACTCATTGGTCAAATGGTGGTGAAGGAACAAAAGAACTTGCTTCACATGTCGTAGATTTAATTGATCAAAAAAAAGGAAATTTTAAATTTTTATATGATGAAAAAACACCTTTGTTGAAGAAAGTTGAGACTGTTGCAAAAGAAATTTATCGAGCAAACGAAGTTGTTGCTGACAGTAAAATAAAAGATCAATTAAAATCTTTTGAAGAAGCGGGTTATGGAAATTTACCGATATGTGTAGCTAAAACACAATATAGTTTTTCTACTGATCCAAATGCAAAAGGTGCTCCAACAGGTCACTCATTACCAATTAGAGAAGTAAGATTATCTTCAGGTGCAGAATTTATTGTTGTTATATGTGGAGCCATCATGACAATGCCTGGACTTCCAAGAGTTCCTGCAGCAGACTCTATTAAGCTTAATGAAAAAGGTGAAATAGAAGGCTTATTCTAATTTAAGTTATTTAGCCAATTTTCTAATTCTTTCATCCTTGCATCTTTATTAGAAATTTTATTTTCTTCTTCTATAATTTTTACATGAGAGTCTATTTCCATTTGGTCAATAAAGGCTTTTTTTTCTAACAGTCGATCTTTCCTAAAATGAATTAAGCTTATCATTTTGGCATAAGTTATCTCTGGGTGATATTGAATTCCCCATACATTGGTTTGACCAACGTTAAAATTTATACCCATGACTTTATTTATTGGGTTTGATGAAAGTAATGTAGAGCCCTCAGGTAATTTTACAACCTCATCAAAATTAAACGCAGGGGTATTAAATTTTTTATTTTTATTTTTATAAAGCGGATGTTTAAGGCCGTTTTCGTTTATTTCTATGTCATGAGCTATTCCCCTATGTGCACCAATGGGGCATTTCTTTACTTCACCACCAGCAACAGTTACAGCAACTTGCATTCCCCAACATATTGCAAATATATTTTTTATATTCTTTTGACATTCCCTCATAAAGTTTATTTGTCTTCTTATTTCTGGAGTATCATTGTAAATATTTAAACTACTACCGCCCCATATCATTCCATTATATTTAGTTAAATCTTTAGCTACTTCACTAATATTTTCATCAGATGAAGGATTTACAACATCAATATCTAATTGATCTGTAAAATAACTAATACTATCTTTTAAACTTTCAGTATGTGTTTTAATTCCACCATCAGTAAAGCTTTGATTTTCTTCTCTAAGATTACCTTCAACTATAAGAATTCTTTTCATTAAAATAATTTACCTGAAATGCTATGTTCATAAAGTGCTTTCATGTCATCCTTGCTCATTGTCCTTGGATTGGTAGAAGTTGAAGGATCTTCTAATGCCATAACTGATAACTGCTCTAAATTTATTTTATTTACATCAATAATTTCTGATAATTTATGAGGTATATTTAATTCTTTTCTTAGTTCTAAAATCCATTGTAAAAAACTATCAAAACTTTTATTCAGTTCGAGATAATCACATATAGAAATTATCCTTTTTTCAATCATTTCTTTGTTAAAAGTTAATACATAAGGCATAAAGATAGCATTTGATAAACCGTGGTGAACATTAAATTGCGCATTAATAGGGTGACTTAAAGAATGAATAGCGCCAAGCCCTTTTTGAAAAGCAGTAGAACCCATACTAGCTGAAGCTAATAATTCTGCTCTAGCATTTAAATCTTTACCGTTTTTAACTGCTTTAATTAACGAGTTTTTAATTAACTTCATTCCCTCAATCGCAATTCCATCAGCCATCGGATGAAATCCAAGTGCACAAAAAGCTTCTAAATTGTGCGCCAAAGCATCCATGCCTGTCGCTGCTGTCAATCTTGGAGAAAGATCTAAAGTTAAATTAGGATCTAAAATTACTATTGAAGGTAAAAATTTTGGGTGGAAAATAATTTTTTTTATACCTGTTTGTTTATTAATTATAGCTGAGGCTCTTCCAGTTTCTGATCCTGTCCCCGCTGTAGTGGGTACAGCAATAATAGGTGCAATGTTAGTTTCATCTGCTCTTTTCCAATAATCACCTATATCTTCAAAATCCCATATTGGTCTTGACTGTCCTGACATGAAAGCAATAGCTTTACCTACATCAAGACCGCTGCCACCACCAAATGCAATAACTCCATCACAACCTAATTTCTTAAACTCCCCTACTCCCTCTTCCACATTCTCACCTACAGGATTACCTGAAAAATTTGAAAAAACTTGAAGATGATTATGGGTTTTTTTTAAATCTTTAATTATATCTTGAACCATTTTTAGATTAATTAAATCCTTATCTGTGACAAATAATGGTTTATTAATTTTCAAATTTTTACATGCTATGCTTAAATCTTGAATTCTGTTCTCTCCAACCCAAATTGTAGTAGGATAATTCCAATTAATTTTCATTTTTTTGCATCACTAGATCTAAGTATAAGGCAGCACTCCAAGAAAAATTGTTTGCCCCCATAACTGAACCATCATTACAACTATAGTATTCGTGAAAACCTTTATTTTCAATTAAAGATATTGTTTCATTTTTAATTTTAATTGAATACTCTTTATCTTTGTTTTTTGTCCCTTCATAAATTAACCAATTGCAATTTATCCAAACTGGACCTCGCCAATATCTTTTCTCTTCGAAAGTTTGATGATCAGATTTTATTGTAGAAAAAATATATTTCTCATTTAAATTATAGTTTTTTAAATTATTTATTATTTTTTTATTTAATTTATCATTTTTTAAATCAGCAATTAAAGTAAAGTAGTTAGTAATCGAAGGAATTAGAATATCTTTATTAGTATTTAAATCTTTTGATACAAATTCATCACTATCATAATTATATAATTTAATTATTTCACTTTCACTTTTTGAAATAAAGAAATCTAATTCATCATAATTTAATTTAAATTTTTTCAACAAATTAACTAAATCTTTATTTGCTTTTAAAAAAAGTGAATTAAACCCAACGTCAACTACGTTAAATATTGATAGTTCATATAATTTATTAGGGTCATAATTAACATCTCTAAATTGATCCCTGATAGTAACATATCTGTCATAATCTTTTTTAAGAGGTCTCTCGTCTGAATTAGATACCTCTAAATCTCTTCTTTGATAATTTAGTTCTTTATCAACTAAAATATTACTCATAGGTTCGTCCCAAATTGGTGAATTGTCATAACCGCTTTCCCATGGATGTAAAATAGATACTAATCCAGTTTTATTTGGATCTCTGAATTTTATAAACCATTCATGGTATTTTTTTATTTTTATTAAAATTTTTAAAATTCTTGAATTTTGATCATCATTTAATTGATTATTTTCTATAATTTTCTTTAGTATAATAGCTAGTACAGGTGGCTGAGTAATTCCTGATGATGGTATTTTTTTTCCGCATTTCCAAGTAGTATGATTTGGAAAATAAGATGTATCTTTTTCATGAAAAAGAATATGTGGCACCATTCCATCATCCCACTGGCCATCAAGTAATGTTTCAATTTCTGTAATTGAAAAATCTAAATTAAAGTAAGAATAACCGAGCGCTATAAAAGCTGAGTCCCAATTCCATTGAGCAGGATATAATTTGTTATTAGTGGGTAGTGTATAACCATTTTTTCTGTTACCTAATAAAACTTTTTTTGCTTCTTCAAGTCTATTTGGCATTATCCTTTAACACTTCCTGCAGTAAGACCACTTACTAAATATTTTTCAAAATAAACAAAAATTATTAAAATAGGCAAAGTTACTACTACAGATCCTGCCATCAAATATTGTCTGGGTGTTTCAGCTCCAACATTCAGAAACTGAATAGCTCTTGATAATGTGAATGTATTTGGTCTGTCTAAAAACATTAATGAAAATAAAAATTCATTCCAAGCTATCATAAATACATACAAAGCTACTGATGATATTGCAGGTAAACTTAGCGGAAGTATAATTTTAAAAATTATACCAAGCCAATTTTGACCATCTATAATTCCAGCTTCTTCAAGTTCTTTTGGTATGCTTTTAAAGTAACCTTGCAGCATATAAATTGCTACTGGTAAAGTCGTAGCTGTATAAACTATTAACAAACCTTCAATAGAATTTCTCAAACCAAGTTGACTAAAAATTGTATATAAAGGTATCACCAAAACTATCGCTGGAAACAAATAAATTATCAATATTGATGTTGATAAAAAATTTTTTCCAAAGAATTTAAGTCTTGCAACTGCGTAAGCAGCCGGAATTGCAAATATTAGTGTTATAATGACTGTGCCTAAAGAGACTATTGTGCTAGTAAGCATATATCTTCCAAAATTATAATCTTTGAATACTATAAAATAAGATTTGAATAATTCTGGCAATCCTTGTGCAAAGTTAATACTAAAGTCTAATGGGTTTAATAATAATAATGCTTGAGTTTTAAAGCTTGTAACTAACATCATGTAAAAAGGGAAAAGAATTACAAAAGAGAAAAGTGTAATCCCAAACAGTGTTAAAAAATTAAAGAATAATTTTTGAGACGAGTGATTTTTTGACAAAAATTTTTTGTCGTAGTTTTTTATAGTATTAAAGAAAAACAGTGAGATTAAGAATATACCAAAACTGTACCAAATAGGTAAATTTATTGAGATGAAATAATCAAAAATAGAAAATAAAAGAGCAAGTAAAGTTATTTTGATATTTAAATTGAATTTTTTTCCAACAAGAAGATTTATTACACAAAGAATTATTCCAAAGATAAATAATTTATTAAAGTTAAAATTTATTAATTCAATTCCTTGTAATGTAACTAAGATTTTCCAAATACAAATTAATGAAAACAAAAATAATGATGAGATAACACAATAAGTTAATATATTTTTAATTTTCATCCGCTCTTTTTCCTAAAAGTTTAAAATAGATAAACATAAAAATTAACAGAAATACTACAATTACAATAGAAACTGCAGAACCCATACCAATATCCCCGATTGAAAAACCTTGTTGATATACATTGATTGGTAATGTTCTTGTTCCTGATGCTCCGCCAGTGAGTAAGAAGATGTCTTCAAATTTATTAAAATTCCAAATAAATCTAATCATAAATAGAATTGAAATCACTGCTAATATCTGGGGTAAAGTTATGTTAAGAAATTTTTGAATAGGATTTGCGCCATCAACATCAGCTGCTTCATAAAGTTCTTTTGGAACTGCTTGAAGACGAGCAAGAATAAATAAAAATGCTAAAGGAAAATATCTCCAAATTTCAAAAATAATTACTGTTGTTAATGCTAGCCTCAACTTAAAATCAAAACCAAGTATATTTAAAGTTACATATTTTTGTCCTAGTAAATTTATTGGTCCATCAATAATTTGATAATTAATTAATAAATTATTTAAAGTTCCACTTGTTGGATCAAGTAAAAGTTCCCAGGTATAAGCAAGAGCAACAACTGGTGCAACATAAGGAAATAAAAGAACACTTCTCATAAATGTTCTTCCAAAAAATTTTTGATTTACCATTTGTGCTGCCAAAATTCCAAAAACTATTGCACCTATGGTTCCAAAAAAAGTATAATAAAAAGTTGTTGATAATAGATCTATGAAAGCTTTATCTTTGATTACTTTTTTGAAATTATTTAACGTAAATTCATAGGTTAATAATATATTTTGTGACTTACCTGAGAGTTTAGGTTTAAAGGATTTTAGTTCCTTCTTAGAAATTTCTTGATTATTAGTATTTTGAAAAACTATTTCTAAATTTTCTCGATATTTTTTTGGCCAATTACCTAGTTCGCATTTAAGTAAATTTGATTTAAATTGACATTTATTGTCTAAATCTATTGGTTCGATATCATCTGGATATTTATCTTTAAATTTTACATTAGTAATTTCTTGTGTAAGAGAACTATTTCTTAATTTATAAATTACTTTTATTTGATTTGGATTATCCTTAATTGATTTTACTAATTTTTTTGCTCTTGGTTCAGGAATTCTCAAATCTTTAAGCTCTACATTTTTAAAGCTGATCCAAATGTTGGAAAATATTGGAAATAAAATTATAGAAAATACTAAAAGAACCGATGGTAATATTAATAAATAAGCTGTTCTTTTTTCAATTTTTGCAAGTTTTGAACTCATAAAAAAAAGCGGATAATTAATATTACCCGCTTTTTTAATAATTTAAATTATTAGAAGCTAGCTAGCACAGTGTTAATTTCAGTTACTGCTTCATCTAGCGTCAATTGATCGTCAATATATTGTCTAGTGATTCTATTTATAAACTTATTGTTAATAATTTTAGATGCTCTAGATAGTTCACCTTCTTTTACTCCCCATCTGTTAGCAGTATCTAAACCAGCAACAATATTATTTATTACATCTGCAGAATATAGATCTGTTAAAGGAGCTTTTCTATCAACTCCAACAGGCAGTTTACTCCAAGCTGTTGTAAATGCATTTGGATCACTTGCATTACCTCTTCTTACAGGGAACTTACCTTCTGGTGCTATAGATAAAGTGCTTGTGTATCCTTCATCCATTGAATAAAGAATAAACTGCTTAGCTTCATCAGTATCTGCATCTGCAGTTATACCAAAGTATCTAACATCTGCCCAAGCTGCACCTTTTACATTATTTGGTCCACTAAAATTAGTTATAAAACCAGTTTTAGATGCCAATTCAGGTGATGTAGGATCACTATTAATTGTTGGTGGAGCTGAGTCTCTTAAACCAGCTAATTCATCCATAATAAACGGTGACCATATTATCATTGGAGTTTTACCAGCGAAATAAAGTTCTCTTGATTGTTTCCAATAAAGTTCTCCTGGAGGGCTAGCCTTAGCTAATTTTTTATAAAACTGTAAAGAATTTTTTAAAGCTCTTCCTTGTTTTTTTGTTCCACCTTTTTTTACTATGTTTACGCCATTTGCAAGAAAAACATGTTCCAAAACCTGACTCATAAAGTTTTCGTCAGTTTTAGTTGCCGCAACAAATCCAAACATCTCATTGCTAGATAAAGCATCAATTGCTTTCTCTATATTTGCATAAGTCGTTGGTGGTTCTAAACCAGCAGCTGCAAATAAATCTTTTCTGTAAACGACCATTTGAGTCCAGCCATCTACTGGCACAGCAGCAATTTTGCCACCTTTTTTAGCCATCTTTAAAGCACCAGGAGCAAAAGTTTTCTTTCCAAGTGAATTAACGACATCATTATTTGCATCAACATCTAAAATTCCAGCTTCAGCCCATGGTAATACATATTGAAGTGTATGATAAATTACATCAGGAAGATCTCCCGCTGCTGCTGCTGCAGTAGCTCTTGTTCCTAAATCTTTTTCATCAATCGGAATAACTTCAACTCCAATTCCAGTTTTAGCTTCAAAAGCTTTAGCCATCTCTTCTTGTTTAGCCATTCTTGCTGGTTGAGTTTCTGTCGTCCAGAATTTGATATCTGCAAATGCAATTGAATTAAAAACAAAAGCTATTGCAGAGATTGTTATTAATATATTTTTAAACATATATTCCCCTCTTTTTTCGTGTTTTTTAAAGTTATTTAAAAATTATCACATAATGAACATTTAAAAGAGGAATAACAAGTATGTATATTATACAATACTACCTGAGATTGATTTAGGAATTTTTAAAAGAAATACCTTTATTATCAAATAAATGGCATCTAAATGGATCAAAACCTATTTTAACAGTATCACCTACTTTAATATTCGTGTCCCCATCAGTTTGTACAACAAGAGGGTCTCCCTCTTTCTCTAAATATAAATATGTTCCTGACCCTAATTTTTCTACAACGAACACTTTACTTTCCCATAATGAGTCTGTTTTTGCATTTAATATCAAGTGCTCTGGTCTTATACCAATTTTTATACTATCCCCTTCTTGAGTATTTTCAGAAATTTTTGGTACATTTAACTTTCCAGTCCCCATTATATCTACTTCAGAACTCTTTGAGCTTTTACTTAAAACTTTACTATCTATAAAATTCATTTTTGGAGACCCGATAAAACCTCCAACAAATAAATTATCTGGGTTATTATATAAATTCATTGGTGATCCCTTTTGTGAAACTATACCTTGATCCAATACAACAATATCATTTGCGAGTGTCATGGCTTCAGTCTGATCATGAGTTACGTAAATCATTGTTGCATTAAGTTGATCATGTAGTTTTGCCAACTCTACTCTCATTTGTACTCTTAAAGCCGCATCTAAGTTAGATAATGGTTCATCGAATAAAAAAACTTTCGGTTTTCTTGTAATAGCTCTACCTATGGCTACTCTTTGACGTTGTCCTCCAGATAATTGTTTGGGTTTTCTCTCAAGATACTCCTCAATTTGTAGAATTTTAGCAGCTTCCATTACTCTTTGCTCTATTTCTTCTTTCGATTTTTTTTCAATCTTTAAACCAAAAGCCATATTGTCAAATACTGTCATATGCGGGTAAAGGGCATAAGATTGAAATACCATTGCAATATTTCTTTCTTTAGGTGGTAAATCGTTAACAACTTTATCATCAATAGATATTGTGCCAGAATTAATTTCTTCTAAACCAGCAATCATTCTTAAAATTGTAGATTTACCACAACCACTTGGTCCTACTAGAACAGTAAAAGACTCGCTCTTTATATCAAGAGAAACATCTTTGATAACATGTGTACTTCCAAAATACTTATTTACTTTATCTATTTTAATACTCGCCATTTTTAATTTAATATTAATTTTTTATTGTTAATTATAGATTTAATTAATTTTGTCATCAAAGGGATTTTTTTTTGTTGTATTTTTTTTAGTATAAATGGAGCAATTTCTCTTGCAAGTTGCTCTCCCTCTACAGTTTCATTTGGCATAAATTTTCTTTTAGCATTATTAAATGTATAGCCTTGCCCCAGGTACCCTCCCATTTTACTATTTCTACCTCCTGCAGCACTGACGTATAGATCTCCAACTCCAGCTAATCCAAGAGCGGTTTCAATTTTTCCTTTAAAATATTTAGTAATATATATCATCTCATTAATAGATTTTTTGAATAAACTTGATGACATATTTAAACTATCTCCAGCTCCAATTATCATAGAATAAATATTTTTTATTGCTGAACAAATTTCTATTCCAATAATATCTTTTGAAGTCTCTGTTACGTAATATTTTGTAGAAATCATTTTGCATATATTCTTTGCAGTTTTTATATTTTTATTAGCAACAACAACACTTGTTTGTTTTTTATTAGAAAGTTCTTTTGCTAAACAAGGTCCTTTTAAGACAGATATGTTTATATTTTTATTATTTTTTTTTATATCTTCAGAAATAGTATAAATTTTTTGCTTTTTTCTATCATACTTTAAGCCTTTAGTAAGAATTAGAACTGGACTTTTGATTTTTGATTGTTTGAATTCTTCACTTATAAATTTTATTCCTGATAAACTTAAAGCAATAACAACTAAATCATATTTTTTTTTTAGTAAGTTTGTTGAATATTTTTTATACTTTAACTTACTAGGTAAATTTTTTTTCAAACTTGAATGATATTTATTATTTGAAGATAAATTTTTAATAAAAACTTTATTATATGGCTCTGTTATTATTACTTTGTTTTTATTATCAATACATGGAAAAGTAAAAGCTGATCCCATTGCCCCTCCACCTATTATTAATATTTCTTTCACTAGTTGATAAATCCTAATTTTTTCTTCATTTGATTTGACCATTCAACTAACAATCTATCTGCAGTCAAACCTATAAATGCAACACATAATCCTATTATTAAACCTTTGCCACCGTCACTAAAAGACAATGCCCTAAATATTTCTTGCGACAAATCAACAGTTCCAATAAATCCAGCTATCATTACCATAAATAAAGCAAACATTAATGTTTGATTTGCACCTAGTATAATTTCTGGAAAGGCTAAAGGCATTTTTACTTTCCATAATAATTGTCTTTCTGTACATCCAGAGGTTATAGATGCCTCTATAATTTGTTGTGGAACATTTCTTAATCCAAAAACAGTATATCTTATCATTGGTATTGAGGAATATATAACTATTGCAAATATTGCTGAAACATCACTTATTTGAAATAGCATTATTGCTGGAAGTAGATAAATAAATGATGGAAATGTTTGAAAAATATCACAAATATTTAAAACTAACTTTGTTCTGCTCTCTTTCTTTGATGCCCATATCCCCAAAGGAATTCCAATAAGTGCACATATTACTAATGATGCAAATACCATATATAAAGTAATCATTGCTCTTACCCAATAACCAGATGATGCTATAAAAAATACGAATAACATAACTGTTAATGCCAGTCTCATTTTACCAAGCTTCCACCCAATTGCTCCGACAAATAAAATTACTCCAGTCCATGGCATAGATTGAAATACAGCTTTAAGAGGCATCAAAAAATATATTAACATCCAATCTCTAAATATTCCTAACGGTACAAACAAAGATCTTGTAAATGATTTAATGGCATTATCTAAATATACAGATGCTGAAACTGTTAACTCCTTTGGATATTCATTAAAAAATGGAAAAAGAAAAACTAAGATAGAGCAAATTATAATTGCAAAAAAAGTTGCACACAAATATGGATTTCTCTTTACAAAATTTCCCTCTCTTCGCTCTGGTTCTTTTAATGCTAAAGCTTGACTATACCTATCAAGTGTAATTGCGATCAAAACAACTGCAACACCAATTTCAAAAGCCTCACCTAGCCTTAAGCCTTGTAATCTAATTAACAAGTCATGACCTAAACCAGGTTGTCCAATAAATGCTGCTATAACTATCATTGCAAGACATTGCATTATAACTTGATTTATTCCCAGCATAATTGGAGATCTAGCTGCCGGAATTTCAACTTTAAATAACATTTGCCACTTTGTGCAACCAGCCATCACACCAGCTTCTTTTATTTCTTGTGATATATTTTGTAATCCTAAAATAGTTAATCTAGCCATTGGTGGAAATGCAAATATTACGGTTGCAATAACTCCAGCTTTAGTCCCTATTCCAACAAATATAACAACCAGAATTAAATAAGAAAAATGAGGTAAAGATTGTAAAATATTTAACATTGGCCATAGAAAGTTTGCAAATTTTTTTCTCTTGACCGCAAGTATACCCAAACACAATCCTATTAATGCAGCCAAAGGTGCAGAGACAGAAATAGCTGCTAAAGATTTCATTGATAGTTCCCATATTCCCCGTTTACTAAATAATATTAAGTACGCAAAACATGTTCCTCCCAACAATGCCAATCTCCAACCTCTCAAATAAAAACCTAAAATCACTGTAAGAGTTATTATAAATATCCAAGGCAAAGGTCCTATTTCGTAGCTTGGAAAACCTTTGTGCAAGACTGCTTCTGTAAAATCTAAAAATTTATCGACGTAGTTCGCTATACCTCTTGTGAAATCTCTAAAAGTAAACAAACCGAAAATTTCATACTTTCTCAGAAATTGAATTAATGCATTTGTCCAATCTACAAAAGGTATAAATCCATCTATTGATCCGCATCCTCCCAAGCAACTTTTTGGAGGTATATAAGCCCAATGTGGTGTTTTAGATGAAATCGTATAATTAGGAACAATATAACGAAGCAACCATAACAAAAAGAATGGTCCAAAAATAAATAAAAATTTTCCTTTAAAAATGGTTTTAATTTTATTCATTCTTATCTTCGGCAAATAAAGCTTTGATTATTTCTTTTTTGCTTAATGAACCAATAACTTTTTTATTTTCATCAATAACAGAGTAAGATCCTTCGGATTTTAAAACTTTTGATGCGATTTTTTCAATTTTTTCTTTACAGTTAACAGTATTATCATAGAGTTTTTTATCCTCATTATTCATAACACTTTCAGCATTTAATAACTTAGATCTAGGAATATCTTTTGTAAATTCTGCAACATAATCAGTAGCTGGTTTCGTGATTAATTCTTCAGGAGTGCCTACTTGGACTATTAACCCTTCATACATTATTGCTATTCTATCTGCCAATCGTATAGCTTCATCAAAATCATGGGTTATAAAAACAATTGTCTTTTTAAGCATATTTTGAAGTCTCAAAAACTCGTTTTGCATCTCTTTTCTAATCAATGGATCTAAAGCTGAAAAAGGTTCATCTAAAAACCAAACATCTGGTTCAACCGCTAAAGACCTTGCTAGTCCAACTCTTTGTTGTTGACCTCCTGAAAGTTCTCTAGGATAATATTTTTCTCTACCCTCAAGACCAACTAATTTAATGACCTCTTTTGCTCTATCTTCTCTTTTAATAGGCTCTATTCCTTGCACCTCTAAAGGAAATGCAACATTTTGTAAAACTGTTCTGTGAGGTAATAAAGCAAAATGCTGAAATACCATTCCCATTTTATGTCTTCTTATTTCGATTAACTCTTTATCGCTAGCTTTTAATAAATCTTTACCCTCAAAAAAAACTTGACCATCAGTTGGTTGAATAAGTTTAGACATACATCTTAATAATGTTGACTTACCAGATCCACTCAATCCCATAATAACCAATATTTCTCCAGTTTTTACATCGATAGATGCATCTCTTACCGCAGGTATATATTTATTTGATTTTAGTTGTTCGGTTGATGGATTATTATTATTTTCTTTTAAAAACTTTTCTGGATTTTCTCCATATAATTTCCAAATATTTGAACATGAAATTTTGATTTGATCATTCATAATAAAAAAATTTAAGAGAGCTTAACATAAAATAAAAAAAAAACGAACCGACTTAAGATTATGTCGGTTCGTTTATAAATAGACTAAAAATTATTTAATCCAATTGCTCCATTTAGATTTGTGATCATCTAACCATTTTTGAGCAGCTGCTGATACTTCTAAACCATCCGTGTCCTTGTAGTTAGCCATTTTGTCAATGTCTGGACCAGAAAAATTCATCTGTTTCAACAACTTATATCCCGCAGGATGATTTTTTTTGAAATCAGCATTGACTGCTAATTTTAAATAACCACTTGCTGGGTTTCCACAATCATAAAGTGCAGTTTTATTGATTCCCCATGAAGGATCCTTTGTACAAGCTGGATCATGTTTAGGAAACTCAACAAACTTACCTGGATATTTTGCACCGATGAAATTTGGTGACCAGTTAAAAACAACTACAGCTTTTCCTTGCGCTACACCTGCATCTAATTCAGCCCAAATTGCATCTGCAGAACCTGCATTTTTCACCATGAAGTTCATTCCTAGAGCCTCAACTTTTTCAGCATCATGTTTTAACCAATCAACAGGACCACCGATAAACACTCCCTTACCTCCAGAGTCTGCTCTTGCAAAAAGATCTGCACATTTATTTAGAGCTTTCCAATCTGGTAGACCAGGACAAAGTTTTTCAACATGGTTTGGATACCACCAGTCCTCTCTAGTTACAGCATCGTGAGTAAGAATTTCTTCAATTCCACCACCAGCTTTTGCTTTTTCATAAGATGCTCCAAACGCACCTTCCCAAATTTCATGAACTAGATCAATATCACCGTCTGCCATTGCTTGGTATACTGCTTGTGAGTCCATATTAATATACTCTACTTTCTCACCTACCATTTTTAGCAATTCACCAACAACTTCAGCTCCAACTAATTGACTTGACCAATTGTGTGTTGGGATTTTAACAACTCCGCTTTTATCTGCATTCGCACCTGTAAAACTTAGAGCAAATGTAATCAAAAAAGCAGAAATTATTGATAAAAGTTTCTTCATTTATTTCTCCTCTCTTAATATATTAAGTGTTTAATTATCCTTAAATTTAATCTTACAGTCAACAGAAGTTGGTACTAAAATTTATATATACAATTAATCAGTACTGATTTATTCTCAAACATAAGTAATCATTGATTTAAAATGTTAGAAGAAAATTTAAGAATAAATGAACCTGGATTAAATGTTTTGCCACCTGGGGTTGAAAGATACGTAATTAATGGTGGTGGACTTACAGGAGTTCAGATTTTTCCAGATGATGAAATTGAAATTATTAATAATGAAGGAAATCAAATTTGCGAAATAGTTGTTTTTAATTCTGATGGAAATTCAGATCCATCGATTTTAAATTTAAAATCTTCTAAATCAGAAAATGACATAATTAAAATTTTAAATAGAAATGAAGAAAGTTCAAAAATTGCATTACGTCAATTAGAAAAAAGAAATCTTAAAATTGCAAAGTCTAAATCTTCAATCCTTTTTGATAAAGACACTCCACCAGGAGAAAAAATTAAAATAAGCTCAAAAGATAAATGTTATTGTATTTTTGCTGCGCCTGGCAATGATATGTTAGTTCATGAACAAAATCCTCCTACTGAACTAACTTTATTTATTAAAAGAAATAATATTGTTGATTATAAAGAACATAGAATAATTCCAGATCCAATTTTTGATCCTCTAGACGAAAAAAATATTGCAAAACAATCAGCGATTTCTTTTGAGGTTAAAGAAGGAGATTATATTCAAATAATTTGTCCAACTGGTAGACAATGTTCAGATTTTGTTGCTTTCGATACAGCTAAATTAGGTAAAGGTGTAGAGAAAGGTTTAGATTGGCAAACAACCAGGACCTTTATGGGTAATACTTTTCCAGGGCCGGGATTATATTCAAAATTTTTTGACACAGATCATGAACCTTTAGTAGAGGTAATAAGAGATACCGTTGGTAGACATGACACTTTTAATCTTGCTTGTACATCAAAGTATTACGAAGATGCGGGTTATTTTGGGCATCCAAATTGCTCAGATAACTTAAGTGGTGCTATGGAAAATTTTGGGGTTAATAGACAAAAAGGATGGCACGCTATAAATTTATTTTTTAATACTTCGGCAGGAGGTTTGAATACTGTACTTTCTGATGAGTCATTTGCTAGACCTGGAGATTATGTAATATTAAGAGCTTTAAAAGATTTAACCTGCGGAACATCAGCCTGTCCAAGTGATATAGATCCATGTAATTCATGGAACCCTACAGATATTTTTGTTAGAACTTATGAAAAAAAAAGAGAATTTACAAAATCTTTTGCATTTAGAATGAAACCAGACTCAGAATTAAAACTGACAAAAAATACAGGATTTCATGAAAGAACTTCTAAATTAACAAGAAACTTTGTTGATGCTAGAGGATATTGGTTGCCCAATGATTACACTAAACACGGGGTAATAAATGAATATACAGCGTGTAGAGAAAAAGCAGTTTTAATTGATTTATCTTCTTTAAGAAAATTTGAAATATTAGGTCCAGATGCAGAAGAATTGATGGACTATACTTTAACTAGAAATGTTAAAAAATTGTCAGTTGGACAAATTGTTTATTCTTCGATGTGTTATGAAAATGGTTCTATGTTTGATGATGGAACATTGTTAAAAATGAGTGATCATGGATTTAGATGGGTATGTGGTGATGAATATGCAGGTGAATGGTTAAAAGAACAGGCAAAAAAGAAAAAATTTAATGTTTTAGTTAAAAACTCTACTGATCAAATAAATAATATTTCTCTACAAGGGCCAAATAGTAGAAAAATTTTAGAAAAGTTTATTTTTACTCCACCAACACAACCTTCTATTTCAGAATTACAATGGTTTAGGTTTACAATCTGCAGAGTAAAAGAGCTTAGCGGAATTCCATTAATGGTTTCTAGAACAGGATATACAGGTGAGTTAGGATATGAAATATGGTGTCACCCTTCTGATGCACCAGCAGTTTGGGATGTGCTTGTGGAAGCTGGTAAAGATGAAGGATTAATACCTGCTGGTTTTGGAGCATTAGATTTATTAAGAATTGAAGCTGGTCTAATATTATTTGGTAATGAATTTGATGGCCAAGTTGACCCGTTTGAAGCTGGTGTTGGATTTACGGTTCCTTTAAAAACAAAAACAGCAGATTTCATTGGGAAAGAAGCATTAATAAAGAGAAAAGAAAATCCACAAAAGAAATTAGTTGGATTAGAACTTGTAGGCAAAGAAAAAGCTAATCACGGTGATTGCGTTCATATTGGAAGATCCCAGGTTGGCGTTGTTACAAGTGGATGTCTGTCTCCTACTTTGAATAAAAATATTGCATTGTGTAGAATTGATGTAGGTCATTCAGAAATAGGTATGAATGTTGAAGTCGGTAAAATTGATGGACATCAAAAAAGAATACCTGCCAAAGTTGTTGGTTTTCCACATTACGATCCTCAAAAAACTCGTGTAAAATCATAATGTCAAAATCATCTAAGGATTTACTTGAATTTTGGGAAGATCAAATGAAACTATCCCATACATCCAGTAATTACTTTTTCAGAAAATCTCCTTCACATTATCATATGATGTTGATTGTGATGAATTCCTATAAGTTAAATGAAAACTTATCTGTCGAAGAACTTAAGACTAGACTCTTTAAAACCTCAAGACCCAAATCTGCACTTATGATCAAGGAAGCTTGTGATAAAGAATTTTTTTACCTCGAGAAAACTGGTAATGACCATAGAAAAAAGTACGTTTTACCCACACAGAATTTTGTTAGTGAATTTAACGAATATTTAAAAACTCTCAAAAATTTGAGTTTTTAATTAAAAATCTCATAAATATTTAGAATTTATATAAATTATATATAAAAATTATTATATTCTTTCCTTTGCTAAAAAATTAAAGTTTGATCATGTCGTTACCGACAAAAGCAAAAGTTGTAATAATTGGTGGAGGAATTCACGGGTTAAGTACCGCTTGGAAACTTTCCGAAAAATATAAAAATCCAAACGATGTAGTTGTCCTAGAAAAGAAAGACACTGCCGCGGGTGCAAGTGGAATTGCATGTGGAGTTGTTAGAAATAATTATTTTCAACCTGCAATGAGAGAATTAATGGCTCATTCAGTTAGTGTTTGGGAGAGTGATCCAGAAGCATTTAAATATAATGCTGTTGGCTATATGCAAATTTCTCCAGAAGTAATGCATAAAGATGTTGCAAGTATTTACGAACAACAGAAAGCTATTGGATATGAATCAGAATTTATAGAAGGTGAAAAAGATTGCATGAAATATATGCAAGGAATTTTTAGTGATTGGCAAGCAAAAGGAATTACATCAGTCTTACATGAAAAGAAAGGTGGATACGCATTTAATAAAGATTCAATTAAAGCATTAGAAAAAAAAGCAAATTCAAACGGTGTGAACGTTCATAAAGGAGTAAAGGTTACAGGTTTTAAAAGAGGGAGTAACAGCAATGCAATTACTGGCGTAGTTACAGACAAAGGAACAATTGATTGTGATCAGGTAGTAATTGGTGCAGGACCATGGGTAAGAGATTTTTGGAATATGTTGGAGTTACCAAAAACAACAAATATAAAAGATGCTAAAAATGGAAAAATGCATGAAGTTGAAATGTGGAAGTACTGGTTTTTACAAGAAGGTGTATTGGGTGTAGATGCAGACTATTTAAAAACCAATGAAGGTAAACCACCCCCTGTAATTCATGTTGATACAGATGCTCCGCTTTATTCTGATAAAGATGGTAAAGTAATTACAGAAGACTTATGGGGAATTTATTACAAACCCGATATTGAAGGTTTGGGAGTTCAAGGTGGAACATCGCCTTATATTGTTCAAAAACATTTTGACGAAGTTAATGTTGATCCATACGGAATTGACTCTCCTGAATATCAAACTACTGATAAATTTTCTGATATGTGGACTTCAGCTCTTGCGCATATTCAGAAACGTTTTGTGGGTAAATCTCATTTGTATAGAAAGGGACCATCAGGAGGATTGGGTTGTTTAACTCCAGACTCATTCCCAATATTTGATAGATTTTTTGAAAATGTTTACATGATTGCAGATGCAAATCATGGTTATAAAATGATAGGTGTTGGACACCTTGTTGCACAAGAAATTTTAGGTCAAGAAAGTGAATTACTAAAACCGTTCAGGTTCGATAGATACGAAAAAGGCAAACTTCATCCGACATCGAACAGTCCGTTTCCTTGGAGCTAATTTATCTAAGTAGACAAACGTTTTTTTTTCAGTTACCTTTTGATCTGAAAATTCAAAGGGGGAAGAATGACGGATCTTGAAAAACACGTAAACCAACCAGGTAGAGCTAAACTCGTCAAAAAAGTTAGAGATAAAATAAACGAATTAGGAATTACTTATATCTATTATCAATTTATTTCAGTAACCGGAAGAGTTGTTGGAAAAGGAATACCAGCAGACCACTGGGAAAGAACTGCAGAAAAAGGTTTTCAATTAGTTTATGGAGCAACTGCAAATTTATTTTTAGATCGTCATAATAATTATATTGGTTACGGCCCAGAAGCTATGGAATTGGTAGGGATACCTGATCCAGAAACTTTTGTTCAGTTACCTTGGGATAAGAGAGTTGGAAGAGTTTTTGTTACGTGTTTTAGAAACAGAGAAGAAAGAAACAATCCAGGTGGTCATTTAACAAGTGACTGCAGAGGTAATCTTAGAATTTTCATGAATGAGTTCAAAAAGAAACATGGATTAGAATTAAGAGTTGGAACAGAGCCTGAAATGATGTGGTTAACAAAAAATCCTGACGGAACTCCAACTGGACAAGGTTTCTCAAAACCTTTCTGTTATCATATTGACCAATTTGAATCTTTAAGACCTGTGTTTATGAAGGTTATTGAATACGCAAAAGCGATGGGTCTTGATATGATCCAAGGAGACCATGAAGATGCACCTGGCCAATTAGAACTTAACTGGACATTTGATAATGTTTTAAGAAACGCAGACAGATTATCTACCTATCGACAAATTTGTGCTCAGGTAGCAAGAGAACATAATCTTATAGCTTGCTTTATGACCAAACCATTTATGGGAGTTTCAGCAAGTGGATGTCACACCAATATGTCTTTGTGGAAAGGTGGAAAAGTATCTGTGAACAAATTGGGTAACAAAAAACTTCCTGGTGTAGAAGAAGTGTTTAGTTATGTATCAGGCGGAACAAATACTTTCATGCCTGATACTAAAGATATGCAGTTACCTGGAAAAATTGGATTACAATCAATCGCAGGGATAATGAAACACTTGCCAGCTTTAACAGCAATTGGTTCTTCGACAGTGAACTCGTATAGAAGATTATGGGATCAAGGTTTTTGGGCACCAGTATATGCTGACTGGGGTTATCAAAATAGAACTTGTGGTCTAAGAGTATCTGCTCCGGGTAGATTTGAGTACAGATCAGTTGACTCTATGCATAATCCATATTTATTAGGTGCAGCATTACTTAAAGCTTGTGATGAGGGAATATCTAAAAAAATGAAACCAGCTAAACCAGAGTCTAGAAATATATATGAAGCTCAAAAAGCTGGTAAAGATGTTAAAAAACTTCCACTAAGTTTAGGTGAGGCTTTAGATAGATTGGCGGAGGATGAAGTTATAAAATCATCAATGCCAGATGAAATGTATAAAGTATTTAATTGGTACAAAAGAGATGAGTGGGAGAAATTCCTTGGTGCAACAACACAATGGGATCTTGATACTTATCTTGATTGTTTACCATAATTTAATAAGGAAATTATATGTGCGGGATTGCAGGATTAATTCATAGAGGAAATACTTCAAACGTTGGTTTTGAACTTCAAGGTATGCTTCAAGCATTAAAGCATAGAGGAGAAGATTCAACTGGATACGCTCTATATGGAAAAACTGACGGTCAAAATTTCATCATGCGATTTAAGGTTGGTGAAAATGTTGCAGAAGGAAGTTCTTCAGTAAAAGAAGATGTATCAGTTTATGATGAAAGAAAAAAAATTGTTGACTCTTATCTTTCTGAGCTAGGCGCTAAGGTGATAAAAGAAGATAGAATTCTTCCTTATTCATTAAGATATGAAATTCAGTATGACAAAGATTTAATGGAATTTTCTCAAAAAATAGAAAGTGTTGAAGGTGTAGAAATATTATCTATGGGAAAATCTCTAGAAGTAATTAAAGATCTAGGAAATGCTGAAGTTGTTTGTAACAGATATAATTTAGATAAAGTTGTCGGGACACATGCAATTGGTCATGCTAGGATGGCAACAGAGTCGGGAGTGGATATTAAATCTGCTCATCCATTTTGGGGTTATCCTTTTAGCGATGTGTCAGTCGTTCATAATGGACAATTAACAAACTATTGGAACAATAGAAGAGTATTGGAAAACAAGGGCATGAGATTTATGTCAGAATGTGACTCTGAATTAATCGCTGTATATCTTGCAGAAAAAATGAGAAATGGAGCTACATTAGAAGAGGGAATGAAAGAGTCTCTCGTCGGTTTAGATGGGGTATTTACATATTTTGTTGCTACAAAAGATAGCTTAGGAATGGCGAAAGATACAATGGCTGCAAAACCACTGGTATTGTATGAGTCAGATGATTTAGTTGCAATGGGGTCAGAGGAAATTGCAATAAGATCAATATTACCACAAGAAATCGAAACTTATGATCCTTTTGATGGAGAAGTTAAAGTATGGCAAATTTAAAAACATCAGAAAAAAAAAGTAAAGCTCAATCAATGGGACTTCATACAGAAGTCTTAACTGGAAAAACACAACAAAAATTTTTTAATCCAGATGAGGCAGAGAATTTTTATTACTTTGGGACATATGATGTAGATTTTAATAAAAGAACTGAGATTGACGTTAAGAACATGGATTGTCGTGAAGCAAATAAAAAAATTGATGAATTAATGAAAGATGGATACGGAACTATTGTAATAAAGAATCCACAGGGAAAACATAGCTTGGGAGTTGGAATTCTTAATAAATTAAATTTAATATTTGAAGGTAGTTTGGGGTACTTTGGGTGTGGATCAATGGATGGTCCTATTGTTAGAATTAATGGAAGAGTGGGATGGTCATGTGCAGAAAATATGATGGCAGGAAAAGTAGTAATTGAAAAAAATGCAGGTTCTTGCTTTGGTGCGGCAATTAGAGGTGGAGATCTGATATGCAAAGGAAGCGTAGGTGCCAGAACAGGAATTGATCAAAAAGGTGGAACAATAATTATTGGCGGAGATGCAGGTGCTTTTACAGGTTTTATGATGCAGAGAGGGCGAATTATTATTCTTGGAGATGTTGGAATAAATTTAGGAGATTCTATGTATGATGGGACAATTTTTGTAGGTGGAAAAATTGGATCATTTGGTAGTGATGCTGTCGAAGCTGAATTAACTAATTCAGATCAAGACTGGCTTAAAAGAAAATTAAAGGTTGCGGAGATCGGAGAAAACTTCGATGTTTCTAAGATGACTAAAGTTGTAGCAGGAAAAAAACTTTGGAATTACGATGCTCTTGAACCTACAGAAAAAAAAGGAGCAATTTAAATGGCAAAGAAAAAAAATGGTAATGGAAAGTCAAACGGACATTCTAATGGTAATGGAATAGCTTCAAGAAACAAAAGTTTGTTAGGACACAACGCTATTTTTACTCCTGAAGTTATGGACGACATTCATATCAAAGCGGAATTAGGAAGATACAGAATGAGAGGAATGGCTTTGATGAAAAAGATACCTACTTTTGATGATCTAGTTTTCTTGCCAGGGACATTAACAAGATTTGTTATTGAAGGTTACAGAGAAAAATGTGAGACCAAAACTATTATTGGTCCAAGATGTGAAAATCCAATTGAACTTGATATTCCAGTTTACATAACGGGAATGAGTTTTGGAGCTTTATCTTATGAAGCAAAAACTGCATTAGCTAGAGGTGCTACAATGGCTGGTAGCGCAACATGTTCTGGTGAAGGTGGTATGATACCAGATGAGAGAAGATATTCAGAAAAATGGTTTTATCAGTGCATACAATCAAGATACGGTTTTAACCCACACCATGCACAACTAGCTGATGGAATTGAGGTATTTATTGGACAAGGACAAAAAGTTGGAATGGGTGGTCATTTGATGGGTCAAAAAGTTACTGACCAAGTTGCAGAAATGAGATCGCTACCTGCGGGTATTGATCAAAGATCTCCAGCAAGACATCCTGATTGGCTGGGTCCAGATGATTTAGCTTTAAAAGTTCAAGAGCTTAGAGAATTAACAAAAAACAAAGTGCCAATTCAATTAAAACTTGGAGCAGCTAAAGTGTATGATGATGTAAGGATGGCAGCAAAATGTGATCCAGATTCAATTTATCTTGATGGAATGGAAGGTTCAACAGGTGCTGGACCACACATTGCAGCTGCAAACACAGGTATACCAGGAATTGCTGGAATTAGAGAAGCAAGAAGAGCTTTGGATGATGTAGGTAAAACTGGAAAAGTAACTTTAATTTATGCAGGTGGCGTTAGAGATGGAGCAGATATGGCTAAAGCTTTAGCACTTGGTGCAGACGCAATTGCAATCGGAACAGGCGCAATGGTGGCTTTAAATTGCAATAAGGAAATACCAGAATCTAACTTTGAAAAAGAAATGGGTGTTCCCGCAGGTCATTGCTATCACTGTCACACGGGTAGATGTCCGGTAGGAGTTGCTACTCAAGATCCTAAATTAAGAAAAAGATTAAATCCTGATGACGCTGCATTAAGAGTATATAACTATTTGCACGCAATGACATTGGAGGCTCAATTGTTGGCTAGAGCATGTGGAAAAACAAATATTCACTCGCTAGAGCCAGAAGATATGGCTGCATTAACAATGGAGGCTTCTGCTTTAGCTAAAGTACCTCTTGCAGGAACAAATCATACAGTAGGAGTTAAAGATTTCCATAAAATCTAATAGCAAATATGCCAAAGAAAAAAGGTAAGAAAAAAGTCAAATCAAAAGAGATCAAAGGTCAATTAGGAAAGAAAAAAGAAACTGCAAGAGAAAAAATGATTGGCCAAACAATTGGCTATCGATATGACGTTAATCTTTTGCCTGACTATAGTCGACTAACTCCATTTTTAAAAAAATATATAGAAGCTATGGGTTGGGATGATCTTAATTGGTTAGAAGATGTACATATGGGTTATGAAGAAAATAGACCTGCTGTATTCGATAGAAATGCTAACGGTTGGGTAACGATACCAAGTAAAATAAAATTACCTAATAATCAGCAGGATAGAGATATGATAGCTAGAGAATTATTGGTAAAGTTTCAAATGTCCCCGAATCATCCTTTGGTTGACCTAAAAAAAGCATATTTAAAATTCTAATTTCAATTTCAAGTTGATAAAATAATTATTAACTTCTACTTTTTATAAATAAAATAAAATTGTCAGCGTAAAAAAAATTTCATAGAGTCTATTAACTATTAATAGGAGAGAGAAATATGACTGATCAATTAGGTGCTCTCACAACCTTATTTACAGAATTTTACTATTGGGTAACTGTGGTTCTTATGTTTTTGATCCACGTGGGTTTCTGTATGTATGAAGTTGGGGCATCTCGTTACAAACATCACCAACACACTCTTATGAAAAATACAATGCTGATACCACTGGTAACAGTCACATGGTTTTTCTTTGGTTGGTGGATATACTGGGCATTTCCAACAGGACCCGGATTAGCTCCTTCAATTATGACCGAAAGCACCGGTCTAGTTCTTGGAGGTGGATTTGGTGGAAATGATCTTGCTAACCCTACAAATGCATTGATGGCCGTAAATCTTAATGATCATATAATGGGTGTCTTCTGGGCAGCCTTTTTATTATTTTCATGGACTGCAGCTTCAATTGTATCTGGAGCGGTTATTGAAAGGATAACTACTTTTGCATTTGGAATACTTGCAATTGCAATTGGATCTGTTTTCTGGACAATAGATGCTTCATGGGGATGGCATTTTGATGGATGGATGTTAAAAATATTAGGATATCACGATGCTTACGCTTCCGGAGTAATTCACGCAATTGCCGGAGGTTTTGCCTTAGGTGTTCTAATTGTTTTAGGACCAAGAATTGGAAAATTTTCATCTAGCGGAGAACCAAGAAACATTGGACCAAGAAATCCTTGGTTAGTGACTGTTGGATTATTCTTAATCTATACAGGTTTTTGGGGCTTTTACGCAGCATGTAATGTTCCGATTTATGATCTTGGACCAGAATATGGTATGGAAGGTGTAACTTTCTTTACTGCAACGAACATCTACCTAACTCCAACCACACTTAGCGGAATAACGATGAACTTTTTAATGTCGTTATCTGGAGGGTTGTTAGCAGGATATGTGATCTCGAAGGGAGATCCCTTCTGGACTTATTCATCAGGACTTGCGGGAATAATATGTGCATCTGCAGGTAATGATTTATATCATCCAATACAATCAATGATAATCGGTATGATCGGAGTAGTTATAGCTTACAAAATGCATTACTGGGTCGAGAAAAAATATAAAATCGACGATGCAGTTGGAGCAGTAGCTGTTCATGGTTATGCTGGATTTGTTGGTCTTGTGATATGTGGTTTCGTTTTAAATGGTTATCCTTCATCTGGATACAGTGTTGGAGCTATGTGGGATGGAACTAATTATGCAGCAATTAATCCTCTTGGAATGTTTATCGGTGCAATAATAATGTTTTTTGTACTAGGTATGCTTCCTGGATATATAATTGCAAAAGTTCTTCACGGAATGGGTAAATTAAGAATACCAAGAGAAGTAGAACTTGCAGGACTTGACTATACAATTATGGAAGAGGCTAAAGAAGACGAAAAAGCTGTAGTCTCGGCCAGTAGATAAAGGAGGTATGTAAATGGCAACAGTATCAAATTGGATAGATCATTTAAGTGCCTCTGAGGTACAAGGATCTGTCTATCCAGGTGTTGGTTCGGAAGGAGTGCTAGTTATAATAGCAATTCTTATTTGGGTTGGCTGGCATATTATTTCATCTAAACAAGAAGATGGTAAGATGAATGCAATTGTCAGAAAAAAACCAAGTGCTAACGACTGGAAGAGTAATATAACAGACGGTTAAAACTTTTAAGAGGGTGCATGAAATACTGTGCCCTCTTTTTTTTTAATGCAAAATTCTGAAGAAAATAATCAAAATGAAAATAAAACTCCTAGCAAAATGGCACGTCTTGCATGGCCAAAAGCAAAGTATGGAGTAATTATAGCAATATTAATTATTATTGGTGTAAATTTAATTTATTACAAAGATTTCTTTTTATCATTTTTTAAATAATTGTGTTACGTTATTAGATGGCAAAAAATTTATTTAAAATTTCAAAACAAAAAAAAATTAAATATTTTTTAATAAGTTTTGTAGATTTATTTGGTGTATTAAGATCAAAATTGGTTCCTGCTCATGCGATAAAAGATATGCAAGTAAATGGTGCTGGATTTGCTGGATTTGCAGCTTGGTTAGATATGACGCCAGCTGACTCTGATATGTTTGCAATACCTGATCCTGACAGTTTAATTCAACTACCATGGAATAAAGAAGTTGGTTGGTTGGCTTCGGATTTATGGATGAATGGTAAACCAGTCGATGCTTCACCAAGAGTGATGTTAAAAAAACAAATAAAAAAATTATCTGAATTGGGATACAGCATGAAGTCAGGTGTGGAGTGTGAGTATTTTTTGATTTCTCCTGATGGGAACACAATTGCTGATAATAGAGATACTCAATCTAAACCTTGTTATGACCAGTCTTCACTAATGAGAAGATATGAGCTTATAAAAGAAATTTGTGATTGTATGATTGAAATGGGATGGGGTCCTTATCAAAATGACCATGAAGATGCTAATGGGCAATTTGAAATGAATTGGGATTATTCAGATTGTCTAAAAACTGCTGATAGACACACTTTTTTTAAATTTATGGTTAAAACTATTGCAGAAAAGCATGATTTGAGAGCAACATTTATGCCAAAACCTTTTGAAAATTTAACTGGTAACGGATGTCATGCACATATTTCTTTATGGAAAGGAAAGAAAAATATCTTTCTTGATAAACATGATAAGCTTGGGCTAAGCAAGACAGCTTATAACTTTTTAGGAGGCATCATGAAACATGCTTCATCCTTATCTACTTTTTTTAATCCAACAATAAATAGTTACAGACGAATAAATGCTGCACCAACAAAATCTGGTGCCACATGGTCTCCAAGCAGTATATCATATACAGGAAATAACCGTACACATATGATAAGGGTTCCTGATCCAGGAAGATTTGAATTAAGACTTATGGATGGATCCGCAAATCCTTATTTACTTCAAGCTAGTGTATTAGCTGCAGGAATGGAGGGATTAAATAAAAGAATTAATCCTGGCAAACCTCTTTTTTGTAATATGTATGAGGATTATAAAAAATATCCAAACCTTTCTAAATTACCAAATGAACTAAAAGATTCTCTTGATAAAATTGAAAATAATAAAGAAATGAATAAAGCATTTGGAAAAGAAGTAATTAAAAGTTATGTCAAGTTAAGGACTTCGGAATTAAAAGATTTTAATGATAACGAAAAATTTGATAAGTCCAAACCAATTACAAAATGGGAAAGACAGAATACTCTAGACTGTTAAAGTGAAAAGCTTTGATAGTTATAGAAAATGGAAACTTACAAAATTTTTATCGAATAAAAATTATAATTTTAATCGAAACCATATTTTAAATATCATTTCGTCAAAAATAATCACTGACGCGTTTAATTCTATATCTAAGTGGAAAAACTATAAAAAAACACCATTATTAAAATTAGAGAAACTAAACAAAAATTTAAAACTTAATAATATTTTTTACAAAGATGAGTCGAAAAGATTTCATTTAAAATCATTTAAAGCTTTAGGTGGAGCATATGCTGTAGAAAAAATATCTAAAAGGAAAAAAAATGTAATAATATCATCTGCAACAGCTGGAAATCATGGTAGATCAGTTGCTTGGGGCGCTCAAAGGTTGGGTTTACAATGTAAAATATTTGTTAGTCAATATGTAAGTGAAGCAAGAGTAAAAGAAATTGAAAAATTTGGAGCTGATGTAATTCGGGTAAAAGGTAATTACGAAAACTCATTAAACGAGTGTAAAAAATTATCAAAAAAGAATAATTGGAATATTGTTCAAGATGTATCTACGAAGAATTATAGTTATGTTCCTTTGCTAACTATGGCTGGTTATTCAATTATGATTAAAGAAATTTCAAAACAAACTACGCATTATATTACACATATATTCCTTCAAGCTGGCGTTGGTGGCATGGCAGCAGGTGTAGTTGCAGGAGTTGCAAAATATTTCAAGAGAATTCCTAAAATAATAATAGTTGAACCTGATGGAGCTGATTGTGTACTTCAAAGCATAAAAAGCAAAAGTTTAAAAAAAATTAAAATAAAAAAAGAAAGTATAATGGGTGGTATGTCATGCAATGAAATGTCTCTCATACCTTGGCATGTATTAAAAAAGGCTAGTGATTGTTGTGTCACTGTAAATGACTCAAAAGTTCCTAAAACTGTTGCAATGCTTAAAGACAAGAAACTGAGTAAAAGATCAATAATAGGTGGTGAATGTGCTACACCAGGAATTATCAGTCTTATAAGTCTCTGTAATAATCCTAAAACAAAGAAATTAATAAATCTTAACGAAAAATCTAACGTTTTAGTTATTGGATGCGAAGGTAATGCAGATGTAAAACTTTACAAACAATTGCTATCTAAAGGCAGAAAGTAAATCATATGTCAAAAAAAGCTGTTGTTTGGATAAGAGACGATTTTAGAATAAAAAATAATTCTGCGTTATCTTATGCAACAAATAATTATGATACTGTCACAGCATTATATATTTATAACAAGGAAAATTTCGATAATATTAGAGAAGCACAAAAATGGTGGGTAAGTAAATCTTTAATCAATTTTAAAAATGAGTTAATAAAATACAATATTGAATTAGAATTAGTATTTTCTGATGAGATAACTTTTTTTAGTAAAATCAAAGGCAAACAAGAAATTTCTATTTTTTGGAATAAAATATATGAGCCATCTCAATTAAAGTTAGATTATGATCTCATTAAAATTTTTGAAAAAAATAAAATACTCTCAAGATGCTTTAAAGGAAATGTTCTTAATGAATTTAATAATGTTACAAAAGATGATGGAAGCCCTTATAAAGTTTATAGTCCATTTTGGAGAATTGGAGAGCAAATTTACTTGGATAGTATCCCAAGCAAATCATTAAACGTAAAAAGAGCTAAGAGCAAAATAAAATTATTCAAAAATAATAATGTTCCAGATCAAATTTTGCCAAAGAAAAATTGGTATAAAAAATTTGAAAAATATTGGGACCCAACAGAAAAACAATCCGAAAAATATTTAAATGATTTTATCGAAAATAGAATGTTGAAATATGGAGTTGATAGAGATTATCCAGCTATAAATGGTTCATCAAAACTTTCACCATTTATAAGAAATGGTCAAATACACGTAAGTAATATTTGGGACAAATGTTATAAATATAAATCAAAAAATATTAGCGTTAAAAAATATCTAAATGAATTAGGATGGAGAGAATTTTCTCATAGTTTGATTAATTACTTCCCTCAAATGCTAAAAGGTAATTTAAGAAAAGAATTTGATAAATTTCCATGGGATAAAAATGCAAAAAATTTGAAAGCTTGGAAAAATGGTATGACTGGATATCCAATTGTTGATGCTGGGATGAGACAACTTTATGAAACAGGTTGGATGCATAATAGAATTAGAATGGTAGTTGGTTCTTTTCTTGTCAAACATTTAAGAATTAATTGGAAAGAGGGTGAAAAATATTTTAGAAATTGTTTGTTAGATTTTAATGAAGCAAACAATGTTGCACAATGGCAATGGGTTGCTGGCTGTGGCGCAGATGCAGCCCCTTATTTTAGAATTTTTAATCCTATATTGCAGGGTGAAAAATTTGATAAACAAGGTTTGTATGTAAAAAAATGGGTACCTGAATTAGAGAGAGTTCCAAGTAAATTTATTCATAAACCATGGGAAATGGAAACTAAATATCAGGAAGCTATAAAAACTAAAATTGGTTCTGATTACCCTTCCCCAATAGTCGTACATGAAGAAGCTAGAAACGCAGCTCTAAAAGCATTTCAAACTTTAAAAAATTAATTAATCTCCAATAAAATGATGAATAATAAGCCTTTTTGTAGAAGCTAACCTATGTTCAAAAAGGTAAATTCCTTGCCAAGTTCCTAACAAAAGTTGTTTGTTTTTTATACTGAGGGATATTTGATTGTTAGTTAAAGCTGACTTTATATGAGCTGGCATATCATCCTTACCTTCTATTGTATGAATATATAATTTATTATCCATTGGAGCAATTTTATCAAAATAATTAATTAAATCTGATTGAACATCAGGATCAGCATTTTCTTGAACAATTAAAGATGCACTAGTGTGCTGTATGCTTAAATTTAAAATACCATTATTAAAATTGTTTTTATTTATCCAGTCTATCGTTTGATTGGTAAATTCATATAATTTTTGACCATTTGTTTTAAGTTCAAGATTAAAAAATTCTTGTCTCATAAATGCTTATTAGATGTTAGTTCATATAATCGGCTAATGGTACGCTTAAATGGTTTTTCCAATAATTTTGATGATGTAAGTTTATCAATATTTTGTTCTGCACTAATAGCCATAGGTATATTTTGATCATACACGATATCTAAAAAAGTAATAAATCTTTGTTGTTGATTTGAGTTTAAATCATTAAATGCTGGTACATTTTCCATAACTATAAAAAAACAATTTTTTACTATTTTTATATAATCTTCTGATCCTAAATTTTTATCACATACTTCTTTAAAAGTTAATCGAACAATTCCATCATAAAAATTTTTTAAAATAAATTTTCTTCCTTTGATGTTTAAAATCTTTTCTTTTAAAACCTTATCTTTAGTCATCACTCTAAATAATTTGTTTATTTTAAAATTGTTTTCTTGATTTAAAGGTGAGTAATATCTTTGAGTTTTATTACCTTTGGACTTTCTATAATCATCATCTATATTTAATTGATATTCAAATGATTGCTTTTGCATTATTTTTATAAAAGGTTTGAATTGATCTCTTTGCAACCCATCTTTATACAAATTTTCAATTTTTATATTAGATGTTACAATAATTTTTAAATCTTCTTTAAATATTTCATCAAATAATTTTCCAAGTATCATTGCATCTACAATATTTGTAACTTGAAACTCGTCGAAATATATTAATTTTGCTTTCGATTTTAATTTTTTAACAAATTTACTTAATTTATTTTCATCATTTTTATCTTTAGATTGGTGAACAAAGTCGTGAAAGCTAAGCATAAACTCATTGAAGTGAAGTTTTAATTTTTTACCTTCAACTAAGTTGAAAAAAAAATCTAATATCATGGTTTTGCCGACACCAACATCTCCATAAAGATAAAAGCCTTTTTTATAATTTTTTTGTGATAAAATTTTTGATATAAAAGATTTGTAGTTTAATTTATAAAATTCCTCCAATGTTTTTATGAGTTTTATCTGATGAGAATTAACATCTAGATTTTTTTTTTTGCAGTAAAGTTTAAACTCTTTAACAAAACTTTTTTGCATTAATTCTTTTTTGAATTAAAATCACTACCGTATTCTGATCTTGGTCCTTTTCTTAATCCAAAAGGTCCAGAGATAAAAATTGTCATTGGCCTTGTTCCTGGCTCAAGGTCTACTCTATGATATGCATTGGCTGATCTAAATCCAATATATCCAGGCTTTCTCCAGAACTTGCCTTTTTTAGTAGTTTCCCAATAACCACCTCTCAAAATTATTGTAATATAAGGGAATAGATGATTATGAACTCCATCTCCATGATCATCATCCAACATTTCATGAATTAATATATTAAATGGAAACCATTTTGGTCTATTCCTAAATAATAAATAATATCTATTCATCCATGGTTTAGCTTTATTAAATTTTGGGTGAGACGGCCCTCTATCTAAAACTACCTTTTTTCTTCCAATTTTTTCTAAAAATTTTAATAACATTAATTTGATCTTATAATTCCATTATTTTTAATTAAAAAAATATTAGCATTATTAATAAATGGCCTAGATATTTTTTCATTATTAAATTTAATTACTTTCTCTGTTTCAGAATTAGTTAAATTAATAATCAAAATTCGTCCATTATCGGTAGACAAATAAATTTTATTTTTAGCAATAACAAAACCTATCGGTTTAATTTTTTCTCTTTTTTTAAAAGTCGAGAAAACATCAGTTATCCTTATTATATTTCCAGTCTCAGTATCAATTACAAATAAATATCCTTCCTCAGAAATATTAAAAATATAATTTTCAGAAATCGTAGGCTTTAAACTGGAATTTACATTTTGTTTCCATTTTACTATGCCAGTTCTTGTATCAATTGAGAATAGCTCATTTTTGTTATTTGAAAAATATATTGTTTCATTATTCAAAATCATTTCTGAATTTTTTAGACTAAATGCATTTAAGAATATTTCGTTGCTCTGAGTAGGTGTTTGCCAAACTAAACTCCCATCATTAATATTTAATGCCGTAAGATCACCTAAATTATTAAGTGAATAAACAATGTCATCTTTAATAATTACAGATAATTTTTTTTGAGATTTAATGAATGTGTTTTCTGTTTTAAAATTCCATAATTCATTTCCATCTAATATTGAGAAACATCTGATTACATTATCAAAATCAACAGTAACAAATTTATCATTTTTTATAGCAATATTTGAATTAAATGGAGATAGACTATCCTTCTTCCAGTTTAGTTCCCCATTATCTAAATTAAATGAAAAAATATTTGAAAGAGTATCTACGGTAAGAATTTTATTATCTATATAATTAAAATATAATATTGGATTAAGTTTTCTCTCTTTCTTTGAGTAATGATTTGCTTTCCACAAAGTTTCAAAATTTTCATTAATTCTAAATATTGTGCCTTTGTTATCAAAATAAATAAGATCATTATTTTCGATAAATAAAATATCTGTATCAATTGAATTAAATTGTTTAATCTTTGAGAATTTAAACGTTTTCTTTTTTTTAAATGTTGGCTCAAAGTTTATATTTCCATTATTATTTGTATTATTATTTATAAAACTATTATCTTTAACAAATTTAGATAGATTTATTTGTGTATTGGGATTTAATTGTTGTTGAATTGGTTTAATTTCTTCAAATAAAATTTTAGAATTAGTATTTTCTACAGATTTATTACTTTGACCACAACTTGATAATAAAAGTAAAAAGACGAAATATAATACTATCCTACTCACTGAAACTTGATCTTAGCCTTTTTTGAGCTTTGGTTTTTATTTTAGAGTTATTATTTTCAAGACTAACTATTTGCTCAAAAAATTCTTTTGATTTTTGCATTTGATTTTTTGATAAATAATATTCTGCCATAATATAAAGACTATGTGGTTTCCATATACTATCCGCTTTAATTAAAGGATTAAAAATAGCTAACAATTCATTTTCATCTGAAAAATCTGAATTATATAGGCCTTTTTTAAAGATTGTTAGCTCTTTAAACTTTTTATCCAAGCCAATATCATTAATTAAAATATCAAAATAATTGTTAATTTCATCTTTTGAATTTATCAAATCGTTATCTAGCAAAAAATAAAAAGCTAGAGGAGAATATGTTTTGTCTTTAGCATTAATCACCTCTTTAAGATCTGGGATCACATTATATTTATTATCAGCTTCATATCTTATTACAGCTAAGTCGTATTTATCGGCTAATTTTTCTCTTTTACTAGATTGATATTCTTCAAAAGAAAAGTAACCAATTAAAGTCAAAATAATTATTACTAATATCGAAACTATAGAATTTTTATTATTTATGAAAAAGTTTTTAATTTTTTCATTACGTGTTTGGGTATTTATTATTTCAATATCTTCATCCATTAAATCATGTTCCTAAGTACATATTGTAAAATTCCACCATTTTTGTAATACTCTAATTCGTTCTTAGTATCTATTCTACTTAACATTTTAATTCTCTTGATGTCTCCAGAGACATATTTGATTTCAACATCAACTTCATCTCTAGGATCTATGCCTTTCTCTAAGTCAATAATAGAAAATAGTTCTGAGCCATCTAATTTTAGATTAGTTCTATTTATTCCATCTTTAAACTGTAATGGTAGTATACCCATTCCTATAAGATTTGATCTATGAATTCTCTCAAAACTTTCTGCAAAAACAGCTTTTATACCTAAAAGTTTAGTTCCTTTGGCCGCCCAATCTCTTGAGGAACCAGTTCCATACTCTTTACCACCAATTACAACTAAATCGGTACCTCTTTTTTTATATTCAACAACCGCATCATATACTGGCATTACTTTTTCCTCAGGGTACAACTTTGTAAAACCACCCTCAGTACCAGGTGCCATTTCATTTCTAATTCTTATATTAGCAAAAGTCCCTCTCATCATAACCTCATGATTGCCTCTTCTTGCTCCATAGGAATTATAGTCTTTAGGAAGTATTTGATGTTTCATAAAATATTCTCCAGTCGGACTATCTTTTTGAATTGATCCAGCAGGTGAAATATGATCAGTGGTAATGCTATCACCTAATATTAATAGTGGTCTTGCATCCTTAATTTCTTTAAATCCTTCAGGTTTATCAGGAAGATTATCAAAAAATGGAGGTTTTTTTACATATGTTGAATTATCTTCCCAATTATAAATATTGGTTTCTTCTGTTTTAATTTTTTGCCATTGTTCTGGTCCTTGAGAAACATTTGAGTATCTTTTTATAAACATTTCTGCATTTAACGAATTTCTCAATGTTTCTTCTATTTCTTTGTTAGATGGCCATATATCTTTTAAAAAAACATCTTTACCATCTTTATCTTTACCTAATGGATCCTTATACAAATCAAATCTCATAGTTCCTGCTATTGCATAAGCAACGACTAATGGTGGAGACGCTAAATAATTTGCTTTTATTAAAGGTGAAATTCTTCCTTCAAAGTTTCTGTTTCCAGATAAAACCGAGACAGCATAAATATTATTAGTTTTTATGGAATCTGAGATATTATCGGCTAATGGACCTGAATTACCAATACAAGTGGTGCATCCATAACCAACTAAATTAAAACCTAACTTATCTAAATAAATATTTAGCCCAGCTTTTTCTAGATAATCTGTAACTACTTGTGATCCAGGTGCCAAAGATGTTTTTACCCAGGGCTTAGTCATTAAACCTTTTTCAATTGCATTTTTTGCTAATAAACCTGCTCCAATTAGTACGCTTGGATTGGAAGTATTAGTACAAGAAGTGATTGCAGCAATTAACACATCGCCATCGGTTATTTTAAAATCTTCTTTTTCAACATCATAAATATTTGGCTCTTCTTTTTTTGTAATTTCTGAAAATACTTTTTTAAAATTTGATGATGCGTTAGTAAGTAGAACTTTATCCTGAGGACGTTTTGGTCCAGAAATAGTTGGTACTATAGTTGACATGTCTAAAGATAGTGTGTCTGTAAATTCAACATCTAAACTTGCCCAAAGTCCTTGTTCTTGAGCATACTTTTTTACAATTTCAACATTTTGATCATCTCTTCCTGAGAATTTTAAATATTTTAAAGTTTCATCATCAATTGGGAAAAAACCACAAGTTGCACCATACTCAGGTGCCATATTTGCTATAGTAGCTCTATCTGCTAAAGTCAGATTTTTTAGTCCTTCGCCATAGAATTCAACAAACTTTCCAACAACTCCCTTGTCTCTCAACATTTTAACTACTGTTAAAACAAGATCAGTTGCTGTAGTACCCTCTGGCATTTTTGACTTCATTTCAAATCCAATAACTTCGGGAATTAACATTGAAATAGGTTGACCTAACATTCCAGCTTCAGCTTCAATTCCGCCTACTCCCCAACCCAAAACAGATAAACCATTTACCATAGTTGTATGACTATCTGTTCCAACCAAAGTGTCTGGAAATATGTATTCTTCATCTTTATATTTTTCATTCCAAACAACTTTTGAAAGGTATTCCAAATTAACTTGATGACATATTCCAGTTCCCGGTGGAACTATTCTAAAATTATTGAATGCTTGTTGCCCCCATTTGAGAAAAGAATATCTTTCAGCATTCCGATTAAATTCAATATCAACATTTTCTTTTAAAGAATTTTTATTTGCAAATTTATCTACTTGTACAGAGTGATCAATTACCAAATCAACTGATGATAATGGATTGATAGTGCTTGGATCTTTATTTTTTTCTTTTACAGCCTCTCTCATTGCAGCTAAATCTGCAACCGCAGGAATTCCAGTATAATCTTGAAGTAAAACTCTCGCAGGCCTGTATGCAATTTCTGTATTAGAACTTTTAGATTTTAACCAATCTTTAATAGCTTCAATTTGATTTTTATTAACCGTTATATCGTCCTCAAATCTTAACAAATTCTCAAGTAAGACCTTCAATGATTTTGGAAGCTTTGATATACCTGCTAAACCATTTTTCTCAGCCTCTTTCAGTGAGTAAAAATTATAACTTTTGCCATTAACTGAAATTTTAGTTAACGAATTGAACGAGTTTTTGTCTCCTGGTTTCATATTTAATAATAAAATGTAGCTATGCAGCCTAATAAAAGCGCTGACATAACATAATTGAACCATTTAATAAATTTCTCATTTGTCGCGAATTTTCTCATAAATTTACCAATTAAAGTCCAGAATAAGATACTAAATATAGCAAAAAAAAAGGCAGAAGTTAGGAGCCAGAAAGAATAAGTAAAAAAGTTATCTCCAGATTCGATATAAGTTGATACTGCAATAATTGCAACGATTACTCCTTTAGGATTTAAGAATTGAAAAAGAAATGTTTCTATAAATTTAACAGGTTCTAATTTTTCTTTTTGATTTGATGATTTAGAAAATGAAATTCTGTAAGCCAAATAAACTAGAAATGCAGAGCCTGTAAAAACTAAAATTTTTTGAATTATTGGATATAATTTAAAAATATTAATTAGCCCAAAATTGACTAAAGATAACATTGAAGTAAAACCAAATATAACACCTAACATTAGAGGTATAGTTTTTTTTACTCCATGATTAAAACCTGAATGAGATGCAACAATATTATTTGGGCCAGGTGAGCAACTGGTAACAAAAAAAAATAAACTTAATGATAAAAATTCTGGATGCATTTAAGCAATCGGTAATCCATTCTCTGCTTCTTGAGATGGATGAACTAAAGTTACTCTACCCTCTGCATCTATAGCTCCAAGAATTAATACTTGCGAAACAACTCCTGCAATATTTTTTTCTGCAAAATTACAAACACCGATTACTTGTTTTCCTTTAAGATTCTCTTCATTATAATAATGAGTGATTTGAGCTGAAGATTGTTTTATCCCTATCTTTTCTCCAAAATCAACTTCTACAACTAATGAAGGTTTTCTTGCTTTTTCATTTTTTCTTACAGAAATAATTGTTCCCAATCTAATATCTACTTTATCAAAATCTTTATACGTAATTTGTTCTTTCATAAATTTAATATATAATGATTTGTAAATGAGTACAGAAAATAATCCTGATAAAATTTATAAAGATTCGATACGAATATTGACAGATTTGATTGCTTTCAAAACTATTTCTGGAAACGATAATAATAGTCTCATTAATTATTGTGATGATATTTTAAAAAATTTAGGAGCAACTTCATTTAGAATTTTTGATGGTGATAAAAAAAGAGTTAATCTTTTTGCTTCTTTAAAATCTAAAAATGGAAATGGTAAAAAACCTATTATTCTTTCAGGTCATACAGATGTAGTCCCTGTTTCAAAAGGCTGGTCTACTGATCCATTTGTTGCAACTATAAAAAATGAGAAATTATTTGGGAGAGGTTCTTGTGATATGAAAGGTTTTATTGCATGTGCTCTAGCATATGCTCCTGTATTTAAAGAAAATAATTTAGATAGAGACATTCACTTTTCATTTACATTCGATGAAGAAACCGCATGCATCGGCGCACCATTATTAATAAAAGAATTAAAAAAAAGAGATATTAAAGATGGTATTTGTATTATTGGTGAACCAACCAATATGAAAATCATTGATGCCCATAAAGGTATGAATGAATATACAGTTCACTTTGGTGGTTTAGCAGGTCATAGTTCTAAACCAGGCCAAGGTGTCAATGCAGTTGAATATGCATCGAGGTATGTAAATAAATTACTAGAAATTAGATCAAAACTAAAAGATAGAGCTCCTAAAGATTGTATATTTAATCCACCATATTCTACATTATCAGTTGGTGGAGTTTCAGGTGGTATAGCTCATAATGTTATCGCTGATAAATGTAAAGTTGAATGGGAAACTAGACCTGTAGTCAGAGAAGATGGAGATTTTGTAAATCAAATAATAGACGATTATGTTGATAAAGAATTATTGCCAGAAATGAAAAAAGTTTTTTCAGATGCCTATATTAAAAAAGAAATTATAGGCGAAGTAGTTGGATTTAATAGATTGAACGATTCCGAAGCTTGTGAATTTGTTTCTAGTATAACTGGTGACAATTCAAGAGAAGCTGTTTCATTTGGAACAGAGGCTGGACTCTTTCAAGAAGTTGGTATTAGCACTGTAGTTTGTGGACCAGGTTCGATTGAACAAGCTCATAAAATTGATGAATATATAGAACTTAGTGAATTAAAGAAATGTCTAGACTTTTTAAAAGGTGTAAAAGATAAATCTATAAATTAATTCCAACCACCTACAGATTTAACTTCTAGAAATTCAAGCAATCCTTCTTTACCTGCTTCCCTTCCAATTCCAGAATGTTTAAAACCTCCAAAAGGTGCATCAACTGCAATACCAGCACCATTTACATCAACCATTCCAGATCTAAGTTTTCTGGCAACTCTTTGTACTTTTTCCTTATCTTGAGTTTGAATATAGTTTGTTAATCCATAATCAGTATCATTTGCGATTTTAATTGCCTCTTCTTCAGTTTCGAATGGAATAACAGATAAAACAGGACCAAATATTTCTGTTCTTGCAATTTCCATTTCATTTTTTACATCAGCAAAAACTGTCGGTTTTACATAATAACCATCATTTAATCCGTTTGGTTTTCCAATTCCACCTGCAACTAATTTTGCTCCTTCATCTATTCCTTTTTGAATTAAGCCTTGAATTTTATTGAATTGAGTTTCAGAAATTACAGGACCAATATGCTCTCCATTTTTATTTGGATCATCTACTTTAAATTCATTTGCGTATTTTCTCAGTCTTTCTATCGCTTCATTATATATTGATTTTTCAACAAGCATTCTTGTAGGAGCATTACATGATTGTCCTGAATTTCTAAAACATCTAAATGCACCTCTTTCAATTGCTTCAGCATCTGCATCTTGAAATATAATATTTGCACCTTTTCCTCCTAGTTCCAAACTTACTCTTTTGAAGTCCTTTGCAGCATTTTGAGAAATTAAAGCCCCTGCTCTTGTAGAGCCAGTGAATGAAATCATATTAACATCTGGATGACTTGTTAATGCATCACCAGTTATTGCCCCATCTCCATTTACTAAATTAAAAACACCTTTTGGAAATTTTGCTTCATCTATTAACTCAGCTATAATCATTGCCGATAAGGGTGCTAGTTCTGAAGGTTTTAAAATCATAGTACAACCAGAGGCCAATGCAGGAATGACTTTTAAAGTAACTTGATTTATTGGCCAGTTCCACGGTGTTATCAATGCACACACACCTTTAGGCTCGTATATTATTCTTTGATTTTTTGCATGATCTCCCAAAGGTTTTTCGAATTCAAATTCTTTTAGATAACGAATAAATGATTTTGTATGACTTGCGCCAGTTCCTGTTTGTAGTTTTGAAGCAAAGTCCTTTGGTGCTCCCATCTCTTGAATAATTGCATCTGTAATATCATTCCATCTTTTTTTATATAATGAATAAAATACTTCTAATAATGACAATCTTTCTTCTTTAGAGGTAAATCCCCAAGTTTTAAATGCTTCTTTAGCTGCTAAAACTGCATCATTAATGTCTTCCTTGCTGCCTAAAGAAATTACTGCACAATTTTTTTCTGTTGCTGGATTTATGACCTCAATATCTTTTGGGTTTTTTGGAGGAACCCATGAACCATTAATATAAAAATTTCTCTTTTCAATCATGCGCGCAAATTATCCTTTCTTCATGATTTTGCAAATAAATTTGTTAATTCATAAACAATTGTTGCTGCAGCAAGAGAGGTGACTTCTGCGTGATCATAAGCAGGCGCAACTTCTACTACATCTGCAGAAATCAAATTTAAACCTGATAAACCCCTAAGGACATTTACCATTTCTCTTGTGGTCATTCCTGCAATTTCAGGTGTTCCTGTTCCTGGCGCAAATGCTGGATCTAATACATCAATATCAATGGACAGATATAATGCATTATCACCTACTCTATTTTTTATTCTTTCAACAATTTTATCAATTCCTTCTGTTTGAAATTCATCACAATGAATAATTTTAAATCCAAAGCTTTCATCATTTTTTATATCATCTCTGCTATAAAGTGGACCTCTTATACCTACATGCATAGAGGCGTCATCTAAAAATAAATTTTCCTCACGAGCTCTTCTAAATGGAGTACCGTGGGTATATGGTGCTCCAAAGTAGGTATCCCAGGTATCTAAATGGGCATCAAAATGAACAAGTGATACAGGTCCATTATTCTTTTTATTGGCTGCCCTAAGTAAAGGCACAGCAATTGTGTGATCTCCCCCAAGGCTTATTATTCCTCCAACTTTATTTAATAAATCGGTTGCCCCTACTTCAATTTGTTTGATGGCTTCATCAATGTTAAATGGATTACAAGTGATATCACCTGCATCTGCAACTTGTTGTACTTTGAATGGTTCTACGTCATAATTTGGATGATAATTAGTCCTTAAATGTCTAGATGCTTGTCTGATACTTTGTGGGCCAAATCTTGCACCTGGTCTATAACTTGTTCCTGAATCAAATGGAACTCCAACAATTGCAACATTACAACTTTCTACATCTCTTAGCTCAGGTAATCTTGCAAATGTAGAAGGGCCCGCATATCTTGGCACTTCTGTGCCACTAACAGGCTGAATAGGTTTTTTAGTCTTTGTCATTTTAGTAATAAGAATATTATTAGAATGATCCAGAAGAAGGGATAATAAAAATATATGTATTTTTTTGCAAACATTTTAGGCACTGACTCGTGATCTCTATTAATATTTTTTTTTCTTTTTCTTTTTTTCATTAAATAAATCCTATCACATTCATATTATATCTAATATCATCAAAATAATTAAAATGAGATATATTATATTAATATTTATATTATTTTTTAACTTTTCTTATGTAAATGCAGATGCAATATATAATTTAATTAAAATCCCAAATTTAGAAGTTCATAAAATTGATGATGTTAATGGTATCAAATATTTGGCATCAAAAAGAGGTTTTGTTATAGGTGATACAAATAATATTAAATGTAACGGCATAAATAATAGTGATTTGGATCGTGAATTTAATACAGTTCAAAATAATCTGAAAGATTATAACTCAGATTTCTTAAGGAAAATAAATTTGAAATTTGTAGTTCTTTGCAAAAACTTGGAAATTTCAGGCATTAATACAGGAGGTATACCAGATAATAAATTCAGGACTTTAATCTTAGACTTAACATTTAATCAAAGCTATTTCGAAAGAATGATCCATCATGAAATATTTCATATGATTGACAACAGTTTTCCAGAGCTTTTTGAAAAAAATAAGTGGAGCGAACTTAATAATAAAGATTTTTCATACGCAGAATGTTCTACATGCACTGATTTATTAGGTTTAGATTTAGAAATTACAAAAGGCTTTTTAACAGAATATTCAATGAGCACAGCTGAAGAAGATATGGCTGAAATTTATTCATTATTAAAAACAAACTTTAAAGAAATAGATTTATTAATTAAAAAAGATAATATTTTAACTAAGAAGAAAAATTTTTTAATTAATGGTCTTAAGGAAATAGATGAAAAGTTTATTTTTTGAATGATAAAAAAAATTAAAGCATCGCTATCTGAAAAAATATTATTTATTTTTCTAATTCTGCTGATTATTTTAACTCTAGGTTCATTTTATATATTAAATAATAAATGTCTTTTTGTAAAAAAAATCGATTTAAATAACATCGATTTTAAAGATAAGAAGAATATTGCAATTATGGAAGTTGAATGCGGTAAAGTTCTAATAGAATTAGATCCTAAAATTGCACCTAAAGCTGTAAATCGATTTAAGAAGTTAATAAATAGAGGTTCGTATAATGGTTCAGCCTTTTATCGAGTAATAGAAAATACTTTAATACAAGCTGGAGATATTGAATATGGGAATGTATCTAATCTAAATTATTCTAAAGTAGGAACTGGTGAGTCTGGTTTAGGAACAATCAAATCTGAGGTTAGTGGTAATTTTTTATTTAATGCTGGCTCTGTGGCTTTTGCCAGAAAAGATCAGTTCGACACAGAAGATAGTGAATTTTTTATTACTTTAATAGATATACCAATATATCAAGGTGAATATACTCCAATTGGAAGGGTAATTGCTGGAATAGACTCTTTAAAAAAAATTAAAGCGGGAAATAAATCAACTTATGTATTAAAACCTGATTATATTAGAAGTCTGAAATTACTAATTAACTAGCGGTTTTCCAGTAGATAATGTGTGTTTAATTCTATCTTGGGTTTTACTTGTCTCAATTAATTTCATGAAAGCATCTAACTCTAATTTGAACAACTGATCTTCTGTAAGAGTTTTATCTAAAGTTGTATCACCACCACTTAAAACATTTGCTAGCTCTGTTCCAACCATCATTCCATGATCTAATATAATTTTATCATTATACAGTTTTTCTAACATACCAACCATCTTGTCTTTTAAAGGTTTACCAGATAAATTAAATGTGCATTCTTTTGGAGGAGTAAATTCTTTGTTTTGATCCAAAATTTTTCTAGCTTCATTTAATAAACTATTTCTGCTCATAATTTTTTTATTTTCAGGGATTAAATACTTTAGAGGTTCGGCTTCCACTGGAGATGTTGCAGTTTTTGCATAACCAATGATGTCAAAAACTTTTAAAGGTGCAAAATCTGGGTCATTTTTTGCTTCCTCTGTTTGAGACCATCTCCATAACATTTCCTTACATCCTCCTCCAGCTGGAACTAAACCTACCAATGTTTCAACTAATCCAACAACAATATTTGTATGGGAAGCAACAAAGTTGCTTTGAACTAAAACTTCAAAACCCCCTCCAAGCGTAAGACCTGATGGTGCTGAAACTACTGGAAATTTTGAGTATTTTAAGTGTTTGCACGTTTCTTGAAAATAACCAACAAATTTTTCTATTGATTTAAAGTCACCTTTATCTGCAAAATTCATAGTATATGTTAAATTAACTCCAGCAGAAAACTGCATACTTTCATTAATAATTATCAATGGTTTGTCTGTGGCATTTTTTAAAGAGTCCATTGAGTCATAATCCAAAGCGTTTGCTTTGGTTGTAAATTCGACAATGTTAAATTCAGGAAATCTGTAAATTTCAGCAGAATTATTTTTATCAAGTTTAAGGGCTCTTGGTTTAATTTTTCCTAAAGTTTCAATTTCAGTATATTGCTGTCTCTCACCATAAAAATTTTCATCTTTGGATTTTGATAAATTTTCTAAAAATTTATTGCCCTCGAAATTATCAATTTTTTGAAAAAAATTATTTACTCCAATTTCTTTTAACATTTCAAAAGGTCCTCTAGACCAATTGAAGCCAAGTCTCATTGCTTCATCGATGTCGTTGAATTTATCTGTAATACCTGGAACCAATGAAGAAGAATATTTTATTATTTTAGAAATTACTGACCAAGCGTAATCACCATATTTATCTCCACGATTTATTAATTTTTTTAAATCAACTTTTTCAGATTTAATGTCTATTTTTTTTGAGGGAGAATATTCTCCAGTTTCAAGATTGATGGCCTCTAAAATTTTCTGACCACCCTCTTTATTCATTCTATAAAATCCACCTTTTCCTTTTCTACCGGTATATCCAGTCTCTATTAATTTTTTTACAAGTGGCATTTCTCTTGCTACAGGTTGAAATGGATCACTTTCAGGTAACTCTTTAATAAAACTTTTCAATACGTCTGCCATTAAATCAATGCCGATTAGGTCATACAATCCAAAAACTCCAGTTTTAGGTATACCCATTGGTCTACCAAAAACAGCATCGGCTTCTTCTACACTAAGTTTCATATTAAATGCCTCTGTCATTGCTATTTGCATTGCATAAACTCCAATTCTATTACCTAAAAATCCTGGAGTGTCATTACAGATAATTGCACCTTTGCCTAAATCTATTTCACAAAAGTCTTTTAAAAGTTTAACTTTATTTAAATCACTTTCATTACTTTTTACTATTTCCAGTAAATCCATGTATCTAACAGGATTAAAGAAGTGAGTTATACAGAAATCCTTTTTATCTTGATCAGATAATTTTTCTGATAGAACACTTATTGGAATAGACGAAGTATTAGATGAAACAACAGATTCTTTTTTTCTATGTTTAAAAATTTTTTCATAAATATTATGTTTTATATCTATTCTTTCTACAACAGCTTCTACAATCCAATCTGCATTCGAAACCACATCAAAGTTTTCCTCAATGTTTCCTACATGTATATTATCTAATTTTGATTTATCTATTAACAAAGGAGGTCTAGATTTTCCTATTCTCTCTTTAGCCTTTTGACTAATTTCTGTAGTTAAATCCAACAAAGTAACAGGAATATTTGCGTTACACAAATGAGCAGCTATACCGCTACCCATTGTTCCAGAACCAATTACAACTACATTATTTATTTTCATAAAGAAGATTTCTTATATTAAATTGAGACTGAGTAGGAAATAAAATAAATGTCATAACTACTGCTGTAAACTTGCTAATTCTTCAATATTAATATGACATCTTATAGCGTTACCATTTTCACCTATTTGCCACGGTGGAACCTCTGAATTACAAATATCACCTATTTTCCTAGGGCATCTTCCTTGAAAAGAACAGCCTTTTTCAGGGGGTTTTTCCTCTACTATATCCTCAGCTACTAATTTTGGTTTTATATCTGGATCTGGTTCCAAAACAGCACCTAATAATACTTCAGTATATGGATGTGATGGAAATTTGTAGACATTTTGAGAAGGACCAATTTCACATAATCTTCCTTGATATAAAACTGCAACTCTATCACTAATTGCTCTAACAACAGCCAAATCATGAGAAACAAATACATAAGTTGTTCCTAGATCTTCTTTTAATTGTTGTAATAAGTTTAAAACAGCAGCTTGAACCGAAACATCTAAAGCTGATGTAACCTCATCACACAAAATTATATCTGGTTTAGCAGCAAATGCTCTTGCAACTGCAACTCTTTGTTTCTCCCCACCTGATAGTTGTCTAGGATATCTTGAGATATAAAACTCTCCCAACCTTACTTTTTTTAGTAGATCGATAATATTTTTTTTTAATTCTTCTCCTGATAAATTAAAATATAACTTTAAAGGTTGAGAAAGTATTTGCTCAACTGTGTGGTTAGGATTTAATGATTCATCAGGATTTTGAAATATAAGTTGTATTGCTCGCAGATCATTTGGATTTCTCATTTTTAAATCAGAAGATAAAATACGATCATTTTCAAATTTAATTTGACCATCTTTTGTTTTGAGTAAGCCAGCAATTGATTTTAAGATGGTAGACTTACCACTTCCAGACTCACCAACCAGGGCAATAGTCTCTCCTTTTTTTATATCTATATTTATATCTTTAACTGTTGGGTTTTGATCAGTAATTTTATTTAATAATTGATCAAAAAATTTCTGCTTTGCATAACTAATTGAAACATCCTTTAATTTTAAAACTTCATTTGCTTCACTATTATTTGATTTTTTTGTTATTGAAGTTTGTAAATTATTATTTTGGTTTATTAATTCTTTGTAATTAAAACATCTGACATTGGTATCTAATTCTTTAATATACTCCAGACTTGGTGAATTTTTTTTACAATTATCAGTTGCTAAGTTACATCTATCATAAAAACTACAACCTTCATTTATGCTTCCAGGTTGAGGTTGGCTTCCTGGCATAGAAGCTGGAAGTCCAGCTAGTGAAAGTTTAGGTATCGATTTTAACAATCCATAAGTATAAGGATGAATAGGTTCCTTTAATATTTTTCTTGCTGGTCCTTCTAAAACAATTTCTCCCGCATACATTACAACTATTCTATCACTAACTTGTGCTATGGCTCCAAGGTCATGACTAACATAGATCATAGATGTTCCAGTATCTTTTGCTATAAATCTTAATAGTTCTAATACATGAGCTTGTGTTGTAACGTCTAATCCAGTAGTTGGCTCATCTAATAAAAGTAAATCTGGTTTGCCAGCCAATGCCATTGCAACAGCCACTCTTTGTTGCTGTCCTCCAGAAAGCTCGTGAGGATAACGAAAAGCCATAGTTTCTGGTGAAGGAAGTCTAACTTTATTTAGTAACTCAGAAATTTTTTTATCTCTCTCTGTTTTGTTTAGATCTGTATGTAATCTTAATGCCTCATCAATTTGGTATCCAATTTTTAAATTTGGTGTTAGTGCTTGTCCTGCATTTTGAGGTATCATAGCTATTTTTCTACCTCTAATTTTTTCTAGCTGTCTACTGCTCATCTTCAATAAATCCTCAGATTTAAAGAGGCATTCACCCTTAAGAGGAAATAAGCCTTGTTTTATATAGCCCATCATAGCAAGTGCTAATGTGCTTTTTCCAGAACCAGACTCCCCTACAATCCCTACAGTCTCTCCTTTTTTTATATTGGTTGAAACATTTCTAAGTATTGAAATTTGTTTGCCCTTCTGACTGTTAAATCCAATTGATAAATTTTTAACTCTTTCAATTATTTCATTCATTTAAACAGGTGCCTTTGTTGAACGATCAATTCCTAAAGCTTTTGCAAATGCATCTGCAGTTAAATTTATTCCAATTATTAACGAACTTAATCCTACTATCGGAGCAATTACAGACCAATATGCAAACGACATCAATCCTCTGGCATTGGAGATCATTAAGCCCCAATCGGGTGTTGGAGGGCTTACACCAAAACCTAAGAATGACAATGAGCTAAATCCTAATAACATCCAAGACCATCTCATAGCTCCTTCTACTAATATAGCGTCTCTAACATTTGGAATAATTTCATTCCATATAATAGACATGTTACTATGACCTCTAGCTCTGGCTGAAACTATAAAGTCTTTAGCAATAACATCGTGAGTAGCAGCTCTAGCAACTCTTACTATTCCTTTACCATAAAAAAAACCTAGTGCAGGAATTAAAACCTCTGTTGATGTTCCTAAAAGAGAAACAATTAATAACATTGCAAGTATCCATGGGATAGAAAGAAAAGCATCAACAACTCTCATTACAACATCGTCTATTTTACCTCCAACTAACCCGCAAAAAATTCCAAGTAAACCTCCCCAGAGAAGAGCTATAAGTGATCCAAAGAAAGTTACCGTAAGAGCTGTTCGCCCCCCAAGTATTGTTCTTGTGAAAACATCTCTACCCAAACTATCTGTTCCAAACCAATGTTCAGCTGAAGGAGCAAGTAACATGGTATTCGGGCTAATTGCTTTATAATCGTATGGTGCAATGTAAGGGCTTATTAATGCTAAAACTACATGAAATAAAACAATTGTTAGACCAATTAATCCAGAAGGCTTGGAGGCCATAGTTTTTAAAATCTCAAAAGCCTTTTCTAGCTTATTTTTTTGTTTATCATCTGTAACTAAATTACTCTGCATTTTACTTTCTTATCTGTAAACTTTTTAATCTTGGGTTAAGCATGAGCGTCATTAAATCTGCTATTAAATTTATTCCAACATAAATTGATGCCAATATTATTGCTAATGCTTGAACTACAGGTAAATCTCTATTTGATATAGACTCAATTACTAATCTACCTAAACCTGGATAATTAAAAACAACTTCTGTAACAACAACACCTCCTAGTAACCAAGCAATTGTTAACGCAACTACATTTATTGCTGGTAATAATGCATTTGGCAATACATGTCTAAATACCATTTTCCAATATGGAACACCTTTTAAAATTGCCATTTGCACATAATCACTAGCCATTACTTGAATTACACTTGAACGTACCATTCTTGCCATGTGTGCAGTCATAATCATTGAAATTGCAACAACAGGTAAAATTATATTTGAAAGTAATTCATAAAAAGTTGCATCAGATGGTATAATCACAATGCCTGGTAGCCAACCAAGCCAAATTGCAACAATTAAAATAAGCAAAGTAGCGCTAATAAACTCAGGAATAGTCATTGAAAAAATTGTGATAGTTGAGATCATTATATCTGGAAGCTTATCTCTCCAAAGAGCAGTTATTATTCCTAATACAATTGCTAAAGGAATTCCTATGAGTATTGAAACAGAGGCTAAAACTAAAGAGTTTTTAACTCTTGGGCCTAGTACTTCATTAATTGGCATTTCTCCACTTAAAGAGTAACCAAAATCACCTCTCATAACATTTGATGCCCAGTCCAAGTATCTTTCATAAGCAGGAACATCTAGACCAAGTCTTTTTATGCAAGCATCAAGAGCTGCTCCATAAGCTTCTCTTTCTAAATATGTTGTGCATGCATCCCCAGGTAAAACTTCAACACCTACAAATGTAATTAATGATACTATAAATAAAGTGATTAGCCCTAGTCCAATTCTTTTTAAAATTAATAAAAGCATAAGATTAACTAGAACTTTTTAACAAAAATAAATTAAATAGAAATAAAATAAAGGCCGCTTATATGCGGCCTTTATCTAAATACTTTTAGTCAACTTTAACTTTGTGCCACTGTATAGAAAAGTGATCTACAGCATCAAGATTTTTAACTTTTGATGAAGTTACTACAAGTCTAGATACGTGGTATGGGATCATTGTTCCACTTTGTTCCCATAAAGTCATTTGAGCATTTTGATATGCTTTCTTTCTTTTATTAAAATCCAACTCACTTCTAGCATCAGCTAAATTTTTATCAAAGTCAGCATTTTTGAAGTAAGACTCATTCCATTTAGCTCCACTATGATAAGCTTCGTGCAAGATTGTGTCTGCTGGTCTTTGGTTCCAACGTGTCATTGAAACTGGTTTTTTCATCCATACTTCATTCCAATAACCTTTAGATGGTACCATTTCAATGTTAACTTTAATTCCAGCTTTTGCAACTTGCTGCTGAACGACTTCTGCAATCGTAGGCCAAGTTGGTTCTAAAGTTGCTGGATAAACAGTCAATTCAATTCCATTTGGAAATCCCGCTTCTCTTAGTAAATTTTTTGCTTTACTAATATTTTGAGGACAATCCATTTGTAAACGATATTGATCAGAAGGCATTACAGGTGTATCACAAGATACAGTTGCTGCTCCACCCATAACTAGATCTACAAGTTCTTGTCTATCAACTGCTAACCTAAAAGCTTTTCTTACTTTAGGATTATCAAATGGAGCAGTATCAGTTCTCATAACCACACCTCTCCAGTTTCCGGTAGGAATTACAGTTGTTGTAAATTTAGAATTACTGTCAAATATCTTTTTTTGATTGAAAGGAACATATCTATTCATATCAATTTGACCCGTTAAAAGAGCTTGAATTCTTGCTTGAGCATCTGGTATCGCAATGACATGAACTTCTGCAACTCCTGGTGCACCTTCCCAATAATCTGGGTTAGCTTTTAGAATTGTAGTTCCTTCTGGATCAAATTTATCAACCATGAATGGTCCAGTACCAACTCCAGTTTGTCCAATAGTATCTCCTGATCCTTCAGGTATCATTCTTAATCTGTAGTCTGTTAATAATAAAGGAAAGTCAGCAAATGAAGTTGATAACTTCATTTTAACAGTATGCTGATCAACTACCTCAATATCTTCAACTACATTTAAACTTTTTCTTACCGGAGATCCGATATCAGGATCTTTAGCTCTCATTAGAGAATATTTTACATCCGGAGCATCAAATGCTGATCCATCATGGAAATATATTCCTTTTCTTAAATTAAATGTCCATTCAGTTGCATCAGAATTAGCACTCCAATCTGTTGATAATGAAGGTGATGGAACACCGTTCATATCAGGTCTTACTAATCTATTTTGTGTTTTGATGACAACTTGAAACAAACGCCCCTTTGTTATGGCATCTAAGTTAGTATCTTTTCCAAATCCAAGATCATGTGATACTTTAAATACTCCACTTGATGCATTGGCAATAGAAAAAGATAATATCAGAGACATAAAAGTCGCTGAAAAAACTTTAAGTATGTATTTCATAAGTTCCCTCTTTTTCTTTAGTTGTTTAAATAATTAAAAAGATAACAATTCCAGAACTAGATAACAACATGCAAAATGTAGTGATTCATCTACTAATTGAATAGATATTTTAATTAATATACACTTTTTCTAAATTATAAATGCAGAACGAATTAAACAAAGTCAGATTTTCAGTAAAACCTTTAAAATCCAATGATAATAAAGTTGTTGAACTTGCAAGAACTGTAGGAATACATCCTTTAGCATATCAAGAACTTCCTTACGATCCCGAGTATTCTTTTTATGCTGGGAGATTAAATCCAGAAGTACTTTCACACGCTACCGCTGATGAAATGTATTGGAAAGTAAGACAAGAGGTAATTTTTCGTCATACTGGTGAACATCCATATGAAATTTCTGGTCCAGATGCAGAAAAACTTTTACAAAAAATATTCACAAGAGATATCTCAAAAGTAAAAGTAGGAAGATGCTCATACCAATTTGCTTGTTACAATGACGGAGGCATGCTGACAGATGGAGTTTTGCTAAAACTTGAAGAAAACAAATTTTGGTTTGTTCAAGCTGATGGTGATCTTTTTTCATGGTATAAAGCTCACACTGATAATCTTAATGTAAAAATTTCTGACCCAGACGTTTGGGTAAGTCAAATTCAGGGACCAAAATCTATGGATCTTTTAAAAGTTTTAAGTAAAGAAACTTTCCCTGATAATTGGAAATATTTTGATTGGAAAGAAATTACTATACTTAATGAAAAAGTAATCATAAGTAGATCAGGATTTAGTAATGAACTTGGTTGGGAAATTTATTTTAGAAAAAATAATAATACTGAAAAAGTTGGGGATTATATTCTTGAAGAAGGAAAAAAAATGGGAATGATACTCACAGGCACCCCTGGTTTCAGATGTAAAAGAATAGAATCTGGATTATTATCAGCTGGGCAAGACTTTAATCATGAAACAAATCCATATGATGTTGGTTTAGGTAAATATGTCGATTTAAAAAAAAATTATTTTATTGGAAAATCAGCATTGATGATTGCTGATAAAGAAAAAAGATGTTGGGGAATACGAGTAGAGAATGGAACAGGTTTAAAAGGAACTTACATAAAATTTAATAATGAAATAATTGGAAAAATTACATCTAGCACTTGGTCACCTTTTCAAAAATGTGGTGTTGGAATAGTTTTAATGAATTCTACAAAACATAAACCAGGATTAATAGTGGATGTTAATTGTAATGATAATAAAATTCATAAAGGTGAGATATGCACCTTACCAATGTATGACTTTAAAAATGAAATTGTAAGAGGTTTAAAAATCGATATTCCAACAGGTCCTTCTCCGTGGTCAGGAATAAAAAAATAATAATAGCAATTGGTGGTGGAGGATTTACACACTCATCAGATGAAGACTTGGATGAATTTGTTATAAATCAAGTTAATAAATCAAAAATCAATATCGGTTTTTTACCTACGGCTAGCAATGATAATCAAGAAAAGATCGATCTTTTTTATAAAAGATTTAAATCACAAAAATTTAAATTATCTCATTTTAATCTCTGTTCTAGTGTTGAAGGTTTTAATGAATGGCTGTTGAACAAAGATATAATTTATGTGGGAGGTGGTAATACCTCTGACATGATTAATATTTGGAAAAGACATAATCTTATCAAAGACTTTAAAGATGCATATGAAAAAGGAATAATTCTAAGTGGAATAAGCGCAGGAGCCGTCTGTTGGTTTGATTGGATATTATCAGATTCAGTCAATAAAAAGTTGAGTCCATTAAAAGGAATAAATTTTTTAGAGGGAAGTTGCACACCGCATTCTTCAGATAATAATCGACTTCAACAATTTATTTCAGAAATTAAAGTTGGAAATTTGCCAGATGGAATAGCTATTGATGATGGTGTAGCTGTGCTTTTTATTGACGGAATTCCTTCTGAGGTTTATTCTTCAAGAATTAATCATGACGCTTATTATGTCACTAGAAATGATAAGATAAGTTTAAAAACATATATAAAAAACCTAAATGGACAATATTAAAGCCAGTAACAAAATTTTTAGCATTGAAGATGCAAAAAAACTATCGAGGAAAAGATTACCAAAGCTAGTTTATGATTTTATTGATGGTGCATCAGGAGATGAAAAATTATCAGAAATAAATAGTTTTGCTTTAGATCAAATACGTCTTGAGCCAAGAGTTCTAAGAAATGTAGAGGAAAGAAAACTAAAAAAAAATATTCTTGGATTTAAATATGACTATCCTTTTGGATTTGCCCCAATGGGTATGACAAATCTTTCATGGCCAGGTGCAGATTCTATGTTAGCAAAAGAGAGTGCACGAAATAACATACCAACCTGTGTATCGATGGCTTCTACAACAACCTTAGAAAAAATGTATGAGCTTTCAGAAGGTCATTCATGGCTTCAACTTTATATTTTTCAAGATGAAGCCTTTGTCATGGAATTGCTAGATAGAGCAGAAAAAACTGGCTATGAGGTAGCTATACTTACAGTTGATGTTCCGGTTTTATCAAGAAGAACTAGAGATGATAAAAATGGATTTTCATATCCATTTAAAATTGGACCTAAACAATTTTTTGATTTTGCAACACATCCAGTTTGGTCAATATCTACATTGCTTAATGGAATACCAAAGCCAATGAATTACGAAACTTCAAAAAGTGGAAAAGGTATTTTTAAAAGAAAAGAAAGTAGAGGAAAAACAGATTGGGAAACTCTAAAAAGAGTAAGAAATAAATGGAAAGGTAAATTAATTGTAAAAGGTGTCATGTCATCAGATGATGCAATCAAAATTAAAGAAATGGGTGCTGATGCCATACAAGTTTCAAATCATGGAGGTAGACAATTAGATAGTGCCACAGCAGCAATAAATATTTTACCTTTTATTAGAGAAGCAGTAGGAAATAATTTTCCAATTATATTTGATAGTGGAATAAGAAGTGGTAGTGATATTGTAAGATCATTAGCTTTAGGAGCAGATTTTTCAATGATTGGAAGACCTGTAATGTATGCAATGGGAGCTGATGGAGCTAGCGGGTTAAGAAGAATTGTAGATATAATTAAAGAAGAAACAAGCACAACACTAGGTTTGGTTGGATTAAATGATATTAATGAAGTTTCTTCTGATATAATTGAACAGAAACTTTTTATGAATACAACTTACTAATATGGAAAAAAAAATAAGAGGTGGGGCATTAATTGCAAGAGCATTAAAAGATAAAGGTATTAATAAAGTTTTTACTCTATCCGGTGGGTTTTGTAATCCTGCAATTGAAGGTTTCATGGAATGTCAAATTGATGTAGTTAATTGTCCTCATGAACAAATAGCTGGACACTTAGCAGATGGACACACAAGAATTACAAGAAAACCATCTGTATGTTTGGTTGGGCCAGAAGGTTTTGCAAATGCAGTACCATCCATGATGGAAGCATGGGGAGAAAGAACACCGATAATTTATATAACTGGATCAAGTAGTTTAAAAAGACAAGGCTCAGGTGGCTTTAAAGAAATTGATGATGTTTCTATTGCTGCTCCTCTTACAAAATATAGCGCAAGTATTACAGATGGAACAAGAATTAGAGAATTTGTTGATAAAGCTTATAGAATTGCAACGAATGGATATCCTGGGGCTGTTCACCTAAGTTTACCTGTAGATATAATGTTTTCTTCATTTGAGGAAAGTGTTGGACTTGAAGAAAGACCATTTTCACATAAAACAAAACCAGTTGCTAAAGCATGGCCAGATCCAAATGCTCTATCAGAAATACTTGAGCTAGCTTGTAATGCAAAAAAACCTGTCATAATTGGAGGTCATGGTGTTTGGTGGTCAAACTCAGAAAAAAATTTAGAAAATGCAGGTGAAAGTTTAAATATTCCAGTTTTTAATGTGCCATACCATCAAAAGCTTTTAGGAGAAGAAGCAAATGCATATATGGGTTTGGCAGATATTCACCAATATCCGCCCTCAGAATTTGCATTACATAACTCAGACTTAGTTTTAATGATTGGTGCAAGATTAGATAATCAAATGAATTTTGGTAACCCTCCTTTCATTCCAAAAACAACAACTTTAGTCTGTATTAACGGTTCTCATGAAGAAATTGAGTTTAATAGAGCAGCTGATCATAACCTTTTATGTGATCCAGGAGTATTTTTGGATACTCTATGTAATTTAAAGAAAAATAATAAATGGAATTTAGGAAATAGTTGGTTTCAAGATAATAAAAATAAAAAGAAAGATTGGGTAGATAAATCTTTAAATGAATTAAAAATTGAAGCAGATAAAGCAAAAAAAAATGGTGGAAAAATTCATCCACTCCAATTAGCGTTAGACGTTCAAGACGTAATGGATGAGAAAGATTGGCTTATAATTGATGGAGGAAATACTCATTTCTGGTCGGAGATCGCAATAAATTTAGCTGGAGCTCAAGGAAAAAAATTGGGTGGAATTTTACATCCAGGCACATTTAGTATGCTGGGTGTTGGTGTATCATTTGCATTATCTGCAAAAAATAATAACCCCAAATCGAATGTAATTTTAATTAGTGGAGATGGTGCCTTTTTATCTGGAGGCATGTCAATAGAAACTGCATTTTTTGAAAAGAAACCAATCGTTGTTGTTATTGACAATAATGGTGGCTTAGCATCAATTGGTCAACAACAAGAAAGGTTATTTGAAAGCGGAAAAAGAGTTGCAACAGACTTTAGAGATATACCTTTCCACAGTATATTTGAAGGCTTTGGTGGTCATGGAGAATTAGTAACGAAAAGAGAAGAATTGGGTCCAGCACTAAAAAGAGCTATTGCAAGCGGTAAAACTGCTTGTGTAAATGTAAAAGCTAAACCAGTATTAAGTCCAATTGTTGCTGCTGTGGCCAGCAAGAGAGAGAAATCGTCAATAGAGTAGAATGGCAAAATTTAGCTCACATTTATTGAATGGTTCTGATGGAAATCATGCAAGCAACGTCAAAGTAAAGATTTATCAAATACAATCCTCAAAATTAAAAAAACTTTTTTTGAATACAAAGACTGATGGAAATGGTAGGATTACTCAGCATTTCAATCTTAGCAAAAAAGATTGTAAATGCGATTATGAAATGATTTGTGATATTAAAAAATACTTTAAAAAGAAAAAAATTGTGGGTGAAATAGTCATAAAATTTAATATGACAGATAATAAAAAAAATTATCACTTGCCAATAATAATTTCTCCTAACAGCTATACAGTGTGGTGGTCAAAATAATATATGGCTTCGTTGATACAAAGCAAAATTAGCACAAAACTAAATATGTCTAGGAGAATAAGAAGAACTCCTTACACCAAAAAAGTTGAAGAATGTGGTGTAACTGATTTTACTGTTGTAAATCATATGCTCTTACCAAAAAGATTTCAGAAATCTATTGAGGATGATTATTGGCATTTAAATGAACATGTTCAGCTATGGGATGTTTCTTGTCAAAGACAAGTTCAGATATCAGGTCCAGACGCTAGTTTACTAGTACAAAAAATGACTCCAAGATCATTGAAAAATATGGAGACTGGAAAATGTTTTTATATTCCTATGATAGATGAAAATGCCGGAATGATAAATGATCCAGTGTTGTTAAAGTTAGATGATGATATGTTTTGGATTTCAATAGCAGACTCTGATGTATTGCTTTGGGCAAAAGGTATTGCAGTTGGTTTAAATCTAAATGTAAGCATAACAGAACCAGATGTATATCCTCTTGCAGTACAAGGTCCGAAGTCTGAAGATTTGATGGCATCAATATTCGGAGAAGATATTAGAAAATTAAAATTTTTTAATTTTAGAATATTTGATTTCTTGGGAACTAAACAAGTTATTGCGAGATCAGGATATAGCAAACAAGATGGATTTGAGATTTATTTTAAATGCTTTGAAGATTACTTCGACAAAAATGAGATGGGAGAAAAAATTTGGGATATAATATGGAAAGCAGGGAAAGAATTTAACATTGCTCCAGGATGCCCAAATTTAATTGATAGAATAGAAGCAGGATTAATGTCATATGGAAATGATTTTACGAAAGAAAATAATCCAATTGAATGTAACTTAGAGAAATATTGTAGTGACAAAAGCAATCATGATTTCATTGGGAAAAATGCTTTAGAGAAGATTAAAAAACAAGGTGTAAAACAAAAATTAAAAGGAGTAATATTTAATGGTGTAGATTGTCCTCCATGTTCAATTCCTTTTCCACTATATTCAAAAGATAAGAAATTAATTGGTAAAATTACCTCAGGGATTTATTCTCCAAAATTCAAAAAAAATATTGGTTTATCCATGATTTTAAATGAATTTTGTAAAATAGGGTCAGAAGTTTTAGTGCACACTCCAGATAACAAATTAAGAAAAGGAATTGTGTCCTCTTTACCATTTTCAAAATAAAAATTAGTGGGTATAAGACTTATATGAAAAGAGCAGTTATAGCAGGATATTCAAGATCACCTTTTACAATGGCAAGAAAAGGTGAATTAATTGACGTTAAGCCTGTAAATATGTTTGCAGAAGTAGTTAAAAATCTTGTATCTAAAACAAAAGTAAATCCTGCTGATATAGAAGATATTGTTGTTGGTTGTGCTTTCCAAGTTGGAGAGCAGAGTTTTAATATTGGGAAGCTCACAACATTTTTATCTGGAATGGAAATACATACATCAGGAATGACCGTTGATAGATGGTGCGGTTCATCTATGGAAGCTATTCATGTTGCAGCCGGTAAAATAGCAATGGGCGCAGGTAAAGTTTTTGTATGCGGAGGTGTTGAAAGTATGACTAGAGTTACAACTGGCTTTGAACCAATACCTTATCCTTACACAGATAAAGAAAATCCAAATGTTTATTTTTCAATGGGTATAACTGCTGAAAATGTTGCGAAGAGATATAAAATTTCAAGAACTGAACAACAAGAGTTTGCAATTCAAAGTCATCAAAAAGCTAATGAAGCTGAAGTTAATGGTAAATTTAAAAATGAAATAGTTGAAATCGCTGGCTGCACAAAAGATGGAAACATACGTCCAAAAAGCAATCAAGAAACTTTAGATGGTTTAAAACTTGCATTTGATCAAAAAGGAACTGTTACAGCAGCAACATCCTCGCCTCTTACCGATGGAGCAGCAGCAACATTGATATGTGAAGAAAGCTATGCAAAAGAAAATGGATTAGAGATTTTAGGTAGAATTGTTGCTACTGGAGTTAAAGGGTGTGAGCCTGATGTGATGGGGCTTGGACCTATAGGAGCAACTAAAAAAGCATTAGAGAGAGCAAATTTATCAATTAATGATATTGATATTGTGGAAATTAATGAAGCTTTCGCATCTCAATCAATAGCATGTTTAAAAGATCTTGGTATCGATCAAAAGAAAGCTAATTTAGATGGTGGAGCCTTAGCACTCGGTCATCCTCTAGGAGCAACAGGGGCTAGAATTACTGGCAAAGCTGCAGATTTGCTCAGACGTGAAAATAAGAAATATGCTTTATCTACTCAATGTATTGGTTTAGGTATGGGTATTGCGACAGTAATCGAGTCGGTAAATTAATTATCTATTAATTCCTCTTAAACGTTCCGATCTTCTTCTTAATAATTCAGCACTAATCAATATTAAGGTTGATAAAACGATTAAACATGTAGCAACTGCTAGAATTGTCGGGCTTAATTGTTCTCTTAAACCTGTCCACATTTGAATTGGAATTGTTGTGTTTTCAAGACCCGCTAAAAATAAAACGACTACAACTTCATCAAAAGAAGTTACAAAAGCAAATAAACCTCCTGATATTACACCTGGTAAAATTAACGGAAGGGTTACTTTCATAAATGTATTTACTGGATTACTGCCTAAACTGGCTGCTGCTCTCGTCACACTATGATCAAAACCTGATAATGTTGCAGTAACAGTTATTACAACGAAAGGTGTTCCTAAAATTATATGAGCTAAAACTATTCCTGTATGAGTTGCCGCTAAACCTGCCTTTGCCATAAAGAAGAATATTGCAACACCAGATATAATAAGTGGAACTATCATAGGTGAAATTAAAGTTGCCATTATTATTCCTTTAAAAGGCATGTGTCTGCTACTCAAACCTAATGCAGCAACCGTTCCTAAAATTACTGAGCCTAAAGTTGCAAATATAGCAATAATAAAACTATTCTTTGCAGCAAGACCCCATGGATTTTTTGTACCGTAAACCATATCTTTGTACCATCTTAAAGAAAAAGCATCTGGGTCTAAATTCTTCATCCCCTCTGAAAAAACAAGAAACTCTTCAGCATTAAATGATAATGGAAATATTACAAATAAAGGCGCTATTAAAAAAATAAAAACAAAAGTGCATATAGCAATGTAAAAGTAGTGCCAAATTCTATATCTAGTTTCTGTATACTTTGGTAATGCCATACTAACCTAACTTAATATTATCAACTCCAACTAATTTATTATAAAGCCAATAGATAACCAAAACTCCTCCAAGCAACATAAGTCCCATCGCTGAAGCAAAACTCCAATCTAAAGTGGTTTTCATATGATATGCAATTTGGTTACTAATTAAGGTTCCTGATGCTCCTCCTACTAATGCGGGTGTAATGTAGTATCCAATTGCTAAAATAAAAACTAAAAGACAACCTGCCCCAATACCTGGTATTGTTAATGGAAAATATACTTTCCAAAATGCTACGAAAGGAGTTCCACCAAGAGATTTACCTGCTCTCATTAAACTTGGGGAGATAGTTTTCATTACACTATAGAGTGGTAAAACCATAAATGGTAATAGAATTTGTGTCATTGCAACATAAGTTCCAACTTTATTGTACATCATTTCTGGCCTATTATCGTCTGACACAAGGCCAATCATTACAAAGAAATCATTAACTACTCCTTGTTGTTGAAGTAAAATCATCCAGCTAGCTGTTCTAACTAATAATGATGTCCAAAATGGAAGAAGAACACAAATCATTAATAAATTACTGTACTTCATTGGGAGTGTTGCTAGTAAATGGGCTATTGGGTAACCCATTAAAAAACAAAAAACAGTAACAAAGAAAGCAACCTCTACTGTTCTCAACCATAGAATTCTATGTATTCTTCTGTCCTCACTAACTTGAGTAATTTTGTTATCTTCATTCAAATACATATCCATAGCTTTTAAATATTTAGCTGAGGTATAAGGAGGTGCAGTTCTTTTAATTGCTTGCCAGTATTCTACATTTCTCCATCTCTTATGAACTTTCATTATTTGTTCTTTAATACTTTGCGTCTCGTCAATTTTATTTCTTTTTACTTGTCTGAATAATTTTTTTGTAATGGTGTTAAACCCATTTTTCTCTTTGTTAAGTCTTTGAGCTAATTTTCCGTGTTCTTTTTTTTCCACAAGAATTTTAAAATCAGATAAAAATGAAGCAAATACTTCCTCGGATGGAAGTTCTTTACCATCCCATGTTTCCATGGACTTAAATGTTTTTGGAAGCATATTTGTGATCATTTTATCATCAATACTTCTTGTGAACATTTCTCCAATTGGAAAAATGTAAGTGATGATCAAAAATAATAATAAAGGAGCTACAAGTAAAAATGCTTTAATTTTGTTTTTCCTTTCAGCTTTTTTTAAGCTTATCTCTAAAGGAATTCCGTCAGTTGTAAGTATTTGTTTTGTTTCGCTGCTCATAAATAAAAAGGGCGACTTAAAAAAGTCGCCCTATATATATTATATTATTCTAGTCTTTTATACTCTTTTATAGACCAGCTTTCATAGCTTCCCACTTCTCACCAAGTTCTGTACCGTTATCAGCCCAGAAAAATGGATCAACTAAAAAGTATTTTTTAGTGTTTGCAGGAGCAGTTGGCATTTGTGGCATCATTTCAGTTTTACCATCTTTGTACCAAGGCTCATTTGCTTTGATAATTTCTAAAGATGATAATCTGTATGGAGCATATGCAATATATTTAGCACTTCCAGCTAACATTTCAGTGTTAGTCATCATTGCTAAAGCTTTTTTAGCATTTGCTTCATCTGGTCCACCTTTAACAAGTGCGAAATATTCATAGTCAAGACCTTGTCCATCCCATACTTGCGTAATTGGAGCACCTTCACCGACTTCAGCGTTGAAAAATCTTCCATTCCAACCAGTTGCCATTACAACTTCACCAGCAACTAATAATTCTGGTGGTTGAGCACCAGCTGACCAGAACACACATCCACCATTTGGATCTGTGCAAAGCTCTTTGATTTTATTCATTGCTCTGTTAACACCAGCTTCAGTTTCTAGTAATTTGTAGATCTCAGATCCACCTTTACCCATGTAAACACCGTCACCTGCTAAAGCGATTTCTAGGTTTGTAAGAGCAGATTTATAAATTGCTCTTTTTCCTGGAAATTTTTTAGTGTTGAAAAAGTCCTTAATAGTTGAAGGTGCTTTTCCATCGAACGCTCTATTATCGTATGCGTAATTCCATGAATATAAAATGTTTCCTACAGCACATTTACTCGGCATTGGAGCAAAGAAATCTTCACTTGCAGGAGTTCCATCTGGAGCTGCAGGGAAGTCTTTGTCAAAATCGAATTCAACGAAAATTCCTTCGTCACATCCGTTGATAGTATCAAATGCGAATACATCGATAATATCCCAAGTAATTGCACCTGCTTCTTTTTGAGCTTTAATCTCAGACAATCCACCTGAATAGTCTACCCAGTTGATATCAACACCAAGAGCTTTTGCAGTTGGATCACCATACCCAAGCTTTTGAGACTCTGTATAAGCTCCACCCCAAGATGCTACTGTAACCGCAAATGCAGATGAAGTTATTGAAAGAGCAAAAGAAAGAGCAAGTAATAATTTACTTAATTTTTTCATTTATCCTCCGTTTAAACGTTTAATATAAATTAATTTATATAAACTAAGTACAACAAAAACGAAATTCAGAGTCAACAGGCCATTTTGTTATAGGAATACAAGGATATTTAGGAAATTATTTAGGATCTAGAGCTCTAGCGTCTTGACTGTTCCATCCTACTTTAATCTCATTTCCCAATTTTAAATCTAGCTCATTTGAGCTATTTGGAACTTTTAAAATAAATTGTTTATTGCCCAGAAGATCTAATCTTACTCTGGTGTGGTCACCATGGTAGATAACTTCTTCAATTTTTCCAGTTTGATTATTATCCATTTTATCTTTTGGATTTATCAATGCTCTCTCTGGTCTTATTGAAACTGTCGTTTTGTCACCTTTGGAATTAACTGAAATTGGATTAGCTAAAATTTCACCAGTTTGTAGTTTAACTTTACAAACATTTTTTGAAATGTCCGTCACTTCTCCGCCAAAAGTATTATTTTCACCTATAAACTCTGCAACGAAAGAATTAACTGGCTCTTCATATAATTTATCAGGACTTGATAATTGTTGAACCTTACCATCATTAAACACTGCAATCCTATTTGACATTGTTAATGCTTCTCCTTGATCGTGTGTAACGTAAACTACAGTAACACCAATATTTTCATGGATATGTTTAATTTCGTATTGCATACTTTCTCTTAAGTTTTTATCTAAAGCTCCAAGGGGCTCATCCATTAAAACTACAGCTGGATCAAATACTAGAGCTCTTGCAACAGCTACCCTTTGTTGTTGTCCACCCGACAATTGTGCAGGCATCCTACTTTCAAATCCTGAAAGAGAAACCATCGATAAAGCTTTATCTACTTTTTTATCAATGTCATCTTTTTGAACTTTTCTTACTCTTAAAGGAAATGCTAAATTTTCATAAACTGTCATATGAGGAAATAATGCATAATTTTGGAAAACCATTCCAATTCCTCTTTTATGTGGTGGAATATTTGAAATAGGATTAGAGTCTAAATAAATTTCGCCATTAGTTGGGGTTTCAAATCCAGCTAACATCATTAAACAAGTTGTTTTTCCTGAACCAGATGGACCAAGCATAGTAATAAACTCGCCCTCGGAGATATTAAGATTTAAATCTTTTACTACTAAGACTTTACCATCGTAACTTTTATCAACTTTATCAAACTTAACGAATTCTGTATTTTTTGACATTGAGAGTTTAAAACATTTAAGAAGTTAATTATCAATAGCTAATAGTTCTTTATATGTAGCTCTTTTGGAAAATTACAGAATAATTCACAACCATTGTCGGTAACTCGGATTGCTTCTGATGCCTCTACTCCCCAATCACCAAACTGCATTACTGCAATCATATGAAAACAAACATTTGGTTCAAGTACTGTCATATCACCTTTATAAATATTTAAAGTATGCTCTCCCCAATCTGGTGGATACCCAATGCCTATTGAATAACCCGTTCTTGATTTCTTCTCGATACCATATTTATCTAAAATTTTCCAAAAAGCTTGAGCAACATCATTTGCTGTATTTCCAGGTTTAGTAGCATTAATTCCAGCTTGTAAAGCTTCTATAGTTTTATTCATTGTATCTATTTTTAATTGATCAGGTTTGCCTAATAAAATTGTTCGAGCCATAGGTGCGTGATATCTTTTATAAACACCTGAAAGTTCAATTATAGTTGCTTCACCTTCAATAAATTTATCTTGGGTTGCTGTTAAATGTGAAGCAGATGTACCTTTTCCAGTTGGAAGAAGCGTTGCGATACTAGAATATTCACCTCCAAATTCTTCTGTACCATAAAATAAAGACTTTTGAATTTCTCCAACAGCATCGCATTGTCTTGTACCAGGTTTAATTACTTCCATTGCAGTTTGCATTCCTTTTTGAGAAATTAAAGCAGCAGACTTCATATAATTTATCTCTGCATTAGATTTAATTAATCTAGCCCAATTAACTAGTCGATCAGAATCGATAATGTTTGCATTTGGTAATCCCTGTTTAATCTTTTCATAACAAAAAGCTGTAAAATAATGAGCATCCATTTCAACTCCAATAGACAGTTTATCCCATTTTTTTTCTTTGATTACTTTGGTCAAGTAATCATAAGGATGTTTTGGCCAAGTATGAATATAACTCTCATCATAAACAATTATATTATCTTTATTTAAATAGGTCTTTATATACGCCCCGCCTGCGTCTTGGTCTCTAACAAAGCAAATTGGTTCTTTTGAATCAACATGCACTAATACACATTGTGCATAATAAAAAGACCAAGCATCGTAGCCTGTAAGATAATTCATGTTATTTGTGTCATGAGAAATAATTAAATCAATTTTTTTCTCTCTCATCAGAGATTGAACTTTTAATAGTCTTTGTTTGTATTCCTCTTTTGAAAAAGACATAAATTAATCAAACAGTCTTCCAAATCCTTTTACAGATTTATTTTCGCCGATGTTTTCTAAAGACTCCCAGATTAAAACTTGGTTACTTGAAAGAACTGGTATTCCTAGTTTATCTTCTAATTTTTGTATCAAGGGTAGAACTGGTAAAGCGGTACAAGATACAAATAAAGCATCTGCCTCACTTACATCTAAATTTATTAGCACATCAAACAGATAATTTTGATCTACTTTACCAATCTCCATGTCAGAATGAATATCAAAGTATGAATTTGAGGTGATTTCAAAACCAGATGATTTAAAATAATCAACAACATCATCATTAACCTTTTTACTATAAGGCGTAAATATAGAAAGTTTTTTAATATTTAATTTTTTCAATGCTTTCAAAGCTGCTGTACTTGGTGTTGAGAGTTTTGCCTCAGGTTTTGCTGCTTGTATTTTATTTTTAATATTATCGTATCCTGCTGCAATAGTTCCTGATGTACAAGCATATACAACACAATCTAATTTTTGCTCTGGCAAGATATCTTTTGTTACTTGAGTAATATTCTCTGACATTTTGATCAAATTTTCTTTGGTTAAGGGGTTGTAACATTCTATTCTATTTACAAAAAAATCTATTTTTTTATCTTTAATTACACTTATAAAATCTTTTTCAATCACTAGATCGGTTGCTAAAGCGATAAGTCCAATACGTGCATTTTGGTTATTTTCAAACTTTGGTTCTATTTTTTGTGATTTCATAAATACAATATACCACCACATATTGATTAATCATTAAAATTTAAAAACTGCATCTAATTTCTTGAATGGTAAGAGTAAATAAACGTATAATAAGAAAAATTAATTTTGAAATAAAAATGTTAGATAAAAAAAAGTTTTATATCAATGGCAAATGGGTTGAGCCAGTAAACAAGAATGAATGTGAAGTTATTAATCCATCAACAGAAGAAGTTTGTGCAATTATAAGTCTTGGAAGCTCTGATGATACAAATGCTGCAGTCAAAGCGGCAAAATCTGCATTTGAGACTTGGAAAGAAACTACAAAAGAAGAAAGGTTAAATTTATTAGAAAAATTATTAAAAATTTATAATTCTAGATGGGATGATATGACTGATGCTATTACTACAGAGCTTGGTTGTCCTAAAGATTGGTGTTCAGCTAATCAAACATCTTCTGGCGCAGGACACATAGAAGACTTTATAAAAAGATTAAAAGATTTCGAATTCGAGCCAGGTTTTGATAAAGGATCTACTAATCATATTGTATATGAGCCAATAGGAGTTTGCGGATTAATTACTCCTTGGAATTGGCCTATAAATCAAATTGCTTTAAAAGTAATTCCAGCTTTTGCTACTGGATGTACAATGGTACTTAAGCCATCTGAAATTGCACCATTGTCAGGAATGTTATTTGCAGAGATGATAGATGAGGCTGGATTTCCAGCTGGAGTGTTTAATCTAGTGAATGGTGATGGGCCTGGTGTTGGAACTGACCTGTCAGGACATCCTGATGTTGATATGGTCTCATTTACAGGATCTACTAGAGCTGGAAAATTAATTACAAAGAATGCTGCAGAAACTATAAAAAGAGTTTGTCTTGAACTTGGTGGCAAAGGTGGAAATATTGTTTTTGCTGATGCATATCCTGATGCAGTTAGAGATGGCATTAGAAACGTAATGAGTAATTCAGGTCAATCATGTGATGCTCCAACTAGAATGCTTGTTGAAAAATCAATTTATAAAAGAGCTGTTGAAGAAGCTGCAGACGAAGCTAATAAAATTAAAGTTGATCTTGCTTCAAAAGCTGGTGATCACATAGGACCTGTAATTTCAAAAATTCAATTTGATAAAATTCAGAGTTTAATAAATAGTGGAATTGAAGAAGGTGCTACTTTAGTAGCAGGTGGTCCTGATAAACCTGAAGACTTAAAGAAAGGTTATTTTATTAAGCCTACAGTATTCACTGACGTTAATAATAATATGAGAATTGCTAAAGAGGAAATATTTGGACCAGTATTGTCAATCATTCCTTTTGAAAATGAAGAGGAAGCTATCCAAATTACAAATGACACAGAATATGGATTAGGAAACTATTTACAAACAGAGGATAAAGAAAAGGCAAAAAGAGTTTCAAAAAAATTAAGGTCTGGAATTGTATATGTAAATCATAAAGCAGCAGACTCTGGAACTCCTTTTGGTGGATATAGGCAATCTGGAAATGGACGTGAAGGTGGAACCTGGGGATTGCATGAATATCTTGAGGTAAAAACTATTACTGAATGGAAAAATTAAAATGCTTGGTTATGTGATGGTGGGAACCAATAACTTAGATAAAGCAATAATTTTTTATGATGAAGTCTTAAAAGTTTTAAATTTAGAAAGAAATTATAAAGATGAAGTTTGCGCCGGTTACACAGAAAAAAATGGTGATGGAACTATAGAGTTTTATGTGACTAAACCTGTAAATAAGAAAGAGGCAACTAATGGAAATGGAACGCAAGTTTCATTTATTACATCATCAAGAGAAATAGTTGACAAGTTTCATGAGATTGGACTTAAGGCAGGTGGAAAAAGTGAGGGAGCTGGAGGTGAAAGACCAGAAGGTTCTGGAGTTTACTATTCATATATTCGAGATCTTGATAATAATAAAATTTGTGCTTTCACAAACAATTAATGTCTTACACTTTAATTCAAGAAAAAATCGATCAAGGAAAAATGATTTTACTTGATGGAGGTATAGGTGCCGAACTTGAAAAAAAAGGAGCTAAAATGGATAAAAACCTTTGGTGTGGAAAATGTTCAGTAGATAGCCCAGAATTTCTAAAAGAAGTTCATGAAAATTATATTGATGCAGGTGCTGATGTTATTACAACAAATACTTATGCAACTACTCCGATTTCTCTCAGAAAACATGGATATGAAGACTCAATTGAATTATTTAATAAACAAGCAGTTCAAATTGCAAAACAAGCAATTGATAATTCTAAAAAAAGCGTTTGTTTAGCAGGTAGTGTTTCAAGTTATGGAAGTTTTATTAAACTTGGAACAAAGAGTATGAAGCCAAGTTTTAATGAACAGATTAAAATTTTATCAAATGAAGGTGTTGATTTAATAATTTTAGAAGCAATGACATCTCAAGCAGAAATTGTGGAAACTATGCTTGAGTGTTCTTCAAATATAAGGTTGCCTGTTTGGCTTTCTATTTCTTGTGTAATAAATCAGAATACAAAAAATATTACACTTGGCTATGATGATGTTAAGAATAAAACTGAAATTTACCAGGATTTAGAAGAGTCGTTGAAAAGTTTTAATAAATTACATAATGGTCCAATTTTAATTGCTCACTCAGATATTAAAACAACAAGTGCAGCTTTAGATACAGCATTAAAAAATTATAATGGAGTTATCGGTGCTTACCCTAATAAAGGCTTTTACGAAAAACCAAATTGGAAGTTTGTAGATGATTTTTCACCTAATGATTATTTGGAAGTTGCAAAAAAATGGGTTAGCAAAGGTGTTAAAATCATTGGTGGTTGTTGCAGTATAGGAGTTGAAGAGATAAAAGCTGTTTCAATTTTGAAGCAATAATATATTGTAAAATTATGAAAACGTTTATTGGTGGTATTGGTTGTTTTTGGGACGAAACTAAATACGATGGTATAAAAGGGATATTATCTACCGAATGTGGTTACTGCGGAGGTGATGATCCCAATGTCACTTACAAAGCAGTTTGTGGTGGAGATACAGGTCACATAGAAGTAGTTAAAGTTCAATATGATGAAAATATTTTAAGCTATGAAGATATGGTCAGATTATTTTTTAAACTCCATGACTCAACTCAAAAAAATAGGCAAGGTACTTATGTAGGAATTCAATATCGTTCTGAGATATTTTATAATGATGATAATGAAAAAAATACAGCAGAGAAAATTTTAAAAGAAATGAATGAGAAATTAAACGGAAAAGTTACTACAAAGATTTCCAAAGAAAAAAACTATTGTAAGGCAGAAGGCTATCATCAAAAGTACGAGAAAAATAAATCTCTTAAGTTTGGATAAAAAATACTAATTTGAAAAAAATTATTTCAGAAAAAAATCCAGAATTAGTTACAAGAAAAGATAATAAAGCTCAATGGAATCTCCCAAATAAAAGAAGGTTGGGTTTTAGAAATTTATATAAAATTAATAGATATGGAATATACCTTAGATCAGATTTTGTTCTAAAATTAAAAAAAAAAATTAATAAGAGAATAGGTAAATTACCTTCTGTAAAAAAGGTAACTAAAAATAAAGCTTTTTGCTCTCTAATAGTTGGTAAAGATCAGGATATTTTATTCGAGCAGTACGCAAAAGACTTTTCTACAAATCAGCCTCAAACAATTATGTCAATTACAAAAATGTTTATACATTTATTTGTAGGGGAGCTAATAGACAGAAAACTAATTAATTTAAATAAGAAAATTTCATTTTACTTACCAAAAATTGGCAGTGGTTATGCAAATGCAAAAGTAAAAGACGTTTTAGACATGAATATTGTAAATCTATATAGCGAAGATTATACAAAAGCTTATTCGTCTTCATTTCTACATGAGCCTGTGGGAGGATGGAGACTGCCGATTAAAGGCAAAAATATTCAAAGCCAGGAACAATATTTAAATTCAATTAAATCTTTAAAAAGCAGAGATTTAAAAAATTACACTGATCTGGCGCATTATAAATCAGCTAATACCGATGTTATTGGGTTAATTGTAGAAAAAGTAAGTAAAAAAAGTTTAAGACAATGGCTGTTGGAAACAGTTGAAGCAACAGGATTTGAAGAAGGATTGTATATAGGTACAGATAGATTTGGAACACCGTGGATGTCTGGAGGTGGAAGTTTAATTACAAGAGATTTTTTAAGAATGGGTTTACTTTTTTCTAGGTTTGGAAAAGGTATAAATGGAAAAAATATTGGTTCTAAAACTTTTTTGAGTAAAACTATTAATAGTGAGGGATACAAATACATTCAATTATCTAAGAATAAATTTGTCTGTTATGTTAATTCATTAATGAAATGTGGTAACTGGATTGGTCACTCTGGGTATGGGGGCCAATTTTTAGGAATAAATTTGAAAACAAAAGTTGTTGCTGCTTTTTTTTCTGTTTTAGAGACTAAATCTGCAACAAATGAAAAATATAAAAAAGATATGGTAAATATGATAGACCAAATAATTAGTAAAGATTACTAAATTAAGAAAATTTTGTTATCAAGGATTTTAAATGTTTATCTGTAACGCCACAACAACCCCCAATAATTTTTACCTGATCGTCTATTAGCTCAGAACACTTATCAACAAATTCAATTTCATTTTCAGTTATTAATGCCTGCATAGTACTAGTGTCAAATTTATGAATCTCTGGATAGAACATAATTGGCCCATTCCAATTTGATTTTAAAACTTTCATTCCCTCTTTTGTATCAATAAACCAACTATGCATTATTCCATAAACATCTCCACCAATAGATTTGAGTGAATTAATTATTTCAGCAAAATTTATAATTTTATCTTCAGGAAGAAATTTTGGCTCATCAGGATATTTTAAAGGGTCATATATAATAGATCTCTCTTTTTCAGCTCTAAAATTTCTACCTACTACGGTTTCATCAAATTTACTTATGCAGCAACTTAATCCAACCCAGACAGGCAGACCTGTTTCCAAAGCTGCATTTAGCAAAATTTTAGCGTGATCAATATCTAAAAGCATTTCAAGAATAAGCACTTCGACTCCCTCCTCTTTTAATACCTTCGCTTGCTCTTTATAATTTTTTTCTTCATTTACAAATGATGGTACAAATTTTGTGTCAGGTCTAAATTCATTTTCAGCCAAAGCTAAATATGTTGACATGCTTCCAGCAATTTTAATTTTTTTTCCAGAATTTTTGACTGCTTGTCTTGCTAACTTAACTGTATCAATGTTAATTTTTATAGTCTGATCTCCTAAATTTGAAGGTTCAAGACAATGTCTTGCAGTTCCAAAAGTATTGGTTGTTATCATATCACATCCGGCGTTTATATGACTTTCATGTACTTTGATTACTATTTCTGGTGAGAAAACATTTGCTAAGCCAGAAAATGCTGGTCCCATTTTTCCACCAAGTCTCTGAATTTCTGAACCTGTTCCACCATCTAAGAAAACTTTTTTTTTTGATTTCAATAATTCATTAATATTCATTACGCTAACTTCTTTTCTGATTTTGGAACATATACAACTTCAATTACACCACCGAGAATTATCAGAATACTTCCTAGGGTTTCTCTCCAACCAAAAGGTTCGTTTGTTAAAATACTAGCACTAATAACACCAACAATTATTTCAGCTAAAAATAAAATAGATGATAAGCCGGCTCCTAATTTACTTGGAGCCCAAAAGATTATTACTCCTGTAGGAATAAAATAAAATATCGAAATAAGTAATAAAAAAGTGGACATTGACATGATAACCTCCACTGATGGAACTGGTCCTAAATAATCTACTAAGAATAACCCAATAGGTATACTGGCTAAACCTCCATAAAAAAAGAATGTGAATATAATTGGAAAGACGCCATCAGTTTTAATTATTTCCATTCTAATTAAACCAGCACCAAATAGTGCACCTCCAACAAGGGCCAACCAATCCCCTGCATTTTGAGGTAACGGAATTATATTCTCTTGACTGAATACAATCCATAAACCTCCTAGTGCTAAACCTAATGTGATTACCCTCTTCCAACCAAATTTCTTTTTTAAAAATATAATTTCAAATATTGTTGTCCAAACAGGTATCATGTAAAACATGATTAATGCTTTAACTACATCAGTAAGAAGAAAGCTAAGAGCATAACAAACAAATCCACTTCCAACAAAAAAACCAGTGAGAGGAAATTCCAATCCAATAGACTTTCCTTTTACAACTCTCCAAATTGCGACTGGTGATAATATTAATATTCCAACTGCCATTTGGGATATTGTTCCCCAGCCACCAGTCAAGCCTCCATCTTCTAGTATTCTTTGAGGTAACCAATAAATTCCCCATGAGCCAGCAGCAATAGCTAATGCAAATGAAATTTTAAAATGATGAGGATGTCTAGTCATTATAATTACATTAATTCTGGTTTAAATTTTGAAAAGTTAAAAATTTCTTCATAAGATTTAGCAAAGTTAATTACTTTATTATCTTCTTTACTATTTGCTATAATCTGCATTCCCATCGGTAGCCCTTTATTATTAAAACCTACTGGAATAGATATAGTTGGCAAACCAAGCAAACTTGATAATGTATAGACTTCCATATATCTATGATAAGTGTCAATTTTATTATTATTGATAAATTCTGGGTTATTTAGGTTCTTTTCAAACGGAAATAATTGAGCCGAAGGTAATGCTAAAAAATCATAATGTTTAAATAGGTTTTGAATTTTATCCATATATTTATTTCTTATTTCTATTGCTTTTAAAACATCGTTTGTTTCGATGCTTCTCCCTTTTTCATATTCCCAATATGCTTGGGAAGGTAATTCATTTAAATTTTTTAAATTATATAACAAAAAGTTTTCATATAATGTTTTGGCTCTTAATGTTATCCAAGAATACCATAATTCTCCTGAGTTAATTTCAGTTTTTAAATTTTCAACATTTAAACTATTTGATTGTAATTTTTTTAAAATATTTTCACATAAGTCTATAATTCCATCTTCATACTTATATTGTTCGTTTAGATCAATGCACCATCCAATTTTTAAATCTGAAAGTTTTTTATTGTTTATATCTTTAAGATCGAAAGATAATTTATCCTTTACATTCTTCCCTTTTATATAATTAAATAAAAATTCCATGTCATTAGGAGTCCTAGCAAAACATCCAGTTGTAGACATTAAAGGAAAATCTTTTAAATTTTTAATTTCAAATCTATCTTCTGCAATCGCACCAGGTGTTGGTCTCAATCCATAAATATTTGCAAATGCTGCGGGATTTCTACAAGATCCCATCATATCTGTACCATCTGCAAAAGGAATAAAATTAGCTGCAACAGCTGCTGCTGCACCACCTGATGACCCTCCTGCTGACTTACTATAATCATAAACATTGGAGGTGGCTCCATAAACTCTGTTAGTAGTATGACAACCAACAGCAAATTCAGAGAGATTTGTTTTACCAATTAAAATTGTGTTTTTTCTATAATTATTTACTAATAAAGAGTCCTGTTTTGGGATATTTTTTAATAACTCTTTATATCCATAGCATGTTACCTCATTTTTAATATCAAATAATTCTTTAACAGCAATTGGAAGACCGTAAATATCATCTTTGTCATTATTAATATTAAAATCTTCATCTTTTAATTTTGCTTCTTCAGTAATTTTCGTTTCATCTATATGTGAAATAATAGCATTTAATTTTGGGTTGAATTTTTTTATTCTTTCTAAATAGAAATTTACTACCTCTGCTACTTTAATTTCTCTTTTTTTTATTTTTGAAATTATTTGATGGACAGAAAAATTTTCAAGCACTTAATTAAACCTATCTTGCTTGTCTAATACTCTCTAAAACTAAAGTCTTGACCTCATCTAATGATGCCTTCTTGGGATTTTGTCCATAAGCTTGGTCTAACATTGATTTCTTTGCTATTCTCTCTTGGCAATCTTCTGGGACTCCCAATTCATTTAATCCTTTAGGGATTTTTAATCTATCTAGAATTATATTTAAGTTGTCTTGAAAACTTTCAATTGAATGGTTTTCAAATTGCATAGCCTCTGACATTCTTTTTACTTTTTCTTCTAATCCAGGTAAATTATATTTCATGACTGCAGGAAGTATAATTGCGTTAGTCAATCCATGATGAGTATTATATTCAGCACCAACCATATGTGAAATTGCATGAACTAAACCTAAGCCTTTTAAGAAAGCTATTCCGCCCAAATAAGATCCTATGATCATACCTCCTCTAGCTAAGAGATTATCAGGTTCTTCGACAGCTGCATAAAGTGATTTTGAAATTAAATTCAAACTTTCTAATGCAGAACCATCACAAAGTGGATGAAACATAGGAACACTATAACCTTCAATTGCATGTATCATTGCATCTATACCGGTCCAGGCAGTAAGATTTGCTGGTAATTTTAAAGTTAACTCTGGATCTACTAAAGCTAAACATGGTCGGGCATCTGGATGCCATAAACAAAACTTCATTCCTTTTTCAAGATGAGTGACCATGGCAGTAACTTCTGTTTCAGCGCCTGTTCCTGCTGTAGTTGGAATAGTAATTATTTTTGGAAAAGGATTTTCCATAGTTAATTTTGGCGGCTCTTTTTCAAATTCAAAATCCCATAACGGTACACCGCTGTCAACTGTAAGAGAAATTGCTTTTCCTCCGTCCATTGCACTTCCACCGCCAATTGCAATTATTGCATCATGATTGCCTTCACGAAATTTTTTACATCCAGAATCTATTTCATCATCTCTAGGGTTTGGTGATATATTTGAATAAATATCTGATTTGATTTTTGAGTCATTAAGTAAATTTTGTAAATCACTTATAAATGGTAAATTTACACTACCACTATCAGTAACAATTAATGCATTATTTATTTTAAAATTTTTGCAAAACTTTCCAATTTCTTTAAATCTTCCAGGTCCATAAGCTGTAAATGTTGGGAATGTCCAATCCTGATTATTTAATAAAAATTCCTCATTAAGCTTAAAATTTTGCATAATATTTTAAAAACTTATACTAATTTCAATATTATTAAATGAAAATTTCATCCGAAAAAACAGATCTAAAAAAAACATATTTAGCTATTGCTACAATGCTCTTAGCAATTTTATGTATAGATCTTTATATGGTTATTATTAAATTTTTAGGTGATGAATACTCAATAATTCAATTAACTTTATTTAGAAATGTAGCAGCAATTATACCTTTACTATTATTGATCTTATTCACAAATGAATTTTCAACAATATTTAAAAACATAGGAAATAAGTTTTTGATATTGAGTTGCTTGAGAGGAATATGTTTTCTTTCTATGAATGTGTTCATTTTCATCTCAGTAGTAAATCTGGAATTTGCAACAGCTATGACGTTAACCTTCTCATCGCCTTTCTTCATAGTAATACTATCAATAATTTTATTGAGTGAAAAAATTGGTATTTATAGATGGTCAGCAGTTATAATTGGTTTTGTTGGTGTAGTTATGATAATGAAACCAACAAGTGAAATTTTTAGTTTGTACTCAATTTTTCCAATTCTAACCGCTATAGCATGGGCTTTCACTGTCATAATTTTAAAATTCATTCAAGGCAATCATTCAACTGCTAAAATTCAGTTATATACATTAATATTTAATGTCATTGGTGGTTTAATATTATTTTTTGTAACTACAGGACATGTTGAAATTAAAAATTTTAAAGATTTTATTTTGATGACAATGACTGGGGTTTTGGGTGGTACAGCAGCAATATTGTTTATTTATTCTTATCGTTTAATTTCAGCAAGTAAAATAGCTTCATTTGAGTATCTTGGTATACCGTCATCTTTTATTCTTGGTTGGATTTTCTTTAATGAAGCTCCATGGAGCCAATTATTTCCTGGAGTAATAGTAATTATTTTTGCTGGTATGATTATTATATGGAGAGATAATATTAAGAATAAATCGATAGAAGGTAATAAGCAAATTTATTGATTTGATCTCATAGATTTCATGACTATTACTCTATCTATTTCACCTAATAGCTTTCCACTTTCGTTACAAACTACTGGATAAGTTTTATCATTATCAATAAGCCTATCTATTAAATTTTCAATTTTAGAATTATCTAAAATATTATCTTTTCCATTCTCAAATAAATTTTTTGTTTCATTGCAGCATTCTGTTCTCATTACTTTGCCAGCACTCAATACTTTATATTTAGGAACATCTTCGCAAAAATCTTTAACATATTGATCTTTTGGATTAGATACAATTTCTTCAGGTGTACCAACTTGAGAAACTTCTCCATCTTTCATGATTGCAATGTGGTCTCCCATTTTAATTGCCTCTAAAAAGTCGTGTGTTATAAATACCATAGTTTTTTGAAGCTTTTCTTGTATCTTTAAAAGCTCATCTTGCATTTCTCTTCTGATCAAAGGATCCAAAGCTGAAAAAGGTTCATCAAAAATTAATATTTCAGGATCCACAGCTAGCGCTCTTGCAAGTCCTACCCTTTGCTGCATACCTCCAGATAATTCTCTTGGATAATTATTATGCCAACCATCTAAGCCAACCATTTTTAAAACTTCCATTGACTTTTCTATTCTTATATCTTTTTTTGCTCCCCTTACTTCTAATCCATAACCAATATTTTCTAGGACTGTTCTATGAGGAAACAAACCAAAATGTTGAAAAACCATGCTCATTTTATTTCTTCTTAAATCTAATAGTTCTCTGCCACTCATTTTTGTTACGTCAACATCATCCATCTTTACAGTTCCGGCAGTTGGTTCGATTAGTCTTGAAATACATCTAACTAAGGTTGATTTTCCACTTCCTGATAAACCCATTACAACAAATGTCTCACCTTTCTCTATTGAAAAGCTTACATCTTTTACAGCAACGACGTGTCCTGTTTTTTCTTGAACCTCTTTAATTGATAAATTTTTATCTAAATCTTTAATAATTCTTTTTTCATCCGACCCAAACAATTTCCATACATTTGAGCAAGTTATTTTTGACTGGTTACCCATATTTTTAGTTATTTTAATATCATAAAAATAGACAATATTTTTCTTTAAATGTAAAATTATTTATTTTAAGTTTCATATCAATATGTCATCTGAAGCTACAAGTATTGAAGAAAAATCAAATAACTCTAAAAATATAATAACATATTCGGCAATCTTAATAACTTTTCTTATAGCTTTATGGCTATCTTTTCAAAGTGAAGGTCCATCTAAAATGCCCAAGGTAGTCACTGATGAATTTACATTTACTGCCTGGGTTAATGATGGCGAAGATTATTTAAAAAAAAATTACAGATGGTTTACCAAAATAATAGCTGGATATATAAAAAATGGATATTATTTTCTAGAAGACTTTCTGATTGACTCACCTTGGTTGTTAATTGCAGCGATAATTTTTTTACCTTGTTTAATAGCAGGTGGCTTAAGGCTTGGACTATATTCTTTATTTGTTATTTACTTCTGGGGAGGAACAGGAATGTGGGATGAGTCCATGCAGACCTTGGCTTTAATGGGTTTGTCCGTATTACTCTGTGTTGTATTTGGTGTTACATTGGGTGTATTGTGTTCTCAGAGTGATAGGTTTGATAATTTTATGAAGCCTATTTTGGATACAATGCAGGTTATGCCTGCTTTTGTATATCTTTTTCCAGCTTTATTCTTCTTTGGAATAGGTGGGGCGCCAGCAATATTGGCAACAATGATTTATGCAATGCCCCCAATAATTAGATTAACTAATACGGGTATAAGACAGGTTCCTGAACAAACCATTGAATCAGCAACATCTTTTGGGTCAAGCAAGTTACAATTATTATTTAAAATTAAGATACCGCTTTCTCTACCAAGTATAATGATGGGAATAAACCAAGTGATCATGATGGCATTAGCATTAGTTGTACTTGCTTGTTTTATAGGAGCAGAAGGTATTGGGGGACAAGTTTGGCTAGCGATTAGAAACTTAGATGTTGGTTGGGCAATGGAAGGTGGGCTTTGTATATTATTTATGGCTATTATGTTTGATAGGTTTGGTTTAGCATTAAGTAAACCAAAAACAACTTTACCTTCAGATGTTCAAAAATTTTACTTACTACCGCAAGCTTTGGAAAAATATAGTATTGCTAGAATTATAGAAAAACCTTTAGAATTTTTGAGTGGTTTAGTAAATTTTGTTTGCATAAATATTACTAAATATATTGCTTACGTTTTTGAATTTTTAATTTCTTTATTTAATAAAGATACTGCTAAAGATATAGGTGAATTATTAAGCAAAAGGTATTACATTATACCCTCATTTATTGTTTTTTTTCTCATTTCTTTTATAGATTCAAATTTATTTAAAATAGGAACCTTTCCTGAAGATTGGAAACTTTCTATAAGACAACCAATTGCTGATGGAGTTAAATCATTAACTGTAAACCCTGGCTTTATTGCGTTTACCAAAGGTTTAAGGGCATTTATTTATCTTAATCTTTTAAGACCACTTGATACTTTTCTTACTCATATACCATGGTGGTACACTACTGGTATATTTGTGGTGATTGGATATTTTACCGTTGGATTGCGATTTGCTTTTGTTACATTGATATTATTGTTATTTATAGGCGCTAACGGTATCTGGCCCCAAGCTATGATCACTCTTTCATCAGTTTTAGTTTCAGTAATTTTGTGTTTTGCTATTGGTGTTCCACTTGGAATAATTGCATCCTACAATGAGAGATTTAGAAATGTTCAGAACGTTGTTTTGGATGCTATGCAGACTCTACCTTATTTCTGCTACCTAATACCTGTGCTTATGTTTTTTGGTGGAGGAACAGTATCAGCAGTTCTTGCAACAGTAATTTATTCAATACCACCAATTATAAGATTAACTTCTCTAGGATTAACGCAAGTTTCAGGAACATATTCTGAAGTTTCAAGATCTTTTGGAGGAACATTATTACAAACATTAAATAAAATTAAATTTCCACTTGCTGTACCAAGTTTAGTCGTTGGCTTTAATCAAACAGTAGTTATGGCATTTGCAATGCAAATTGTTACTCCTCTAATTGGAGGAAAAGGATTAGGGTTAGAAGTTTTCAATGGTTTAGCTAGATCAGATACTGGAAGAGGCCTTGCGGCAGGAATTGGGATAGTTTTATTAGCTATTATTATTGATAGAATTTCTCTTGCTTGGACGAAAAAGCAAAGAGATGCACTTGGTTTATAAGCATTCTAAACAAAAACGTTACAATATTATAAGTTTACATAACTATCAATTTTGATCTAAAATAAGTTTTTAACTAATTAAAATGAGGGAAAATAATATGAAAATATCAAAAAGTATTTCAGCATTGATATTGTCACTTATATTAGTTCTAGGAAGCTTTGGTACTGCAAACGCTAAAAGATTAACGGCTGCAGTCGCTGACTGGACTGGTGGAGAGATTACATGTCAAGTAGCTGTGAGTATGCTAGAAGAAGAGTTAGGATACAAAGTCAAAAGAGTTGTATTCCCATCAGGTACAGGTTTATGGGAAGCAATTGCAGCTGGAGAAATTGATTTTGCATGCGAAAGTTGGCCAAGTTATGCCGAAGCAGACACAGTAATGATGAAAGGTCCGCTAATTTACGATGGTCAAACTATGTTTAATTATGAAGGTGATGGAAGTGTAAAACTTTTAGGAACATCTGGAATTATAGGTTTATCTGATTACTACATTCCTAGATATGCAGCTGAAAGTTTAGGAATTAAAACATGGAAAGATTTAAATAAGCATAAAGATAAATTTGCTACAATTGAATCTGGAGGTAAAGGAAGACTTATTGGTTGTCCTGTTGCAGGGTGGAACTGTCATGACCAAAAAAGACTTGATCTTTTAGGTATTGATTTCCAAGCTGATGAATTAGGAACTGAAGCAGCAGCAATTGCAGAAGCTGTCGCTGCTTATGAAAGAAAAGAACCTTTCTTGTTATATTTATGGGAACCTCACTGGTTCTTTGGTGCTTATGACATGGTTGGTGTAAAACTTCCAGATCACAAAGTTTGTGATAGCTTCACTGAAGCAAACAACTGGAAAGATTGTGGAACTGCAGCATGGCCAGCAACTGGTTGGGCAAAGGACTACACTTTCAATTATGGTAATCCTGATACTTTTGCTAAGCCTGAGCACGCTAAAGCAGCTGAATTTTTTACTAAAATGAAATTCGATAATGCTGATCAAGCTGTAATGTTAGTTGAAGTAAAACAGAAAAATAGAGAACTTAAAGAAGTTGTAAAAGAATGGAAAGATAACAATCCAGACAAATGGAAAAGTTGGATTCCAAAATAAATCTTTTAACTAATTAATTAAAAGGGCTTTGAAAATATCAAAGCCCTTTTTTTTATTTCTTAAGATAATTTAATCTACCCACAATTTCATCTCTATCCATGTAATAACCTTGTAGGTGTCTGTGTCCAGAATTGGGATCAAACTCTGTTCTTCCATGAAGCACTCTTCTATTATTGAATGTATATATATCTCCTGGTCTTAGCCTAAATTTTATTTGAAATTTATCATCGTGTAAAAGTTTTCCAAATTTATGATGTGATTTATAAACTTTATCCATTTGATCTGGATGACAATCTAAGGCGTCCATAGTTGCAGTACTAAATCTAACATCATTATAATCACCATCTTTTGTTAGGCTTATTGCAGTGCCATAAAAACTTCTATGAGCTTCTTGTGTATAATCTTTATCTCTAAACTTTAGAGGAATTTTTGTTAACGTATCAAAAGTATCTCTGTCGTTATTCTTTAAATATTCTGCTACTGCAAATGCATCTACTGCTGATGAGTCACCTCCTTTTGCTGAATTAACTAAACAATGCAAAAATTGATATCCAGGAGGATTTTCAAACCATGGTAAATCCATATGATTTTGAAGTGCATGGGCTGTATAAGCTGAATTATTCGGTTTTGGTATATTTATAACTTCAAAAGGTGTTTTAAAAAATGTCTCTCTTGTGTGACTAATTCTATTTAAAACAGGAAACGCTGAATTTTTTTCTACTGGAGCATTATAAACTATAGCTATTCCTTTAAAGTGAAGAAGCTCTAACCATTTAATTAATCCCTCTTCAGAAGAAATAATTTCATTGTGATCTATATATATACTATCAATATTTTTTTCTAAACTGCTATCCCATAATTTATAGGGTGATTTATATTCTTCGTTATTTTTTATTGTGTAACAATTTTCTCTAAGCCAACTAATATCATAATGGCTTACATGATTTCCCTCGCTCCACTCTATTTCTAATTTACCATCGCTATTAAGATTATATTTTTTTGGGTTTATATTTTCTGACACATCTAAAATATTAAACATTCGATGCCTAGAATCTTTATCGTGTGCTGTTGGACAATTATCTCTCAGCCACATATAATTAAATTTACTTTCTCTCCCGTCATCCCAAATTACTTGGAGATAAGTCCCATTTTTTGAGATTTTTGAAATTGAGTGCATAAATAATGATTATATAAAATAATTCACATTTCAATTCAATTAATAGTTGACTTAATATTTTTTGAGAGATTTATTAGCGTTAAGTTATTTGTTAATATAACAACTAACTTTATTCGAATGTCTAAAATTGAAATAAATAATGTATTTAAAATATTTGGTCCAAAACCATCCAGTGTTTTGCAGATGGTCAAAGATGGTTCAAGTAAGGAAGAAATTTTAGAAAAAACAGGTCACACAGTTGGACTAGACAATGTAACTCTAAAAATTAATGAAGGTGAAACATTTGTTTGTATGGGTTTATCGGGTTCAGGTAAATCAACTCTCATAAGACATTTAAATAGATTAATAGATCCAACTGATGGTGAAATCCTAATTGAAGGAACTAATGTAATGAGCCTTAAAAAGGAAGAGCTAATTGATTTTAGACGACATAAAATGAGTATGGTTTTTCAAAGGTTTGGTTTGTTTCCTCACAAAACAGTATTGCAAAATGTTGGATATGGACTTGAAATGCAAGGTGTAGAGCTTGAAAAGAGAAACAATGTGTCTATGGAAAAAATTGAATCTGTTGGATTAACAGGTTTTGAAAATCAATTTCCAAATCAGTTATCTGGAGGTATGCAACAACGAGTTGGACTAGCAAGAGCATTGGCAACTGATACAGATATAATGTTAATGGATGAGGCTTTTTCAGCTTTAGACCCTTTAATTAGAAGTGATATGCAAAAACAGTTACTAGCTCTTCAATCGGAACTAAAAAAAACTATTGTATTTATTACTCATGACTTAGATGAGTCATTAAAGCTTGGTGATCACATTGGAATTCTTAATGCTGGCAAGCTTGTTCAAGTTGGAAGCCCTGTGGATATTATTATGAATCCAGCTGATGATTATGTTGAAGCTTTTGTCAAGGATGTAAATAGAGCAAAAGTGATTAAAGCTAAAATTATAATGAAATCAATAAATGAAACAACTAATGAAGAAAAAAATAATCTTATTAAAATACATGAAGATCAGTTTATTGAGGAGTTTTTGCCACAAGTTGTTTGTAATAATGCCAATTGCGAGGTGGTTGATAAACAAGGAAATGTTAAAGGATATATCACTAATAAAGAGCTACAACACTCTTTGAGTAAATCTTAAAATTATGAGTATAGATTTAAAAAACAAAAGAATAGTTATATCTGCTGGAGGTTCAGGAATAGGCTGGAGTTCGGCAAAAATATTTTTAGAGAAAGGTGCAACAGTATATCTTTGTGATATCAATGCCACTTTTCTTAACAAATGCAAAAAGCATAAACTAAATAATAAAAAACTATTTGTTTTTCAATGTGATGCCTCAGACGAGAACCAAGTAAAGAATTTTTTTACCAAAGTATTAAAAAAAACAAAAAAAATTGATGCTCTTATTAATAATGTTGGAATTGCCGGGCCAACTGGAACACTTGAAAAATTAAAAAGTAAAGATTGGGAAAACACTTTAAAGGTGAATGTTATAAGCCATTTTTATTTTTCAAAGTATTCAATTCCAATGCTTAAAAAAAATAAAGGCGGAGCAATAATAAATTTATCATCAACTGCAGGTATATTTGGATTTCCATTAAGATCTCCTTACTGTGCAAGTAAGTGGGCAGTTGTTGGTATAACCAAAACATTGGCAATGGAACTAGGAAAATTTAAAATTAGAGTAAATGCTATTTGTCCAGGAACAATTAAAGGAGATAGAATGGGAAGAGTTATAAGAGATAAATCTAAATTTTTAAATGTTTCAAAAAAATTAATAGAAAAAGAATTTGTTTCAATGACATCAATGAATACTTGGGTATACGAAGAAGACATTGGAAAAATTTGTAGCTTTCTAATTTCTAATGATGCTCCAAGAATATCTGGGCAAGTAATTGCCGTAGATGGCAATACTTTGAGAATGCACTAACAACTAAACTTTAATATTTTTTTCATTTATTTCCATAAATGGGAAATGAGACTCTTTAAAATGTATATTTTCTGCTTTTTTTAAAAAACTGATATCATCAAGTAAACCTGCATATAAATAGTATTTCTTGTACTTTTCCACATAAGTCAATATTGGTGCTGCGCACTTTCCACAAAAATGTTTCTTTATTTTATTACCACTGCCTCCTTCGTGTTCATAAATTTTTAATTTTGATTTATCTATATCTATTGCTCCATCTCTAAGCAGTATTATTGTCATCATTCCCCCTATTTTTTTTCTACAATCAATGCAATGACAATTGAAAACTAAAGGAACTTCATCAAGCTTAACGTTAAAAGTTATATCTCCACAGATACATCCGCCAGTTTTACTTATAAAAATTTTTTCTTTCATCAATTTCTAATTTTATTCTCATATTTTTTTCTAATTTTTAAAACATCGACTAAGTATTGATCCCTAATATTTGAAAGCATATTAATTGATTTACCTTTGGCTTGTTTTTTTGTGCCTGATATAAGTTTATTAGATAATTTATTTGTTAATTTTGGAGCTTTTAATTTTGTCCAAGGTAATTTTAGAGCTGGACCAAATTGTTTTAACATATGCTTCATTCCTTCATTACCTCCTGCAAGATGAAAGGTTAAAAAGGTGCCCATTATCGAGTACCTAAGACCTGGTCCATCTTCTATTGCACGATCTAATTCTTGAGTTGTTGCATAATTTTCGTTAATTATATGCAAACCTTCTCTCCACAGTGCTTCTTGAAGTCTATCTGATAAATAACCTGGTAGTTCTTTTTTAAGCATAATTGGTTTCATTGAGATTGATTTATAATATTTGTTTGCGTCTAAAAGAAACTTTTTTGTAGTTTTTTTTCCAGGAACAATTTCAACTGCTGGCAACAAATATGCTGGGTTAAATGGATGCCCAATTATGCCTCTTTGTGGATTTTTACTCTTAGAAAAAATTTTAGAGGGTAAAAGTCCTGAGGAGCTTGAGGAAATAATTACATTTGATTTTACATATTTTGAGATTTTGTGTATCAAATCGGTTTTAACTTTATAATTTTCTAATACACTTTCTTGAACAAAATCGACATTTACAAGAGCTTTTTCAAGTGAATTAAAAAATTTTAAATTTTTAATTAAAATTTTTTTTCCAAATAGTTTTTTTATACTTTTTGAAGTTCTTCTTATCTCTTTTAAAACATAACTTTTAAGATTTTTATTTTGATCATATGCATGAACAATTTTATTGTGTGCTAAATTTCTTATTATCCATCCAGTCCCTATGACACCAGTTCCAACAATTCCCACAGTTTTAATTTTTGACATTACTTGTGTTTTACAAGTTTTAATTTTTCTCTTGTTTCTGAAGGTGACATAATCTCTACACCAAGATCTGTAACTATTCTTATAGCTTTCTCAACTAATTGAGGATTTGTTGCTAATTTACCTTTAGATAAATATAAATTATCCTCTAATCCAACTCTTGGGTTACCTCCCATTACTACAGTTTGTGCAACATACGGCATTTCATTTTTAGATATTGCAAAACCTGACCATATGCCTTCTTTGGGCATTATATCTTTCATTGCTTGCATAGCTAATGGTGTTGCGGGTGCTCCCCAAGGTATTCCTAAACACATTTGAAAAAGAGGTGGATCACTTAACAATCCTTCTTTATATAACTGAGCTCCAAACCACATATTTCCTAGATCAAAAGCTTCTATTTCAGGTTTAACTTTTATTTCCTGAAGCTTTTTAGCAGCTTTTCTTAAATCGTTAGGTGTATTAACTGTAATAACAGAGCTGTCTCCAAAATTTAATGTACCACAATCAAGTGTACATATTTCTGGAAGAAATTGTTCAGCATTGGCTATTCTCTCCATTACATTTGCCATGTCTGTCATCGGACCAAATTCTAAAGGGTTTTTGCCTTGGCCTATATCTAAATCACCACCCATTCCTGTTGTAAGATTAAGAATTACATCAGTTTCAGATGATCTTACTCTATCAACTACTTCTTTATAAAGCTCGAGTCTTCTACTTGGAGTTCCATCGTCTTCTCTAACATGAATATGAGCAATAGCAGCACCAGCTTTCGCAGACTCTATTGCTGCTTTTGCAATTTGCTCTGGAGTTTTGGGCAAATCAGGATGTTTGCTTGCTGTATCACCAGATCCTGTAACTGCGCATGAGATGAAGACTTTATTGTTCATTTTTATTTATAGAAAAATATAATATCATATCATTGATAATTATAGGAAATAAAATTAAATGGACTTAAATAAACTAAGAGTAAGACGTAGTTTTATATTTACCCCAGGTCTTCAACCAGAAATGTTTCCAAAAGCCTTAGCTTCAGGTGCTGATATGGTTTGTATTGAATTAGAAGATGGAATAGCCATGAAAGATAAAGATGAAGCAAGAAAAAATACTATTGATGCATTAAAGTCACTAGAAGTAAAAAATGATGTTGAATTAGTTGTTAGATTAAATTGTCAAAGAACCAAACATGGACTTCTAGACTTAGAAGCTATTGCTTCAAATAAACTAAAAGTTAAAGCTATCATGTTGCCTAAAGTTAAAACACCTGACGAAATTACATTTATTGATGACATGCTTACTGATTGTGGTTTAGATACTGATCTTCATGTTATAATGGAAACTAATCAAGCTCTTGAAAGTATTTATGATATTGCACACTCTAGCGATAGAATAGTTGCTCTTTATTTCGGAGGAGAAGATATGGCAGCAGAATTGAGAGTGGAAAACAAATTAGAGAATTTAGTTTATGCAAGATCAAGATTAGTTCATGCTGGTGCAAGTAAAGGAGTTGATGTTATTGATGTTCCGTATTTAAATCTTGAAAATATGGAAGGGATGAAAAAAGAAGCGCAGTTTGTTAAAAACTTAGGTTTTACTGGAAAAGGATCTATTCATCCAAAACAAATAAGCATCTTAAATGAAATTTTTACTCCATCAGAAGAAGAAATAAGTAAAGCTAAAAGAATTATGGATCAATTTAAAAAAGCTAATACAGGTTTGGTTGTAATTGATGGTAAATTAATAGAAAGACCAGTTTTACGAGAGATGCAAAGAAAATTGTTAGTAGCAAATAAAATAAATAAAAGCTGATAAAATGTCATTTCATTTGGCTTCGAGAAAAATAATTAAAGATTGGACAGATTATAATGAGCATATGAACATGGCTTATTATGTTTTAATTTTTGATGAAGCTTGGGAGACGATGCTTAATAAATTTGAAATGGGTGGAGCTAAAGCACAAATTAATAAAAGAAGCACAATGGTGGTTGAAACAAGAACAACTTATAACAATGAAATTAAAGAGAACGAAGAAGTAGATGTTTATTGTACTTTTTTTGATCATGATAAAAAAAGATTACATTTAAAATGTGAAATGATTGAAAAAAAAACAAAAAAACTTGCTGCAACAACAGAAAGTCTCTCTCTTTATATTGATCTAGATAAACGAAAAGTTACAGAATTTGAAGAAGATAAAATAAAAATTATGGATGATTTTATTAATGAGAATAAAAATAATTTTAAAACTGATAATCTTGTACTTACAGGTAAATTAAAAAAATAAATGCAAATTGTAGAAGAAATTATTTATAATTTTGAAAATAATAAATCTTTATATATAGGTGAAAATATAACGATAGCAGATCACATGATTCAATCTGCAATGCTTGCAGAAAAGGCAAAATGTGACGATGATCTAATATGTTCTTGCTTACTTCATGATTATGGACATTTTGTTATCGATGATCCAGATAAATTAGTAGAAAATAATAAAGATGGTGAACATGAGGTAATTGGATACAAATTTCTAAAAAAATATTTTAGCAATAAAATTGTAAACCCAATTAAATATCATGTTTTAGCCAAGCGATATTTAGCAAGAGACAAAAGGTATTATAACAAATTGTCTAAAGCATCGAAGATAAGTCTAAAACTTCAAGGGGGAGTTTTAAATGATAAAGAGTGTGAAGATTTTGAAAACAAAGATTATTTCAAAAGTTCCATACTTCTCAGAAAATTTGATGAAGCATCAAAAAAAGTTGGTATTAAAATGAAAAATATTAATCAATACAAAGGATTATTAAAATTAAAATTAAAATGAATTTTGATTATATAATAATCGGTGCTGGCACAGCAGGTTGTGTTCTTGCAAATAGACTAAGCGAAAATGGTAAATTTAAAGTTGCTTTATTTGAAGCGGGTGGATCTAGTGATACTTGGAAGGTTAATATGCCTTTGGCAATTTTGTATGCAATGCATGATCCAAAATATAATTATAAATATTATTCAGAACCAGAACCTAATTTAAATAATAGGAGATTATTTTGCCCAAGAGGAAAAATGATAGGTGGTTGTTCTGCACATAATGGGATGGTTTACGTTCGAGGAAACAAAAATGATTATGAAAGATGGGCTTCATTTGGTCTAAAATCATGGTCTTATGAAAATGTTTTACCATTTTTTAAAAAAATTGAGACATGGTCTGAAGGAGAGAATAAATTCAGAGGTGGGAAAGGAATTTTACCAGTAAATCAATCCAAAAACAAAAATCCATTGTTTAGTGCTTTTATTAATGCTTCTGTCGAAGCAGGATATAAAAAAAATGATGACATGAACGGAGAAGATCAAGAGGGATTTGGAATGTATGACATTACAATTCATAAAGGACAAAGAGCTAGCGCTTCTAAATATTATCTAGATCCAGCAAAAAAAAGAAAAAATTTAAAAGTCTTTACAAATTCGTTTGCTGAAAGAATTATTTTTGAAGGAAAGAAAGCAGTCGGATTAGAAGTAAATATAAAAAATAAAGTCACAAAAGTTTATGCAAATAAAGAGGTTGTGCTGAGTGGAGGTTCAATCAATTCACCACAACTATTGATGTTATCAGGTGTTGGCCCTGAAAAAGATTTAAAAGATAAAGGAATCAATGTTATCCACTCTTTAGAAGGAGTGGGTCAAAATTTACAAGATCACTTAGAAACCTACATTCAGCAAGAATGCAAAACTAAAGATACGCTCTATTCTTATGTTAACAAAATAAATATGCTTAAAATTGGTATTCAATGGTTTCTTTCAAAAAGTGGCCCATGTTCTACTTCATTTTTAGAAGCAGGTGGTTTTTGCAAATCTTCAGAAGACAAAAGCTATCCGAATATTCAATTTCATTTTTTTCCAGCATTTGTAATCGATCATGGATTAGTTGACCCTGACAGACATGGTTATCAATTACATGCAAGTTTGAATCAACCTAAAAGTAGAGGACATATTAAATTAAATAGTTCAAATCCATATGATTACCCAAAAATTCAATTTAATTATTTAGAAGATGAATATGATTTAAAAGAAACAATTAAATGTGTTCGTGTAGCTAGGAAAATTTTAAGTCAAGATTCAATGAAACCATACGCTGGAAAAGAAATAGGACCAGGTGAAAGTGCAGCTGAAGATGATCAAATTACTGAGTATATTAGATCAAAAGCTGAAACAGCTTATCATCCATCCTGTACATTAAAAATGGGTGTGGACAAAATGGCGGTGGTTGACGAAAAATTGAAAGTTCATGGTTTGGAAAATTTAAGAGTTGCAGATGCTTCTGTTATGCCGGAGATTACAAGTGGTAATTTAAATGCACCAACTTTAATGATAGGTGAAAGAGCAGCTGACTTTATCCTTAATTAGACTCAAGATATTCTTTATATCTATCTAAACTTTCTTTAGGCCAAGCAATTTTAGGATCATACATTTCATCATAGCAAATATCTTTGTTTACAATATTTATCCATGGATCTTTACTTTTAACAAATATGTGTGCTTGAGGTGGAAAAAGCTCTGGATTAGATAAAGTATTTGTTCTGATACTTATCCTTTTAACAGCGAATTCATAGTCAGAATAAATGTAAACACCGCACTTTTTGCAAAAGTAAACCTTGCAGCTTTTTCCACTGCCTGCAATTAACTTCTTTTCTAAAAGCTCACCTTTGATATCTAATGAATTTTCAAAAATACTTGTATTAACAACGAAAGATGATCCAGTTATTTTCTTGCAATCTTTACAATGACAAGCATGTGTAAATAAAGGCTTAGATTTAATAGTATATTCAATTTCTCCACAAATACAGCTACCAGAAATTGGTTTAAAATCTTCCATAAATACTTTTTAGAGTATCTTATTAATTATGAAGGTTAAAGTTTTTTTGATATAGGTGCGATATGCAAACAAACGATAATACAAAAGGTATTTTGTTTATTATGACTGGAATGGCCTTTTTTTCCATTCAAGACTCATTAATAAAGTTCATTTTTGAGGATATTGCATTATTTGAGTTATATTTGGGAAGAACTTTAATACAGGCGACTATTCTCATATCTTTTTTTTTAATAACAAAAAAAAAATTTACTCTTAAAACTTATTATCCTTTTTTAACTTTAGTTAGAGTTGTTTGTTTCTTTTTTGGATTTGCTTTTTTTTATATTTCTTTAACCTTTATGTCTTTGGCGATGGTTAGTGCTTTGTTTTTCTCATGTCCTTTTTTTATGTCTATGTTTGCTAAATTTTTCTTAAAGGAACAAATTGGGATTAGAAGATGGAGTGCAATTGTTGCTGGTTTTATAGGAGTATTAGTTGTACTTAATCCAACACTTGAAGAATTTAATTTTTTCAAATTAGCACCTGTTGGTTGTGCACTTTGTTATGCATGCTCAATGACAATTACAAAATATACCTCTGATAAAGATAATATTTATACTCAAATGACCTTACTTTATGTTTTTGCAGTCGTTGTAAGTTTAATTATTTATCTTATTAGTGGAGACGGAAAATTTAATAATTTTTCTGATCCTACTTTACAGTTTATCGTGAGAGAATGGTTTACTAACCCTTCAGCTTCATGGCCTTATGTTTTTGTAATGGGAGTGGTTGCTTCTATATCTTTCTTTTGTGTCTTTTCAGCTTATAGTATTGCTTCACCGTCAATTGTATCTTTGTTTGAATACTCTTATATAATTTTTGCGATGATTGCAGGATACATATTATTTGAAACAATACCTGAGCCAAGAACGTTTCTTGGGGCATCTATTATTATTTCTGCTGGAGTATATATTTACTTTAGGGAAAAAGTCAGAGGTCAAATGATTGCGACTGACACTCCAAATAGATAATTGTTAAAATAATAAGTATTTGTTCGAAAATTGAGATAATTTTCTCATTGAAATAATAATTTAATAGGATTTAATTTTGATTATATAAATTGTTAACAATTAAAGGGAAAATATGAAAAAATTACTAATAGGTATATTCGTGTTTATCTTAAGCTTTACTTCAAAAGCTTTTTCAGATGGGCATGGAATTAAAATGGGTATTATTTTAGGATTTACTGGTCCAATTGAAACCCTAACACCTGCAATGGCTGCTTCTGCAGAACTTGCTTTTAAAGAAGCTTCAGATTCTGGTTCATTACTTGGTGGAAAAAAAATATCTGTAGAAAGAGCTGACTCAACTTGTGTTGATTCTGCTGCTGCTACAACTGCTGCTGAAGGTTTAGTTTCAGGTGGTGTTGTTGCTATTATGGGCGCTGATTGTTCTGGTGTTACAGGTGCAATAGCAACTAATGTTGCCGTACCAAATGGTGTTGTTATGATTTCACCATCAGCTACATCTCCAGGATTAACTGATCTTAATGATAATGGTTATTTCTTCAGAACTGCTCCATCAGATGCTAGAGGGGGACAAGTCTTAGCGGATATTACAAAGGACAGAAAAGTTAAATCATTGGCTGTAACTCATACTAACAATGACTACGGAAAAGGTTTAGCTGATGTTTATGTAGCTGCAGTTAAAGCTCATGGTATTAAAGTAACAGCTGTTACAGCACACGAAGAAGGTAAAGGTGACTATGGTGCAGAAGTAGCGACACTTGCAGCAGCAGGTGGAGATGCTCTTGCTGTTTTAGGTTACTTAGATCAAGCTGGTGGTAGTATTATTCAAGGATCATTAGACTCTGGATCATTTGATACTTTTGTTCTTTCAGATGGAATGATTGGTGACTCTCTTACTGACAGATTTGGAAAAGATTTAAATAAATCATTTGGATCTTTACCTGGATCAATGGGTAAAGGTGCTGGTATATTTAAAGAAGTCGCTAGTGCTGGTGGTATAGACTCATCAGGTCCTTACACAGGTGAAAGTTATGATGCAGCAGCCTTGATCACTCTTGCAATGCAAGCTGGTGGAAAAGCTGACAGAATGACTGTTCAAAAAAATGTAATGTCAGTAGCCAATGCTCCTGGAACAAAAATTTATCCAGGTGAATTAAAGAAAGCACTTGATTTATTAGCTAAAGGTAAAGCGGTAAACTATGAAGGTGCTACAGCTGTTGAATTTACAAATGTTGGTGAAGCTTTTGGATCTTTTATTGAAAAAGAAATAAAAGGTGGAAAATTTAAAGACAAAAAGCAAAGATAATTAGAAATTAAAACCCCAGTTTCTTAACTGGGGTTTTAAAATAAATATTTGTCAGATAAATAAAATATTAATCCTAAAATAATACCTAATAAAATATAATACATTATTGTTTAATAATTTTTTCCGGAATAATTCCTTGTGGTCTATAACGCATTATTAAAAGTAAACCAATTCCAATAACTAAGAATCTAAAATATGGGGCACTTTCAATTAAGTGAACTCTCATTGCATTAGTTTCTGGCAGATGGGATGTAAACAAATTAATTAAAAATAATGCAATTGGAGCAGCTTCGACCCATAAAAACCAAACTACAAATCCCCCCAATATTGCTCCAAAATTATTTCCTGTTCCACCTACTATAACCATAACCCAAATTACAAAAGTATATCTCATAGGTCTATAGCTACCTGGTGTAAACAAACCGTCATTTGTAACCATCATAGCTCCAGCTAAGCCAACAATTGCAGATCCCAAAATAAAAATAAGAAGATGCTCTTTAACAATATTTTTACCCATTGCACTTGCCGCCTCTTCATTATCTCTTATAGCTCTCATTTTCCTTCCCCAAGGTGAATAGAGGGCTTTCTGAGTCACAATTAACAAGATAATAACAACAGTAAGAAATAAACCTGTAAAACATAATTTTACATAAACCGATGAAGCATCAATAACCATTTGATTTAGAGCTTCTTGCTTATCAGAGATTGAATTAATCAAATTTAATTTTGATGAATTAAATTTTGTAACTAAATTTATAAACCATTCTGAAGTTTGTAGATCTATTTCGTATGGTGCCGGTCTTTTTAATCCTATTACATTTTTTACACCTCTTGCCAACCATTCCTCATGTTTAATAATTGAAACGATAATTTCTGCTATTAATAATGTTGCAATAGCTAAATAATCTGCACGAAGACCTAATGCAATCTTTCCTATGACAAATGCTAAACTGCCAGCCAAAAGCGCACCGACAATCCAGGAAAATAAAACGGGCAATCCCATGCCACCGAGAAATCCTGTCCTTGCTGGATCAACTGACTCTATCGCCTCTATTCCTGGTGCAGCAGTTACTCTTAATAAAATTATTCCACCTAAAATTACAGACGCTACTGAGTAATTTCTTAATTTAGATTTATCAAATCTGTTAAGTATAAATTTAACTACAAAGATAATTGCAACAATTATCCATATACAAGCTAAAATATTTAAACCTCCAACTTGCCAAGCTTTTTTGACTGGTTCAACTGAAACTAAGACTACAGCTAATCCTCCTAATGCTGTATATCCCATTATCCCAAAATTAATTAATCCAGCATAACCCCATTGTATATTTGCCCCAATTGTCATAACTGCGGAAATTAAACAATAATTTAAAATAGTTAATGCAATAGACCAGGATTGAAATATCCCAACCAAAATTATTAAAAATATCATGATTGAGTATGCGGCAATGACATTTTTATAATTCCTCATATTACTTTTCCTTTAAAGATACCTGACGGCCTTATTAATAAAACAATTACTAAGATTGAGAATGAAACTGCAAACTTGTAATCTGTCGATAATAACTGGAGTAAAGAGTCTGGCTCAAGATGTTCAGGTAATAGATATGAAATAAATCTTTTGTATGCGTAAGTTACAAATATTTCTGCAAAAGCTATAACGTATCCACCTAGAAAGGCTCCAAATGGATTTCCGATTCCTCCAACAATTGCTGCGGCGAATATTGGAAGCATATTATTAAAATAAACAAAAGGTCTATAACTTTTATCTAAACCGTATAATACTCCACCAATAGTAGCCAAAATTCCTGCGATGACCCATGTTATCAAAACAACTCTCTTAGGATCTATACCAGACAATAATGCTAAATCTTCATTATCTGAATAAGCTCTCATACTTGTTCCAGTTTTAGTTCTATTTAAAAACCAAAACATTATTGAAACAACAATTAAGGTTACGATTATTGTTATTGCTTGTGTTGATTTTAAAGTTATACCTTCTGCAAGACCAGTCATTTCTTTAAATTCTGTTGCTTTAATTATAAATTTTTCACCATCTAAAAATCTTCTGTCAGATGGTCCAATGATTATTCTAATTAAGGCTTGAGTGACAAACATTACCCCTACACTAACCATTGCAAACTGAACAGGAGGACTTTTTTTTATCCTGTAATAACTGAAAACAAATTTGTCTATGATTAACATATATAAAATCATCATTAGTATGGCGAAAGGAATTGTCAAAAGTGCTGTTGGTAAAACACCTAATCCAAAACCTAAGGACTGAAAATAATATGTTAGAATAACTGCAAACATTGTTCCAAAAGACATCATGTCCCCAGTTGCAAAATTAGCAAATCTTAAAACTGCATAAATTAAAGTAACAAAAATAGCACCTAAAGCTAATTGTGAACCATAAGCTAACGCTGGTATTACTGTGAAATTAAAAAGTACAATTATTGCATTTAAGAAATCCATTATGCTCCTAAAAAAGATCTACGAACCTCGGGATCTTCAAGTAAATCAATACCGGATCCCTCAAATTTATTTTGACCAGTTACCAATACATAGCCTCGATCTGAAATACTTAATGCTTGCTTTGCGTTTTGCTCAACCATAATAACAGCAACATTTGTTTTTTTAACTTTGATTATATGTTCAAACAATTCATCCATTACAATTGGAGAAACTCCAGCTGTGGGCTCATCTAACATAAGAACTGACGGATCGCTCATTAAAGCTCTTCCAAGCGCGACTTGCTGACGTTGTCCACCAGATAATTGTCCGACGACTTGGGATTTTTTTTCACTTAAAATTGGAAATAAACTATAAATACTCTCAATTTTATTTTCTAAACTCCCTTCTGTCAAAAATCCACCTATCTCTAAATTTTCTCTAACAGTTAATTCTGCAAATACATTTCTTGTTTGTGGAACAAATGAAATACCCTTTTTTACTCGATCTTGAGGATTAATTTTTGAAATATCTTCACCATTCAAAGTTACAGAGCCTGATTTTAATTTTAATAATCCGAGCATCGCTTTCATGGCTGTTGATTTGCCAGCTCCATTGGGACCTAGAATGGCAACTATCTCTCCCCTATTTGCAGTTATGGAACATGAGCTAATAATATCAGGGCCCTCCCCATAACCTGCAGTCATTTTTACTCCTTCAAAGTATGCCATTAATTTTCTTTTTTTGTTAAGTTTGACTTTCCAAGATAGCTCTCAATTACTTTCTCGTTTTTTTTCACTTCATCAGATGTTCCTTCAAATAAAACTGAACCATCTGCCATTACTATTACTGGATCACACATTCTGCTTATAAAATCCATATCATGCTCTATCATACAAAAAGTGTAATTTTTTTCTTTATTCAATTTTAATATTGCAGTTCCTAGATCTTTTAAAAGTGTTCGATTAACTCCCGCTCCCACTTCATCAAGTAAAACCAATTTTGCATCAACCATCATAGTTCTTCCTAATTCTAATAATTTTTTTTGACCTCCTGAAAGATTTCCTGCCCTTTCATTTGCTAAATGTGTTAAATTAAGAAAATCTACAACCTCATATGCTTTTTCTCTAATAACTTTTTCCTCTTTTTTAACTAGTCCTGGTTTAATAAGTGCATTTAATAAATTTTCTCCGCTTTGATTTGATGGCACCATCATTAAGTTTTCTAAAACTGTTAAGTTTGAAAATTCATGTGCAATCTGAAAGGTTCTTAATAATCCTCTGCCAAACAACTCATGTGATGGTACATCGGTAATATTTTCATCATTAAATATTACCTCTCCATCATTAGATTTTAAATTTCCAGCTATTAAATTAAATAATGTTGTTTTTCCCGAACCGTTTGGGCCAATTATTCCAGTGATTGAACCCGATCTAATATTTAATGAGCAATTTGATACTGCTGCTAGTCCTCCGAACAATTTTGTAAGATTATTTACCTCTAAGATATTTTCGGACATTTTACTTACTTTTTTTTAATCTATTTAAGACGCTATTTGCTGTTTTATTGAGAGATTTATAAAATCCAAGTTTTCTTAATTCTTTAACAGCTTGCTCATTTAAACCTTTTGGGGTTTGTGAATTTTTAACAAGTACTTTTAAATCTTTATTTGAATTAATTTTTGCATCCTCAGATAAAGCAATAAATAACGAGGTAATATACTTTTGAGAGTCACTTCTATTAATTCCCTTTTTTACTAACCATTCACTCAGAGTTTGTAGTAATTCATAAAATGGTGCCATCATTGATGAAGTTGACCAAAAATTTAGTGATAGGTTTTCATTTTTAATTTCAACAGATGTGCCAAGCTTATTAAAAAAATTTCTAACTTGTTTATCTGGTGGAAAAATTGGTACTGGTCCTTTTCTAAGAGAAATTGGAGGCAAAGGAATTGCTCTAATAATCTTAGTTTTGACTTTAATATATTTTTTTAATTCTGTCATTTTTATAGTTGATATAAAACTTATTATCGTTTGACCTTTTTTAAATTTTAGTTTTGGAAGAATAATTTTTCCAATCTTTGGTGTTACTGCTAAAAAAACCCAATTTGATTGATTTATAATATCCTGATTATCAGTAGATATTTTTATCTTTTTACTTTTTCTTTTCAGTTCACTTGAAATTTTTGAATTTCTCTTTGAAACAATTATTTTATTAATTTTTAATTTTGATCCCAGTATTCCATTGATTACTGATTTTGAGATATGTCCTGTACCAATAAATCCGATTTTCATGATAAACTAAGTGATTATTATCACTAAAATTAATTAATTAGTAAAAAAAGAACCTCTAATTCTTAGTAATTCTCTTGATAATTTTTTATTTTCTACAAATGGTTTTCTACCATGAAGCCAGAAATAGTTGTTTGCAACTACAGAAAAACCGACTGGTAAAGGCATTACGATTTTATTTTGACTTCCCTCTAAAGAGTCTGATAATTTTTGTAGAAATAGTCCCTGTTCCATATTTTTAGGCTCAGGAAATTGGTCAATATAAGAAATTTGTGGTTTTCCATTTTCATCCTCTGAAAAAACAGGATGTTCTACTTTATAGTCAACATTTTTACTTTTTGGAGAGCCCCATAAGAAGTTTTGTTTTCCAACTTTATCATTAGTTAAACTATCTAAATGTTCCCAATCATCAAGGTGCAACATTGCAGTTTCTCCACCTTGTACATTTTCTTCCTCCATTTTTAACATTAATAACCAATCAGTTTTTTCTTTAACATAAGTACCATCAGTATGAAGATCCATATTTGTATATGCTTTTCTAAGATATGAATCACTATTATCCTCATGTTTAACATGAAATCTTGCATAATATTTTCCAGCCATTGAGTCAAAATTTGGATTACCAAGTAAGTGTGTTACGGCTGTAGATAGTTTAATAAGAAAATTATTATCGATTTTTTTAGATTTATTTTTAGGTCCTATAATAAAACACCCTGTGTCTCTATCTCTTAATACAGTGTTTATAAATTTTCCTAGCTTTCCGCCTGTTGAATCATCTAAAGATTTTGCAAGTGTAAATCTAGTAAAAGGTTTATATTCAAGAGCTGTAATATCAAATTTTTTAAAAGGAAATATTAGTTTATCTATAATTTCATCCTCAATTTTAATATTGATGATTCTTTTGGAATAATCACTAAATGAAATATCAAACCCTTGAATAGTATCTAAGCTATCCATTATAATTATTTGTTACAAACTCCAATTGAATTTGGTCCACATGTTTCACCATTAGTCCATGTTGCTCCAATTAAATTTGCTCCATCAAAATTAGCATTGGTCATATTCGATGAAGTAAAGTTAGCTTCCATTAAATTTGCATTTTGAAAATTTGCTTCAATTAATGTTGAGCCCATAAAATCAACTCTTGTCATATTGGCTCCTGTAAAATTAGCTTTTTCAAAATTTCCACCAACTAGAGTTGACTCATATAAGTTAGCTCTAATAAATGTTGACTCTGGAAAAGTTCCAAATGACAAGTTAGAATTCATCATAATACTTTTATCAAAATTTACTTGTATAAAACTTGCGAATGATAAGTTTGAGTTGGGCAAATAACTACCTTGCAAATCTTGTCCATCTGAAAATCTACAGTTAGTATAATCAACTCCATCAGTTAAAGGATCATCACATGCTGCTTGTGAAATACCTGGTATTAATATTAAGAATAATAGTAAAATAATTTTTTTCATTTATATCGTAAAGCTACTTAGTAAAAACATAATGATAGCAGAGAATAAAGTTGGGTAAACTAAATTATTTCTAGTTAATTTAAAAATTATTATTGCTAAAAGCACAACAATAAATCTGGACAAGTAATTACTGTCAGAAAGTGCACCAGCTGGAAATATTATCATTCTGGAAATTAAAGCCGCCAATGTCGAATAGGCTAAATAATTAAACCACCTATATATTTTAGTATTTTCATCTATTATTTCAGAAGTAAAAGCTCCTAAAAACCTTGAAATATAAGTAGCTAAAGACGTAATAACTATTATTAAAACAATATTAGCTGACATTTTTCTCTCCTATTACAAAAGCAACAGTTCCAGCTATAAACCCACCGATCAAAACACACCAATCAGGGCTAATAAGGTAAAATAAAGGTCCTAAGATAGCTCCTAAAATTATTGAAACATTTAATTGTATAGACCTCATCACCCCTATCATTGTGCAAGTAAAATAAATTGGATTAATTATAGCTAGTCCAATCATCATCTCTCTATTTAAGAAATCAGCTGAGTAATAACCTAAGATAGTTGAAAAAATTGCTATCAACCAAGTTGCAGTTCCAATTCCAATCCAAAAATCGACTCTATATTTCTTTTCAATTTCTTTATAATTATTTTTAAGGATTAACCACGAAGATACCGCAACAAAATGGCATGAAAGATAATACTTCCACCTCGGTTGGCTTTGATGCTTTAATAATGGCATTAAAGATACAGTCATCGGATACAACCTTGCGTTCACCAACCAAACAGCAAAAAACAAATTAAGTAATGAAACTCCTATCAATATCGACTCTGCCATCACAAGTGAGCCAGGTAATGCATAAGTTAAAAAGGTAGAAAAAATACTTTCTTGAATTGTAAAACCTAAATTTTTTAATAAAGCTCCAATTGCTAAAAAACTTAATCCAAGAGCAATTGCAGGGCTATCAAATTCTTTTGCACAAAGAATTCCTTTAAAAAAGTATTTTGAATTAATCATCCGCCTAGAAATAGACGTCCAACATCATCATTTTTCAGTAAATCATCACCTCTTCCAGCTATTGCCGTTTGGCCAGATACTAATACATATCCTATATCAGAAAACTCTAAACCTTTTTTGGCATTTTGCTCAACTAGAATAATTGTTTTCTTTTCATTTTTTTGTAGGTCACCTAAAATCTCAAATACCATATCAATATATCTCGGCTCTAGTCCAATAGAAGGTTCATCAACCAAAAGAACAGAAGGTTTCATTACTAAGGCTCTTGATATTTCTAATAATCTTCTTTCACCACCTGATAAAACTTTTGCTGGTTGATTTCTTCTATTTCTTAATCTTTCATATTTATCTAAAATTTTTTCTGCCTCTTGATATGACTCTTCTGTTTTATCTTTAATAAAACCACCCATTAATAAATTTTCCTCTACAGTCATATCTGGAAAAACTGAGTTATCTTGCAGAATATAAGCTATACCAACTGACTTCAATTTTTCAGCTGGAGTTAAATTAGTTATTTCTTTTCCATCGATTTCTATTTTACCTGAGAAAATATTTGTAAACCCATATATTGAATGAAGTATTGTTGATTTGCCTGCTCCATTAGGACCAATTAAACATAATGATTGTGCTTTGCTTACAAATAAATCAAAATTATGTAAAATCTCCATTTTACCATATCCAGCATTCAAATTTTTTATTGTTAAATGAATATCTTCAGAAGATAAGTTTTTTAAATCTTCTGCACCAGGTGCTTTTCCTAAAACTTCATATTGATTAGACATTATTGAGCCCCCAAATATGCATCAACTACTCTTTTGTCATTTTTAATCTCTTCTGGAGTGCCATTTGCAAGCATTTTGCCGTGAGCAAGACAAAATATATCTTCAGCTAATTGCATAATTACTCTCATATTGTGCTCAATAACAAGTAATGTTATTCCAAAATCTTGATTAACTTTGATCAGTCTATCAATAATTCCATTAATTAAAGTAGGGTTTATACCTGCTGTTGGCTCGTCTAATAATAGCATTTCTGGTTCATTCATTAGTGCCATTGCAAGTTCTAATAACTTTTGCTGACCAAAAGATAAGTCTCCTGCTCTAAGTTTTCTTTTTTGATACAAGCCAACAAAATTAAGTAAATTTTCTGCTTTTTCTGAAAGCTCTTTTGGAATTTTTGAGAATATTTTAAATAAACTTTCATCACTGCCTTTGTGACTTATAAGCATATTATCTACACAATTTAATTTTCCATAAATTCTAGTTTGCTGAAATGTTCTTAGTAATCCTAGTTTTGCAATTACTGGTACTGGTAATTCTGATACTTCTTTTCCATTAAACTTAATTGAACCATTGTCTATTGGATATGTGCCAACTATCGAATTAAACAATGTAGTTTTACCAGATCCATTAGGTCCTATAAGACCAACTATCTTTCCTTTTTCAACCGACATTGAAATATCTACATTAGCTTTAACACCACCAAATGATTTACTTACGTTGTTTACTTCTAAAATACTCATTTTAATTCTACCTGTGCTTTTCGATCTGCTTCATCAACAACTTCACCAAATCTTTCTGGATATTTTTCTCTTAACCATCCCATTAATCCCTCTGGGAAATAAATTACTATAACTACAATTAAAACTCCTAATGCAACATACTGCCAACCAAGGAAGAATGTCCAAAAACCTTCTTTAAAAAAATGAAATAAAGTTGCGCCAATTATTGGCCCCCATAAAGTTCCTTTACCTCCAAGGATTGCCATCAAAACCATGAATACTCCCATTTCTCTTCCATCAAATGCAACATCGGTTGAGTCGATATAACCTACTAAACCTCCCATTATTCCACCAGCAAGACCACAAAAGAAAGCTGAGATCATCCATCCAGAAATTTTATATTTCATAGTCTCTATTCCCATTGCTTCAGCCTTGTCTTCATTATCTCTGATCGCATTCAGTATTAATCTAAATCTTGTTGTATAAATTGCTCTTACAGCAATGAATGTGAGTACCAGTGCGCCAAAACTTAAAAAATAAAAAAATTCACCTCTTGCCTCTAAACCACCTATGTTTGGAAAAGGAGGAGTGGTAAAGCCTTGTCCAGCTCCGATAATTTCAATACCTCCAGAAATTTCACCTGCTGCAACTCCTAAACCCAATGTACATATTGCAAAGTAATGACCTCTTAATCCTAAAATTGAATAACCTATTAATCCTGCAACTATTGTAGGGACTACCGCAGCAACTACAAGACCTACTGCCATGCCTTGAAAAAATTGTGAAGGTGTATGAACGAAAGTTTTTTCTCCTCCACTTTCAGTCCACTCAGCTAATGGAAAAAACATACCAACCTGAACAGATGCACAAAGATACATCCCTAATCCATAAAAAAGAATGTTTCCGAATGAATTATAGCCCATTTCACCACCTTGGATATTCCAAGTAGTTGCAAGGACAATTAATACACATAGAATTGATAATTGCACTTTAAAAGCTGGAAAAATAAATGGTGCAATTAAACCAAAAACCAAAATTCCTATATATAAAATCCAACTATTTTTGTTCATATAAACTCTCTATTTTATCTCTAAAATCTTTATCAACTGTAAAATAATGTCCATTTTCTTCATGAAGACTAGATCCAGTAGAATGATATTCATCTAAATGTTTTTTAAATTTTTCAATATCTATTTCTATCAGTTTACCATTATCGTCTTTAATTTTAGCTTTTCTCACTTCAAGTACTCTCTTTTTCTGGAAAGTTTAAATCTTCTGTAAACTAAAATTAAAACTAATAATAAAAATACTGAACCAATTCTAAATTCTGTACCAAGAATATAGTCAGCAAATTCCTCAAATATTCCTAGTCCCATACCTGACATTGCTACTCCAGGTAAATTTCCTAATCCCGCAACAATTACAATCATAAATGATCTTATGGTGTAAGGTAATCCCATGTAAGGGTGGATCGTAAATGTTATTGAAATTAACGCTCCAGCTACACCACATAATGCTGCGTTTATTCCAAAGGTTGCTGCATAAACTTTTTCAGTATCAACACCTAAAATTTTTGCAGCTCTTGCGTTTTGAGCTGTTGCTCTAATAGCACGACCTAATTTTGATCTTTTCATATAAACAACTAAACAAATTGCAAATACAATACTTATAAAGGCAGAAAATATTTTAGAGTTCGGCAAAACAACGTTATTATCAAACAACATTGTGGTCCCGTATCCAGAATTAGCCAAAACAACGTCTGCTCCAAATGCAAAGTTCATTAACTGCATGAAAAGAATACTAATTCCAAAAGTCGCTAATATTGAAATGAATAGATCTCTGTCTACAACTTTATTTATAACTAATTTATAAATTGCAATACCAACAAAATACATAATTATAGGAGAGACAATCACTCCCCAAGCTGGATGAATACCATAGAGATACATAAAATATGCGATGTAACCACCCAATATAACAAGGTCTCCCTGAGCAATATTAATTATATTCATAACACCCCATTGGAGTGCCATTCCATAAGCAATTAACGCAAATAATATTCCAAGTAAAAGTCCATCAAGACATGCTTGAATGGTTATCATTGGATATTGGAAGACTAAAAAATCCATAATTTAATTTTGATTTCTATAAAAAAAAGCCCCCTATTTCTAGGGGGCTTAATTAATTTTTTTTTATCTTTCAGACCACTTTGGTACTGGGTGTATTAATTCAGCTGAAGCCCATTTTAATGGAGCAACAACTTTATTTTCACACTTACCAGCATCATCACACATTACTTGGAAAAGTACCATTGGTTTGTCAACATTTTGACCACCAGGTGCAAATTTAATATTTCCATAGAATGTTTGCATGTTAGTTGCAGCAAGAGCATCTCTTACTTTTTTCTGATCAAAAGTATTAGCTCTTTCAAAAGCATCTTTAAATACTAACAGTGCAGCTGAAGACTCTGCAGATTGATATGGTGGATCATAGCCAAATTCTTTTTCAAAATCTGCCGCATATGTCATACCATCTTTAAAGAAATCATCTTTGTAAGTTAATGTTTTATGCCATTGAGAAGCGCATAATGCATATTGAGAATTTTTACCATGTTGCTTTGATAATTTTGCAGCATCACAGTGTGTCATTGCCAACATTGGAACGTCAACTTTCATTTCTGAAATTTGTCTTATAGCTGTCAAAGCTCCTTTTGTATGACCTGAAACAACCAATACATCTGGCTTCATTTGTTTTACTTTAACTAATGTAGCTGCCATATCATTAAGCTCTTTTGGAAGTTTGTCGTCAATTATAATTTCAGATCCAGTTTCTTTAGCAGCATCTAAAATACCTAATCTGACGTCTTGAGAGAATGCATCTTGCTCAAAAGCTTGTGCAATTCTTACACCTTTACCACCATTTAACTCAACAGCTGTTCTTATCGCTACATCAAGATACAAGTTTGCTGGTGCTAATACCGCAAATAGATATTTGTAACCTTTCGTAAACAAAGATCTAGAAGCACCGTTAGCCTCAACCATTGGTACACCATATTTTTCTGTTACTGGTGCAATCGCTTTTGTTAAACCAGAACTGTATGGCCCAAGCATGAACTCTACTTTATCTTGTGAGATTAATCTTTCTGCTAGCTGAGCTGCTCTTTTTGGGTTTGACTCATCATCGTAATAAATAATATCAAACTTATAAGTTTTTCCTCCAACTTTTACTCCACCCATACTGTTAATTCTGTCAACAGCCATGTTATAGCCGTTTTGAGTATGAACACCATTAGATGAATACTTACCAGTTAAAGAGATTGCAGCACCTAAAATAATTTTATCTCCAACTACTTTTGCAAATGATACAACTGAAGTTGAAAATAATAATGCTATTGCAGAAACAAATGTAATTAAAATGTTTTTTATTTTCATTTATTCCCCTTTAATTAATTAATAAATTTTAAATTAATAACAAAAATTATTTAATTGCAAGTGGGAGTAGTAGCGCAATATAACTTAGTATTGTTGAGTAAATGCAATAATTATTGCTATAAAAATTATTACACAAGCAGAAATTGTATTTATAATTTTAGGATTGGCTTTAATCCAAACAATTAATTTATTAGCTAAGATTGCATAACCAACTAGAGATAAAAAATCTAATACAACGTAAGTTGTAATTAAAATAATAAACTGAACAATGTAATTAGAATTAAAATCAATAAATTGCGGAAATATAAATGGAAAGAACATCCAAGCTTTTGGACTTGTTCCTGCTACTAAAAATCCATCTTTGTAAAACGAAAAAAAACTTTTATCAGAAATATCCTTTGTATTTATATCCTTAGGTCTCGATTTATAAATATCATAAGCAAGATAGGTTAAATAAGCGATACCTAACCATTTTAAAGTATTTAATATTGTTGGATTGTCCGACAGAAAAGATCCGATAACGAAAATTACTAAAGTTGCCTGAATAATGTTTGCAGTTACATCTCCTAATGCAGTCCAAACACATTTTTGAACACCGTAGTTCATAGAATAAGAAATAATAACAATTCTAGGTGTGCCTGGGGTTATAAACATAAAAATGATGATCTGTAAAAAAAGAATAAAATCTAAGGGAAGCATTTTAAGGATAGTCCTAAAAAACCGGGAGCTAAAGATGGCTAGATAGGACTATCTAAAAATGATAATATCATAGCATTAAGTATTTGCATTAAAATAATTTTAGCAATTTGTTGAATTTTGATGAAAAAAAGTCACAGACCCACAACTAGAGTTAAGAATCCAGAACCTCCTTTGGAGAGTCCAGATTGGGTCATATGGGCAGCATGGGCTGACAGAATTACTTTTGAAGAAATTGAGAAAAAAACCGGAAAGACTGAAAGTGAAGTCATTAAGATTATGAGAAGATCTTTAAAACCTTCTTCTTTTAGATTGTGGAGAAAAAGAGCAAGCTCAAAAAGCATAAAACACAGAAAAAAATTTGAATACTCAAGAAAACTTATTAAATCAAAAATTAATAAAAACGATTACTTGCTCTAGTAATTTTTTAAACTTTGTCTATATATAAATAAATGAAAAATATTACTGTTTACTCTGGACCTATGTGCAATTTTTGTGACGCAGCAAAAAGATTATTATCTAGAAATAATTTAGAATTTAAGGAAATCGATGTTTCGACAGGTCCTGGAATAAGAGATGAAATGATAAAAAAAGCAAATGGTAAAAGAACAATCCCTCAAATCTTTTTTAATGAGGAACATATCGGTGGTTATCAAGAACTTAGAGCCTTAGAAGTTTCAGGAAATCTTTTTTCTTCTTTAAAATAATAAGAAATAAAATTAATTATTCAATTGTTGCAGTAAAAACTGGTTCTTCGGCCCAAATATTACATACTGTGCCCGTAACATCACTTGCAGATAATGCTTCGGCAGTTCCAAATTTCATAGTTACTGTTGGTGGTTTTGTGGTTACTGTATATGGTTTTGTAAGTGCATAAATTAAAACGTGTTCAGTATCATCTGAGTCTAAATCTGTTTTCATTGCTTCACAATATGTACAACTACTTCCTGAAGTTGTAGTTCCAGTTGAAGAACAATCGGTTGCCGCACAAGTTGTTACATTATTTGTACCATGATTCATTAAATAAACTCTTGTCTCAGCGGATGCTGAACCTGTTCCTTCATCAACAGCTCTTTTGTGAGTATACTTTCTAGCAGCTTCAGTAGTTCCATATTGCGAATCTGCATTTGCAACTGTTCTGCAAACATCTCCGTTATCAGTCTTTAACATTTCACCTGCAGTATCAGATGTTTTGATTGTAAATTTTCTATCTATTGTGACTTGCATATGAGTGTACGTTTTTCCTAATGGAAGCAATGCAGGATTTCCAAATGAACCAGCAACTGCACCAGCATCTACGGCAGCAACGTCAACTTCTGTACTACCAGTTCCAATAATAACTTCTCCTAAACAAGTAGTGCCTGAACCTTTTCCAGTACATAATGCAACCTTTTTCATTGTAACTTTATATACTGCAGCTTTTCCTAGTGCTGCGTAAACATTTGTTGTTAATGAAAAAAGTAAAATTGTTGCAAATATCAATCTGAATATTATCATACTAATCTGCCCTCACAATACTGGCAGATCCACTGAATTCTACGAAAATTTTATTATTTCGTTTAACTTTAGTTAACATTTGATCTGACATATCAGTCTGTTTTCTCCACATATCTCCATTAATACCATCACTTAAAGTAGGTCCATTTCTTGGAGGGTGTACAAACATTAATTTCACATAATATTCATCATCAAGTCCTGCACGATCTTTATCATCGTAAGCTATTTCGAAATTTAAATTTGGTGATAAAGACAATTCTGACCCAACCATTAAACCATCAACATCATTTCTTTGTTCACCTTCCCATGAATACGAGTTTACAAATAAGTCTGCCCAATGAATATAAGGTATTTGTGATGCTAGTCTCATATCATATCCATCTAAAACTCTCTCTCCATCTGCATCGTCTAGTCCAAAATAATTATTGAATGCAAAATTTAAAACTGCGTTTCTCATTTCAAAACCAATACTTGATCTTAAATTGCCCTCATCATCATAATCTACAAAAGCATTAATTCCTGTCATCGAAAACTTATCTTCACTTAAAAATCTTTTTCCTAAACCAAGGTTTGCCACGACTCTATCATCTGAATTTTTTTCAGTATTAAAAAGTGAAAGTTGTGTAAAAGTATTTTCATTAGTATCAGATGATAATTCTCTAACCATCAAGATGCTATAATCTGGAGAATAATTTTCTCTTAAATCTATACTTACCTCTGTATCTCCATCTCCAGGTATCAAATTAGATATATATTCTGATATTACATCTGCATTTGATGCCGATGCTAAAAAAAATAAAGAAATTATAACAATTAGAAATTTTTTCATAAATTTAATTTATAAATCTTATATACTATAATGATAAAAAACTTTAAATGAACAAAAAAAAATTAACGAATTAAGTAATTATTTTGCTTTAAATATTAAACAAATACCATTGTTACAATATCTTTTACCTGTAGGTTGTGGGCCATCATCAAAAATATGACCATGATGTCCACCACATTTCTTACAATGATACTCTGTTCTGGCATAACCTATATGATGATCAGTTTTAGTTTCAAAAACATCCGGAAGAGATTTATAGAAAGATGGCCAGCCTGATCCACTTTCATATTTTGTTGACGATTTAAATAGTTCAGCATCACAGTTGGCACAATGATATGAGCCTTCTCTTTTTTCATCATTTAATTTACTTGAACCTGGAGACTCAGTTGCTTCATTAAATAAAATATTCTCTTGTTCAAAAGTTAAATTTGAATTTTTTTTCATTATAAAAATTTAGCACATGTTTTATGTAAACTAGAATGTAATTCTACTAGTTTATTAAAATCTTCGTTGTATCCACCTCCTAATACTCCACAAATAGGGATTTTATTTGTGAAGAAATTATCAATTACTAACTCATCTCTTTCAAATATACCATTATCACTAATTTTTAGTTTACCCAACCTGTCATTATAGTGAATATCAACCCCAGCAATATAAAAAACAAAATCAAACTCTTCTTGGTTCAAATATTTTAAATTATTTTTTAAAATATTGATATATTCTCTATCTTCTAAATTTTCATCTAATTCAATGTCAAGATCACTTATTGATTTTTTTGCTGGATAATTAACTTTCGCATGCATACTAAATGTAAAGACTTGATTATCATTTTTAAATATTTCAGAATTGCCGTTACCTTGGTGAACGTCTAAATCAATAATTAAAATTCTGTTTGCCAAACCTCTTGTTGTTAAATATTTGGCTGCTACCGCTACATCATTAAAAACACAAAAACCAGCTCCTTCATTAGATGTTGCATGATGACTACCTCCTGCAGTATTACATGCTATGCCATAGTTTAAAGCTAGCTTTGTAGCAAGTACTGTTCCTCCAGTTGCAATAAAAGACCTTCTAACTACACTGTCAACTAAAGGAAAACCAATTTTTCTAATCTCGTTTTTATCTAAAGTTTTATTTTTTATTTTATTTATATAGTCTTCTGTATGTGCCTCTTTTAAAGTTTCTACTGAGCATGGCTCTGGAATATAGAAATTTTTAACTATTTTATTTTTAATTAAACCTTTAGCTAATTCTCCAAATTTTTTTATAGGAAATTTATTGTCATCATTTAATTGAGCTTCATAATCTTTATGATTGACGACAGGTAATTCCATAAAAAATTAGTAGGGACTATATTTCCCAAGGATTATTTTTATTATTGTTGAGATTATATTTACTTATAGCTTTTTCTAGTGTTTGTAATGTAACTTTCTTATCTTCATAAAGCGTATACAAAGTACTAACAACTATATGTTTGCTATCTACCTCAAAAAAGTCTCTTAAATTTTTTCGAGTATCACTTCTTCCAAAACCATCTGTTCCCATTGCTAAAAACTTATTATTTATGTGACTAGAAATTAATTGTGAGTATGCCCTTACATAATCTGAAGTAGCAATTATAGGGTCGTCATTAGAAATTAGCTGCTGCAAATAATTTTGTTTTTTATTTGCGGGAGACAATGTGTTTTGTCTTAAAACTGATTTAGCATTTTTTTCTAACTCTGAATAACTTGTTATACTGTATAATCTTGAACCAATTCCATATTCATCTTTAAGTATTTTAGAAGCTTCAATACATTCTCTAAAAATTGGTCCAGATCCTAATAAATTTATGTTTATTTTTTCATTTGATTGATCTTTGAAAAGGTAGCCACCTTTTATTATTCCATCTTTATTTTTTGTATCAATTTTAGGATGTGAGTATTTTTCGTTATTTACTGTAATGTAATAAAATTCATCTTTACATTCTGTCATCATTCTTTTCATTCCCTCATCAAAAATAATTGCAAGCTCACTTGCAAAACAAGGATCGTAGGATTTTAAATTTGGAAATGTTGAAGCAATTATATGACTTTGTCCATCTTGGTGCTGCAATCCTTCTCCAGCTAAAGTAGTTCGGCCAGCTGTTGCACCAATTAAAAATCCTCTAGGCATTTGATCAGCTGCCGCCCAAATCAAATCTCCTATTCTTTGAAAACCAAACATTGAGTAAAAAATATAAAATGGCATCATTGGAAAATTATGATTGCTATAAGATGTAGCTGCTGCTAGCCAAGAAGATATGGCTCCAGCTTCATTAATTCCTTCCTCTAATAATTGTCCTGTTTTTGATTCTTGATATTTCAAAATTGAAGTCGCATCTTCGGGTTCATATAACTGACCTTCTGGTGAATATATTCCAATTTGTGAAAATAAATTAGCCATTCCAAAAGTCCTAGCTTCATCTGCAACTATTGGAACGACTCTTTTTCCAAACTCTTTATCTCTCATTATGTTTCCTAAAGATCTAACAAGTCCTGTTGTTGTCGAATATTCTCTGTCACTTTCTTCGAATAAAAAGTTTGAATGTTTTTCAATTTTTGGAGTAACTAGTTCAACTTCTTTAAAGCTTCTTTTAGGTAAAGATCCTCCTAAAGCTTCCCTTCTTTTTTTTAAATATTTTATTTCCTCAGAATTTTCATCTGGTTTATAAAACTCCATATTTTCAAGTTTATTATCTGGAATATCTAATTGAAAACGATCTCTAAACTCTTTTAATGCATCAAGATTTAATTCTTTTTGCTGGTGGTTAGTCATTTTTGACTCGCCAGCTTTACCCATTCCATAACCTTTTTTTGTTTTAGCTAAAATAACTGTAGGTTTACCCTTAGTTTTAACAGCAGCATTAAAGGCAGCATAAAGTTTTTTAAAATCATGGCCTCCCCTTTTAAGTTTATCAATTTCATCTTTACTGAGTGAAGAAACCAATTTTAAAACTTCTGGATCCTCTGCAAAAAAATTTTTAAGGTTATACTCTCCATCTCTTGCACCTAATGTTTGGTATTTTCCATCTACGGTTTTAGCAAAACGCTTTAGCAACAAATGATCTTTATCTTGTTGAAAAATTTTATCCCATTCAGATCCCCATAGAACTTTAATTACATTCCATCCATTAGCTTTAAAGATTGTCTCAAGTTCCTGAATTATTTGTCCATTACCTCTTACAGGTCCATCTAATCTTTGAAGATTACAATTTATAATAAAAGTTAAATTATCTAACTTTTCTCTTGATGCGATAGATAATCCAGCCAAACTTTCAGGTTCATCCATTTCACCATCGCCAAATAAACCCCATACTCTTTTATTAGTTTTTAATAAGTTTCTATTTTCTAAATATTTCATGAAACGAGCCTGATAAATTGCATTAACTAGACCTATTCCCATTGATGATGTGGTAAATGTCCAATAATCTCGCATCAAATAAGGATGGCAGTAAGAAGAGAGTCCTTGCTCGTTTAATTCTTGTCTATAATGTTCCAAATGATTTTTAGTTAATCTTCCCTCTAAAAAAGATCTTGCATATATCCCAGTTGTACACTGCGATTGATAAAAAATTAAATCTGCTTCATCACCGCCTTTAAAAAAATGATTAAATCCCGTTTCAAATACCTCGGCAAAAGATGCATAACTTGCTATATGTCCTCCAAGCCCACCATAATTTTTATTTGCTTTCATAACCATAGTTAAAGCATTCCATCTTAAAATTGCTGTAATTTTTTCTTCGATTTCTAAATCTCCAGGATAAATTCCTTGGTCATATTGAGATATCGTATTTCTGTATGGTGAATATGGAACTGGTGAATATAATACTCTTAAATCTTTTGCTCTTTTCTCAAGTTTTTCTAAAATTAGTTTGGCACCCTCTCTACCATGATTTTCAACTACTGCATCAAGAGAGTCTAACCAATCATTTAACTCTTGATTATCTAATTTTTGATTTTGATTAGCTTTAAATTCTTTGCTCATCAAATTAATTATACACAAAAAATTAAAATTTATATCTGTAAAAATTGTCTTAATTTAATTTACTCAATGACCCTTTTTGGTTTACCAGATATAAAACTATCTAGATTCTCTATCATTTGAGTGTAGAAAGTTTCATAATTTTCGGCAGTTACATAACCAATGTGAGGAAGTAAAAGAGCATTCTGTACGAATCTAAGCTTATGGCTCTCAGGAAGTGGTTCTTTTTCGTAAACATCTATGCCTGCGCCAGCTATAATATTTGTTGATAATGCTATAATTAAATCATCTTCATTAACTATTTCACCTCTTGAAGTGTTTATTAAATATGAAGTTTTTTTCATTTTCTCAAATTCTTTAATAGTAATACAATCTCTATATCTATCTCCTCCTTGAACGTGAATTGACAGAAAGTCTGAATTTTCAATTAAGTCGTCTTTGCTACAAGGTAAAACATCAAGCTCTTTACATTTATCTAAGTTTAAATTTTCACTCCAAGCCATAATTTGCATACCAAAAGCTTTACCAATTTTTGCAACTTCAGAACCTACTCTACCCAATCCAAGTAAACCTAATATCTTACCTTTAAGCTCCACTCCAATAGTTGACTGCCAGTAACCTTGATACATATTATCTATTTCTGTTTTAAAATTTCTTGCAAGTCCCAGAATTAAAGCCCAAGTTAACTCTGGCGTTGGGTTACTATTGATTTCAGTGCCAGTAACCAAAATTTTATTTTTCTTAGCTGCATCTAAATCTATAGATTTGTTTCTCATTCCACTTGTAACAATTAGTTTTAATTTTTTTAAACTTTCTATTAATTGTTTTGTTATTTTTGTTCTTTCTCGCATTATAAAAAGTACTTCAAATTCTTTCAGTTGTTCTATTGCATCATCCTCATTTTCAAAAGGCTGATTAAAAATTTGAAATTCATATTTTGAAGATAATTTTTTAAGATCAATAAAATCTTTTGAAATGTTTTGATAATCGTCGAGTATAGCTACTTTATGCATTTTTTTTGTTTGAAAGTAATATCCCTGAAATAATAAATATTCCACCGATATAATGATAAAATAGTAATACTTCATCAAATATTATCATCGCTAGAATTGCTGCAAGAATTGGCATTAAATGTAAATAAATTCCTGCTCTATTAGCGCCTATTAAAGCAACACCTTTTATCCAGAAAAAAAAAGAAATTATTCCAGGTAACAAAACAACATAAGATAAAACAAGAATGAAATTTGTATTAATTATAATTCGATTACCAATGTAAATATAATCTATTGCATACATTGGTATAAGAAATATTACACCAAGACCAATAACAACTTGAAGTAAAGTTATTGGAGATAATCCATAATTTTTTTTCTTTAAAAGTGCTGAATAAAGTGACCATGATATCATTGCAAATAATGCAAATAAATCTCCTTTTTCAAAAGCTAAATTTTTAAAGACTTCAAAATCTGCTTTTGAAATTATAAATAATACACCTAGTAAAGAAAATATTACTCCCAAAACTTGAAAGGTATTTGTTTTTTCTATTTTTAAAATAATTGAAAATAAAATAATCATAACTGGGACAGTTGAGATCATAAGTACACCTGTAATCACTTGTGTAGTTTTCAAAGAATAAAAAAGTGCTGAATTAAAAATACTGACTGCTGTTATTCCTAAAAAACATAAGAGATAAATATTTTTAAAAATTAATTCCTTTTTTTCAATCATCTCTTTATAAGTAAAAGGTAATAAAATTAGAAACGCCAGTGACCACCTTAATATGTTTAATGAAATTGGAGGTATGTCATTTAAACCTGCTATCTTTCCAACAATAAAATTTCCTGACCAAAACAGAGCTGCTAAAAAAAGCAAAATAGATGCAATTATGATATTACTTTTATTTTCAAGCATTAAATAGAGTACTATAAAAGATTACTTTTAACTAAACCTTATTGAGCTGTATGGTTGCAGATCTAAGTTAGTATTCTCACCTGAGATCATTTTAGATATAATTTTTCCTGATATTGCACCAAGTGTCCAACCTAAATGATGATGACCAAATGAATAAAAAACATTTTTATAGTTTTTTGAAGGTCCTAAGACTGGTAGAAAATCTGGCAATGTAGGTCTAAAACCAAGCCACTCATCTTTATGTTCTGGTAACCCATCTAACATATCTTTTGCGTTTAATATCAAGTTTTTTATTCTCGATTTAGATGGAGAGTTTTCTAAACCTCCAAATTCTACAGTTCCAACAACACGTAAACCCTGCTCCATTGGTGTCATTCCAAAACCTCTATTTGCATAAACAATAGGTCTTGAAATTAAATGGTCATAATCTTTGAAGTGAACATGATAGCCTCTCTCAGTATCTAAAGGAATATTTTCATGTAATTTATCAGTTAATCTTTTTGAGAATGCTCCACATGCAACAACAAGTTTATCAAAAATAAATCTTTGTGTTTCAGTTCTAAGAACCGGTTTTTCTTCATCAAAATCAATATCTTGAATATTTAATTTTAAAAATTTTCCACCTTTGTTTACAAAATTCTCAAACAATTTAATTAAAATTTTTCTTGGATTTCTTGCGTGTCTTGCATAATCATAAAATACCCCACCATGATAAAATGGTTTTAAGTTTGGCTCTAAATCGTGAATTTCTTTTTTATTTACTAGTTGTTGCTTCACACCAAGCTGATCTCTTATTCTAATTTCTAGTTCTCTACTTTTCATATTTTGATCAGTCCAAACATAGAGAATGCCATTATTTTCAACTAATCCTTCTAAATCAATTTCTTCAAATAATTCATCGAATGCCGGCAAAGACTGATCTAAAATTTGGTGCATATTTTTAGCTGTATGCATCATTTTTTCTTCTCTACAATTTAATATAAATCTTGCAAACCAAGGGATCATCTTTGGCACATAGTTCCACTTTAAAGCTAGAGGTCCTCTTGAACTAATTAACATCGAAGGAACATCTGCTATGACATCTGGTCTGTTTAAAGGAACAGACGCATAAGGAGAAAAGTGACCAGCATTTCCATATGAAGCTGCACTTCCTGGCTCCTCTCTATCAAAAAGCGTTACTTGAAAACCTTTTTTTTGCAAAAATAAAGCGTTGCAAACACCTTGAATGCCTGCTCCAATAATTCCAATTTTAAGATTTTTTTCAAACACACTGTAAATATATTTTCTAAGACATACTTATTATATATGATATTTGATCGCGGGTTTATTTTACCTAAATTCTTAATTGCCTATAGAAATTAGGGTTAGGTCGTCACTTAACTAATTATCCACAGCATTATTAATTACCGTATTTGATATATCTGATAATTGTTTGTTAGAGTCTGTATTAAAATTTTGCTCTATAATTTTCAATGCCCAATTCCGATGATAGTTAAATCATCATCAAGTATATCGTTATTTGCTTTTATACCAGTCTCTTTGTAATCTTTTTTAAGACTTTTAAGTCTTATTTCCTCAGTAGAATTTTCAAGTTCTTTTTGTAAAGAAGAATTTTGATGATTAAGTAAAAGTTTCTTAACTCCATCAATACCTATTTCGTTTTTATTTTCGTCCATACATTCTGAAAAACCATCAGTAAAACAATATATTCTTCCTCCATCTAATTTAAAAGTATCTAACTTATAAACATTTTCATTTTTATGTTTGACTACTGCAAGAGGAGTAGAAGAAGATGGATATTCAACAAAATCCTTTCCTTTTCTCAACAAAGCTGGTTGATGACCTGCATTTGCAATTTCAATAATGTCTGTTTTAATATTATAGCATCCGACTATTGAGGTTATAAAGGTGCCTGGCGGATTAGTTTCATTTAAATCATTGTTCATTTGAAGTAGGATTTCATTAGGTCTAAATTTTAATCTAGAAAAAATTTTAAATAAAGTAATTGCCTTAGCCATAACCATACCAGCATTAACTCCTTTGCCAGAAACATCTGACAATGTGAAGTAAACAAGATCATCATGTAAATAAAAATCGTAAAAATCTCCTGAAATTTCTCTGGCTGGAATATTTAGTCCATAAATTGGATAATTAGACAAATCTCTATTTGGCATTAAACGTCTCTGCACATTCATTGCTAATTTAATTTCAGATGAAACTCGGTTTTTCCATTTATTTTTTTGTTTTTCACTTTGTTCTAATTTTTCCATCAAAAAATTGTATTGGGTACCAATAATACCACTATCAGTAAATGGATCTTGGGGAGCTCTTAATGAATAATCTTCGGTTTTTGCTTGATTGGTTAGTACTTCGAGTAATTCGTGAGTATCTGTTGATGCGTTGTGTTCTGATATATTTAAACCAAGCTCCTCTTGGATTTTACCTACTCGAAGTGGATAAATATAATTTATAGATTTAAAAATTATGTATGAAGCAAAAAAGCAAAATCCACCAATGCTAAATGTTCCTATGATTTGAATTGTTAATTGTTCTAATCTTGTTTTATCTAATCCCATCATTTCGAAATCACCAAATATCGCAACTGATATAGTTCCCCACATACCTCCTACTAGATGAACAGGTATAGCGCTAACAACATCATCAATTTTTAATTTCTCTAATAAAATAATTGTTGAGCCAGATAAAATTCCTCCAATTGCTCCAATATATATTGCCTCTGATGGATTAACATAAGCGCAACTTGCTGTAATCGAAACTAAACCAGCCAAAGGACCTGTAATCATAAATAATGGCTCTGGTTTTTTCATTACGATAATACCCATTGCACTTGAAAAGATTAAACCAAATGATGCTGATAAAAAGGTATTAATTAATATCAATGGAATTTTTAAATCCATTGCTCCATTTGCGCCACCATTAAATCCAAACCAACCGAACCATAAAATTAAAGCACCAAGAGCAGCAATTGGTGTATTGCTTCCTTGAAACAATTTTTTATCTTTATCTTTTCTAAATCTACCTGTTCTACTTCCAATAATGAGTAATATTGCTAATGCCACCCAACCTCCAACAGAATGAACAACAGATGCACCTGCAAAATCTAAATAACCCATCTTACCTAGCCAACCAAATTTTACTGTTGGATTCGTAAAATCAAAAGCCCACGCCCAATGGCCTACTATTGGGTATAAAATTCCTGAAGTAATAAAAGTAATTATTACGTATGAGAAAAATCTAAGCCTCTCAGCAACAGCTCCAGATATGATAGTTGCTGCTGTTGCAACAAACATTGCCTGAAATACAAAATATGTTTGATAACCAGCTACCTTGGTTGTAAAAAAATAAAATTTATTACCAAACAAGCCCATCACACTGGTTCCATACATTAATGCAAAACCAAAGGCCCAAAAAGTAACTACGGCTATTCCAAAATCTGTAATATTTTTAAGAGCAACGTTAATGCTATTCTTGCTTCTTGATAAACCAGATTCTAAACACATAAATCCAGCCTGCATCAAGAAAACTAAAATAGCGCAAATTAATAACCAAAATGTATCTAAATTCGCTTGTAGTATAGCTTCTAATCTAAACTCTGTTGCTTTGATAGCTCCCTTACTTGTGAGCTCTAACTGACTTATTTTAGACTGTAGCTTATCAACCAAAATTTGGAGTTCAGCTACAGTCATAAAATTTTTTTTAATCTATAAGTTTTCTTGCTTCTTCAGCGTCTGTAATTATGCCATCAACACTAATGACTTTAACTACTTCAAATCCAGTACCTAAAATTGCGTTTTTATATTCATCCTCAGATAAATTTGATTTATCTGCAAAAGTAGATACCGCAACCCCTTCTGGCCAAGAAACTTTAACTGTAGCATCAGGACAAGCCTTTTGTAATGCTTCAGTGACCATTTTTTGACACTTGATACATATCATGCCATTTACTTGTGCGATTTGCGTTTGGGCTGCAAATAAGTTAGTGCTAAATAATAGAAAACCTATAGTTAAGACTATTTTTTTAAACATAATTTCCTTATTGTTTTTTATAAATCGTATCATTTATACAAAAAACATACAAAATAAATTAGATCAAAATGGGGAAATTATTTTCCAATCGAAATTAACGTTAAATCATCACTTAATTTATTTTCACCTGCAACTTTCACTACTTCTTTTGTAATTTCATTTAATTGTTTTTTTATATCCTTATTGAAGTTTTTCTCAATTATTTGAATTGATCCGTCTATTCCTATTTCCTCACCTGAGCTATTTAAACTTTCAGATAAACCATCAGTGAAAGCGCAAAATCTGTTGTTTTCTAGCTTAACTTTATGAGTTTTGTAGACTGACTTATCCTTTTGAAGTATTACACCCATTGGTGGAGAATTACTTTCAAATTGCTCATAATTTCCAGAAGATGATCTAATTATAGCTGGCTGATGACCTCCATTTACCCATCTTAATTCATCAGTCCTCATATTATATTCTCCTAATATACTTGTAACAAACATTCCTCCAGTTTTAGTTAAAAATAGATCATTATTCATATGAAACATCATTTCATCTGGATCTACTTGATCTCTAGACATTATTTCAAATAGAGTTGATGCTTTTGCCATCACCATTCCTGCATGAATTCCTTTACCAGCAACATCTGCAATAATAAAATAAACACTATCATTGTGAGGATAAAAACTAAAGAAGTCTCCTGAAACTTCTCTAGCAGCGATATTAATTCCATGCACAGGATAATTTTCCAAATTTCTTTTTGGTAAAAAGTTTTCTTGAACTTTTACTGCAAGTTTTACTTCGTTTGAAATTCTATCTCTCCATACTTTCTTTTCAGCTTCACTAGTTTCTAATTTACTCATCAATCTGTTGTAATAAAGTCCAATAACACCTCCTGCAGTGAATGGATCTTGTGGACCTCTGATTGTTAAGTCACCAGACTCAGACTGTTTTTCTAAAATTGTAATTAAATCATGTTCTACAGAAGTTGCATTATGCTCAGCAATATTCAAACCTAACTCTTCATGTAACGGACTTACTCTTAATGGATAAAAATAATTTAAAATTTTTAATAAAATATATGAACCAAAAAATGAAAATATACCGATCGATACAATTCCGATAAATTGTGCTTTGATTTGTTCAAGTCTTGTTAATCCTGTGCCTAAAATTTCAAGATCGCTAAATAACCCTACAGCAATTGTTCCCCAAACTCCTGCTGCCAAATGAACAGGCACTGCTCCAACAACATCATCTATTTCAAATTTATTTAAAAATTCGTTTACAAAAATTGCAACTACCGCTCCTATAATTCCAACAAATATTGAAGTCACGGATGTCATCGAATTACATCCAGCCGTAATTGCAACTAACCCTGCGAGTGGTCCAAGTATAACATAATAAGGATCTGGTTTTTTAAATAATGCAAATGAAATTCCAAGGCCCGTTAATAATCCAAAAGAAGCTGCCAGAAATGTATTTATTAAAATAAGAGGAACTGCCTCATCCATAGCTCCATTGCTTCCACCATTAAAACCAAACCAGCCAAACCATAAAATTAAAGTTCCCAAAACTGCAAGTGGAAAACTTGAGCCTGTAAATTTTCCTTTATTTGCGTCTGAATATTTTCCTATTCTTGGCCCTAAAATTAAAACAGCTGAAAGTGCAATCCATCCACCAACTGAGTGAACTATTGTGCTTCCTGCAAAGTCAACAAATCCAATATCTGTTAACCATCCAGTTGTTTTAACTTGTCCAGTTACTGCAAGTAATTGTCTTGTAGCATCAATATTATTTAAATAACTTGATGACCATGCCCAATGACCAACAATTGGATATATAATCCCTGTAGCAATTATTGTGATGATCAAATAACCATTAAACTTCATCCTTTCAGCAACGGCACCCGAAACAATTGTAGCTGCAGTTGCTACAAACATCGCCTGAAATACAAAATATGTCATGTATTCAGCTTGATCAGTTTTAAAAAAGAATAAATCAGTTCCAAAATAGCCGTTAAAACTCTTTCCAAACATCAACCCAAAACCAAATAACCAAAAGATTACAACTGCTAAGCCAAAATCAGCTGCATTTTTAAGAGCTACGTTAATACTATTTTTATGTCTTGATAAACCTGTTTCCATGCACATAAAACCTGCTTGCATTATGAAAACTAAAATTGCGCAATCTATAACCCAGAGAGTATCAACAAATGACTTTACAGATTCCAAATCTACATTCTCCATTTCTCTCCTAAGGTTATTATTAAAAGATTATACATCATATAATATTGATGCTCAAAATAGGTTTTACTATTCTTTTTTCTTCCAGATATAATAGAATATATAAGGAGATAAAGCAGGAACAAGACCAAACCAAATCCACTCATCCCATCTAAAACTTTTATCTAAACTCGGATTTCTAAGTCCATTCCACCAGGTTAAATAACCGATAAATATTATCCAACCTAAACTGAGTGTGTAATAAATTTTTTGTTTTTTTGTAGTTTCAGAGTTTATGAATTTTGATATTAATTTTTTAATTGGTTCAAAATTCATTTGGGTTAACAATTAGTTTTTTTAAATGAACCATCTCCTAATAATTCTATTTGGCATTTTGAAGAATTGTGAGGATCAGGATATGCTCTTGCCTTGTAATTTGTAGCATGATCAACAACACACATATAAAAACCTGTGGTCGCCTCTTTTGGAGATTTTTTTGAATTTGGATCTACTATTACTTTAGAGCCATTAAATAATTGTGCTTCAATTTCTTGTGAAGTAGTTGGATTACTTCCACAACTGCTACTATTTGTAAAATAATATCCATTTTCAGAATAATATTCAGATTGGCCCAGTGCTATTTGTTTCAGAATATTTTGAGCTGATTTTATTTTTGTTGAAGATACATATCCGCTATAAGCAGTAATTCCAATTGCTGCAATAATACCTAATATTGCCACTACAACTAAAAGTTCAATTAAGGTGAAACCTGAACTTTTAGTAGTTTTGAATTTTTTATCCAAAGTAAGGTTTGTTACTTTTAAGTAATTTTATTCCACTGTAATTTCGGTTGATACTTGATTGTCAGTTGAATTACATTTAGTTGCTATACAAACTTTCACTGTAACTTTACTTGTACTATTATCACCGATAACTCTGACAAAACCTACATCTGTATCAGCAGTAATATCTCCAGTAGTTTGAACTGCTGGGTCTTGTGTTTTGTATGGATTTTTAAAGTCTTTAAGTGCTTTTGCCGCTGCTGTAGCAGTTGCTGTAGCAGTGTTACCACTACAATCTAAGTTGTCTTCCATTGCTTTGTCCTCTCCGATATTACATTTCTGTAATTCGGCAGCAATATATTTTGCAACAGCTGAGTGATTTGATTTAGCAGCTTGCTTTTTCGCACCCGATGTATATCCAGAGTATGCGACTACTCCTACTGCTGCTAGAATTCCAATAATTGCTACTACAACAAGTAGCTCAATAAGTGTAAAACCTTTATTATTTTTTTTCATAAATTTAGATCCTATTTGTAATAAAAAATATCTATATACATATAAATTATAACTTTTAAAAGACAATATCTATAGCCTAAAAGTATTCAATTTGGGTCATTTTTGTTGATTTAACAATGAAATCTAATAAATATTAACGTTTATGTCATATAAAGTTACAGAAGAGGGAAACATATCAATTGTTCACCTTGACGGTGAAATAGATATGGACGTAACAGATAAAGCTAAAGAAATAATAATGCCTTTAATAGAGGCTAAAAAAGAAGTCCATTTAAATCTTAAAGAAGTTCAATATATGGACTCTTCAGGAATATCTGTATTAATCGAAAGTCATCAAAAAGCTAACGAACTTGGAACAAAAGTTATACTTAAAGATATTAGTAAGTCAGTTTTAAAAGTAATAATGATGGCAAAACTAGAGCAAATATTAAACCTTGGATAAAAAATGAATTCTCAAGCAGCAATTTCAGAACAAAGGAATTTTGTTGTGAAATCTTCTAGCCTTAAAGATGTCAGATCATTTTCAAGAGAAGTATTCGAAAAAGTAAATATAGACCAAGATTTAAAAGATGAATTAGTTTTGGCAATTGCTGAAGCTGCTCAAAATATAGTGAAACATGCCTACCAAGGAGAAGATACAGAAGATAAAATGGAAATTAAAATTTCATTAGATAAAGGAGATTTAGAAATTGGATTTTATGATAAAGGTAGGCCTGTTGATCAAAATAATGTAAGACATAGAAAAATAGATGACGTTAAACCAGGAGGCTTAGGAACATTTTTTATACAACAAATAATGGATGCAGTTGTATTTAAAGAAGGTGAAAAACCTTGGATCAACCACCTAGTTCTAACAAAAAAAATAAATTATTAACCTCCGATAATTGCACCAACATTAAATATTGGTGAGTACATTGCTATCATCAAGCCACCTATCATCGTTCCCATAAAAACGATCATTATTGGTTCAATTAAACTAGACATGTTGTCTACAGCTGTATCAAATTCTTCCTCATAATATGAAGAAACAGAGGTAAACATTTCGTCTAAATTTCCTGTTTGTTCACCAACAGATATTAACTGACTAAATGTTGGAGGGAAAACAGGTTCTTTTAAAAAAAGTTTTGTAAGTGTGTCTCCAGAGAAAACACCTTTTTTTACATTTTCTAAGGCTTGTGTTACAACATCATTATTACTAACTGATTTTGCTATCTCAATACTTTCAAGTAAATTAACGCCTGCTGCACTTAAATTTCCCATGATAAGAGAAATTCTTGCTATTAAAGATTTTAATATCATGTCTCCAAAAACTGGCATTTTAAGAACACGTTCATGCCATTTGTATCTTATTTTAGGAATTTTTGTTGTTGTATATTTAAATACAATAAATAGAACAATAACCACTATTCCAAGAGTTAGTCCGCCAGATCCTCTCATAAAATTGCTGGCGTTCATAATTACTGCAGTTGGAGTTGGTAAAGCAACACCCATTCCATCATACATTTTAGCGAAAACTGGAACAACTTTTATAAGCATAAAAACCATTACAATTATAGCAACTGAGAACATCACCACTGGGTAAGTTAATGCACTTTTAATTTTCTTTTTTACTTTCTCTCTTTTTTCGAGTGAATCTACTAATTTTAATAAGAACACATCTAATTTACCACTGGCCTCTCCAGCTTTTATAAGATTGATGTAAACATTATCAAATATCTTTGGGTATTTTTCGAAACATTTGGATAAAGTTATACCTCCCTCAAGATTTTTTCTAACATCTTCTATTATTTCTTTCATAGTTGGATGTTCTATTTGATCTCTCAACATCCCTAAAACATTAAGTATTGGCAAACCTGCTTTTACCATAGTCGCAAACTGTTTAGAGAAAATCATTACGTCTTCAGGTTTAACTTTCTTTTTACCAAAAGAGAAACCTCCACCTTTTTTTGTTTCTTTTTCGGCTTTTTTCTTTTTAATTTTAGTTAGATTTGTGATTATTACTTTTTGCTCTTTAAGTTTAAAAGAGGCTTCTTCTTGATTAATAGCCTCAATTTCGCCCTCTATATATTTGCCGGCTGATATCCCTTTATAAGAAAATGTCTCAGATGACATCTTTAATCCATTGATAGAACTCTATCATACTCTCTAAAATTTAGATCACCTGTTAAGATCAGTTCTCTTCCCATATCTTGCATTGTTCTAAAACCTTCATTAGTTGCAATTTCTTTTAATTCTGGAGTTGTTGCTTTTCTCAAAATAGCTTCTTTTATTGGTTTTGTGACATTAAGTATTTCATAAATTCCCATTCTACCTTTATATCCAGTATCTTTGCACTTTGCACAACCTTTACCTTTTTGAACTTTTGCTCTTGAAGCTTGCTCAACGGTAAAACCCAAATCAGCTAATGCTTTTGGAGTAATATCTTCATCAGGCTCTCTACACTCTGTACAAGTTTTTCTTGCAAGTCTTTGTGCTAATACAAGAGATACTGCTGCACTAATTAAATAATCAGGCGTTCCCATATTTTGTAGTCTGGTAATTGTACTTGGTGCATCATTTGTGTGAAGTGTACTAAATACTAGGTGACCAGTAAGAGCTGCCTTTAATCCAATATCAACTGTTTCTTTATCCCGCATCTCACCTACAAGAATTATTTCTGGATCTTGTCTTAAAAAAGATCTGAGTGCTGCTGCAAAATTTAGACCAATATCATCTTTAATTTGAACTTGACCAACTCCGTCTAATTCATATTCAACCGGATCTTCTGCAGTTAAAATATTTAAGTGTGGTTTAGATACTTCTTTTAAAATACTATAAAGTGTAGTTGTTTTACCTGATCCTGTGGGTCCAGTAACTAAAACTAGGCCTTGAGTTCCATGTATGGCTTTACGAAGATTTGTCAGATCAGTTTCTTCAAAATTTAATTGTTCTAAACTTATATCTCCAGCATCTTTATTTAGAACCCTCATGACAATTCTCTCATTATTTGCAGTTGGTAAAATTGATAATCTGAGATCAACTACTTTTCCATCTATCTTAAAAGGAATAGCTCCGTCTTGTGGCAATCTTCTTTCAGCAATATCTAGTTTACCCATAATTTTAAAACGTGTGACGACTGCTCCATAATTTGAATGTAGAAATTTTGCGAAATGTTCTTGTTCGGTTAATATACCATCTAACCTATATCTTACTCTTGATGTAAATCTGTAGGGTTCTATATGGATATCAGATACACCTGATTTAATAGCTTCCGCAACAACTGCTGTACTGAATTTAATTACATCAGACTCATTTTCAATTGCTTCAATATCTTCCTCTGGTTTTTCTTCTAATACCTCTGCGTTTTCATCTACATCATAATCGAAAGTCTTTGTTTTTTCACTGTTAGCTTTTTGTATAGATGCCATTGTAGTTTCTCCATCGGCTAACAATTTGTCTATGTAGTTTGAAATATCTGAAATCTTAGCTGCATGAAGCTCAATGTCCTTTTTCGTGATGGTTTTTAAATTTCTCATCAAGCTTAATTTTGAACTATCAGGAATAGCAATATGCAAAATATTTCCCTCTATTTTAAAGGGAGCTATAAAATTCATATTAATATAATTTGATGGAAGAATAGATTTTATCTCATCTGTAATTTCAATAGTTGATAAATCAATAACATCTAGTGATTGTTCATTAACTAACAGATCTAAAATTTTCTGCTCATCTGTTAATTTTAATTCAAATACTGCCTCGATTTGAGATTTTTCTCCTTCAGATGAAGCTTTTTTTATATCAACTAAATCTTTTCCAGAAATAATATCTTGGTCTATGAGAATATTAATTAAATTTATTTCTGATTCTCTACTAATTTTAAGCATTATAAAATTCTTGGTGCTATAAATATAAGCAATTCCTCTAAATTGTCCTCATTCTTTTTATACTTTAATAAGTTGCCAATAACTGGGACATTTCCAAGTCCTGGAACTTGCTCATTTGCTTTTGTCTTATTATTTGATTTTATTCCGCCAATCACAACAATATCCCCATCCGCGACTAAAAGTTTGGTAGTTATTTCCATCTTAGTAATAGGAGGCTCTGATTGCGAAGTATCCGCATCATCATTGTTTACTTGAATGTCTAATAATACGTTACCATCACCAATTATACTTGGGGTTACTTGAAGTTTTAAGGCAGCTTCTTTAAAAGAAGTTGTAGTCGTCCCTTCAGAAGTTGTTTCATATGGGATTTCCTTTCCTTGAGTTACTGAAGCTGGCTGATTGTTAATTGTAAATACTTTTGGATTAGATATGGTTTCCACTATTCCAGTTTTTTCTAAAGCCGTGATTTCAGCTTTCAACACTGCAGATCCTGTTCTTTTTAATACTCCAATACCACTTGTTGCGCCAATTGCTGGTAAATTTGTCAAACTATCTTTTGCTGTTTGTACAAGTGCAGCCGAGGTATCATCTAAAGTTCCTGAAGAGCTGGTAGTTCCTATTACTCCACCAATTTGTTCACCTTGTCTTTGATAGTATCCTCCAAGTCTCGTACCAAGCTGTCTCTCAAATTCCGATGTAGCTTTTACAACAAATGCTTCTATCAATACTTGCTCTGTTTTAATATCTATCTCTGCTAAAACTTTATCAACTGTATCAAGATCTCTTTCTTTACCTCTCACGATAATTGATCTGGTGGCAGTTTCCTCTGTAATTTTTATAGGAGATGCTGATCCATCTCCACCTGATTGAAATAATTCTTCTATTGTAGCTTTTGCCAATTCAGGAGAGATATAATATAATCTAAATATCTCAGAAATTATTGGTTCAACGCTATCTTCTAATTCTACTTTATTTTTTACAGCCTGAGCCCTTTCTGACTTATAAGTTTCTTGTGCAGTCAGTGTTTCTGGTGAGTGTATTCTGATTAAATTACTATTTACATCTATGTCAGAAGCGTAATTTTTCATGTCTAATAGTGCCTGAAAGGCTTTGTCCCAAGGAACATCTATCAACTCAGCAGATATTGCTCCAGCAACTTCATCACCAACTAATACATTTATTTCACCAATTTTTCCCATCAACTTCATAGTTTCTTTAAAATCAAGATTTTTAAATTTTAAAGTTACTCTCTGTTTAAGTAGTGGATAATCATCAGAGATAAGAAGGTAATTTCTTTGTGTCTCAGATGTAATTTTTCTTCTTTTCTTTAATTTAACAGCATCACCTTCAACAGGTTTTGGGCCCATTTCTAATGTTTTTGCGATTTCGGCCTGACCAGTTGTTCTAATATCATTTTTAATTAGTGGGGTATTATGCTTAAAAGGTTTGTTATATTTCTGATTAAATTTTGAATTTGGACCACAACTATTTAGAAGTATTGCTAAAACAATCAAATAAGCAAATGTATAAAATTTTTTAATACTCATTAGCCTCTCTTACTTGATTATTAAAATCTATTATGATGTAAGACTTATCTTCCTTTTGAAAAATTGCTTCTGATAGTCTTAAGTCAATTAATTTGACTTTACCTAGATATTGACCAAGTGTTATTGTCATAACATCTCCAGACGCATCTGTTAAACTTATGTAACTTGCATCTGTTCCAGATATCAAACCAGATAATTTAAAATTATATAAACTTAAAGGATCTCGTTCTTCACCAGTTTCAAGGTTCATCGAAGAGTTAGTACCTTCATTTCCAGCAAAAGGATCATTAAGTGGTACATCTTCCTCCTCCTCAACAACTTTTGTTTCCAAAGTTTTAGTAATTTCTTTTGCCTTTTCTACAATTTCAGCATTGGAGGAGTGATTGTCTGAAAAAGCTAAGTTAGGAAACAGAATAAGAATAAAAAAAAGTATTAATTTTTTAAAAGAATTCATCAGGTATTCCCACTATTGTTAATTCTCCTTTTGCAATTATCGCTCCAGTTGAATCGTTTTGTACTATACTTATAGTCTCTTTGTCAAAATTTAACATTTTTTGTGATTTTGCAATCGATCTTTTGAATTTTATGTATCCTAAAAAGTTCCCTTTTATCTCATATTCAACAGGAATTTGATAATATGAAATATCCCTCTTTTTTAACAATTCTTCAGCTTGTTGAGCAACACCTTTTTTTAAAACTGGTTTTGGTTTTTTCTTTTCAATTTTAGAAATGGTTAATCCGTTAACTCCAGCAAACTTACTTAAACTTTGATAAAGCCCTTCAACTTCAGCTTTGGAATGAAATAAAGTTGAACTCTTTTTAAATTCTGGTTCAAGTTTTTTTAATCTTTTTTTATTTGCTATAATTTCGCTTTCAAACTGTGAAATTTCTTGCTCTTTTAAAATTTTATCATCATATTTGGATTTTTTATCTTTTACTATTGGATTTAAAATTACGTAATATCCAATTAAAAAAACAATTACCGAAAAAAAACCTGCTGCGAATTTAATTAGAGTTTTTTTATCAACCGTTTTTAATTTTGCAGCTAAATCGCTTACATTTATATTTTTTAAGTCAATATTTTTTAAATCCATTATACACTCTCCAAAATACAGGCTATTTTAAATCCCTTCATTGTAGGGGCACCAGCTATTTGCCCATCTGGCAATGTCATAGTAGCTAATTGTGCTTGCATTATAAGTTTTTTATTATTCAAGTTCCTGATTAGTTTCAATATATCTTGGTCGCTAGACGCAGTACCCTCAATAATTATTTGATTTGATCCATTATATTCTATTGAATTAAATTTTACTCTTTTTGGAACAGCTGATGCTATTTGAGCTAATACTCTAAAACTGACTTTTTTATTTGATTTAATTGATTTACTAATTTTTAAAGATTTTAAAATAAGTGCTACCTCTTTTTGGACTTTGTTTTTTTCAAGAGTTCTCAATTCATGTGTTTGTAAAATATCTTCATAACCTACTAATTTTTGATTCAATGTATTAATTTGCCAAAAAGACAATCCAAAGAGAACTATATATATGATTGAAATAACCCCTATTGCACCTTTAAATGCAAAGTTTGAAAATACTTTTGCTTTTTTTTGCGCAATCATACTATCTCTATTTGGAAGAAGGTTAATATTTTTAACAGCAGTTACAAATTTATAATAGCCGAATACATCTAGTTTTCTGAATGCTAATCCAATTACAGTTGAAAGATAAGATCTGTTTTCCAATTTTACACTTTCTTCTAACTGAGCAGGTACTTTAATTTCTTTTATGGGATCTAATAAATTAAAACCCGTATTTGCTAAATTTTTTCTAAAAGTTCCTAAATACATTTCAACATTTTCTAAATTTGAGACTACTTTTAGATTCCTTATTCTTTTTTCATATTTTGTCTCAAAATCCTGCACAGCTTGTTTGACTTGTGTTACGTATCTTCTAACTAATGCATCCATTTCTTCCTGATTATCTGAATTTTGAAGTGTATTTCTATCTTGAGATCTAATAAAGATATCTGTAATTATAGGATTATTTTCATATAATATCATTACATAATTTTCATCTAAACCAAATTCTAAAACTGCGGTTAAGTTGGCATCTTCGATTGATCCCGCTAATTGGTTCATTTGATCCACTGCAGACTTCAAAGCAAAACATTTCACGTCAATAATAACTGCATTCAAACCACCTTTTTTAATGATTGCTGTATAACTGTTGATATCTGATAATTTTGAAGCAACAAATAATATATCCATAGTATTTGCAGTTTTATCTCTATTGATTACTTGATGAAATATAGAGTAATCATTTAAGTTATCAGTTAATTGAACAAGATTTTCCCACAAAGAATCTGTATCAATGGCTTTGCTTAATTCTTCATCTGTCATCAAGGGTGCAGTAACAACTCTTATAATTGCACTTGTTACGGGGATTGCTATAGCTGCATTGGTTGTTGTAATTTTTGACTTTTGAAGAGCTGTTTTAAGTTCTTCACCAAATTTATCTTGATTGTCTAAAACTGTTGCGTTTTTATCTAATCCTTCAACTGGATGAATAAAAAACTTTTCTAAAACCCATTTGTTTGATTTATCAGTAGTTAATTGAGCAAGTCTTATTTCTGTTGGAGAAAGTTCAACTCCAACAATTTCTTCACCTTGAACTGCTGATTTCCCTAATCTATTTTTAAAAAATTTACTAAAGAAACCCTCTTTTTTCTTTTTATCCTCTTTTTTAGGAACGGGCGATTCTGTTCCAACTTTGGGTTTTTTTTTTAATAAATTTGCGAAAGGATTTTTCATTTTTAAAATCTAACCATGTTACTAAACAAATATTATATATTTACATTAAATCAACTAATACTCGAACTTTCAAGTATAGTGTCTGAAATGGGTTTTTGGAAATATTTATGACTAATTTAATGACAATTTATTGTACTAAAGTATAAATTATACAATGTTTGAAAAATTAGAGCAATTAGCAAAAGATAATAAGAAGATTTCTGATTTTCACATCAGATCTGGTTCACCACTAGCATATAGACAAACAGGAGAAATTGTGAAAGTTGAAGGCACTAATGTAACAGCTCAAGATTTAAAAGACTTAATATCTATGAACTGTAATGAGCAAGAGGCTGAAAAATTTGAAAAAACACATGAACTTGATTCAGCTGTAATGCTAAGTGGTTTGAGATTTAGAGCAAATTTTTATAAAACTATAAGTGGACCAGCTGCAGTGTTAAGAAGAGTTGAAAGCAAAATTCCAGATATGGATCAATTTAGTTTGCCTCAAGCCTTATATGATATTGTTGATTTTCATAAAGGACTTGTGCTTGTTACCGGACCAACAGGATCTGGAAAGTCAACAACACTTGCAGCCATTGTAAATGAAATTAATAAAACAAGAACTTCTAATATAATTACAGTTGAAGATCCAGTTGAGTTTATTCATAAAGATAATAAAAGTATTGTTTCACATCGTGAGGTTGGAAAACAAACTCAATCTTTTGCTGCAGCACTTAAAGCAGCTTTAAGAGAAGATCCAGATGTAATTCTAGTTGGTGAAATGAGAGACCTTGAAACAATAAGCTTAGCACTTACAGCGGCTGAAACGGGTCACCTTGTTTTTGGAACTCTGCACACTAGCGGAGCACCAAGTACAATAAATAGAATTATAGATGTTTTTCCACCAGAACAACAAGAACAAATTAGAGCTCAAATATCTACATCATTAAAAATGGTAGTTACACAAAGATTGTTAAAAACAAAAGATGGCGCAGGTAGAGTTGGAGCTTTTGAAATAATGAAGTGTACTCCACCAATTCAAAACTTGATTAGAGAGGCAAAAATTCATCAAATACCTAGTATTATGCAAACAGCAGTGCGTGACGGCATGATCACAATGGAAAAATCACTGGAGGAATTAATAAAGTCAGGTAAAATAGATCCAGGTGCAGCGAGATCAGGACATTAAAGGTTTTACAATTTTAGAATTGCTAGTTGTTATTACAATTGTGGCAATTATTTCAGCTATTTCATTTCCAAATTTTTCAAAGTGGAGAACTGAAAGAGAAGTAAGAACTGCAACAGAAAAAGTTGCAAGTATGATTTCAAATATTTCAACACAAACACAAAGGGGAACATTTTCATACAGTCAACTAATGATAAAAGTAGTAAATATTAATAATAAAAAAGTTCCAGTTTTTATCTCAAAAGGGATGAGCGATAAAAATTTTAAAAACTATTTACAATCTGGGCAAATTAATTGTCCAATAAGAAATACTGGTTATTGGGATAAATATGAAAGTTCCAGCAAAAATATTGATGGACAAACGTATAGTGAATTTTACGAATTTTATAATCCAAATGATAAAGTGATTGGAGAAGCAAAAATAGGAATACATTTTTCAAGAACATCCGCAATTTGTTTTGGAAAAGGTGGTAGTTATTACAAAGCAGTAGAAGCTCTTTCAAAAGCAAGTAACATTAATGTAGCTTTAGATGGTGGCGTTACCCCAAATTATATTGTTATATGCACTGAAAAAACAGCAAAGGATAATGCTTTTGTATGTCCAATAAAAGGTACAAAACTTAAACAGCCAGCTTATTTAATTAAATGGTCAAGATTTGGCAATGTAAGTAAATTTAAATGGAAAGAAAATAAAAATGCTTGGGAAAGACAATAAATTTAGTGAAAAAGGTCTAACTTTGCTAGAAGCCCTTGTTGCTACCGCAATTGTGGGAATTGGTTTTATTGCAGTTTTTCAAATGGTTAATTACTCTGTAAGGTCAATTGATGTATCTGGAGAAAGGACAAAGTCAAATTATTTAACATCAATGATTGCAGAAGATTTAATAGGAGATACCAACTCAAAAAAAGGTGATGTAAGATTGTATGAACATTTAGCAAATTTAACTGATAAAAATAATTATGCATGGCAAAATACAGAGTGCAAAGACAAAAAAAAAATAACTGGAAATCCATATGCGGGTAAAGATATCGCGATAGATAATAAGTTGGAAAAATGGAAACTTAGAACTTCGAGCGATAGGGTAAAATGCTCTAGAAAAGATTCTAAAGCAACAACCACAGAGGATATAAAAAAATTAAAAATTTATGAAATTTGTCGTAGAAACGTTAAAGTAGATGGAAAAACAAGATCAGACTGTGATTATCGAAATGACGATTTATGGGACAAAACTTATATTGGGCGAATGGAGATAAAAATGCCTACTACAGGAACAGACTCAAAAACAGGAAAACAAAAGAGAAAAGTGAAATATTTATATTTCCAAATGAATTAATGAAAAATTTAAATAAAGAAAGTGGAGTAACATTAGTCGAGATTCTAATTGGTGTAGTGATTTCAATGATTATGATGGCTGCCATGTTCACATCATATAATGCAGTTAATAACAGTTATTCTCAAGTAATCGATAGAGCGAAAATAAGTCAAAATGGAAGGGACCTGCTTGGAATGCTTGTTAAAGATATTAGATTAGCCGGATTTAGATATTTTGATGATGTCAGCAAAACACCTACAGACTATGTGCCTATTTTAATAACAAAAGCATCAGGAAGTGGATGTGATAAAATTGAAATTACTTATGGTGATAGAATAAGAGATCCTAAACAGCCAAATGTAAAACCTGCTGTATTTTTATATAGAACTTATAAAATTATATATGAGTGCAAACAATCAAATATTATAGATAAAAAAACTAAAACAAAAATAAGTGCATATGCAATATATAAATCTAAATATTTATGGAATGGCTCAAGTTGGACTGCACCTTCTCAGTCAACAGACGATTTAATTTATAAAGATGAATTAGTAGTGGACTATGTTCAAGAATTAATTTTTATACCAATAGACAACAAAGGTAAAACGATGGTTCCAGTTCCAAAAACACTGACCGAGAGTAACAAAATTAAAGTAGTAGACATCATGCTTTCATTAAGATCTCAAGGAGAGTTTTTTAGAGAAGAAAAGGATTTATCTTTTAGATCTTTAGGTCAGAAATCAAACAAATCATTTAAAGATAAATACTTAAGAGAAGCTTTAATTGTTTCAGCACACACAAGAAATATGGGATTATGATAGATAGAAATACAGAAAAAGGATTTGCAATGGTTCTTTCATTAGTGCTGTTATTGGCAATGTCTTTAATGGGTGGTGCATTAATTGTAATATCTTCAGGTGACCACCAAAGTAATAACAATAGCGATCAATACCAACAAACTTTTTACGCAGCAGAGATGGCACTGTTGCAAGGTGAAAAATATATATTAAACGAAAAAGTTGGACCTTGGGACTCGAGATCAAATACGAGAGACACATCAAGTGCGAATTTACCAGAAAAGCACACTTCTCCTTACTTAGGAAAAATGATAACAAAAAATTATAATGCAGGATCTAAATACAAATTTACAAATACCAAAGATAGAAAGTTTATTGATACAAAAGATTTATGTTTCAAAAGTTTTAGAGATATTGATAGAGATAATCCCAAAAAAGAAGATAGATTTAGAACTATTTACAGTACTAAAGCAAAAGCTGAAGTGGCCCACAGTTATAACCTTGGTGTCATTCTAGAGAATACATTCAAATCAAGAGGTGAAGATTACGAAAAGGAAGAAGCAAAAAGAATGAAAAGTTATTATTATGAATATTTCATTGAAAGAATTGGTGCCGCAAGCACTCAATCTATTGGATCTAGTATCAAATTAAATGCTACAGATGCTTCAAAAAATGGGATAGCTTTTAGAGTTTATGGATGTGGTATTTATGGTGCTGAAAAAGAAAAAGATAGGATGATAGTATCTTTAGAAAGTGTGGTAGTTTTACCAAAAAATTAATGTTTTACTAGTTAATAAATATGAATAAATATAATTTTTAAGATTTATGAAAAAAACTGTATTAATAATTTTCTTCTTAGTTTTATCTTTCAATGCACATGCTGCATGCCAATTTGACTTAAGATTTGGTGAAGAAATTTCAAAAATTGAAGGCAAGTATGGGCCTGCTATGCCTTTAGAAAATATTGGAGATGATCAATTAGGAATGATAGTTGCAGTTGCCGAGGAAGTTTGTCCAAATCATAGATTGAAAGACGTTGCAATTGAATATAGATTTTTAAATGACAAGCTAGCTGCGATTAATTTAATAAGCATAAATAGTGACAGTGATACAAAAAAATCTGAAAAAATTACAATAATGAATTATGTAAAAAGAAATTATGGTGATTTTGATACTGGTCAAACTCCTACTTCTTATATTGGTTATGAAGTATTTGAAAAAACAAAACAGTTTATAATTTATCAAAGAGTTGTTGACGAGTTAGGTTTTATTGAAGAGCAGATGTATATTTCAAATAAGGAATATGATGAGTTGCTTGGAAATTTTTATAACCAACTTGAAGAAGAGATGGCAGAAAGCGAGTCTCAAAATTAATGAAATTTAAAATATTTATATCTAGTTTTATAATATTCTTTTCTTTTTTTTCATCAAACCTACATGCAAAATTATTACCACCAGGTACTGGAACACAAGCTGATGTTCCATCTAACTTACTAATCCTTTTAGATAAATCAGGTAGTATGGGGTGGAGAATGAGTAACGCACAATCAATCAATAGAATGTTTGATGGTGTTACGGACAGTTCAGGAAATATTTATATTGCACAGTTTTCAAGATATGGTGTTAGAAAAATAGACTACAACACAGGAAAAACTGATGCTTCTTGGGGTTCAAATGGAAGGGTCGGTATGAGTGGATCGTGCAGAACTTATTATCCTTATAATGCAGATGTTTATAATGGTGTAATGTATGTAGCAAGTTTATATGATCACAGAATCCGAAAGATTAGACTTTCTGATGGTGCTTGTTTAGGAAGTATATCTACTGGTTCTTATCCTAGAGGTGTAACAGTTTATCAAAATTATTTGTTCACAACTTCCAATAGTGGATTGTATTCAATGAACCTGAACACTAATAGTTTAAGAAATTGTAACTTTTCGGGTAATGCTTGGAGATATTCATTTGCTATAGCAGCAAACAACAATACTCTTTATAGTCACTATAGTCGTCGAATTTATAATGCTCCTTTAACTAGTGTTGGAGGTACTTTGTGTCCTACAGGAAGTACAAATAAAAATATTAGAGATAATTCTTCAGGTTGGGTCTATGGAATGGAAGCAGATCCTAGCACAAATGATGTACTTTATATTATGGCACGTCAGTATAATAAAATGCGTAAAATTACTATAAATTCCTCAAGAACTGGATATACGTTAAATTGGGATAAAGGTAGATACCGTTATATGGGTATTTCAACTGCAAGTAATACATTTTTTTATTATCCTTGGGGTATTAGCTACGATCACAGTAATAATAGAATTTTAACTTACGGATATAATGCAAAAAAAGTTCAGGTGTTCGATAGTAATGGTACATATATAAAGTCTATTGGAGGATATGCTGCTACGACTAGGATGGCAGCTGCACATAAAGCCATAAAAGCTGTGGTAACAGACTCAAATTTAACATCTGGTGTAAATTTTGGCTTTGGTTATTGGTCAAGTTCATGGTCATCGAAAGCATGGCCACCAGGTTTTAGTTCATGGTCAGGGGATATAACCACAGGTAGAGCAAAACCTTGTGATACTCAAAACTGTTTAAAAGTAAGAGTTCATAATGATGGAGCTGCACAAATTAATAAAATTATTTCATCAGTAAATGCGAGGGGTGGTACTGATGCCTATACATTTATGAAAATAGCTCAAGACTATTATCTTCACGGAAGTTTAAGTCCAATTGATAAGAAATCACCATGTCAAAAAAGCTATGTATTAGTTATAGGTGATGGTGATTGGTATAATCACCGAAGAGCTGTGAGTATGGCAAAAAACTTATTTAATAATTATAAGATACCCACATTCGCTATTGCTTTTGGAACAGGAATTAGCAGCAGAGGAATGAGATATTTTAACGAGCTAGCTGTTGCGGGAGGAACAAATAAAGCAATTATTGCACCAACAGCAGAATCTTTAAAAACTCAATTAGCAGCTGCAGTATCTCAAATAATTGCATCTAAGCTTTCTTTCACAGCACCTGCTATTACTGCAACTTTAAATTCTGATGGATCTTTATATCAAGCGCAGTTCGATTACGCTCAAAATAAAGAATGGACTGGAACGATAAAAAGAACAAAAATAGATAAGAAAGGAAATCTTGATCCAAAAGATAAAGGTAACTGGTCTGCTATTGATGTTTTGCCTAAACCAAATAACAGAAAATTATGGAGTCCAATTCCTGGCACAGACTATTCAACTAATTATAATAATTGGGTTGAAAGTAACTCATCATCAATTGAAAGTATTTTAACTTTAAAAGGTTTTGATATTCAAGATTATCATCGGAAAACTGCAAATTCAGATGGATCAGTAAATAATAAAAGATGTGCCAACACTAGTGGTGTTGCTGATGGAACAGATGATGATTTAAAAGGATTAATTAACTTTATAAGAGGATCGGATTATTTTGATTATGATGCAGATTGCAACATTACTGAAACCAGAGCAAAACCTATGGGGGATGTATATCACTCTCAGTTAGTTGTTGTAGGTCCACCCTCAGCGGAAACATCTTTCACTAGTGAAAATCAAGAAGCTTATTGGAGAAAAACTAAAGGTTATGATAGTTGGGCTGAGTCTCAAAGATTGAGAAAATCTGTTATTTATGCTGGATCTAATAGTGGAGTACTTCATGCTTTAGATGCTGTTTCTGGAGTTGAATTATGGGGATTTATTCCGCCATTTGTTGCATCAAGACTGCCAACTATAATGAATACAAATTTAAATTCTGTGAATCCAGGCACAGGTGGATCAAATGCAATTTATGGTGTTGATGGATCGCCGGTACAACATGACATTTTCTTTCATAGTCCACACGACTCTTCACCAAAATGGCACACTATATTGTTTGTTCCTTATGGTAGAGGAGGTAGTGGTTTCTCTATTTTAGATGTAACTGATCCAGCAAAACCTGAACATTTAGTTTCAATTTATAATGATATGATAAACAATCAAGTTTATAGAATGGATTACGATAATAATATTAGTGTCTATGATTATATTGCAACTTCATATCCATTAAGTGAATTTATTGAAGCTCAAGATGTTGGTAATGTTTTTGCTCCTGATAAAGGTAACCCTCAATCTAGTTTGCAAAAATGTGATGATACTAAAACTAAGTATTGTTACGAGAGCACAAGATGGACTTTAGGGGTAAAGAACTTAACCAAAAGCATGATATCAGTCATTGAAGATGGACAAGATATAACAAATACCGTTACTATTAGTTATGATTCAAGTGGAAATACACAAATTAATTTTAACAAAAAAATGAAATTTGATGCCGATGAGTCAAAAACTAATAGGGATAATTCTCCCATTGGATTGAATATAAAGCAAGGTGCAGTTGGAACTGGAGTTACAACAGATCCAGAGTGGGATTTTAGTAACTTGGGTGAAACTTGGTCTGAGCCTAGAATATTTAGACTTCCGAACAAAGGTGCAGGAGATAATAAAAGAGATGATGATATTTCAGTTGCGGTTATGGGTGGTGGATTTGGTGCCCAATTCTCAGGGGCTGGTAGTAATGTGATGATTATTGATCTGCAATCAAAAGATAAATTTGGACAATTGATAAAGTCAATTGCGGTAGAAGATACTATTGCAAGCAATATAGATAATTCTGTTCCATCATCATTAACAGTCATTACATCTGATAAAGCAAGAGGAGCTGATTTTGCAGGAGCACTTGTATACTTGTCTGATTTAGAGGGAAAAATTAGTAAACTAAATTTAACAAATATGAGTACTGATCCTCAAAATGTGCCTATTAAAATGTACGATATGACAACGCTGTTTAAAGCAGGATCGACAAAATCTAATGGTAGATATATGTACAAAGCATTAGATGCATCTATTGGAGGGACGACTAATAATTTATGGTTATATGCTGGTACGGGAGATGCACAAAGGTTGAATGCTCGAGTTCAAGGAACAAGTAATCTAATGATTGGAATTAAAGATACAGATTATCCATTTTTCAAATCTGTTGCAACCCCTGCTAATGCTGATGATATTTCTAAATGTCAAAATACATCAAATGACAAGAGTGGCACAAATTGTAGAGTCAAAGAGAAAGATAGAGGTTGGTATGTTGTATTAAAAGATTTTGCTAAAGTTACTGCTCAACCAAAAGTAAACAACGGAATGGTTTACTTCCCAGTTTACAGACCATCAAAATCTGCAAATAAATGTGATTTAGGAGATGCATTGATTTGTGTAACTGATGATGAATGTGGAACACATGACTCGTTTATCGGATTAGAGTCTAAAAGAACAGAACAACAAAAAACTTTATGTAGATTTGTTGGTAAAGGGGTCTTGTCAGAAATTGTACTTTTTGCTGGCAAAATTTTTGCAAATATATCTGGTAAATCGTTAGGAGCTGTTGCTGACCTCGTTACCTTAGATGCCGCAACTGGTGAAGTTCAAACTTACAGAAAGTCTTGGAGAGAAAATTAACAAAGAGGTATAATGAAAAAAATATACCTGAGTTTAATTTTATTCTTTTTATTTAGCTCTCATAGTTTAGCTGGTCCATGTTTAACAACAATCGCTAGTGCATCAACAAATCAATTAGCTTGTGCTGATGATGATATTTTAAATGTTACTTCTGCTGGGTCAATTACTTACAATGATCATAAAGCTGTTGATCTAGAGGATGAAACTGGAGTTCAGATTACAAATGACGGAACAATTGAAACTGAAGATGGGACTAATAAACAAAAAGCAATTCATGCTCAATCATCTTTAAATACAACAATAACTAATAATGGAACTATCAACTCAGACAATAATGAGGGGATTTATATAGATTACGCAGAAAATATAACAATCACAAATAATGCGGGTGCCACAATTAGCGCTGAAGCAGGAAATGCGATTGAGGGTCGAAATGTTGGTTGGTGTGATAAGGCTGGAAATAACGATAATTGTCAATCTAGTTTATCATCCTCGGGCTCTACTGCAGTTGGGCTAATATTGCATAATCACGGTATGATTAGTGCAACACAAGGAACAATTTTGTTAGGCACCGGAGGAGGAGGAAACCCACGAAGTCGAGGTGTTAAAATTTATAACTATGATGGAGGAACAATTAAATCTACATCAGGCAATAACCCAATTATCGCAAAATATCTTACAGATAGTGAAATTATAAATTATGAGGGAGGAACAATCGAGAGTGCAGGTAGATATGGTATACTAGCTGAAAATGGATCAAATATTGCAATAGATAATCGTGGAACAATAACTTCAGATAGAAATACTATTTATTGTAGAGAGTGCTCTGGAGTTACATTTATAAATTCAGGAACAATCAGCTCAACAAATACAGGTACTAATACAGGCACGGTTCTTATTGATAGACAAGGAGATAGTGACGATGCTCATACAATTACAAATAGTGGAACTATAGATTCGGCGTTTGGACCGGCAATACAAATAGCTAGAAACACTGGTGGAACAACTATCGACAATACTGGAACAATAAAATCAACAACAGCTGCTATTGGAGCTGGTAGAACAAAGAACCTTACCATAAATAATCATGGAACGATAACATCAACTGGTGAGAATGATACAGGTCACTTTGGAATTGGATTTGGTAATGATTCAACATCTGTAGAAGCTGGTGAAAATGTAATTCTAAATAATTTTGGAACAATTAGCGCAATTAATGGTGATGCAGACGGAATTAAAATTGGAGATTATCACGCCAATAAAAACTTTGATGACTTAACAATTAATAATTCAGGAACTATTTCAGGAGGTGACAATTCTATTGTTATGGCAAATTCAAATAACACAGGATTAGAAATAGTTACAAAAGGTGAAGGTACTTATAATGGCGAAATTGAATTAAATAGTACCACTTCCACAATGACATTAGATTGTAGTATTTCAAAAGATCAAAAAATAGAAATTCATAATAAAACAAATATGGTAATCACAAATAATCTTTGTGGAAATGATACCTATGAAATATTAGATAGTAACAGTGATCTAGATGCTGATAATTCGGAAACTAATGGTTTCTTATATGTTTATGGTGAAGATTTAGATATTGATAGCCATAATAAAAAATATCGATCTGAAATATTTTTATCTAATTTAAACGATATTTTTAACTCAGTTTCAGAAGAAAAAAAATCTAGCGGATATTATTCTGTAAAAAAAAGAGACAATATTTATAAAAATGAGACAGTAGGTGTTACTGGAGACTTTAAAATCGAAAATGATAACTTTACACCCTTCTTAAGTTATTCATATCAGCAGGCAAAATTTAATAACGGAGAAGCTTTAGATAGTGAAAATTTAGCTATTGGTTTAAAAAAAGATATTGATTACGAGAAATTTAAATTTTCTGTAGTTTCAATTTTTGGATTAACTCAAAATAAATATTTAGATCTTGAAACTGAAACAAAGCAAACTATTTCAAAAGAAAACCTAGGTCAGTTTGCTGCTGTAAATTATAAAGCATCCAAAGATATAAAAATTGATGACAGTCAAAGTTTAAATATTGAAGTGGATGGTAAATATGGTCTAAGGAGACTTCCAACTTACTTAACATCTTTTACGGATGGAGATCTTTCAGTTGATGATGCTGTGGATCAAGTATTATCAGGTGGATTTAATGTTGAGTATTCAAAATCTTTTGAAAATGGTTTCGTTCTTAAGCCATATACAGGCCTATCTTTAAATCAATCTTTGAGTGAAAAAATTGACATTGTTGCAGATGGTGAAAGAAAAGACATGGCCCATTATATGGATGATGATTTAGCAGTAAAAACTGGTTTAAATATCAGCAAAAATACTGATAATTTTGGTCTAAACTTTAATCTAGAGTTTAATGAACAAAATGGACTTAAAAACAGCCAAGTAAGTATTTCATTATCGAAAGTAATTCAAAATAATATTAGCAAAAAAATAGAGGGTCTACCTATTGATCCAGAACTAGAAAAATTATTTGATCAATTACAATTAGCTAAAGAAAATGAGAGATTGGCTGAGATAAGTGGTAGAGCAGTTGAAGAGAATAGAATAATGAAAGAAATGATTATTCAGTTGATCAAAGAAAATAATAAACTCAAGACTGAAAGAAATCTTTTGCTAAAAAACTAACTTTAAAACTTTTATAAAACTTATTTGGTTATTTGAGTAGATCTGCTTCTCGTAAAATTTAAAAAAATTTTGGTATTTTGTTTTATCTTTTTCCATAAGTTTAAGATAAATCTCTTGGATAGTATCCGAATTTTTTATTTGAAGTTTTCTTTTCTTTCCTAGAAGAATGAAAGCCAATTTTAGCCTCATCACATTGGTTGAATTGAAATTATATAATAATTTTATGCTTATAAATAATAATATTGGTGCGAATATCCAAACAACGATTTTTGAAAAATTTAAATTTAGTAATTCTTTTATAAAATTTTTTCTTTCATTATCGTCATACGATAGTAAATGTTGTGTCCATACAAAATCAACATAGTTAAAATAAAAATTCATTATTTTGAAAAAATTATTAGAAAATATCGTGCTTGAAGATTTATCATTGTTTACGAAATAATTATTTAATGAGTTTCTAATATTAGAATTAGGTATTGCCCTAGTTGGATCAATTCTAACCCACCCTCTTTCATCAAACCAAACTTCTGCCCAAGCATGCGTATCTTTTTGTTTAAATTGGAAAAAATTCCCTATCTCATTTAAATCTCCACCATAGTAACCTGTCACTATCCGACTTGGAATTTGTGCTAATCTTGTAAGTAAGACAAACATTCCTGCATAATATTCACAGTATCCTTCTTTAGAATTAAAGAAAAAGTTTTCATATTTATTATTTGAGTTTATCTGAGGACTAAGGTTATAAAAATATGATCCATCCGAAAATCTTTTATAAATTTTTTCGATAAATTCTTCTTTAGTGCTCACATTATTTTTATCTACCCATTCTTTTATTTTTGGTGATATGTTTTCTGGTAACAGAGTATAATAATTTTTAAGTGGGTTATCCAAAGTATAATCAGATTTATTCATTTTAAAAATTAATTTCTTCTTTCTGTCAATTAGTTCCCTACTTACAAAAGATTGGTTAAAATAATCTTTTGTAATTTGAATATCATTAGTGATTAATTTTGAGTTTTTTAAACTTGGTATCCATTTTTTTTTATATGGCTCTAATATAATCTGATAATTTTTATTTAAATCCTCATTACCATTTATTCTCATGGAATTTTTAAATTCACTAAAAATATAGTAACTTGAAGAAGGTCTCCAAGATTGATCTTTTTCCATATAATCAAAGATTTTGACCCTAAAATAAAGATCCTCCTTCTTAAAATTGTTATTTATTAAAGTAAAAACTTCCTCATCTGAGTTCGAAAACTGGCTAAATGATCCAAGATCTATGCTATCTGGAATACCTACTGAACTTGCAGATGTATCAAATAATCTGAAATTTACCTCTGCCCTTGGAAATACAAGATAAAAAATAATAATTATTGGAAATATACTAAGACCAAAGCCTAAATATTTTAAAATATTTTTTAAACTGAAGTCTAGAATTTCCTTTTGTTGAATAAGATACATGTTAACAACTAAAAGTATTAAGATTAGAAATGAGTTTAATGTACTTATTATATCTTGACCCTTAATTAAACTTGCTACGGCAATAATCATAGAGATTAAATTAAATGACAAAAGATTATTTTTATTGTTAAGTTCTGAGAACTTTATGATTAGCAAAACTCCAAGGCAGTTTAGAAAAAAATCTTCGGACAAAACATACTGATTGAGAATCAATTGAATATATAGAGATCCCAAAGCAAACACCCCAACGGCTATGGACTTAAACTTAAAGTGTATTTTTGAAAAAATGAAACTTAAAATAAATAAAGTGCCCCAAAATATTTTATTAGTTAATATTAAATCTGTAGACAACGAAACTAGGCAAAAGAATAATATAATATAAGTAAGAAGACTAATATTTTGCGATTTAATTTTTAACATTTGAAATATACTTTAAAATTTTATTTAGAGAGTTTTTATTTTCGTTTAAATGGAACACATTATCTTTGTGTTTAAAGGTTAAATTTAGACTTTTTGTGAAATAATAATCTAAAATAAATACTGAATAACTTAATAATTTCTCAAATTCTATATGACTGTATTTGTTTAAATCTAGGATTGATTTTTTTGAGCTTTTAAAAGACTTAAATTCTTTTACAAATTTTTTATCTCCAATAGTTGATTTTTTCCAAGCGATTTTTGAGTAACTATCTCCTTTTTTGTACTCATCTATACCGTCAAATTCGTCAGAATTATTATTTTGGTGAATTTTAAATTCTTGTAATAATTCTTGATTAGGAATTAATTTCTGTGGAAATACATATACTTTACTAAAAGGTTGATAATTTATTTTAGTCCTGATTATTCCAAATGGATATATTGATTTTAAAATTATTTTATTTAAAGAATAGACGCCCCTTTTGTCATAATTATATTTTATATTAAATTCTTTTATTTTATCTGATAAATTAAAATTTTGTAATATTGATTTATTGATCTCTAAATCGATATTTAATTTTTTCTCTTTTGCATCATTAATTATCTTAAACTTTATATGTTCTGTTTTATTTGCTTCAACTAAGTATTCTGTTAGAAAATTTATTCTTAAATTGTTAATATTTTGATGTGAGATAAAAATTGAAATAAAAAAAATAAAGAAAATAACAATTGAAATAAGAAGTCCTGAGTTATTTTCATAAAATACAGATATTAAAAAGCAAAAAAATACAAACAGTCCTAATAATAGTCCTTGAAGATTGGGATATATGTAAACTTTAAGTTTTTTATTTAGATTAATTAAATGCTTAAAGTCTAAGTTCGTTAACCTCTGTACTAGCTGATTAACCATTAGTTATTTTTATTTTTTGAAGTATTTCCTCATTAATGAAGCTGATCTTATCTTCCTGGTTAAGATATTTAATTCTATGTCTTAATATGTAAGGCAGAGTTTCCTTGATATCTTGATGAGTTACATAATCTTTTTCATGAATAATTGCCCAACCCTTAGCTAAATCTAAGATTTGCTTTAAACATCTTGCAGAAATATAAATTTTTTGATCAAGCGTTTGAATTACCTGCTCTATTTCAACAACATATTTATAAATTTCATCTTTTATGGTTAGCTGATCTTTTTTTTGTTTAATTGTCTCCCAATCAACAGCTTTTGATGAAGCACCATTTAATTTACTTGTATTTTTTAACATCAAAATTTTATCGTTTTCATTTAGATCAGATAAAGAAAATGAAATCATAAATCTATCAAGCTGTGAATCTGGTAAAGAACTTGTGCCTGAAGAATCCATAGGATTTTGAGTAGCAATAACAAAAAATGGTTCTGGCAGTTTATAACTTTCACCATCTATAGAAACATTTTTTTCTTCCATTGCCTCTAGGAAGGCACTTTGCGATTTGGGACTTCCACGATTAAGTTCATCAGCTAAAACTATATTTGTAAAAATTGGACCTTGTTGAAAATTTAACTTCCCATCTGAAAGAATATTAAATCCAAGAATATCACTGGGTAATAAATCAGATGTAAACTGTATCCTTTTAAAGTTAAGACCAAGATTTTGAGTAATAGCTTTTGCAAATGTAGTTTTACCTGATCCTGGATAGTCTTCAATTAAAATACTTCCTTCAGAAACTATTGCAGCCAATGTCAATTTAACTTTATCTACATTAGAAATTATAATTTTTGATGTGTTAGCTATTATTTCATTAAATATCATTTTGATATTACCTTAAAATATTAAAGATTTAATATTACTTTCAAAAATAACATATATCAATGTGGCTAAAATGATATACGGACCAAAAGGAATTTGTGAAGATATATTTTTTGATCTATTTAATAAACTAGGAATAACATGAATAAGTGCAGTTATAGAAGACAAAAATATTATAAAAGGAATAGATACCCATCCAAACCAAAATCCAATTGCTCCAAATAACTTGGCATCACCTAAGCCCATCCCTTCTTTTTTTCTAATAGCCTTATAAATAAATATGATCAACCATATAATTCCATAACCAAAAATTCCTCCAATTAAAGAGTTTATATAATTAGGGAACATTGAGTCTAAATTTGGATCAAAAGATTTTATAAAACCTATTATCATTAAAGAAAAGGTTAAAATATTTGGAATTATAAAATGTTTAAGATCTATAAAAAAAATAATTAAAAAAGATAATGAAAGTATAATTAAATATAAAGTGGTGAGTGTAACACCAAATTTATAATAAATTGAAGTAAATAGAATTATACTTAATGTTTCTACAATAAAGTATTGAGTAGAAATTTTTTTTTTACAGTTCCTGCACTTTCCTCCAAGAGCAAGATAGGAAATTAGAGGAATATTATCATACCAATTGATCTTTGTTTTACAATTCGGACAAAACGATCTTCCAGTTACGATACCTTCATTTTTTGGAAACCTATATATGCAAACATTTGCAAAGCTACCCCATAGTCCTCCAAAAACTATTACGAATATAAAGTCCACTTAAATTTGATTATAATTTAATGTTTGATGAAATGTGAATTAATCCGTCGATTACATATTGTACCAGTAACACTGCATCTTGAAGATGAATATATAAATTTGGCGTATAGACGATAATCTCCATTGTTGAAAAATTTATCAAAAATTGTTTAAATTGCTAGTAAATAAATGATCTTTTTTAAGTCAAAAAAACCTATCGAGCCAGAAAAAGAAGTTTCACAAGTTAATGTGGATCTAGAACTGGTCACAAAAATGAATCAGGATTTCGCTTTATCTCTAGATTTGAATGATACCCTAATGAATGCACTTAGAGTTATTATTGCAAGACTTAATGCGCAAGCTGCGAATATATTTTTAATTAATGAAGAAAAGAAAAAGTTTGAATGTATCGCATCTCTACATCAAGATTATTTAGATGAGTATGAGCTAGATTTAAAAGATGGAGTTATGGGTAAAGCTGTCGAACAAAGAAAGTGTATCCGTGTTGGTAACGTAAGAAAAGATGTACGTGAAATAGCGGAATTTTATTTTGACCTCGATAATAAAACAAATTTTACAACCTACTCAGTTTTATGTTCTCCTTTAATTGCTGCAAATGAATGTATTGGTGTAATCCACTGTTTAAATAAAAAAACTGATGATAAATTGTTTATTGAGGATGATAGAAAGCTTTTAGAAACTCTCTCTGCACCAGCTGCTTTAGCTATTAGAAATGCAAAGATGGCTAAAGAAATGGTCGAAAAAAATAAAATACAAAAAGAAGTAGAAATCGTTGGAGAAATTCAAAGATCTTTATTATCTAAAAATAAAGAGAAAGACTTTCCTATTTCAGGAATCAATATACCAGCAAAAGTTGTTTCGGGCGACTTTTATAATTTTTCTGATTTAGGGGATGGAAAATATGGATTTGGGGTTGCAGATGTGTCTGGAAAAGGGATAAAGTCATCGCTCTTAATGTCTAAAGCATCTAGTTTGTATAGATGCTTAAGTAAAACAAATTTTTCTGCATCTGATTTATTGTTTCAATTAAATAATGAAATATGTGAAACTATATCAAGAGGTATGTTTGTTACTATGTTAATTGGAATATACGACTCAAATAAAAAAGAGTTGCTGCTTTCAAGCGCTGGCCACGAACCTCCATTAATTTTATCAGCTGATGGAACTTTTAGTAATTTTTCTGAAGCTGGTCCTCCTTTGGGTATAATGCCTAAAACGAAATATCCTGAGCACACCATTCCTTTCGAAAATAGCTCAATGTATATTTTTACAGATGGAATTACAGAGATAAAAAATCCAAATGGGGAAATGTTAGGATCAGAAGGCTTTGAAAATTATATTAAAAAATATCAATCAACTGCAATTAATGAGAGATTAAAAACAATGATAGATGATATTTTAGGAGCAGGTCATGTACAAAAAGATGATTTAACAATTGTTGCTATAGATGGAAAATAACTAATAAGCTGAAATTTGCTCTTGATTATATATTTTACAACTCATAACAATACTTAATCCCAACATAATAGATAATAAGGATGATCCACCATAAGACATTATAGGTAATGGCGCACCAACAATTGGTAGCATACCTAAAACCATTGCTATGTTAACAAATACATATAAAAAAATTGCTGTAGCAAAACCAAAGCAATATAATTTTGCAAAGAAGCTCCTTGAGACTAGTCCAACATTTATTATTCTATAAATTAATAGTATGTATAACAATAAAAGTATAATTGACCCAAGAAACCCAAATTCTTCAGAAAAAAGCGTAAATATAAAGTCAGTATGTTTTTCAGGTAAAAATTCTAGATAGCTTTGAGTTCCTTTTAAGTATCCTTTTCCAAAAAAACCACCAGATCCAATAGCTATTTTAGATTGAATTATTTGATATCCAGCTCCCAAAGGATCTCTGTCAGGATTAAAAAAAGTTAAAATTCTTGATTTTTGGTAAGGTTTTAAAATGGATATAGCAAAAGGTAATGAGACTAATAACAACAATCCTGAGTAAACAAAATATTTGATATTAAGACCTGCCAACCAAATTATAGCAATACCACTTCCTGCAATTAAAATTGAAGTACCTAAATCAGGCTGCTGGATAACAAGATAGCAAGGAATTATTAATAGTATGATTGGTTGAATTAAAAACTTATAGCTTTGAATATCTGAGCTTTGAATTCTATGATAATATCTTGCAAAACATATTATCACAGCAATCTTCATTAATTCTGATGGCTGTAAATTTAAAAAGTATAAGTTTATCCACCTTTTAGCTCCTGATGCTGAAATTCCAAAAAATAAAACAGTTATTAATAAAAGTAACCCAACAAAATAGAATAAGTAAGCATTTTTATACCAGGTTGAGACTCTCACAAAAGATAAAAGTAAAAATAAACTAAAAAATACTGATAATCTAATTATATGATTTTTTGTATAAAATGAAAATTTTCCTCCCTCTGTAGAGTAAATCGCAAAGACACTAATTGAACCTATAGCAATGATTAATAATATTAATAAATAATCAATTGATCTTAATTTATCTAAAAAACTATAATTGCTTGCTTGTATTCTTTCCCTCAACATTATGCTAAACTTGTATTTCCATTATTAAATTGTTCTCTTAATTTATGTCTATCAATAATTCTTTTTATTAATTTACTTGCAAGTGGCGCTGCTGCTTTACTTCCTGAGCCTCCATGTTCAATAATAACACTTATTGCATATCGTGGATCCTTATATGGCGCAAAAGCAACATACAATGCATGATCTCTTTTTTTGTATTCAATTTGATCAGTATCTAAATCTAGTTCTCTATCAAGATCAGTTATTCTTCTTACCTGTGATGTTCCAGTTTTGCCTGCAAATTGATATTTGGGATCATCGTATCGAGATTTATATGAAGTTCCATACTGCTCGTTTGTAGAACCGAACATTGCATCTAATACAAAATTAATATTAGACTTCTTGTGATACATTCTCTGATAATATTCAACATTAATGTCATCTAAATAATTTCTTTCATGTAAAGGAAAATTAGATTGATCTAATTTAATCTTATTTAATATATCCTTATAATTTATAGAGTCATCTTTTATGATATGAGGTTTTATTTTATATCCTCCATTTGCAATTTGTGCAGTCATTAGACAAAGTTGAAGTGGTGTGGTCTGAATATAGCCTTGCCCAATACCGTTAATTACAGTCTCACCTAAATACCAACTTTGTTCTAATGCACGTTTCTTCCATTTAGTATCCGGAACTAATCCTTTTTTTTCATCGTTATAAAGATCTCCTAGCACATTAGTCCCAAGACCATATCTTTTTGCAATTATTGATAATCTGTCAACTCCAAGTAATCTTGCCATTTCATAAAAGTATATATCGCAAGATTGTTTGATGGCATTTCTGAGCTTCATGTATCCATGACCTTCTTTTTTCCAACAGTGATATTTTACTCCATATAGTTCATAAGGATGCTTATGACCCTTGCATCTTATTGTTTTATTAGGATCTAATATTCCATATTCTAGAGCTGCAAGAGCAACTAATGGCTTAAAAGTTGATCCAGGAGAATAAAGTCCTGCAATAGACTTATTTATCAAAGGTTTTAAAGGATTATTTCTGATTTCTTGCCAATCTTTTTGATTAATTCCATGCGTAAATTTATTTGGATCATAGGTTGGGGATGATGCCATTGCAACAACTTCTCCAGTATAAATGTCCATTGCACATATTGAGCCTGCTTTTCCTTTTAACAACTCCTGGGCATATTTTTGAATTTCAATATCTATAGTTAAGTTTACTTTGTTCCCCTGTCTTTCTTTAATATAGTCTATTTGGCTTATTCTTTTTCCAGATGCATTAACCTCGTATCTTTTAATACCGTAGTTACCTATTAACATTTTCTCTTGAGAATTTTCTATTCCATATTTCCCTACTTTTAGACCTGGAACAAAATTTTCTTTTATCTCAGGTTTTTCAAGATCTTTTGGACTAGCATCACCAACATAACCAACTATATGTACTAAGTCATTTGCATAAGGATAGAACCTGGATGTCGATAATACAGGTTTCGCACCTTCTAATTCATGTAAATATAAATTAATTTTTGAGAATTGTTCCCAAGTTAAATTGTCCGAAACTACCAGTGTATCCCAAGGTTTTAATCTTTCCTTCTTTTTATATAATTTTTTAATTTCAAACTGATCTAATCCGATTATATTTTTGATTTTAAATATTGTTACATCAAAATCATTAATTTCATCTAGTATTAAGTGTAGCTGAAAAACTCTATCGTTGCTTGCTAGTACTTTATTAAAGTTATCTACAATTATTCCTCTCTGAGGAGGAGTTTTCCATTCACGTATTCTATTTTTATCTGATAAAATTTCATATTTTTCTCTATCAGAAATTTGTAAATTATATAATCTTGATGAAATACCTGCAAAGAGTAATATTTTTGCTGCAGCCAGTATAAACATCCTCCTTGTTATAACTCTGCCTTTCTCTATGTTTCTCCCTCTATTCAACATTTTCTTGCTTTAAACCTAATAAATAAATTTGATTAAATAATTTTGCAACAAATGGATAAATTAAAAAAGAAAAAAAGGCCGTTGACATTAAAGCCCCATAACTAATACTTCCATCAAAAAAAATTGCTAATACTGAGAAATGAATTGAGCTAATAATTAATATTGCGATAAAGAATAGTATCCAATCATAAATTAGATTAGGAACTAAAGTTCTAGTCCTAAAAAAAGACGCAATAACACAAAGTAAAAGATAATTTATTGATGAAACACCAATTGGTAGGTTTTGTACAACATCATTAATAACACCTGCGAAAAAAAATAAGTCCATAACCAAGCATTTCGGGCTTTCTTAAAACCCAATAAAAAACAATTAAGTGAATAAAATTAAAAGATATATTAATTTTAAAAATATTAAATGAAAATGAGTAGCCTGTTAAAGCAAAGAAAAATAATAAAATAATTGGAAAACCATTTAATAGGTATTGATAAATTTTTATATCTCTTCTGGCCATTTTACTTATTCACCTGCACATAATTAAGTTGATTTAAATTGCTAAAAAACTTCACATATTTTTTATTATCCTGAATAATTATTTTTCCAACAGGAATTGATGCTGGAATTGTACCATCTGATCCAGAGGTATATACAATTTCGTTTTCTTTTATTTCGTTGTCTTTTGGCAAATACTCCAGCTCTGCATAATCATCATTCCCATTTCCTGAGAGTATTGCATTGATACCACTTGGCTCAATAATGATTGGGATTTTGCTATTAAGATCATTAGCCAGTAATACTCTAGAACTCAAAAAGTTAACATTTACAACCTTTCCAATGTAATATAATCGATCTTTAACTGCTGATCCTAATTTAACTCCATTTTTTTGACCTTTGTTAATTATTAAAGACTTTAAATACGGACTTTGTTTGTCCAATAAAATCTTAGTTAACATATACTCTTTAGAAAAGAGATCTCTTTCCTCTATCAATTTTTTTAAAAGAGCATTTTCTGATTTATAAAAATCAACTTCTTTCCTAAGTGAGTCAAGATCAAGATCCTTATCTCTTAAAACTAAAAACTCTTCATACATACTCATATGATCTTGGAAGAGGTAGTATTTGTCTTTTACATATTTAAATGGGCTAGATACGACATATGAACCTCTAAATATTATATCTTTTGTAATAGACCTAAATTGATTAACAGGACCAGTTTTAAAATACTCTAATGATAAGACTAAAATAGATATAATTAATAGTGTAAATAAGGAAAACTTTTGTCTGTTTCCTTTTTTTAAAAATGCTGAACGAATAGCAATAATAAAGTCATCTCTACTCGATTCTGTTGACATAATATTTAATACTCAGATAGTACAGTAGAAAATATTTCTTGATCGTCTAACGCCTTTCCTGTTCCTATTGCAACACATGACAGTGGATCATCAGCAATATTTACCGGTAATCCAGTTTCTTTAGAGAATCTTTTATCTATATTTTTTAAAAGTGATCCTCCTCCTGTCATTGTTAAACCCATATCAACTAAATCAGCTGATAATTCTGGGGGTGTATTTTCTAATGCTTTTTTTATTCCAGATACTATTTCTTTAAGAATCGGGTTTAAAGCTTCTGAGGTATCTTGTTCTGAGATATTAACCTCTTTAGGGGTTCCTGATCTTAAATCTCTTCCTTTAACTGCATAGGTATTATTATTAGTTGGAATTGCTGTTCCAATATCTTTTTTAATTTTTTCTGCAGTACTATCTCCGATCATTAGATTGTATTCTTCTCTCATATAATCTTTTAATGAATTATCCATGGCATCTCCTGCAACTCTTAAAGATTCTGAGTAAACAACACCTCCTAATGACATAACAGCAATTTCTGTTGTACCACCCCCAATATCTACGACCATTGATCCTGTTGCTTCTTGAATTGGTAGGCCTGCTCCGATTGCAGCTGCAATTGGCTCCTCTATTAGTTGTACTCTTCTTGCTCCAGCTGCAAGTGCACTATCTTGAATAGCTTTTCTTTCAACTGGTGTTGATCCAGTTGGTACGCAGATTAAAATTCTAGGGTTTGCAATTGTTTTTTTGTGAACTTTTTTAATAAAATGTTTAATCATTTCTTCTGTCACAATAAAGTCTGCAATCACACCATCTCTCAAAGGTCTTATTGCTTGAATATTACCTGGAGTTCTTCCTAACATCGTTTTAGCTTCATCACCTACTGCTAAAACTGATTTTTTTCCTTTATTATCAACAACTGCTACAACAGATGGTTCATTTAGAACTACACCTTTGCTTTTTAAAACTACTAACGTATTAGCTGTTCCAAGATCAATTGCCATATCTTGGCTCCAAAACTTTCTTAAATTGGCAAACATTGACATTTATTATATTCCTTTCACTTTTTGATGTTTTATATTTTGAGAAGGTGCTCTTTTCTCACGTTTTATAAGCATTTTATTCAATGCATTTAAATATGCGTTTGCTGATGCAACTAAAGTATCTGTGTCAGCTGATTGACCTACGGTTGTTCTATCATTTTCTTCAATTTTTACACTAACAGTCGCTTGAGCATCTGTACCTTCTGTTACTGCATGTACTTGATAAAGAGATAATTTAACATCGTGAGGGAATAGTTTTTTTATACATTTAAATATTGCATCAACTGGTCCATCCCCTGTTTCAGTTGTATTCTTAATATCACCATAAACATCTAATGTCATTTCAGCTTTTTGTGGTTCTCCTGTACCAGCAAACACCTTTAAAGATTTTAAATTTATTGCATTTATTTTATTATCTACAATTAAACTGTCATCAACTAAAGCAACTATATCTTCATCATAAATATGTTTCTTTTTATCAGCTAATACTTTGAATTTTCCAAAAGCAGCTTGGATAATATCATCAGTAAGATCTGAATAACCTAAGTCAGATAATTTATCTTTAAAAGCATGTCTTCCAGAGTGTTTACCCATAACAAGAGAAGTTTTCTTAACACCTACACTTTCTGGTGTCATAATTTCATAAGTTTCTCTATTTTTTAACATTCCATCTTGATGAATTCCTGACTCATGAGCAAAAGCATTTTTTCCAACTATAGCTTTATTAAATTGAACAGGAAAACCAGTTGCGTTTGAAACAATTTTAGAGGCTTTGCTTATTAGTTCTGTTTTAATACCAGTATTATATGGCATTAAATCATTTCTTGTTTTAATTGCCATAACTACTTCTTCTAATGCAGCATTTCCTGCTCTTTCACCTATTCCATTAATTGTGCATTCTATTTGTCTTACACCTTCTGAAACTCCAGCTAATGCATTAGCTACAGCTAAGCCAAGATCATTATGACAGTGTGCGGATAATATTGCTTTATCTATATTTGGAACATTATTTTTTAAGTGTTTAATTGTTTTTGCAAATTCTTCGGGTATAGAATATCCAACAGTATCTGGAATATTTATTGTTTTAGCTCCACAATTAATTGCAAGCTCAACTGTTTTACACATAAAATCCATATCAGTTCTTGTCCCGTCTTCACATGACCACTCAACATCATCAGTAAAGTTTCTTGCATATGTAACACTTTCTTTAATTGCATCTAGAACCTGCTCGTTTGTCATTTCAAGTTTATGTTTCATATGTAAGGGACTTGTAGAAATGAAAGTATGAATTCTAAATCTTGGCGCATGTTTCAATGACTCATGACATGCATCAATATCCTTTTTTAATGCCCTTGAAAGACCACATGGAATTGAGTTTTTCATTATTTTACTTATTTCAGAAACTGCCTCAAAATCTCCTGGTGATGCAATTGGGAAACCCGCTTCAACAATATCTATTCCCATTTCATCAAATACTCTTGAAATCTGAATTTTTTCCTCAACACTCATAGATGCACCTGGTGATTGTTCACCATCACGCATAGTCGTATCAAATATGTATAATTTTTCTTTATCTGACATTGTAAATTTTTTTTTGCTCGGGCATAATACATGCTCTCGCTCAGATTGCAAAATAAATTGGGTAATTTAACCCAATTTTTACATGAAGTTATTTCTTGTCACTATCGACAAGCTTCTTCTTGGCAATCCAAGGCATCATTTCTCTTAAAGTGGCTCCAACTTTTTCAACTGGATGCTCTGCTAGTTTTGCTCTTGTAGCTAGGAAATTTTTTTGACCATTTTTACATTCATCCATCCATTGTTTGGTAAATTTACCAGACTGGATATCAGCTAAAACTTCTTTCATTCTTTTTTTTGTTTCTTCTTTGTTTATAATTCTTGGTCCTGACTCGTATTCTCCATATTCAGCAGTATTAGATATAGAATAATTCATATTAGCTATTCCGCCTTCGTAAATTAAATCTACAATAAGTTTTACTTCATGAACTGTTTCAAAGTATGCCATTTCGGGTTCGTAACCTGCTTCAACTAAAGTTTCATATCCATTTTTAATTAATTCAACAAGACCTCCACATAAAACTGTTTGCTCACCAAATAAATCTGTCTCTACTTCATCTTTAAATGTTGTCTCAATTATACCTGATCTTCCGCCGCCAATTGCTGAAGCATATGACATAGCTAGATCTCTAGCTTTGCCTGATCCATTTTGATGAACAGCAAATAAACACGGAACTCCACCACCTTTTTCATATTCACTTCTAACTAAATGACCTGGACCTTTTGGTGCTACCATAAAAACATCTAAATCTTTTCTAGCTTTTATCAAATCATAATGAACATTTAATCCGTGAGCAAAAGCGATAGATGTCCCTTCTTTCACACGTTGCTCAATGTGATTTTTATAAATAGTTGCTTGTAATTCATCTGGAGTTAAAATCATCACAACATCAGCCCATTCAGCGGCATCCGAAAGGTTCATAACTTTTAAACCTTTAGATTCTGCTTTTTTAATACTTGAAGAACCCTCTCGAAGAGCTACAACAACTTCTTTTACTCCACTATCTTTTAGATTTAAAGCGTGTGCGTGTCCTTGGCTACCGTATCCAAAGATAGCTATTTTTTTATCCTTTATTAAATTTGCATCAGTATCTTTTTCATAAAACATTTTCATTTTTTTTCTCCTAATTAATTATTTAAATATATCTGCACCTCTTGTCATAGCTACGGCTCCTGTTCTTGAAACACTCACCAATCCAAATTTTTTTAAATCCTTTGACATTTTGTCTATTTCTCGTCTTAAAGCTGTTATTTGAATAACATTCGATTTTTTTGTTTTGTCTAGTAATACAGGATTATATTTTTTACAAGCTTTCAACGCACCCTCTAATTTATTATTTGGACCAACGATTTTAAATAATGCCATCTCCTTAAAAATGACTGCTTTATCTTCTCTTTTAAAATCTGCAACCTTATGAACAGGAACAAGTTTTCTTAATTGAAGTTTAATTTGATTAACAACTTGTGGTGTTCCTGTGGTTACAATTGTTATCCTTGATATCTTTAACTTTTCGTCAACTTGGGCAACTGCTAAAGATTCAATATTATAACCTCTGCCAGAAAATAGACCTACTACTCTAGCCAATACACCAGCTTCGTTGTCGACCCAAACAACTATAATATGTGTATCAAATTTTTCTTTTTTATTTGAAAAACTATACGCTGACTTTGAATTAGGCATTAAACTAAGGACTTACCTTTGCCAGTAATCTTCTTACTTTCTTGATCTTTGGGCCCTAAAATCATCTGATTATGAGGCTTTCCTGATGGTATCATTGGAAAACAATTTTCAACTTTATCAACCATACAATCAAAAATTACAGGTCTATCTGTATTCAGCATTTCAATAATTTTATCGTCTAACTCTTCTGGAGTTTTTGCTCTTATACCAACACAATTATATGCTTCCGCTAATTTAACAAAATCTGGTAAAGCAGCAGTATAACTCTCAGAATAGTTTTTATCATGCAAAAGTTCTTGCCATTGTCTAACCATTCCCATGTATTGATTATTCAATATAAATATTTTAATCGGAAGGTTGTATTGTACAGCTGTGGACATTTCTTGAATTGTCATTAATACTGAAGCCTCTCCCGCAATATCAATAACTAATTTTTTTGGATGAGCAACTTGAACACCCACTGCTGCTGGTAAACCATATCCCATAGTACCTAAACCACCAGATGTCATCCAACGATTTGGTTTATTAAATTTATAGTGTTGTGCGGCCCACATCTGATGCTGTCCAACTTCAGTTGTAATATAGGAGTCTTTATCTTTAGTTAATTCATATAATCTTTCAATTGCATATTGGGGTTTTATAGTCTCTTCACTTCCAATGTAATCTAAAGATCTAACTGATCTCCATTTTTGAATTTTTTCCCACCATTTAGAAGTTTTTTGCTTGTTTGATTTTAAGAATTTTGATTTTTTTTGTTTTAAACTTTTCAAAGTAGATGAAAGTACAGTTTTCACATCTCCAACAATAGCAAGGTCAACTTTAACATTTTTATTAATAGATGATGGATCAATATCAATATGGACCTTTTTTGATTTTGGAGAAAATTCATCTATTTTCCCTGTTATCCTATCATCGAAACGTGCACCAATGTTGATCATCAAATCACAATCATGCATTGCATTATTTGCTTCATAAGTTCCATGCATGCCTAACATTCCTAAAAATTGATTATCATCGCCGGGGAAAGATCCCAATCCTTGTAAAGTTGATGTGATAGGAAAACCTGTTGCATAAACAAGTTCTCTTAAAAGTTCACTAGCCTTAGGTCCAGAATTAATTACTCCACCACCAGTATAAAAAATAGGTTTTGACGATTTACTCATTAATTCAATTAATTCATCAATACTATTTTGATTAAAATGATTGTGAGATTTACCGTTAAGTTTTTTTTCTTTTTTTGGTCTGTTATATTTTGTTTTTTGAAACTGAATATCTTTTGGTATATCAACTAAAACTGGTCCTGGCCTACCAGTAGTTGCTACTTCAAAAGCTTTATGTATTGTACTAGCTAAATCATTTATATCTTTGACTAACCAATTATGTTTAGTGCAAGGTCTGGTTATTCCAGTTGTATCACATTCTTGGAATGCATCTGTACCAATTAAATGAGTTGGAACTTGTCCAGAGATACAAACTAATGGAATAGAATCCATATACGCATCAGTCAAAGCTGTAACTACATTTGTTGCACCTGGTCCTGACGTTACTAAAATAACACCAGGTTTACCGGAAGATCTTGCGTATCCTTCTGCTGCATGACCTGCACCTTGTTCATGTCTAACTAAAACGTGTTTGATTGATTTAAAATTTTGTAATTCATCATAAATTGGAAGCACGGCGCCGCCTGGATAACCAAAAATATGATCAACATTTTGGTCCTCCATACACTTAAATACGATTTCAGCTCCAGAGTATAATTTTGACATTCAGACAATCTAGCTGAAGTTGTGCTAATAGGTCAAGCTATCTATGAAGATTTAGGAAATTTTTTTTAAAAATTTTTCAAGTCTATTAAATTTTATTCTTTGCCAATCAGACATCTGGCCTCTTGCCCAAGTAGACTGTCTCTTAGCATATTGCCTTGTTTTTATTGATATTTTTTCTTTAAGTTCATTAAGATTTATTCTTTTTTCCAGATAATCTTTAATCTCACTTAGACCAATAACTTTATTAGATGATAAATCTTTCTTTATTCTTAATTTATAAAACCTCTTAGCCTCTTGTATTGCTCCATTTCTTAACATTTCATTTGTTCTAAAAGAAATTCTCTCAATTAACTTATCTCTAGGATAATCAATATGTAACTTTATAAAGCTGTCCTGAGTAAAATCAGAGTAAGTTTCACTATACCAATCAAACAAAGATTTATTTGTAAACTTCTTTACTTCATAGGCTCTTATTGATCTTTGGGTGTCATTTTTATTGATTTTTTTTTTGCAAAGTGGGTCTAGTTTAATAAGTGCAGAGTAAAATTTAGTTTGTCCTATTTTTGATTGTTTTTTTCTAATTCTATTTCGAATAGTCAATGGAATATCAGGAATTTTAACTATACCATCAATAAGTGCTTTAAAATACAAACCAGTGCCACCAACAAGGATTGGAATTTTATTCTTTTTCTTAATGTTGTTAATTTTTTTCTTAGCATCATTAAGCCAATTTCCTGTGGAATAATTGTCCTTTACACTTTTAAATCCATATAAATAATGTTTTATATTTTTTAAATCATTTCGCTGTGGTCTTGCTGTAAGAATTTTTAATTCTTTAAATATTTGCATACTATCTGCGTTTATTACTTCGCCATTGATTTTTTTTGCAAGCTGAATAGCAAATTTTGATTTACCTGATGCGGTTGGTCCTGAAATAAGAATTATTTTGGACTTTAAGTCCATTAATTTAATTTAACACCAATATATCTTCTTTGGTTATTGTTATTGTAAATTGCAATAAGTAAACTTTTATCATTACCTTTTAGGGCTAGTTTTACAATGTTATCTAGATCTCCAATGGTGTTGATCTTTTTCTTTTGTGCTTCAACAATAATATTATTTACTTGAAGATAATTAACTGGACTGTCTTTATCGATTTCTGTGATAACTAATCCTGTAGTATTTTTTGGTAAATTTCTCTCTTTAATGTCATCTTTAGTCAATAATCTCACTTTAATTTTTAAACCATCTATTACATCTTCTTTAGGTTTTTCTGTAACTAAACCTTGAGATTTAAAGTCTTCAGATGTTTCCAGTCTTCCAAGTATAATTTCTTTTGTTATTTCACGTTTATTTCTCCACACTTTGAGTTTTACTTTTTTTCCAACTTCAGTTTCAGCAACTATTCTAGGTAGTTCACTCATTTCATTAATTTTTTTACCATCAAATTCTAAAATTATATCTCCTGCTTTTATTCCTCCTTTATCTGATGGACTATTTTCGGCTACACTTGCAACAAGTGCTCCTCTTGGTTCATCTAATTTTTCAACATCTGCAATGTCTTTTGTTACTGTTTGGATTCTTACACCTAGCCATCCTCTTTTAGTTTCACCAAATTCAATTAATTGGTTAATTACTTTTTGTGCACTATTAGATGGAATTGCAAAACCAATTCCAATTGAACCCGATTGACCTAATATTGCAGTATTAATTCCAACTACATCACCATCCATATTAAACAAAGGACCTCCTGAATTACCTTGGTTAATAGATGCATCAGTTTGTATGTAGTCTTCATATCTAGAAAGACCGATACTTCTATTTCTTGCAGAGATTATTCCTGCGGTAACTGTTCCACCTAAGCCAAATGGATTCCCAATTGCAATAACCCAATCACCAATTCTTGCAGTATCAGAGTCTCCAAATTTAACTGGGGTAAATTTCTGATCTGATTCTATTTGAAGAACTGCCAAATCCATACCGGGATCAGCTCCAATAACTTTTGCCTTTATATTTTTCTCACCGTTAACTCTAACAAAAACATCTTCTGCACCCTGTATCACATGATTATTTGTAATAACAATTCCTTTTTCATCTATTATAAAGCCAGATCCAAGCGCACTTGTCTGTCTCTTTTGCGGCGTTCCATAATCTTTGAACATATCTTCAAAAGGAGAACCTGGAGGAAATTCAAATGGAAATGGATTTGACCTAGTGGTTATTGTCGTTGTAGTAGAAATATTTACTACTGATGGCATTAATTTTTCAGCTAGATCTGCAAAAGACGCAGGCATATTTGCTGCATTAGAAGTATGTTGAATATTTATTGAAAATAATACTAGTAATAAAATCTTTATGAATCTCATCTTTTTAAGTACCAAATAATAAAAAAACCAATCACTGCAAATATTAATCCACCAGTTCTTAGCTGATTGTCAGTGGCTTCCTTTAATTTCATTATCATATTTTTCATTTTTGATGGAAATATGGCGTAAACAATACCTTCAATAAAAAGGAATAGACCAAATGCGATGATCAATTCTCTCATTAAACTTACTCTACTTTTTGATCTATATTTCCAAAAAATTTAAAAAATTCACTATCTGGAGAAAGTATCATTGAAGTTTCACCACCAATTAAAGCTTTTTGATACGCCTGCATAGCTCTGTAAAATGCAAAAAATTCTGGATCTTGTCCGAAGGCATCAGCAAAAATTTTGTTTTTCAAACCATCTCCTTCTCCTTTCATGATTTCAGATTTTTTTTGTGCATCTGCAAGTATAACGGTAACTTCTTTATCTGCAGTTGAGGTAATTGTTACTGCCATCTCTGCACCTTTTGCTCTAAATTCTTTTGCTTCTCTTTCTCTTTCAGTTTGCATTCTTCTAAAAATTGCATCACTGTTTGCTTGAGGAAGATCTGCTCTTTTAATTCTTACATCAACAATACTAATACCAAAATTTTCTGCTTCATTATTTACACCTTCTTGAATTAATGACATTTGTTTTGTTCTATCTTCTGATAAAAGTGTTTGTAGTTCTTGTTGACCAAGCACGTTTCTTATTCTAGAATTTATAATTGTAGCTAATCTTGATCTTGCAACTCTTTCATTTCCCACAGATATATAAAATTTTAGAGGATCAATTATTTGAAATCTTGCAAAAGCATCGACGATAAGTCTTTTTTGATCTGATGCAATTACTTCCTCTGGTGGTGTATCAAGATTTAAAATTCTTTTATCTAAAAATACAACGTTTTGTATGAATGGAATTTTAAAATTAATTCCAGGTTTTGATATAATTCTTTTAGGATCACCAAATTGAAGAACAATTGCTTGGTTAACCTCTTTGACAATAAAAACTGAAAAGTAAATTGTTGCAGCAATTAGTATGATTATTGGTAGTAAAAATTTTCCAGCTTTCATTTTAATTAGCTCCTGTCTTTAATTCTTGTAATGGCAGATATGGTACTACTCCTTCGCCTGAATTTTTGTCGATAATTATTTTATTAATATCTGCTAACACTTCTTCCATTGTCTCAAGATACATTCTTTCTTGAGTTACTTTTTTAGCTTTTGCGTACTCATTATAAATTGATAAAAATCTACTTGCTTCTCCTTCTGCCTTAGCAACAACTTCTTTTTTATAAGCTTCTGCTGCTTGGAGAATTTTTGCTGCTTCTCCTCGTGCTCTAGGTATTACATCATTGGCATATGCTTCTGCTTCGTTTTTAGATCTTTCCATATCCGCTCTAGCTGCCTGGACATCTCTAAATGCATCAATAACTTGGTCTGGTGGATCAGCTTTTTGAGTTTGAACTTGTGTAATTTGAATTCCACTTGTGTATTCATCTAAAATTTCTTGAATTATCTCTTGAGTATCAGCTTCTATGAGAGATCTACCTTCAGTCAAAATTGGTTGAATATCAGATCGTGCAATGACTTCTCTCATCGCTGTTTCAGCAGCTGCTTTAACTGTTCCTTCTGGATCTTGAATTTTGAATAAAAAATTACCAGCATCTTTAATTACCCAAAAAACTGAAAAATCTATGTTAACTATGTTTTCATCACCTGTTAACATTAAACTTTCTTCTGGAACATCTGCAACACCACCTGAGGAAAATCCACTGTCTCTTTCTGATCTAAATCCAATGTCCATCCGATTAACTTTTGTAACTTTTGGTGTTAGTACATTTTCAATTGGAAAAGGAAGATGATAATTTAATCCAGGTTGTGTAGTTTTAACAAATTTTCCAAATCTTAAAACAACACCCTGCTCGTCAGGTAAAACTCTATAAAGACCACTTAAAGTCCAAACAATTAGGAGAATTATTAGACCAATTATTATTGGCTTAGCACCACCTTTACCGCCACCTAAAAATCTATTTATTAATGCTTGTAGTTTACTTATAACTTCATCAATATTTGGTGGAGTAGGACCTTTTCTAAATCCACCATTTCCACTACCACCTCCACCTGGAGGCGTTCCCCATGGGCTTTGATTTCTAAAATCACTCATAATACGACACTCTATATAGTGTCTTTATTAGTAAAAACAAGGTAATGGTAAATTATGGACAATAAAAAAGTAGGTTTAAGTGACACAACAAAGGCAAAAACTGAGCCAAAAACCTTTAGAAGGAACCCGATTATTGGAACAAAGTTTACAATTGCAATCTCAAGTGCCAAAGGGGGTGTTGGAAAGTCAACAGTTGCCTCGAATCTTGCTTTGGCATTAAAAAAAATGGGTTTAAATGTCGGTTTGCTTGATGCAGATATATATGGACCATCGCTTCCAAAATTATTCTCAATAAATGAAAAGCCTGAAAGTGATGGGCAAAATTTAAAGCCAATTTTAAAATATGGAATCCAATGTATGTCCATAGGATTTTTAACAGAAGAGCAAACACCAATGATTTGGCGAGGTCCAATGGTAATTTCTGCGATAAAAACTTTTACACAAAAAGTTTTGTGGAAAAATTTAGATTTTTTAATTGTTGATATGCCACCAGGAACTGGTGATACACAATTGACTTTTGCGCAAGAAATTAACATGGATGGAGTAATAATTATATCTACACCACAAGAGATAGCATTACAGGACGTAAAACGTGGAATAAGGATGTTTGATAAACTTAAAGTAAAAATATTAGGACTTATAGATAATATGAGTCATTTCATCGGAGATGATGGAAAAAAGTATGCAATTTTTGGCGAAGGAGGTGTCAAAAAAGACTGCTGAAGAATTTAAAAAAAATTTTATGGGTGAAATACCAATTGATCCTGAAGTTGGAAAGCAAGGAGATTTAGGTTTGCCGATAGTAGAAAGCAAGCCAGACCATGAGATATCAAAAAAATATTTTAAGTTTGCAGAAAAAATTAAATCAATTTATCTTTAAGATCAAAAGCTTCCATAAGTTCGTTCCATTCTCTTTTCGATAATCCTGTATCATCGATAGAAATATTTTCACCTTTTATAAGTTTTTGAATAATAATTTTTCCTTTTGCCGAAACTTCTGTTCCACCAACCCTATAATCCATAAAAGCTTCATAAGTTATTGGCACCCATTTTTTTACAGTATCAAGCATAGCATCTGCATAAGCTCTTATTTCATATTGTGCATGATGATCTGCTCTAAGCCTCAAAAAATTCATCAGATTTAATAAATCTGTTTTCCAATACCATTGAGTATAAGTATTTAATGTTAAGTTCATTCTAGCAAGCTCTCTTGCTAAACCTACAGCATTCTCGTCTATAGTTGATCCATCATATCTTTCATTAAGCATAGTTTCATAATTATTATAAGTTTGTTCAGCATCTCCTTTTAATAAATTCAAAACTTTTTTTGCTTTTTCTCCATCTAAAATATCACCTCTACCTTGTCTATTACTTTGTGATTGAGCAGCAAGATGTTGTGGCTCAGGTAGATAAAATTCTTTATCTAAGATAGAGTATCTTGCAGAGTATTCATTTACATTTGCTGTTCTATGTCTAATCCATTGTCTAGCTATAAATATAGGTAGCTTTACATGATATTTTATTTCACACATTTCGAAAGGAGTACTATGCCAATGCCTCATTAAATATTTTATTAAACCAGAGTCTGTTGAAACTTTTTTTGTGCCTTTACCATAAGAAACTCTAGCTGATTGAACTACAGAGGTATCATCGCCCATATAGTCAACAACTCTTATAAAACCGTGGTCTAATATTGGAATTGCATCGTACAGAATTTTTTCAAGTTCTGGGGCTGTTACTCTTTTTGTTGAATTTTGCTGAGATTGCTGATCTTTTATTTCTTTTATTTGTTCGTCGGTTAACTTCATGAATAATTTATTGAATCTATTGAATTTGGTTTTATATTATTAATGTTGGTTTTCCAACTATGACGATAAACGAATTTCGTAATAACCATTACGGACGTGGGGGCAGTACCCACCACCTCCACCATTTTCAACTTATGGGGGTGAATTAGGATCGACGGATGACTAAAAGTTATTCTTTCGTTCGGTATTGTTCCGCCGTGAAGGGCTAATTTATAAATGCTAACGAAAGTTACGCACTTGCAGCTTAATTAATTTATTAATTAAGTTACGGGGTTTGGGGCACCTGGCAACAGAACGCCCCTTAATAAATATTTGTTTTTGGTGCGGTCAGAGAGACTCGAACTCTCATGGGCTAGGCCCACACGGCCCTCAACCGTGCCTGTCTACCAGTTTCAGCATGACCGCATGTTATGCGGCAGATTAAATGAATGACAATTCTATTTCAAGTTGATAAGTTTTTTTTATGGAATTTACTAGTGAAATTAAAAAAGCAACAAACTCAATTTACAATAAAGTATCAAAAAAAATTCCTGAGATAGAATGGGCTACACATGCACCATATATTTATAAAATTAATAAATTAAAAAAAGAGAAGAACGCAGTAATTCTTGCTCACAATTATCAAACACCAGAAATTTATCACGGCATTTCAGATTTTTCTGCAGATTCATTAGCGTTAGCAGTAGAGGCTGCAAAAACAAAAGCAGATATAATTGTAATGTGTGGTGTTCATTTTATGGCTGAAACTGCAAAACTAATGAGTCCTGAAAAAAAAGTTTTACTACCAGATATGAAAGCAGGCTGCTCATTATCTTCATCTATTACGGGTGATGATGTTAGAAATCTGAAAAAACAATATCCTGGTGTTCCAGTGGTCTCGTATGTAAATACATCGGCTGATGTTAAAGCCGAAACTGATGTTTGCTGTACATCTGCAAATGCAGTAAAAATTGTAGAGTCATTAGGAGTAAAAAAAGTAATATTTTTACCTGATGATTTTTTAGCTAAATATGTGGCATCACAAACTGATATAGAAATTATTTCTTGGAAGGGAACTTGTGAAGTGCATGAACAATTCAATGATCAAGAAATTAATGATATTAGAAAAGCTAATCCAGGCATAAAAATAATAGCACATCCTGAATGTCCTCCTGATGTAATACAAGCATCTGATTTTGCAGGTTCTACAAGTGGAATGATTAAATATGTGAGAGATAATCAACCAGAAAAAGTTATGATGGTCACAGAATGCTCGATGAGTGACAATGTCCAAATTGATAATCCAAATGTTGAATTCATTAGACCATGTAATCTTTGTCCTCATATGAAAAGAATTACTTTGCCTAAAATATTAGATTGTTTAGAAAATGAAACTAATGAATTAATTATGGACAATGAGACAATTCAAAAAGCAAGAAAATCTGTAGAGAGAATGGCAGAAATAGGCAGATAAAATCTGTGTCTAAAATTCAATTAAGTAAAAATTTTATAAAATCTTCATGTAAATTAGCTTTGAATGAGGACTTATATCCATCAGGCGATATTACTTCAGAATTAATTAATAATAATATTAAAAAGAAAGTTAAAATGATAAGTAACCAAAAAGGTATTTTGGGTGGTATAGAATTTGCAAAAGAAACTTTCAAATTAATTGATAAAAAAATAAAATTTAAAAAAAAAAAAAAAGATGGATCTCGAATTAAAAAAGGAGAGGTAGTTGCGACTATTGATGGTGACCTAAAAAATATTTTAACTGGCGAGAGAGTAGCATTAAACTTTGTTTCTCATATTTCTGGAATAGCAACGAAAACAAATATGTTTGTAAAAAAGGTAGGAAAAAAAACTAAAATATGCTGTACAAGAAAAACGATTCCAAATCTTAGAGTAATTCAAAAATATGCTGTTAAATTAGGTGGTGGAACAAACCACAGATTTAACTTAAGTGATGAATACTTAATAAAGGATAATCATATAAGTTCTGAAAAAAATTTTGAAAATTTAATTCAAAGAGCCATCAAAAATAAGGGTAGAAAAAAAATAACAGTAGAGGTTGATAACTTATCTCAGTTAAAGAGAATATTGGGTCTGAAATTTGATAGAATTTTATTAGATAATATGAATTCAAAAAATTTAAAAAAAGCAGTCAAAATGTCTGGGAAATTTTATGAAACTGAAGCATCAGGAGGAATTAACTTAAAGAATGTTAAAAATGTTTCCTCTACTGGAGTAGATAGAATATCTATAGGATCTCTAACCCACTCAATGAATGCTTTAGACTTAAAATTAGAAATCTAGAATTTAATTTTTTTTTTTAATTGAGCTTGAGCGGCAGCAAGTCTTGCAACTGGCACTCTATAAGGTGAGCAGGATACATAATCTAATCCAGCACGTGCACAAAAATCGATACTTTTAGGATCACCTCCGTGTTCACCACATATGCCAAGTTTAATTTTTTTGTTAATTCTTTTACCTTTTTTTGCTGCCATTTCTATCAAATCCCCAACTCCGTCATCTATAGAAACAAATGGGTCGATATCGAAAATTTTATTATCAATATAATCATTTAAAAACTTGCCACTATCATCTCTGCTAATTCCAAAAGTTGTTTGTGTTAAATCATTTGTTCCAAAACTAAAGAATTCTGCATGTCTAGATATATCATCTGCTTTAATTGCTGCTCTTGGGAGCTCAATCATTGTCCCCACTAAAAAATTTAGTTTTGTTTTGGTTTTGTTTTCAACTTCTTTTGCAACTCTAATTACTAAATCTTTCATTATTTTTATTTCTGCTTCAGTAGATACCAAAGGTATCATGATCTCCGGAATAATAGATTTTATCTTGAGTTTTTTACATTCTGCTAATGCATGAAAAATCGCTGTGCACTGCATCTCATATATCTCTGGGAATGATATACCTAATCTACAACCTCTATGACCGAGCATTGGATTTTGTTCATGAAGTTCTGTTATTCTTCCCTCTAATTCTGAACTTTTGATGTTTAAAGCATTTGCTACATCGCTAATTTCTTTTCGATTTTTCGGTAAAAATTCATGAAGCGGTGGATCTAATAATCTAACTGTAACAGGTAGACCATTCATAATTTTAAAGATATCAATAAAATCCTTTTTTTGAAAAGGAAGTAGTTTCTTTAAAGCACTAGCCCTATCTTCTTTTGATTTTGATAAAATCATTTCTCTTACAGATAAAATTCTCTCTTCATCAAAAAACATGTGTTCTGTTCTACAAAGACCTATTCCTTCAGCTCCAAATTCTCTAGCAGTTTTACTGTCGAGAGGTGTTTCAGAGTTAGTTCTAATTTTTAGTTTTCTAAATTTGTCAGCCCAACTCATAAGTTTAGAAAAATCTCCCGAAATTTCGGGTTTAACAGTTTTAACTTCTCCTTTTATAATTCTACCAGTTGATCCATCAATTGTAATTAAATCACCTTCTTTAATTTCATTATTCTTTGTTTTAAAAATTTTATTTTGGTAATCTATTTCTATTTCGCTTGAGCCAGATACACAAGGCCTACCCATTCCTCTTGCAACTACTGCGGCATGGCTGGTCATTCCTCCTCTTGCAGTAAGAATTCCTTTGGCTGCATGCATTCCATTGATATCTTCAGGTGATGTTTCTACTCTTACTAGGATTGTATTTTGCATCATTCCATTTAGTCTTTCAGCTTCATCAGATGTAAATACCACTTTTCCACTAGCTGCTCCCGGCGAAGCTGGAAGGCCTTTGGCTATTACTTCTAAATTCGCTGCTTCATCTAAAGTTGGATGAAGCAAAGTATCTAATGAATTTGGTTGTACTCTAAGAACAGCCTCTTTTTTTGTGATAAGTTTTTCTCTTTCCATATCGACAGCAATTTTTACTGATGATTTTGCTGTTCTTTTTCCTGATCTAGTTTGCAACATCCACAATTTATTATTTTCGACTGTGAACTCCACATCCTGCATATCTTTATAATGTTTCTCCAGTTTTATAAGAATATTTTTTAGATTTTTGTAAACTCTAGGCATAGACTCTTCCATTGAAAGAAGTGTTTCTTTTGCATCTTTTCTAGCTTTCTTAGTTATATGTTGGGGCGTCCTTGTTCCTGCAACAACATCTTCTCCTTGAGCATTTATTAAATATTCGCCATAGATTTCATTGATTCCATTGGATGGATTACGCGTAAATACAACACCTGTCGCACAATCATTACCCATATTACCAAAAACCATTGACTGAACATTTACTGCGGTTCCCCACTCTGAAGGAATATGATTTAATTTTCTATAAACCTTTGCCCTGTTACTATCCCATGACAAAAAGACTGCACTAATTGCACCTAGTAATTGTTCATTAATATTTTGAGGAAAATTTTTTCTTGTTTTTTCTTTTACAATGTTTTTAAATTCTTTAATCAATCCGTCCCAGTCATCTTCATTTAAATCAGTGTCTAGCAAAACACCTTTTGTAAGTTTGTAATTTTCAATTAATTCTTCAAAATTATAACTTTCAACACCCATAACAACATTTGCATACATTTGTATAAATCTTCTATAACTATCTTTTGCAAATCTAATATTTGATGTTTTATCTGCTAAAGCAATGACAGTTTCGTCATTTAGTCCAAGATTTAAAATAGTATCCATCATTCCTGGCATGGATACTCTTGCGCCAGATCTTACTGATAATAATAACGGATTTTTCAAATCTCCAAATTTTTTACCAGAATCTTTTTCAATATTTTTTAATTCTTTATTTATTTCATTTATGATTTTAGGTTTTAATTTCTTTTTATTTTTATAAAATAAATCACAAACTTCAGTGGAAATCGTAAATCCAGGTGGGACAGGTAAACCCATCCTTCCCATTTCAGATAAATTTGCACCTTTGCCACCTAAAATATTTTTTGGATTTTTTATTTTTTTTGTGTCTTTAGATTTAAAATTAAATACTAATTTTGGCATTTATGCTTCTATTTTTGAAAAGTTAAAATAATTATCGAAGCTTTTACACAACATTTTTAAAAGTTCTAGTCTGTTTTTTTTAATTATTTCTTCTTGATCATTAACTATTACGTTATCAAAAAACTCATTAACCTCTATTTTGGCACTTGAAAGTGTTTTAAGACTTTCATCATAATCCTCGTCTCTACCTATACTTGAAAAATACTTTCTTATAGTATGTATTTTTTTATAAAGATTTTTTTCATAATCATTTTTAAAAAGACCAGGATCGGCAGAACCTACAATTTCTAGTTTTGATTTACTTTCGCTATTTAAAATGTTTGCAGATCTTTTATAAATTGTAATAACATCAAGACCAAAATCTTTTTTAATATTTTTATTCAAATTTAATGATTTATTAAAAATTTTTAGTAAATCATCTATTCCATATGAATTAGTGGAGCACTCAATAATATCTGACCTAATATTTTTTTCTTTCAAATAATTTTTTAATCTTTCTAAAATAAAATCTCCCAATTCATCATTTATCAATTTTGAGTCAAAAGAGTAATTTTGATCTTTGTATAAATTTATTGAATAATTTATTAGATCTCTTAATTTTATTTTTTTTTGATTTTCAATTATTAACCTTAATAAACTAATTGCCATTCTTCTTAAGGCATAAGGATCTTTTGAACTAGTTGGTTTGAGATTAATTCCAAAAAATCCAACTAAGGAGTCTATTTTGTCACTTAACGATAATGCTATGCTGTATGGTTTTTTTGGAACTTTACTATCAATACCACTTGGTAAGTAATGCTCTGAAACAGCTAAACTTATTTCTTCGTCAAAACCTTGTTCTCTTGCAAAGTATCCACCCATCACGCCTTGCAATTCGGGAAACTCTCCAACTAAATCTGACATCAAATCTACTTTGCAAATTGAGGAGGCAATTTCTATCTTTTCTTTACTTATTAAAAGTTCATCTGATATTATTCCACTTAATTTTCTTACTCTTTGTATTTTATCAAAATAACTTCCCAATCCTTTAAAATAATTAATTTGCTTCAATCTAGATACCTGTTTAACTAAATTTTGAGACTTATTTCTGTTCCAAAAAAATTCTGCATCTGCCAACCTTGCATTTACAACATTTTGATTTCCTAATTTAACTAATCCTTTTTTGTCCTTGCAATCTGCCACAACTATAAAATTATTTGTTATTTTGTTTTTACTATCAAATGTAGGAAAATATTTTTGGTGATGTTGCATTGTTATAATAAGTATTTCTTGTGGAATTTCTAAAAATTTCTTATTAAACTCACATACTAAAATTTTTGGTTTTTCAACAATATTTATTATTTCGTCTATAAGTTTTTCATTCACTTTTATACGAATTTTTTTTTGATTAGTTGCTTTATTTATTTCTTTAATTATAAATTCCTTCCTTTTATTATGGTCAATTGTTACTCCTTTTTGTTTAAAAAATTTTATATAAGATTTAAAATCAACAAAACTTTTTACTTCATCTTCTAGATCTTTATCTGTAAAAGTTTTATTTGAACTCTGTAAATGGTTTAATTTAAATTCAATTATTTTTTTATCAAATAAAGCTAATATTGATTTTAACGGTCTCCCCCAATATAAATCATGATTGCCCCATTTCATTGATTTTTTCCATGAAATTTTTAAAAGCAAACTTGCAATATTTTCTTTTAATAAATCGTATGTTTTTATTTTTTGTGATGGTTTGTTGTAAAAGTAGAATATGCCTTTTTCAGTGCTTTTTTTGAAAACTTTTTCTTTACTTATTTTATTGGATTTTAAAAATCCTTCTAAAGCCTTTTCTGGAGCATTTATATTAGGACCTCTAATTTTCTCTGCTTTTTTTATTAAATCTTTAGGTATCTTATTTATATAAACAATGAGCCTATTTGGAGTTGAATAAGTATTAATTTTACCTTTAAATATAATTTCATTATCGTCAAAAAATTTTTTAAGAATTTGTGTTAAATCATTTCTGGCATTGATTTGTAATCTGGAAGGTATTTCTTCACTAAATAATTCAAGGAAAAATTCAGACATCTTAATTTTGTGTTTCTACCCAAATTTTTCCAATTTCTCTTGTTAGATCTCTTATCCTTGCAATATATTCTGCTCTTAGTGCAACACTTATAACTCCTCTAGCATCTAAAATATTGAACACATGACTTGATTTTAAACATTGATCATATGCTGGAAGAGAAATTTTCTTTTCAATTAATGATTTTGCTTCTTGTTCGAGCATATCAAAAATCTTAAATAGTTTATCTGTGTTTGCATACTCAAAATTATAGGCTGAAAACTCTTTTTCAGCTTGATGAAAAACATCTTTGTATAAAACTCCTTCATCATTCCAAATTAAATCAAAAACATTTTTTTTACCTTGAATAAACATACATAATCTCTCTAAACCGTAAGTAATCTCAACAGATATTGGATTGCATTCCATCCCTGCCATTTGTTGAAAATAAGTGAATTGAGTAACTTCCATGCCATCACACCATACTTCCCATCCAAGACCAGCAGCACCTAGGGTTGGACTTTCCCAATCATCCTCTACAAATCTGATATCGTGCTCTTCGTGTTTAATACCTAATGATGAAAGGCTATTAAGATACATTTTTTTAATATCTTTTGGTGAAGGTTTTATTAAAACTTGAAATTGATAGTAGTGTTGCAAACGATTAGGATTTTCTCCATACCTTCCATCTGTTGGTCTTCTTGATGGTTGAACGTAAGCTGTTTTCCATGGTTTAGGACCTAATGATCTCAGAGTTGTTGCTGGGTGAAATGTTCCTGCCCCAACTTCTAAATCATAAGGTTGTAAAATAACGCAACCTTTTTTTGACCAGTACTTTTGAAGATTTAATATTGTATCCTGAAAAGAAATAAATGATTTTGGATTTTTTGTTTTTTTTTTAGAAACCATACTTTTGCCAAATAGATCTTTCCTCTAAAACACTTATCAATTTATCCGCATGGTCTTCTGAAGACGAAAGTTTTTTGGCAAGCCATCCTTTAGACTTTTCAAATTTTTTAATTTCAACATCTTCACCAAATTTTTCTCTCAATATCTGTTCTGCATTCCCTATTCCATCTATCAAACCAAGTTTTAAGGATGTTTTACCAGACCAAAATTCTCCAGAAAAAAGTTCAACATCAGTTTTGTTTAATTTTGTTGATCTACTTTCTTCTACAACATTAATAAATTCTTGGTGAAGTTCCAGTTGAATATTTTTTAATCTTTGAATGTCCTCTTCTTTCTCGTCTAAAAAAAGGATCTAGGGTACTTTTATTTTTTCCAGCTGTATAAACCCTTCTTTGAACTCCGATTTTTTGAATTAAATCTTTAAAACCAAAAGAAGAATAAATCACTCCTATTGATCCGATTATAGAACTTGCATTAGCATAAATCTCATCACCTGCGCATGCAATTAGATAGCCTCCAGATGCAGCAACATCTTCCGCAAAAACTATTACTTTTTTTTTGTTTTTCTTAGATTGTTCTCTAATAAATTTATATATTAGATGTGATTGAACTGGTGAACCACCTGGTGAATTAATTGAAATTGCTACAGCCTCTGCTTTTTTTACTGAAAAAGCTTTTTTTATCATTTCTTCTTGAGAGGAATATTCTATTCCTTGTTTGAACTTTCCAACATTTCCAATGACGCCCGTAAGTCTTAAATGACTAACAATTTTTTTTTTTTTAAAAAATGAAAACATACAAATGATTATAAAAATTTTAATTAATTATAAAGCTACTTATAGTTGAAGAAATAGGTGCGTCAATTGATAAGTATATTAATAAACTTAATGTAATATTTTGAATTTATGGGTTCAGTAGTTCAATTAAAAAAGCAAATAACTAATGCATATATAGATTTAGTAAATTCTGTTGATGAAAAACTAAGTTTAGTTGAAGACAAAATTTCTTATAAATTAGATAGTAAAGTTGAGCTTGTTAAAGAAATGACAGCTTACCACATGACTAGTGGAGGTAAAAGATTAAGAGCATTGCTTACTTTGGAGTGTGCTAAATTGTGTGGATATACAAAAGGTAGTAGAGATGTGAACCTAGCTGCATGTGTTGAACTTATACACGCAGCAACTCTTATGCATGATGATGTAATTGACAGCGCAGATTTAAGAAGAGGAAAAAAAACTACAAATAAAATTTGGGGAAATCAGTCATCAATTCTTGTTGGGGACTATTTATTAAGTAGATGTTTTGAAATGATGGTTGAGGATGGAAGCATTGAAGTATTAAAACTTTTATCTTCTACATCATCAACTATTGCTCAAGGAGAAGTTTTGCAATTACAACATAAAGGTGACTCTGAAATGCTAGAAGAAACATACTTGAATATAATTTCTTCTAAAACTGCAGCTTTATTTTCGGCATCTTCAAAAGTTGGGTCGATAATTACTGATAAAGAAAATAAATTTAAAGATGCACTAGAATTCTATGGAAAGAACCTTGGATTAACATTTCAGATTGCAGATGATACACTTGATTATAACTCAGAATTAAAAATGTTTGGTAAAGAGATAGGGAAAGATTTCTTTGAAGGCAAGGTAACTCTCCCTATTATTCTATTAAATCAAAAATTATCTTCAGATGAAAAATTAGTTTTAAAAAAAATATTTGATCAAAATATCAGATCTAAAGAACAATTTGACTATGTGCTTAAGTTAGTAAAAAAATATAATATAATTAGTGAGTGTTACAAAAAAGCGGAACACTATATAAGTTTAGCATCAAATTCATTAAGTATATTTCAAGATTGTGAAGAAAAAACTATACTAAAAAATTTAACTGCTTTTAGTATTAATAGAAAATTTTAAGGTGATAAAAGAATTTTTTTCCAAGCATTATCTTCTTTAATATATTTTAATCTTTCGTGAATTCTATTTTCACCATCTAACCAAAATTCAATTTCGTGGTGTTTTAACCTCCAGCCTGACCAATGATCAGGTCTTGGTACATTATTTTCATCTTTATAGAGATCTTTAAATTTTTTTATTGATTGGTTTAGTTCTTCTCTATCTTTTAAAATTGAGCTTTGATTTGAGGCCCAAGCACCAATTCTACTTCCATAACTTCTGGAATAATAATAATTATCCGCTTCATCATCTGAAACTTTTTCAGCGGTACCAACTATACGGATTTGTCTGAGTAAACTTTTCCAATGAAAGCACATTGAAATTTTTGGATTACGCTTTATAGAGTTTCCTTTATTACTATTAAAGTTAGTGTAAAAGACAAATCCGTCTTCTCCATAATCTTTGAGTAATACCATTCTTACATTCGGATAACCTTTTTCGTCAATAGTGCCTAGAGCTAACGCATTTGGATCATTTATTTCAGTTTTCTTTGCCTCTTTATACCATTCAGTGAATAATAATATTGGATTATCAAGTTCAAGAAAGCATTTATCTAATCCTAAAGAATTTTTTTCGTTCATAATTTAACCAAAATAATTTATATAATAATATAATGTCTTTTAATACATTTGGAAAATTTTTTCGATTTACTACATGGGGTGAGTCTCACGGTCAAGCAATTGGATGTGTTGTTGATGGATGTCCCCCAAATATTAAGCTTAATATTAAAGACATTCAATTAGAATTAAATAAAAGAAAGCCTGGTCAGTCTAAATTCACAACTCAAAGAAAAGAGGATGATAAAGTGGAAATTTTATCAGGAACATTTGAGGGCAAAACAACTGGTACGCCTATCTCAATGATTATTTTCAATAAAGATATGCGTTCTAAGGATTATAAAAATATTAAAGATAAATTTAGACCTGGTCATGCTGATTACACATATTTTAAAAAATATGGAATTAGAGATTATAGAGGTGGAGGCAGACAGTCAGCAAGAGAGACTGCATCAAGAGTAGCAGCAGGAGCAATAGCAAAACAAGTTTTGCAAAATATTATTGGGAAAAAATACAGTGTAATTGGAGCAGTAACACAATTAGGAATACTAGGATGTGACACAGAAAAATGGAATGACAAATTCATTGCAAAAAACCCCCTATTTTGTCCTGATAAAACAGTTTTAAAATTATGGGAAAAATATTTACTTGGGATAAGAAAAGCTGGCTCATCTTGTGGAGCTATTATTGAAGTAAGAGCAAGAGGTATACCTGTTGGATTAGGAGCTCCAATTTATTCTAAATTAGATATGGATTTAGCATCAGCTATGATGAGTATTAACGCGGTAAAAGGTGTAAATATAGGATCAGGAATGAACTCTGCTCAACTTTCTGGTGAACAAAATTCTGATGAAATGTCACAAACAGGAAAGAAAACAAAATTTAAATCAAATAATGCTGGAGGAATTCTTGGAGGAATTTCTAGTGGTCAAGAAATAATAGTTTCTTTTGCAGTAAAACCAACTTCATCAATTCTTTCTCAAAGAAAAACAATTAATAAATTTGGAAAAAATACTTCAATTTCAGTCACAGGGAGACATGATCCATGTGTAGGTATTAGAGCAGTGCCTATAGGCGAAGCAATGATGCATTGTGTAATTCTTGATCATTACTTAATGAATAAAGCTCAATGTGGTAATTAATTCGTTTTTTTAATCACAACTTTAGAATTTAGAGTTTCTAAAACTTTCTCTTCAATAGATTTAGCATCTAAACCAGCTTCTTTATACATTTCTTCTGGTTTATCTTGGTCTAAAAATTTATCAGGCAAAATCATTGATCTAAATTTTAAATTATTATCCAATAAATTCTTTTCATTTAAGAAATGATTTAAATGTGCTCCAAAGCCTCCAATAGAACCCTCTTCCAATGTAATTAGCACTTCATGATTTGTTGCAACTTGCCACATGAGATTTTCATCCAGAGGTTTTGCAAATCTAGCATCAATAATTGTTGGATTAATTCCCATTTTTTTTAAACTTTCTTCAGCAAATAAACATTCTTTTAATCTGTTTCCAAGACTTACTAGGGCAACTTTCTTTCCTTCTCTTATAACTCTTCCTTTTCCAATATCTATTTTTTCGTTGATGTCGGGTAATTCTAAACCTACTCCATTTCCCCTTGGATATCTAAATGCACATGGTTTATTATTAATATTTACTGAGGTATTAACCATTCTTACCAATTCTGCTTCATCACTTGCTGCCATAACAATAAAATTAGGTAAAGTTGATAAATATGTAATATCAAAAGCACCTGCATGAGTGGCTCCATCGGCACCAACTAAACCAGCTCTATCAATTGCAAATCTTACTGGTAAACTTTGAATTGCAACATCATGAACTACCTGATCATAAGCTCTTTGTAAAAATGTTGAATAAATTGCTGCATAAGGCTTATAACCTTCCGTTGCTAAACCTGCAGCAAAAGTAACTGCATGTTGTTCAGCAATTCCAACATCAAAAGTTCTATCAGGGAAAACTTTACTAAATGCATCCATTCCTGTCCCAGACGGCATAGCAGCAGTTATACCTACAATTTTACTGTCTTTCTTTGCATGCTCTATTAATGTATTTGCAAATACCTTTGTAAAAGCAGGAGCTTTAGTTGTTGATTTTTGTTGAACTCCAGTTTGAACATCAAATTTTGTAACTCCGTGATACTTGTCATCAGATTTTTCAGCAAAACTATATCCTTTGCCTTTTTGAGTTTTTATATGAATTAGTATTGGACCATTATGATTACTTTCTTTTGCGTTATTTAAAATTGGCAATAGAACATCTAAATCATGACCATCAATTGGACCAACATAATAAAAACCTAATGAATTAAATAATGTACCACCTGTGACAGCCGATCTCAAAAAATCTTCAGCCTTTCCAGCCTTTTTGCTAAATCTTTTTGAAAAGGATGAAATAATCATTTTAACTGTTTCTCTGAAACTAAAATAAATTTTACCTGAAAAAATTTTAGCAAGATAAGATTTCATTGCGCCAACTGGTTTTGCAATTGACATGTCATTGTCATTCAAAATTACGATCATTTTTGTTTTTGAGTCTCCAGCATTATTCATAGCTTCATATGCCATTCCTGCGCTCATTGCACCGTCACCAATAACTGCTATAACCTGTTCTGATTTATTTGATAATTTATTTGCTGTTGCAATGCCAAGTCCAGCAGAAATAGAAGTAGAACTATGAGCTGCACCAAAGGGATCGAATTCACTTTCTGATCGCTTTGTAAAACCAGATAATCCACTTCCTTGTCGTAAAGTTCGTATTTTATCTTTTCTTCCTGTTAAAATTTTATGAGGGTATGATTGATGACCAACATCCCATATCAATTTGTCCTTTGGGGTGTCAAAAACATGGTGAAGTGCTACTGTTAATTCTACAACACCTAAACCTGCACCTAGATGACCACCTGTTTTTGAAACAGCATCAATCATTTCGCTTCTTACTTCTTCTGATAGAACTTTTAATTCTTCATTATTTAGTTTTTTTATATCTGAAGGAAAATTAATATTATTTAAATATTTATAATTTTGCATTTATTTATTTCTACTTAATATAAATTCAATTGTCTCTTTTAAATCACTAGCATTATTTTCATAGCTAACTAAACTATTAAAAATTTCTTTTTTTAGTTTCGAAGCATATTTAACAGCATTTTTATATCCCAGTAAACTTATTAATGTTGCTTTTCCCCTTTTTGAATCTTTATTTGTTTTTTTTCCTGCAGTTTTTGATGTACTGCTATAATCAATTAAATCATCTGCAATTTGAAAAAGTAAGCCAATTTTTTCACCAATAATTGAAAATTTTTTTATTTGATCTTTTTTATTTGTCAAAATAACTGGGCACAAACAGCTGAATGAAAATAATTTTCCAGTCTTTTTAATCTCCATATCTATAACTTTTTGTTTAGAAACTTTTTTTCTTTCATAATTTAAATCCAAAAATTGACCTCCGGCTATTCCTTGGTGTCCTGATGATTGAGATATTAGATTTATTAGAGAAATTTTTTTATTGTTATTTATATTAAACTTTGGATCAGATAAAATTTCAAAAGCTAATGTTAAAAGGGAGTTTCCAGCTAAAACTGCTGTTGATTCTCCAAATTTTTTATGTGTAGTCAGTTTACCTCTTCTAATATCATCATCATCCATACACGGTAAATCGTCATGTATTAGTGAATAAGCGTGTATACATTCAACAGCTGAACTTAAATATAAAAGATATTTTTTTTCTACATTAAAAATTTTTCCAACATCAAAAATAAGCTTAGATCTTATTTTTTTTCCTCCAGGAAATAAACCATATTTAATAGGTATAATTAGATCTGTTTTTTTTTGTTTTGCTATGTAATTTTTTAAAAATTTATTTACTTCATTAACAGTTTTAACTAATTTTTTTTTCATTTTTTTTTGAGGTTAATTCTTCTATTTTTAGCTTAGTACTTTCAGATATATTTTTTGAGTCCTTTTGAAATTTTTTCTCTATTATATTGTTTAACTTTATTAAATATTGATAATCTTCAATGGTTTCTTCCAAATTTTTTTTATTTTCTAATTTTTGAATTAAACGATCTGCAATATCTGTGAGTTCACTCAAAGATTTTAATTCAATATCATCTGGCAAAATTTTTTCATTCATATAATAGTTTGTAATATTATATGAAAATCAATGATTCAAATATTAAAAAAGCAGTAAAATATTTAAATAATAACGAATGTATTGGAATACCTACAGAAACTGTCTATGGATTAGCTGCTAATGCCTATTCTGATAAAGGCACTAAAAAAATATTTAAATTAAAAGGAAGACCTTCTGATAACCCTTTAATAGTTCATTACTATAATATTAAAGATTTGGAAAAAGATTGTGAGACAAATACTTTGTTTTATAAACTTTATAATTCATTATGCCCTGGTCCAATTACCTTTATATTAAAACTAAAAAATGAAAGCAAAATTTCAAAAAATGTTACTAATAACAAAAAAACGTTAGGTGTAAGATTTCCAAGTCACCAAACCGCTAGAATATTATTAAAATCTTTAAAATATCCTTTAGCTGCACCAAGTGCAAATATTTCTGAAGGAATAAGCCCAGTGACAAAAGATGATGTATATGATGAATTTGGAGAAAAAATTAAATTTATTCTAGAAGGTGGAAGATCAAAAGTTGGTATTGAATCTACAATAATAAGTTTAGTAAAAAAACCCCAAATTTTAAGATTGGGCGGTTTAGATATTTCTATATTAAAAAAAAAATTAAAAATAAATTTAAAAACTAAATTATATGGTAAAAACAATATAAGTTCTCCAGGTAGAGGGAGGGTTCATTATTCACCAGGTATACCCATTAGATTAAACGCAGTTAAAATAAAAAAAGATGAGGCTTTTATCCTAATCAAGAAGAAAAAAGAAAATAATAAGAATTATTTTTATTTAAGTAAGACAAATAATCTAATGGAGAGTAGTAAAAATTTGTATAAAACATTAAGAAAAATTAAGAAGTTAGGTTACAGAAAAATAGCTGTGCAAAAAATACCAAACCGAAACTTTGGATTAGTGATTAACGATAGACTTCTTAGAGCATCAAAAAAATGAAAAATTTAGTCGAAGTAAAAAATATTAAAAAAAATTATGGAAAGAATGAGGCTGTAAAAGGTATAAGCTTTAACATAAAAGAAGACGAAATTTTAGGCCTATTAGGTCCTAATGGCTCAGGCAAAACAACCACCATTGGTATGTTGTTAGGACTTCTGAAACCAACGAGCGGAGAAATTTTGATAAATGGTCAAAAATTGGAGGGAAATAGAATTGAAATCTTGGAACAAATAAACTTCATATCTCCATATATTGAATTACCAAAAAAACTTACGGTTAAACAAAATCTAAACGTTTATGGAAAATTATACAAAATAAATAATATTAATGAGAGGATTGAATTTTTATCAGAAAAATTAAGATTGGGAGGATTACTTAATAGCATTACAGGTGAATTATCATCTGGACAAAAAAATAGAGTTAGTTTGGCAAAAGCATTAATCAATGAACCAAAAGTATTACTATTAGATGAACCAACCGCATCATTAGATCCAGAGGTAGGTGATTTTGTTAGATGTTTTTTGGAAGATTATAAAAAAGAAAAAAAAATATCTATACTTCTTGCCTCTCATAATATGAATGAAGTCACTAGACTTTGTAAGTCAATTCTAATGATGAAAGATGGAATTATAATCGATAAAGGAAATCCTGAAGAATTAATCAGTAAACATGGCAGAAAAAACCTTGAAGAAGTTTTTTTAAAATTATCTAGGAGTAAAAATGAGCTTAACTAGAATGTATGGTCTTTTTTTAAGACATTTTTATTTAATTACCAGATCTTTCCCAAGGATTTTGGATCTTGTTTATTGGCCGACTATTCAAATTACATTGTGGGGCTTTATCTCAAATTTTTTTGCTACACATACAACATATTATAATAATGCAGTTGGAGTTATATTAACTTGCGCAATCCTTTATGATTTTCTTTTTAGAACTAGTATTGGATTTAATATGCTATTTCTTGAGGAAATTTGGAGCAGAAACTTTACAAATTTATTTATTGCGCCAATGAAAATTGGTGAAATATTAACTTCACTTGTTGCTACAGCTTTAATAAGAGCGCTTATAGGTCTAATACCAGCAGTACTTTTAACCTCTCCGTTGTTTGGTATTTCTATTTTAGATTTAGGAATATTTTTATTCTTTTTATTTTTGAGTCTATATTTATTTGGAATAACGCTTGGCATCCTTGTATCAGCAGGTCTATTAAGATATGGACCCTCTTTTGAAAATATAGCATGGTCTACAATGTTTTTATTAGCTCCGTTTGGATGCATATATTATCCAATAGAAATTTTGCCAGAAGTGTTTCAAAAAATAGCATACTTATTGCCATTGGTATATATTTTCGAAGAAGCAAGAAACATTTTGATTAATCAAAGTGTAGATATTCAAAATATCTATAATGCATTTATGTGGAATGGGGTTTACTTTGTATTATCAATTGCATTATTCTATTATTCTTTCCATGTTGCAAAAAAAAAAAGGAACACTTATTAATATGGGGGAATAGTGGTGCGCCCGCAAGGAGTCGAACCCTGAACCTCCAGAGCCGAAATCTGGCGCTCTATCCAGTTGAGCTACGAACGCATACTAATTTAATATAGTAATTTATGAAAAATATCATCAATTTTATTGTTGGAGAAGACGATAATAACAAACGGGTAGATATCATATTGGCCAACCATGATAAACGTTTAAGCAGAACTAGAGTAAAAAATTTAATATTAAATAGTAAGTTAAAAATTAATGAAAGAATTATCAAAGATCCTTCGATTAAGACTAAAGTAAATGACAAAATTGAACTTGAAATTGTTGAGCCTAAGAAACAAAGCTTAAAACCTTATAAATTTAAATTAAATATAATTTATGAAGATGAAGATTTAATTGTAATTGACAAACCTTCAGGAATTTCAATGCATCCTGGTGCTGGTAATTACGATAATACAATAGTTAACGCATTAATGAATTATGATAGTAAAAATTTATCTGATATTGGAGATGAACTTAGACCTGGTATAGTTCATAGAATTGACAAAGATACATCAGGATTAATTGTAATTGCAAAAAATAATTCAACTCATGAAAAATTATCAATTCAGTTTTCTGAACACACTATAACAAGAGTTTATCAAACTTTAATATGGGGAAAATTACGACCTCAAAAGGGAACTATTGAAACGTTCATAACTAGAAGTTCTAAAAACAGACAGATGATGGAGGTCTCATTTAGTAAAGGCAAAAAGGCAATTACACATTATGAAACATTAGAAGTTTTCGAGAATGATAAAGTTCCAACTTTTAGTTTTATACAATGTAAATTAGAAACTGGTAGAACTCATCAAATAAGAGTTCATATGTCATACAAAGGTAACAATATTCTTGGAGATAAAAAATATAAAAAGAAATTTAAGAAATTTAAAAACATTGATGAAGATCTTAATAATAAAATTTTAAATTTAGATAGACAATTTTTGCATGCAAAACAGTTAGGTTTTGACCATCCAAGGAAAGGAAAAAGATTAGAATTTTCATCAAATATCCCAATTGAATTAAATGATATCTTAAAAAAACTAAGAAAATTCAGTAAATAAAACGATTGTAAAAAAAAATTTCTCTATTACATAAATACTTCCGATGAGTAATAATACATACAATTTGCCATCTCTTTCAAATGAGGGTGGCTTAGCAGCTTATCTAGCTCAGATAAAAAAGTTTCCTATGCTAGATGCAGAAGAAGAATACATGCTTGCTAAAAACTGGCAAACTACAGGAAATGTTAAATCAGCTGAAAAGCTTGTTACAAGTCATTTAAGACTAGTTGCTAAAATAGCAATGGGTTACAAAGGCTATGGTTTGCCTCTTAATGAAATGATTTCAGAAGGTAACGTAGGTTTAATGCAAGCTGTTAAAAAATTTGAACCTGAAAAAGGTTTTAGACTTGCAACTTATGCAATGTGGTGGATTAAAGCTTCTATTCAAGAGTATATTCTAAGATCATGGAGCTTAGTAAAAATAGGAACTACAACAGCTCAGAAAAAGCTTTTTTTCAACTTGAAGAAATTAAAAAATCAAATTGCACCTAGATCTGAGGGTGACTTACGTGATGAACACGTGAAAGATATAGCAAACAGATTAGATGTTAGTGAACAAGAAGTAGTATCTATGAATAGAAGGCTTTCAGGAAAAGAGCAGTCTTTAAATGCACCTATTGGAGAAGATGGTGATGAATGGCAAGATTGGGTTGTGGATAATGATATGGATCAAGAACTTAAATTTGCACAAAATGAAGAAATGGAACAACGAAAAGATCTTCTTCAGGATTCTATTAAAATTTTAAATGAAAGAGAAAAAGAAATTCTTTACTCTAGAAGATTGACAGATGATCCAATAACTTTGGAAGACTTAAGTAAGAAATTCAAAATAAGCAGAGAAAGAATAAGACAAATTGAAAATAAAGCTTTTGAAAAACTTCAAAAACACATGCTGAACTCTGCTAAATCAAAAAATTTATTACCAGCTAATTAAACTTATTAAAATTCTTTTCTAATATTTGCAGTTAAACTGGTATTAAATGCTTCGTTATCATTTCTATAATGATCGACCATGAAACTTATATTTAAACCGTCTTCCAACGTAGCCCCTATTCCAAGGGTTAGCTTTGCATGTGATGTATTTTGATCAGATATTGCATTAGCATAAATATTTGAAGAATCATTTACATAATAAGCTTCTGATAGTGAATTTATTGTTTTATTTTTACCAATTTCAAACTGTATTAAAGGTGTAATAAATCCTTGATCTATTTCTAATATATTTGAAAAATTAAATCCAAAAGATAATGACGAACTTTTTATATTTTGATCATTGTAATTAATTGAGTCACCATCACCACTTTCTATGTAATCGTCTAATATCGTATAACCCAAATCTATCCTAGAATAATAATTTAAGTTTTTACTTTCTTTTTGTTCTAATGGTTCGTACAAGTAAGTGAAGCTTCCAAATAATTGTTTTCCATCTCTTAGGCCTTTATTATTTCCTCCAGATACTTTTCTATTGATATCAATTTCTGTTTCTCCAAATCCAATGGCAGCCTCGAAATATCGATTTTCAAAAAATTGGTTACTTCCATAGATTAATAAAGATTTTGCTGTTGCATCCATATGTGCATCATTACTTCCAATTTGAGTTTCTTGCTCAGATTGATTTAATGCTAAACCTATAGTTTTTAGATCTGTAATTTTTTTATCAAATCCTACAGTAAAACCCTTGGTGCTAAGATCCTGACCCAAATCTTTACCTTTGTTGTTTATTCTTCCAAAAGAAAGGTTGCCTTCACTCCAAAAAGCAAATTTTCTCTTCTTTTTTTCATATTTTATTAAGTTAGTTGTTAAAGCATCAACTATTTTGTTTGCGTATGAGTTATTAAAATTTAAAGCTATTTTATTTCTTGAAGTGTTGCTATTCTGAATTGGTCTAATAAAATTTAAGCGGCTATTTACTCTATTTAATGACTGAGTCATTGATTGAATTGATGCTGTTGTTTGATTTTTTACTAAAGTTTTTACAGTATCGTTAAAAATTTGACCTTTTGCGGTAGTAAAATTTAAAGTTGTTGTGTTTGAAATACCAGCATAAGAGTTTCCAACTGCATCATCAAATGCGGTTGAATCTATTTTTACATGATAAGATGTGTCATTTTCTAAGTCAGATGATGGATTAATAGTAATTTCAGTTGTTCCACTTCCAGATAATAAAGATCCTGTTACATCAATCTCTATCGCTTCGCCTGTCGATGTATTGATTATATCAATATTTCCACTTTCAGCATCTACAGCTTCATTAAATGTAAGAACTATATTTGATGATACACTAACATTAGAGGCATCATCAGATGGCGAAGCAGATGTTAAAGTAGGATTATTATTGTCAACTGTCTTAAAATTTAAAGTTGTTTTACTTGCAATACCGTCAAATCCATTAAATGCAGAACTATCTATTAAAACATAGTACTCGGTATCTTCATCTAAATTTGATGAAGGAGTTATTATTACTGAAGCATTTCCAGACATATCCAAAATTAAGAACATTGAATTTGATGCAAATGACTCTACTGTACTATCGTCAGAAGTTTTTTTTAAAATTACATTTCCGTTATTTGTAGTTACTCTGCCTGCCCATACAAGTGTAATAGAAGTATTTACAGCAATCTGTGTTGCATTATCTGAAGGAGTAGTTGATGATAAATCAACAGCGTATACATGCTTAGGATTGATTAAAATAACAAAAAAAATAATAAATATGTGAATATATTTATTGATCATATTAGTAGTATATGATGGATTTTATAGTTAATTAAATTAATTCTAATATTAATTAAATGGATCTATTAAAAGAATAGTATCTTCCCTCTCTGGACTTGTTGAAATACTTGATATTTTTGTCTCAATGAACTCTTCAATAGCTTTTACATAAATCTTTGCATTATTAGGTAAATCATCAAATTTTTTTACACCTTGGGTTTTAGATTTCCAACCTTCAAGTTTTTTATAAACTGGTTTAACATTCAATTGATCTTCAACAGCTGCAGGAAAATAATCTATTTTTTTTCCATTTAACTCATAAGCTACACAAAGATTTATTTCATCAAGTTCATCTAATACATCTAATTTTGTTAATGCTATACCATTAATGCCTGAAATCTTTATAGTTTGTCTTACTAGAACTCCATCAAACCAGCCACATCTTCTTTTTCTACTAGTTACAGTTCCAAATTCATGTCCCTTTTCACCTAAATGATTACCAATATCATCTGTTAATTCTGTTGGGAAAGGTCCTTCACCTACCCTTGTTGTATATGCTTTTGTAATTCCTAACACATAGTTTATTGAATTTGGACCGCATCCAGATCCTGTTGCTGCTGAAGCTGCTACTGTATTAGATGAAGTTACATATGGATATGTCCCATGATCCACATCAAGTAATATTCCTTGAGCCCCTTCAAATAATATTTTTTTATTTTCTGATTTAAATTGATCTATCTTTCTCCAAACAGGAGCTGAATATTTTAATATATTTGGTGCTATTTTTAATAAATCCTCAACTAGTTTATCTTTTTCATATATTGGCTTACCCAATCCCTTTCGGATAGCATTATGATGTTCTAAAACCACAGCTAATCTATTTTCTAGATTTTTTTTGGATGCAAGGTCCATTACTCTTATAGATCTTCGTCCGACTTTATCTTCATAAGCTGGACCAATTCCTCTTCTTGTAGTTCCAATTTTTGATTTACCAGCAGAATCTTCCCTTATTTCATCCATCTCTTTATGAAATGGTAAAATTAGTGTGGCGGCCTCAGATAAAATCAGATTATTTTCATTGATTTCTACAGCTTTAGATTTAGCTTCCTCGATTTCATCTAGCAGCGCCCATGGATCTACTACAACTCCATTTCCTATAATAGAAATTTTATTTTTTCTGACAATCCCAGATGGTAACAATCTCAGTTTATAAGTAACACCATCTATGACTAACGTATGACCAGCATTATGTCCTCCTTGGAATCTTACGACTACGTCTGCTTCGCTTGATAACCAATCAACTATCTTACCTTTTCCTTCATCTCCCCACTGCGATCCAACAACAACTACATTATTCATCTAAATTTCTTATCTATAGTAAAACTATTTAAATGGTTAATTGGTCCATTTCCTTTTCCAAAGTTTGGTCTTGTTTTAATGGCATTGTTTACATATCTAATACCTAACTCACAAGATTTCTTTAGAGTTTTTCCACATCCATAATATGTTGCAATTGCACTTGATAATGTACATCCAGTTCCGTGAGTATTTTTTGTATCAATTTTTTTATTAACAAATATTGCAGTTTCTTTTTTATTTACAAAAATATCTTTTAAGTTTTTAGAGCTTAAATGACCACCTTTAATTAAAACATTCTTAGCGCCTAAATCTAATAATATTTTAGCAGCATTTTTCATATCCGTTATAGATTTAATTTTTATTTTTGTTAGTATCTCTGCTTCAGGAATATTTGGTGTTATTAAATCAACTTTTTTTATTAGTTTTTTTTTCAATACTAAAATTGCTTTATTGTCTATAAGCTTGGTTCCACCTTTAGCCACCATGACAGGATCTAATATTATTTTTTTTAATTTTGATTTTTTTATTGATTTTAATACTGAATTTATAACCTCAGTAGAGTGCAGCATTCCTATCTTTACTGAATCTGGCCTTATATCTTTTGAGGTAAATTCAATTTGATTAGAAATTTCTTTACTAAGTACTGGTATTATAGACATTACACCAGTAGTATTCTGAGCTGTTACTGCTGTTATTGCTGTCATAGCGAAAGAGCCAAGAGAAGTAACTGATTTAATATCTGCTTGGATGCCAGCTCCTCCAGAGGAATCTGATCCTGCAATAATTAATATTTTAGATTTGATTTTCAATTTACTGAATAGATTTTTTAATTATATTAACACATAATTTATTTAAATTTGAGTCCTCTGACTCGCTCATAATTCTTATTTTTGGTTCAGTACCAGATTTTCTAACTAAAATTCTTCCTTTGTTTTTAATTATTTTATTTGCTTCGTTAATTGCTTTTTTGCATTTTGGGGTATTAATAATTGATTTATCTTTAACTTCAACATTCTCTAACATTTGAGGGGTGGGTTTAAATTTGTTAAAAAGCTCACTTGCTTTTTTTGTTTTTCTTAAAGAGAAAAGGATTTCTAGTGCGACTAATAACCCATCACCAGTTGTCGCAAACTTTCCAAGAATTATATGACCAGACTGTTCCCCCCCTAAATTAAATTTATTTTTTTTCATTTTTTCTTTTACATATCTGTCTCCCACATCTGATCTTAAAAATTTAATTCCATTGTTTTTAAAAAAATTTTCTAAGCCATAATTTGACATTAATGTACCAATGACGCCTCCTTTTAAAATCTTTTTTCTTTTCCATCTCTCGCCTAACATTGCGAGAATTTTATCTCCATCAATAATCTTTCCTTTTTCATCACAGACAATTATTCTGTCAGCATCTCCATCCAATGAAATACCTATATGAGCTTTATTTTTTTTTGTCATTTGACAAATTTTACTTGGGTAGGTAGATCCGGATTTGAGATTTATATTTAAACCATTAGGAGATGTGCCTGTGTCATATACTTTAGCACCTAATGATTTAAATAAAGCTGGACCAGCTTTGTAGCCAGCTCCGTTGGCACAATCTAAAGCAATTTTGATACCTTTTAAACTAAATGAGGATGGGAAATTTTGTTTTAATATTTTAATATAACTATCGTTAGCATCCTCTAATCTTTTAACTCTCCCCAATTCTATTGGTTTTGATAGATTTTTAATAATCTTTGAATCAATTAGTTTCTCAATTTTCTTCTCAATTCTATCAGATAATTTAAGTCCATCAGGTCCAAATAACTTTAATCCATTGTCGTGATATGGATTATGAGATGCAGTAATCATTATACCCATATTAGCTCTCATTTTTTGTGTTAGCATCGCTAAACCATTTGTTGGAAGGGGTCCCAAAGTATAAATATGCATTCCTGCTGATGCCAATCCAGATACTAAAGCTGGTTCAAGCGTATAACCTGATAATCTAGTGTCTTTTGCAATAATTGCTGTTTGTTTACTTTTTTTTAAATTTTTAAAGTATGTTCCCGCTGCTAAACCAAATTTGAAAAACATTTCTCCATTTATTTTAGATCCATTAACTTTTCCTCTAATTCCATCTGTTCCAAAATATTTTTTAATCATTTTTAGTTTTGTAATTCTTTAAATACTTTAAATGCTTGATTAATTTCTTTAATATCATGAACCCTTAGAATTTGAATTCCTTGAAGATATGCTTGAATACATGAAGATACAGTTCCACCAATCCTTTCTTTAGTATCATTTTCTCTTGAAATATCTTTAATAAATCTTTTTCTAGACAAGCCCAACATTACAGGAAGGCCTAGTGAATGAAAAATAGAAATATTCTTTAAAAGAGTAATATTATGTTTCAAATTTTTTCCAAATCCTATACCTGGATCTAATATAATATTATTATGCTTAATACCTTCGTTTCTTAAATATTTTAATTTATTTTCAAAGAAATCATAAATATCAAGCAATACATTATTGTAAGATGGTTTTAATTGCATATTTTTTGGTGTTCCTTTCATGTGATGAATGACAAAAGGTTTTTTTGTTTTTTTTAAATAATTTATAGTCTCAGGATCATAACTTAGTCCAGAAACATCATTTATAAGATCTACTTTTATTTTAGAGGCATTCTTCATAACAAAACTTTTTCTAGTATCTAATGAAACAAAACTCTTTTTATTTTTTAAAATTTTTAAGATAAACTTTATTCTATCCCATTCTTTTCTAGGATTAATATCTTTTGCACCTGGTCTTGTAGACTCTCCACCAACATCTATTATCTTTGCGCCATTTGATAATAAATTATTTATATGTTTTAACGCTAAATTTTTTTTATTATATTTGCCCCCATCTGAGAAACTATCTGGAGTTAAATTAACTATGCCCATCAAAATAGGGTTATCTGATAAATTTATTTGTTTAAAAATTTTCTTTTTTTTTATATTTTTTAGATCTCTATTAACTTTTTTTTTTAATTTAGTTGAAAGTTTGCTAATATCTTTAATATTGATTATTTTGTTTTTTTTTCTGTCAATGATTTCTAATTTATCAAAAGAAATATGATTGCAACCATTTAGAGGAATAGATTTTTTTTTTTTAATGTATATTTCTGATGTTGTTCCGTAATAAAAATTACACGCTCTAGTGTAATATTTATTCATCAGTGCTTAGTGCACTATCTTTGGCTTTAAGCCCATTGAGCCAAGTGCTGAGTTTTGATCATCATCCTCAACTTTAAGATCTTCTTTATTTTTTGGATATATATTTTTATTAATCAAATCTTCAATTTCTGCTCCTGTCAAAGTTTCATAGGTCAATAAAGCTTTAGCTAATTTATGTAAGTCGTCAATTTTTTCAGTTAATACTTTTCGTGCTCTTTCATAGCCCATATCTACAAATTTTCTAATTTCACTATCAACTTTTCTTGCTGTTTCCTCAGACATATTTTGCTGTCTAGCAACTGATCTCCCTAAAAATACCTCTTCCTCATTTTCACCGTAAGCAACTGGGCCCATTTCTTTACTTAGACCAGCCCTCATAACCATTGCTCTTGCTCTTTTAGTTGCCTGCTCAATATCGCTTGCTGCTCCTGTTGTTACTTTTTCATCTCCGAAAATTATTTCTTCAGCAACTCTTCCACCCATTGCAATAGCCATTTGTGCGTGAAGTTGTTCTCTTGTTTGAGAAACTTCATCTCTTTCGGGTAATTGCATTACCATTCCTAAAGCTCTACCTCTTGGTATTATTGTTGCTTTGTGTATAGGATAAGCGGCCTTTTCATTTATTGTTACAATTGCGTGCCCAGCCTCATGGTAAGCAGTTAATTTTTTCTCCTCCTCTGACATTACCATTGATCTTCTCTCTGATCCCATCATTACTTTATCTTTAGCTTCTTCAAATTCTTGATATGTAACTATTCTTTTATTCTTTCTTGCAGCTAACAATGCAGCTTCATTGACAAGGTTTGCTAGATCTGCACCAGAAAATCCAGGTGTTCCTCTAGCAACTGTTCTTAAGTTAACATCAGGTGCCATTGATATTTTTTTTGCGTGTACTTTTAAAATTTTTTCTCTTCCAATTAGATCCGGATTTGAAACTACAACTTGTCTATCAAATCTTCCTGGTCTTAATAAGGCAGGGTCTAATACATCTGGTCTATTAGTTGCAGCTATAATAATTACACCTTCATTAGTGTCAAATCCATCCATCTCAACTAAAAGCTGATTAAGTGTTTGCTCTCTTTCATCATTTCCTCCACCAAGACCTGCTCCTCTGCTTCTTCCTACAGCATCAATTTCGTCAATAAATATTATACATGGAGAATGTTTTTTACCTTGCTCAAACATATCTCTTACTCTTGAAGCTCCAACACCGACAAACATTTCAACAAAATCTGATCCAGAAATAGTAAAGAATGGTACACCTGCTTCACCAGCGATTGCTCTAGCTAATAATGTTTTACCAGTACCTGGGGGGCCCACTAATAAACATCCTCTTGGTATCTTACCACCTAATCTACTAAACTTTCTTGGATCTTTTAAAAATTCAACAACTTCCTCAACTTCTTCTTTCGCTTCTTCAACACCAGCTACATCATTGAAGGTAACCTTACCCTTTACCTCATTCATCATTTTGGCTTTTGACCTACCAAATCCCATAGCGCCACCTTTTCCTCCTTGCATTTGCCTCATGAAAAAAATCCAAACTGCAATAAGTAAAAGCATTGGGAACCATGAAAGTAATATTCCTAATAAAGAAGGCATTTTCTCCTCTAATGGACTAGCTGAAATGCTAACACCCTTTTCACTTAGCTTTTGAATTAAATTCGGATCTTCAGGAGCGTAAGTGGTGAACTGATTCCCATTTGATAATACACCCTTTATATTCTTTCCTTGTATTTCAACTTTAACAACTCTTCCGTTGTCAACTTCTGTCAAAAATTCAGAGAAGATAATTTTATTCTTTTGGGAAACCGAACCTTGTGGGTTTTTAAACATATTGTAAAGACCAATAATCAAAATTACTATTATGCCCCACATTGCTAAGTTTTTAAAATTCATAGAGTATTAAATTAAGAATTATTATTAAATTAACAAGTGTCATTTTGATCATTTAACAAAAAAAATTATCGATTTTCTTGGTAAATAATCACTGAATTGCTAATTTTTTCAATAATACATCCAGAAAGTGTTAATTTTACATTTTTGTTTGAAAACCTTAAAGAATCTAATATTCCAATAACCTTCTTGCCTCTTGGATAGTTTTTTTTCTTACTAATGTTATGAATTACTCGTGTAAAACTTCTCAAAATAATTTCCTCTGGATTTTTGAAAAAAGATTGGTTTAAAATTGTTTTTTTTTCTTTCTCAAAATATTTTGAGTTTTCAGAAACATTTTTCTCTACAAAAAATTCAATAACTTGATTGCTTTTTGATAAATTTTCTAAAGTTAAATAGAATTTATTAAATTTTAAACCTTCTTTATTTAAATTATTAATAAGTTTTCTAATTCTGCTCCTTAAGAATTTATCATTATAATTTGTAGGATCGTCTACAGAAAAACCGAAAGTTTTATTATTAATTATAGCTAAATCTTTTTTTGAAGTTGATAAAAATGGTCTAATAATTTTTAAACCATTATAATTACTTACATTTTTATCAAATGAAACAAGCCCTTTTAATCCAGAGCCTCTCAAAAATCTTATAAAAAAGTTTTCAATTAGATCATCTTTATGATGGCCCAACAATATGCAATCTATTTTACGTTGTTTACACTCTTTGTAAAATAAATCGTATCTTAGATCTCTTGCATAAGATTGTATATTCTTATCAACTTTAGTAAATTTTTTTGAAAGGATTTTACAGTTAATATTAAAGTTTTTTTTAAGTTTATGCTTCAAGTTTTTGGCCTCAATTGTCGATTCTTTTCTTAGTTTATGATCTATTATAACAGGGTGTAATTTAGCTTTATGTTTTAACGAATAGCACTGAGAGAAAAATAATACAGATAAGCTGTCAGCACCACCAGATACTCCAACCATAATCTTCTTGTTACTAATGTCTAAAGATTTAAGATTATTTGAAAATTGATTATATAATTTTTGTACTTGAGGATCCTTTAATTTTGTTAAATAAAAATTAAGATTTTTCTTTGTTACACTCAAACTTTTTCTCTTCATATTTGGCTTTTTGAAGAACTGATTGAGTGGCATTTGGATACTGTTTTTTAACACCAGCAATCATTAAGCAACCCTGATCTTTCTCTCCTATTTGGACCAAGGATACACCAAGCTTCAGAAGGTTAATAGGTGCTTTTTCGCTCTTGGGATATTTTTGATAACCCTCTAAGTAAGCAGATGCTGCATCAGTGTAGAGCTGTCTTATTCTAAAAGTCTCTGCATACCAATATTGTGCATTTCCAGAGAGATCATTATCTGGATTTGTATCCACAAATTCTCTAAATGCTCTTTCTGCCATATTATAATCTCCAACTTTTAAAAAGCTAGTCGCAAATTCATACTGCTCCAAAGGAGACGCATTAGGTAAAATTTTTTCTTCATTAATAAAATTTTCTGTTAAGATAGTCTTAGTTGTCTCAACAGATTGAATTGATTGGGTCTCACTTTTATCAGTCATATCTTTATAAGATATTGTTCCTAAATCCTGAGGTTGAGATGTGCCTGGCATAATTTTTTTTTTGGCTAAGTCTGTTTCAGTATTTTGATTATTTTCATTTAAAGATAAATTCTGTTCATTAATTTCAGTCTTTTGTGCAAGACTAGAATTATTCTCTAATTCTTGAAACCTTAACTGATTGTCAGCTTGGGTTTTTGATAGTCTTGAAGATAATTTATCAATTTTAAAATTCACTTCTTCAAACTTATTAGTTAAATTTTGGAATTGTTTTTCTATTTCAGACAATTTTAATAAATGTCTTGTTAATACATCTTCGGTTTCTTTATCTGTCAAAGAAGTCCCTCCAGCAGATTTTTTTTGAAATGATTCTGAGTAGACTGCTCTTTCTAGTGTTCTAAGATCTTTTTGAATAATGTCTAAAAATTTCCCTCATACTCAAATCTTCTGAAGCTACATTGAAAGTAATTAAAGATATGGGAAATATATAAGTAAGAATTTTAATATACTTTTTAAACATTAAATAATTTTTTAATTATAATGATGGCAAAAAAAAGACCCTAAGATTAATATAATCAATCTAAGGGTCTTTAAAATATTTTAAATAGCTTTAGTTGGCTTTTACAGTTACAGATCTTCTATTCTTAGACCATGAAAGTGGGTTGGATCCTGAATCAACAGGTCTCTCTTTTCCGTAACTTATTACTGATATTCTATCAGCAGATATTCCGTAAGTAATCAGATAGTCTTTAGCAGCATTTGCTCTTCTTTCACCTAATGCTAAGTTGTACTCCCTAGTGCCTCTTTCGTCAGCATGGCCTTCAACTACTACATTTATGCTAGAATTCGCTCTTAACCAATTTGCTTGTTTTCTTAATGTATCTCTAGATTTGGTTGTTAAAATTGACTCGTTTGTTGCAAAAAATACTCTGTCCGGAACACCGTCAGCTAAGTATTTAACGGTATCAGTACCTGTGTAGACATCACCTTGCATTTGGCCTTCAACTTTTGTTGTGGTTTTTTTTGTAGCACAAGCTGATACGATTAAACTTAATAATATAACTAGAAAAGTATTTCTAAATGATTTGCTAAAATTCATTAATGCTCCTTAATAATTTATTAGAACTTTTTCACAACTAATTAGATGTTTCAAGCATAAAAATCAACTTAATTTATATTAAAATTTAATAAAAAAGCCCTAATTACTTAATAAAGACGACCAAGATGGGTCAGAGGCGTCCGTCTCTGTTTGAACTTGCCTTTCATTATATCCTGTTAGATCTATAGACCAAAGTTTAGCGCTAAATCCTTCTCCTCTGTCATTTGATTTGGTCTCTCTATAGAAAATTAATACTCTCCCGTTTGGAGACCAAGATGGAGCTTCTTGATAGTAATTTTCAGTTAGCAATCTTTCTCCTGAACCATCTGTTCGCATTACACCAATATAAAATTTTCCTTTATGTAATTTTGTAAATGCAATTAAATCACCTCTTGGAGACCATACAGGTGTTCCATACAAACCTTTCCCAAAAGAAATTCTTTTTACATTTGAACCATCAGCTTTCATAACGTAGATTTGTTGAAAACCGCTTCTATCAGAATTAAATGTTATAAATTTATTATCTGGTGAATATGACGGAGATGTGTCAATTGAAGGATGATTAGTAATTCTTTCAACAATTCTATTCTCTAAATCCATAGTGTAAATATCAGAATTACCATCTTTAGCAAAACTCATTATAATTTTTTTTCCATCAGGTGAAAATCTTGGGGCAAATGTCATTCCTGGAAAATCACCAACTACTTCTTGTGTTCCAGTTTCGATATCTAAAAGGTATACTCTAGGAAGATTTTTAAAATATGATAAATAAGTAACCATCTGACTTGTTGGATTAAATCTTGGAGTTAAAACCAACTCATTTCCCAATGTTAAGTATTTTGTATTAAAACCATCTTGATCCATAATAGCTAATTTTTTAATTCTAGCTGTTTTTGGCCCCTCTTCAGATACATAAATAATTCTTGTATCAAAATATCCCTTTTCTCCAGTTAATCTTTCATAAACTTTGTCAGAAATTATGTGTCCAACTCTTCTCCAGTTACTAGGGACTGTTGTAAATGCTAAGGCCATCATTTCTCTTCCAGCTAAAATATCCCAGAGTCTAAATTCAACTTTTAATTTTTTATTCTCAATTGTTACTTTTCCTGTAATTAAAGCTTGTGCTTTAATAAGTGCCCAATCTTCAAACCTTGGTTTTAAATGTGCAATATCAGGCTTTTGTAAAAATGCTTCTTTGCTAAGTGGATTAAATAAACCTGAGGTTTTTAGATTATTTTCTACTACAGATGAAATTTCAGAGCCAACATTATCTAATTTTAATTCATTAATTGAATTTTTTTTTGAGTTATCATCTTGAAATAATGGTGAAACTGCGATTGGCAAAGGATCTAAATTACCTCTTGTTATATCAATTTCTATTAAAGAATTTGATTTCGTCGTTAAAAACAAAAATACTAAAAAGGTTAAGCTAAATATTCTAATCATTATCCACCAAGCATATCACGAGCATCAAAATTTAAAATCATATTTTTCCATCTTTCATAACCACTTGTAGGAACTTTTAATGGATTACAAAGCTGAATAGCTCTTCTAACACTATCTGCTAGTGTTCTAAATTTTTCTTTACCTGGTGTATTCATTTTTACATGATCTAGCATTTCAAGCTTTTGAATTGTTCCGTCTGGTTTTAATTGAAGTTTAACTCTAACTAATAAATCTTCACTAAATGGCAAACCTATAGGCACACTCCAACATGTAAATATTTGAGCCTTTAAAGCATCCTCCTCACTTAATGTTAGCTTTGAATATTCCATTGTTTCATCAGTTGATTGAGAAATTTTATCTACTTCTTTTTTTGTTTCTGCTAAATTTTCTTTTTTTTTATCAATTAAAGCTGCAATTTCATTTAGATCCAATTTTTCTTTTTTCTCAAATTCAGACACTTGTTTAACTTTTTTTTCATCTAAAATAGGTTTTTTGGTTTCAACTATTTTTTTAATATTCTCATCATTTATCTCTTTTGATGGTTTTTGCTTTTTTTCTTCTTTGGGTTGAATTTTTTGTTTATCTTCATCAGGCATAGGTACAGCATTTAATTTTTCTTTTTTTAACTTTTCTATTTTATTTTTACTGGTTGGTGTTTTTTTTGATGCAATCTTAGAAATTTCATTTTTTTTTTTATCTGTCTGAACTTCTTTTTTTTCATCTTTTTTTACTTTTTTAGGAGGGGCTTGCTCCGACAAGAGTTTCTCATTTTCTTTTTTTGCCTTTTCAATTATTTTAGATGCTTTTGGTGCGAAAGGAATATTTGTCTTTTCGGCTATTTGAATAAGTTCAACAGAGATAAGAGGTGGAATATCCAAAGGTTTTTTGGCAACAAATGGCAAAGCCAAAATACTCACTATAACAATAGCAATATGAAATCCAGATGAGATTAAAAGACCTCGATACATAATCTTTATCTCTCTTTATTTGGTTCAGATATTAAAGCAACTTTTGTGAATCCTGATCCTGAAAGCATTCCCATAATTTCAAGAACCCTTCCATAGTTAATGGCTTTGTCTCCCCTAACATATATTCTTGTATCAGTTCTATTATTTGACACTGCCAATATTTTTACAATTAAATTATTAAACTCCACTTTAGTTTCCTGTATAAAAATTTCACCTTTTGAATTAATTGTTAAAGTTAAAGGTTCATTTTCCTCAGGAAGTGTATCGGCAGAAGTTTCTGGCAAATCTACCTGGACTCCAACAGTTAGTAATGGTGCAGTGACCATGAATATAATTAGTAAAACCAACATTACATCAACAAATGGTGTAACATTAATTTCACTCATTGGATCGTTTTTTGAACTTTTGAGCTTAAATCCCATTTAAATAATTGATAAGAATCTTTTTGAAAAATTTTCTAATTTTTGTGAGTATTTTCTAGAGTCTGAATTAAATTTATTATAGGCAATTACTGCTGGAATTGCAGCTAATAATCCAAGTGCAGTTGCAAATAAGGCTTCAGCAATACCTGGTGCAACTATTGCTAGACTGGTATTTCTTGATATTGCAATTGATTGAAATGAATTCATAATTCCCCAAACTGTTCCGAACAGACCTATGAATGGTGCAGTTGACCCTACAGTTGCTAAAAAACTATTATACTTTTCAACAACTACCATTTGTTTTTCTATATTTACTTCTAATATGCTAGATAGTCGCTCATTAAGATTTGACTTTGATCTTGTTTTCATCACTGTCTGCATTGAGCTTTTAAACAACTTTGCCATTGGATCTTCAATATTTGATGGAAGGCTATTATAAAAAGTTTCAGCTGATTTTGATTTCCAAAATTTTTCCTCAAATTCCTCAGCACTTTTATTAATTTTTCTAAACATTCTTATTTTTTCAAATATTATTGCCCATGAATAAATTGAACTTAGAATTAATATTATGATTACCGACTTGACAATTATATCCGCTCGCAAAAATAAACTAATTAAAGAAAAATCTGTGTTACTTGCTAAACCTAAACTTTGCGTTACAATATCTGCTTCCATTCAATCGTTTCCCATTAAAATATGTCATTAATTTGACTTCAAAGAACTCTAATAGTCTAGTTATCGTTGTTTTCCCTTGTGTTTTCAAAATATTGAGCAATTAAAATAGCATCTGCTTTATTATTATCTTTTTTTCTTGATAACTTATTAGAAATTTTAGGAAACATCTCTATTGCTTTAGTTCTACTGGCATCTTTTTCAGAATTAATCAAATTAAAATGTTTTTTCCATTTTGCTGGTCTAACATAAAAAATAGGAAGCTCCATTGCAGAACATATGCCTTTAATAACTCCAAATGATTGTCCAAAATTAAACATGCTTGTTACACCCTGTCCTGGCATGGCAGAAACTTGTTCGACTATTACACTCATTTTTTCATTCATAAATTTATTTTTTATTAGCATTATTTCATTATAAATTTGCCTTCCATTAACTTGTTTTTTATTTTTTTTTCCTTCAGCCATTGTAGGCATGTCGATTACATCAATGACTTTCCCATCAGAAAAAAAGCAAATAGCGCCTGCTATTCCTGGATCAATTCCAACAATTATCATTTAACCTTCAAAGTTAACATTTGTATAAACATTTTGTACATCATCCTCATCCTCTAGAGTTTCTAAAAATTTTAGCATATTTTGATTTTCTTCTCCTTTAAGAGATACCTTATTTATGGGTAGCCACTCGATTTCGGTAGAAAGAAAATTTCCGATAACTTTTTCAAATTTTTTTTTTACCTCATATATTTCATCTATACCCGTATGAACTTCATGAAATTCATCACGAGAAATATAATCGTTTGCGCCCGACTCGATTGCTAATTCAAAAATTTTATCTTGCTCAATTTCATTTTTGTCTATTTTAATTACACCCAATCTATGAAAATTATGTGACGCAGAACCCTGGGTTCCTAAAGAACCGTTATTTTTCGAAAATATTGTTCTTATATTAGAAGCGGTTCTATTTTTATTATCAGTCAATGCTTCAACTATTACAGCGGATTTGCTTGGTCCAAAACCTTCATACCTAATATTTTCAAAATTTGATTGATCATTGCTAGAAGATTTTTCAATTGCTCTTTCAATATTTTCTTTTGGCATGTTGGCTGATCTGGCCGCTTGTATTGCTGATCTTAGTCTCGAATTCATATCGGGGTTCTTATCTCCTAGTTTAGCGGCTACTGTGATTTCTCTAGAAAGTTTAGAAAAAATTTTTGATCTCTGTTTATCAGCTTTGCCTTTTTTATGTTTAATACCTGCCCAATGTGAATGTCCAGCCATAATTAATTTATGTTTTTTAAACTTCCACCGAAAATGAAGCTTTCTATATTTTTTGCTAATCCATTTTTTGCATCACAGTCTACAACTACCCCACTCAGAGATGCTTCTCCATTGGCAGGAAAATGTTTTACAGATTCTTTTTTTAGGAATCTGTTAATTGAATTTTGTGCATTCATACCAATTACCGAGTCATAGTCGCCACACATTCCAGCATCAGTAATATAGCTAGTTCCATTTTTTAAGACTCTTGCATCATTTGTTGGCACGTGCGTATGGGTACCTACAACTAAAGTTGCATATCCATCAAATAGATTGCCTATAGCCATTTTTTCACTTGTTATTTCTCCATGAAAATCCACTATTAAAAAATCATAATCTTTTGATTTTTTTTTTTCTGCAATAAATTCAGTAGCAATTTTAAAAACATCATCACATTTTTTCATAAAAACGTTACCCATAAGATTTAGTACACCAACTTTTAGATTTTTTTTTGAATTGAATATAGAAAAACCTTTACCAGGTAAATTTCCACTCATATTTATTGGTCTTAATAATTTTTTTTCAGTTTTTATATATTCATAAATTTCTTTTTGATCCCAAACATGATTACCTGTTGTAATTACATCTACACCTACATTAAAAAGTTCATTAGCAATATTTTCAGTTAGACCCACACCTTCACTGGCTGCATTTTCACCGTTAACACAAACAAAATCTATATCTTTTTTTGAAACTATATGTGGCAAGTTTTTTTTTACTGATTTAAAGCCTGCATCTCCAACTATATCACCTAAAAATAAAATCTTCATTTTTACATTAATTTTTCTGTCAAAATTAAATCTAATTTTCTATCAAAATTTTCAATATTAATTTTATTAACTTTTTGATGTGAAAAAGCCAGTCCAATTGTTGTACATTTTTTAATTTTAGAAATTTTTTCTAAATATCTGTCATAAAATCCACCACCATAGCCAATCCTGTTCCTGAATTTATCAAAAGCAACTATTGGTACAAATATTATATCTGGGTATACTTTTTTCAATTTTAGTGGCTGAGGAATTCCTAATGAGTTTATTGTTAAAGGATCATTTGGACTCCATGTATAAAAATCCATTTGATGATTTCTTTTTATAACTGGCAACGAAATACTATAATCGTTAGAATAAAATTTTTTTAGTATTTGCAAACAATCAAATTCAAAATTTATTGGAAAATAACCTCCAATAATTTTATTTTTTGATAGATTAATTTTATTATGAAAGCTATTAATAATATTATCGTCTATTTTGATTTCAAAATATTTTTTTTTTCTTAAGTTAATAATTTTTTTTCTTAATTTAAATTTTGACACTGATATTTTATGAAACAGACGTATTTGTGCTATTTTTTTTGACAAAGTCTTCTATTTCTAAAGTTACTTTGTCTATTAAATTTTCGTAACTTATTTTGTAGTTTTCAATATCATTCTCAAGTTCTTCTTGTGTTGAGCTTAAATTTTTAATTTCATTTTCTTTTCCATCTTTGTACTGATAAACTAAAGATTTTAATTCTTTAAATTTTTCTTTTAATTCTTGAAGCTCTTTTTTTTGCGCATCTACTTTTTTTTTGGTTTCAAAATACTCATCCATGACTTTTATAGAAGATATTAGTAATAATTTATTCTCTCCAATATTTCCAAGATCAAATTTTAGATCATTAAATTTTTTATTTAAACTCAATGATAATTCTTCCAAATGTTCCTCTTGCCCATCTTCACAAGATAATAAATATTCCTTACCATTAAATTTTATATTCACATTTGCCATTTATCTAATTCTTCCAATAAATTATCTGTTTCTTGATTTAATTCATCAATTTTTTCATTAAATTGATTTTCTTTTCTTTTTGAAGTTTCGTTATCCTTTTTTAATTCATTTATTTGACTTCTAAGTTTTAAGTTTTCTTCTTCTAAGCTTTGGAGAGATTTAGTTATATGTTTTTTTTCAATTTCTAATTGATTTTTTTGATCTTTTAAAATTGCAACTTTATCTAATTCTTCATTATGTTGAATGTTTATCTCTCCTAATTTTTTTAAAGTATCTTTTAATTTTTTTTCTTTTTCATCAATGTTTTTCATATATATATCTATATTAATAAATTGAATCACCTAAGTCTAGATAGGATACTTTTTGAAAAATATAGAAAAAAATTTATCAAATGCTATTCGTTTTTTATCAATGGATGCGGTTCAAAACGCTAATTCTGGTCACCCAGGTATGCCAATGGGTATGGCCGATGTTGCAACAATTTTATTTAAATATTTTCTAAAATTTAATCCAAAAAATCCAAACTGGCTTAATAGAGATAGATTTATTTTATCAGCTGGACATGGATCAATGTTGCTTTATTCGCTTTTGTACTTGACTGGGTATAAAAGTGTATCACTTAACGACATCAAGAAATTTAGACAACTAAATTCAATTTGTGCTGGTCACCCAGAGTATCACCCAAACTCAGGTATTGAGACAACAACTGGTCCTTTAGGCCAAGGAATTGCAAATTCCGTAGGTTTTGCAATTGCAGAAGAAATATTGAAAAAAAAATTAGGTAAAAATTTAATTAATCACAAAACCTATGTCTTGGCTGGTGATGGGTGCCTTATGGAAGGAATAAGTCATGAAGCAATGAGTTTAGCTGGTCACCTTAGACTTAATAATCTTATAATGCTTTTTGATAATAATTCTATTTCAATAGATGGTCCTACTAGTTTAGCAGTATCAGATAACTATAAAAACAGATTTAAAAGCTATGGATGGAATTATATTTTAATCAATGGGCATAATTATAAAGAGATTTACAATGCATTAAAAAAAGCACAAACATCAAAAAAACCAACTGTGATTTCTTGTAAAACAAAAATAGGATTTGGATCTCCAAATAAAAGTGGAAAGGCCTCTTCTCATGGAAGTCCTCTTGGAATAGATGAAATTAAGTTAGTTAGAAAAAAATTAGATTGGGATTATAAACCTTTTAAAATACCTCAAAAAATTTTAATTGATTGGAGGAAAATCGGAGAAAAAGGTATTAAAAAAGAAAAAATATGGAATAAAACTTTTAGTAAACACAAACTTAAATTTAAAAGTGTTATAAAAAATAAATTCTCAAGTTCAATTAAAAAACAAAAAAAAGATGCAATAAAAAATTTAAAGATTATAGCCACAAGAAAATCCTCAGAAGAGTTTTTATCAGCTATATTAAAAGAGAAAAATACTTTAATTGGTGGCTCTGCCGATTTAGCGGGATCAAACAATACAAAAACTAAGTTACATAAAATTATAAATTCAAGTAACTTTGATGGTAATTATATTCACTATGGTGTTAGAGAACACGCAATGAGTGGGGTTATGAATGGATTAGCTCTTCATAGTAATTTTATTCCTTATGGAGGTACTTTTTTAATATTTTCAGACTATTGCAAACCTTCAATAAGACTGTCTGCTATTATGAAACAGAAGGTAATTTATATAATGACACATGACTCAATTGGACTAGGAGAGGATGGGCCTACGCATCAACCTGTAGAGCAGCTTGCTGCATTAAGATCTATTCCAAACTTAAATGTATTGAGGCCAGCAGATCAAACTGAAACAATTGAATGCTGGGATATTGCTTTAAACAGTAACAAAACACCTAGCATATTAGCTTTAACTAGACAAAACTTAAAACCCATAAGAAAGAGTTTTAGCAAAAAAAATCAATGCTCTATGGGAGCTTATGAAGTTATAAGGACTGGAAAAAATATAAATTTAACTATTTTAGCCTCAGGATCAGAGGTTAATCTTGCAATTGAGACTAGTCATAAATTGGCCAAACAAAAAATTTATTCAAAAGTAATATCAATGCCTTGCCAAGAAATTTTTGACAAACAAAACAAGAGCTATAAAGATAAAATCTTAAAGGAAAGCAAAAACACTTTTTCAATTGAGGCAGGATCAAAAATGTCTTGGGAAAAATATATTGAAAATGGCTTGTCTTTTTCAATAGATGACTTTGGTAAAAGTGCTCCTTATAAAAAAGTCTATGATCATTTTGGTTTAAGTAGTGAAAAAATTAGTAAAAAAATTAAATTCTATATAAAAAAATGACGATAAAAGTTGGAATTAATGGTATGGGGAGAATTGGCAGAATGATTGTGAGGTCAATTTTTGAAAATCACAAAGGTAAAATAATAATCAAACATATTAATAATAAATCGAGCTCTGAAATTTGTTCAAATTTATTAAAATATGATTCAATTCATGGTAATTTTAGTTCTCTAGTAAAATCTGGAAGAAATTACATAAAAATAAATAAAGAAAAAATATCTTACACACAACACTCTATGATTAATGACATAAAGTGGAAAAAATACGGTGTAGATTATGTTTTCGAGTGCACAGGTAAGTTTAATTCTAAAGATCAATTACTACCACATATAGAAAATGGGGTAAAAAAAGTTATTGTATCGGCCCCATGTAAAATGGCAGACAAAACTATAGTTTTTGGCGTAAATCATAAGAAGATCAACAAGAATGATAGAATTATTTCAGCAGCTTCATGCACAACAAATTGCTTAGCTCCTGTTGCAGACGTAATTAATAAAAATTTTATAATTCTTAATGGTTTTATGACGACCATACATGCTTTTACAAGCGATCAAAGAATATTAGATAATTCTCACAAAGATCCAAGAAGGGCGAGATCTGCAAGTCAATCAATTGTACCCACATCTACTGGTGCATCAAAAGCTATTGGTGAAATTATACCCCCACTGAAAGGTAAGCTAGAAGGGGTAGCAATGAGAGTGCCAACACCAAATGTTTCATTAATAGAATTTATATTTAATGTTAAAAAAAATATTACTGTAAAAAAATTAAACAACTCTTTGATTTCAGCATCTAAATTGAAACTTAAAAATATTCTAAGTGTTACAGATGAGAAGCTAGTCTCAGTTGATTTTAATCACAATAGTGCTTCTGCAATCATAGACTCTTCACTTACTAATGTAGTTGGAAATAAAATGGGAAAAATTTCAGCTTGGTATGATAATGAATGGGGTTTTTCGAACAGAATGTGTGACATTGCTGAGTATGTAAGCAAGATCTAATAATGAAATCTATTGAAAATATAGAAAACATTGAAAATAAATGTGTAATTCTAAGACTCGATTTAAATGTTCCGATAAAAAATGGAAAAATAACAGATGCTAACCGGATTGATAAGGTTATGCCTACACTAGAATTTTTATTAAAAAAAAAAGCAAAGATTATAATAATATCTCATATTGGGAGACCAAAAGGTAAAATAATTAAGGAACTTTCACTAGAATTGGTATCGCTGTATATTAAAAGTAAAATTAAAAAAGAAGTGTCATTACTTAAAGAAAACATTTTTAATTTAAATAAAGAAGACATTTTTAAGAATTCAAATGATGAGTTAGTACTACTTGAAAATATTAGATTTTATCCTGAAGAAGAAGCCAACGATGATAAATTTTCAAAGAAATTAGCAAGCTTAGGTGAAATATATGTTAATGATGCATTTTCGTGTTCACACAGAGATCATGCCTCTGTATCAAAAATAACAAATTATATTCCATCGTATAGCGGAATTCAAATTAATGCAGAGGTAAATGCTCTTAACAAGATAACTTCTGAAATAAAAAAGCCTATAACATGTATAATTGGTGGATCTAAAATATCTTCAAAAATAAATATAATAAAAAATTTAATACCAAAATTTAATAGTATTATAATAGTTGGCGCTATGGCGAATAATATATTCAAATACAAAGGTTTAAAAATTGGTAACTCAATATATGAAAAAAATATTGATTACATAATAAAAGAAATATTCATATATGCTGAAAAAAATAATTGTAAAATATATTTTCCGAAAGATGTTAAAATCGGAAAAAAATTGAACGATGAATCTTTTGAAAAAGATTTTAAAGATATTGAAGACGATGATATGATACTTGATGTAGGATCAAAAACTCTAGTTGAAATAAAAAGAATTATTGACGATTCCTCTACAATATTATGGAACGGACCATTAGGTTACTTTGAAAATGAGAATTTTTCATTAGGAAGTTCAGAAGTTGCAAAATATATAGCAAACAGAGGAAGCAAAATATTTTCAGTTGTTGGTGGAGGCGATACGGTAGCATTAATTAATTCACTAAATATTAAGAATAAATTTAATTTTGTTTCAACTGCAGGTGGAGCATTTTTAGAATATCTTGAAGGCAAAGTTCTCCCTGGTATAAAAGCATTAAATTAAATGTCTGAACTTAACAAAATCGCTCTTCAAATTTTATCGAATGGCAAAGGTATACTTGCAGCTGATGAAAGTACAACAACAATGACAAAAAGATTAAGCTCCGTAAAAGTACATTCCGATGAAAATAATAGACTGGTTTTTAGACAAACTCTATTTTCATCTTCATCAATGAGTAAATGTATAGGTGGAGTAATACTATATGATGAAACAATAAGACAGAGAACGTCTGATGGAAAAACTATACCTGAACTAATAAATTCAAGTGGTTCGTTAACAGGCATTAAAGTTGATACAGGAGCCAAAATATTGGCAGGATCTAAAGAAGAAAAAATTACAGAAGGTTTAGACGGTTTAAGAGAGAGACTTAATGATTATTATAAACTTGGAGCAAGATTTACAAAATGGAGGGGTGTTTACTTAATTTCTGATAAATATCCCAGCAAACTATCTATTTCGTCAAATGCTCATGTGTTGGCTAGATATGCTGCATTAGTTCAAGAAGCAGGAATGGTTCCTATAATTGAACCCGAAGTTTTAATGGATGGAGATCATTCTGCTAAAGATTGTTTAATGAAAACGTCTGAAGTAATAAGTAAATGTTATGAAGAGTTAGAATTAAATAATGTTGATTTGAAGGGAACAATATTAAAACCAAACATGATTTTACCAGGAAAAAATTCTGGCGAAAAAATTTCTAGTGAAGAAATTGCAGAACTAACTTTAGATTGTTTAAAAAATAATGTGCCGTCATCTGTACCTGGCATAGCTTTTCTGTCGGGAGGTCAAACGGAAATAGAAGCTACAGCAAACTTAAATCAGATAAATATAAAAAATGATTCGAATTTTATCATGACTTATTCTTATGGAAGAGCTCTTCAACAAAGTGCACTGAAATTTTGGTCTAAAGATATTAAAAACATAATCGGAACCCAGAAAATATTCGATCATAGGGCTAAAATGTGTACTCTAGCAGCACAAGGAAAATGGTCAGAAAATCTTGAAAATTCGCAATAAAAAATTTATTTATTTAATATCGCCTAATAAAATAATAAATAATTTATTCTACAATAACCTAAATTTAGTTTTGAAATCAAAAAAAGTAATGTTTTTTCAATTAAGACTTAAAAAAGAAAACATTAAAAAAAAAATTCTAATTGCAAAAAGAATTTTAAAAATTTGCAAAAAAAATAAAGTAAAATTAATTATTAATGATAATCCTTGTCTTGCAATAAAAGTGAATGCTGATGGTTGTCATTTAGGTCAAAAAGATATGAATATTATTAATGCAAGAAAAATTTTAAAAAACAAAATAATTGGAATTACGTGTCATAATTCATTTAGGCTTGCTAAAAAAGCATCACTAAATGGTGCAAATTATATTGCCTTAGGTGCTTTCTATAAAACTACAACCAAAAGAGTCAGATATAAAGCAAACATAAACATTTTAAATAAAATTAAAAAGTCAGTAAATTTACCTATTGTTGCAATTGGTGGAATAAATGAGAAAAATTATAAAAATCTATTATTGAATAAAGCAGATTTTTTAGCTATCTCAGGCTACATTTGGAATAATAAAAAATTTAAACCACATCAAGCTATAAAAAAACTAATATGAAAATTAATGCAACTGAAATTAGAGTAGGAATGATATTGGAATATAAAGATGATTTATGGGAAATTCTAAAAACAAATCATGTGAAGCCTGGAAAAGGTGGTGCTTTTGCTCAAGTAGAAATGAAAAGTATATTGAAAAATACAAAACTAAATGAAAGATTTAGATCAAGTGAAACTGTAGAAAAAGCTTTATTAGAGGAGGTAAAATACAATTTCTTATACAGTGATGAAAATGCTTTTTATTTTATGAATCCAATCTCATTTGAGCAAATTAATTTAAGCAAAAGTATGGTTGGAGTAAAAGGTAAAATGCTTACTGAAAATTTAGAAGTTACTATAAATTTTCATAATGAAGAACCTTTAAGTATTGTGCTTCCAAATCAAATAACTTGCACAATAGAATCAACGGACGCAGCCCTTAAAGGTCAGACAGTATCATCCTCATATAAACCAGCAGTGCTTGATAATGGTTTAAACATTCAAGTCCCTCCTTTTATAGAAAGTGGGGATACAATTGTTATAGATACAAGAAGTATGGAGTATGTAAAAAAAATATAGAATGAACTCAATATCAGCTAATCTAAATTTAATGATAAAGGCATCTGAGAAAGCTTCTAAAACGATTATCAGAGATTTTGGTGAGTTAGAAAATTTACAAGTATCCAAAAAAGGTCCAAAAGATTTTGTAACAAAAACTGATAAAAGAGTTGAAAAAATAATTATAGAAGAATTAGCAAAATCAAAAAAAAATTACTCATTTATAACAGAGGAAACAGGTAAAATTTTAAATAAAAATAAAAATATTTTTTGGATTATAGATCCAATAGATGGGACAATTAATTTTTTACATGGGGTACCACATTTTGCCATATCAATTGCTCTACAAATAGATGGAGAAATAGTGTCTGGTTTGATTTATGATCCAATTAAAAATGAGATATTTTATGCAGAAAAAGATAGTGGCTCATTTATTAATAACAGTAGAATTAGAGTTTCAAATAAATCGAATGTAGATGAGTGTTTATTTGCCACTAATAATGATGGTATTAGAAAAATATTTCCTAAATTAAACTTGAGAAACACAGGTTGTGCAGCTTTAGACTTAGCATATGTTGGATGTGGAAGATTTGATGGTTATTTTCACAATAACATCAATATTTGGGATATAGCAGCAGGAAAAATAATAATTGAAGAAGCTGGAGGAAAAGTAAATAACATTAAAGATTTTAAAATCAATAAAATAGACATAAGGGCAGGAAATCCAAATGTTTACGATAAAATGCTTAAAAAATTGGATAAGTTTTAATTGTTTTTAAAATAATTTTTGTTATAAGCCTGCCCATGAAAAAAAACTTACATCCTAAATATCATACAATTAAGGTTGAAATGACTGATGGCAGCCAATTTGAAACAAAGTCTACTTGGGGATCAGAAAACGAAACTTTAAAACTAGAAATAGATCCTAAATCTCATTCTGCATGGACTGGTGGCAAACAAAAAATTTTGGATAAAGGAAGAATAAGTAAATTCAATAAAAAATTCCAAAATTTCAGATCTGAAAATAAAACTTAATGTCAAAAGCTCCATTAATGCCTATGGCAACTGCAGTGTGGTTAGTTGAAAATACAACTTTAACATTTAAGCAGATTGCAGATTTTTGCAAACTTCACGAAGTTGAAGTTCAAGGTATTGCAGACGGAGAGGTGGCAAAAGGAATTGTTGGTTACAATCCAGTTAACTCGGGACAACTAACTACTGAAGAAATTGAATTATCCTCAAAAGATGAAAATAGACCATTGATTATAATTGATAAGGATATTGAAATAAAAAATAACGAAAATAAAGTTAAGAAATATGTTCCATTATCGAAACGTCAAGACAAACCAGATTCAGCACTTTGGCTTTTAAAAAATCATTCAATTTTAAAAGATTCTCAGATAGCAAAATTAGTAGGCGTTACAAAAAATTCTGTCAGTTCAATAAGAAATAAAAGCTATTGGAACTATAATGCACTAAATGCTAAAGATCCCGTGGCAATGGGTTTGCTCACTCAAAAAGATTTATTGACTGCTATTGAAAAAGCAGAAAGACGTATATTGAAAGAAAAGAGAGAAAAAGATAAATTGAATATATCTAGTAAAATTTAGTTTGAAAATTATAGACAAATATTATTTAAAATGTTAACTAATCGCACTTTTTGGAGGTTGTTATTAAAATAGAAGTTAAAGATAATAATGTTGAGCAAGCGCTAAGAGTTTTAAAAAGAAAACTTCAGCGAGACGGTTTTTTTAAAATTATAAAACTTAAAAATAATTATGAGAAACCATCTGAAAAAAAAAAAAGAATTCTTCAAGAAAACATTAAGAGAGTAAAAAAACTTAACAAACTCAAAAATAGGATTTAATTTCGCGGGGTGGAGCAGCCTGGTAGCTCGCAAGGCTCATAACCTTGAGGTCGGCGGTTCAAATCCGTCCCCCGCAACCAGTTTTACATCTTAAATTTAGATTTTTTCGTGTCTTTTAAAAAGCCCTTGACTGTATCGACTGTTAAATTTTTAAAACTTTTACCAAAACATTGAATTTTTTCGATAATAGCAGGCGGCACAGTGATAATTTGACAACCAATTTGTTGTGCTTGAATGTAATTATAAGGCTCTCTCGTGCTTGCCCAAAGAATTTCAACATTTTTAAATTTTTTTGATAACTTTATACTTTTTTTAAATTGTGGGATTGGATCCTTGCCAGTATCAGACATTCTTCCAGCAAATATTGAAATTATGACTTTTGTTTTTTTATCAATATTTTTTAAAATTTGTTTTGTTTGATTGGAAGTATATACGGCAGTTATATTTAACTTAATTTTTTTTTTATTAAGTTCTCTAATTACTTTGCCCATGAAATAACCTTTAGAATTGGTGATGGGAACTTTGACATAAACATTTTGACCCCATCTATTAATTTTTTTTCCTTGCAAAATCATGTTTTTTGAGTCGTCAGCAAAAACTTCACAGGAAACAGGTTTTCTCGTTATTTTAAGTATTTCTTTAAAATATTTAACATAATTTTTTGCACCGGCTTTTCTCATTAAACTAGGATTTGTTGTAAATCCTTTGACTATTTTTTTTTTGTCAAACTTCTTTATAAGTTTTTTATCAGCTATATCACAAAATATTTTAGTCAATTACAAACTCTTAACTATTTCCTCAGTCATTTTTTTAGCATCCGCGAATAGCATTAACGTATTATCTCTATAAAAAAGATCATTATCTATTCCGGCATATCCTGGAGAGAGACTTCTCTTGACAAAAAGAACTGACTTACTTTTTTCAACATCTAAAACTGGCATTCCATATATTGGGCTTTGTGGATCTGATTTCGCGACTGGGTTGGTTACGTCATTTGCTCCAATTACATATGCTACGTCGCAATTTGCAAAATCATTATTAATTTCCTCTAATTCAAAAACTTCATCATACGGTACATTAGCTTCTGCTAATAAAACATTCATATGTCCTGGCATTCTTCCAGCAACTGGATGTATGGCATAAGATACTTTTACTCCATTTTTCTTTAATGCATCAACCATTTCTCTTAAAGCATGCTGTGCTTGAGCAACAGCCATTCCATAACCTGGCACAATTATAACTGATGAAGCGTTCTTCATTAAAAATGCTGCATCATCAGCATTTCCACTTTTGACTGGTTTTTGCTCTTTGTTTTGAGAAGAAGAGCTTTGTTCACTAGCTCCCCATCCTCCTAAGATTACATTAAAGAAAGACCTATTCATTCCTTTGCACATAATGTAGGAAAGTATCGCTCCTGACGAACCTACTAAAGCCCCTGTTATTACTAGAGCTGTGTTTTCAAGCGTAAAACCTATACCTGCTGCAGCCCAACCTGAATAAGAATTTAACATTGAAATCACAACTGGCATATCTGCGCCACCTATAGGTATAATAAGTAAAACCCCTACTAAAAAAGAAATTATTATTATTGACCAAAAAACACTTGATAATTGTGATGTACACAAATAATAAATTAAAAAAATAATTGTAATCCCTAATAGTAAATTTATGAAATGTTGACCCTTGAATGTAATTGGTGAACCAGACATAATTCCTCTTAATTTTAAAAATGCAATTATTGAACCTGAAAATGTAATCGCTCCTATGGCTGCACCTAAAGACATTTCAATTAAGCTTGCTAATTTAATTTCTCCTATAATTCCTAATCCAAACGCATCAGGTTTTAAAAACGCTGAAATAGCTACAAATACAGCTGCAAGTCCAACTAAACTATGAAAACCTGCAACAAGTTCTGGCATTGCTGTCATTGGTATTCTAAAAGCGATAAAAGCTCCTATACTGCCACCAATTACCAAAAAAATTAAAACATATATTAATGCTGGGCCAAAATTACCAACACTTAGGAATGTAACTAATATTGCAATTACCATTCCTGCAATACCAAAATAATTCCCTTGCCTTGATGTCTCTGGTGAAGAAAGGCCTCTTAATGCTAGAATAAATAAAATTCCAGATATAAGATAAAATAATGCTGACAAATTAGCTGACATATCTATTTTTTCTTCTTTTTATACATTTGCAACATTCTCTGAGTAACTAAAAATCCCCCAAAAATGTTAACTGCAGCTAATATTATTGCTAAAAATCCAAAAAGATTTGACGTTTCAAATATACTATCTGAAGAACTGGCTAAAGCCGCAATAATTGCACCTACTATTATGACTGAAGATATTGCATTAGTTACAGACATTAATGGAGTGTGCAATGATGGTGTTACACTCCAAACAACGTAATACCCTACAAAAATTGACAAAATAAAAATGCTAAGTCTAAATATAAAAGGATCTATTTCCATTATTTTACTTTTGTTTTTTTAATTATTTCATCTTCTAAATTAATTTCAAAAGATTTATTATCTTTATTAAATAAATTATTGATAAAATTAAATAAATTTTTTGCATATAGGCTTGAAGCTGATACTGGAAGTTTGTTTAATATATTGGTTTCTCCAATTATTCTTACTCCATTACTTTCAACTATTTGATCAGCTTTGGTTAACTCAGAATTACCTCCTTGGGAAGCAGCTAGATCATAAATAATTGAACCATTTGGCATTTGCTCAATCATATCTTTTTTTAAAATTATTGGAGCTTTTTTTCCTGGTATTAAAGCAGTGCATACAACAATATCAATTTTTTTTAATGTATCTTTTAATAATTCTTCTTGTTTAAGTTTAAAATCTTCAGATGTTTCTTTTGCATAGCCGCCCTCTGTTTCTAAATTTTCCGACCCTTCAACTGACAAAAATTTTCCACCTAGACTTTCAACCTGTTCTTTGGAAGCTATTCTAACGTCTGTCGCAAATACTATTGCACCCATTCTTTTTGCTGTTGCTATTGCTTGTAAGCCTGCTACACCCGCTCCAACTATTAATACTTTTGCTGCAGAAATTGTGCCTGCAGCAGTCATCATCATTGGAATTGCTTTCTGAAAATAAGAAAATGAGTCTACCACAGCTTTATATCCAGCTAAGTTTGCTTGTGATGATAAAATATCCATAGATTGTGCTCTCGTTATTCTTGGTAGAAGATCTAAAGAAAAGCAATTAACTTTCTTTGAAGTTATGTTTTGTAGTTTTTTTTCATTTAAGAAAGGATTTAAAACGCCAATAAATATTTGATTTTGTTTAAGTTTATCTAAGTTTTCATCACTTATAATATTCATTTGTAAAATTGCATCTGATTGAGAAATTACCTCTTCATCTTTATTAAAAAATTTAGCACCCTCAAGTTCATATTCTTTGTCAGTTATACCAATATGCAAAGCATAATTTTTGGTTAAATAAACACCTAGCCCTAATGATTGATATTTTTTTACTACATCTGGAGTTATAGCAACTCTTTTTTCAATATTTTTATTTTCTGAAATTGATCCAACAATCATTTTATAAAAGAAATATTGCCATTAAAATTAAAATAACAACAACCGCAACAGAGCCCCACAACACAAATTTTGTGAAGTTATTCCATGTATTTTTATGGTTCTCATTATCCATCGTAGACTCTATTTTTGTCTAGCTTTAAATTTGGGATTTTTTTTATTTATTATGTAAACTCTTCCTCTTCGTCTTACTAATTTAGAATTAAGATCTCTTTTTTTCAACGACTTTAAAGAACTAGCAATTTTCATAATTTATTATTTCTGCTTTTAATAAACGATGTTATGTAATCTTTCAAATTTATTTTTCCATAATATTTAATTACTTTGTTATTAAAAGACATATTAGTTAATGCTGATGCATATCTTTCGCCTACTCTAGCTGGTAAATATCGTATTTTCGAATTAAACATTTTTGCCACATCGATAATTGAATAAGGTTTTTTATGACTTATGCTGTAATATGAGCATTTATTTTTTCTCCATGCCATATAACAAATATCAATAGTGTCGTATATATGTGTAAATCTCCTTGTCTGCGTCCCTGGCTTAACAACAGAAAGTGGTATTTTTTTTTTATACTGATTTTGAAATATTCCAATAACAGTTGCCATGTTTCCTTGTTCTATTTGATTGCTGCCATAAACATTGTAGAAAAAAATAATTTCAAATTTTAAACTAAACCATTTTTTTAAATTTTCTAATAATTCCAAATTTTTTGATTTTGTAAAAGCATAAGGAGATAAATTTTTATCGTTACCTTTTTGACCTAATGATGCAGAGGTTGCAGAATAAATTAATTTTATTTTGTTATCTAAGCAAAATTTGAAAACCTCTTTACTACCAATCGAATTAGATTCGTAACATTGATTAAAATATTTAAAACTTTGGTAGATTCTTGAAAATTCTCCAAAATGGAAAATGGAGTCGATTTTATTCTTATATTTTTCTAATTTTGAACTTATCTTTATTGTATTTCCTCTTAAATAAATTATTCGTTTAGACAAAATATGATTTTTTGTTGTTCCAGTTGAATAATTATCTAAACTAATTATTTTAAATTTTGTTTTACTAATAAGTAACTTGATTAAGTTTGAACCTACAAAACCAGCACCACCAGTTACTACAATAAATTTTTTCATTAAGGATAGCCTGGCAATGTCCTACTCTTCCATGTCTTAAGACAAAGTACCATCGGCGCTGGAGGGCTTGACTTCCGAGTTCGGAATGGGATCGGGTATAACACCTTCGCAATAATCACCAGGCAATATTTTGATACCATAAAGAGTACAAAAGTCAAATATTGCAAAATTATTTTAATTATACTTGTTTTTTTTTAATTAAGATTTCTTTATGTAAATAATCATTTATTGTTTTAGATGTCCCATCCTCAAGAGATGTTTTGAAAGACCATCCATACTTTTTTGCTAAATTTACATTTAAAACTTTTCTAAACGTACCCTCCAATTTTTTTTTTTCATGGATTATTTTTAAACTTACGCCTAAATGATTCATTATAAATTTAGCATAGAAATTTATTGAATTATCTTTTCCTGAACCTATATTAATAAGTGAATGTTTTGTTTTTTTCGTAAGAAAAAAATAACATGCGTCAGCTATATCATCTGCATATATAAGTTCCCTTAAAGGTTTACCAGATCCCCAAATTTTAATATGGTCTTTTTTAGACCTTAGTGCATCTATTATTTTTTTTATTAACGCTGGAAAAAAATGTGAATACAATGGATCATAATTATCATTTATACCATATGAATTACATGGCATTAAACATTTATAGTTTACTCCATATTGCAAATTATAACTTTCACACATCTTAATACCTGCTATTTTAGCAATCGCATATGGTTCATTTGTTTTTTCTAAGTAGTTAGATAAAAGTTCAGTCTCTTTTATTGGTATTCTACTAAATTTAGGATAGACACAACTAGAACCCAGAAATATTAAATTTTTTACGTTATTAATATAGCTACCGTGTATTACATTATTTTGAATTGATAAATTATCATAAATAAATTCTGCTCTTTTTTCGTTATTTGCATTAATGCCGCCGACCCTAGCTGCTGCTAATATAACTGCATCTGGTTTTATTTTTTTTAGATAATTATTGACATTATTTTGATTTCTTAAATCAAGTTTTTTTCTATCTATAGTTAAAAGATTTTTAAATTCTTTTTTTTTAAAATACTTTAAAATTGCAGATCCAACCATGCCATTATGACCTGCTATGAAGATTTTTGATTTTTTATCTATCATTATTTAAATTCTTAATTTCATATTTAATCATATCATCAATTAAAGAATGGATATTATGTTTTGGCCTCCAATTAAGAATTTTTTTTGCTTTTGAATAATCACCTTTTAATGAATCTACTTCGGCAGGTCTAAAATATTTACTTTTACATTCAATTACGCAATTATTATTTTGATCAAAACCTTTTTCGTTAATTCCTCTCCCTTTCCAAACTATTTTTATTCCTAATTTTTTTGCTGTAAAGTTGATAAATTGTTTTATTGTATATTGTTTGCCAGTACAGATAACAAAATCGCTAGGATTTTTTTGCTGAAGCATTTTCCACATTGCAATAACATAATCTTCAGCATGACCCCAATCTCTTTTTGAATAAAGATTACCAATAAATAATTTCTTTTGTTTTTTGAATTTTATTTTACATAATGCACGTACAACCTTCTTGGTTACAAAAGTCTCTCCTCTTAATGGACTTTCATGATTAAATAAAATTCCATTACATGCAAAGATTTTATACGATTCTCTATAATTTACTGTTATCCAGTGTGAATATAATTTTGCAGCACCATAAGGGCTTCTAGGATAAAAGGGTGTATTCTCATTCTGTGGCGTTTCCTGAACTTTTCCAAACATTTCTGATGAACCGGCCTGGTAAAATTTAATTTTTTTTCGGGATTTTGAGATAGCCTCCAAAATTCTCAGTGTACCTAAAGCATCAGCATTAGATGTATACTCTGGAATTTCAAACGAAACCGCAACGTGTGATTGAGCAGCCAAATTATAAATTTCATCTGGCTGAATTTTTTTAATAATATTATTTACTGAAAGTGAATCTGTTATGTCTCCATAATGTAAAAAAAAGTTATTTTTTTTAATTAAAGGGTCTGTATATATGTCGTCTATTCTTTCAGTATTTAATGTAGATCCACGCCTCTTAATTCCATGAACAACATAGCCCTTTTTCAAAAGAAACTTTGATAAATAAGATCCATCTTGCCCAGTTACCCCAAATATTAATGCTTTTTTTGCCATATGTTATTAGTAAATCTAATACTCTAGTATAATAAAATTGCAAATCTAATTTGAATTTTTTCTAAAAAATATGGTCTTTTGGTATAAAATAAATATTAAAACTATTTTTTGTATACTGGATATCAGGTGTTTGAAAGTTTTTTATTTTATTTAAATCTTTAAGTAAAATTTTTTTTAAATAATTTTTTTCTAACATGTAAATATAGCAATCATATTTTTTTTTGAAAAAATCGTATATTATTTTAAAATTTGATTTATTAAATTCGATCAAAAAAACAGGTTTCTGTTTTATAATCAACTTTTTCATACCTTTAATTACTAAGTGATCAAGTCCTTCTACATCAATTTTAATAAATGAAATTTTTTTATGTATATTCAGATCATCAAATTTCTTAAGAACAAATTTTTTTTTTTTATAACTAAAACTCTTATAATTTTCAGGATAATTTTCCTTAATTTTATTTTTTAAATAATTTAAGTCGAAGCTATTGTTAAAATGTATAAAAATGTTTTGATAAAATGCTCTAAATAAATCCAAGTTTTGATTTTTATTGGATAAACCAAAATTAAATATTTTAATTTTTTTTTGTTTATTTCGAATTTTTACTAAATATTTTGAGAATAAATATTCATCTGGCTCAAATATTAAAATATCATTTTTATTAAATCCTAATTGTCTAAATCCTAGTGTTGATATTCCAATATTACCCCCAACATCTAGAAAGCTATTTTTTTCATTTTTATTAAAAATCAATTTTAAGGCAAAATAATCTTTATCATGAGGTAATAAAAATTTAAAATAAATTAGATTGTTATATATTAATAATTGAATAAATGGGATTTTTTCAAGAAACTTTATTAACCTATATTTAACAAAATTAATCATGAGAAAAAAATCTATATTTTATCAAAGTCTTAATAGCTTTAAAACCATCGGTGGCAACAATTTTTTTCCCCTCTGAATAGGTTCTGCCTTGATAATTAATGGGAATTTCTTTTATTGAGATTTTTTTTAAAGATAGTTTGGTTGTAATTTCTGGACAAAAAGAAAAATCTTTTTCTTTTAAACTGATATTTTTAAATATTTGACTTTTAAATAATTTGTAACATGTGTGTGCATCAGTTAAATTTTGATTGTTTAAAATATTCGAAAGGTATGTAAGAAATACATTTCCATAAATTCTAACTCTATGACTAAAATTTTCCAATTTTTGATATTTATTTTTATTGAGCACTCTTGAGCCATATACAACATCACAATTTTTTGATTTAGCTTGAGTATAAATTTTGACTATATCGTTTGGATCGTATTCCAGATCTGCGTCTTGTATAATTGTATACTCTCCAACAACATATTTTTGAGAACTAATTATACATGCGCCTTTTCCATAATTTTTCCCATGAAAAATCTTTTTTAAGTTATCTTGATCAAATTTTTCAATTAATTGCCTAGACCCGTCAGTTGAATAATCATCAATTATTATAATTTGTTTTTTCAAGTTAATTTTGTTTATTTTTTCTAAAAGTTTTTCTAATGTATTTATTTCATTAAAAACTGGTATAATTATAGTTATTTCAACATTATTCATAAAAATGTTTTTTTTGTTTCTAAAAATCTATCTGTTACATTTTTTGATTGTTCCTCTTGGAACATATTTTATATCAAAAAAAGAAAATAATTATATTACCTATTCTACCCAACTTATTTACGGAATAATACTAATTTCTTTTTCAGCCTTACTTTTAAATTTTTTCTTACCACTTAATAATACTATTAACTCTATCACTATATTATTTTTACTAACATTTATTTATCGACATTTAAAAAATTTCTTTCTTGATATAGAATTTTATATTTTTTGCTTTCTATCTACGTTAATAATCTCCCTTCTTATTATTGGAAGCAATGTTTATAGACCTGATGCAGGTCTTTATCATTTGCCATATATTAATATTTTAAATAATGAAAAAATTATTATTGGATTATCAAATCTTCATTTTAGATATGCACATGCATCTATTTTACAACATACGTCCGCTATACTAAATAACTTTGTCATTGGTATTAATGGTATTGTTTTGCCTTCAGCATTAATTTTTAGTGCTATTCTAGTTAATTTTATATCAAGAACATTTAATTTAATTAAACTGAATAAATATAATATCGAGTTTTATTTTTTAATTTTTGTCCAGATTTTCATGTTCTATAAAATGAATAGGTATAGCGAATATGGAAATGACACGCCATCTCACTTACTTTTTTTTTATCTTTTATCTTTAATCTTAAAGAATCAGTTTAATATAAAAGAAGTTTTAAATACTTTTCTATTAATTCTTTTTATTATTTTAAATAAAATTATTTTAATATTATCTTTCTTCTTTATATTTCTAATTTGGGATAAAATTAAAATTTTTGATTTTTTTAAATATAAAAGATTATATTTTATCTCAATTTTTTTTACTATATGGGTAATAAAAAATTTATTAATTTCTGGATGTTTAATTTTTCCTGTAACTAGCTTGTGCTTTGATAATTTTAAATGGTCAAACAAAAGTTTAAGTAAAAATGTATCAATAGAGAATGAAGCTTGGGCAAAAGGTTGGCCTGATTACATAAATAATAGTAAAAAAAATGATAAACTACTCAAAATAGATCAATATTCTAAAAATTTTAATTGGGTCAGTACTTGGTCCTCCAAACATTTTTTATTCATGATAAATATAATCTCAATATATTTATCATTAAGTTTAATTGTATTCTTTATTTTTTTTAGACTAAAAAAAAATAAATTTGAAGAAAATTTAGACATTAACAAACATATACTAATAACTATTTCACTATTAATTATTTTTAATATAATTTGGTTAATTAAATTACCTGTCTTTAGATATGGTTATTCATACAATATAGCTTTAATCGCTACACTTTTTAGTTTTATTGGTTTGAAATTCTTTAAACAAAAAAATAATTATAAAAAAAAATATTTAGTAATTCTCAGTATTTGTTTGTGTGTTTTTACTGTTAAAAATATTAATAGAATAATTAATATTGAATTAAATTATACAAATTATCCGTGGCCAAAATTTTATTCAATGAATAATAAGAATGATTATCCGATTTTGAATGAATTTTATATTTCAGAAAAAAAATTTTATAAACCTGCTAATAATGAGTATTGTATGTACTTTAAATCGCCTTGTGTGAATTATGGAAATTATTTAAATGCAAATTTACAAAAAAGTTTATCTTATAATGTAGTTTATTTGGATAAATAGAACTTAAATGATATGAAAATAAGTGTTATTACTTGTACTAATAATAGTGAAGAAACTATAATAGAAACATTAAACTCCCTTAAAAAACAATCATTCAAAAACTATGAGCTCATCATAGTAGATAATATTTCTAAAGATAGAACACTAGAAATTATTAAAAATAATTATAAAGGCGATTTAAAAATTATAAGTGAAAATGATAATGGAATTTATTTTGCATTAAATAAAGGTCTTAAGAAAATTGAAGGAGAGATTATATTTATATTACATTCAAACGATCAAATAATGAATGAAAATTGTTTTGAAAACATAGTAAATTTTTTTCAAAATTATAATGCAGATGTAGTCTATGGAAATATTATATTGAAAAATTATAATTCCAAAAAAATAATTAGAAAATGGATTGCAAGTCCAACAAGTTTAGAAAATAAAGTTTTAAACTCTGATTTTTATAAAGAAAAACTTTTTAAAGGTTGGGTTCCTGCACATACTTCTCTATTTATTAAAAGAGAAATTATTGAGTTACTAGGTGAATATGATTTGCAATATAAAATTTCATCTGACTATGATTATATTATAAGATTATTTTCTTTAAATAAGATCAAAATTATATATACAAATCAATATATAGTTTCTATGAACCATGGAGGAACCAGCACACGTATTAGTAATTATTTAAAAAAAGCAACAGAAGATTATATGATAATAAAAAAAAATAGACTTGGTGGTCTCTTGGTTTTATTTAAAAAGATTTTTTTTAAATTTCAACAATTTTTTAATTAATATATGAATTATATTAGACTTAAACAAAAAATATATCTCTCTAAATTAGATAAAAAGTATAAGAATTGTAAAATGTATATAAATAAAATTTGTGCCAAAGATAATATAATGGCAAACTCACTTGTATTTATTAATAAAAAAAAGTACTTAGGTGAGAAATTACCAAATAACGCTGTTATATTAACTGATTTAAGACGAAGTAAAAAAAATTTAATATTTTCTAAAAGTCCGAGACTAGAATTTTCGAAAATATATAATCTATTGTTAAAAAAAAAATTTGTAATTAAAAATAAAATTCAAAACAAAATTTCTAAGTTAAGCAAAATATCTTCAAAAAGTATTTTAGAAAATAATATTCAAATAGGTGAAAATTCAATTATAGAAGAAGGGGTTATTATTAAAGAGAACACTATTATTGGAAAGAATTGTATTATTAGGTCAGGGGCAGTGATTGGGGCTCTAAGTTTTTCTTTTGAGAGAAAAGGCAAAAAAATTTATCATATGCCTATTTCAGGTGGTGTTCATATAGGTGATAATTCTATAATTGGCTCTAATAGCGTTATAAGCAAAGGCACTTTCGGTTTTACAAAAATAGGAAATAACACAATGATTGATACACTTGTTCAAATTGCACATAATAGCCAAATAGGTAATAATGTAACTATAACGGGTGGATCAAATATTGGTGGTAGTGTAAAGGTAGAGGATAATGTTTTAATATCACCATGTGCAAATTTAATTAATAATATAATTATTGGAAAAAATAGTCATATAGGAATTGGTTCAGTTGTTATTAAAAATGTAAAAAGAAATACGAAGGTATTTGGGAACCCAAGTAGAGAAATATAATAATGAAAATAAGCAATATATCCAAATTATTTAACGGCGGTGGAATAATATTGCAAAATCAAGATCATAAAGATTTAAAAAAAATTAATAAAAATAAAATTATCAAACTATTTAAGGAATATGGGATTATAATTTTTAGAAATTACAAGTTTGATCCAAAAAAAATTACTGCATTGACTGACCTCTTTACCCATAGATATGCCAATGATGCAAGAAGACGAGAGATGAGATTTAATAATAAAAAAATAAATACTGTAGACACTGGAAATAAAAGAATGGCTTTGCATTCTGAAGCAAGTTTTTCACCATCTTGGCCCGAAATACTTTGGTTTGTTTGTATAAAGCCCTCAAAAATAAGTGGTTTCACAACTTTTTGCGATGGGACAAAAGTTTATGAAAATTTAAGCTTAAATACAAAAAAATTTTTTCTTAAAAATCAAGTAATGTTTGAGTTAAAGATACCATTTGAAAGCAATGGATTAAAAAAAAAATTGAGTAAAAATAATTCATTAAGTAAAATGAAAGACTGGCTGTTACATGCTCCAGGAACTTTTGATACATCTATAAATTTAAAAGAGGGCTACATTTATACAAAATACTTAAAATATGTTGTTAACGAAACAAGAAAACCAGGAGTTTTGAGTTTTTGCAATCATTTACTTGCGGTATTTGGGACAGATCCACAGATTTTAAGTTGCAAATTATTAAATGGAAATAGAATACCAAAAAAAATTTATGATGAAATTAATAAGATAACAAAAAAACTAACAATTGAATTCAAGTGGAAAAAAAATGATATATGTATGATTGATAACCAAAGGTTTATGCATGGAAGAACTAAAATTATTACAAGTGAAAAAAGAGAAATTTTAAATATACAAACATTATATTCAAATTTTGAATAAATGAATTTTTAAAATGATTAATAGTTACTTAATATTAACCTTAATAACATTTTCAATTATTTTTATTTATAAAAAACAAATCACAGAAAAATTAGGAATTATAGATAAACCTGATAAAAAACGTAAACTACACAAACAAAAAACTTCAACGATTGCAGGGCTACTTTTATCAATTATATTAATTTTTTTTTTTTTAATTTTTTCTCAATATCAATCACTTAATAATTATTTTATTTTCTCTTCGGTACTATATTTTCTAGTAATGTCCTTTTGTGGTTTATTAGATGATAGTAAGGGAATAAAACCCAACAATAAACTTATTATATTTGTCATATCAACCTTAATATTTTTACTTATTAACGACAGTTTAGTAGTAAAAAAAATCTATATTGAATACTTTGATAAAGAAATTTACTTGTTTGGAACCTCGATATTTTTTACAACATTTTGTATATTGCTACTAATTAATAGTTTCAATCTAATCGATGGAGAAAATGGAATATTTTTATCATATATGATTTTTTTATATTTAATGTTTTTTTTTAATAACAATTTTATATTCAATTTTTACTTAATATTAATGTTTGTATTGTTGATCTGTAATACTTTTAGTATTTTTTTTTCAGGAAATTCAGGGACCAATATCGGGTCGTCTTTTTTTGCTGTAATGACACTTTATTTTTATAATTTTAAAATTGAGCTACCTTTAATAGAAATGAATTTAACAGCAGAAAAAATATTTTTGTTATTCATTATACCAGGCATAGACATGCTTAGAGTATTTATTGAAAGATATTTAAATAAAAAGCATCCATTCAATCCAGATACTACTCATTTGCATCATTTATTTAATAAAATAATTAATAAAAAATACGTCTATATACCTTATATTTCAGTATGTATTGCTCCTTATTTAATATCTACAATTGGAATTATACTTGATCTGTATTTAATTTTGATAACTTTATGTGTTTATTTTATATTGCTTATTAAATTAAAAAAATCAAAAAGGAATTTTATATTTTTTTAAAATTTCTTTACCTTTTTTAAAGGAGCTGAAATCGACAATATCATCTGTATCAATAGAAATACTAAATTTTTCCTCTAAAGCAGCTATAAGAGTCATATGTCCAATGGAGTCCCATTCTTCAATTTCATTATATTTCAAATCTTCAGAAAAATTTTTTTGATCAATAGATAAAGATGAAATAAAAGTTTCTTTGTAAATTTCGGCATTATTTGACTTCATTTTTTATTCTTTGATATATTTTTTTTGAACTTATATTAAAAATTTCTTTCATGTAAACATAATTTCCTCCTTTGGCATAAGAGTCGTTTATGCCAAGAAATATCTGTCTTGTATTTGCCCCAATTTGTGAAATTTCCTCTGCAACTGCTGATCCCAATCCTCCAATAATATTATGCTCTTCAACAGTAACTATTAATTTAAAATTTAAAGCTATTTCTCTAATTTTTGTTTTATCAATAGGTTTGATTGTATGCATATTTATCACAGAACAGCCTATATTATCATCTTCTAAAAGTGTTGATGCCTCAAGGCACTCACTAATTATTTGACCATTACTGATAATACAAACGTCTTTTCCAGATCTCAGCTCAATACTCTTTCCAATTTCAAAATTATAGTCATCATGATTTATTATTTTATTATTTGCACCACCTGTAAGCCTAATATAAACCGAGCCTTTTTCATTTAAAGAACTTCCTAAGCATTTAAATAATTCACCACTATCTGATGGAGAAATAATTTTTAAATTTGGGATCGACCTGATTGCCCCAATGTCTTCTATAGATGCATGTGTAAAACCTAATTCACCTAAAACCAAACCACTTGCTAAACCAACCATAATTATCTTATTTTTCATATAACCAAGATTAACTTTAATTTGCTCACAACATCTTAGTGTTTGAAATGGAGAAAATGTTGTTGTTATAACATCATAACCTAAATCTGATAATCCTGTAGCAACACCGATTAAATTTTGTTCTGCTATACCTACATCTACATAATTATCTAAATATTTTTTTCTATATCTGTCTAGACCAGCTGAAGTAGACACATCTGCAGTGCAAACCATCAGATTATTATTATTTTTTACTAATTCAAGACATACCATTCCAAAAGATGCTCTCATGCCTATTTGCGAAAAAATTTTAATTTTAGATTTATCCAATTTCATTATTTTCTAATTCCTTTATTGCTTCTTCATAATTAGATTTTGTTAAGACAGAGTGATGCCATTTATTATCATTTTCTGTGAAGGAAATACCTTTGCCTTTGATTGTCTTGCAAATAATTGCTTTGGGTTTTTTATTATTTAAATTTAATTTATTTATTGTGGTTAATAATTGTTCCTCATTGTGTCCATCAACTTCGAACACTTCCCAGCCAAAATTTTCGAATTTAGATTTCAAATTTTTATTTTTTAAGATTTCATCATTACTACCAGTTTGTTGAAAATTATTATTATCGATAAATGTAATTAAATTATCAAGATCAAAGTTAGGAGCACACATAATCGACTCCCAAACCGAGCCCTCGTTACATTCTCCATCCCCCATTAAAACATATACTTTATTTTTTTTAACTTTTCTTTTATAACCTATAGATAAACCTATTCCTATTGATAAACCCATTCCAAGACTACCATTAGAAAATTCAATACCTAATTCCTGGTTCTTTACTGGATGGCCTAAAAGATTAGATCCATTTTTTTCAAAGGTCTTTAGCTCTTCTTTGGTTATATAACCCATGCTGCTTAACATGGAATAATAAACTAAACACCCATGCCCTTTACTTAATATGAATCTATCTCTTGAAGGATCCGCTGGATTATTTTTATTATAATTAAAAAATTTAGTAAATAATGTTGAGAGTATTTCCACTGAAGAAAAAGCACCACCAATATGAGCACTAGAATGACCTGCCTCATATGACATCAAAAGAATTTTTTTTCTAAATTCTTTTGAATTTTTTTTTATCTCTACTAGATAGTCTTTATTATCATTCATTTATACCTAATCCACCATCTATATTTATTATTTGACCATTTATATGACTTGATAAATTTGATGATAAGAAAATTACTAAATTTGCAATATCATCTGTTTTTGCAATTTTTTTAGATGCAGTTCTATTAATAATTTTTTTTGTATTTTCTTCGTCTGTAAATTTACTAAACATTTCTGTTTCTACTGGACCTGGAGCAATCGTATTTACTCTAATATTATACCGTCCAAGTTCTTTAGATAATGATTTTGACATTGATTCTATTGCAGACTTTGAAGCCGAGTAAATACTTCTACCAAAATTATTTTCTTTTGCAGATGACGATGAAAAAAAAATTATATTTCCAGATTTTTTTAAAACCATTTTTTTTGCAATTAATTGAGTAAGCAATATCTGTGAAGTAAAATTAACATTTAGAATTTTTTGAATTTCAGAAGTTGTTGACATAAGAAACAATGAGTTATGCAAAATACCAGCAGTATTTATTAAAATATCGATTTTCTCATTTTCTACTAAAATCTTTTTGACTGAATTTTTAATGGATTCAAAACTTTCTAAATCAAAATAATAATTTTTAATTTTTGAACTAAATTTTGATCTAAGTTTATCAATTTTTTTTGTAAACTTTTCATTTTCATTTCTGGTACAAGCAATTATATTACATTTATGCTCAGCAAGTTTTTCAAGGATAGTGTACCCTATTCCTCTATTACAACCTGTTAATAGAACTGTTTTATTTTGAAGGTCTTTCAATTTATTTAATTAATTAAATCTTCTTTTGAAAATATATCTTTTGCTTCAGCTGGTTTAAAAATTGATTGACCGCTTTTAGTCATATATTTTCTAATAAAACTTTTATCTTCTCCTGCTAAACATAAATCACTGTGATTTCTAAAATGTTTGATTTTAAACCCATAGTCTACAATTTCTTTTAGAGACTGTTTAAAAATATTTCCAATTTTTATATGAACATATGGACAAACTAAAACATCGCCGATTGGTGTTATGTATAAACGATTGACAGTTGTACACCCAAGAATTCCTTCATAAGATCTATCAAATGGATTCCATATATTCCTAACTAAATTTTTATATTCTTTTCTAATTTTTCTTAAATATTGTCTATCTTTGTCATCACATATTATGTCTTCAGCTTTTTGCCACATTCCAGCTGGTACTGCTACGTTTAGTAGTGTTTTGTATTTTTGGTCTTTTGAATAATCTAATAATTGTTTCAAATGATCTGTATGTGCATTATAATGACCAACTGTAATATTTAAGTATGGATCTATTCCTGCTTTTTGAACGTGTTTTAAACCTTCCATAGCTCTCCTCCAGGAATCTTTTCTTCCTCTTATTTCATCATGAATTTTCTCATCCATACTATCTATACTCACTGATACTCTGCTTACTTGAGCTTCAGCAAGCCTATTTGCCATCTTTTCATCAAGGTAGTATCCATTTGTTGTTAAGTACAAATAAAATCTTTCAGGTTTTATTGCTTCTAAAACTTTAAATAATTTTTTAGGTTGAAGTAAAAGCTCACCTCCTTGTAAATCAAATTCAAAATAACCTAGTTCATCAGCTTCGTCTGCTAATCTTGCTATAGCATCATAATCTAGGTATTCTTTGACATGATCTCCTTTAGGTGAATTTGTAAAACAATACTTGCATCTTAAATTACAAGCATTGTTAAAATTTAAATCTATGCCTCTTGTTTTTGTTCCAACTTTGCCGTCATTGTATTTTACGTATTCATAAAAATCTTTTAGTTTTTTTACTAATCTAGGTTTTTTTAATAAAGATGAATGAATTGGCATGGCAATTTTTTACACAAAATATAATATAATTCAATCCTTATTAAATTTAGATATTTCCTCTTGTAAAACCATTGTAAACTCACCAGAACAACAAAATTCGTCATCTACTCTTCCTTCAGCTTTAAATTTTGCTACACCTCTATTAAAATACAATAGTTTAGACTTTACAATTAATGTCTCATTTGGTGTTATTTTTCTTTTAAACTTTAAATTATTAGACATAACGACTAAAAAAGTATTATTGTGATATTTTTGATTTGATAATACAATCATTGATGAAATTTGTGTTAAAGCTTCAGTTTGAAATACAGCAGGAACATTTGGATCTCCAGGCCAATGACATTCGAACACCCAAAAACTATCATCGAAGTTTTTTTTTCCTATAATTTCTTTATCAGATATTAATTTAACCTCATCCATCATTAAAAACGGTTCTCTATTTTTCTGTATATTCAAAATTTCTTTCTTACTTAAAGTTTTAATCATAGTCTATAATTCTTGATAAAGACCTTGTTATGTCATATCCGTCCCAAATTAAAGACATATTCAAAGCGTTTCCTATTCTAACAATTCTATCAATTCCATTTAAATTATTTTTTAAAACGAATTCTTTAATTGTTTTTTTTTCGACACCATAATAGGTTAATGTTTGGTATTTTTTTTGAACAATTTTTTTTAAAATGTTTAAATTACTTGTTTCGAACTCTATAAACATTCCAAATTTACCTCTAATATCTGAGATATTTGATTGAACGTTTGAAACTTGAATTCTAGAAAATAATTCTTCATGATTTACTAAATTTTTAAAAAATTTTATTTTATTTAAATTTGATATAACATTAGAATATTTTAAATATTTATTGCCGGTATCAAGTGAATATTTTTCTTTAATTATTTTTGCGAATTCACGCCAAAACTTATTGATTTTATAGCTATTTGTATCTTTCCAAATAACTAAATGTGGACTTGAACATGCATTTTGATCCATTATTAAAGTGTCATTAAAAAATTTATTAGCTAAATCTTTGATGTTAGTATTTTTATTCAGTTGTATAATGGCAAATGAATATCTATCATAAAAACAAAAATCTTGAGAATGAACTGGGATTTCAAATTTCCTTATAAAATTTATCGTATTGTCTCCACCCCAAATTAGTCTGATGTCACAATTTGCAGAAATTAATTTCGTGATTTCTGTTTTGTCATTGGGATAACTAATAAACTTGTTTGTTTTAAAAATTTTAGTAAATTTTTTATTTTTATTTAATTTAAAAAGTTCATTTAATAAAACTTCTGAAATTATATTTTTTTTAGATGGTAGTTTAATCAAATTTGAATTCCCTGAAATCAACCCGAAAATCCATGAATAAAAATAGCCAGTTGATACATTTGAGGGCGGTATATGAAAAGCTAAACCTCGTCCCATTCTATCTTTAAAAATTATATCATATTTTTTAATTTGGTTTAAAAAGTTTGATTTTCTAATCCAAAAAGCAAATGTTATAATTTCTGGATATTGTTTTAATGATTTATTACTTAATAAATTTTTTGAGAAATGATCTAAAAAATTTATAACTTCATCGGAAAAAGGTCTACATGTAATTTTTTTAGATTTAAAAAAAATTTTAAGTTCTTTTATATTATTTAATATCATTAGATATTACTACATCCTCTTACATCTGAATTAATCACTCTTCCAAGCACCTTAAATCTTTTTCCCTTTTTACTTGAACAATCGTTGCAAGTTTTATTGTTTATAATTCCAATATCTTGCGTCAATATGTTGTGACCAGGGTAACTAATTGGCAAAAGTGAGATTAGTTGTATAAGACCAGGTTTATTAAAAATAGAATTAAAATTTTCATCTCTTATAATTATATCAGAGTATATAGAAGTTATAAAATTTTTACACTTGTGACACTCTAAAAATATCGATCCTGTCTGCTCAATCATACCATAATAATTTATTATTTTTGAGAATTTAAATTTATTTTTTAAAATTTTATCAAACTTTACACTTGAAATTTTCTTATTTTCTAATTTTTTCCAACCACCGCCATGAATTAAGATTGTATTATTAAACTTATATTTAAAATCACTTTCGATTAAAAATTTCCATATATCAGATGTAAAACCAAAAAGAATTTTTTTTTCTTTGATCTTTAAAAATGTATCTAATTTTTCTTTTTGGATTGAATTATTTTTTATACCATAAGTTTTTGATTTTGCGATTGATGAAAAGCCAAAAATTCCTGCAGACTTTGCATTGATTTCGTTATTGTCTTTTATGGGAGGCTCCGAAAGAAAGAAAAAATCAAATTTTTTATTTCCTAAAAATTCACTTAAAATTTTGTTTAGAACTCTATATTGATTAATTGAATTTTCTTTATTTAGATAAATTTTCGATAGATTATTACCAGTAGTGCCGGAAGAAACAGCAATTGTATCAATTTCTTTTTTTTTAATTGAATGTAATTCTATTTCTTTAAAAATTGTAACTGGTAAAAAAGCTAAATTTTCAATTTTGTTATTTTGAGGTTTTAATTTATTGATAATTTCTCTGTATTTTTTACTATTTTTAGAATGATACTTATTCAAAATATTTATTCCCTTAAGAAATTCATTTGATTTTTC